>NZ_PZKC01000009.1 GCF_003034845.1 Pseudothauera lacus | reverse complement strand
GGGAGACGTCTCAGGGAGTCGGTCAGCGGCCCCGCTGCCGATGCCAGTCGATGTCCCTCCACCCCGGCTCCTCGCCTTCCTCCTACGAAGTAAAAGAGCCGGTATAGACCATACAAGCCTGTCGAAGCCCAGTCGGCACGAACGCCCTTCGACAAGCTCAGGGCGAACGGAATAGCGTATTTCGTTGCCGGGTTAATAGCTGTGCAAGCGATCCCCGCCTGCAAAGCAAAAGGCCAGCTCGTTGAGCTGGCCTTTTGGGTATCTGGTGGGGGCACTAGGACTCGAACCTAGGACCAATTGATTAAGAGTCAACTGCTCTACCAACTGAGCTATACCCCCGTTTCTTCTGCCGGATTCTACCCGAACGATAGAGCGGCTGGTAGGCCGTGCTGGGCTCGAACCAGCGACCAACGGATTAAAAGTCCGCTGCTCTACCAACTGAGCTAACGACCCGCCGAAGAGGGGCGCATTCTAGAAGAAGCCCGCACCCACGTCAAGCAAGGCCCTTCTCTCAGCCTTCGCGCATCATCAGCCAGTACTGCACCTTCATGGTGATCGCCGCACCGGCGATCAGCGCGACGGTGGTGAGGATGGAGCCCAGCGCCAGGGTGGAGAAGCCGGTGATGCCCTGGCCGACGGTGCAGCCGAAGGCGGTGACGCCACCGAAGCCCATCAGCATGGCGCCGACGATGTGGCGGATGAGGTCGGCGGGGTCGCGAAAGCTCTCGATGCGGAAGCTGCGCGTGGCCAGCGCGTAGAGCGCCGAGCCGGCGATCACGCCGAGTGCGCTGGCGATGCCGAAGGTGACGATGCGGCTGGTGTCGCTCCACAGCATCAGCAACTCCAGCGTGTAGGCAATGGGGGCGACGAAGGTGAAGGATTCGGCGCGCCCGCTGTTGGTGCCGATGAAGGCTTCCTCAAGGGTGTTGGGGTGCTCCTCGACGTAGCCGATGTGGCCGGAGACGTACCAGCCGGCGAGTACCACCAGGCCGACCACTACGCCGCCGAGCAGGACGTCGGCACTGCGGCTCTCGCGACTGGCGAGGGCGGCGATGAGCAGGGCGCCGCCGATGATCCCGGCGGCGGCGAGCAGCGCGGTGTCCGGCGCCATGCCGGCGGCGGCGAGCAGGCTGGGGATGTCCTGGCCGCTGTCGAGGTCGACGGCGACGCTGTCGAGCCAGCGCACCCGCCAGACGCCGAACAGGCCGCGCATGGTCATGTAGGCCGCCAGCCCGAGGAAGACGAAGACCACCAGCGACTTGAGATTGCCGCCGCCGATGCGGATCAGGGTCTTGCTGCCGCAACCCGAGGCCAGCGTCATGCCGACGCCGAAGGCGAGGCCGCCGAGGATGTTGGAGAACCAGATCAGCTTGCTGCCGGTGTAGATGGAGTGGCTGACGTCGAAGAGGCCGGCGAACTGCAGCGCGGCGGTGCCGAAGATGGCCACGGCGATGGCCAGCATCCACATCCGCATGCGCGTCCAGTCACCCATGTTGACGATGTCGGAGACCGCGCCCATGGTGCAGAAGTTGGTCTTGTTGCCGATCAGGCCGAACACCGCCCCGAGGCCGAAGGCCAGCCAGGCGATGGTGGAGGCGGCGACGATGTGTTCGTCCATGGTGTGCGCAGTCGCGATGGGGGAGTGCGGCGGATTCTAGCCCGTATTTCTCACCCTGGCACGTCGCGAGGGGGTCGAGGCGCCGTCGTGGTGCGCCGCACGGAGCGAGCGGCGCCGAGGGCGCAGCTGACACTACGTCGAGGCGGCGCGAGGGAGTACGGCCTGCCACGGCGAGCGTATCGGCACCCGCAGTAGGGACGGTGTGAGAAATGCAGCTATGAACCCGGCAATGAAATAGTCACTACCGTTCGTCCTGAGCCCTTCGGCTACGCTCAGGAGAGCCTTGTCGAAGGGCGTTCGTGCCGACCGGGCTTCGACAGGCTCAGCCCGAACGGTATTTGATTGCCGGGTTAATAGCTGCATCCGCGCCACGGGGATGCGCCGCTGGCCTCTCAGGGCAGTGTCTGGTAGGCGGTGGGGTCGGCGATGCCGGCGCTGGCGAAACCGGCGCGGCGCAGCCGGCAGGCCTCGCAGCGTCCGCAGGCACGCCCGCTGTCATCGGCCTGGTAGCAGGTCACGGTGAGGCCGTAATCGACCCCGAGGGCGCTGCCGCGGGTGATGATCTCGGCCTTGCTGAGGGCGATCAGAGGGGCGTGGATGCGCAGCCGGGCGCCTTCCACGCCACGCTTGGTGGCGAGGTTGGCCATGCGCTCGAAGGCTTCTATGTAGTCGGGGCGGCAGTCGGGGTAGCCGGAGTAGTCGACGGCGTTGACGCCGACGAAGATGTCGTTGGCGCCCAGCACCTCCGCCCAAGCCAGCGCGATCGACAGCATCACTGTGTTGCGCGCCGGTACGTAGGTCACCGGGATGCCGCTGCTGACTTCTTCACCCTCGGGGACCGGGATGGAGGCGTCGGTGAGCGCGGAACCACCGAACTGGCCCAGTTCGACGCGCGCGAGGCGATGTTCGCGGGCGCCGAGCGCTTCGGCGACGCGCCGCGAGGCGCTCAGCTCGGCGACGTGGCGCTGGCCGTAGGCCACCGACAGGGCGTAGCACTCGAAGCCCATGTCGCGGGCGATGGCGAGGCAGGTGGCGGAATCGAGGCCGCCGGAGAGCAGGACGATGGCGCGCGGGGTGTCGTTCATGAGCGGAGAGGTGGCGGTGGCGAGGCCGTCATTTTAGTGATCCCGCAGCGGAAAGCACCATCGCCGACCTCCGCTGACGTGCCCGGATGCCGTCTATTTGCCGCGGGCGTCGGCCCACAGCACCTTGTGCAGCTGCAGCTGGAAGCGCACCGGCAGGCGGTCGCGGACGATCCATTCGGCAAGGCTGGCGGGGTCGAGCTGGCCGGCGACCGGCGACAGCAGCACCTCGCAGCGTGCGGCGAGATCGTGGGCGGCGATCTGCTCACAGGCCCAGCGGTAATCGTCCTCGCCGGCGAGGACGATCTTGATCTCGTCGCCACGGCGCAGCAGGGCGAGGTTCTCCCAGCGGTTGCGCGCCGCCTCCCCGGAGCCCGGGGCCTTGAGGTCCATGATGCGGCTGACCCGCGCATCGACCGCGCCAATGTCGAGCGCGCCGCTGGTCTCCAGCGATACCGCATGGCCGGCGTCGCACAGCGCGCGCAGCAGTGCGGGGCAGTCCTTCTGCGCCAGTGGCTCGCCACCGGTGACACAGACGTGGCGCAGGCCGAAGGTGGCGACGGCGTTGACGATATCGTCGATGCTGCGCGTTTCGCCGCCCTGAAAGGCGTACTCGGTGTCGCACCACACGCAACGCAGCGGACAGCCGGTGAGGCGCACGAACACCGTCGGCAGGCCGACGCGGGTGGATTCACCCTGTATGGAGGCGAAGATCTCGCTCAGGCGCAGCCGCGGGCTGCGCCCGTCCGGGGCATTCATGTCGGCGTCGGAGCCTCAGCGCATGCCCAGGCGCTGGCGGGCGGCCTGCGCGGCGGTGCTGTCGGGGTAGCGTTCGACCACGGCCTGCAGCGTGCGCTGCGCGGCACGGCCATCGCCCAGCGCCTGCTGGCTGTTGGCCAGGCCTAGCATGGCGTCGGCGGCGACGGTGTCGGAAGGCCAGCGTGCCAGCACGGTGTTGAAGTGATTGGCCGCAGCGGAAACTTCCTTGGCCTGCAGGGCGGCGTTGCCGGCCCAGAAGAAGGCACTGGGCAGGTAGGCGCTGGCGGTGTGGGCGCTGGTGAAGGCCTCGAAGGCGAGCATCGCTTCGCGGAACTGTCCGCCCTTGAGCAGGTTCAGCGCGGCTTCGTACTCGGCCGCTTCGGTGGCGGGATCGCCGCCGCCGCCGCTGGCCTGGGCGCCGCCGGGATTCTCAAGGCGGCGCAGGCGGTCGTCGAGATCGACGTAGAAATCGCGCTGGCGCACGCGCAGTTGTTCGAACTCGTGCATCAGTACTTCGACCTGGCCGCGCAGGCGCGCGACCTCGGCGCGCAGCAGTTCGTTCTGGCTGGCCAGTTCGAACTGCGCGCTGCTGGTGGCCTCGAGCCGCTGGTTGACCTGTTCGCGCAGCTCGGCGACCTGACGTTGGGTCTCTCCGCCCCCGAACAACTGGGCGGAGGCCATGGTCGGCAGCGCGAGCAGCGCTACCAGCGGTACGAGGCCCCTCATCATCAGAACTCGCCCGAGTAGAGCATGTCGCCGCGACGGTTCTCGGCGAAGCAGTTTTCGGTGCGCTCGGTGCAGCGCGGCTTTTCTTCGCCGAGGCTGACCGATTCGATCTGTGCGTCGCTGGCGCCGAGCATGGTCAGGGCGCTGCGAATGGCGTCGGCGCGCTTCTGACCGAGGGCGAGGTTGTACTCGCGGCTGCCGCGCTCGTCGGTGTTGCCCTGGATGAGCATGCGCATCTGCGGGTTCTGCACCAGGAAGCGGGCGTGGGCTTCGACCAGCGGGCGGAACTCGGGCTTGATTACGAACTGGTCGAAATCGAAATGCACGCTGCGCTTGGAGAGGATGTTGTTGGGGTCGGTGAGTGCGGCGATGCCCGCGCCGCTCACTTCGGGGGTGGTCACGGTGGCGACGCCGGCGCCGCTGCGGTCGACGACGGCAGCACCTTGCGGTTCGGTGGGGCCACTGCTGCTGCAGGCAGCGAGCAGGGCGGCGAGCAGGGCGGGAAGGACGAGCTTCTTCATGTGAAGGATCTCCGGTTCGGTCTGGAACGATGGATGGTTGTTGACTGTGAGGGTGCTACGGGAAAAACCGTCATGGGCGCGGCAGCGGCCCCCAGGCCGGTTCGCGGACGTCGGCGGCCTGCACCGAAAGGCGCTGGCGCACCCGGCCGTCGGCGGACACCGCCGCCAGCACGCCGCGGCCACCGCTCTCGGAGGCGTAGAGGATCATGCGGCCGTTGGGGGCGAAGGAGGGGGATTCGTCACGGCCTGAATCGGTCAGCACCAGGGTCTGGCGCGAGTTGAGATCAAGCAGGGCGACCTGGAAGCGGCCGTCGCGGCGGGTGATGTAGGCCAGGCTGCGGCCGTCCGGCGAAGGGCGCGGGGTGACGTTGTAGCTGCCGTCGAAGGTGATGCGCTGGGCGTTGCCGCCGGCCACCGGGATGCGGTAGATCTGCGGGCTGCCGCCGCGGTCGGAGGTGAAGTAGATCCATTGGCCGTCGGGCGAGAAGGCCGGCTCGGTGTCGATACCGCTGGAGGAGGCGACGCGGCGTACTCCGGAGCCGTCGGCATTGATCAGATAGAGCTGGGAGAGGCCGTCCTTGGTCAGGACCACGGCAAGCTGGCGGCCGTCCGGCGACCACGCCGGCGCGGAGTTGGAGCCCTTGAAGTTGGCCACCACCTGGCGCTGTCCGCTGGCCAGGGTGTGGATGTACACCACCGGCTTCTTGGCTTCGAAGGAAACGTAGGCCAGGCGCTGGCCGTCCGGCGCCCACGACGGCGAAATGATCGGCTCGCGCGAGACCAGCGCGGCCTGCGGGTTCTCGCCATCGGCGTCGGCGATCTGCAGTTCGAAGCGCGCGCCGCTCTTCACCACGTAGGCGATGCGGGTGGAGAAGTAGCCGGGCTGGCCGGTGAGCTTCTCGTACACGAAATCGGCAATGCGGTGCGCGGTGGCGCGATTCTGCTGCGGCGCCATGCGCAGGGCCTGGCCGCCGAGCTCGGTCTGGCGCTGGGCGTCGTAGAGGCGGAAGCGCACTTCGAAGAGGCCGCCGGGCAGGGCCACCACGGTGCCGGTGAGCACGGCGTCGGCACCGCGGCTGCGGAAGCCGGCGAGATCGGGCACGGTGGATGCGGAGAGGGCGATGGGGCCGACGTCCACCATGCTGAACAGGCCGCTGCGTTCGAGGTCGGCGCGGATGACGTCGGTGATGCCGCGCGGCAGGGCGCTTTCGCTCTCGAAGATGGGCACCACCACCGGCATGCGGGTGGCGCCCGCACCAGTGATCTCGATGCTGAGCTGGGCCTGGGCGGCAAGGGCCACGCCGGCAAGGAGGCTGGCGAGGACGAGGCGAAGGGTCGAAATGAGCTTGATCATGGCGGCTATGGCTTTGAATTCTATATCAACTGTCGCGATCAGTCGTTCTCAAGAGGTCTGAACTTGAGTTCGAGCGTACGCTGGAACAAGGCGCGGTTCTCGGGCAGCGGCAAGGGGCTGGAGCGCAGGATGGCGCGCTCGATGGCGTCGTCCAGGGCCGGGATGCCGGAGGAGCGGCGCAGGCGCACGCTGAGCACCTCGCCGGAAGGCAGCTGGTCGACCATGAAGATGGCCTCCGGGTTGCCTTGCAGGCCCGGCGGGGGCAGCAGGTTGCCGCGCACCTTGGCGCGGATGGCAGCTTGGTAGGCGTCGAGCTGGGCGGCCGAGCGTGCGGCGGCGGCGCGCGCCTCGCTCTCGCGCAGCACGCGCTCCATGTCCGCACGCTGGGCCTCTTCGGCGAGCAGGCGCTCCATGTAGTCGTCGCGCGCCGGCTGGGGCTGAGGTGCCGGCCGCGGCTGCGGCGGCGCCGGTTGCGGGCGGGGTTCGGGTTTCGGCGGCTCGGGCTTGGGCGGTTCCGGTTGCGGCTGCGGACGCGGGGCCGGTTTCGGCGGCTCGGGGGCGCGCGTCACCACTTCCGGCGGCGGGGCGGGTTGGGGTGCAGGCTTGGGGGGCTCGGGAGCGGGCCGGGGTGGTTGCGGGGCAGGTTTCGGCGGTTCCACGACCGGCTTGGGCGGCTGCGGTCGCGGTGCCGGCTGCGGTCGCGGCGCGGGGGTGGGCGCCGGGGCGTTGACCAGCGTCACCTCCAGACTGCCGGGGGTCTCGCTCTGCCAGCGCAGGCCGAAGAACAGGAACGCCGCCAGGGCCGAGTGCACGGCTACCGTGAGCAGCAGCGCGGCCCACTTGCCGGGCGGCTGCGGGCGTTGTTCGATGGCCCAGTTCATCGCCCGTTGCCACTGGCGGCAGTCTGCAGGCTGACCTTGCTGACCCCGGCGCGGCGCACCGCCTCCAGCACGTCGATGACGGTCTGGTAGGGCAGGGTCTTGTCGGCGGCGATAAGGAAGGTCTGCTCGGGGTTGGCGGCCAGCGCCTCGGCGAGGAAGCGCTGGAACTCGAGATCGGTGAGCTTGCGTTCGGCGGCGTTGGCGGTGGCGCGGACCGACAGGCTGCGATCGGCGTCGACGGCGATCACCACCGCCTCGGTAGGCGGCGTAGACACCGCTCCGGCGGTGGGCACGTCGATGTTGCCGGTCTGGATCATCGGCGCGGTGACCATGAAGATCACCAGCAGCACCAGCATCACGTCGATGTAGGGCACGACGTTGATCTGGTTCATCAGGCGGCGCTGGCGCATCGTCTAAATCTCCGCAGCCTCAGCGCAACTGGCGCTGGAGGATGTTGGAGAACTCCTCCATGAAGCTCTCGAAGCGGATGCCGATGCGGTCGATGTCGTGGGCGAAGCGGTTGTACGCCACGACCGCGGGAATCGCCGCGAAGAGGCCAATGGCGGTGGCCACCAGCGCTTCGGCGATGCCCGGGGCGACGTGCGAGAGCGTCGCCGAGGTCATGTTGGACAGACCGCGGAAGGAATTCATGATCCCCCACACGGTGCCCAGCAGGCCGATGTAGGGCGATACCGAGCCGACCGAGGCGAGGAAGGCGAGGTGGGCTTCGAGGTCGTCCACCTCACGCTGGTAGGTGGCGCGCATGGCGCGCCGTGAGCCTTCGATGATGGCGTCGTGGTCGTGGCTCTTGGCGCGCAGCTTGGTGTATTCGCGGTAGCCGGCTTCAAAGATGCGCTCCATGCCGCCGGCGTGATGGCGCGACGCGGTGGCCGACTGATAGAGCGCATTGAGGTCGCCGCCGCTCCAGAAGTCGCGTTCGAACTCAAGCGTGCGCGTGCGCGCGGCGCGGATCTGGAAGGCCTTGCGGAAGATCCAGTACCACGACACCAGCGACAGGCCGGCCAGCAGGGCCATGACGAGCTGGACGAGGAGGCTGGCCTCGGCGATCAGGCTGAGGATGGAGAGGTCTTGAGTGACGGTCATGCTGGCGCGAGTCGCGAAAGTTGGGTTCTGAGCTCGGGGGGCATGGCGGCAGGCTTGCGGCGCTGCCAGTCCACGCAGGCGATTGTGACCTGCGCTTCGAACAGACGTTCGCTGCCGCGGACGATCTGCTGATTGAACTCGATGCTGGCGCGGCCCAGGTGGGCAATGCGCGAGACCACCCGCAGGGCGTCGTCGAGCACGGCCGGGAGGAGGTAGTCGGCATTCACCGAACGTACGACGAAGGCGAGACCGCTTTCGGCGAGCAGTTGCTGCTGCGAGAAGCCCGCCTCACGCAGCCATTCGGTGCGCGCGCGTTCGCAGAAACGCAGGTAATTGGCGTAGTACACCACGCCGGCAGCGTCGGTGTCTTCATAGTAGACGCGCACCGGCCAGATGAAGCCGGGAGGCTGTGGGGCAGGGGGGCGGCGGTCGGCTGGAGGTCGTACGAGGTGCATCGGCGCATTCTAGCTGAGGTGCAGCGCAGTGCAGCATGGCGCGACGGTGGCAGGGGGTGGAAATGCTCTCAAAAGGTAAGTTGCTGTGTCGGAACGGGGGGAATTGCTGTTCCTGTAGCGGAAATGGGTGGCGATGGCCTCCAAACATGTTTGCGAAGGTGCTATTCTCTTAGCCCGCTTCGCCCGCCGTTGTGCGGTGCGGCGGGGCTGTTGCAACCCTTTTCGGCACGGACAGGACAGCGCGTGGTTCTTCCCTTCTTTGGCAGGAAGTCATCTACCGACACCGGCGGCGTGGGCAAACGCGACGCCGGTCGGGGCAGTGCTGACGATGCCCGCCAGGGGCAGCCCAAGCCACCGCCTACCGAGCTCTCCTCGCTCGACTTTACCGGCGGCGACATTCCCCATGCGCTGGCCCAGTGTGCCGGACTGGTGGAAGTGCAGGAGATGGATGCCGGCGTCGGTGCGGTGTATGAGGAAGCTGCCGTGCTCTACGCCAATGGCGATACCGAGGAAGCGGAAAAGGTTCTCGACGCGGTGATCGACGACCCCGCCGCCAGTGCCGGCGAGGGGCTGTGGATGATGCTTCTCGACCTCTACCGTCTCACCGGCAAGCGCCAGCGCTTCGAGTCCCGCGTGCTCGACTACGCCACCCGTTTCGAGCGCTCGCCACCGCCCTGGGAGGATCTCTCCAGCCAGCGCACGGCCGGCCGCGGCGATGCCGCGCCGCTGGTCAATCTGGCCGGCAGCCTGAGCAGCAAGGCCAGCGCGCAGTTCCAGCAGATTGGCGTCATCGGCCGCAAGAGCGGCGCGATCCGCATTGATCTGGCCCGCCTGCGCGCGGTGGACGATGCCGGCTGCAAGCTGTTCTTCGACCTCCTCCGCCAGTTGGCCGCCGACCGCGTCAAGGTGGCGGTGCTCAACTGCCAGCAGCTGGTGAACATGCTGGCCGGCCAGGTCAGCCCGGGACAGGCAGAGAACCGCGAGATCTGGCTGCTGCTGCTGGAGATGCTGCAGTACACCGGCGAGCAGGACCGCTTCGAGGAACTGGCGGTGGATTACGCGGTGACTTTCGAGGAGTCGCCGCCGTCGTGGGAACCGCGCGCCCAGCCGGTGCAGGGTGCCGCGGCCGACAGCGGGGCGCCCTGCAAGAGCGCCGATGGTCCCCGCCTGGAAGGGGTGATCACCGGCGCGCAGGCCGACAGCATCCGCAAGCTGGCGGCGTTTGCCGCCGACAAGCAGGCCGTCGAGGTGGACTGTGCGCAGCTGCGCCGCATCGACTTCGTCAGCGCCGGCACCCTGTTCAACATCCTCGCCACCCTGCAGGCGCAGGGCAAGCTGGTGGTGTTGCAGAACGTCAATGCCATGGTCGGGGCCCTGTTGCGGGTGATGGGCGTGGACCAGGTGGCGCAGGTGATGCTGCGCAGTTGAGCCTTCACTGCCGGCTGCGGCCGGCATGCATCAATTCACGATGCGGGCCGCCGGCTGCCCGCGCAGGACGGATACCCATGGAACAGTTTCGCGGCACCACCATTCTCTCGGTGCGACGGGGCAATCGCGTCGCCCTCGGTGGCGACGGCCAGGTCACCCTTGGCAACATCGTCATCAAGGCCAGCGCGCGCAAGGTGCGCCGCCTCTACCAGGAGCGCATCCTCGCCGGTTTTGCCGGTGGCACCGCGGATGCCTTTACCCTTTTCGAGCGCTTCGAGGCCAAGCTCGAAAAGCACCAGGGCAATCTTCTGCGCAGTGCCGTCGAGCTTGCCAAGGACTGGCGCACCGACCGCATGCTGCGCCGCCTGGAGGCCATGCTGGCGGTGGCCGACCGCGACAACTCGCTGGTGATCACCGGCAATGGCGACGTGCTCGAACCGGAGTACGGCATCGTCGCCATCGGCAGCGGTGGCGCGTTCGCACAGTCGGCCGCGCGCGCGCTGCTGGAGAACACCGAGCTCGCCCCCGAGGATATCGTCCGCAAGTCGCTGTCGATCGCCGGCGACCTGTGCATCTACACCAACCACAGCCACGTCATCGAGACGCTGGACTGAACGACGCTGCTGCCGCCATGACCCAGATGACCCCACCGGAGATCGTCTCCGAACTCGACAAGCACATCGTCGGCCAGGCGCGTGCCAAGAAGGCCGTTGCCATCGCCTTGCGCAACCGCTGGCGGCGTGCCCAGGTGAGCGAACCGCTGCGTTCCGAGATCACGCCCAAGAACATCCTCATGATCGGCCCCACCGGGGTCGGCAAGACCGAGATCGCCCGCCGCCTGGCGCGGCTGGCCAATGCGCCCTTCATCAAGATCGAGGCGACCAAGTTCACCGAGGTTGGTTACGTCGGCCGCGACGTCGACACCATCATCCGCGACCTGGTCGAGATCGCCGTCAAGGATGGCCGCGAGCGCGCCATGCGGACGGTGCGCGACCGTGCGCTGGATGCCGCCGAGGACCGCGTCCTCGACGCCCTGCTGCCACCGGCGCGGGCGGTGGGCTTCAACGCCGAGCCCGAGCCGACGCCTGATAACGCGACGCGGCAGAAATTCCGCAAGAAGCTGCGCGAAGGTGAGCTCGACGACAAGGAGATCGAACTCGAAGTCGCCGCTCCCTCGATGCAGGCCGAGATCTTCGCGCCCCCGGGGATGGAGGAACTCACCCAGCAGATCCAGGGCATGTTCCAGAATCTCGGCGGCGGCAAGAAGAAGCTGCGCAAGCTGAAGATCGCCGAGGCCATGAAGCTGCTCGCCGACGAGGAGGCCGTGCGCCTGATCAACGACGAGGAGGTGAAGGCGGCCGCCGTGCGCGCAGTGGAGCAGAACGGCATCGTCTTCCTCGACGAGATCGACAAGATCGCCGCGCGCAGCGATGCCCACGGCGCCGACGTCTCGCGCCAGGGCGTGCAGCGCGACCTGCTGCCGCTGGTCGAGGGCACCACGGTGTCCACCAAGTACGGCATGATCAAGACCGATCACATCCTGTTCATCGCCAGCGGCGCCTTCCATCTCTCCAAGCCTTCCGACCTGATCCCGGAGCTGCAGGGCCGCTTCCCCATCCGCGTCGAGCTGGAATCGCTGTCGGTAGAGGATTTCGAACGCATTCTCACCCAGACCGACGCCTGCCTCACCCGCCAGTACGTTGCCCTGCTCGAAACCGACGGCGTCACCCTGAGCTTTGCCGATGCCGGTATCCGGCGGCTGGCGGAGATCGCCTACCAGGTCAATGAGCGCACCGAGAACATCGGCGCGCGGCGCCTTTATACGGTGATGGAAAAGCTCCTTGAAGAGGTTTCCTTCGACGCCGGCAAGGTCGGCCTGGAGCGTGTCGACATCGACGCCGCCTATGTCGATGAGCGCCTGGAAGCCCTCTCCCAGCGCGAGGATCTCGCCCGCTACGTGCTGTAAGGCGCTGCGGCGCGCGCGGCGTATCGGTCGATGCGCCGCCAACTGTGCCGGGGGGCGGGCGGTTGCCCGCGGCTACACTGTGGCGTTCGCCCGCGCCCAGGCCGCCCGCCCATGTTGATCCGCATCGTCGCCATCCTCTTTCCGCTCTTCGCCATCACCGCGCTCGGCTATCTCGTCGGCCGGCGCACGCGGCCGGACCTCAGCCACGCCAACAAGCTCAACATGGACGTCTTCGTGCCGGCGCTGGTCTTTGCCGCGCTGGCCAACAAGGAGTTCAGGATTGCCGACTTCGTGCCGCTGACCCTGGCCACGCTGGTGGTGGTGATCGGCTCCGGGCTGGCGGCGTGGGCACTGGCGCGGGCCAGCGGGATGGCGACAAAGACCCTGGTGCCGCCGATCATGTTCAACAACTGTGGCAACCTCGGTCTGCCGCTGGCGGTGCTGGCCTTCGGCGAGATGGCTCTGGCGCCGGCGGTGGTGATGTTCATGGTCTCCAACCTGCTGCATTTTTCCTTCGGCGCCTGGCTGCTCGACCACCGCATCAGCCTGTGGACGGTGTGGAAGGTACCGTCGGTACTGGCTACCCTGGCGGGGCTGGCGGTGGGTATCGCCGCCATCGAGATCTGGCCACCGTTGATGATCGCCATCCGCATGCTCGGCGACATCTCCATCCCGCTGATGCTCTTTGCCCTCGGCGTGCGCCTGGCCGATTCGCGCATCGATGCCGTGGGGGCGGGTCTGTTTGCCGCGCTGGCGCGGCCGCTGGTGGGGATGGCGCTGGCCTGGGGGGTGATGCAGTTCTTCGATCTGCCGCCGCGCGAACAGGCCCTGCTGCTGGTCTTCGGCGCCCTGCCGCCGGCGGTGCTGAACTACATCTTTGCCGAGCGCTACCACCAGGAACCCGGCAAGGTCGCCTCAATGGTGCTGCTCGGCAACCTCGCCGCCTTGATCTTCCTGCCCGTGGCGCTCGCCCTGGTCCTCGACTGAGATTCGGAGGACGTTCAGATGACGATGTAGCGGTGGGCGACGCTTTCGCGGCTCACCGCGGCAAGCGCCTCCTCGCGCTCGAAGCGGATCACGCAGATCGGCCAGCGCCGCCGGTCGGCACCGACCAGGGCGGGCAGCTCGAGTTTCTGCAGGCCGCGCTGGGCGGGGTCGCTGTGGGGCATGATGACGGTGGCGTCGTCGTGGCCCATTTCCAGGCGCAGGTGTGCCTGCGGGGCGTTCAACCAGGCCACCAGGCCGTCGAGCAGGCCGCCCGGGCTGAGGTCGGAGGCGAGCATGGCGTGGGCTTCGTCGGCGCCGTTGGCGTCGTCGTCGCTGGCGACCTCACGCAGCAGTTCGCGTTCGCTGTGCATGAGCTTCTTGCAACGGCGCAGATTCTGAACCTGGTTGAGGAAGCCGTGGCGCAGGCTGTCGAAGGCGGCGGCGGCGAACTGCTGGCGTACGGCGTCCTCGCTGTCGTCGAGGCTGCGCACGGTATGGTCGGCAAAGCGCGGTTTGCTCCACCCCGCCGGCAGCGCTTCACCGTTGGTCCGCGGAGCGGCGCTGACGCGCTGGCGCATGCCGAGCAGGGCATACACTTCCGCGTTGCCGTTGGCGGTGAATTCGTGGATGCGGTCGCGCACTTCGACGCTGCGCCCGAAGGCGGTGCCGATGTCCTCGCGTTGAGGGAAGAGTGCGCTGATCAGCGGGTCGCTGCCGTGGTTGCCATGGCCCACGGCGTAGGGGCCGGGCACCGCAGTGGCGAGGCGGGTGCAGTAATCGTGGGCGTGGTGCGCCGCCGGTTCGAGCCTGCTGCGGTAGTCGGGCAGTTCGAAGATCGCCGGTTCGAGGATCTCGATGAAGCGATCCATGTGCCAGGCCACGCCCTGTTCATCCTGCTGGGCGCCGCCGAAGAGGGCGCGCAGCTTGCCGATCATGTTCATCCCGTTTCCCCGCTTGCCGCCGGCCATGGTCGGCGGCCTGTCCATGCCGAGCGGGTATGTTGCGCCGAAGTCGCACCCGCGTAAAGCCCTGAACGCGCGATTGTGCCCGAAAACGACGGCCCTCGCAGGCGCTTTGCCTGCTATTCCTTTCTGGATAGGCCGCGATCGCCCCCGAGGGCCTGCAGCAGATCCACCGGCACCGGGAAGACGAGGGTGGAGGATTTGTCGCCGGCAACCTGGGTAAGAGTCTGCAGGTAACGCAGCTGCATTGCCGCGGGTTGGCGCGAGAGCATCTCGGCGGCCTCCATGAGGGTTTCCGCGGCCTGCTTCTCGCCTTCGGCGTGGATCACCTTGGCACGGCGCTCGCGCTCGGCCTCGGCCTGGCGGGCGATGGCCCGCACCATGGTCTCGTTGAGGTCGATGTGCTTGATTTCCACATTGGCGACCTTGATGCCCCAGGCGTCGGTCTGCGAATCGAGGATCTGCTGCACGTCGTTGTTGAGCTTCTCGCGTTCGGACAGCATCTCGTCGAGCTCGTGCTTGCCGAGTACCGCGCGCAGCGTGGTCTGGGCGAGCTGGCTGGTCGCCATCAGGTAGTCCTCGACCTGGATGATGGCCTTCTCGGGGTCGACGACGCGGAAATACACCACCGCGTTGACCTTCACCGACACGTTGTCGCGCGAGATCACGTCCTGGCTAGGCACGTCCATGGTGACCACGCGCAGGTCCACGCGCACCATCTGCTGCAGACCGGGGATGACGATGATGAGGCCCGGGCCCTTCACCTTCCAGAAGCGTCCGAGCATGAAGATCACCGCGCGCTCGTACTCGCGCAGGATCTTCAGCGCCGAGACGGCCAGGAACAGCAGCAGGATGAGCAGCGGGGCAATGCCGAGGTTGAAGTCCAGCATGGTGATTACCTCCGGGTCTGGGGTGGTTCGTCGTGGGAGACCTGCAGGATGAGGCCGTCGATGGCGGTGACGGTGACCGCCTCGCCGCTGCACAGTGCTTCCTTGCTGCGCGCGCGCCAGTTCTCGCCGTGGATGTGGATCCAGTGGTCGCCGTCGCCGATCGGCGCGCCGATCACGCCGCGGGCGCCGATCAGCTCCTCGCGGCCGCTGACCACGCGGCGCTGTCGGCTCTTCACGGCGAAGGCACCGATGGCAATGATGAGCGCCGCGCTGGCCAGCGCGAGGCCGACGATGAAGGACAGCGGCAGACCGAAACCGGGTACCTCGCCGTCGACCAGAAACAGCCCGCCGACGATGAAGGCGATGATGCCGCCGATGCCCAGCACCCCGAAGCTGGGGGCG
Source organism: Pseudothauera lacus (assembly GCF_003034845.1). Taxonomy (GTDB): domain Bacteria; phylum Pseudomonadota; class Gammaproteobacteria; order Burkholderiales; family Rhodocyclaceae; genus Pseudothauera; species Pseudothauera lacus. Next base: position 147,567 of record NZ_PZKC01000009.1, on the reverse strand, counting down.
AAGGCCTCGGCCAGCATCAGCGCCGCGCCGATGGCGATCAGCGCCACGCCGGCCCAGTTCACCGGCAGCAACTGGAAGGCGTAGAGCGCGATCAGCAGGCAGATCGCGCCGGCCACACCGGGCACGCCGAAGCCCGGACTGGTGAACTCGAAGAACAGGCCATAGATGCCGATCATCATCAGGATCAGCGCCAGCTGGGGGTTGGCCAGTGCGGCGAGGATGCGGTTGCGCAGGTCGGGTTCGAGGCGTTCGATGCGCGCATCGGCGAGAGCCAGGGTGAGGCGTTCGCCGCTGACCAGTTCCACCGTGTGGCCGTCAAGCTGGCGCAGCAGGGCGGGCAGGTCGGCGGCGACGATGTCGATCACACCCGCGGCGAGCGCCTCCTCGGCCGACAGGCTGGCGGCTTCGCGCACCGCGCGTTCGGCAAAGTCGGCATCACGTCCGCGCAGTTGGGCCAGACCGCGGATGTAGGCGGCGGCGTCATTGACCGCCTTGGCGCTCATCGCCTCGCCGCCGGCGGGCGCGCGCGGGCGGTCGGCGCCGTCCGGCCCGGCGGGCTCGCGCGCCGGTCTGCCGCCGGCGTCGCCCATGCCGATGGCGACCGGTGTCGCGGCACCGAGATTGGTGGCTGGCGCCATGGCGGCGATGTGGCTGGCGTAGAGGATGTAGGTGCCGGCACTGGCGGCGCGGGCGCCTTCCGGATGGACGAAGGTGGCGACCGGCACGGTGGCGGCGAGGATGTCCTTGATGATCGCGCGCATCGAGGTGTCCAGCCCGCCCGGGGTATCGAGCTCGATCACCAGCAGGGCCGCGCCGTCCGCGCTGGCGCGGCGCAGGGCGCGATGCACAAGGTCGGCGGTGGCCGGGCCGATGACGCCGTCTACGCGCACGCTGAGCACCTGCACCGGCGGCGACGGCTGCGGGGCAGTGGTGGCGTAGGCCAGCAGGCTGCCGATGAGCAGCGCAGCGGCAGCGAGCAGGCGGCGGAACGGCAGGGGGGCGTGCAACCGCATCGAAGCCTCCGTGACAGCGGGTGCGGCGCGACAGCGGCGCGCACCATCCGCTGGGTATGAGTTTAGTCCGGCGCAGACGTTCCGCCAGGCCCGGTGCAGTTGGGTGAGTTCTGCCGCGCGCTCCCGCGCGACGATCTCCGCGACGGTCCTCAGTCGCTGCGGAAGCGCTCGATGCGGCGGCGGTCGCGCTTGGTCGGGCGGCCGTGCAGGTCGGCGCCGGGCGGCGGGGCGAGGCGCCGCTGTTCGCGTTGCAGCTCGCGGCGGGCGCGGCTCTCCGGTGTTTCCTCGTACAGCGTCTGGGCGACGCTGGCCGGGCCGCGTTTGTCGGCAATGGCGCGCACGGTGACGACGAAGTGCTGTTCGCCGACGGTGATCTCCACCATGTCGCCGGGCTTGACCTCGCGTGACGGTTTCACGGCGAGGCCGTTGAGCCGCACCTTGCCGCCGTCAACGGCCTCGGTGGCGCCGCTGCGGTGCTTGAAGAAGCGCGCCGCCCACAGCCACTTGTCGAGGCGGGTGCGGGGCAGGGTGGGGTCGGTCATGTGGGGGCCCGGATCGGCAATGTGCAGGTGCCGATTGTCGCAGACCCGGGGGTGGCTGTGCCCCCGGGTCCTGTTCAGCCGATCATGCCGGCGCCGACGGTGTTGTTGGTGCTCTCGTCGATGATGATGAAGGCGCCGGTGGCGCGGTTGTCGGCGTAGGGGTCGGCGACGATGGGCTGGGCGAGCTTGAGGGTGATCCGCGCGATGTCGTTCATCGCCAGCTGGCCGGCCTCTTCGTGCGCCAGGGTGTTGACGTCCACCCGGTGGGCGATCTTCGCCACCTTGGCCTTCACCTCGCGGGTGGTGTGGCGCACCAGGTAGGTACGCGCCGGGCTCATCGGCGTCTCCGACAGCCAGCACACGGTGGCGTCGATCTGCTTCACCGGCTCGGGCGCCTCGGCCGACTTGACGATCAGGTCGCCGCGCGAGATGTCGATCTCGTCTTCCAGCAGCAAGGTCACCGACTGCTCGTGGATGGCGCGCTCCTGGCGCACGCCGCCGATCTCGATCGCCTTCACCCGGCTCGCTGCGCCCGAGGGCAGCACGGTGACCGCGTCGCCCACGGCGACCTCGCCCGACTCCACCCGCCCCATGAAGCCGCGGTAGTCGTGCAGTTCCGGGTTGGCCGAATCCTGCGGGCGGCAGACGAACTGCACCGGGAAGCGGAAGTCCTCGGCCTGCTCGGTGTGCGCGGCGGGCACGGCTTCGAGGATCTCCAGCAGGGTGGGGCCGTCGTACCAGCCCAGGCGCTCGCCACGCTCGACGATCATGTCGCCGGCCAGCGCGGAGATCGGGATGAAGCGCACGTCCTTGATGCCGAGCTTGTCGGCGAAGGCGAGGTAGTCGGCCTTGATGCGCTCGAAAGCGGCCTGCTCGTAGTCCACCAGGTCCATCTTGTTCACCGCCACCAGCAGGTGCGGGATGCCGACCAGGCTGGCAAGGTAGGAGTGCCGCCGGGTCTGGGTGAGCACGCCCTTGCGCGCATCGACCAGGATGATGGCCAGGTTGGCGGTAGACGCGGCGGTGACCATGTTGCGGGTGTACTGCTCGTGGCCGGGCGCATCGGCGATGATGTACTTGCGCGTGCCGGTGGAGAAGTAGCGGTAGGCCACGTCGATGGTGATGCCCTGCTCGCGCTCGGCCTGCAGGCCGTCGGTGAGCAGCGACAGGTCCACCGCGCTCATGCCGCGCTTGGCCGAGGTCTTCTCGATGGCGTTGAGGGTGTCGGCGAGGATGGTCTTGCTGTCGAACAGCAGGCGGCCGATCAGCGTGCTCTTGCCGTCATCCACGCTGCCGCAGGTCAGGAAGCGCAGCAGGCCGTTGTCGATTTCCGGCAGGTGTTCGGGGGCGGACATGGTCATGATTCCTGTAATGCTTTGAGTTCGGTGCGGGGTGGCGAGCTTTTCTCCTCCCCCTTCAAGGGGGAGGCCGGGAGGGGGATGGGTTTCGGTTCAGCGCCCGGGAAACCCATCCCCACCCCAACCCTCCCCTTGAAGGGGAGGGAGCCATAGTCAGAAATACCCTTCCTTCTTGCGCTGTTCCATCGACGCTTCCGAGGTCTGGTCGTCCAGTCGCGTGGCGCCGCGTTCGGTGATGGTCGTGGTGGCGGTTTCGACCACGATCTTCTCCACGGTGTCGGCGTCGGAGTCCACCGGGGCGGTGCAGGAGATGTCGCCGACGGTGCGGAAGCGCACCCGGCGCTCGACGATCTCTTCGCCGGGCCTGGGCAGGTTGGTCAGTTCGCCGGAGACCAGCGGCACGTTCACCGGCACGATCGCGCCCTGGCGGATCACCACCGGGCGGGTGTGGGCGAAGTAGATTGACGGCAGCTCCAGCTGCTCGCGGGCGATGTACTGCCACACGTCCATCTCGGTCCAGTTGCTGATCGGGAAGGCGCGGATGTTCTCGCCCTTGTGGCTGCGTGCGTTGTAGAGGTTCCACAGCTCGGGGCGCTGGTTCTTCGGGTCCCATTGGCCGAACTCGTCGCGGAAACTCATGATGCGTTCCTTGGCGCGCGCCTTCTCCTCGTCGCGCCGGGCGCCGCCGATGCAGGCATCGAAGCCGAATTCCTCGATGGCTTCGAGCAGGGTCACCGACTGGTGCTTGTTGCGCGACTCACCCGGGTGCTTGAGCACCACGGTCCCGCGCGCCATCGAGTCCTCCACCGAGCGCACGACCAGGCGCTCGCCCAGTTCGGCGGCGCGCTTGTCGCGGAAGGCGACCACTTCCGGGTAGTTGTGCCCGGTGTCGATGTGCATCAGCGGAAAGGGGAAGCGCCCCGGGCGGAAGGCCTTTTCGGCCAGGCGCAGCAGGCAGATCGAATCCTTGCCGCCGGAGAACAGCAGCACCGGGTTGGCGCACTGGCCGGCCACTTCGCGCAGGATGTGGATGGCTTCGGCTTCCAGCCAGTCGAGGTGGGAGAGGGTCTGTTTGGTCAGCGTGGACATGACGGTCTTCTTAGCGGCTAGTCTGTTTGGCAGGATGTGTGCGGAAAGCCCGCAACGCGGCGCGCAGGCCGGCGCGCAGCGCGTTCAGGCGGTGCTGCAGGCCGCGCCGGGGAAGGTTCTGATGTGGCTGTCGTGTGCTCATGACTTACCCTTTCTTGACGTGCAGGCCACATTCCTTGCTGGCCGGGTCCTCCCACCACCAGCGCCCGGCGCGCACATCCTCGCCGAGCGCGATCGCGCGGGTACAGGGGGCGCAGCCGATGCTGGGATAGAACTGGTCGTGCAGCGCGTTGCAGGGCAGCTCATGGATGCGGATGCAGGCCCACACCTCGGCCTCGCTCCAGTCGGCCAGCGGGTTGAGCTTCTCCAGCCCGTTGGCGGCGTCGAACTCGCGCAGCGCAAGCCCGCTGCGGGTCACCGACTGGGCGGCGCGCAGACCGGTGATCCAGGCCTTCTTGCCGGCCAGCGCGCGGCGCAGCGGTTCCATCTTGCGCACGCCGCAGCAGGCCTTGCGCAGCTCGACCGAGTCGTAGAAGGCGTTGATGCCGTGGCTGCGCACGAAGTTTTCCACCGCGGTGGCGTCGGGGAAATACACCTTGAGTTTCGTGCCGTAGCGCTGCTCGACCTCGCCCATCAGCGTGTAGGTCTCGGCCGGCAGGCGGCCGGTGTCGAGCGAGAAGATCTCGATCGGCAGGCGATTGGTCAGGATCAGGTCGGTGAGCACCATGTCCTCGGCGCCGAAGCTGTTGGCGAAGGTGAGTTCGCCAGCGCCGCCGAATTCGGCCACCGCGTCGCGCAGCAGGGCCACTGCCGCTGCGGCCTTGCGCTCGACGGCGGCGCGCAATGCGTCGGTCAGTTCCGGGCGGGTGGCCGGGTTGGTCGCCGCAGGGCGCAGCAGGGAGACGGTGCTCATGCGCGCACCTCGCGGCGCACGCGGCGGAACAGCGGCTCGGCGCGGTCCACCGCGCCCTGGTAGGGCTCGGAGAAATCCGCAAGGCTCGCCAGCGCGGCCTGCAGTTGCTCCACGCTGTACCTGCCCGGCTGCGGCTGGATGACGTCGAAGCCGCAGCGCAGGTAGAAGAAGAACTGGTCGCGCAGTACGTTGCCGATGGCGCGCAGCTCGCCGCCGTAGCCCAGGCGGGCGCGCAGCAAGGTGGCGATGGAGTAGCCACGGCCGTCGGCGAACCTGGGGAAGTCGACCGCGACGAGCTGCAGGCGCACCAGGTCGTCGGCCAGCAGCGCCGGGTCGTCGCCGCCGGCCAGCCACACCCCCAGCACGCCGGCTTCGGCACGCGCGGCGAGTTTGTCGCGCTGCGCGTGCCACACGGCGAACGGCACGATCCAGCGCCCGTGTTCCACTTCCACGGTGGCGGCGTCCTGGCCTTCGGCCAGGTGCAGCACTTCCCAGTCGTCGGCGTGAATGGCGCCGTGCTTGATGATCTCAGCCATTGACCACTTTCCTCTCGTCTTCCAGGCGGGCGGCACGGTCGGCATACACCCGGGTCTTGAACGGTTCGGCGCCCACGCGGCGCACGGTGTCGATGAAGCGCTCGTCTGCATGGCGCAGTTCGAGGTAGACGCTGATGAGCGATTCGACCACGTCAGGCATCTCGTGTGCCGCAAACGACGGGCCGATCACCTTGCCCAGCGCGGTGTCGTTGCCCTGGCTGCCGCCGATGGTGACCTGGTACCACTCCTCGCCGTTCTTATCGACGCCCAGCACGCCGATGTGGCCGACGTGGTGGTGGCCACAGGCGTTCATGCAGCCGGAGATGTTGAGCTCGATCTCGCCGATGTCGAAGAGGTAGTCGAGGTCGTCGAAGCGCGCCTGGATGGCGTTGGCGATCGGGATCGACTTGGCGTTGGCGAGGTTGCAGAAGTCTCCGCCCGGGCAGGCGATGATGTCGGTGAGCAGGCCGATGTTGGGGGTGGCGAGACGCGCGTCGCGCACCTGCTGCCACAGTTCGAAGAGCTCGCTCTGGCGCACGTCGGCCAGCACCAGGTTCTGCTCGTGGGTGACGCGCACTTCGCCGAAGCTGTAGCGCTCGGAGAGTTCGGCCACGCGCTCGAGCTGCTCGGCGCTGATGTCGCCGGGCGCCACGCCGGTGGGCTTGAGCGACAGCACCACGCTGGCGTAGCCCGCGCGCTTGTGGGCGCGCACGTTGCGCTTCGCCCACGCGGCGAAAGGCTTGTTTTCCGCCTTCCGGGCTGCGAAGCCGGCGTCGGCCGCCGGCAGTTCGGCGTACTCGGGGTCGTCGAAGTGCTGCGCCACGCGCGCCACTTCGGCCTCGGTGAGGGTGGCCGGGCCGTCCTTCAGGTGGGCGAACTCCGCGTCCACCTGGCGGCGGAACTCCTCGATGCCGAGCGCCTTCACGAGGATCTTGATGCGCGCCTTGTAGAGGTTGTCGCGCCGGCCGTGCAGGTTGTAGACCCGCAGGATGGCCTCGCAGTAGGACAGCACGTGCTGCCAGGGCACGAAGGCGGCGATCTCCTCGCCGATGACCGGCGTGCGCCCAAGGCCGCCCCCCACCAGCACGCGGAAGCCGATGCGGCCGGCGGCGTCGTGCTTCAGGTCGAGGCCGATGTCGTGGGCCTGGATTACCGCACGGTCCTCGGCGGCCCCATTCACCGCGATCTTGAACTTGCGCGGCAGGAAGGCGAACTCGGGATGGAAGGTGCTCCACTGGCGCACGATCTCGCCCCACGGGCGCGGGTCGATGTGCTCGTCGCCGGCTACCCCGGCAAAGGGGTCGGAGGTGACGTTGCGGATGCAGGCGCCGGAGGTCTGGATGGCGTGCATCTGCACCGTAGCCAGCTCGGCGAGGATTTCCGGCACGTCCTCCAGCTTGGGCCAGTTGAACTGCACGTTCTGGCGGGTGGTGAAGTGGGCGTAGCCGCGGTCGTAGGTGCGCGCGATGTGCGCGAGCTTGCGCACCTGGCCGGCGCGCAGGTTGCCGTAAGGAATGGCGACCCGCAGCATCGGCGCATGGCGCTGGATGTACAGGCCGTTCTGCAGGCGCAGCGGGCGGAACTCGTCGTCGGCGAGTTCGCCTGCCAGGTAGCGGCGGGTCTGGTCGCGGAATTGCGCGACGCGCTCGTCCACAATGCGTTGATCGTATTCGTCGTACTTGTACATCGCTGCTCTCTGTGCGCCCGGTGGCAGTCCGGGTCGTGGGGATGGTGCAGCGCATCGTAAGGGCAGGGGATAGATGTCGGAAGCGGTTCCGCGTTAGACTCTAAGAACTATGGGTTATTAAGGCGGGCATGCCGCCAACGGAACGCGACGATGAACCTCCAGCAACTGCGCTACGTGCATGAAGTGGCCCGCCACGGGCTCAACGTCTCCGAGGCCGCGGAGGCGCTGTTCACCTCGCAGCCCGGGGTGTCGAAGCAGATCCGCCAGCTCGAATCCGAACTCGGCGTGGAGATCTTCGTGCGCCACGGCAAGCGTCTGGTGGAGATCACCGAACCCGGTCGTGCAGTGCTGGAGATCGTCGGCCGCATGCTGCGTGACATGGACAACCTGCGCCAGGTCGGCGAGGAGTTCAGCAACGAGGCCGCCGGCCGTCTGTCGATTGCCACCACCCACACCCAGGCGCGCTACGCCCTGCCCGGCGTGGTGCGCGAGTTCATGCAGCGCTACCCGCAGGTCAAGCTCGAACTGCATCAGGGCAACCCGCGCCAGGTGTGCGAGATGGTGCTCTCCGGCGAGGCCGACATCGCCATCGCCACCGAAGCCATCGCCGAATTCGACGAACTGGTCACCCTGCCCTGCCAGCAATGGAACCGCTGCATCATCGCCCCGCAGCGCCACCCCATCCTGCAGGCCAGCCCGCTCAGCCTCGAAGAGATCGCGCGCTGGCCCATCGTCACCTACGACTTCGCCTTCACCGGGCGCAACCAGATCAACAAGGCCTTCCTCGGCCGCGGGCTGAAAGCCAATGTGGTGCTCACCGCGATCGACTCGGACGTGATCAAGACCTACGTCGGCATGGGCCTGGGCATCGGCATCCTGGCGCGCATGGCCTACGACCCGGCGGTAGACAAGAACCTCGGCATGCTGGATGCCGCCCACCTCTTCGAATCCAGCACCACCCGCATCGGCATCCCGCGCAAGGCCTGGCTGCGTGGCTATGTATATGCCTTCATCGAACTCTTCGCGCCGCACCTGAACCGGCGCATCGTCGAGGCCGCGCTGGCGGGCGGGGGGACGGATCCGGGGCTCTGAGCTCGTGGCAGGCTGCGCAACGACAGCGCGGTCCGGCCGCGGGCCCTGCTTCAGCCGCCGCGCTTGTCCAGCGGTGCGGGGGTGGCCAGCGCGAAGCCCTGGGCGTGGTCGAAGCCGTATTCGGCAAGGGCGTTGCGGAACAGTTCGTCTTCAACCTCCGAAGCCACTGCAGGAATGGCCAGCGCGCTGGCCATGCTGCACAAGGCCTGGGCGAGGTTGCAGCCGGCCTCCATGCCGTAGCTCTCGGCCAGCGCCTTGAGGCTGATCTTGACGTAGTCGGGGCGCAGGTTGGAGAGCAGGGTCGAGGAGCTGCCGTCGATGCGTTCGAGGCCGACGCGATAGCCCGCGGTGCGCGCCGCGCGGACGAAATCGGCGCTTTCCCGGGGATACTGCTCGGCGGTGGCGGCGGGAAACTCGAGGGCGATCTGCGTCGGATGGATGCCGTGGGCGCGCAGGTTGACGCCGAGTTCGGCGAGATACTCGCTGGCGTTGAGCACCGAGGCGCGGGTGAGGTTGAGGGCGATGCCGCGTTCGGCGGCATCCGCTTCGGCCAGTTCTGCCCCCAGGGTGGCGCAGGCCTGCGCAGCAACCCACAGATCGAGGGCGAGCCCGGCCCGTTTGCCCTCCAGGCGTTCGAGGAGGCTTGAGGCGGACTGCAGTTCGCCGTCGGCACCGTGTTCGCGCAACAGCACCTCCTGCCAGCTGCCGCGGCCGGCGGCGTTGATCGGGACGATCGGTTGCCCGTGCAGGGTGAGCTTGTCGAAGGGGATGGGCTCGCTGATGCCGCGCGCCCCTGCCGGTGCAGTGCCCGGATCGGTAAAGCCGTGATCGTGCTCGATGATGCGGTTGCGGCCGGCCTTCTTGGCGGCATAGCAGGCCAGATCGGCGGCCACCAGGACATCGGAGGCGCTGTCGAGGCTGCCGTCGATGCGCACCAGGCCGATGCTGGCACCGACGGTGAAGCGCCGTTCTTCCCAGGTGAAGCGCAGCGAGGCCACCGCTTCGCGCAGATCCTCGGCGATGCGTCGAGCTTCCTCGGTGCCGCAGCCATGCAGGATGAGGGCGAACTCGTCGCCACCGATGCGGCACAGCAGATCGTCGCCGCGCACGCGCTGGCGAATCATGCGGGCGATGCGGCGGAGCAGCTCGTCGCCGGCGGCATGGCCGCAGGTGTCGTTGACGATCTTGAAGCGGTCGAGGTCGATGAAGCACAGCGTGTCACGATCGCCGGCGCGCCGCGAGCCGTTCACCGAGGACTCCAGGGCCTGCTCGAAGGCGCGGCGGTTGGGCAGGCCGGTGAGGGGGTCGTGCATGGCCTGGTGGGCAAGCTGCGCGGTGGCTTCGTCGACCTTGCTCTGCAGGGTCTGCTGGGCCTCGGCAATCGCCGCCGCCATGGTGTTGAAGCCGCCCTGCAGCGCGCGCAGCTCGGGGAGTCTGGCGTTGTCGGCAATGCGGATGTCGAGCTTGCCGCGCGCCATGTCGCCCACCGCGCCGGCCAGCTCGCCAAGCGGGTGGGTCACCGCGCGCGCCAGGCGTACCGCCAGCCAGGCGGTGAACAGCAGGCCGACGACGACGATGGTAACCGTAGTGAGCACGATGTTGCGCTTGATGGCTTCCAGGGCGCGGGTGTCGAGCTCCACATAGACCCAGCCGATACGCCCTTCCGGTGCGGGTTCGGGAAAACCGAATTCGAGCGCGGAGACTTCGTCGAGGCGCAGTGGCGCGGCCTCCACCGGCGCACTGAGGGCGAGCCGCTGCTGGCCGGCGGCGCTGAACTCGGCGCTGGTGACGGTGAACAGCCGCTCGGGTGCGGACAGGCGCAGGCGGCCGTTGACCGCCAGCGTCTCGCCGCTGCGGTCATAGATCGCCACCGCGGCGACATCACGTTGTTCGAGCACCGCATCGACCAGCACCGCGAGGCTGTGGCGATTGCCGGAGATCACCCCGTATTCGGCGGCAGGAGCGAGGAAGCTGACGATGGCCAGGCCGCGCTCGCGCAGGGCGTTCTCGGTGGCCGTGGTGGCGCGTGTGGCGAACAGGCCGGCTACGGCACTGGCGAGCAGGGCCGCCGGCAGCAGCACGACCAGCAGCAGGCGCTGGTGCAGCGTCAGGCGGTAGAGGGGCTTCATTGGCGTTCTCCCGCGCGCAGGGCGTCGAGCAGGGCGGTTTCGTCACCGATGTCGAGGTTGAGGGCGCGCGCCACCTGGCGGTTGATGGCGATGTCGAAGCTGCGCGGGGCGCGTACCGCGGGCAGGCGCAGGGGGGTGGTGGAGCCGTCCAGCCAAGCCACCAGCTCGGCGGCAATGTCGGCCGGTGTGCTGAACACCGCGGCCAGCGCGCCGGCGTCCACGTAGGCCTGCGAGTAGGCAAAGACCGGACGCTGGTAGCGATAGCTGCCGAGCAGGATGGCGCGTGCCGCGGTGGGGCTGGAAACGAGCGGATCGGGCAGGGCGATCAGGACGTCGGCACTGCGCAGCACCCGTTCGAGGGCCTGCGGCAGGTCGTTGGCAGTGGTCAGGCGCTGCCCGACCAGTCTCACGCCGGTGTTCGCGGCGGCGCCTTCCAGGGCACTCTCCAGGGTGGCAGTGGCGGGGCCGAAGAGCACGCCGACGCGCGTGGCGTCCGGCAGAACAGTGCGTACCAGGGCAAGCTGGCGTTCGGCAGGCTGGTCGAGGACGATGGCCGAGACGGTGGCCTCGGGGTTGCGCTGGCGGATGGTTTCGAACTGGTTGCGGGCGATCATCACCGCGACGGTAGGGCGGCGGCTGCCTTGCAGGACGGCTTCCAGTGCCGGGCTGCCGGCGGCGACGACAAGGGCAGCGCGGTTGATGAGCTGCTGGTCGAGACCCTCCCCGGGCGTGCCCGCGTGCACGATGCGGTGCCCGCCGCGTTCTCCGAGCGTGCGCAGGGCCTCGGTAAAAGCCTGGTAGGCGCCGCCTTGCTGCGAGAGCACCACGGCGATTTCGTGGGCGCTCGTCGCAGGGGCCCACAGTGCACTCAGCAGGAACAGCGCGAGGAGGCGGAGTGGGCGGATCATCGATGGCGCCCGGACTCAGAGGTCCAGGCTGAGGGTAACCCAGTGGCGGCGCTCGACGATGCGCTCCATGCGCTCTTCGGCATGACGGCCGTCGATGGACTGCATGGTGTAGGCGAGCTCGCCGCGCCGTGCGCCATTCCGGAACGTGTAGGCGACCCGTGCGTCAGTGCGGTTATAAGGTTCGGCATCGGTGTTGCGAGTCCATTTGATCTCGCGAACGCGGTAGTAAGCCACGGAGAAGTCAAATCCGCCGGGAAGGGCCTGCATCCATAGCAATGAGCTAGACCGCCGGGGTGCAGAGTTCTCCGACAGTTCGTTGTATTGGGCCACCCGGCCGCTGAAGTTGTTTCCGGGCGCGACGGCCAGCCATTGCCCGACCGGGCTCAGCATCGCGTCGATACGTATGCTGGCATGATTGAACTGCAGGCGGGTGCCGTCGAATGGTTGCCACTTCCACTGAAACTCGTACCCGCGCAGCTCAAGGTCATGAACGTTCTGGACGGTATATCCCGGCACGGCCGAGGGGCGAATGCGCATGATCTGGCGGTCGAAGACCTGCTCGCGGAAATGGCGCACGTCCAGGCTCATGCGCCATGCACGCCAGTCACCGAGATAGCCGACTTCGACGCTTTTCAGCCGCTCTGCTGGAAGATCGGGGTTGCCCACCCATTCCATCGTTGCGGGGGTTGCACGCTGATAGGCCTTGTAGTCGAGCGTGCTGGGCGTGCGCCAGGCGCGGGCGTAGCCCAGGCGCAGGGTGTTCTCCTGATCAATGTGCAGGTTGATGCTGGCGCGCGGGGCGAAGTGGGAGCCGGCGATTGAGTCGTACTCTTCTGACAGTCCGGCATTGAGCGTCAGCCAGTGCGTCGGCCGCCAGTCACCATTGGCAAAGACACGGCCGATGTTGCGCGTGACCTTGCCCATGCCATAGAGCATGGTGCTCGAATCGTAAGTGTCACGGCGCCAGCTTGCACCCCAAGCCAGGCGGGTGTTCGCGGAAGGCAGGAAGGTGTGCAGGGCCTCGATCTCGTGGCGTGTGCCGCGGCCGCCATAGGGGTTGGTCTTGCCCAGGGTTGGATGCACAAAGCTGTTGTCGAGCGTATCCGCACTATAGGTATAGCGTAGAGCAAAGTCCGCGAAGTCGGCGTAGCTGTGCAGCCAGCGCGCCTGAAGCCAGGTAGACGCCTGGTCAAGATTGCGCAGGGGGTTGTCCGCCTCCGGGGCTCCCGAGGCACGGATAACCCTGCCGGTAAGCTGGCGACTTTCGGCACGGCCAAAGCTGAACTCCAGATAGTCATGCTGACCAAGCTGGAAATCGCTGCGCACATCCAGCGTGCGCGTGCGGTTTGAGGTGCGCCAGTTTGCTCCGACCGGGTGAGGGTCCAGACGGTGATCGAGACCGTCGTCACGTCTTTCCTGAAGCGTGAGGCGGAAGTTACCTGCTTCGCCCAGCGCCCCGCCGGTGCGCAGCGTGTGGTCGCGCACGCCCTGGTTGCCGTTGCTGGCGGCCAGCGACAGCCCGCGCACCAGTGCCGGTTCGCGGGTGACGATATTGATGACGCCGAGGAAGGCATTGGTGCCGTAGGCCGTGGTGTTGGAGCCGCGCACCACCTCGATGCGCTCGATGTCCTCCAGCGCCACCGGCACCAGCTCCCAGTTCATGCCGCTGGAGAACAGCGGCGAGTGCAGTGAGCGGCCATCGATGAGGACCTGGGTGCGCGCGGCGTAATCCTGGTCGGTGATGCCGTGGTAGTGCACCGCGACGGGTTTGTCGCTGCCCGCAAAGGTCTGGAAGCCGGGCACAAGGCGGAACACGTCGCTGAGGGCGCGCGCGCCGGAGGCGCGGATGGTGGCGCGGTCGATCACCGTCACCGCGCTGGGGGCGTCGGCGAGGCGCTGCGGCAGGCGGCTGACCGAGGCGACGATGGGCAGCTCGCTGAAGAACAGGTCGTCGCTGGCCGGGGCGGGGCCGGCTACGGTGATGCCGACGAGCGCGGCTACTGCCGGTGGCAGGGCGGGGCGGATGTGGCGGCAGGGTGTGGGCGGAGGCATTGCGGGAGGCGGCTGATCCTGTTCGGAAGCCAGCTTTGCACGCTCCTTGATCCGGGTCAAGGGTACTTGTCGCCACATTCCCCAATGGCGGGAAAACCCTTAGCACTGCTGGGGTTATGCTTCATTGAGGGGGTGCGGTGCGGGTGTTACCTGTCCCGCATGCGGGTACACCCCCTCAGGGTTTCCCGGGGCCCAGCGGCGAAGGCGTCTTGACGAGGTCGAGGATGACCTTCGAGAACAGCGCGAGGAGCGCCGCGCTGGGTTCGCCGGGATTGCGCACCGAGCGCACCAGCAGGCCGTCGTAGAGGGTGGCGAAGAACTCCACCAGACCCTCTATCCAGGCTTCGTCGGTGTCGAGACCGAGGCTGCGGCGCATCTCGCGTACGGTGACCACCATGCTGTCGTGGCAGCAGCGTTCGGCATCGCGGACGATCTCTGCGACGCGCGGGTTGCGCGAGCCCTCGGCGACGATCTCCAGCCTCAGCGCGGCGGTGTCGGGGTCGAGGTTCTCATGCACGCCCTCGGCCGCGCACTGCGCCAGGGTCTGCTCGATGTCCTCGGCGGCGCGCAATTCCGCGGTCATGGTGAGCAGGCGGCTGAGATCCTGTTCGACAATCGCGGCGATGATCGCCTCCTTGTTGTCGAAGTAGTGATAGATGTGTCCGGCGCTCATGCCGGCCTGACGGCAGATCTGCGAAATGCTGGCGCCGTGGAAGCCATGGCGGCGGAAACAGTCGCGCGCAGCACCGAGGATCTGCGCACGTCGGGCTTCGCTGCGTGACGATTCGGGGCTGTTACAGGCGGCATTCATCGATGGGTTCCGTGAAGCGAGAAGGAAGCGGGTTTTTGAGCTTGCGGGATGCCTGAGCGTAACATAGAATGAGCGTTCGAACTAGAACGAACGTTCTACCCATACAAGCCATCGACCGGCTGCGCTCGGGCCACGAGCCCGCGTCAGCCGGTCACCCATTCGCGAGAGGTTTTCCCGATGCAGATCAATCACAGCCGGCGGCCAGCGGCCCTTGTCCTGGTGCTCGTCCTTGCCGGCGGTCTCGCCGCGTGCGGCAAGGAGACCCCTCCGCAGGCGAACGCCGGCGCCGCACCGCTGGTGGCGGTGCATGAGGTGCAGGCCGGTGCGGTGCCGCTGGTGATGGAGCTGCCGGGGCGCACGGTGGCATACCAGGTTGCCGAGGTCCGTCCGCAGGTCGGCGGCATCGTCAAGCAGCGCGCCTTCCGTGAAGGCGCCGAGGTCAAGGCCGGCGAGCTGCTCTACCAGATCGATCCGGCCACCTACCAGGCTGCCTATGACAGCGCCGCGGCCGGACTGGCCCGTGCGGAAGCCAGTCTCTACGCCGCGCGCCTGAAGGCCGAGCGCTATGCCGGACTGGTGGGCATCGAGGCGGTCAGCAAGCAGGCCAACGACGAGGCCCAGGCGGCCTACAAGCTTGCCGAGGCGGAAGTCGCCGCGGCGCGCGCAGCGCTCGACAAGGCCCGCGTGGACCTTGCCTACACCCGTGTCAGCGCGCCCATTGGCGGGCGTGCCGGGCGCTCCGCGGTGACCCCGGGGGCGCTGGTCACCGCCAACCAGGCCGAGGCGCTGGTAACGGTGCGTCAGCTTGACCCGATCTACGTCGATCTCACCCAGTCGAGCGCCGAGTTGCTGCGCCTGCGCCGCGAGATCGAATCCGGACGCGTGCAGCGCGATGGCGCCGCGGCGCTGCCGGTGCGCCTGCTGCTCGAAGATGGCAGCGAGTATGCCGCTGCCGGCACCCTGGCCTTTGCCGAAGTGTCGGTGGACGAGGGCACCGGCAGTGTCACCCTGCGTGCGCAGTTCCCCAATCCGGCCGGCGAGCTGCTTCCCGGCATGTACGTGCGTGCGCGCATCGAGCAGGGGATCAAGCACGATGCGGTGCTGGTGCCGCATGCGGCGTTGGGGCGCGACCCCCGGGGCAACGCCACGGTGATGGTGGTCAATGCCGAGAACGTCGTCGAGGCGCGGGTGGTGAAGGCCGAGCGCTCGCTCGGTGACCGCTGGGTGGTCAGCGAGGGCCTCGCCGCGGGCGAGCGGGTGATCGTCGAAGGGCTGCAGTTCGTCCGCCCCGGCGCGCCCGTGAGCGTGGCGCCCGCCGGCGCGGCCGGTTGAGGGGCACAGACATGGCTCGCTTCTTCATTGACCGCCCCATCTTCGCGTGGGTCATCGCCATCGTCATCATGCTGGCGGGGGCCTTGTCCATCCTCACCCTGCCGGTGTCGCAGTATCCCCCCATCGCCCCGCCGGCGATCGTCATCAACGCCAGTTACCCGGGGGCCTCGGCGAAGGCGGTGGAGGATTCCGTCACCCAGGTCATCGAGCAGAAGCTCACCGGTCTCGATGGGCTGCTGTACATGAACTCGACCAGCGATTCGTACGGCAACGCGTCGATCACGCTGACCTTCGATGCCGACGTCGACCCCGATACCGCCCAGCTGCAGGTGCAGAACAAGCTGCAGCTGGCGCTCCCGCTGCTGCCGCAGGCCGTGCAGCAGCAGGGCGTGCAGGTCGCCAAGTCGGCGCGCAACTTCCTCATGGTGGTCGGCTTCGTGTCCGCCGACGGCAGTCAGAACCAGTACGACCTCTCCGACTTCGTTGCCTCCACGGTGCAGGACCCGCTGTCGCGGGTCACCGGGGTAGGCGAGGTCACCGTGTTCGGCTCGCAGTACGCCATGCGCGTCTGGCTCGATCCAGCCGCGCTGGTCAACTACCGGCTGACCCCGGGTGACGTGCGCAATGCCATCACGGCGCAGAACGCGCAGGTCTCCGCAGGTCAGCTGGGCGGCACCCCGGCGCTGCCGGGGCAGGGCTTCACGGCTACCATCACCGCGCAGAGCCGCCTGCAGACGGTCGCCGAATTCGAGCAGATCCTGCTGCGCAGCAGCACGCAGGGCGGCGAAGTGCGTCTGAAGGACGTTGCCCGCGTCGAGATCGGCGCCGAGAACTACGGCACCGTGGCGCGCTACAACGGCCAGCCCGCGGCCGGCGTCGGCATCCGCCTGGCCTCGGGGGCCAATGCGCTGGAGACGGCGGACGCCGTACGCGCCGCCCTCGCCGACATGCAGCGCTATTTCCCGCAGGGGGTGGAGGTGGTGATCCCCTACGACACCACGCCCTTCGTGCGTCTGTCCATCCAGTCGGTGGTGCAGACCCTGGTCGAGGCGGTGATCCTGGTGTTCCTGGTGATGTACCTCTTCCTGCAGAACTTCCGTGCCACGCTGATCCCCACCATCGCCATTCCGGTGGTTCTGTTGGGCACCTTCGGCATCATGGCGGCCTTCGGCTTCTCCATCAACACGCTGACCATGTTCGGCATCGTGCTCGCCATCGGTCTGCTGGTGGACGACGCCATCGTCGTGGTGGAGAACGTCGAGCGGGTGATGAGCGAGGAAGGCTTGCCGCCCAAGGAAGCCACCCGGCGCTCGATGGACCAGATCACCAGCGCACTGGTCGGCATCGGCCTGGTGCTCTCCGCGGTGTTCGTGCCGATGGCCTTCTTCGGTGGCTCCACCGGGGTCATCTACCGCCAGTTCTCGATCACCATCGTCTCGGCGATGGCGCTCTCCGTGCTGGTGGCGATCATCTTCACCCCGGCACTGTGCGCCACCATGCTGAAGCCGGTGCACAAGGGCCACGAACCCGGTGAAGGCGGTCTCTTCGGGCGTTTCTTCCACTGGTTCAACACCAAGTTCAGCAACGGCACGCGGCGCTACGAATCCGCCGTCGGCGTCATCCTGCGTCGCAGCGGGCGCTTTGCGGTGATCTACCTCGTCATCGTCGCGGTGCTCGCGCTGCTGATGATGCGCATGCCTTCCTCCTACCTGCCCGACGAGGACCAGGGGGTGATGTTCAACCAGGTCATGCTGCCCGCCGGGGCCACCCAGGAGCGTACCCTTGAGGTGCTGAAGAAGGTCGAGCAGCACTTTCTCGAGAACGAGCGCGATACCGTGCGTTCCATCTTCACCGTCGCCGGCTTCTCCTTCGGCGGCAGCGGCCAGCACATGGGCATCGGCTTCGTCAATCTGCGTGACTGGAGCGAACGGCGCGGCCCTGGCATGAAGGTGCAGGAGGTGGCCGGTCGCGCGATGGGCGCCTTTGCGCAGATCCGCGAGGCGATGGTGTTTGCCTTCGTGCCCCCGGCGGTGCTCGAACTGGGCACCTCCAGCGGCTTCACCGTGCAGCTGCAGGACCGCGCGGGGCTCGGCCACGAGGCCCTGGTCGGCGCGCGCAACCAGCTTCTCGGCATGGCCGCACAGGACCCGCGCCTGGTCGGCGTACGCCCCAATGGCCAGGAGGACATGCCGGAGTTCGAGCTGCTCATCGACCACGCCAAGGCCGGCGCGCTGGGCGTCAGCGTGGCCGACATCAATGACACCCTGGCCACCGCCTGGGGTGGCAGCTACATCAATGACTTCATTGACCGCGGCCGCATCAAGAAGGTCTATGTGCAGGCCGATGCCCATGCGCGCATGACGCCGGAGGATCTCGACAAGTGGTACGTGCGCAACGCGCAGGGGCGGATGGTGCCGTTCTCGTCCTTCACCACCGCGCAATGGACCTATGGCTCGCCGCGCCTGGAACGCTTCAACGGCCAGCCCTCGGTCGAGGTGCAGGGGCAGGCCGCAGCGGGCCTGTCCTCCGGTGAAGCGATGACGGCGATCGAGGAGATCATCGCCCAGTTGCCGGCCGGCATCGGCTACGCGTGGTCGGGCACCTCCTACGAGGAGCGGCGCTCGGGTGCGCAGGCGCCGGCGCTCTACGCGCTCTCCATCCTGGTCATCTTCCTCTGCCTGGCAGCGCTCTACGAGAGCTGGTCGGTGCCCTTCGCGGTGATGCTGGTGGTGCCGCTCGGCGTGCTCGGCGCGGTGCTCGCAGCGACCGGACGCGGGCTGCCCAACGACATCTACTTCCAGGTCGGCCTGCTCGCCACCATCGGCCTGGCGTCGAAGAACGCCATCCTCATCGTCGAGTTTGCCAAGGCGCTGATGGCCGAGGGCCGTGACGCGGTGTCGGCGACCCTGGAAGCGGCGCGCATGCGCCTGCGTCCGATCATCATGACCTCGCTGGCCTTCGGTTTCGGTGTGGTGCCGCTGGCCATTGCCACCGGCGCCGGTTCCGGCAGCCAGAACGCCATCGGCACCGGTGTGCTCGGCGGCACCATCGCCGGCACCCTGCTGGGGATCTTCTTCGTGCCGCTGTTCTACGTGCTGATCAAGCGGTTCTTCAAGGACAAACCGGCCGACGACGAGCGTGCCGCGCAACCGCAGGAGGTCCGTCAATGAGCCGGCTCCGTATCCTTGCCGTGGCGCTTGCCGCCGCCGGCCTGAGCGCCTGCACCACGCTGGCGCCCGATTACCAGCGCCCTGCCGCCCCGGTAGCGGCGGCGTGGCCTGCAGCTGGCGCTGCCGCCGACACCGTGGCGGCTGACAGTGCCTGGCGTGAGCTGTATGTCGATGAACGCCTGCAGGCGCTCATCGAGCGCGCCCTCGAACACAACCGCGACCTGCGCGTGGCCGCGCTCAACATCGAGGCCGCGCGTGCGCAGTACGGCATCCAGCGTGCCGACCAGCTGCCGTCACTGGCGCTGGGGGCGACGCAGAATGCGCAGCGCGTGCCGGGCGATCTCAACAGCAGCGGCGAGTCCATGGTCTCGCGGCAGTATGCGGTAACGCTCGGCATCACCTCCTGGGAGCTGGACTTCTTCGGCCGCGTGCGCAGCCTGCGCGACGCCGCGCTGGAGCAATACCTCGCCAGCGAGCAGGCGCATCGCAGCGCGCGCATCAGTCTGGTTGCCGAAGTCGCCGCGGCGTGGCTGCAACTGGCGGCCGAGGGCGACACCCATGCCCTCGCCGCGCACACCGTGGAGACCCGTGAAAGCGCGCTGCGGCTGATCCGCGCCAGCCATGATGCCGGTGTTGCCGGCGCCCTTGAGCTGCGCCAGTCGGAGGGCGAGCTGGCGCGTGCGCGCGCCGACCTCGCCGCTTCCGCGGCGCGCCTGGCGCGTGCCCGCAACGCCCTGGAGGTGCTGGCCGGAGGTCCGCTGGCGGCGCAGTGGCTGCCGCAGCACCTGCACGGCGACGCCGCGCGGTTGGCCGAATTGCCTGCCGGGCTGCCCGCGGAGGTGCTCGCCAGCCGTCCGGACGTCAGTGCCGCCGAGCATCGCCTGCGTGCCGCCAATGCCAACATCGGCGCGGCGCGCGCAGCCTTCTTTCCGCGCATCACCCTGACCGCCAGCAGCGGCAGCGCCAGCGCGGGCCTGAGCGGCCTGTTCGAAGGCGGTTCGCGGGCGTGGAGCTTCGTGCCGCAGTTGACCCTGCCGATCTTCGAGGCTGGCCGCCTGGCTGCCAGTCTCGATCTCGCCGAGGTTCGCCGCGACATCGCCGTTGCCGAGTACGAGAAGGCCGTCCAGCAGGCCTTCCGCGAGGTCGCCGATGCGCTGGCCGAGCGTGACAGCGCGGTGGCCACGGTGGCGGCGCGCAGTGCGGTGGCGGAGGCCGCCGCAGCGAGCCTGAAGCTCGCCGAGGCGCGCTACGAGGCCGGCGTGGATGGCTTCCTGGTCCTCCTCGACGCCCAGCGCACCCACTACACTGCCGAGCAGGAGCTCATCGCCGCCCGTCTCGCGGAGGCTTCCAGCCGTGTCACCGCCTACAAGGTGCTGGGTGGCGGGTGGCAGTAAGTGTCAGCGCAGGTAGTACTCGAAGGTGCTGACCACGCGCAGGCGCTTGCCGATGCTGCGACCGCTGCCGCCGTAGTCGCTGCCGTCGTCGTCGCTGACGCTGATCACGCCCTGGTTGGCGCTCTTCAGGGCGCCGAGGGCGGCGCCGGCGTCGGCGGCGAAGCGCTCGGCCTGCTCGCGGGCGTTGGCCGTGGCCTCGGCGAGCAGCAGCGGCTTGACATCGTTGAAGCCGCGCAGCTGGAACTGCGGTGCGCCGCCCATGCCGTCGTCGCCGGAGAGCTGCACGCCGGCGGCGATCAGCGGGTCGACGCCCGCCGCTGCGGCGGCGACGGCATCGACACGCGCCGAGCGCACCACCACCTGGCCCTGGCCGTTGAAGCGCAGGGCGACATTGCCGGAGCCCCATTCGCGGGCATACAGGTCCTGCACCTGAAGGGCACGCACCTCCAGTTCCTCGTCGCTGAAGCCGGTCTCGCGCAGGAAGGCGACGACGCGTTCGCGGTCGGCGCTGAGGGCGCGCTGGACCTCGCCGAACTCGTTGCCGGCACGCCGGAAGCCTACCGTCCACACGGCGAAGTCGCTGACCACGTTCATCTCCGCCAGGCCCTTGACGGTCACCGAGCGGTCGGCCATGCGGAAACGTTCGATGCCCTGGCCGACCCACCAGCCGGCGAGGGCGACGGCGGCGGCGACGACGAGGGCGGGGAAGAAGAGGCTGCGGTTCATCGGTGTTGGTCCATGGCATGAGGCGACACGTGAGTGCTGATCATACCCCTGGCATGAATTCCGTGGTGCCGCTGAACGAACTTTTGACAATCTGCTCCAAGGCCCCGTGGATACCCTGACCCATGCCCTCTCCGGCGCCGTGCTCGGCCGCGTGCTGGCGCGCCCCGCCCGCCCCGGGCAGCCGCCCGTGCTGCCGGTGGCGCAGGCCGTGCTGGCCGGGGCCGCGGCGGCGGCCTTTCCCGACATCGACTTCGTGCTCGGCTACGTTTCCGAGATCGCCTATCTGCGCGGTCATCGCGGCATCACCCATTCGCTGCTGATGGCCCCGCTGTGGGCGCTGCTGCTGGCCTGGCTGATGGCGCGCCTTGCCGCCCGCAGCACCGCCGCGCCGCGCTGGCAGGGATTCTACGGTGTGGCCCTGGGCGGGGTGCTGATCCACATTGCCGGGGACTTCATCACCCAGTTCGGCACCATGATGCTGGCGCCCTTTTCCGACTGGCGCTTCGGTCTGGGGACCACCTTCATCATCGACCTGGTGCTGTCCTCCATCCTCCTCGCCGGCCTGCTTGCCAGCCTGCTGTGGCGGCGCAGCCGCGTGCCGGCGGCGCTGGCACTGGCCGGGGTGGTGGTGTGGGTGGGCGTGGGCTGGATGGGGCGCAGCGAGGCCATCGCCGCCGGCCGGGCATATGCCGCCGCACACGGCGTCGAGCTGCGGGCCATCGACGCCGCCCCGCGGCCAGCTTCGCCGTTCAACTGGACGGTGGTGGTTTTCGACGGCAGCGACTACCACTTCGCGCACCTCAACACCCGGCGCAGCGAAGTCCTCCATGTGCGCCCGGACGATCACTTCATCCGGCGCTTCTCGGCACCCTATCTGCCCCTGCATCTGGCACAGTGGCAACGCCTGCCGCGGTTCGGCAGTGAAGAGGCGGCGGTACTGGCGCAACAGGTCTGGCAGAGCGAGTCGTTTGCGTTCTTCCGCTGGTTCTCGATGTTCCCGGTGCTCGACCATGTCGAGATCGATCGCCCGGATGGGCTGCAGTGCGCCGGCTTCCGCGACCTGCGTTTCGACATTCCGCAACGCCAGCGCCAGCCTTTCCGCTATGGCCTGTGCGCCATTGGCGAGGGCGGCTGGCGGCTGTACGGGCTGTCCGCAGAGGGCAGGCGCTGGCTGCAGGCGGAGTAGAATAAGCACTTGCTGATAATCTGGATACGGAATGAACATGCGGCGGCGTCTGGTGGCGGTGGCGGTACTCGTGCTCGCGGTGGCGGGCTTCATGGTGCTCAAGGCCTCCCGCCCGGTAGCGCCGCCGGTGGAGGCGCGCGAACGCGTCTGGCGGGTCGCTGCCGAGGTGGTCACCCCGCTCAGCGCCCGCCCCACGCTGACCCTCTATGGCCGCATCGAGGCCCCCGACCAGGTGCGCGCCGCGGCCCCGGTGAGCGCCCGCGTGCTTGAACTGCGCGTGCGCGACGGCGAGCGCGTCGATGCCGGCGCAGTACTTGCCCGCCTCGATCCGCGCGATCTGCAGCCGCGCGTCGATCAGGCCCGCGCCGATCTCGAACGCGAGCGCGTGCGCCAGCAAGGCGATCTTGCCGCGGTGGTGCAGGAGCGGGCCCTGCTCGAACTGGCGGAGGCCAAGGTGGCGCGTTTCGAGCGCCTGCGCGAGGCGCGCTTCAGCGCCGAGGCGGCCTATGACCAGGCCCGTGAGGAACTCGCCCGCGTCCGCCTTACCCTGACCCAGCGCGAACAGGCCATCGCCGAACATCCGGCGCGCCTGGCGCAACTGCGCGCCAAACTCGCCGAGGCCGAGCGCGACGCCCAGCGTGGCGAACTCAGCGCACCGTTTGCGGCGCGCATTGGCCGCGTCGAGGTCGCTGCCGGCGATCAGGTGCAGGCCGGACAGACCCTGCTGACCCTGTACTCCTCCGATGCCCTCTACCTGCGCGCGCGCGTGCCGGTGGTGCATGCGGAGGAACTGCGCGCGGCGCTGGCTGCCGGCGAACGTCTGCAGGCCAGCGCCGATTTCGGCGCCAGCCCCCTTCAGGCAACACTGGAGCGCATTTCCGGCGAGGCCGATGCGCGCGGTGTGGACGTGCTGCTGCGCGTCGAGGCGCCGGCACAGGTGCCGGTGGGTGCCTTCGTCAATGCCGTGCTCGAACGTCCGGCAGCGGACGGCGTGTATGCGCTGCCGCCGACTGCCGTCCACGGCGGCGACCGCATTTACGCGGTGCGCGATGGCCGCCTTGTCAGCGTGCGTGTGCACCGCGTCGGCGAGCGCCGTGACGGCGGGTCGGTGAGCGTGCTGGTCCGTGCGGCCGGATTGAGCGCCGGGGAGACGGTAATGAGCACCCACCTGCCCAATGCCATCGACGGCCTGGCGGTGGAAGTGGTTGGTGGCGCGGTGGGCGCGCAATGAGATCCGGCACCCTGCAACTGCTGATCCGCCATCGCGTGGCGGCCAACGTGCTGATGCTGCTCGCCTTCGTTGTCGGCGTGATCGGCGTGACGCGGATGAACGTGCAGTTCTTCCCCAGCTTCGAGCTCGACATCATCAGCGTGCGGGTGGTGTGGAGCGGGGCTGCCGCCGAGGATGTCGAGGCCGGCATCACCACCCCGCTGGAGGAGCGTCTGAAGACCGTCGACGGCCTGAAGAAGCTCACCTCCACCTCTGCCCAGGGCATTGCCAGCATCACCGTCGAGCTGGTCGAAGGTACCGACCCGCTGCTTGCTCTCGACCAGGTGCGCCAGCGTGTCGACGAGTTCCGCAACCTGCCGCGCGACGCCGAGACCCCGCAGGTCAGCCGGGTGTCGCGCTACGAGCCGATCGCGCGGGTGCTGGTGCGCGGCGACAGCGTCGATGCGCTGCGCCCGTGGGTGCGTCAGTTCGAGCGCGAACTGCTCGCCGCCGGGGTCGACCGCGTCACTCTCAGCGGCCTGCCCGACGAACGCATCGCCATCGAGATTCCCTCCGCGGCGCTGGAAACGCTCGGTCTGTCGCTGGTCGAGGCCGGCGAGCGGATCGCCGGGCTGGCCCGCGACGTGCCTGCCGGGGTGGCCGGCGAGGCCGACGGAGCACGCGAGATCCGCGGCCTCGAACAGCGCCGCGACAGCGACGGTTTTGCCGTCCTTCCCCTGCTCAGCGATGCCCAGGGCCTGGTGCGGCTGGGCGAGGTCGCACACATCGTCCGCGAACCGCGCCCGGGCAGCCTGGCGCTCGCCGAGCGCGGTGACGCGGTAGTGGAGATGATCCTCCAGCGTGCCGAAACGGGCCATTCGCTGAGGGCCGCGAAGGTGCTCGAGGGCTGGCTGGAGCGCACCCGCCCGACCTTGCCGCCGAGCATCACGCTGGAGGTCTATGACACCCAGTGGGAGCTGATCCGCGACCGCATCGAGCTGCTCATCAAGAACGGCCTCTCCGGCCTGCTGCTGGTGGTCGCCGTGCTCTACCTCTTCCTGCCTGCGCGCGTGGCCTTCTGGGTGATGGTCGGCATCCCCACCGCCTTTCTCGCCACCCTCGGGCTGATGCTGGTGTTCGGCGGCAGCATCAACATGATGAGCCTGTTCGCGCTGATCATGGCGCTGGGCATCATCGTCGACGACGCCATCGTCGTCAGTGAGGATGCCGATACCCACCGCCGCATGGGTGAGGGGCCGGAACAGGCCGCGCTGGGCGGCGCGCGGCGGATGTTCTGGCCGGTGGTGGCGGCTTCGCTGACCACCATCGCCGCCTTCGTGCCGCTGATGATGGTCGGCGGGGTGATCGGCAACATCCTCGGCGACATCCCCTTCGTGATGATCATGGTGGTCAGCGCGGCGCTGCTGGAGAGCTTCCTGATCCTCCCCGCCCATCTCAAGGGGGCGCTCTCCGGCGCTGCCGCGCGTCAGACCTCGGCGCTGCGTCAGCGCCTCGACGAGGCCTTCGAGCGCTTCCGCGAGCAGCGTTTCCGCCCGCTGGTGACGCTGGCGCTGGCCTGGCGCGGCACCACGGTGGCGATCACTGCGGCGGTGATGATTCTTGCCGTCGGCCTGCTTGCCGGCGGGCGCATCGGCTTCACCTTCTTCCCCACGCCGGAAGGGCAGGTGCTGTACGCCAACGCCACCTTCGTCGCCGGCACCCCGCGCGAGCACACCGCGGCCTATCTGGCGGCGATGGAGCGTGCCCTCTACGAGGCCGAAAGCGAACTCGGTGGCGCTCTGGTGCAGACGGCGCTGACCCGCCTCGGCGGCACCCTGGGCGCCGGCGGTGGCGGCGCCAGCGGCGACCAACTCGCCTCGATGGTGGTCGAACTGGTGCCGCCGGACTTCCGCGACGTGCGCAACGAGCACTTCCTTGCCGCCTGGCGGGCCAAGCTGCCCCCCACCAGCGGCCTTGAAGGGCTCACCCTGACCGTGCGCCAGTCCGGCCCGCCGGGGCGCGACCTGACCGTGCGCCTGGCCGGCGACGACGCCGAGGCGCTGAAGGCCGCGGCGCTGGCGCTGGCCGAGACCCTGCGTGCCATTCCCGGTGTCACCGACACCGAGGATGACATGCCCTTCGGCCGCGAACAGCTCATCTACCGTCTCACCCCCGCGGGCGAGGCCCTGGGGCTGACCACCGAGTCACTCGGCGGCCAGTTGCGCGCCGCCTTCGACGGCCATCTGGCACAGCTGGTGCAGGTCGGTCGCGACGAGCTGGAAGTGCGCGTGCTGCTGCCGCGCGAGGAACGCAGCCGCCTCGACGTTTTCGAGCGCCTGGTGATCCGCGCCCCCAATGGCGAGTTCGTGCCCCTCGGCACGGTGGTGAGCTGGGAGTCGCGACGCGGCTTCGAGGCCCTGCGCCATGCCGACGGCCGTCTGGCGGTGGAAGTCAGCGGCGAGATCGATACCGCCCGCCACGACGCCAACGCCATTCGCGCCGAACTCGCGCGTGAGGTCCTGCCCGCGCTTGCCCAGCGCTACGGCGTGGCCTACAGCTTCGAGGGGCGCGCTGCCGATCAGCGCGAAACGATGGCCGACATGCAGGCCGGGCTGGTGCTCGGTCTGGCGCTGATCTACCTCGTCCTGGTGTGGTCGTTCGCGTCGTGGAGCTGGCCGCTGGTGGTCATGGCCGCCATCCCCCTGGGACTGGCGGGGGCCATCTTCGGCCACTGGGTGATGGGTATCAACCTCACCATCCTGTCGATGTTCGGTCTCTTCGCGCTCGCTGGCATCGTGGTCAACAACTCCATCATCCTGGTTACCCTGTTCAAGGAGTTGCGCCACAAGGGCGCCGCACTCGACGAGGCTCTGGTGGGCGCTTCCTGTGGCCGCCTGCGCGCCGTGCTGCTGACCTCGCTGACCACCATTGGCGGTCTCACCCCGCTGCTCTTCGAATCCTCGCTGCAGGCCCAGTTCCTCATCCCGATGGCGACCTCGATCGCCTTCGGGCTGGCCTTCTCTGCGGTGCTGGTGCTGTTCTTCATCCCCGCCCTGCTGTCGCTGCTGGAGAGCTTCAAGGGGTGGACGGCGCGCCGCCTGTCGGTCGCGGGGGTGGGGTTGCGCTTGCGGTAGGCGCTGGCTTGCCCGCGATGCGGGTCGCTGGGGGGCGCGGGTTCGTGGCGGCCGTGCGAGGTACGCGGCCGGCGCCTCATGCGTGCCGAAATCGCCGCTGCCCACACCCCGCTCCAGGCCACCCCGGACCGTTACGCGTCGACGAATCCGCCGAATCCGGGCGTGGCCCGTGTCCAGAGCCGCTGCCGTCTCAATCCCGCCGCCGCCACACGGTCAGTTCAGACAGCGTGTGCTGGAACTTGCGCCGCGTTTCGCGGATGACGAAAGGCACCTCAAGCGGACCCTCGACCAGCTCGAAGTGCGCGCCCAGCGCGTCCTTCAGGCCGTCCAGCGTGGTGTATGACTCACCGTCCTTCTTGAACCCGCCCACCCACTCTTCCCGCTTGGTGTGTTCTTCCAGCCAGGTACAGGGCGAGGCCAGCACCAGCAGTCCACCCGGGTTGAGGCGTTGATGCACCTGGCTGAGGAAGCGGCGCGGGGCGTACAGGCGGTCGATCAGGTTGACGGCGAGGATGAGGTCGTAGCCGGCGAACACCGGCTTCAGGTTGCAGGCGTCGCCCTGCCAGAAGGCCACCTTGGGAGCAACTTCGTTCAGGTCCAGCGCATCCAGCCGGCGTTCCAGGTAGAACACCAGCTCGCCTTCGTCGGGGAGGGTGTAGCGCAGCACGCCGTGCTCCTTGAGGTGCACGCCGGCGTTGATGAAGCGCGCAGAGAAGTCCACCCCTTCGACCTCGTCGAAGCGGCGCGCCAGTTCGAAGCTCGCCCGCCCGGTCGCACAACCGAGGTCGAGCGCGCGCCCGGCCCTGCCACCATGGTGGCGCTCGAAGGCGTCGATGGCGATGCGCGCCACCGCCTGCGGGAAGTTGGGCACGCCGAAGTACTCGTCGCCGTAGTGGAACTCGGCGTACTGTGCGAGCAGGGTGTCGGTCTCGTAGAGCGAGCCGGGCTGCTCCACCGGCGCGTCGCTGACGATGTAGCGGAAACCCGCGTGCTGGAAGAAGTGGCGGCGGAAGGCGTAGCGCGACAGGTGGCGCGCCTCGTTGCCGGCGGAGATCCACGCCCCGCCCTTGATCATGTTGTGGCGGTTGTCGAAGGTGGGGGTGGTGAAGTCGTCGTACAGCGGGTGCACGCGGAAGCCGTCGAAGGGGTAGGTGGGGGTCTCGCACCACTGCCAGACGTTGCCCACCACGTCGAACAGCTCGCCGTGGGCAAAGCGGGTCACCGGGCAGGACGAGGCCCAGTGGTCGAGATGCAGGTTGGCCGCGGCCGGGGCGTCGGGCGGTAGGTCGGCGAGGCCGGCGTGGTTGTACAGGCGGTGCCACTCGTCCTCGCCCGGCAGGCGCACCGGCAGGCCGCTCTGGCGTGCTTTCCAGCGGCAGAAGGCGCGCGCCTCGTGGCAGTTGGTCTCCACCGGCCAGTCCCACGGCATGGGCACTTCCTCGGCCACCAGGCGCAGCCGCCAGCCGGCGCCGTCGGGCACCCAGAAAGTGGGATGCCCGGCGCGCGCGTAGCGCCGCCAGGCGAGGCCTTCCTCGTCCCACAGGCTGTCGTCGGTGTAGCCGCCGGCGTCCACAAAGCTCAGGAACTCGGCGTTGCTGGTCAGGTACTTGGCCGCGCGGAAGGCGGGAATGTCGGCCTCGTGGCGGCCGTACTCGTTGTCCCAGCCGTACCAGGGATCGTCGAACCCGCGTCCCAGCCGCACACGCCCGGCGGGAATGTCCACCAGGGTGTTTTCCGGCGCCGCGCCGTGCTCGCGGCAGGGCGCCCAGTCGGCCTGCGGGCGGACGTAGCGCAGCGCGTGCTGGCGCATCAGCACCGAGGAGGTTTCCAGGTGGATGCGTTCGTGCTCGATGCCCATCTGCACCGCCCAGAAGGGATGGTCCCAGCCGATGGGCAGCGCCAGCGGGGTCTCGCGGATCACCCGGTCGACCATCGCGCGCACCTTGCGGCGGTAGTCCCACACGGCCTGCACCGGCGGCCAGTCGTAGTTGGCGTCGTCGAGATCGTCCCAGCTCATCTCGTCCACACCGACCGCGAACATCGATTCCAGCTTCGGGTCGATGCGCTGTTCGAGCAGGCCGGCGAGCACGAACTTGTTGGTGAAGAAGGTGGCGGTATGGCCGAGGTAGAAGATCAGCGGGTGGCGCAGGCTGATCGGCTTGCGGTAATAGGCCTCGTCTTCGGCGAGGAGGCCGAACAGCGACTCGTAGCGCTCGAAGGTGGCGTGGAAGTAGCGCAGGATCTCGGCGCGCTTCGCTTCCGGGTCGGTGCCGTCGAGGCGCGGGGTGCGGGGGAAGAGGTCGCGGGTCATGGCAGTGCGGGCGGGTCCGTAAAGGGTCATCGTGCGCCAGCACGCGCCGGGCATCAAGTGGCGCTGTTCAGCACTTGCCCGGCAGTGTCCTTAAGGCTGCCACGCGGGCGGCGTGGACCGCCGCGGCGATGCCGCTGCGGTCTGCGCACTGGCGCGCGATGGCGCCCGCATCGACGCTGCGGACGCGGTCCAGCGCGTTCAGCCAGGCCGCCGTGGCGGGGTAGTCCTGCTGTTCGTGGCCGAGGCGGCCACGGGCGTCGCAGGCGCAGGCGGCAAGCAGCTGTTCGAAGCGCTGCGGGCGGCGCAGGGCGTCGCTGCGTTCAAGGATCTTGACGATCGTTTCGGCGCGCAACTCGTCGATGCGCGGGATGATGCCGTGCTCGCGGGCGACCAGTTCGGCCAGTTCGCGACATTCCGCAGGGGCCTTGAGACGTTCCGAGACTTCACGCGCGCGCCGTGCGCTGCGCGCTTCGTGACCATAGTGGTGGGGCAGGATGCCGGCGGGGGTGTCGCCCTTGCCGAGGTCGTGCAGCAGGCAGGCCCAGCGTACCGCCAGCGGCTGGGCGCTGGCGGCAGCGATGTCGATGACGCGCAGGACGTGGTCGCCGGTATCGATCTCGGGGTGGTGGCGCGGCGGCTGGGGGACGCCGAAGAGGCGGTCGAGCTCGGGCAGCAGGCGCGCCAGCGCGCCGCACTGGCGCAGTACGCGGATCATCCGTGACGGGCGTTGTTCCATCAGTCCGCGGGCGAGCTCCTGCCAGACGCGCTCCGCGACCAGGTGATCGACCTCGCCCGCCTCGACCATCCGGCGCATCAGCGCCTGGGTTTCCTCGGCTACCGTGAAGGTCGTGAAACGGGCCGCGAAGCGGGCCACGCGGAGGATGCGCAGGGGGTCCTCGGCGAAGGCCGGGCTGACGTGGCGGAAGCGGCGCGCGGCGAGATCAGCCTGCCCGCCGTAAGGGTCGATGAGGGTGCCGTCGCGGTCGCGGGCGATGGCGTTGATGGTCAGGTCGCGGCGCAGCAGGTCTTCCTCCAGCGTCACTTCGGGTGCGGCGTGGACAACGAAGCCCTTGTAGCCGTGCCCGCTCTTGCGCTCGGTACGGGCGAGGGCGTACTCCTCGCGCGTCTCGGGATGGAGGAAGACGGGAAAGTCCTTGCCCACCGGCAGGAAGCCCTGCGCAGTGAGCTCCGCGGCGCTGGCGCCGACCACCACCCAGTCGCGGTCCTTCACCGGCAGGCCGAGCAGTTCGTCGCGGACCGCGCCGCCGACTACGTAGCAGCGCATCAGCGCGCGCGGCGGGCGTGGTCGCGGAAGGGGTAGTAGTGGCTGCGCAGGGCGGCCTGGCCAAGCCAGCCCGGCGCCACCGCTTCGAGCGCCGTGGGCTGCATGGCGAAGGGCAGTGGCGCGCCACTGGCGACGTTGTCGACGCGCATCGAGCGGACATTGTCGCGGCTCATCAGCGGCGTTGGCGCCAGCTCCATGAGGCGCGCCTGCAGCATTGCCAGACCCTCCGGCAGCGGGATGACGGGGCGCGGCTTGCCGACCAGCTCGGAGACGTATTCGACGAGCTCGCGCAGGGTGTAGGACTGCGGGCCGGCGAGCTCGAAGACCTGGCCGTGGGCGTCGCGCTCGCACAGGCAGCGCCACACCACGTCGGCGACGTCCTCAACCCATACCGGCTGGAAGCGCGTACCGGCACCGGCCAGCGGCAGCACCGGGAATACGCGGGCGAGATCGGCGAAGAGGTTGAGGAAGCTGTCGCCGCGACCGAAGATCACCGAGGGGCGCAGGATGGTCCACGCCGCCGCGGCAGTGCGGATGGCGTCTTCGCCGGCAGCCTTGGAGCGCTGGTATTCGGAGGGGGCATGGGCATCGGCGCCGAGCGCACTGATGTGCACCAGTCGAGCCACTCCGGCAAGTGTGCAGGCGGTGACGAGCGCCTTGGGGAGGTCGACATGGGCGCGCTGGAAGTCCGCTCCCCACGGCGAGCCAGGGCGCGAATGGAGGACGCCGACGAGGTTGACCACGGCGTCGGCGCCGTCCACCAGGGTGCCGAGGGCGCCGCGGTCGAAGACGTCCATCTCCACCACCTCGACGGTGGGCAGCAGCAGCAGGTGGCCGCTGCGGCTGCGCCGCCGTGTCGGCACCACCACGCGCACGCCGGCGGCGCTGAGACGGTTGGCGATGGCGCTGCCGACGAAGCCGGACCCGCCTACAAGGACAACGCGCTGGGGATTCATCTGGACTCCGTGACGATCGCTGGTGAGTTAATGGGTGATTATCGCAAATCGCGCCCGCCGGTGGCTGTACATCGATGCGGGGGCGTCGCCGTGTGGCGTGCGCAGCGTTACCTGTCCCGGGGCATTGCCGGCGCCGGGAACCGGCAATGTGGGGCGGTATGACGTATATGCATGACATTGACACTGCCGGGAGCGGCTGACAGACTTCCTGCCTTGTCGCTTCCCTTTCCTTCCTGCGGTGATCTGCAGCATGCGTGTTCTCGTTCTCAGCGTCTCCGCCGGTGCCGGCCATGTGCGTGCGGCCCACGCCCTCTGCGCGCAGGCGCCGCTGGCGGGGGTTTCGGCGACCCACATCGACGTCCTCGATCTCGTGCCGGCGGGCTTCCGCAAGGTCTATGGCAGCGGCTACATCAGGCTGATCGAGAAGGCACCGCAGTTGTGGGCCTATCTCTACGACCGTACCGACCATCCGCGCACCGAGTCGTGGTTCGATGCCCTGCGCCGTCATGTCGAGCGCCTCAACACCCGCAAGCTCGACGGCGAGATCGCCGCGGCCGCACCGGATGCCATCGTTTGCACGCATTTTCTCCCCGCCGAGCTGCTCTCGCGGCGGATTGCCGCCGGGCTGCCAACGCCGCCAGTGTGGGTGGTGGTGACCGATTTCGACGTTCATGGCCTGTGGATCCATCCCCATCTCGCCGGCTATTGCGTGGCCACCGAGGAGGTCGCGGCGCGCCTCGCCGCGCGTGGGGTGCCGGCGGCGCGCATCCACGTCACCGGCATTCCGGTGATGCCCTGTTTCGGCACGCCGCCCGCGCGCAGTGTTGCCGCGGCGGAACTGGGTATCGACGGCGCACGCACGACGGTGCTGATGATGGCCGGAGGGGCCGGCGTCGGCGGCATGGAGCGCCTGGTCGAGGTCATCGCGGGGCGCTTTCCGGCGCTGCAGCTCATTGCTCTCGCGGGCCGCAACGACGAGCTGCTGGCACGCCTCGGCAGACTCGCCGCGCGCTATCCCGGGCAGATCCTGCCGCTGGGCTTCACCACCACCATCGAACGCGTCATGGCGGCAGCCGATCTGGCCATTACCAAGCCAGGCGGGCTGACGACTTCGGAATGTCTGGCGATGCAGCTGCCGATGATCGTGGTGTCGCCGATTCCGGGTCAGGAAGAGCGCAATGCCGACATGCTGCTGGAGTCCGGTTGCGCGCTGAAGGCGGTCGATGAAGCCGCACTGGCCTACAAGCTCGGACGTCTGATCGAGCAGCCCGGACGCCTGGCGGCGATGCGCGAGTGCCAGCGCGCCGTGGCGCGTCCGCAGGCCGCCGCGGACGTTCTCGCCGCGCTGGGGGCGTGATGAAGCGCTGGTTGGCGCCCGCCCTGCTGGCCGTGGCGGCCGCCGCAGTGTTGCCGCTGTCTGCCGGCGAGGGCGACCGCATCGTCCTCTATCCGGCGTATGGCGATGGCGACACCTGCATCGTCGAGGGGCGCGTGATCGCCACGCGCGAGTACGCCGAGGTCGGCGACGACGACGGCCGGCTGCGCAACCTGCGCCGCAACCTCGGCTGGCTGATCAACGATGAGCGCAAGGGCGTGGCCGTCGAAGTGGAGCTTGGCGGGCACCGCCTGCAGACGCGGAGTGACCGTGAAGGCTACTTCCGCGTCGATGCGCGGCTGGCGCTGCTGCCGGGCTGGCATGAAGTGCGTGCGCGCAGCGCCGCGGGTGAAGGCGCCGGTACGCTGCTGGTGGTGTCGCGCGAGAACGCCCTGGGGCTGATCTCCGACGTCGACGACACCATCCTGGTCTCCGAGGTCACCCGCAAGGCCCGCCTGCTCGCCAACAGCCTGCTCGCCAACGCTGCCCAGCGCGAGGCGGTGGCGGGGATGGCGGTGCTGTACGCGCAGACCCTGGCGACCAATGCCGATCCGTCCAGCGCGCCGCTGTTCTACCTGTCGGCGTCGCCGCGCCAGCTCCACGAGCCGATCAGCGATTTCGTCGCGCGCAACGGCTTTCCTGCCGGGGTGCTGATCACCAAGCGGGTCACCAATGACCGCAGCAGCGAGCCCCTGTTCGACCAGTTCGCATACAAGATCCGCCACATCGAGGACATCCTCGCGCGCCTGCCCTGGGTCCGCTTCATCCTCGTCGGTGACGACGGCGAGCGCGATCCGGAGGTCTATGAGTGGTTGCAGCGCCACTACCCCGAGCGCATCGCCGCAGTGTGGATCCGTCGCGTCTCTCCGGGTGCCGACGACATGCCCTTGCATGATGCCCAGCAGGATCTTGCCGCCTTGCTCGGCGGCGTGGACATGGAGCCGGCGCCGTGACACCTGCCGCTGCTGCGATTTCCGTTTACAGTCCGTCGGGACGGGTGTCCTCGCGTGTGCTGGGGCAGTTGGCGATCGTCGGTATCCCCGGGGTGGCGCTCTGTGGGGGCCTCTACGCGCTGTGCCTGCATTACAGCCCTGCCGCCGTGGTTGCGGTGCTGGGGCTGATCTTCTGCAGTGTCTTCACCGGTGTGGTGTGCTGGCTGACCGTGTGGCGAGGACATGTACGCTCGCCGCGTTTTGCATTCTGGGCCGGGCTGGCGCTTGCAGCCTTCGGTCTGTGGGTGCACTGGTGTGTCTTTGCCTATCTGGAGTTCCAGCATGGCAAGGCGCTGGCCTTGCATCTTGTGCGCTCGGGGCCGCATGGCTGGTGGGTGTTTTTCGATGCGCTGGCGGAGGTTGCCGTGCAGGCCAGCCCACAGCGCTTCATGGCCGGGTGGCTGCCTGCGGTGTGGGCCGTGGAAGCCTTCCTCCTGCTGTCCATCCCTGCCTCCCTGAGCCGGCTTGCGGCCACCGAGCCGTACAGCGAGACGGCGCACCGCTGGGCGGAGAAGACGTGCACCGGTGAGTTGTGGTGGGCTGGCGGCTTGTCCGCGATGCTTGGCACGCGCCTCGCCGAGGAGGGGGTCGGGTTTCTGCTCTCCCATCCGCGGGCCGTCGAGCATGGCGCGCCGGCGGCATCGTGCTGGTGGACGATCCTGCTCGAATGTTCGGCGGTCGAGGAGGATCCGGACGCACGTTGGGTCAGCGTCTTCGTTCTCACCCACCAGCGCCGCGACAACGGCAGGATCGCCACCGAGCGCACCGCAGTGCTCGCCGACTGGTGCGTGAGTGCGGAGGACTACGCGCGGCTGAGCGCCCATCTCGGTGCTCCGGCCCCGTCGGCCGATGCGGAGCCGTCCGCCGGGGGCGAGGAGGAGGGCGAGTTCGCCACCGCGCTGGCCGACTTCGAGAACGATGCCTTCGAAAGCGCCTTGCTGCGCGTGGAAGGCCTGCTGGCCAGCGACAACGCTGCAATGCAGGCCGATGCGTGGCGTCTCAGCGCCCTGTGCCTGTCACGCACGGGGCAGTGGAGCCGCGCGTACGACGCCTACCGGGTGCTCTTTGAGCGCCACCCTGATGCGCACACTGCCCTGCAGCTGGCAACCACCGCGGTGATGTGCGGGGAGGTGGCACGCGGGGAGCAGTGGTTCGTCACGGCGGAGGCGCTCAATCGTGCTGAGAACGCCGTGCCCTGGGCGGACATGCTGATCAGCATCCTTTCCGCCTTTGCCAGCACGGCGCAGTGGCGGGCCGGATTGCCTTACCTGGTGAAACTGCGCCAGCTCTATGAGTGCAGCCAGAGTACCGACGACACCTTCCTGTTCATGCAGCGGCTGCCATTCCTGCAGTCGTTCTTCGACAAGAGCCTGCCGTTCGTGCGTGCGGCGATGGGCGAGGACGAGGTTGTGGCGTGGTATGCGGCCATGCGGGGCCATCTCGACGATGGCGGCAGGCAGCAGCTCGACGCCTGGCTCAACGGCCTGCGCGCCGGCTGTCGGCCGCAGTGAGCGCTGGGCCTCAGCTGCCGCCGTCGGTGCGCGGCGCGATGGTGCCCAGGCGGGTCTTCAGCGACTGCGGGCGGCCGTCGAGCAGGGCGGCGTAGATCACTGTGTTGGCCATCACCTTCTTGACGTAGTCGCGGGTTTCGTCGAAGGGGATGGTCTCGGTGTAGATCGCCCCCTCCAGCGGGCGTTCGTCGCGCCAGCGCCACGCGCGGCCGGGGCCGGCGTTGTAGCCGGCGGAAGCCAGTACCGGGTGGTTGTCGAGGTCGTCGAGGATGATGCGCATGTAGCTGGTGCCGAGCAGGACATTGGTGTCGGGGTCGGTGAGCATGCGCTGGCTGTAGTTGGGCAGGCCGATCTTGCGGGCCACCCACTGGCCGGTGGCAGGCATCACCTGCATCAGGCCCTGGGCGCCGGCGCTGGAGCGTGCGGGGGCGATGAAGCGGCTCTCCTGGCGCATCAGCCCGTACACCCAGCTCATTTCCAGCCCCTGGCGCTGCACCTGCGGCTCGATGACCTGGCGGTAGGGCGTGATGAAGCGCAGTTCGAAGTGGTCGCGGTTGCTGGCCAGTTCGGCGGTGTTGATCGCGCGGTCGTAGATGTCGTGGCGCAGGGCGAGCTCGGCGGCGGCGACGAGGAAGGCTTCATCGCGCCCGCGCAGTGCCCAGTTCCACTCGCGCTGGGCGTCGAAGCGCATGTCGAGGCGGTAGAGGGCGAGCGCGCGGCGCAGCGCCGGGTCGTTGTCGGCGCCCCCGCGCGGGGTCTGGCCGGCACCCTGGCGTGGCGGCAGGGTGAACAGGCGGCCGAGTTCCTCGCCGGCAAGCATGCCGTAGAAGTGATGCTCGCCGGCGATGCGCTCATAGAGTTCATTGGCGAGAGCGCCATTGCCCTGGGCCTGGTGGGCGCGGCCGAGCCAGTAGATCCACTCCGCGGAGTCGCGCTCCGTGGCGGGCAGGGCCTCGATGCCCAGGCGCACACGCCCCCAGTCGCCGTGGCGGAGCGCGGCGCGGATGCGCCAGGCGCGCTGCTCGGCGCTGAGCGGGATGGTGCCGGCGGCGTCGAACCAGTCGAGGGCCTGGCGGGATTGCCGGTAGGCGGCACGCAGGGCGAGTGCGGCATGGGCGTAGGCGATCTGGTCGGCATCGAGTTGGGCGCGCAGACGCATCAGGTTGACGTAGGCCGCCTCGGGGTTTTCGCGCGCCAGCCGGGCTAGCGCCACCAGTACCAGTTCGCGTCCTTCGCGGCGCGCGGTGAGGCCCGCAGGCAGGCGGTCGAGAAAGGGGCCGGGGTTGTCGAGGGCGCGGTTGAAGCTGGCCAGCGCCGGCGCCTCGCTGGCCGGCAGCCATTGCAGGGTGGTGCGCGCAGGGGCGGGGTCGCGCAGTTCGACCTGGCGGCGGATACGCCACCATACCTGCTCGCTGCTTACCGCGCCGCTGCGCGCCAGGGCCTGCAGGACGGGGTTGCAGGTGGCGTGGTTGCCGACCTCTTCGGTCCACAGGGCTGCGGTTTCCGCGCTGACGGTGGCGTCTCCGGTGCGCAGGCGGGCATGCCAGGCATGGCAGCGCAGTTCGGCGTCGGGGCGCTCCAGCGCGGCGTAGAGGCGCAGGTAGGCGGGCCACTGCTCGTCCTTCGCCAGCCGACGCAGCCAGTCGCCGCGCAGGCGCTCGGCGAGCAGGGTGCCGGGGTGGAGGCGGAGGAAGGCTTCGAGCTCCGCCACCGGTGGTGGGTCGGGACGGGCGAGCTTGTTGAACAGCAGCCAGTAATGCACGTAGGCATCAAGCTCATGCGGTTCGCGCTGGCTGGCCAGACGTTCCAGGGTGGCGCGGTCGCCGGTGCGCAGCGCCTCGCGGGCAGCGAGGATGCGCGCGTCGCCGCTCTGCGCCTGTGCCGGCCCGCCGAGCAATACGCTGCAGGCGAGCACGAACCCCCACACCCAGTTGCCCATCGCTTACCATCCTCCCCGAGAAGCCGCGCAAGTTACCACAATGAAATCCATCGCCGCGCCTGTTACATCTGACCCCGCCGCAGCCCGCCGCACTCTGCGTGCGACGGCCATCGCCGCCCGTGAAGCCCTGCCCGAAGAGACGCGGGAGGTGCTCACCGGGCGCCTTGTCGCACACCTGGAGCGCCTCTTCGACGACCTCCGGCCGGCTTGCGTGGCCTTCTGCTGGCCGTGGCGCGGTGAGGCCGACCT
Organism: Pseudothauera lacus; assembly: GCF_003034845.1. Lineage (GTDB taxonomy): Bacteria > Pseudomonadota > Gammaproteobacteria > Burkholderiales > Rhodocyclaceae > Pseudothauera > Pseudothauera lacus. Next base: position 110,667 of record NZ_PZKC01000009.1, on the reverse strand, counting down.
GCGCGCCTGGCTGGCGGCCTGGCTGGATGCGGCGGCGGAGCGCAGCGCGGCGCTCCCCGCGGTACTGGACAAGAATGCGCCGCTGACGTTCCGTGGCTGGCGGCCGGGCATGGAGCTGGCCGTGGATTGCCACGGCATCCCCTATCCGGCGCAGGGGCCGGCGGTGCGTCCGGACGTCGTGCTGGTGCCCCTGAATGCCTTTGATGGCGAGGGCTACCGTCTGGGCTACGGCGGGGGATATTTCGACCGCACGCTGGCAGTGCTCGACACCGTGGCGGTGGGCGTGGGCTTCGAGTGCGGGCGCACCGGGACGGTGTTTCCGCAGCCTCATGACCGTCCGATGGACTGGTTGGTCACCGAGGCCGGCGTGTTCGCGCCGCGGGCGGCGCGGTGAGCGCCGCGCTGCGGCTTCAGCCGAGGAAGAGGCGGTAGGCGGGGTTGGCGCTTTCGTCCACGTAGGCGTAGCCGAGGCGGTCGAGGAAGTCCTGGAAGGCGCCGCGGTCGCCCGGCGGTACCTGCATGCCGACCAGCACGCGGCCGAAGTCGGAACCATGGTTGCGGTAGTGGAAGAGGCTGATGTTCCAGTCCGAATGCAGGTTGGAGAGGAAGTTCATCAGCGCGCCGGGACGCTCTGGGAAGGTGAAGCGGTAGATCAGTTCGTTGTCCACCTGCGGCGCGCGCCCACCCACCATGTAGCGCACATGGGTCTTGGCCATCTCGTCGTCGGTCAGGTCCACTGCCGGCAGTTCGTGGCGCGCCAGCAGTTCCACCAGGCGGCCGACATCGGCGCGGTTGTGCACGGTGACGCCGACGAAGATGTGGGCGCGCGTGGCGTCGGCGTAGCGGTAGTTGAACTCGGTGATGTTGCGGCTGCCGAGCACGCCGATGAACTTGCGGAAGGAGCCGGGTTTTTCCGGGATGGTCACCGCCAGCACGGCTTCGCGCTGTTCGCCGAGTTCGGCGCGCTCGGCGACGAAGCGCAGGCGGTCGAAGTTCATGTTGGCGCCGGAGGCCACCGCCACCAGGCTCTTGTCGCGCAGCTTGTGGCGCTTGGCGTATTCCTTGGCGCCGGCCACGGCGAGCGCGCCGGCCGGCTCGAGGATGGAGCGGGTGTCCTCGAAGACGTCCTTGATCGCCGCGCAGATGGCGTCGTTGTCCACCAGGATCATCTCATCGACGTACTGCTGGCAGAGGCGGAAGGTCTCGCTGCCGACCTCCTTCACCGCGGCGCCGTCGGCGAACAGGCCGACCTGATCGAGCACCACGCGCTTGCCGGCGGCCAGAGAGCGCGTCATGGCGTCGGCGTCCACCGCCTCGACCCCGATGATGCGGGTCTCCGGGCGCAGGCGCTTGACGTAGGCCGCCACCCCGGCGATCAGGCCGCCGCCGCCCACGCAACAGAAGATGGCGTGGATGGGCTTGGGGTGGGCGCGCAGGATCTCCATGCCGATGGTGCCCTGGCCGGCGATTACGTCGGGGTCGTCGAAGGGGTGGACGAAGGTCAGCTTCTCCGCCTTCTCCAGTTCCAGCGCGTGGGTATAGGCGTCGGAATAGGAGTCGCCGGCCAGCACCACCTCGCCGCCGCGCGCCTTGACCGCGTCGATCTTGATCTGCGGCGTGGAGGTGGGCATGACGATCACCGCGCGTACGCCGAGCTTCTGCGCGGAGAGCGCGACGCCCTGGGCGTGGTTGCCCGCCGAGGCGCAGATCACCCCGCGCTTGAGGGCCTGCGGCGAGAGCTGGGCCATCTTGTTGTAGGCGCCGCGCAGCTTGAAGCTGAACACCGGCTGCATGTCCTCGCGCTTGAAGTAGATGCGGTTGTGCAGGCGCGCGGACAGATTGCTGGCGAGGTCGAGCGGGGTTTCGACGGCAACGTCATAGACCTGGGCGTTGAGCACGCGTTCCAGGTAGTCCGGGGGGGCTTGGGTCATGATGGGGGGCGGGCAGAGGGCGCGAAAGGGATCGAGCGTAGCAGCCCATGCCGCACTGCGGCAAGGCTGGCGCGGCGCGGGTGGCGTTCAGCCGGGGCTGCTTTCCACCCGGTTGCGTCCCAGGCGTTTGGCGTTGAGCAGGGCGGCGTCGGCGAACTCGGTGAGTGCGGCGGCGCTGTCGACGGCCGGGAAGGCGCTCATCCCGGCACTGAAGGTGGCGTGCAGGGCGCCGCCGGGATGGGTGTGCGGCAGTGCGGCAAAGTCTGCGCGGATGCGGTCGATGACGGTGTGGGTCAGCGTCAGGTCGGCATCCGCGAGGGCGATGAGAAACTCCTCGCCGCCGTAGCGGCCGATGAGGTCGGTGTCGCGCAGCCGGGCCTTGAGCAGCCAGGCGAGGCCGCGGATGACCTGGTCGCCGACAGGGTGGCCGTAGGTGTCGTTGATGGCCTTGAAGTGGTCGATGTCGAGCATGGTGACGGTGAAGCGGGCGCCGGGGGCGGCGGCTTCGACCATCGCCTTCAGGCGGGCCTTGACGGTGGAGTGGTTGAGCAGTCCGGTGAGACCGTCCACCTGGCTGGAGCGCTGCATCTCGCGGAAGCGGGCAATCTGGGTCTTCACCACCGCGGGCAGCAACACCGGGTTGAAAGGCTTGATGAGGAACTGGTCGCCGCCCAGGCGCAGAGCCTCGACCTGCATGCCGACGTCGGATTCACCCGACAGGTAGATGATCGGCAGCGACTGGTAGGCCGACATCTGGCGCAGCACCCGGGTGGCCTCCACGCCGGTGAAGCGCGGCATGTACATGTCCATCAGGATGAGGTCGGGGCGGTAGTCGTGGAGCGCTTCGAGCAGGGTGCCGGGGTCGCCGATGCTCTCGCTGTCGATGCCGTGCTCGGCAAGGGTGCGGCGGATCAGCGTGGCGGCGACCCGCGAGTCCTCCACCACCAGCACGCGGTAGCGTTCCTGTTCGTGGGTCTGGACGAGGTCGAGGAGGCGGTTGACCACCGTCGATGGCGGCTCCGCGACAGGTACGGCGACGTCCACGCCGGCACGCATCAGCGCGACGATGGGTTCGATGCGCGCGTTGACGCCGAGATAGAAGAGCTGGCTGGCCGGGCAGGCCTGGCGGTAACGACCGATGAGGGCCAGCTCGATGTCGGTGGCGTCGGCCCCTGCGGGCACGAACAGCACCGCCAGCGGCTCGTCGAGGGAGGCCGGTGGTGAAGCCCAGTTGCTGCGGATGACCTCGAAGCCGAAGAAGCGCAGCTGGCGCTCGAGGCCGTCGGTGAGTTCCTCGCGACCGATGGCCGACACCAGACCGACCACGCGCGGCTTGACCCAGTCGATGTCTGCTGCCGGCGGTGGCGGTTCGGCGCGCCGCTCGATGCCGGGAGCGGGGCGCGTGGTGGTGCCCACGGCACCGATCAGGGTGTCGAGCTGGCGCTGCAGGGCGGCGACGTCGGAAGCAGGCAGGGGATGGCAGTGGCGCTCGCCGATGTGGGTGAGCACCGCGTTCTCCAGCCCTTCGCAGAGACGCACCAGACCGGGCAGGCGCAGGCGGCTGAAGTGCTCGGCGAGGCTGTTGACGGCGACAACGAACTCGATGAACTGCTCGTGGCAGCCGCCGGCCAGATATTGCTCCCAGCGTGTGCGCAGGATGTGCAGGCGATCTTCGAAGAAGTGCTGGGGGAGCTTGTTCATCGGGCGAGCGCCGCCGGCAGGTCCTGCGCGGGAGGCGCAAGGGCGGCGGAGGGGGTGTGCGGCTCGGTGTTCGTGGAGCGCACCGGGAGGATTGGGGCGGGCAAAGCTGCGGTTGGTCTCGTTTGTGCCGCCGTCATGATACGGCGTTTTCCCCCCTGCGGGGGGCGGCTTTCAGCTTGTTTCAGCGCTGGCGAGGGCGCGCGCCTGGCGGTCGATGAAGTCCTGGGTGGAGTCCACGCCGCGCAGCTGCAGGATGGTCGAGCGCACCGCGGCCTCGAGCAGCACGGCGAGGTTGCGCCCGGCGGCCACCGGCAGGATGACGCGCGGTACCTGCACGCCGAGCACGTCCTGCATCTCCTGGGCCATCGGCAGGCGCGAGGGGTCGTCCTCGCCGGGCTGACGGCGTTCGAGGTGGCAGACCAGACGCAGGCGCATCTTCCGCCGGCAGGCGGTCTCGCCGAAGATGGTGCGGATGTTGAGCAGGCCGAGGCCGCGGACCTCGATGTAGTCCTGCAGCAGTTCCGGGCAGCGCCCTTCCAGTACCGTGGGGGCGATGCGCGAGAACTCGACGATGTCGTCGGCGACCAGGCCGTGGCCGCGTGAGATCAGTTCCAGCGCCAGCTCGGACTTGCCGGCGCCGGAGGTGCCGGTGATGAACACGCCGAGGCCGAGCACGTCCATGAAGACGCCGTGGAGGGAGATCTTTTCGGCGAGCTGACGGGAGAGGTAGAGGCGCAACTGGTCCACCACGCCGGCGGAAGGCTGGGTGGTGGTGAACAGCGCAACGCCGAAGTTTTCGCACAGCCCGCGCAGCAGGTTGGGGGTCTCGCAGCCGTCGGCAACGATGATCGCGGGCGGGCGGGCGGCAAGGATCTCGTTGAGATGGTGGGCAATCTTCTCGCGCGACTGACGGCGTGCCCAGGCCAGTTCTGCGGCGCCGAGGATCTGCAGGCGCTGCGGATGGATGAGGTTGAGGTGGCCGACCAGATCGGCTGGCCAGATGCGCTCCTCGCTGACCCGGATGACGGCTTCCAGGCGGCCGCAGACATGCGTCAGCGCCAGGCGCCGATGCAAGGCCTCATGCAGTTGCGCTACGCTCGTCTGCCGCATGCGGGCCCCAGTTGGCGAACAGGGCGTGAATGGAAGCGGCGTCGGGCGCCTGGTGGAGGGTGTCGCGGAAGTTGCGGTCGCTGAACATCTGCGCCAGCTCGGAGAGCAGTTGCAGGTGGGTCTCGTTGGCCTGTTCGGGGACCAGCAGCACGAACAGCATGTCCACCGGACGGTTGTCGGGAGCGTCGAACTGTACCGGGGTGGCGAGGCGGAAGAAGGCACCGGTGGCTTCGGCAAGGCCCTTGATGCGCCCGTGGGGGATGGCGATGCCTTGCCCCAGGCCGGTGGAACCGAGCCGCTCGCGCGAGAACAGGCTGTCGAAGACCACGCTGCGGGCAATGTTCTGCTGGTTTTCGAACAGCAGGCCGGCCTGTTCGAAGACGCGCTTCTTGCTGCTGGCGTCGAGGTCGATGACGACGTTGGCGGGGGGAAGGAGTTGGGCGATCAGGCTCATGCGGTCATGCCACGCACGGCGCCCGCCTGGGGGCCGTGCGGGGAAGGTTCGGTCGGGTGCCGGGAGGCAATGGGCTGACGGAAAACGCGCGCATTATACCCGCACCCTAAACCGAAAGCGGTAAGGAGTGGCTCACTCTTCGGTGGCCTGGTGCTTGAGCGCGTCGTGGTGGTGGTCCTGCAGCTTCTGCTTGTGCTTCTGCACCTGGCGTTCGAGCTTGTCGGTCATCGCGTCGATGGCGGCGTACATGTCGCCGTTGTGGGCTTCGACGAAGATGTCCTTGCCGCGCACATGCAGGGTCACTTCGGCCTTCTGGTCGAGCTTTTCCACCGACAGGATCACGCCGACGCTGGTGACGTTGTCGAAGTGACGGATGACGCGGTCGAGCTTCGACGTCACGTAGTCGCGGAGGGCGGCGGTGACTTCCACGTGATGCCCGGTGATGGTGAGATTCATGATGACTCCTCTTGTTTCGGTTCAGATCGTCTTGCGCATACTGACCGGCGGGATATTGAGCGATTCGCGGTATTTGGCGATAGTGCGCCGCGCGACGACGATACCCTGCTGGCCCAACAAATCGGCAATCTTGGCGTCGGACAGGGGCTTCTTTCTGTCTTCGGCATCCACCAGCTGGCGAATCAGCGCGCGAATCGCAGTGGAGGATGCCGCTCCACCGGTATCGGTGGCGACGTGACTGCCGAAGAAATACTTCAACTCGAACACCCCGCGCGGGGTGGCCATGAACTTCTGCGTGGTGACCCGTGACACCGTCGATTCGTGCAGTTCGAGCTGATCGGCGATCTCGCGCAGGGTCAACGGGCGCATCGCCACCTCCCCATGATCGAAGAACTGCCGCTGCTGGTCAACGATGGCCTGGGAAACGCGCAGGATGGTGTCGAAGCGCTGCTGCACGTTCTTGATCAGCCAGCGTGCTTCCTGCAATTGTCCGGTGAGGCCGCCGCCATTGCCGCGGTTCTGCTGCAGCAGCTGGGCGTAGAGGGCATTGATGCGCAGCTTCGGCATGGCCTCGGGGTTGAGGTTGACCTGCCAGCGCCCGCGCAGCTTGCGCACCACGACGTCGGGGATCACGTAGCGGGTTTCCTGCGCGGCGTAGCGCGAGCCCGGATGGGGATCGAGGCGGCAGATCAGTGCGTGGGCGGCGCGCAGGGCGTCGTCGTCGCACGACAGCAGGCGCTTGAGCTTGACGAAGTTGCGCTCGGCGAGCAGTTCGAGGTGCCCGTCGACGATGCGCAGCGCGAGGTCGCGCTCATCGCCGGCGGCCATCGCACGCAGTTGCAGGCTCAGGCATTCCTGCACGGTGCGCGCGCCGATGCCGGCGGGTTCGAGGTGCTGCACATGGCGCAGGGCGATGCCGAGGTCGTCGAGGTCGATGTCGAGCTCTTCGGGGAGCAGCGGCAGGAGGTCTTCGAGCTCCTGGTGGAGATAGCCGTCGTCGTCGAGGGCCTCGATGACGAAGCGCACCAGCGCGCGGTCGCGGTCGGAGAGCGGGGAGAGTGCCACCTGCTGGTCGAGGTGGTCGCGCAGCGAGGTCTCGGCGGCCTGGAATTCCTGGTAATCGACGTCGTCGTCATCGTCGCGGCGGGTGCTGCCGCTGCCGGCACTCAGCCATTCGCCGGCCTCGTCGCTGGCGCCGGCCTCGTGCTCGGCACGTTCTTCGCCGCGCTCGCCGTCCTGAGCACCGTCACTGCTGCCCTGCTCGCTGCTGCGTTCGCTGGTGGCGGTGGCTGCGCCGCTGCCGGGGCCGAAATCGCTGCCGTCGCCGTCCTCGCGTTCGAGCATGGGGTTTTCCAGCAGGAAGCGCTCGATCTCCTGGTTGAGCTCGATGGTCGACAGCTGCAGCAGCTTGATCGACTGCTGCAGCTGCGGGGTCAGCGTAAGGTGCTGGGAGAGCTTGAGCTGGAGGGTGGGCTTCATGCGGATCGGGCCATCGCGGTCAGAGGCGGAAGTGTTCGCCGAGGTAGACCTGGCGCACCTTCTCGTTGTCGACGATGTTGGCGGGCGTGCCGCTGGCCAGCACCCGCCCCTCGCTGATGATGTAGGCGCGGTCGCAGATGCCCAGCGTCTCACGCACGTTGTGGTCGGTGATCAGCACACCGATGCCGCGCTCCTTGAGGAAGCGGATGATCTTCTGGATGTCGATGACGGCGATCGGGTCGACGCCGGCAAAGGGTTCGTCGAGCAGGATCAGGCGCGGGTTGGTGGCCAGTGCGCGGGCGATCTCGCAGCGTCGGCGTTCGCCGCCGGAGAGCGACACCGCCATGTTGTCGCGCAGGTGGGTAATGCCCAGTTCCTGCAGCAGTTCGTCCAGGCGCGCGCTGGCCTGGGCGTCGTCAAGGCCTTGCAGCTCGAGTACCGCACGGATGTTCTCGGCTACCGTGAGCTTGCGGAAGACGCTCATCTCCTGCGGCAGGTAGGAGAGGCCGAGGCGGGCACGGGCGTGGATGGGAAGGTGGGTGAGGCGCTCCTCGTCGAGGATGATCTCGCCACCGTCGGCACGTACGAGGCCGACGATCATGTAGAAACAGGTGGTCTTGCCGGCCCCGTTGGGGCCGAGCAGGCCGACGACCTCGCCGCTGCCGACGGCGAAGCCGACGTCGTGCACCACCGTGCGCGCCTTGTAGCGCTTCTGCAGGCCTTCAACCTTGAGCAGACTCATCGGGGATCTCTTTCAACACCTTGCGGATCAACGCGCTGCCGAAGCCACGCCCCTGCAGGAAGCGCGCCTGGCGTGCCCATTCGCGTGCATCCCCCGGGGCACGGCCGAATTTGCCGGCCCACACGGAGCGTGCGCGCTGTTCCTCGTCGTCGCCGTCGCCGGCCAGCGCCGCCGCGATCAGCTCTGCATCCACACCGCGGCTGGCGAGGTCGTGGCGCAGGCGGGCGGTGCCGAAGCGCGCGCCCTTGCCCCGCACCCAGGCCTGCGCGAAGCGGGCATCGGAGAGCAGTTCGAGTTCGGTGAGACGGTTGAGCACGCTGGCGATGTCCTCGGCGGTGCCGTGGGGGGCGAGCTTGCGCTCGAGCTCTGCGCGGCTGTGTTCACGCTGCGCCAGATAACGCAACGCTCGTTCGCGCAGGGCGCTTCCCTCCATGGTGTTGATCAGGCTTCGGTCGCCGCTTCGGCGCTGGCCGCGGGCATTTCCTTCAGCCCCAGCGCGACCCGCACCTTGTTCTCGATTTCGCGCGCAAGTGCCGGATTGGCGCGCAGGAACTCGCGCACGTTGTCCTTGCCCTGGCCGATCTTGTCGCCGTTGTAGGCATACCATGCGCCGGACTTGTCGACGATCTTGTGATCGACGCCAAGGTCGATGATCTCGCCCTCGCGCGACACGCCCTCGCCGTAGAGGATGTCGAAGCGCGCCTCCTTGAACGGCGGGGCGACCTTGTTCTTGACCACCTTGACCTTGGTTTCCGAACCGACCACCTCTTCGCCGCGCTTGATCGTGCCGGTGCGGCGGATGTCCATGCGCACGCTGGAATAGAACTTCAGCGCGTTGCCGCCGGTGGTGGTCTCGGGGTTGCCGAACATCACGCCGATCTTCATGCGGATCTGGTTGATGAAGATCACCAGGGTGTTGGTGCGCTTGATGTTGGCGGTGAGCTTGCGCAGCGCCTGACTCATCAGGCGGGCCTGCAGGCCGGGCAACTGGTCGCCCATCTCGCCTTCGATTTCGGCCTTCGGGGTCAGTGCGGCGACCGAGTCGATGACGACGATGTCCACCCCGCCCGAGCGCACCAGCATGTCGGCGATCTCAAGTGCCTGTTCACCGGTATCGGGCTGGGAGATGAGCAGGTCGGTGATGTTTACCCCCAGCTTTTCGGCATAGCCGACGTCGAGGGCATGTTCGGCGTCGATGAAGGCAGCGGTGCCGCCGAGTTTCTGCATCTCGGCGATGACCTGCAGGGTCAGCGTGGTCTTGCCGGACGACTCCGGGCCGTAGATCTCGACCACCCGGCCGCGCGGCAGGCCGCCGAGGCCGAGCGCGATGTCCAGCCCCAGCGAGCCGGTGGAGACGGTCTGGATGTCCTTTTCGACGTTGCCGTCGCCCATGCGCATGATCGAACCCTTGCCGAACTGCTTCTCGATCTGCGAGAGCGCCGCGGCCAGCGCCTTGGCCTTGTTGTCGTCCATAAGAAGTATTCCTGAGTGGTTGGCGGATTATGGCACAGAGTTTGCTGGAATGTGCCAGCCCCCAGTCTAGTGCCTGAATGTATTTACAGCAACCATTACAGGTCAGCATCGCCTCTGGCGAGGGCGATGACGCCGCGCAGCGCGGCGATCACCGTCTGCCGCCGCACCGCCTCGCGGTCGCCGCTGAAATGGCAGGTTGCGATCCGCGGCAGGTCGCCATATACCCCCCAGCCGATGCATACCGTGCCCACCGGCTTGGCGGCGCTGCCGCCGTCCGGGCCGGCGATGCCGGAGACCGCCACGGCGATGTCGGCGAGGCTGTGCGCGAGCGCACCGGCGACCATCTCGCGCACGGTCTCCTCGCTCACCGCACCGTGACTGTCCACGGTCAGCGGGCAGACTTCGAGCATCTCGCACTTGGCGGCGTTGGAGTAGGTCACGAAGCCGCGGTCGAACCAGGCCGAGCTGCCGGGCGTGTCCGTCACCGTGGCGGCGATCCAGCCGCCGGTGCACGACTCCGCGGCGCTCAGTCGCCAGCCGCGCGCCGCCAGGGCGTCGCCGAGTTCGCGGGAGAGGGTGGCGAGTTCGATGTCCATGGCGTTCAGCCCAGCAGATGTACGAGGACGGCGATCACCAGCAGGGTGTAGGCGGCGGCGATGAGGTCGTCGAACATCACCCCGAAGCCCCCCTTCAGCTTCTGGTCCGCCATGCGGATGGGCGGCGGCTTGACGATGTCGAAGAAGCGGAAGATTACCACTGCGGTGGCTTGCCACAGCAGGGTGGCGGGGGTGAACAGCAGCACCAGCCAGATCGCCACCATCTCGTCCCAGACGATGGCGCCGTGGTCGGGTACGCCCAGCGCGCGTCCGGTGCGCTCGGCGGCGATCACTCCGGCGATGAACAGGCTGGCCAGGAAGGCGAGGAACACCGCCTCGTTCACCGGAGTGCGGATCAGCGGATAGAGCAGCCAGCCCAGCAGGGTGCCGACCGTGCCCGGGGCCTTCGGCGACAGCCCGGCGCCGAAGCCCAGCGAGATGAAGTGGGCGGGGTGGCTGAGCAGGAAGCGGAGGTTCGGGGTGGTGGTCATGTCAGCAGGCGAAATGGTCGTAGCCCCCGGTGGTGGGCAGGTGCACGCTGCCGTCGGGCGCGCGCAGCAGCACCTGACCGCTGTCGGCATTGAGTTGACCGATGCAGTGTAAGGGCAGAGCGAGCTCTCCCGCCATCGCCGCGAGGGTGTCGCGCTGAGCCGGGGGGGCGGTGAACAGCAGTTCGTAATCATCGCCGCCGCCGAGCAACGCGGCTTCGGCGATCGCCGGCGGGGCGCCGTCGGCGAGCAGGGCGCCGAGCGGCAGCGCGGCATGCTCGATCAGCGCGCCGCAGCGCGATGCGGCAAGCAGATGGCGCAGGTCGCCGAGGAGGCCGTCGGAGACGTCCAGCGCCGCGCTGGCGATGCCGCGCAGGGCCAGACCCAGGGCCACCCGTGGTTGCGGGTGGTGCAACGCGGCGAGGCATGCCGTGCGCCCGGCGGCACTCAGTGCAAGCCCGTCGCGCAGCGCCTGCAGACCCAGTGCCGCGCGTCCGGGCTGGCCGGAGACCCACAGCAGGTCCCCCGGACGTGCACCGGCGCGGGTCAGTGCGGTGCCGGCGGGAACTTCACCGATCACCGTCGCGCACAGGTTGAGCGGGCCGCGTGTGGTGTCGCCGCCGGCCAGGTCGAGGCCGAAGTTCTCCGCGCAGGCGAACAGCCCGTCGGCGAAGGCCGCCAGCCAGGCATCGTCGGCCGTCGGCAGGGCCAGTGCGAGAAAGGCCCAGCGCGGCTCGGCGCCCATTGCCGCAAGGTCGGAGACATTCACCGCCAGCGTCTTCCAGCCCAGATCGGTGGGTTCGGTGTCGGCGAAGAAGTGCGTGCCGGCGACCAGCATGTCGGTGGATACGGCCAGTTGCATGCCGGCGCGCGGGGCGAGCAGGGCGGCGTCGTCGCCCGCCGCAAGCGCGGTGTGCGACGCGGGACGGGTGAAGTGGCGGCGGATCAGGTCGAATTCACCTGGCATGGCGGAGCGGGGCGGATTTCAAATCGGCTCAAGAGCTTACCGCAGCGCGTGTTTGACCTCTAAAACTTTTGCGCAAAATCAATTTGCTACAATAGGCATGTTCCAACAACAGAAGGAAGACCTATGTGCGGCATTGCCGGTGAGATCAGATTCGACGGACAGACCCCCGACCTGGGTGCGATTGCACGCATGAACCAGCGCCAGCAGCGGCGCGGCCCGGACAATGGCGGGGTGTTCGCCCAGGGCTCCCAGGCCTGGGGCCACAGGCGCCTGAAGATCATGGATCTCTCCGAATCCGCCCAGCAGCCCATGGTGGATCCCGAGCTGGGGCTCGGCATCGTGTTCAACGGCGCGGTGTACAACCACCCTGAGCTGCGCCGCGAGCTGGAAGGCAAGGGCTACCGCTTCTATTCGCACGGCGACACCGAGGTGCTGCTCAAGGCCTACCACGCCTGGGGGCCGGACTTCGTCCAGCGCCTCAACGGCATGTTCGCCTTCGCCATCTGGGAGCGCGACAGCGGCCGCGTGCTGCTCGGCCGCGACCGCCTGGGCATCAAGCCGCTGTACTACGCGGAGATCCCCGGCGGCTTGCGCTTCGCTTCCAGCCTGCCTGCGCTGCTCGAAGCCGGCGGGGTGGACACCACGGTGGACCCGGCCGCGCTCAATTTCTACCTCTCCTTCCACGCCGTGGTGCCGGCGCCGCACACCATCTATGCCGGGGTGCGCAAGCTGCCGCCCGGCACGCTGATGCACATCGAGCCCGACGGCAGCCGCCGCGAACGCAGCTTCTGGACGCTGATGTATCCGCAGGACCCCGCCGACGAGGCGCGCAGCTTCGAGGAATGGACCGAGATCCTGCTCGACGGCCTGCGCGCCGCGGTCCGTCGCCGCCTGGTGGCCGACGTGCCGGTGGGCGCGCTGCTCTCCGGCGGGGTGGATTCCAGTCTCATCGTCGGCCTGATGAGCGAGACCGGGGTGCGAGACCTGCGCACCTACAACGTCGGTTTCGAGGACGTCGGCGGCGAGAAGGGCAACGAGTTCGAGTACGCCGAGATCGTCGCGCGCGAGTTCGGCACCCACCACGAGCGCATCTTCGTGCCCGAGGCCGAACTGCTCACCCGCCTGCCCGAAGCGGTCGAGGCGATGAGCGAGCCGATGGTGAGCCATGACTGCATCGGCTTCTACCTGCTCTCCGAGGCGGTCTCGCGCCACAGCAAGGTGGTGCAGAGCGGCCAGGGTGCGGACGAGGTGTTCGGCGGCTACCACTGGTATCCCAGGCTCGCCGGCAGCGCCGACCCGGTGGGCGACTACCTGGCGGCCTTCCGCGACCGCGATTACGACGAATACCTTCGCACCGTGAACCCCGCCTGGCACGGCGTGGACGCCAGCGCGGCCTTCGTTTCCGCCAGCTTCAACGCCCCGGGCGCCGACGACCCGGTGGACAAGGCGCTGCGCCTGGACACCACCATCATGCTGGTGGACGACCCGGTGAAGCGCGTCGACAACATGACCATGGCCTTCGGCCTGGAAGCGCGGGTGCCCTTCCTCGATCACGAACTGGTCGAGTTGGCCGCGCGCATCCCGGCGCGCCACAAGCTCGCGCACGGAGGCAAGGGTGTGCTCAAGGAGGCCGCGCGCAAGCTGATTCCGTCCGCGGTCATCGACCGCCCCAAAGGCTACTTCCCGGTGCCGGCGCTCAAGTACCTGCAGGGTCCGGTGCTCGAACGCGTGCGCGATGCGCTCTGCAGCCGCGCCGCGCGCGGGCGCGGGCTGTTCCGCCAGGACTATGTCGACACCCTGCTGGCCGACCCCTCCGCCCACATCACGCCGCTGCGCGGCTCCAAGCTGTGGCAGCTCGGCCTGCTCGAATGGTGGCTGCAGAGCCATGCTGCCTGAGGCCCGCCCGATGATCCGCAAGCAGATCGCCCGCGCGCTGCGCGCCGGCCACCAGCCCCTGCACCTGCCCGCCGGGCAGCCCGAGGCGGTGGCGATGCCCGAGAACGTCATCGTCGAATGCGGCTGGGGGCGCTGGCTGCCGGCGCAGACCTGGCGCGACCCGGCGCAACTGGCCGCCGAACTGCTGCAGGAGCGCCCCGGGCAGCGCGACATCGCCTTCTACGTCGAGAAACCGCAGGTGGTGGTGGCCAGCGCACCGCAGCAGCTCTTTCTCGACCCCTCGGACGCCTTCCGTCTGCAACTGGCCGCCTACCGCGCGCAGCGCGCCAGCCGCCACGGCTTCACCCTGCGCCGCCTGCGCACGCGGGCCGACGTGGCGGCGATCAACGCCCTCTACCGTGCGCGCCGCATGGTGCCGGTGGACCCGCAGCGGGTGTGGCGCGAACGCGCCAGCCGGGCCATCACCTACGCGCTCGCCGAGGACCGCGCGAGCGGCGAGGTGATCGGCGTGGCGATGGGCCTGGACCATGTCGAGGCCTTTGCCGACGCCCAGCACGGCGCCAGTCTGTGGGCGCTGGCGGTGGCCCCGCAGGCCGCCCATCCCGGTGTCGGCGAAGCCCTGGTGCGCTATCTTGCCGAGCACTACCTGGCGCGCGGGCGTGCGTGGATGGACGTCTCGGTGATGCATGACAACGCCCAGGCCATTGCGCTCTACGACAAGCTCGGCTTCCAGCGCATCCCGGCCTTCGCGGTGAAACGCCGCAATGCGATCAACGAGCCGCTGTTCACCGGCTCGGCCGAGGAGCTGGCCGGGCTCAACCCCTATGCCCGGCTGATCGTCGACGAGGCCGTGCGCCGCGGCATCCACGCCGAGGTGCTGGATGCGGAGAACGGCTACTTCCGCCTCACCCTGGGCGGGCGCAGCATCGTCTGCCGAGAGTCGCTCTCCGAACTCACCAGCGCGGTGGCGATGAGTCGCTGCCAGGACAAGCGCGTCACCCTCAGGCTGCTCGGTGGCGCCGGGCTGGCGGTGCCGGCGCAGGCCGATGCGGCGGACGAGGCCGCCTGGCAGGCGCTGCTGGCCGCGCACGGCGCGGTGGTGGTGAAGCCGGTGGAAGGCGAGCAGGGCAAGGGCATCAGCGTGAACCTCGGTAGCGCCGACGAGGTGCGCGCCGCCATCGAGCGCGCGCGCCAGTTCTGCGAGCGGGTCATCGTCGAGCAGTACTGCAGCGGCCAGGACCTGCGCATCGTGGTCATCGACTACCGCGTGGTGGCCGCCGCCGTGCGCCGTCCGCCGATGGTGGTGGGCGACGGCCGCAGCACGGTGCGCGAGCTGATCGAGAAACAGAGCCGGCGCCGCGCGGCGGCCACCGGCGGTGAGTCGCGCATCCCGCTGGACGCCGAAACCGAACGCTGCGTGCGTGCCCAGGGCCATGCGCTGGACACTGTGCCGGAGGCCGAACAGCGCCTCACCGTGCGCAACACCGCCAACCTGCACACCGGGGGCACCATCCACGACGTCACCGCCGAACTGCACCCGGCACTGCGTGTGGCGGCGGAGAAGGCCGCGCGCGAGCTGGACATTCCGGTCACCGGGCTGGACTTCCTGGTGCCGGCGGTCGACGGCCAGGAGTACGTGATCATCGAGGCCAACGAACGCCCCGGGCTGGCCAACCACGAACCCCAGCCCACCGCCGAGCGCTTCGTCGACCTGCTGTTCCCGCGCTCGCGCGCCCACCACGGAGGAGACGGCGCATGAACGAAGCCGCCCTGCCCCGGGTTGCCCTGCCCGAGATCGATTACGCCTACCTCGAAGAGACCCTGCTGCAGCTGCTCGCCATCCCCAGCCCGGTGGGCCTCACCGACGGCGCGGTGCGCTACGCCGCAGGCCGCCTGGAAGCGCTCGAGATTCCCTACGAGATGACCCGGCGCGGCGCCATCCGCGCCACCCTGCGCGGGCGCGAAGCCCAGCCGGCGCGCGCCATCGTCGCCCACCTCGACACCCTGGGGGCGATGGTGCGCGAGCTCAAGCCCAACGGCCGCCTGGCCATCGTGCCCATCGGCCACTGGTCGGCGCGCTTCGCCGAGGGCTTCCGCCTGACCATCTTCACCGACCACGGCCAGGTGCGCGGCACCTGTCTGCCGTTGAAGACCTCGGGGCATGCCTTCGGCCCCGAGATCGACAGCCAGCCGGTGGGCTGGGAGCATGTCGAGGTGCGCGTGGACCTGCCGGTGTCCAGCCGCGCCGAGCTGGAGGCGGCCGGCATCCATGTCGGCGACTGGATCGCCTTCGACCCGCTGCCCGAGATCCAGCCCGACGGCTACATCAACTCGCGCTATCTCGACGACAAGGCCGCGGTGGCCGCGCTGCTCACCGCCTGCAAGGCGGTACGCGACCATCGCCTGCCCCTGCCGGTGGACGTCCATCCCTTGCTCACCATCACCGAGGAGGTCGGCTCCGGCGCCTCGGCGGCGCTGCACGGCGAGATCGCCGAGATGGTCAGCCTGGACATCTCCATCGCCGCACCCGGGCAGAACACCTCCGAGCATGCCGCCACCATCTGCGTGCAGGACATGTCCGGCCCCTTCGACTACCACCTCACCCACAAGCTCATCGGCCTCGCGCAGGAACACGGCATCGCCCACCGTCGCGACGTGTTCCGCTACTACCGTTCCGATTCCGCCGCCGCGGTGGAAGCCGGCAACGACATCCGCACCGCGCTGATCGGCTTCGGCGCCGATGCCTCGCACGCCCAGGAGCGCACCCATCGCGAGGCGCTGGTGGCCCTCACCCAGCTGGTGATCGCCTACATGACCAGCGCACCGGTGGCGCGCCGCGACTGCCGCAGCATGGGCTCGCTGGAAGGCTTCACCGAACAGCTGCGGCCGCAGGACATGGTGCTGCCGAGCACGCCGCTGCCGGCGCCGGAGGAATTCCTCGACAGCGAACTGCCGTCTTGCCGGACTGCCTCCGGGCACGGCACCTGAGCTAAGATCCGGCACCCCTAGCCAGTTGGGAGCGCCTGATGGCCGCCCCGGATCCGGACTTCTCCGCGCTCACCGCGGTTGGACTCAACCTTCACGCCGTCGTCGACGTCGCCGCGCTGCCGGCGTCGCTGTCTCCAGACTTGCCGCGAGCATGCCGGGGCGGGCAGCTCATCGTCGTTGCCAACGCCGGTCCGCTGCTGTGGCGCGCGGTGAAGGCGGCGGGGCTGGCGTCGGCTGATCCGATCGACGACTTCAGCGTAGATGCGGTGGTGCAGTGGTTCGCGCGGCAGTTTCCCGGCCGCCGTCATCGGGTGCTGTATCCGGGCGGCAGCCCGCTCGGGCTGCAGGCGCTGGGGCGGCTGCTTGGCTGGCACCACGCGACGCCCTTCATGGTCGGCATCCTGCCGCAGTGGGGGAGCTGGTTTGGCTACCGGGTGGTGTTGTGGGCGGATACGGACCTGCCCGTGACGCCGCCCCTGCAGGTGGAATCGCCCTGCCGTGCGTGCACGGCGCAGCCCTGTGTCGCTGCCTGTCCGGCGCAGGCGATGGGTGCGGGCGGCTTTGCGCTGGAGAAATGCCTGGCCTGGCGCCGCCAGCCGGCTTCACCGTGCCGGGCGCGTTGCCTGGCGCGCGATGCCTGTCCGGTGGGGCGCGCGCAGCGCTACGACGAGGACCACATGCGCCATACCTATGAGCAGTCGCTGCGCATGATCATGCGCCAGCGCTGACGCGCAGCGGCGTCAATCCGGCGCGCGGGCGACGCGCTCGAACAGGGCGGGGGCGCCGCCGGCAATCTCCAGCATCAGCAGCACGCGCGCCTGCAGGGCGTTGCACCAGCCAGCGGGGCGCACGGCCGGGTGGGCGTGGTGGCGGGTGACCGGGCCGGCGGCGACGCGGCTGGCGCGCACCAGGCGCAGGCCCGCGGCGGCAGCGCGTTCGATGGCGGGCAACCAGGCGTCCGGCAGGCTGCCGTTGCCGGGCAGGGCGAGCACGGCGCCGGCGGCGCCGGCCTCGCGCAGCAGATCGAGCAGGCGCGGGTCGGCGCCGCCGGCGACGTGCACGACTTCCACCCAGGGCAGGGTCTGCAGGCCGTCGAGCGTGCCGCGTGGCAGGCTCGCGGCGCTGCCGGAGGTGGCGTTGCGCAGGCGCGTGGGCGGTGCGGCGAGGCCCAGCGGGCCGGCCTGCGGGGCGCGGAAGGCGGCCGGGCGGACGGTGTGGGCCTTGCTGAAGTCGTCGGCGCCGTACACCTCGCCACCGAGTGCGAGCAGCACGCCGGGGCCGTGGAATGCGGCACCGGCCGCCACGCCGACGGCTTCCCAGAGGTTCATCGGGCCGTCGGCGGACAGGGCGGTGGCCGGGCGCATTGCCGCAGTCATCACCACCGGCTTGTCGCCATGCACGGTGAGGTGAAGGAACCAGGCGGTTTCTTCCAGCGTGTCGGTGCCGTGGGTGATGACGATGCCGTCGATTGCCGGGTTGTCGCGCAGCGCCTGCACGCGCCGCGCAAGCTGCAGCCAGTGCGCCGGGGTGATGTCCTTGCTGTCGATGTTGAAGGGCTGTTCAGCGCGCACCTCGGCCACCTCGGCGAGTTGCGGGACGGCGGCGAGGAGCGCCGCTGCGCCCAGGCTGCCGGCGGCGTAGCCGGTGGTGTCGGTGGCCGAGGCGGCGGCCCCGGCGATGGTACCGCCGGTGGCGAGCAGGGTGATGACGGGGGTGCGGCGCATGGCGGGCGTCATTCGCGGCGTGGCGCGGTGAGCACGTCCGGGCGCAGCACCTGTTCGAGCGCCTCCTTGTCCATCAGGCCCTTCTCCAGCACCAGCTCGGCGACGCTGCGCCCGCTGCGCAGCGCCTCGCGCGCCGCCCAGGTGGAGTTTTCGTAGCCGATGTGCGGGTTGAGCGCGGTGGCCAGCCCGGCCGAGGTGCGCACCCGTTCGGCGAGCATCTCGCGGTTGGCGGTGATGCCGCGCACGCAGTTTTCGGTGAGGGTGCGGCAGCCGGCCTCGAGGTGTTCGATGCTCTTGAACAGCGAGTGGCCGATGATCGGTTCGAAGGCGTTGAGCTGCAGCTGGCCGCCTTCCGAGGCCATGGTGATGGTGATGTCGTTGCCGATGACCTCGAAGGCGATCTGGTTCACCACCTCCGGGATGATGGGGTTGACCTTGCCCGGCATGATGCTCGACCCGGCGGCGCGCTCGGGCAGGTTGATCTCGTTGAAGCCGGCCTGCGGACCGGAGGACAGCAGGCGCAGGTCATTGCAGACCTTGGAGAGCT
Organism: Pseudothauera lacus; assembly: GCF_003034845.1. Taxonomy (GTDB): domain Bacteria; phylum Pseudomonadota; class Gammaproteobacteria; order Burkholderiales; family Rhodocyclaceae; genus Pseudothauera; species Pseudothauera lacus. Next base: position 92,115 of record NZ_PZKC01000009.1, on the reverse strand, counting down.
TGCAGGCGATGCGCTTGAGCACGCCCGAGAGCTGCACGAAGGAGCCGGTGTCCTGGGTGGCCTCGATGAGGTTCTCGGCGGGTACGAGCTTGACGCCGGAGAGTTCGGCGAGGAACTCGGTGGCCATCTTGGCGTAGCGGATGTCGGTGTTGATGCCGGTGCCGATGGCGGTGGCGCCGAGGTTGATCTCCTGGATCAGCGCGATGGCCTCGCGCAGGCGGGCGGTGTCCTCGCCCATCATCACCGCGTAGGTGGAGAACTCCTGGCCGAGCGTCATCGGCACCGCGTCCTGCAGCTGGGTGCGGCCGATCTTGAGCACGTCGGCAAACTCGGCGGCCTTCGCCGCGAAGGCTTCGCGCAGGGTCTCCATGGCATCCAGCAGGCCCTGGATGGCAAACACCACCGCCAGCTTCAGTGCGGTGGGGTACACGTCATTGGTGCTCTGGCTCATGTTGACGTGGTTGATCGGGTGCAGCTCCTTGTAGTGGCCCTTGGGCCAGCCGAGCTTCTCCAGGGCGAGGTTGGCGATGACCTCGTTGGCGTTCATGTTGGTCGAGGTGCCGGCGCCGCCCTGGATCACGTCGACGACGAACTGGTTGTGCAGGCGGCCTTCGGCAATCTCGCGGCAGGCTGCCTCGATGGCCTGGTGGCGGGTGGCGTCGAGCTGGCCGAGCTTGTTGTTGGCGCGTGCGGCGGCCTGCTTGACCAGCGCCAGGGCGCGCACCAGCTCGGGATAGGAGCCGATGGTCTTGCCGGTGATGGGGTAGTTCTCCAGCGCGCGCAGGGTGTGGATACCCCAATAGACGTCGGCAGGGACTTCGCGGTCGCCGAGCAGGTCGTGCTCGGCGCGGGTGGGTCGGTTCATCGTGCGGGCCTCCTTGTGGGTGGGTACGGCGGCTGACGCCCGTGCGTTTGCGGGCGTCCCGGGGGCAGTGTAACGGAAGCCGCGGGCATGGGCGCGGGCGTCACGGACTCCAAAATTCCATCAAAGCGTTTCATACTGGCGTTCATGCAGGGCACGTCGCGCAAATCTCTCGGACTGGTGGTGCTGCTCGTCGTCGGGCTGGCAGCCGCCGCGCTGGTGGTGCTGGTCGGCACGCTTGCCGATGCCAGCCTGCGCGAACGCTGGCGTGCCGAACGCCAGGGCGAGCTGGGTGGCCTGCGCGCGACGCTGGAGGGAGAGATCAACGGTGCCGCCAATCTCACTGCCGGGCTGATCGCCGAGGTGGTGCTCAATGAGGGGATCGATCCCCTGCATTTCGACCGTCACGCGCGCGAGCTGATGCGCGAGCGCTCCCTGCTGCGCAACATCACCCTGGCCCCGGGCAACGTCATCGCCATGGTGCACCCGCTCGCCGGCAACGAGGCCGCGCTGGGGCTGGATCTCCTCAATCACCCCACGCAGGGCGCGGCGACCAGGCTGATGCTGGCCAGCGGGCGGCCGGTGCTCGCCGGGCCGGTGACGCTGGCGCAGGGCGGTCAGGCGCTGATCCATCGCGTGCCGATCTATCTCAATGGCGACGACAATGGCACGCGCGGGCGCTACTGGGGGCTGATGAGCACGCCGATCGACTTCGACCGCCTGATTGTCGCAGTGGGCCTGGGTGATCCGGCCTTGCCCTACCGCGTTGCCTTGCGGGGTATCGACGGCCAGGGCGACCGCGGGCCGGTGTTCTGGGGTGATGCCAGCGTGTTCGAGGCCCCCGACGCCTTTCTGCTCGATGTGCATGTGCTAGAGGGCTCGTGGCGCATGGCCGCGCTGCCGCTCGGCGAACCACCCTCCCACGCCTGGCTGCTGCTGGGCTCCCGTGCGCTGGCCTTGCTGCTGGCGCTGATGACGATCAGCGTGGTCGCCCATCTGCTGCGCGTCGGTCGCCGGCTGGCCGAATCCGAACAGTTGCACCGCGAACTTGCCGAGCAGATGCAGGACGTGCTGTTCCAGACCGATGCCAGCCAGCGGGTGAATTACCTCAACCCGGCGTGGACCCAGCTCAGCGGCCGTCCGGTAAGCGCATGCCTCGGCCTGCCGTGGTCCGAGCTCCTCCACCCAGACGACCGTCAGCGCGCGCGCGGGCGCTGCACCGAGTTCATTGCCGCGCGCGGAGGCGAGTACGACGAGGCCTTCCGCGTCATCGACGCTGCCGGCAAGGTGCGCGAGGTGGTCGTGCGTGCCGGCCTGCACCGCAATGCGCGTGCCGAGGTGGTGGGAACGGTGGGCCTGATCATCGACGTCACCGAGCGTCGCCAGATGGAAACCCGACTTGCGGTGGCAAGCAGCCTGTTCGAGCGCAGCGGTGAGGCCATCGTGGTGTTCGACGCCGATGGCGTCGTGCAGGCCGTCAATCCGGCTTTCAGCCGCATCACCGGCTTTCGCGCGGCGGCGGTGGTGGGCACGGTTTTCGACCCCTTCGCGGCGCAGACTGGCGAGCCCACCCTGGCAACGCTATGGCGGGCGATGCGCGACGGCGATGCCTGGCAGGGCGAGTCCGAGGCCCGCCGCGCCAGCGGCGAGAGCTATCCGGTGGCGCTGTCCGCCACTGCAGTGCGCGACGCCGATGGCCACCTGCTGCAGTGCCTGCTGATCCTCGCCGACATCTCCGAGCGCAAGGAAAAGGAGCGCGCGGTGGAGTACCTTGCCTTGCACGACAGCCTGACCGGGCTGGCCAACCGCGTCCAGCTCGGCAGCCGTTTCGAGCAGGGTGCGGCGCAGGCCCGCCGCGCCGGGCACGGCATGGCCCTGTTGTACTTCGATCTGGATGGCTTCAAGCCGCTCAATGACCATCACGGCCACGAGGCCGGCGACCGCATGCTTTGTCACGTCGCCCTGCGCCTGCGTGATGCGGTGCGCGACAGCGATGTGGTGGCACGGGTCGGTGGAGATGAGTTTGCCATCCTGCTGAGCCGCGTCGACACGCCGGAAGGCGCGCGCACCGTGGCGGCCAAGGTGGTGGAGGCGCTCAATGCGCCGATGCGTCACGGCGGCGGCGAGCTGCGCATCGGTGCGAGCATCGGCATCGCTCTCTTCCCCGCGCATGGCACTACCCTGGACGAGCTGATGCGGGTGGCCGATCGCGCCATGTATCAGGTCAAGGCCCGCGGTCGCGGCGGCTGGTGGGTTGCCGAATTGCCCTGAGCGCGCCTCACCGGTCGTCGTGGGCTTCCTGCTGCTGCAGCGCCCACATGCGTGCGTAGTGCCCGCCGGCGGCCAGCAGTGCGGCGTGGCTGCCGCGTTCGACGATCTCGCCCTGGTCGAGGACGATGATCTCGTCGGCCTTCATCACCGTGGACAGGCGATGGGCGATGACCAGCGCGGTGCGGCCGGCGGCGGCCTGTTCGAGCTGGGCCTGGATGGCTTTTTCGGTCTTCGAGTCGAGCGCCGATGTGGCCTCGTCGAAGATCAGGATGGCGGGGTTCTTGAGCAAGGCGCGGGCGATGGCGACGCGCTGCTTCTCGCCCCCGGAGAGCTTCAGGCCGCGCTCGCCGACACGGGTGTCGTAGCCGTCCGGGAGGCGGGCGACGAAGTCACCGAGCTGGGCGGCCGCAGCGGCGGCTTCGACTTCCTCGCGGCTGGCGTCGGGACGGCCGTAGTGGATGTTGTAGTAGAGGGTGTCGTTGAACAGCACGGTGTCCTGGGGGACGATGCCGATGGCGGCGCGCAGGCTGCTCTGGGTGAGGCCGCGGATATCCATGCCGTTGATGCGGATGGCGCCGTCGCTGACGTCGTAGAAGCGGTACAGCAGGCGCGCCAGGGTGGACTTGCCGGCCCCCGAGTGGCCGACCACCGCAACCGTGTGCCCGGCCGGCACTTCGAAGCTGATGCCGCGCAGGATGGGGCGCTTGGGGTCGTAGGCGAAGCGCACCGCGTCGAAGCGCAGGGTCGCCGCGCCGGGCGGCAGCGCGCTGGCAGAGGGGGCGTCGGCGACTTCCTGATTGACGTGCAGGAGGCCGAACATGCGTTCGATGTCGGTGAGCGCCTGACGCAGTTCGCGGTACATCACGCCGAGGAAGTTGAGCGGGATGGAGAGCTGCAGCATGAAGGCATTGACCAGCACGATGTCGCCGATGGTCATGCTGCCGTCGGCAACGCGGATCGCTGCCTGCCACATCATCGCGGTGACGCCGAGGGCGATGATCACCGCCTGGCCAAGGTTGAGCAGGGCGAGTGACTGCTGGTTCACGGTCTGCGCGTGGATCCACTTCTGCAGCTGCTCGTCGTAGCGCGCGGCTTCGAAGCCCTCGTTGTTGAAGTACTTCACCGTCTCGTAGTTGAGCAGGCTGTCGATGGCGCGTGCGTTGGCGGCGGAGTCCAGTTCGTTGGCGCGGCGGCGCAGGGCGTTGCGCCAGTTGGTGACCTTCACCGTGAAGGTGATGTAGGCCAGCAGCGTCAGCGTGGTGATGAGGGCAAAGATGCTGTCGTAGCTGTACAGCAGGATGCCGATCACCAGACCGATCTCCACCAGCGTGGGCAGGATGGAGTACAGGGTGTAGCTGATCAGCGAGTTGATCGAGCGCGTGCCGCGTTCGATGTCGCGGGTCAGCCCGCCGGTCTGGCGTTCGAGGTGGAAGCGCAGGCTCAGCGCGTGGAGGTGGCGGAAGACCTGCAGGGAAATCTGCCGCACTGCCTGCTGGGTGACGCGCACGAAGATGAACTCGCGCAGCTCGGTAAACAGTGAGGTGGAAAAGCGCAGCACCCCGTAGGCCAGCAGCAGTGCCGCAGGGACCACCACGTAGGCCTGCGTGGTGGTCAGCCCGAGGGTGTCGATGAGGTGCTTGAAGACGATGGGTACGGAGACGTTCGCGCCCTTGGCCGCCACCAGGCAGCACAGCGCGAAGATCACCCGGCCCTTGTAGGCCCACAGATAGGGAAGGAGGCTCTTGAGGGTCTGCCAGTCGCGGCGTTCGGCCGGTTCGGGGGCGGGCAGGGGGGCGGAGGCGGCTTGTCGCATGGCGGCGATTCTACTCTGCCGCACGCCGCTGCCGGCGGCTGTTCAGCCGAACAGGCGGCCGATCTCCCCGCTGTAGGCGATGAGCTGGTAGTAGAGGAAGAAGCGCGGGATGCGGAACAGGGTGGCGGCGGCAAGCACGGTCTGCCAGCGCAGCGCCATGATGCCGGCAGCCCAGCAGGTCACCGAGAAGGGCAGCGGAGTGATCGAGCCCAGCACCACGGCCCAGAAACCGTACTTGCGGATGAAGTCGCGGTGCTCGTCCTTGAACTCCCCGAACAGCCGCGTGACCTGCGGCAGATGGCCCAGCCAGCGGCCGATGCCCCAGCCCAGCATGCCGCCGCATACCGACACCATGCCGAGCACCAGGACGTAGCGCGGCCAGTGCTCGGCGAGTTCGCTCTTGGCGATCAGCACCAGCAGGATGTCGGGCGGGAAGGGGGTGACGAAGGTGTCGGTGACGAGCAGGATCAGGCACATCCCGGCAAAGCCGATGCGCCCGATGATCCAGTTGGTGGCCGCGGCCATCTCCTCTTCGAAGACCATGCCCAGCGCGCCGATGGCGAACACGAAGAGGACCAGGGCGACGATGGCCTTGACGATGTTCTGCTGGATCACGATACGGGCAGGGAGAGGGTCAGTGCGCCTTGGTGGGCAGGGGCGGGAGGCCGATCATGCTCAGCCATTCGCGCAGTTCCTTGAGACCCTCGCGCGTCAGTTCGGCGATATCGTCGTCGTCCAGTTCGAGGAGGGCAGCGCGCAGATAGACAATGCCGCTGCCGCCTTGTTCCGCTGCCGGTGCGAGGCTGTCGGCGGCGATGCCGCCGGCGAGCTGGAGGATGCCGGCGAGCCGGTAGGGGCGCGATTCGGGTTCGAAACCGCCCCCTTCCGGATCGTGCTGCCAGTACACCACTTCGGCGAGCTCGGTGGGTACGCCCCAGTCGGCCAGCAGCACCGAGGAGAGCTCGTGGTGATCGAAGCCGAAGGCCTGCTGTTCGAGCAGTTGCAGCGGCACCCGGCCTTCGGCGGCGCGTTCGAGCACCTGGGCATACTCGTCGGGCGCTGCGGTGGCGAAGGCGAGGCGGCCGATGCTGGCCAGCAGGCCGAGCACGAAGGCCTCGCCGGGGCGGAACTCGCGGTAGCGTACGGCCAGTTCATCCATCAGTACCGCGGTGTACAGCGACTCGGTCCAGAAGCGGTTGTAGTCGAAACGCTTGCAGCGTGTCTGGCGGTGTTCGCGGATCATCGACAGGGCCAGCGCGTGGGCGCGTACCATCTGCATGCCCACGCGCACCACCGCGCGCTTGAGGTCGAGGGTGCGCTCGATGCCGCCGAAACGCGCAGCGTTGGCGGCGCGCACGACGAAGCCGGTGAGTGCCGGGTCGGTCTGGATCACCCGCACCGTTTCGTCGATGCTGGCATTGGGGTCGCGGGCAAGGTCGATCAGGCGCAGCGCCGCACCCTTGGGGCTGGGCAGGGCCTCGGCGTCGACGATGAAGCGGCGGATGCTGCCGCGGGTCTGCTCGGGATCGCGGGGCGCGGCGGAATGGGCGGGGGTTTCCATCATGCCTTGTTCTCGTGACTGTCGAGGGCCTGGTCGACGATGTGGTCGAGCAGGTCGTCCTCGCCCGCGGTGACCGCTTCGCCGCTGGCGTAGCGGCGGATCAGCTCCTCGCGGGTGAGCGCCACCGCACGCTGTCCCTGGCGGTTGGCAAAGAGATAGAGGGTGCGTGCGGGGCTGACCCAGGTCAGGCGAACCCGGCGCACGCTGCCCGCAGGCTCGCGCAGTTCCACCCATTCGCCGCGGCTGAGCAGGTCGACCTCGAACTCGCCGCTGCGGTCGGGCTCCGGCTCGGCGTCACCGCGGTAGGCCGGCTGGCGCGCCTCGGCGGCGGGGGGCGGCGGCGAGGGCTGATTCATGCCGGCCTTTACCGCCGCGGCATGCAGGCGGACCAGTTCGGCCTGGAAGGCGTCGCGCAGCGGTGCCGGGCTGCCCACCGCATCCATCCCCTCGCGCAGGCTGCCGAGCAGTGTGGACAGCAGGCGGGCGAGACGCTCGCGTTCCTCGCTGCCATGCTTGGGGCGCACGCTCCAGCACAGGTCCTCCAGCGTCGCCATCGCCATGCGCCAGCGCAGCCCGCTGCTGCCGCCGTCGAGCTGGGCGGCGGCGAGTACCTTTACCCAGGTCTCGCCGACGAACTCGCGCAGCGATGCCGGCAGACTCTCGTCGGCCAGCGTCGCCGCCACTGCAGCGCGCGCCTCCTGCCGTGCCAGGTGCTGGCGTTCGCGCGCTTCGAGGCGCTCGGTGAGCGCCGCAGCGCGGGCGTCGGCATGGCGCTCCTGCTCGTTGAGCCAGTTCTCCAGGGCAGCGCGCCCGGCCTCGAAATGCTCGCGATCCTGGTCCGGATTGCGGCGGATGGCGTCGATGAGTTCCACCGCCTTGCGGTAGAGGGCGCTGTCGGGACCGAACTCGCCGTCCCAGGTCGCCGCGGCGAGCGACAGCAGGTTGAGCAGGCGGCGCGCCGGGTGGGAACGGTCGGAAAAAAAGCTGTGGTCGGCCAGCGCCACGCGCAGCACCGGCAGCTGCAGCTCGGCGATCAGGTTCTTCATCGCCGCGGGGATGCTGGCGCTGTTGAAGAGGTGCTCGAAGAGCGCGGCGACGACGTCCACGACGATGCGGTCGGCGTGTTCGAGAACCTCGCCGAGGCCGTTGGCGAGCAGATGGCGCAGGACGTTGGGCGGGTCACCGGCCACCCCCACCAGGGCAAAGCTGCGTGGCCCCAGGCGCAGGGCCGGTGCGCCGCGCTGCAACTCGGCGAGCGCGGCGCCGAGAGTGGCGCTGCTGTGCGCCGCGGGCAGTGCCGCAGCGCCACCCGCGCCCTCGTCGGTGACGACGATGCTGTCGCCGCGCCCGGCGCTGCCCTGCAGCGCCGTCGTCGGTGTGGCGACGCCATGTGAGGCAAGCAGGGCGGTGGCGTTGCGCAGCAGCTCCGGCAGTTCGCCGAGGGCACTGTTGATCAGGGCAGCGACGATCTCCTCGCGGTGGGCCAGTGTGGCGGCGAGGTCGGCGCAGCTGGCCAGCACGGCCTCGCACACGGCTGCCGGGCCAAAGGGGTCGGCGGCCGCATCGACCTGCTCGCGTCCCAGCAGCAGGGCCAGGCGCGGACGCCAGGCGGCGAGTTCGGCACTGGCGCTGGCTTCCGCCGGCGCGCAGAAGGTGCGCACTTCGTCGCTGATCTCCACCTCATGGGTGGCGAAGAGGTTGAAGGCCGGCAGCAGGCACTCTTCGCCGGTGTGGGTCGCGGTGGCGTCCTGCTGCGCTTCGGTACGGCGCAGATAGGCGGCCTCGAAGGCGGTGGCGAACTTGCGCGGCAGATCACGGGCGAGGGCGCGCAACTGGTACTGCGCTTCCAGCAGTTTCAGCGACTCGCCAAGATCCTCGGCGGCCTTGCGGCGTTGCTGGAAGGTCGCGTCCACCTCTGCGGCAGTATTCGCCAGCGCCGCCCCGAGGCGACTGGCGAAGAGCTCGCGACAGGCCAGCAGCAGTTCCGCGAACGAGCGGAACGCGCTGGCGTGCGCTGTGGCCTGTGGCGTAGTGCGGTCGGTCACCGGTGAGCTCCGCGAATCCGCGCCATGCGCGGGGAGAGGAGAGTGGAAATGCGTCGGGGCAAGAAGGTGAATATTGCCTTTGGATCAGGCGCGCGTCCACCGCCACGGCGCCATTGCTGCATTGCGCAAGAAATTGCGGGTTATCCCTTGCTTGACATCGGCGCATCATCACGCCATATTCAAACGAACGTTCGAATTACCCGGCGGTCGTGCGCGTACCGGCGAGCGGCGGGGAGCGTAAGCAGCACCCATACCTACAAGACCCACAAATACCTACCTTGAGCCGGCAGCAGCCGGCCGATCAGGAGGAGACACATGTTCCGGAACCGGAAGTACCTGGCCGTTCCGCGGCCGACCCTGCGCCCCGTCGTCTGCGCCATCGCCCTCGGGCTGGCCGCTGGCGGCAGCGTGCCCGTGCACGCCTTCGAGTTCTCCAGCGCCGACGGCGAACTCACCGGCAGTTTCGACACCACCATCTCGCTCGGCGGGCTGTGGCGCATGCAGGATCGCGATAGGTCGTTGGTCGGGATCGCAAATGGAGGCACTGCGCGATCGGTTAATGAGGATGATGGCAACCTCAATTACAGCCGAGGGAGCCTTGTTTCACTAACTGCCAAAGCTACTCACGATCTAGAGATCAACTACCGGAACTTTGGCGCGTTTGTGCGTGCTTCGTACTTTTACGATGACGCAGTGATGAGCAAGAGTGGTCTCAGCTCTAAGGCAAAAAGTCAGACCGGAAAGGACTTCGAGTTCCTTGACGTCTACGTCCGCGGGCGTTTCGATGTCGGTGGGCGTGACCTGAACGTTCGCCTTGGGCGCCAAGTTGTGAATTGGGGCGAAAGCACATTTATTCAAAATGGCATCAATGTTCTCAATCCGGTCAACGTAAGTCGGTTGCGTATTCCTGGCTCGGAGTTGCGTGAGGGACTGATGCCGACCAACATGTTTTGGCTGTCGCAGGATGTCACTGACCGTCTGTCTGTCGAGGCGACATTGATGCTGGAGTGGGAAAAAACAAAAATTGATCCGGCCGGGACATTCTTCAGCAGTAACGATTTCCTGAGCCCAGGGGGGCAAACGGTCTTTATTGGTTTTGGCCGCCGAAATGACCTCAGAGACGGAGTCGTACCGGCGAATCCCGCTGTTTTGAATGATGACGGTCCTGCTTGGGCTCCGCGCGCCAAAGATCGGAACGCACGTAATAGCGGCCAATACGGCATTGCTTTGCGCTACTTCGCAGACCAGCTAAATGGCACGGAGTTTGGCCTCTATCACGTCAAGTACCACAGTCGGACGCCTGTGGCATCCGGGGTCGCAGGAACGCCTACCTTTCTTCATCCAAACCCAGTGATTGGTTTAGTCCCAGGAACGGCGCGCTACTTCGCAGAGTTTCCTGAAGACATCAAGCTTTGGGGTTTGAGCTTCAATACCCTTGGCCCATGGGGGATAGCCTTGCAGGGCGAGTACTCCTACCGGTCAAATCAGCCACTGCAGATCGCAGCTCCCGAACTGCTTCTTGCAGCGCTGGGACAGTCGAGCCAGATTCCAGCCTCCAATCTCATTGTTCGATCGGATGGAAGTGTTGAGATCCGGGGGTACGAGCGGGTCAAGATGCAGCAGTTCCAGTTAAGTGGAACAAAGGCCGTGCCGCGAGTGCTGGGTGCCGATCAGTTGGTCATGGTTGGAGAGGTTGGCTATACCCGCCTCACTCTGCCTTCAGGTATTCCTTTCAACGCTCAGGGTGTATTTCTCCCCGCTTCGGGGTCTGCGACAGCCACGTCATTCGGATCAACACAGCCTTACTTCGCTACCAAGAATTCATGGGGCTACCGCCTTGTGGCGAGGGCGGACTATCCGAATATGATTGGTGGGGCGACTGTGTCGCCGCGCTTCGCCTTTTCGCATGACGTCAAGGGGCGTAGCCCGACCTTCAACGAAGGGGCCAAGGCAATTACCTTAGGATTAGGTTTCAACTACCAGCAGCGTTGGCAAGCGGATATCGCTTACACCAATTTCTTTGGAGGAAAGAAGATCAAAGGGATGGATTCTGCATTTGTTGGACTCCTACCTGCTGGACAGACGCCGTCTTATTCCAGCCATACCAACCCGCTGAAAGACCGCGACTTCCTCTCGGTGAGCGTGAGCTACTCGTTCTGACCTACCACCGGACACCAGGAGACAGGAACCATGCGTAACACCCTATCCATCCTCGGCGCCGCGCTGGCGCTGGCCTTCGTTCCCGCTGCCCACGCCGAGGTGAGCGCGGCGCAGGCCGCCGAACTGGGCAAGAGCCTGACCCCGCTGGGGGCTGAACGCGCCGGCAATGCCGCAGGCACCATCCCGGCCTGGGACGGTGGCCTGGCAAAACCGCCGGGCGCGCACAGCGCTGGCGGCCACTATGCCGACCCCTTTGCCGCCGACCGCCCGCTGTTCGAGATCAGCGCCGCCAATGCCGCGCAGTACCAGGACAAGCTCACCCCCGGCCAGCTTGCCCTGCTCAACACCTACCCGAGCTGGAAGATGAAGGTCTACCCGACCCGGCGCAGCGCAGCCTTCCCGCAGGGCCATTACGACCAGACCGTCGCCAACGCCACGCGGGCGAAGCTGGTCGATGGCGGGCGCAGCATCAGCGGCACGAGCGGAGGCATTCCCTTCCCCATTCCGCAGAACGGCATGGAGGCGATCTGGAACCATCTGGCGCGCTATCGCGGCGAGTCGTATGCGATGAACTGGAGCCAGGCGGCGGTGACGCGCAATGGCAGCTATACGCCGGTGCGCTTCGAGTACGAGTACGACTTCCACTATGGCAGCCTGAGCAAGAGCGCCGATCAGATCGAAGCCGGCAAGCTCTTCAACTTCCTGCAGACGGTGACCGCACCGGCGCGCCTGGCGGGGCAGATCCTGCTCGTGCACGAGTTCCTCGATTCCCGTCAGGCGTGGACCTACAACCCCGGCCAGCGCCGTGTGCGCCTGGCGCCCAACGTCGCCTACGACAACCCCGGCACGGCTGCCGACGGTCTGCGCACCAACGACGACTTCGACATGTTCAATGGCGCCATCGACCGTTACGAGTGGACCCTCGTCGGCAAGCGTGAGATCTACGTGCCCTACAACGCCTACAAGCTGGTCGGCAACACCGTTTCGATGGCCGACGTGCTGCACGCCGGGCACATCAATCCGGAGCACGCGCGTTATGAGCTGCACCGCGTGTGGGTGGTCGATGCGCGCCTGAAGGACGGCACCAGCCATATCTACAAGCGCCGCACCTTCTACCTCGACGAGGACTCGTGGTCCATCCTCGCGGTCGACAAGTACGATGCGCGCGACCAGCTGTGGCGGGTCTCCGAGCTGCACACGATCAACTGGTACGACATCCCGATGGTGTATCCGAATCTCGAAGTGCACCACGACCTGCAGTCCGGGCGCTACCTGGCGATGGGCCTGCGCAACGACGAGGCGCAGGTCTATCAGGTCACCCAGGGACGTTCGGCACGCTTCACCCCGGCCGGCCTGCGCGGGCTGGGTACGCGGTGAGCTGAGCGATGCGTGCCCGCAAGCCGGAGCGGGCCGATCAGCGCAGCCGGGCGGGTGCCCGGCTGCGCGCCGCGCCTGCGGTGCAGGGCATTGCAGGCACCCGGCGTTTCCGACATGCCGAACGCGCCCCGGGGGGGAGCGCGGACGGCCGCAACCTTCCCCGACGGTCCTTCATGAACAGACACAGAGCGCTTGGCCTGTTGTTCGTGGCCTTTGTCGCCGCGATGCTCAGCTACGCCTTCTCGCCACGGCGCGCGGCACCGCTGCCGGCCACCGAGATCCGCATCGAGCAGATGCTCACCCTTGCTGCCGCGCAGGCCGGCGAGCGCCTGGTCGCCGCCGGCGAGCGCGGCCAGGTGTTTGCTTCCGCCGATGGCGGCCGGCACTGGCAGGTGGTGGCGACGCCAGTCGCCGCCACCCTTACCGCGCTGTCCTTTGCCGACCACCGGCGCGGCGTTGCGGTCGGCCACGACGCGGTGATCCTGCTCAGTAGCGATGGCGGTGTGAGCTGGCGCGAGGTGTCCAGCGCGCCGGAGGCCGGAGCGCCGCTGCTGGCCGTGCGCCTGCTCGCCGATGGGCGCGGCTTCGCGCTCGGCGCCTACGGCAGCATGATGACCAGTCATGATGGCGGTGAGAGCTGGGAGGAGGCTGTGGCCAGTGCCGACGACCGCCACCTCAACGCCATCGCCGTATTTACCGACGATACCCTGGTGCTGGCCGGCGAGGCCGGCCTGCTGTTGCGCTCGGACGACGGCGGCGCGCACTGGGAAGAGCTCGACTCGCCCTACAACGGTTCCTTCTTCGGTTTGCAGATCCTTGCCGACGAGGTCTTGCTGGCCTACGGCATGCGTGGCCACATCTTCCGCTCCGCAGACCGCGGGGAGAGCTGGGAAGAGGTCGACAGCACCACGGAGGCGGCGCTGTTCGCCTCCGCCATGCTTGCCGACGGACGTGTGGTGCTCACCGGGCAGGGCGGTACGGTGCTGCTCGGCGATGCCGCGGGGCGCGTCTTCCGCGCCGTCGACAGCGGCGGCACCGGGGTGCATGCCGCGCTGCTGGCGCAAGGCGATGCGGTGCTGCTGTTCGGCGAGGGTGGGGTGAGCCGGCTGGCGATGGGCGGGGAGGGTGCGCAATGAAGACCAACCGTCTGGTGCAGGCCCTCGGCCATGTGCTGTTCCGTCAGCGCCGCGCCTTCCTGGCGCTGTTCGCGCTCATCACCGTGCTGCTCGGCTGGTCGGCGACGCAGCTGCGCGTGGATGCCGGGTTCGAGAAGATGATCCCGCTCGAACATCCTTACATGAAAACCTTCGTGGACTACCGCAGCACCTTCGGTGGGGCCAACCGTGTGCTGGTGGTGCTGCGCGCGCGTGACGGGGACATCTACAACGAGCCCTTCTTCGCTGCGCTGAAGTCGCTCACCGATGACGTATTCTTCCTTCCCGGGGTCGACCGCGCCACGGTGACCTCGCTGTTCACCCCCAACGTGCGCTACATCGAGGTGGTCGAGGAGGGCTTCGCCGGCGGCAACGTCATCCCGGCGGACTTCGCCGGCACTGCCGACGATCTCGCCGAGGTGCGCGAGAACGTCCTCAAGTCGGGTCGCGTCGGCCGCCTGGTGGCCAATGACCACAGCGCTGCGCTGGTCAGCGCCGAGCTGCTCGAAATCGATCCCAATACCGGTGCCCAGCTCGACTACCTGGCCGTCGCCGCGCAGCTCGAGACCCTGCGCGAGCGCTATCAGGCCCAGGGTTTCGAGGTCAACATCATCGGCTTCGCCAAGGCGGTGGGCGACATCACCGAAGGCGCGCGTGGCGTGTTGCTGTTCTTTGCCGTCACCTTCGTGATCACTGCGCTGCTGCTCCACCTCTATCTCGGTTCCGCGAAGCTCGCCGGCCTGGGTCTGGTGTGCGCGCTGGTGCCGGTGGTGTGGCAACTCGGCGTGCTGCCGCTGGTCGGCTACGGCATCGACCCGATGTCCATCCTGGTGCCTTTCCTGATCTTCTCCATCGGCGTCAGCCACGCCGTGCAGATGATCAACGGCTGGAAGATCGAGGTGCATCACGGTGCCGACGGCCTCACCGCGGCCAACAACGCCTTCCTGAAGCTCTTCATGCCCGGAGCCACCGCGCTGCTGACCACCGCGCTGGGCTTCCTGGTGATCCTCTTCATCGACATCGCCATGGTGCAGGAACTGGCCATCACCGCCGCCATCGGCGTGGCGCTGATCGTCATCACCAACAAGATGCTGCTCACCATCCTGCTGTCGTGGATGCCGCGCAGCGCCGCCGGCAAGGGTGGCGATGCCGCGAAACCGGCCGGCGAGTGGCTGTGGCAGCGTCTCAAGCGCTTCGCCGAACCGCGCCGTGCGGTGTGGGTGCTGGCCGGCGCGGCGGTGCTGCTGGGGGTGTCCGCGCTGCAGGCGCGCCATCTGCAGACCGGCGATCTCGGTGCCGGCATTCCGGAACTGCACGACGACTCGCGCTACAACCTCGACACCGCTGCCATCGTCGAGTCGTTCTCGATCGGCGTGGACGTGCTGTCGGTGATCGCGCAGTCGCACGGCGTCGATGGTGCATGTACCGATTTCGACATCATGGACACCCTGGACCGCTTCGAGACCCACATGCGCAACACCCACGGCGTGCAGGGCGTGCTCTCGCTGCCGGGGATGGCCAAGGTGATCAACGCCGGCTGGAACGAAGGCAGCCCGCGCTGGCGCGTGCTGTCGCGCGACCCCAGTGTGCTGGCACAGTCGGTGACGCCGATCGATACCAGCACCGGGCTGCTCAACACCGACTGCAGTGCGATGCAGATCCTCATCTTCACTCGTGACCACCAGGGCCACACCATTGCCCACGTCATCGAGGAGGTAAAGCGCTTCGCCGCCGCCAACGCTTCCGAGCATCTGGAGCTGCGTCTGGCTTCCGGCAACGTCGGCGTGATGGCGGCGACCAACGAGGCCGTCGACGCCGCCGAGCTGAAGATCCTCGTGCTGCTCTTCTTCGCCATCGGCCTGCTGTGCTACATGGAGTTCCGCTCGCACACCGCCACGCTGTGCATCGTGCTGCCGCTGTCCATCGTTGCGGTGCTGTGCAACGCCCTGATGGCCACCCTCGGCATTGGCCTGAAGGTGCCCACGCTGCCGGTGATCGCGCTTGGCGTCGGGGTGGGTGTGGACTACGGCATCTACATCTACGAGCGCATGCAGCACGAGCTGCGCCGCGGTGCCGGTCTGGTCGAAGCCTATCTGGAGGCGCTGCGCCAGCGCGGCACGGCGACCATGTTCACAGCCCTGACGATGAGTATCGGCGTCGGTACCTGGGCGTTTTCCGCACTCAAGTTCCAGGCCGACATGGGGGTGCTGCTGGCCTTCGTGTTCCTCGCCAACATGCTTGGCGCCGTGATGCTGCTGCCGGCGCTGGCGTCGACCATGCTGGCGCCGCAGGATCGTCGGCACAAGCATGCAAAAAAGGCTTGACGGGCAGCAATTCAAACGTACAATTAAAACGAACGTTTGAATCATTCCCGGGAATGCAGTCCCGGAATGATTCGAACCAGAAAGGAAGAGCATGAGCGCACCCACTCCACGACACACGCCGGAAACCCGCAGCCGCATCCTCGATGCGGCCGAGGAGCTGTTCGTCGAGCACGGCTTCGAGGCCACTTCGATGCGCATGATCACCAGCCAGGCGGGAGTCAATCTGGCGGCGATCAACTACCACTTCGGCAGCAAGGATGCGCTCATCCAGGAAGTCTTCCGCCGCCGCCTCACCGAACTCAACCGCCAGCGCCTGGCCATGCTCGACAAGCTGGAGGCGGATGCCGGCGGCGCGCCGCTCAAGCCCAGCCGCATCGTCGAAGCCTTCTTCGGTACCGCGCTGGTCCTCGCTGCCGACACCGAGCACGGCGGGCATACCTTCATGCGCCTGCTCGGGCGCACCTACACCGAGCCCAATGCCTTCGTGCGCCAGTTCCTCGCCGAGGAATACGCCGAGGTGCTGGAGCGTTTTCTCGGCGCGCTGTACCGCTCGCTGCCTGACGTACCGCGCGAGGAGATCCTCTGGCGCTTCCATTTCATGATGGGGGCAATGTCCTACGCCATTGCCGGCACCGACGCGCTGCAGCTGTTCGCCGGAAAGTTCGACGATGCCGACCCCGCACGCCTGCTGCCACGCCTGATGTCCTTCCTGCTCGGCGGCCTGCGCGCGCCGCTGGCGGAGTACGCCGCGCGTCCGGCAGGGCGGCGCGGGCGCAGCGCAGCGGCCTAGATGTTGATGCACACAATGTACTGATCAGACGGCGGACCGCGGCGGCAAGACTGCGGCACCGGGTAAAAGGAGACAGCAATGATCTGGTGGTTCATCGGTTCCCTCCCTCCCTTGGCAGGCGCGCTCGCCTTCGGGCGAGCGCCATTTTTTGCCTGGGCGGGCATCGGTCTGGCCTGGTTGGCCGGACTTTCCTGGGCGGCGGGGTTCGCGCCGCTCACCACGGCCGTGGTGCTCGGTTCGTGGTTGGTCTTCTCGGCACTGTTCCTGATCCGTCCGCTGCGCCGCAGCCTGGTCAGCGCGCCGATCTTCCGCGCCTTCCGCAAGGCCCTGCCGTCGATGTCGCAGACCGAGAAGGATGCGCTGGAAGCCGGCACGGTGTGGTGGGAAGGCGATCTGTTCGCCGGCCGCCCGGACTGGAAGAAGCTGCAGTCCTATCCCTGGCCCAAACTGTCGGCCGAAGAGCAGGCCTTTCTCGACAACGAGACCGAGGAGCTGTGCCGCCTCACCGATGACTGGGAGAGCACGCAGAAGCAGGACCTGCCGCCGCATGTCTGGCAGTACATCAAGGACAAGGGCTTCCTCGGCATGATCATCCCCAGGGAGTACGGCGGCAAGGGCTTCTCGGCCTTCGCCCACTCCCAGGTGGTGACCAAGCTGTCCACCCGTTCGTCGGCGCCCGCGGTCACCGTGATGGTGCCCAATTCGCTCGGCCCGGCCGAACTGCTGCTGCACTACGGCACACCGGAACAGAAGCAGTTCTACCTGCCGCGCCTGGCGCGTGGCGAGGCCATTCCCGCCTTCGCGCTGACCAGTCCGTGGGCCGGTTCGGACGCCGCCTCCATCCCCGACGCCGGGGTGGTGTGCAAGGGCATGTGGCAGGGCAAGGAAGTGCTCGGCATGCGGGTCTCCTTCGACAAGCGCTACATCACCCTGGCACCGGTGTGCACGGTGTTCGGTCTCGCCTTCCGCCTTTTCGATCCGGACGGCCTGCTCGGCAAGAACCAGGACCTCGGCATCACCTGCGCGCTGGTGCCGCACGACCACCCGGGCGTGGACATCGGCCGCCGCCACCTGCCGCTCAACGCGGTGTGGATGAACGGCCCGGTGCGCGGCACCGACGTCTTCATGCCGCTGGAGTTCATCATCGGCGGGCCGAAGATGGCCGGCCAGGGCTGGCGCATGCTGATGGAGTGCCTGGCGGCCGGGCGCAGCATCTCGCTGCCCGGCTCCAACACCGGCATGCAGAAGCTCACCGCGCGTGCGGTGGGGGCCTACGCCCGCGTGCGCTACCAGTTCAAGACTGCCATCGGCCGCTTCGAGGGCGTGGAAGAAGCGCTCACCCGCATCGGCGCCAATACCTATCTGTCGGACTCGGCGCGCATTCTCACCGCCGGCTCCATCGACCTCGGCGAGAAGCCCTCGGTGGTGTCGGCCATCGTCAAGTACCACGTCACCGAGCGCGCCCGTCAGACGGTGAATGACGGCATGGACGTGATCGGCGGCAAGGGCATCTGCCTGGGGCCGCAGAACTTCCTCGGTCGCGCCTACCAGCAGATTCCGGTCGGCATCACCGTGGAAGGCGCCAACATCCTCACCCGCAGCCTGATCCTCTTCGGCCAGGGCGCGATCCGCTGCCATCCTTACGTGCTGAAGGAAATGCACGCGGCGCAGGACAATGATCTCGCCGCCTTTGACGACGCCTTCTGGGGCCATATCGGCTACACCGTGTCGAGCGCTGCGCGCGCCCTGGTGATGGGGCTGACCGGCTCGCACTTCGTCGGCGTGCCCGCCGACGTCGCCCCCGAGACGCGGCGCTACTACCAGCAGCTGACGCGTTTTTCGGCGGCCTTCGCCTTCCTCGCCGACATCTCCATGGGCACCATGGGCGGTGCGCTGAAGCGCAAGGAGAAGCTCTCCGCGCGTCTCGGCGACATCCTCTCGCTGATGTATCTGGCCAGCGCCACGCTGCGCCGCTACGAGGCCGAAGGGCGCCAGGCGGCGGACGCGCCGCTGATGCACTGGGCGATCTGGGACTGCATGTTCAAGGCGCAGAACGCCTTCGAAGGCGTGATCGCCAACTTCCCCAACCGCTTCTTCGCGCTGATCCTGCGCCGCCTGGTGGTGTTCCCGCTCGGCCGCCCCTATGTGGTGCCTTCCGACCGTCTCGGCCACGAGGTTGCCCGCCTGCTGATCGAGCCGGGCGCCACCCGCGACCGCCTCACCGCCGACGTCTATCTGCCGACCGACGTCGAGGAAGCGGTGGGTGCGCTGGAGGCCGCGCTGCTCGCCACCGTGGAAGCCGAGCCCATCGAGGCCAAGCTCAAGAAGGCGCAGAAGGACGGGCGCTTCAAGCCCGGCCTGCTGGTCGGCGGCGGGGTCGATGCGGTGTGGCGCAAGGCGCTGGAGGCTGGTGTCATCAGCGCCGCGGAGTACGAAGTGGTCGAACGCCGCAATCGCCTGCGCGACAAGGTCATCCGTGTCGATGACTTCCCCTACGATTTCGACCTGCGTGCGGCCTTGCAGGTGGTACCCGGCGCTGCGGGCGCTGCCGCAGTGGCGGAGAAGGTGGCGGCATGAACGCCCCGGTGTATGTCGTCGATGGCGCGCGCACGCCCTTCCTGAAGGCGCGCAACGCCCCGGGGCCGTTCGCCGCCGCCGATCTGGCCACCGCCGCCGGCAGCGCACTGCTGGCGCGCCAGCGCTTTGCCCCCGACCAGCTCGACGAGGTCATCCTGGGTTGCGCCAGCCCCTCGCCCGACGAGGTCAATATCGGCCGTGTGGTGGCGCTGCGCATGGGTTGCGGGCAGAAGGTGCCGGGGTGGACGGTGATGCGCAACTGCGCCAGCGGCATGCAGGCGCTCGATTCGGCGATCGCCAACATCCACGCCGGGCGTTCCGGACTGGTGCTGGCCGGCGGCGTGGATGCGCTGTCGCGCGCGCCGCTGCTGTTCTCCGACGCCATGGTGCGCTGGCTGTCGGGCTGGTACGGCGCCAAGACCACCGGGCAGAAGCTCGCCGCGCTGAGGAAGTTCAGGCCCGGCTATCTGGCGCCGGTGATCGGCATCATGAAGGGCCTCACCGACCCCATCGTCGGCCAGCTGATGGGGCAGACCGCGGAGAACCTCGCTCACCGCTTTGCGATCAGCCGCGAGGAGATGGATGCCTATTCCGTGCGCAGCCACCTGCGGGTCGCTGCGGCGCAGGACGCCGGCCACTTCGACGACGAGGTGGTGGCGCTGATCGATCACGACGGCACGGTCTGGCGCCACGACGACGGGCTGCGCCGCGACGCTTCGATGGCCGGGCTGGCAAAGCTCAAACCCTTTTTCGACCGCAAGTACGGGCGTGTCACCGCGGGCAACAGCTCGCAGATCACCGATGGTGCGGCGTGGCTGCTGCTGGCTTCCGAAGAAGCTGTGGAGCGCCATGGCCTGACGCCGCTCGGACGCATCGTGGACAGCCAGTGGGCCGGCCTCGATCCGGCGCAGATGGGCCTCGGGCCGGTGCATGCGGCCCTGCCCATCCTGCAGCGCCACGGCCTGCGCCCCAATGAGCTCGATGCCTGGGAGATCAACGAGGCCTTCGCCGCGCAGGTCATCGCCTGCCAGCGTGCGCTTGCCGACATCGATTACTGCCGCGGCGAGCTCGGTCTGCCCGGTGCGCCCGGTGCCATCGACGAGGAACGCCTGAATGTTGACGGTGGCGCCGTCGCCCAGGGGCACCCGGTGGGTGCCAGCGGCGCGCGCATCGTCCTCCACCTCCTCCACCGCCTGCGCCGTGATGGCGGCCGGCGCGGTGTTGCGGCGATCTGCATCGGTGGCGGCCAGGGCGGCGCGATGCTGGTCGAGGCCTGCTGAGTCACATCCGCTTACGGCGTGGCACGGGCGGCGGCGGGGTCTCTCCCCTGCAACCCGCCAAGGCCCGTGCCCTGCCGTAACCTGGGAGAAGAATGCACATGAGCATGAAGTACAAGCACTGGACGCTGAGCCGCGAGGCCGATGGCCTCGCCTGGCTGCGCCTGGACAAGGCCGGTGCGGCCACCAACACGCTGGCGCGCGAGGTCATGAACGAATTCGACGGCATCCTCGCGGCGCTGGAGTCGGCGCCGCCTGCCGGGCTGGTGATCGCCTCGGGCAAGGAGGCCGGGTTCATCGCCGGTGCCGACATCGAGGAGTTCACCACCCTGGGCAGCGAACAGGCGGTGCGCGAACTGGTCGGCCGTGGATGGGCGCTGTTCAACCGTCTGGCGGCGCAGAAGTATCCCACCGTGGCGCTGGTTCGCGGCCACTGCATGGGGGGCGGACTGGAGCTCGCGCTGGCCTGCCGCTACCGCGTCGTCGTCGATGAGCCGGGCACCCGTCTGGCCCTGCCGGAGGTGATGCTGGGCATCGTCCCGGCCTGGGGCGGCATGCTGCGTCTGCCGGCGCTGATCGGTCCGGCGCTGGCGCTCGACCTGATGCTTACCGGCAAGGGCGTGGATGCACGCAAGGCGCGCCGCATCGGGCTCGCCGACGAGTGCGTGCCGCCGCGGGTGATGGACAGCGCCGCGCGCATGCTCGCCCTCTCGCCGCCGCCGTTGCGGCGTCCGCCCTTCCTCGCGCGCCTCCTCAATGGTCCGCTGAAGGCCGTGGTGGCGGCGCGCGCGCGCAAGCAGGTCGCCGCGCGTGCGCGCCGCGAGCACTATCCCGCACCTTACGCCATCATCGACATCTGGGCGCGCCACGGCGGCAATGCGCTGGCCGTGCCGGCGTCGAGCCCATCGTCGCTGGAGAGCATCTTCCGCTCGCCGACGGCGAAAAACCTGGTCCGCGTGTTCTTCCTCCAGGAGCGCCTCAAGGCCTGGGGCAAGCAGGCCGCGCAGCCGGTGCGCCACGTGCACGTCGTCGGCGCCGGGGTGATGGGGGGCGACATTGCCGCGCTGTGTGCGCTGCGCGGCCTCACCGTGACCCTGCAGGATCAGTCGGTGGAACGCATCGCGCCGGCCATCGCGCGGGCGGCGAAGTTCTATCAGCGCAAGCTGCGCGGTGACGGGAAGGCCGTGCGCTTCGCCCTCGACCGCCTGATTGCCGACCCCCGCGGCGACGGCGTCGGCCGTGCCGATCTGGTCATCGAGGCGATCTTCGAGGACCTCGACGCCAAGCGCGCCCTCTTCGCCGAGGTCGAACGCCGCGCGCCGCCCGGCGCGCTGCTGGCCACCAACACCTCCAGCCTGCGCATCGAGGACATCGCCAGTGCGCTGCAGGCCCCCGAGCGCCTGCTCGGCATCCACTTCTTCAACCCGGTGACGATGATGCCGCTGGTCGAGGTGGTCCGCGGGGCGGACACTGCCGGCGACGCCCTGACCCGTGCCGCGGCCTTCGTACGTGCCCTCGACAAGCTGCCGCTGGCGGTGAATTCGGCGCCCGGCTTCCTCGTCAATGCAGTGCTCGGCCCCTACATGCTGGAGGCCCTGCGCTGCGTCGAGGAGGGCATTGCCCCGGCCACGGTGGACGAAGCCTTGCTGGCCTTCGGCATGCCCATGGGCCCGGTCGAACTGGTCGACAGCGTCGGTCTCGACATCGCCGTGGCGGCCGGCAAGGCGCTTGCCGGGGATGCCGCCGCGCGCGCGCCGCAGCGCCTGCTCGATCTCGTCGCCGCCGGCCATCTGGGGCGCAAGAGCGGGCAGGGCTACTACCGCTGGGAGCACGGCAAGGCTGTCAAGGCGGCGCCGGGCAGCGTCCCCGACGGACTCGCCGAGCGTATTCTCGCTCCGCTGCTGGCCGCCGTGCAGCGCTGTGTGGACCAGGGCGTGGTCGAGGATGCCGATCTGGCCGATGCCGGGGTTATATTCGGTACCGGCTTCGCGCCGTTCACCGGCGGACCGCTGAACTTCCTGCGCCACGGCGGCTTCGCCCGCCGCAGCGGCGGCAGTGCAGCGCTGGTGGAGGCGGCGGCCGTCCGTTGACCCTGCCACCCCGGAGATCCGCATGAGCACCACCCCCGACCCCACCCGTCTGCCCGAACACAAGCAACCCGCGCTGCGCGTGATGCCCATGCCCGCCGACCTCAATCCTGCCGGGGATGTCTTCGGCGGCTGGATCATGGCGATGGTCGACATTGCCGGCGCCATTCCCGCCCGCCGCCGTGCCAAGTGCCGGGTGGCCACCATCGCGGTGAATTCCTTCCTGTTCAAGCAGCCGGTGTCGGTGGGCGATCTGGTCAGCTTCTACGCCGAGGTGGCGTCCGTGGGGCGCACCTCGGTGACCGTGGATGTCGAGGTGTATGCCGAGCGCGACCCCGAGAACCCGGTGGTGGTGAAGGTCACCGAGGCCCGCCTGACCTACGTGGCGGTCGACGACAAGGGGCGCAAGCGCGTCCTCGGTGAGCCATGAGCGCCTCTTCAGCGCAGGCCGCAGCGGCCGCAGGCGTCGAGCGCAGCGATGCGCGGACCCGCATCCTTGACGCCGCCGAGCACCTGTTTACCGAGCGCGGTTATGCCGCCACCTCGATCCGCATGATCACCGGGCGGGCGGGCGTGCCGGTGGCGCTGGCGCATTACCACTTCGGCTCCAAGCAGGGGCTGATGGAGGCCGTCTACCAGCGCGCGCTCGGCCAGCCCGGCAATGCCCGGGTGAACTACCTCGACCGTCTGGAAGCCGAAAGCGCCGGTGCGGCGCTGTCGATCGAGGTGCTGGTGGAGGCCTTCATCACCTCGGCACTGCGCCTGACGCGCAGTGACGGCATTCCCGGTGCGGTGTTCAAGCAGCTCATCGGGCGCGCCTTCTACGAGCCCGGTCCGGGCACCGAAGCCTTCTTTCCGGCCGAGTACGCCGAGGTCATCGACCGCTATCGGCAGGCTTTCATGCGCGCCCTGCCGGCGCTGCCGGAAGCCGATGTGGTCTGGCGGATGTACTTCTTCGTCGGCATCGTCGCCTACGCCATGGCCGGCAAGGACGTGATGCGCATGACGGAGATCTGCGACCTCAAGGAAGCGGGCGACGCCGAAGCCGTGCTGCGCCGGCTGACCCCCTTCATCGTTGCCGGCTTCAAGGCGCCGCCGGCGGGCTGAGGAGGCGCTGACATGAGAAATGGATACGGGGCTATAATCGCGGACGGATTTGAACGACTGTTCAAATCCGGGCCTCGACCGTCCCCGTCCGCTGTACGGGTGTCGCGTGCAGGGTGCGCGCCGAGGGCTCTGCCACCATGCACTGGACAATGAAAGGGAGCGCCATGAAGAGCCACAACATCGCCGTCACGCCGTCCGCCTACAGCTATCCGTTGCTCATCAAGCAGTTGCTGCACGCCCCGAAGGCGTTCGCGCTGGAGCAGGAGATCGTCTATTCCGACCGCCTGCGCATGCGCTACGCGGATCTGTTCGAGCGCATCGGCCGCTTCGGCAGCCTGCTCGGCGAACTGGGCGTGGCGCAGGGTGATACCGTGGCGGTGATGGACTGGGACAGCCACCGCTATCTCGAAGCCTTCTTTGCGGTACCGATGTACGGCGCGGTGCTGCAGACGGTGAACATCCGCCTCTCACCCGAGCAGATCGTCTATACCCTCAACCACGCCGGCGCCAGCGTGCTGCTGGTGAACGCCGAGTTCCTGCCGCTGCTCGCACAGATCCGCGATCAGCTCGATGGCGTGCGCTGCCTGGTGCTCTTGAGCGACGATGCGCAGGCGCTACCGGAAGGCTTTGCCGGCGAGTACGAAGCCTTGCTCGCGGGCTGCAGTGCCGATTTCGACTTCCCCGATTTCGACGAGAACACCCGCGCCACCACCTTCTACACCACCGGCACCACCGGCTTGCCCAAGGGCGTGTACTTCAGCCACCGCCAGCTTGTCCTGCATACCCTCGCGGTCAGTGCCGCGCTGGGACTGTCCCCGGTGCAGGGGCGCCTGCACCGCGGTGACGTCTACATGCCGATCACGCCGATGTTCCACGTTCACGCCTGGGGCGTGCCCTATGTGGCGACCATGGCCGGGGTCAAGCAGGTCTATCCGGGGCGTTACATCCCCGACCATCTGCTGCGCCTGAAGGTCGCCGAGGGCGTCACCCTGTCGCACTGCGTGCCGACCATCCTGATGATGCTCCTGCATGCGCCGGCCGGGCGCGAGGTCGACCTCTCGGGTTGGAAGATGATCATCGGCGGCTCGGCCCTTCCCGGCAGCCTCGCCGAAGCCGCGCTGGCGCGCGGCATCGATGTATTCACCGGCTACGGGATGTCGGAGACCTGCCCCATCCTCACCCTCGCCCAGTTGCCCGTCGACGCCGACCTCAGTGCGCCCAACGTCGATCTGCGTACCAAGACCGGCCGGCCCATCCCCCTCGTCGATCTGCGCACCGTGGATGGCAACATGCAGCCACAGCCGCGCGACGGCCGTGCCGTGGGTGAAGTGGTGGTGCGCGCGCCCTGGCTGACGCAGGGCTACCTCAACAATCCCGAGGCTTCCGAGCACCTCTGGGAGCAGGGCTGGCTGCACACCCAGGACATCGGCCACATCGATGCGCGTGGTTACCTGCAGGTCACCGACCGCATCAAGGACGTGATCAAGACTGGCGGTGAGTGGGTGTCGTCGCTGGAGATCGAGGATGTCATCGCGCGTTGCCCGGGCGTCGCCGAGGTGGCGGTGATCGGCATCGCCGACGAGAAGTGGGGCGAGCGTCCTGCCGCGCTGGTGGTCGTCAAGCCCGGTGCGACGCTCGATGCGGCCGCGGTGTGCGAACACGTCACGCGTTCGGTGGCGGCCGGCCATCTGTCCAAGTTTGCGGTGCCGGAGAAGGTGCTTTTCATCGACGCACTGGACCGCACCAGCGTCGGCAAGATCAACAAGCGCGCGCTGCGTGAGCGCTTCGCGTGAACGGTGGGCTGTCGATTGGCCTGAACGGGGCGCGCCACCGCAGTGCGCCCCCCATTAAATGAGGAGGAGTTCGTGAACAGACTGAATATCCGCAAGGTCGCCGTGCTTGGCGCCGGCGTCATGGGCGCGCAGATCGCCGCCCATTGCGCCAGTGCCGACGTGCCGGTGGTGCTCTTCGACCTGCCGGCGCAGGACGGCAAGCCCAATGCCGTGGTCGACCGCGCGCTCGCCGCGCTGAAGAAGCTCGACCCCGCCCCGCTCGCCACCCGCGACCGCCTGGCCTTCATCGATGCGGCCAACTACGGCAGCGACCTCGAACAGTTGCGCGACTGCGACCTGATCATCGAGGCCATCGCCGAGAAGATGGAGTGGAAGCTCGACCTCTACGCCAAGGTCGCGCCCTACATCCGTGCGGACGCGATCTTCGCCTCCAACACCTCGGGGCTGTCGATCAACGCGCTCGCCGAAGGCATGCCGGCGGCACTGCGCGGGCGCTTCTGCGGCATCCACTTCTTCAACCCGCCGCGCTACATGCCGCTGGTCGAGCTGATCGCTACCCGCGACAGCGATGCGTCCATGCTCGATGCGCTGGAGACCTGGCTCACCAGTCGCCTGGGCAAGGGCATCGTGCGCGCCAAGGACACCCCCAACTTCGTCGCCAACCGCGTCGGCGTGTTCTCCATCCTCGCCGTGATGCACCACACCGCCCGCCTCGGGCTGGGCTTCGACGAGGTGGACGCGCTCACCGGGCCGCGCATCGGCCGCCCCAAGAGCGCCACCTACCGCACCGCCGACGTGGTCGGCCTGGACACCCTGGCGCACGTGGTCGGCACCATGCAGGCCACCCTGCCGGACGATCCCTGGCATGCGCATTTCGCAACGCCCGCGTGGTTGCAGGCGCTGATCGCCAAGGGCGCGCTGGGTCAGAAAACCCGCGCCGGCATCTTCCGCAAGGAAGGCAAGCAGATCATGGTGCTCGACCTGGCGCAGCAGGACTACCGCGCCAGCGCTGGTGAGGTGGCGCCCGAGGTGGACGAGATCCTCAAGCTGCGCGACCCGCGGGAGAAGTTCGCCCGTCTGGCCGCCAGCCCGCATCCGCAGGCGCAGTTCCTGTGGTCCATCTTCCGCGACGTCTTCCACTACTGCGCGGTGCATCTGGGGGCGATCGCCGACAACGCCCGCGACCTCGATCTGGCAATGCGCTGGGGCTTCGGCTGGGCGCAGGGGCCGTTCGAGACCTGGCAGGCCGCCGGTTGGCGCGAGGTCGCCGAAATGGTGCGCGCGGACATCGATGCCGGGCGCGCAATGGCCACTGCGCCGCTGCCGGCCTGGGTGTTCCAGCGTGCCGGCGTGCATGAGGCCGCCGGCTCCTACAGCGCCGCGGACGATGCGCTGAAGGCGCGCTCCGCGTTGCCGGTGTATGAGCGCCAGCTCTACCCCGAGCAGGTCATGGGTGAGGCGCCGCGCGCACGCGGTGACACCCTGTGGGAGAACGACGGGGTGCGCCTGTGGGTGCGTCCTGACCAGGATGCCCGCATCGGCATCCTGTCCTTCAAGTCGAAGATGCATGCCATCGGCGACGAGGTGCTCGACGGCCTGATCGAGGCCGTGGCGCGCGCCGAGCGCGATCTGGACGGCGTGGTGCTGTGGCACGAGGCGCCCTTTGCCGTGGGCGCCAATCTGCAGCAGGTGGCCGCGGCCTGCCAGGCCGGCCAGTTCGACATGCTGGAGAAGACGGTGGCCAAGTTCCAGCAGGCCTCGATGACCCTCAAGCACGCCCAGGTGCCGGTGGTTGCGGCAGTGCAGGGCATGGCGCTGGGCGGCGGCTGCGAGTTCGCCATGCATGCGGCGCACCGCGTGATGGCGCTGGAGAGCTACATCGGCCTGGTGGAAGTGGGTGTCGGCCTTATCCCGGCCGGCGGCGGCAGCAAGGAGTTCGCCCTGCAGGCCCATCGCCTGGCGCAGCGCGCGGCCGGCGGCGACGCCTTCCCCTACGTGCAGACCGCCTTCCAGACCATTGCCATGGCTACCGTGGCGAAGAGCGCGCTGGAGGCCGTGCAGCTCGGCTTTGCCAAAGCGGGGGACGACGTGCTGTTCAACGCCCACGAACTGCTCTACGTGGCGATCCGCCGCGCCCGCGCCCTGGCCGAGGCCGGCTGGCGAGCGCCGCTGGTTGAGCGCCAGGTCGTGGTGGCCGGGCGCAACGGCGTGGCCACCTGCGAAATGATGCTGGTGAACATGATGGAAGGCGGTTTCATCTCGGCGCACGACTACCGTGTCGCCAAGGCCGCCGCCATCGCGCTGTGCGGCGGCGAGGTGGACACCAATGCGCGGGTCTCCGAGCAGTGGATCCTCGACGTCGAGCGCGCGCAGTTCGTCGAGCTGCTGAAGAACGACAAGACCCAGCAGCGCATCGTGCACATGCTGGAAACCGGCAAGCCGCTGCGCAACTGAGCGCGCGCTGCCTGAAAGGAGACAACACAGATGAGCAAGCAGATTCAGGACGCCTACATCGTTGCCGCCACCCGCACGCCGGTGTCCAAGCGCAACGGCATGTTCCGCCACGTACGCCCGGACGACATGCTGGCCCACGTGCTGCGCGCGGTGGTCGGCAAGGTGCCGGGGCTGGACGCCGCCGAGATTGGCGACGTGGTGGTCGGCTGCGCCATGCCGGAAGCCGAGCAGGGCATGAACGTGGCGCGCATCGGCCTCTTGCTGGCCGGTCTGCCGGACCGTGTGCCGGGGATCACCATCAACCGCTTCTGCGCCTCCGGGCTGCAGGCGGTGGCCGATGCCGCCAACCGCATCCGCCTTGGCGAGGCCGACGTGATGATCGCCGCCGGCACCGAGTCGATGAGCGCGATGCCGCAGATCATGGGCAACAAGGTCAGCCTCAACCCGGCGATCTTCGACAAGGCCGAGAACGTCGCCATCGCCTACGGCATGGGCCTGACCGCCGAGAAGGTGGCGGCGAAATGGCAGGTCAGCCGCGACGATCAGGACGCCTTCGCGCTGGAGTCGCACCGCCGCGCCTGCGCGGCGATCGCCAGCGGGCAGTTTGCCGATGAGATCACGCCCTACAGCGTGCGCGTCCACCTGCCCGGCGAAGGCGGCACGGTGCGGGTGGTCGAGCGCCTCTGTGAGCACGACGAGGGGCCGCGCGCCGACGCCACACCGGAGAGTCTCGCCAAGCTGCGCCCGGTGTTCGCCGCGCGCGGTTCGGTGACCGCCGGCAACAGCTCGCAGATGTCCGACGGCGCCGGCGCCGTGCTGCTGATGTCGGAAGCCGCGCTGAAGCGCTACAAGGCCACGCCGATCGCGCGTTTCGCGTCCTTCGCGGTGGCCGGTGTGCCGCCCGAGGTGATGGGCATCGGTCCGGTGGAGGCCATCCCGCGCGCGCTCGCCGCGGCCGGCGTGCAGCTCGGCGACATCGGCTGGAGTGAGCTCAACGAAGCCTTCGCCGCGCAAGCGCTGGCGGTGATGCGCCAGCTCGACATGGACCCGGCGCGGGTGAACCCGCTCGGTGGCGCGATTGCGCTCGGTCACCCGCTCGGAGCCACCGGGGCGATCCGTGCCGCCACGCTGATGGCCGCCATGCAGCGCGACCCGGGCCTGCGCTACGGCCTGATCAGCATGTGCATCGGCACCGGGATGGGTGCGGCCGGGGTGTTCGAGCGCGTCTGAGCCGTCCGTGCGGCCGAAACTGCTCGACCGCGTACCGCCGCGCCTGCGCGCGGCGGTACTGCGTGTCGGCTTCAATCTCTATCCGTCCTACCGCGCCAGCGGCGGGCGGGTGGTGCATGTGGCGCGCGACCTGCGCAGCATCCGGGTGATGCTGCGCCACTCCTGGCGTACGGTGAATCCCGCCGGGGCGATCTTCGGCGGGGCGATGTACGCCGCCACCGACCCGATGTTCGCGATGCTTCTTGCCCTTCAGCTCGACCACGACGTGGTGGTGTGGGACAAGGCCGGGCAGATCCGCCACCGCCGCCCCGGGCGCAGCCACCTCTACGCCGACTTCCACATCGACGAGACCACCGTTGCCGGCGTGCGTGAGGAACTGCGCGAGCGTGGCGAGGCCGAGCGCGTCTTCCGCGTCGAACTGCGCGACGGCCACGGCCGGGTGCACGTCGAGCTGGAAAAGACAGTCTATTGCGCAACCCGGGCGCACTACCGCGAGAAGCTCGCCAGAACCCCCGCGCCCTAGCCGGAAGCTCTCGCCGGCGTTGGGTTCCGGCGTTATTAATCAGATTCTTATGTAGCGTCTGCGGGTCATTCTGGAAACCGCTGGCAGGCGAAAATCGGTGTTCGCCGTGTGCCAGGGCGGCGCAGGTCTTCTATAATTCTGCGGTTTTCTCGTGCAGGGGGGCGGTGCAGCAGGGTCCGGAAACGGGGCTTGCGGCCGCGGGTCGTCTTTGGGGGGCGGCCTTTCCTGCGGTTTCCATCAGTGATTGGGCTAAGCGATGATAAAAATCAAACGCGGACTCGACCTGCCCATCACCGGCGCACCCGCGCAGCGCATCGAGGCAGGACGCCCGGTACGCAGCGTGGCTGTCGTCGGCTTCGACTATCACGGTATGAAGCCCACGATGGCGGTGCAGGTCGGTGATCGGGTCAAACTCGGCCAGGTGCTGTTTTCCGACAAGAAAACGCCCGGCGTCAATTTCACCGCACCGGCCGCCGGTGTGGTCAGTGCCATCAACCGCGGCGAACGCCGCGTGCTGCAGTCGGTGGTGATCGACATCGAAGGCGATGACGCCGAGCAGTTTGCGCGTTACGACGATGCCGCCATCGAGCAGCTTGCCGACCAGCAGGTGCGCGACAACCTGCAGCAGTCCGGGCTGTGGACCGCGCTGCGTACGCGCCCCTACAGCAAGGTGCCGGCAGTCGATGCGAAGCCGGCGTCGATCTTCGTCACCGCGGTGGACACCCACCCGCTGGCCGCCGACCCGGCGGTGATCATCGCCGCCTACCGTGGCGATTTCATCCGTGGCCTGAAGGTGCTGGCGCGCATCGCGCCGCTCTTCGTGTGCGCCGGCGAGCGTGGTGAGGTTCCCGGCGAGGGGCTGGCCAACGTGCGCTTCGAGCGTTTCGGCGGCCCCCACCCGGCGGGCCTGCCGGGCACCCACATCCACTTCCTCGATCCGGTCAGCGCCACCAAGACGGTGTGGCAGATCAACTACCAGGACGTCATTGCCGTGGGCAAGCTGTTTGCCACCGGCCAGCTGTGGACCGAACGCGTGGTCGCCCTCGGCGGTCCGGTGGTCGACAAGCCGCGCCTGGTGGTGACCCGCCTGGGTGCGAATCTCGACGAACTCACCGCCGGTGAGCTGAAGTACGGCAAGAACCGGGTGATCTCCGGTTCGGTGTTCGGCGGGCGCACCGCGCGCGGCGCCTTTGCCTACCTCGGGCGTTACCACCTGCAGGCTTCCTGTCTGCTTGAAGGCGACCACCGCGAGTTCATGCACTACATGCGTGCCGGGGTGAACAAGCACTCCGTGCTCAACATCTTCGTCTCCAAGCTCGCCGGCAACAAGCTCCTCGACTTCACCACCACCACCAACGGCAGCCCGCGCGCCATGGTGCCGGTGGGCAACTACGAGGAGGTGATGCCGCTCGACATCCTCGCCACCCAGCTGCTGCGTTCCATCATCGTCGGTGATACCGAGATGGCGCAGAAGCTCGGCTGCCTGGAGCTGGACGAGGAAGACCTCGCGCTGTGCACCTACGTGTGCGCCGGCAAGTACGAGTACGGCCCCATCCTGCGCAATAACCTCACCCGCATCGAGAAGGAGGGCTGATCGATGGGCGTACGCAAATTCCTCGACGGCATCGAGCATCACTTCGAGAAGGGCGGCAGGTACGAAAAGTGGTACGCGCTCTACGAAGCGGCCGACACCTTCTTCTACCGCCCGGCCAGTGTCACCCGTACCACCGCTCACGTGCGCGACGGTCTCGACCTCAAGCGCATGATGATCACGGTGTGGCTGTGCACCTTCCCGGCGATGTTCTTCGGCATGTGGAACATCGGCTACCAGGCCAACAGCATCTACGCGGTCAATCCCGACCTGCTGGCGGCGCAGACCGACTGGCGCATCGCGCTGATCAGCCTGTTCGCGGGCTTCAACCCGGGCAGCCTGTGGGACAACTTCATCCACGGTGCGGCCTACTTCCTGCCCATCTACCTGGTGACCTTCGTGGTCGGCGGTTTCTGGGAGGTGCTCTTCGCCTCGGTGCGCAAGCATGAGGTCAATGAAGGCTTCTTCGTCACCTCGGTGCTGTTCGCGCTGATCTGCCCGCCCTCCATCCCGCTGTGGCAGGTGGCGCTGGGGATCAGCTTCGGCGTCGTGGTCGGCAAGGAAGTGTTCGGCGGCACCGGCAAGAACTTCCTCAACCCCGCACTCACCGGCCGCGCCTTCCTGTTCTTCGCCTACCCGGCGCAGATCTCCGGCGATGCCGTGTGGACCGCGGTCGACGGCTTCACCGGCGCCACCCCGCTGGGTCTGGTGGCCGCCGGCGGCATGGAGGCGATCGCCGCTTCCGGGCTGAGCTGGATGGATGCCTTCGTCGGCACCCTGCATGGTTCGGTGGGCGAGGTCAGCACGCTGGCCATCCTCATCGGCGGTGCGGTGCTGCTGCTCACCAAGATCGCCGCCTGGCGCATCGTCGCCGGGGTGATGCTGGGCATGGTGGGGATGAGCCTGCTGCTCAATCTCATCGGCTCGGACACCAATCCGATGTTCGCGATGCCGTGGTACTGGCATCTGGTGGTCGGCGGCTTCGCCTTCGGGATGATCTTCATGGCCACCGATCCGGTATCGGCATCGATGACCAGCACCGGCAAGTGGGTCTTCGGGGCGCTGATCGGCATCATGGTGGTCCTCATCCGGGTGGTCAATCCGGCCTTCCCCGAGGGCATGATGCTGGCCATCCTGCTGGCCAACCTGTGTGCCCCCCTGATCGACCATTTCGTGGTTGCGGCCAACATCAAGCGGAGGCTCGCGCGCAATGTCCAATAAGGAATCCACATCCCGCACGCTGGCGGTGGCGCTCGCCGTCAGCCTGGTGAGCTCGGTGTTCGTGGCCGGCGCAGCGGTATCGCTGAAGCCGCTGCAGACCGAGAACCGCCTGCTCGACAAGCAGCGCAGCATCGCCGCCATCGCCGGTATCGGCGGTGCCGAACTGAGTGCGCGCGAACTGCGCGAGCTGTTCGGCACCACCATCCAGGCCCGCCTGGTTGACCTGCAGAGCGGCGAGTTCAGCGACCGCTTCGACGCCACCAGCTTCGACGCCCTGAAGTCCGCCAAGGATCCGCAACTGTCGGTGGTCCTGCCCAAGCGCGAGGACATCGCCTCGATCAAGCGCCGCGAGCAATTCACCACGGTGTATCTGATCGAGTCGCCCGACGGCGGTATCGACACCCTGATCCTGCCCATCCGCGGTTACGGTCTGTGGTCCACCCTGCATGGCTTCCTTGCCATCAAGGGCGATCTCAATACCGTCGCCGGCCTTGGCTTCTACGAGCACGCCGAAACGCCCGGCCTGGGTGGCGAGGTCGACAATCCGCGCTGGCGCAGCCAGTGGGTCGGCAAGCAGCTCTATGACGAGCGCGGCGAACTGGTCGTGCAGGTGGTCAAGGGTACGGTGGACCCGCAGAGCACGATGGTGGACTACCAGGTCGACGGCCTGGCCGGCGCCACGCTGACCAGCAACGGGGTCAACAACCTGCTGCATTTCTGGCTCGGTGAGCAGGGCTTCGGCCCCTTCCTCGCCAGGCTGCGTTCCAAGGAGTCTTGATCATGTCCAAGCTCACTCCCAAAGAAGTCCTGCTCAATCCGCTCTTCAACAACAACCCCATCGCGCTGCAGATGCTCGGCATCTGTTCGGCGCTGGCGGTGACCACCAACCTCAACACCGCGCTGGTGATGTCGATTGCGCTGACCCTGGTGTGCGGCTTTTCCAGCCTCTTCGTGTCGCTGATCCGCAGCCAGATCCCCAGCTCGATCCGCATGATCGTCCAGGTGGTGATCATCGCTTCGCTGGTGATCGTGGTGGATCAGACCCTGAAGGCGTTTGCTTACAGCCTGTCCAAGCAGCTCTCGGTGTTCGTCGGCCTGATCATCACCAACTGCATCGTCATGGGCCGTGCGGAAGGCTTTGCCATGCAGAACCCGCCGATGCTGTCCTTCCTCGACGGCATCGGCAACGGTCTGGGCTACAGCGCGGTGCTGATTGCGGTCGGTGTGGTGCGCGAGCTGTTCGGCGCCGGCAAGCTGTTCGGTGCTCCCGTGCTGCCGCTGGTTACCGACGGTGGCTGGTATCAGCCCAACGGCCTGCTGCTGCTGCCGCCCTCCGCCTTCTTCCTGATCGGTTTCCTGATCTGGGGCCTGCGTGAGTGGAAGAAGGGCCAGGTCGAGAAGAACCAGTTCAAGATGGCCCCGCAGGTCACCAAGGAGGCCTTCTGATGGAACACTATCTGAGCCTCTTCGTCCGTGCGGTGTTCGTCGAGAACATGGCGCTGGCCTTCTTCCTGGGGATGTGTACCTTCATCGCCATCTCCAAGAAGGTCGAAACCGCCATTGGTCTGGGCGTTGCCGTGGTGGTGGTGCAGACCATCACCGTGCCGCTCAACAACCTGGTCTTCCATACCTTCCTCGCCGACGGTGCGCTGGCCTGGGCCGGCCTGCCCGATGTCGATCTGTCCTTCATCGGCCTGCTCTCCTTCATCGGCATCATCGCCGCCACCGTGCAGATCCTCGAGATGCTGCTCGACAAGTACGTGCCCAGCCTCTACAACGCGCTGGGTGTGTTCCTGCCGCTGATCACGGTGAACTGCGCGATCATGGGTGGCGTGCTGTTCATGGTCGAGCGCGACTACACCTTCAGCGAATCGGTGGTGTATGGCATGGGCTCGGGCTTCTCCTGGGGTCTGGCGATCGCCCTGCTGGCCGCCATCCGCGAGAAGCTCAAGTACAGCGACGTGCCGGAAGGCCTGCAGGGCCTGGGCATCACTTTCATCACCATCGGCCTGATGTCGCTGGGCTTCATGTCCTTCTCGGGCGTGCAGCTGTAAGGAGGCAATGACAAGATGAATCCGGAAATCGTACTCGGCATCGGCATGTTCACCGCCACGGTCCTGCTCCTGGCGCTGGTCATCCTGTTTGCCCGTTCCAAGCTGGTGGCCAGCGGCGACGTCACCATCGACATCAATGGCGAGCACAAGCTCACCGTCCCGGCCGGCGGCAAGCTGCTCCAGACGCTGGCCGAAAACGGCCTCTTCCTGCCCTCCGCGTGCGGCGGCGGCGGCACCTGCGCGCAGTGCAAGTGCGTGGTCAAGGACGGTGGCGGTTCCATGCTGCCCACCGAAGAGTCGCATTTCACCAAGCGCGAGGCCGGTGAAGGCTGGCGCCTGTCCTGCCAGACCCCGGTCAAGCAGAACATGGTGGTCGAGGTCCCCGAGGAAGTGTTCGGGGTGAAGAAGTGGGAATGCACGGTGGAGTCCAACCCCAACGTCGCCACCTTCATCAAGGAACTCACCCTGCGCCTGCCCGAAGGCGAGAACGTGGACTTCCGCGCCGGCGGCTACGTGCAGCTCGAATGCCCGCCGCACGTGGTGAACTACAAGGACTTCGACATCCAGGAGGAGTACCGCGGCGACTGGGACAAGTTCAACATGTGGCGCTTCGTCTCCAAGGTGGACGAAACCACCATCCGCGCCTACTCGATGGCCAACTATCCGGAAGAGAAGGGCGTGGTGAAGTTCAACATCCGCGTCGCCTCGCCCCCGCCGGGTCGCGACGACATCCCGCCGGGCAAGATGTCGAGCTGGGTGTTCGGCCTCAAGCCGGGCGACAAGGTCACCGTGTACGGTCCCTTCGGCGAGTTCTTCGCGCGCGATACCGACCACGAAATGGTCTTCATCGGCGGCGGTGCCGGCATGGCGCCGATGCGCTCGCACATCTTCGACCAGTTGAAGCGTCTCAGCAGCAAGCGCAAGATCACCTTCTGGTATGGCGCGCGCTCGATGCGCGAGGCTTTCTACGTCGAAGAGTTCAACAAGCTGCAGGAAGAGAATCCCAACTTCAAGTGGCACCTGGCGCTCTCCGATCCGCTGCCGGAAGACAACTGGACCGGCTACACCGGTTTCATCCACAACGTGCTGTACGACAACTACCTCAAGGACCATCCGGCCCCCGAGGACTGCGAGTTCTACATGTGCGGCCCCCCGATGATGAACGCCGCGGTGATCAAGATGCTGCTCGATCTCGGTGTGGAGCGCGAGAACATCATGCTCGACGACTTCGGCGGCTGATTTCCGCCACCGCCCTGCCCACGCAGGAACAACCCCGGTCAGGTGCCGTGCCTTGCGCGCGGCCCGGCCGGGGCTTATTTTTGTCGCCGTGCCGGCCGTCCGGGGTGGCACGGACAAGGAGAAAGGAATGGCCGGTACGGTACTGCTGAACATCGACAAGGGTGTTGCCACCCTTACCCTCAACCGGCCGGCGGCGCTCAATGCGCTGTCGCTGGAGATGATGGAGGACCTCGGCGAGGCCGTACGCCGGCTGGCGGCGGCGGAAGGTGTCGAGGTGGTGGTACTCACCGGCGCGGGCGACCATTTCATGGCCGGTGGCGATCTGCGGGACTTTGCACGTCATCTCGGTCTCCCCGCCGAGGAGCGCCGTGCGGTGTTCCAGCGCATGATCGAACTGCACATCAACCCCTCCGTGCATGCCCTGCAGGCCCTGCCGCAGCCGGTGATTGCGCGCGTGCGTGGGGCCTGCGCCGGCTTTGGGCTGTCGCTGGTGCTGGGTTGCGACATGGCGATCTGCGCCGACACCACGGTGTTTACCACCGCCTATGCGGCGATTGCGCTGTCCGGCGATGGCGGGGTGTCATGGCTGCTGTCGCGCACGCTGGGGCGACGCAAGGCGGCCGAGTTGCTGCTCCTTGGCGAACGCTTCGATGCCGCCGAAGCGCTGCGTCTGGGGCTGGTCAACCGGGTGCTTGCCGACGATGCGCTGGACGCCGGATGTGCCGCGCTGGTGGCCCGCCTGCAGGCTGGTCCGCGCCACGCCTACGCGGAAATCAAGCGCCTGCTGGGCAGCGCCGGGGAGCTGCCGCTGGGGCCGCAGTTGCAGGCCGAAGCGGAAGCCTTCGCGCGCTGCGCGGCCACCGCCGACTTCGCCGAAGGGGTGAGCGCCTTTCTCGACAAGCGCAAGGCGGTTTTCCGCGGTAGCTGAGCGGCACCGGGCGTGCTCGCGATGATTCCTGCACAGGCGCTCAGCGGCTGATGCGGTAGGCCAGCCGCCCCAGCCATTCGTGAGTGGCGAACCAGCCGGCGTGGGCGGCTCCCGCGCCTGGGAGGAAGTCGAGCGCGTGGGGCGGTTCGCCGGCACCACCGAGCCAGGCCGTCGGTGCGGCGATGACCTCGACGCCGGCGGCCTCGAACTCCGCTCGACTGCGTGCCATGTGCGCCGCATGGGTGATCAGGGCGATGCGCTCGATGCCGGCGGCACGCAGCAACACCGCTGAGTGGCGGGCGTTCTCACGGGTGTCGCGGGAGGCGGTTTCCGTCCACCGCACGTCGACACCGAACTCGTCCACCAGGGCCTGTTCCATCAAGCTTGCTTCGGGCACCTTGCCGGTCGGCGCGCCGCCGCTGACCAGGACCGGCAGGCCGCTGCGGCGCGCCAGCCAGGCGCCGTAGCGCACCCGTTCCAGACTGTGGTGATTGAGCGTCTCGCCACCGAACTCGGGGCCGTAGCTGCGCTTGCCGCCGCCGAGGACGACGATGGCCTGGGCGCGTGCCAGTTCGTCCGTGCTCACCGCGCGTGGCGGCTCCAGCGGGCGCAGTGCGAGGCCGACGGTGACCGGCGTTGACAGGGCCAGTGCCAGCAGCAGCCCGCCCCAGGCCAGCACCCGCGCGCTGCGCGGGCGGCGCTGCCAGAGCAGCAGGCCGAAGGCGATCAGCAGCAGCGGTCCGAGTGGCGGCAGGATGGCCGCGGCGAGCAGTTTCTTGCTCCAGAACAGCACGGTGGCGGGGTCGAAGCTCATCACGGTCAGCGCATCTGCATTGTGGTCGGGGAAGGGCGCCGTTATTATCCCCGCAATCCATTCTCAATGCCCGAGCTCCCATGCCCGATCACCGCTACGGTATCGAATCGCTCTGCCTGCATGCCGGCCAGCAGCCCGATGCGGTGACCGGTGCGCGCGCGGTGCCCATCCACCAGACCACCTCCTTCGTCTTCGATTCTCCCGAGCATGCTGCGTCGCTGTTCAATCTGGCGACCTTCGGCAACGTCTATTCGCGCATCTCCAATCCCACCGTGGCGGTCTTCGAGGAGCGCATGGCGGCGCTCGAAGGCGGGCGTGCAGCACTTGCCACCGCCTCCGGGCTGGCGGCGCAGATGACCGCACTGCTCACCCTGTGCCGCGCCGGCGACGAGATCGTGGCCGCGCGCACCCTGTACGGCGGCAGCTATTCCCAGCTCGACGTCTCGCTGCGCCGCCTCGGCATCGTCACCCATTTCGTCGATGCCGACGACCCCGCGGCTTTCGCCGCGGCGATCAATGAGCGCACCCGCGCCGTCTATGGCGAGATCATCGGCAACCCCGGACTCAATGTGCTCGATATCGGCGCGCTCGCCGAGGTCGCCCATGCCGCCGGCGTGCCGCTGATCGTCGACAGCACGCTGGCCACGCCCTACCTGTGCCGGCCGTTCGAGCATGGCGCCGACATCGTCGTCCATTCGGCGACCAAGTACATCGGCGGTCACGGCACCACGCTGGGCGGCGTGGTGGTCGAGAGCGGGCGTTTCCCGTGGGACAACGGGCGCTTCCCGCACATGGTCGAAGCTTCCGACGGCTATCACGGCGTACGCTTCTTCGAGACCTTCGGCGACTTCGCGTTCACCATGAAGGCACGCATGGAGACCCTGCGCACCTTCGGCCAGGCGCTTTCGCCGTTCAACGCCTTCATGCTCCTGCAGGGGCTCGAGACCCTGCACGTGCGCATGGACCGTCATGTCGCCAATGCACGTGCGGTGGCGGAGTTCCTGCAGCAGCACGCGGCGGTGGCGTGGGTCCGATACCCCGGCCTGGCGGGCAGCGCAGATGCCGCCCTGGCTGCGCGCTACCTGCCGCGCGGTGCCGGGGGCATCCTCAGCTTCGGCATCCGGGGCGGCCAGCCGGCGGGCGAACGCTTCATCGCTGCGCTGCAGATGTTCAGTCACCTCGCCAATGTCGGTGATGCCCGCAGCCTGGTGATCCACCCCGCGTCCACCACCCACCGTCAGCTCTCCGCCGAGGCCCAGTGTGCCGCCGGTGTACCGCCCGACATGGTGCGCCTGTCGGTCGGCATCGAGAGCATCGAAGACATCCTCTGGGATCTCGACCAGGCCCTTGCCAGGGCAGGAGGCTGAGGCCATGAATCTGCGCGTGCTGCTGGTCCCGGTGGTGCTGATCCTGCTGGCCTACATCGTCTGGCAGCTCCTGCTGGCGCTGCGCGAACGCCGCGCCGCCGCGGCCGCACGGCGGGCGCTGCCGGACGAGGCCGGCAGCGCAGAGGACAGCGCGGACGACGATGGCTTCGACTACGCACCGGCCTTGCGTGCCGCGCCGGCCGAGGACGGGCCGCCTGCCGCGGCGGAGAAGGCCCCCGCGGCGGCGGAGAGCTTCCAGCTCGAACTCGACGTCCAGCAGCTGCGCCGTGACGTCCTTCGCCTGCAGGCCGAGGAGCAGGCCCGGCGCCAGGAGGTGATCGCCCTCAACGAGCAGGTGCAGGCCCTGCGCGAGCAGGTCGAGGGCCTGCAGGCCGGGCACGGCGTGTCGCCGGAGTACAACGAGGCGCTGGTGCTGGCCCGGCGCGACTATGACGCCGC
This sequence comes from Pseudothauera lacus, assembly GCF_003034845.1. Classification (GTDB taxonomy): domain Bacteria; phylum Pseudomonadota; class Gammaproteobacteria; order Burkholderiales; family Rhodocyclaceae; genus Pseudothauera; species Pseudothauera lacus. The sequence goes on along the minus strand of NZ_PZKC01000009.1, from coordinate 53,037 downwards.
GGCAATCGCCGATCGTTGTGGCATCTCGGTGTCGGAGGCCGAGCTGGTGCGCTCGATGACGCGCCGTGACGACAGGGGAGGGGAAGGATGAGTGCGCTCCGGGAGGAAGGATCCGCGCGGACGGCCAGGCCGCTGCGCCGTGCCGCGTTGGCGGGCGTTGCCGCGCTGCTGATCGGCGCGCTGCTGTGGCTGGCCGGCGGCGACGAAGAGGCGCCTGCGCCTGTCGCCGTTGAGGTGCCTGTCGCAGTACCTGCCGCGCCACCGGCGCCGGCCCCGGTGGCGGAGACGCCGGCGCTGCCGCCGCTGGAGGTGCACGAGGTCGTCGAAGTGCCGGTGGCGCTGGCCGGCGGTGCTGGCGCTCACGTCCTGCAGCTGGGCGTGTTCGGAGCGCGTGAGAATGCCGAACGCCTGCAGGCGCGTCTGCGCAGTGCCGGCTTCGAGGCCCGCCTGGAGACGCGCGTGGTGCTCGGCCCCTTCGCCGAGCGCAGCGAGGCCGAGGCCCAGCAGGCCGCCCTGCGCGCCGCCGGCGAAGGTGTCGGCATCGTCGTCACCCCGCGTGCGCCTTGAGAAGTCCGGCCGCGGTGCGGCGGGCTGCTATAGTTGCAGACATCAGTTCATCATCCACAGTGAGGAGAGCAGGCATGAAGATCGACAGCACCGAGTTCGGCACTTTCGAGGTCAGCGAGGACAAGATCATCGATTTCCCCGCCGGCCTGCCGGGTTTCGAACAGTGCAAGCGTTTCGCGCTGGTGCACGAGGAAGGCTCCGAGGTCGCGGTGCTGGTGCTGCAGAGTGCCGATGACCCCGATGTCGCCTTCTCCCTTGCCGATCCGGCGACGCTGGGCATCCATTACGAATTCGCCCTCAGCGACGAGGAGTCCGCCCTGCTCGGCCTTGCCAAGCCCGAGGATGCACTGGTCACCGTGATCGTGCGCAAGGACGGCAGCGATGCCGGTTCGCCGACCACCGCCGGGCTGCGTGCCAACTTCATGGCCCCGGTGGTGATCAATGCCGCCGGCCGCCGCGGGCTGCAGAAGGTGTTCACCAAGGTCGGCTGCGATATCACCCTGCGCGCCGGCGACTGAGCGCCTCCGGGCATCTCCATTCCCCATCCACAGGTCGTTTCATGAGCCGTTCGATCATCTCCACGCCGGCCGCGCCCGCGGCCATCGGCACCTATTCGCAGGCCGTGCGCGCCGGCGACACCGTGTACCTGTCCGGGCAGATCGGGCTCGATCCGGCGAGCATGCAGCTCGCCGACGGTTTCGAAGCCCAGACCGTGCGCGTCTTCGAGAACCTCAAGGCGGTCGCCGAAGCTGCCGGCGGCACCCTCGCCGACATCGTCAAGCTCAACCTCTACCTCACCGATCTGGGCAACTTCGCCACCGTCAACGAGATCATGGCGCGCTATTTCAGCGCCCCCTATCCGGCGCGTGCCGCGGTAGGGGTGAAGGCGCTGCCGCGTGGTGCCGAGGTTGAGGCCGACGCGGTGCTGGTGCTCGGCTGAGTCCGGCGGGCAGTGTTGCATGGCGCGTGAACGGGCCGCGCCGCGGCCCGCTGCAGCGCCCGGCTGGCCGGGAGTAGGGGCCCAGCTCGCCGCTCGCCTGGCCAAGCTGGACATCCGCGCGCCGCGCGACCTCCTGCTCCATCTGCCGCTGCGCTACGAGGACGAGACCCGGCTGACCGCGATCGCCGTCGCCCGTCCCGGCTTCCCGGCACAGATCGAGGGTGAGGTGGTGAGCTGCGACGTCACCCTGCGTCCGCGCCGCCAGCTCGTCGCGCACATCGCCGACGCCTCCGGCACGCTGGTGGCGCGCTGGCTGCACTTCTACCCCTCGCAGCAGAAGCTGCTCGCCCCGGGGCGCCGCGTGCGTCTGTTCGGCGAGGTGCGCGGGGGCTTCTTCGGCAGCGAGATGGTGCATCCCCGCGTGCACCCGGTGAATGCCGGCGAAAGCCTGCCGGAAGCGCTCACCCCGGTCTACCCGACCACCGCCGGGCTGGGGCAGGCGACCTTGCGCAAGCTCATCGACCGCGCCCTCGCCAGCGAAACCGTCGCCGAGGTCCTGCCGCCCGCGCTGTGCGCCCGCCTCGGGCTGCCCGGGCTCGCCGAGGCCCTGCGCGCGCTCCACCACCCCTCGCCGGAAGTGCCGGCCAGCGTGCTCGAAGACCGCCAGCATCCGGCCTGGCGGCGGATCAGGTTCGAAGAGCTCCTCGCCCAGCAGATTTCCCTGCGCCGCGCCTACAACGCCCGCCGCGCCCGTCGTGCGCCGGCGCTGGCGGCCGGCGACGGCCTCGCCCGCCGCCTGCTCGCCGGCCTGCCCTTTGCACTCACCGCGGCGCAGCGCCGCGCGGTGGCCGAGATTGCCGCCGATCTCGCCGTGCCGCATCCAATGCAGCGTTTGCTGATGGGGGACGTCGGCAGTGGCAAGACCATCGTCGCCGCCCTGGCGATGCTGCAGGCCGTGGATGCCGGCTACCAGGCGGCACTGATGGCACCCACCGAGATTCTTGCCGAACAGCATTGGCAGAAGCTCTCGCAGTGGCTCGCCCCGCTCGGCATCGAGGTCGGCTGGCTCTCCGGCAGCCGCGGCAAGCGCGCCCGCGCGGCGGAAATGGCCCGCCTTGCCGACGGCGAGCTGATGCTGGCGGTGGGCACCCACGCGCTCATCGAGGACCCGGTGGCCTTGCCGCGCCTCGGCCTCGCGGTGGTGGACGAACAGCACCGCTTCGGCGTCCGTCAGCGCCTGGCCTTGCGCGAGAAGGGCGCCGCCGGGGCCCTCGGTCCCCACCTCCTGATGATGTCGGCGACCCCTATTCCGCGCACCCTGGCAATGAGCCATTACGCCGATCTCGACGTCTCGGTGCTCGATGAACTGCCCCCCGGGCGCACGCCGGTGATCACCAAGCTGGTCTCGGACGCCCGCCGCGGCGAAGTGATCGCCCGTGTCCGCGCCGGCTGCGCTGAAGGCCGCCAGGCCTACTGGGTGTGTCCGCTGATCGAGGAGTCCGAAGCCCTGCAGCTGCAGACCGCGCAGGATACCTACGACACCCTGGTGGCGGCGCTGCCGGAACTGCGCATCGGCCTTGTCCACGGCCGCCTCAAGCCCGCCGAGAAGTCCGCCACCATGGCGGCCTTTGCCGCCGGTGAGGTGCATCTGCTGGTCGCCACCACCGTGATCGAGGTCGGTGTGGACGTGCCCAACGCCAGCCTGATGGTGATCGAGCACGCCGAGCGCTTCGGCCTCGCCCAGCTGCACCAGCTGCGCGGCCGGGTCGGGCGCGGCAGCGCCGCCTCGGTGTGCATCCTGCTCTATGCCCAGCCGCTGTCGCAGAGCGGGCGGGCGCGTCTGAAGGTGATCTACGAGAACAGCGACGGTTTTGCCATCGCCCGCGAGGACCTGCGCATCCGTGGTCCGGGAGAGTTCGTCGGCGCGCGCCAGAGTGGCCTGCCATTGTTGCGCTACGCCGACCTGGAGGCCGATGGCGATCTCCTCGAGGCCGCCCGCGAGGCCAGTACCAGCCTGCTGCGTGACCATCCCCAGGCCGCTGCAGCGCTGCAGGAGCGCTGGCTGGGGGGGCGCGAAGGCCTGCTGCGCGCCTGAAGGGCAGACGCCGGCGCTGGTATGATGCGCCCGGCCCCCAAGTTGATCTTCCATGCACACCCGACTTCACCGCGAAACCTGGCTGCGCCGCCCGCCGCGCGCCACCGTGCCGGCTGCGCTGCGTCCCTGGCTCACCGATCCAGGCTCGCTGACCGCGCGCATCCGTGCGCGCTGCGGGAACTTCCGCGTCCACGTGCTGGCCCAGCAGCTGGCCTTGCCGCAGCGCGACGAAGCCCGCCTGCTCGGTCTGAGCGGCGACGAACTGGCCTGGGTGCGCGAGGTGCTGCTGCTCGCCGATGGCCGTGCGGTGGTGTATGCGCGCTCCGTGCTGCCGCGCCACAACCTGCGCGGCGCCTGGAACCTGTTCCACGGCATCGGTGCGCGCCCGCTCGGCGCCGCGCTCTTCGCCGATCCGCGCATCGCCCGCCAGCCGCTGGCCTGCGCCTGTCTCGATACCCGCGATGCGCGCTATCATCATGCCGTCGCGGCCCTCCCCGGTGTCGCCCTGCCGGCGCGCTTGTGGGCCCGGCGCTCGGTGTTCCTGCTGCGCCGCCGCGCCCTGCTGGTGAGCGAAGCCTTCCTGCCGGCGATCCTCGACCTGCCCCGCTGATCCGATGACCCTTGCCCACCGCTTCCCCCTCTACCTGCGCCTGATGCGCCTGGACAAGCCGATCGGCATCCTGCTGCTGCTGTGGCCCACGCTGTGGGGGCTGTGGGTGGCCGCGGAGGGCTTTCCGCCGCTTCATGTGCTGGCGATCTTCGTGCTCGGTACAGTGCTGATGCGCTCGGCCGGCTGCGTCATCAACGACTATGCAGACCGCGATTTCGACGGCCATGTCGAGCGCACCCGCAATCGCCCACTGGCCACCGGCGCGGTGAGTACCCGCGAGGCCCTGCTGCTTGCCGGGGCGCTCGCGCTCGCCGCCTTCGTGCTCATCCTGCCGCTGCCGGCGCTGGTGCTGTGGCTGTCCATCCCGGCGCTCTTCCTCGCCGCCAGCTACCCCTTCACGAAACGCTTCTTCGCCATTCCGCAGGCCTATCTGGGCATTGCCTTCGGCTTTGGCATCCCGATGGCCTTCGCCGCGCTGCGCGGCGAGGTGCCGGCCATCGCCTGGCTGATGCTCGCCGCCAACGTCTTCTGGGCAGTGGCCTACGACACCGAGTACGCCATGGTGGACCGCCCCGACGATCTGAAGATCGGCATCCGCACCTCGGCGATCACCTTCGGACGCTTCGACGTTGCCGCGGTGATGGCGTGCTACGCCGCCGCCTTCGCACTGCTCGCCGCCGCCGGCATGCTTGCCGCGCGTGGGCTGCCCTTTTTTGTGGGGCTGGCAGCGGGCGTGGCGATCTCCCTGTATCACTACACGCTCATTCGCGAGCGCGAGCGCGCTGCCTGCTTCAGGGCCTTCCTGCACAACAACTGGGTGGGTGGGACGATCTTTGCCGGGTTGATGCTCGATTACGCGCTGCAGACAGCCCTCACATAAAGGACTTCCGATGCACTTCATGACCGCCCTGAAGGCCGCCTGGCAGCAGCGCAACAGCCTGCTGTGCGTGGGCCTCGATCCCGATCCGGCCAAATTCCCGGCCCACCTCGCCAGCCGCCCGCAGGCCATCTTCGAGTTCTGCCGCGACATCGTCGACGCCACCGCGGATCTGGCTTGTGCCTTCAAGCCGCAGATCGCCTACTTTGCCGCGCGCCGCGCGGAGGACCAGCTCGAGGCGCTGATCGAGCACATCCACACGCATCACCCGGCGGTGCCGGTGATCCTCGACGCCAAGCGCGGCGACATCGGCAGCACTGCCGAGCAGTACGCGGTGGAGGCCTTCGAGCGCTTCAGGGCCGATGCGATCACGGTCAATCCCTACATGGGGCGCGACTCCGTGGAGCCCTACCTGGCCTACGGCGACAAGGGCGTGATCCTGCTCTGCCGCACCTCCAACCCGGGCGGCTCGGACCTGCAGTTCCTCGACGTCGGTGCCCCCGGCAGGCAAGAGCGACTCTATGAGCGTGTCGCCCGCCTGGTCGCCGAGGAGTGGAACGCCAGCGGCAACTGCGGCCTGGTGGTCGGCGCCACCTTCCCGGCCGAGATCGCCCGGGTGCGCGAGCTGACCGGCGAGGTGCCGCTGCTGGTGCCGGGCATCGGCGCGCAGGGCGGCGACATCGCCGCCACCGTGCAGGCTGGACGCACCATGGATGGCTGCGGGCTGATGATCAACTCCTCGCGTGCCATCCTCTACGCCGGCCAGGGCGAAGACTTCGCCGCCGCTGCGCGCCGCGTGGCGCAGGATACGCGCGACGCCATCAACGCCTGCCGCTGAGTGCCGCCCAGATGAAATACCACGACCTCCGCGACTTCATCGCCCAGCTCGAAGCGCGCGGCGAACTCAAGCGCATCAAAGTGCCGGTGGACACCCACCTCGAGATGACCGAGATCGCCGACCGCGTGCTGCGCGCCGGTGGCCCGGCCTTGCTGTTCGAGCAGCCGCTGACCCGCGGCGTGCCCCAGGCGATTCCGGTGCTGGCCAACCTGTTTGGCACCCCACAGCGGGTGGCGATGGGCATGGGCGAGGACGTCTCGGACGGCGACTGGAGCACCCCGCTGCGCGAGGTCGGCAAGCTGCTCTCCTTCCTCAAGGAGCCTGAGCCGCCGAAAGGGCTTAAGGACGCCTGGGAGAAGTGGCCGGTGTTGAAGCAGGTGCTCAACATGGCGCCCAAGGAGGTGCGTTCCGCGCCCTGCCAGGAGGTGGTGTGGGAGGGCGACGAGGTGGATCTCGCCAAGCTGCCTATCCAGCACTGCTGGCCCGGCGACGCTGCGCCCTTGATCACCTGGGGTCTGGTGGTGACCCGCGGACCGCACAAGAAGCGCCAGAACCTGGGCATCTACCGCCAGCAGGTGCTGGGGCCGAACCGGGTGATCATGCGCTGGCTGGCGCACCGCGGCGGCGCGCTGGATTTCCGCGAGCACAGCCTTGCCCGTCCCGGCGAACCCTTCCCGGTGGCGGTGGTGCTGGGCTGCGACCCGGCCACCATCCTGGGGGCGGTGACGCCGGTGCCGGACACCATCTCCGAATACCAGTTCGCCGGCCTGCTGCGCGGCGCCAAGACCGAGCTGGTGAAATGCCTCGGCTCCGACCTGCAGGTGCCGGCCTCCGCCGAGATCGTCCTGGAAGGCGTCATCCACCCGGACGACCTGGCGCCGGAAGGTCCTTACGGCGACCACACCGGCTACTACAACGAGGTCTCCGACTTCCCGGTGTTCACCGTCGAGCGCATCACCATGCGCCGCCAGCCGATTTACCACTCCACCTATACCGGCAAGCCGCCCGACGAACCGGCGATGCTGGGCGTGGCCCTCAACGAGGTCTTCGTCCCACTGCTGCAGAAGCAGTTCCCCGAGATCGTGGACTTCTACCTGCCGCCGGAAGGCTGCTCCTACCGCCTCGCGGTGGTCAGCATCAGGAAGCAGTACCCGGGGCACGCCAAGCGGGTGATGTTCGGCATCTGGAGCTTCCTGCGCCAGTTCATGTACACCAAGTTCATCGTCGTCGTCGATGAGGACGTGGACATCCGCGACTGGAAGGAAGTGATCTGGGCGCTGACCACCCGCATGGACGCCACCCGCGACACCACGCTGGTGGACAACACCCCGATCGACTACCTCGACTTCGCCAGCCCGGTGGCCGGCCTGGGTTCCAAGATGGGCCTGGACGCCACCAACAAATGGCCGGGCGAGACCAGCCGCGAGTGGGGCACGCCCATCGTCATGGACGCCGCGGTAAAGGCGAAGGTCGACGCAATGTGGGACGAGCTGGGCCTGTAGGGGCGGCCTGGGCCGCGATCGACCCGGCCCGCGCCGCGAGTCGGCTCAGCGTCCTTCCCACACCCACTCAAGCAGCGCATCCTGCGCCGCATGGCTGGCCGGTGCCTGTGCGTGGTTGACCATCATCACCACCGCGTGGCGGCGGCCGTGGCGGTCGAGGACGTAGCCACCCATCGCGCGCACGCCGTTGAGCGTGCCGGTCTTGATGTGTGCCTGACCGTTCGCCGGGCTGCCATTGAGGCGTCGTCGCGCGGTGCCATCCACCCCGGCCATCGGCAGCGCGGCAACGAAGTCCGGCATCCACGGGCGTTGCCAGGCGGTGAGCAGCAACTGTCCGAGGGTGTCGGCGCGGATGCGCTCGATGCGCGACAGCCCGGCGCCGTTCTCGATAACCAGTCCGTCGGTGTCGATGCCGGCGGCGTCGAGCTGTGCGCGCGCCACCACCGCTCCGCTGCTCACCATGTCGAGCACGCCGCCCGCGGTGGCGCCGAGGGTGGCAAGCATCTGGCGGGCGATGATGTTGCTCGACCACTTGTTCATGTTGCGTACCACGTCGCCAAGGCTTTCCGAGCTGTCGTTGAGCACCGTGCTGGCGTCGGCAGGGGCAAGCCCGCTGCGCACGCGGCCATCGAGGTGGCCACCGACCTCCTGCCACAAGGCGGCCACCAGGGCGATGCCGTAGGCTTCCGGTGACAGCGGCGCGGCGCTCCAGTCGCGCCGCCCGCAGCTCGCCGGCAGGCGTCCGCCGAGTTCCAGCCGGGGGCCTTGCGCGCCCTGCTGCAGGCGTGCTTCGAGACCATGGTGCCAGGTTCCGCAAGGGCCGGCGGCGGTGACGATGCGGTTGTCGATGCTGATGCCGGCGAGCGGTGGATCGGCGGCGAGCTGCACGGCCTCACCGGCGTGCGCTCCGGGGATCAGGGTCAGGCGCACGGTGTTGTAGTGCAGCAGCAGGCCGTGCGGGCCGCTGTTGTAAGGGCGCAGGCCGCGGCCGTCGAAGGCGTCGGGGTCATGCGGCGGCAGGGCGAGGGCGGAGCCGTCGAGGACGATGTCGCCGGCGATGTGGGTGATGCCGAGGGCACGCAGCTGGCGGAGGATCTTCCACAGGCGTTCGTAGCCGAGCATGGGGTCGGCACCGCCGACGATGTAGAGGTCGCCGTGCAGCGTCGTCCCGCGCACTTCGCCGCGGCGCGCGATCCGCGTGGTCCAGGTGTAGGCCGGCCCAAGGCGTTCGAGGGCAGCAAAGGCGGTTACCAGCTTCATCACCGAGGCCGGGTTCATTGCTTTCTCGGCGTTGTGGGCAAGCACTGGCATGCGCGCATCCACCGGCTGCACCCAGATCGCCACGTCGTCGAGGGCGATGCCGGCGCCCTGCAGCGCGGTGCGCACCGGCGCGGGCAGGCCGGCAGCGTGCGTGCCGCAGGCGAACAGCGTCAGCAACAGCAGCAGGCAGCGGGCGACAAGGGCGCGGGACGATGATGACGGGTACATGACGACGAGAAAATCCGGGCGGCGGCAAGGTAGAATGATGCACTGCCGCAGGGAAAAGGTCTTCTTGTCTGCGGCGTTCCCAAAAAAAATCGAACTCTAGCAGGACTCCACGATGATTCTTGTCACTGGTGGCGCCGGATTCATCGGTGCGAACTTTGTACTCGACTGGCTGGCTGCCGCGAACGAGCCGGTGGTGAACCTCGATGCGCTGACCTATGCCGGCAATATGGAGAACCTCGCCAGTGTGCAGGGCGATGGGCGCCATGTCTTCGTGCACGGCGACATCTGCGACCGCGCCCTCATCGACCGCCTGCTGGTCGAACAGCGCCCGCGCGCCATCGTCCATTTCGCCGCCGAAAGCCATGTCGACCGCTCCATCCACGGTCCGGCGGCCTTCGTGCGCACCAACGTCGAAGGCACCTTCACCCTCCTCGAAGCCGCGCGCGCCTACTGGGGCGCGCTCGACGGCGAGGCGCGCGCAGCGTTCCGCTTCCTGCACGTATCGACCGACGAAGTCTATGGTTCGCTGGGCCCCCAGGATCCGCCGTTCGCCGAGACCAAGGCCTTTGAACCGAACAGCCCGTACTCCGCCAGCAAGGCCGCTTCCGACCACCTGGTGCGCGCCTGGCACCACACCTACGGCCTGCCGGTGCTGACCACCAATTGCTCGAACAACTACGGTCCCTACCAGTTCCCCGAGAAGCTCATTCCGCTGGTGATTGCCAATGCCCTGGCCGGCAAGCCGCTGCCGATCTACGGCGACGGCATGAACGTGCGCGACTGGCTGTACGTCGGCGATCACTGCGCGGCGATCCGCGAGGTGCTGGCGCGCGGCCGGCTGGGGGAGACCTACAATGTCGGTGGCTGGAACGAGATGCCCAACATCGACATCGTGCGCACCATCTGCGCGCTGCTCGACGAGCTCAGGCCCGATCCGGCGGGGCCGCACGAGCGCCTCATCACCTATGTGCAGGACCGTCCCGGCCACGACCGCCGCTACGCCATCGATGCGCGCAAGATCGAGCGCGAGCTGGGCTGGCGCCCCGCGGAGACCTTTGCCAGCGGCATCCGCAAGACCGTGGCGTGGTATCTCGCCAACCAGGACTGGGTGGGCCACGTGCAGAGCGGTGCCTACCGTGAGTGGATCGACGCCAACTACGCTGCACGCGGGGCGCGGCCATGAGGATTCTCCTCACCGGCGCCAGCGGCCAGGTCGGCTGGGAGCTGGCGCGCAGCCTGATGCCGCTCGGCGAGGTCATCGTGCCGGCGCGCGAGCGCTGCGACCTCGCCCGCCCGGAGACGCTGGCGGCACTGGTGGCGGAGACCGGGCCGACGGCCATCGTCAATGCCGCGGCCTACACTGCCGTCGATCGCGCCGAGAGTGAGGAGGCCCTGGCCCGGCGCATCAATGCCGAGGCGGTTGCCGAGCTGGCCGCCGCTGCACGCCGCGCCGGCGCGCTGCTGGTGCATTACTCCACCGACTACGTCTTCGACGGCAGCAAGCCCGCAGCCTATGTCGAAGACGATCCGGTGGCGCCGCTCAATGCCTATGGGCGCAGCAAGCTCGCCGGCGAGCAGGCCATCGCCGCTTCCGGCTGCGACCATCTGATTTTCCGCACCACCTGGGTGTATGCCGCACGGGGGGCGAACTTCCTCCTCACCATGCTGCGCCTGGGGGCGGAGCGCGATGTCCTGCGCGTGGTTGCAGACCAGTTCGGTGCGCCGACCTGGGCGCGCAACATCGCCGATGCCAGCGCACTGGCGCTGGCGCAGGCGGTGCGTGAGCGCGCCGCAGGGCATTTCCGCAGCGGTCTCTTCCACCTTGCCGGCGGCGGCGAGACGAGCTGGCACGGTTTTGCCGAGGAGATCTTCGCCCAGGTGCGCGCGCGTCGCCCCGACCTGGCGCTGCGCGTCGGCGCGGTGGAGGCCATCCCCAGCACGGCCTATCCCACGCCGGCGGCGCGTCCGCTCAATTCGCGCCTCGACCAGCGCGCCGTGGCGGAGCGTTTCGGCATCGTCATGCCGTGCTGGCGCGCGGCGCTGGGGCGTTGCCTGGACGAACTCGGCGGTGGCCGGCGGTGAGCGGTTTCGGCCACTACGAGCGCGATGCAGCCGAGCTGGAGCGCGAGATCTTCAAGCGCGGGCTGCAGCTGCGCATCGACTGGTCGGACCACGCCGCCGTGCGTGCGCTGGCGCGCGAGGCTCTGGACTGCGACCCGGCCTGCAACAATGCCGCCCTGCATGACGCCGATCCGCGCCGGCGCGCCCGCGCGGAGCTTTACGCGCTCGCCGAACTGATGCTGCTGACCATGAAGCAGAGTGCCGAGGTCGGCGTCCATACCCATGGCGGTCCGACCTGGAAGGCCTTTGGCCGTGCGCTGATGGAAGAGTACGAGGCCCGCCGCGCGGGCGCCGCCGGGGATGATGCGGGCACTGCGCGCTAGATCAGCCCGCACGCGCCCGCTACCGCCGCCTTATCAGGGCAGCGCGGCCTCGCCGGCATAGAGCGCCTCGACACGCTCGCGCGCGCGCGCGAGGTGGATGCGTGCGCCGTCGATCAGCACTTCGGCGGCACGTGGGCGGGTGTTGTAGTTCGAGCTCATGGTCATGCCGTAGGCGCCGGCGGAGAGGATGGCCAGCAGGTCGCCGGCGGCCACCGCCAGGGCGCGGTCGTGAGCCAGGAAGTCGCCACTCTCGCAGATCGGCCCGACCACTTCGTAGCGCGCACGCTCGCCGCTGCCCGCACCGACCTCGACGACTTCGTGCCAGGCGTCGTAGAGCGCCGGGCGGGCGAGGTCGTTCATCGCCGCATCGACGACGGCGAAGTTCTTCTCCGCGCCGGGCTTCAGATACTCCACCCGGGTGAGCAGCAGGCCGGCATTGCCGACCAGCGAGCGCCCCGGCTCAAGCAGCAGCTCTTCGCCACGCCCCGCGAAGAGCGCCAGCAGGGGGGCGAGATAGGCGGCCACTGCGGGCGGCTGTTCGTCGCGGTAGCGGATGCCGAGACCGCCGCCGAGGTCGATGTGGTCGAGGGCGATGCCCTCGGCAGCGAGGCGGTCGACGAGGTCGAGCACCTTCGCGGCGGCCTCCACCACCGGGGCGCCGTCGAGCAGCTGCGAGCCGATGTGGCAGCCGATGCCGGCCACGCGCAGACTGGGCAGCGTGGCGGCGCGGCGATACAGGGCGGCCGCTTCGTCGAAGGCCACGCCGAACTTGTTGCTGCGCAGCCCGGTGGAGATGTAGGGGTGGGTCTTGGGGTCAACGTCCGGATTGACGCGCAGGGCGATCGGCGCCACCTTGCCCATGGCGGCCGCAATGGCGGCGAGCCGTTCGAGCTCGGCAGCGGATTCGACGTTGAAGCAGCGGATGCCGGCATCCAGCGCCTGGCGCATCTCAGCAGCGCTCTTGCCGACACCGGAGAACACCACCCGTGCGGGGTCGCCGCCGGCGGCCAGTACGCGCGCCAGTTCGCCGCCGGAAACGATGTCGAAGCCGGCACCGAGGCGGGCGAAGACGGACAGGATGGCGAGGCTGGAGTTGGCCTTGACGGCGTAGCAGACCATCGCGCGGTGTCCGCCGAGGGCATCGCGGTAGGCCCCGTAGGCAGCCTTCAGCGCAGCCAGCGAGTAAACGTAGGTGGGCGTGCCGAATTCTTCGGCGATGGCGCTGAGGGCGACCTCTTCGAGGTGCAGTTCGCCTCCCTTGCGTTGCAGGGTGGGCATGGGCAGGTGTTGCGTGGTCATGGTCTGGCGTCGGGGGTCGGGGCAGCTTTGCTATGATCGCCGGCAGTGCCGGCAGGGGCTTGCTCGGGCAGGTAGAGCGAGCCCTTGATGCCGCAGGCCTGGAGCATCAGGGCGCAGGCCAGTGCGGCGAGGAGGTGGGTGATGCGCATGGCGGGCGTATCCGGGTTCAAAGATGAAATGCTAACAGATGGAGTGCGCATGGAAGAGGCAGCGTTCAATGCCCTGGCCGAGGCTGAACTGGCCCGTATCGAGGAGGCGCTGGAGTCCTGCGGCGCGGAGCTGGAGATCGAGCAGATGCCGGGAGGCATCCTCGATGTGGAGTTCGCCGATCGCAGCAAGATGATCATCAACCGCCATGCCGCGGCGCGCGAGATCTGGGTGGCGGCGCGCTCGGGCGGTTTCCATTTCCGCCCCGAGAACGGGCGCTGGCTGGGCACCCGTGACGGGGTTGAGCTGTACGCCGCGCTGTCGCGCCTGGTGAGCGAGCAGGGCGGCGTCGCCGTGGTGCTGCAGGCGCAGCCCTGATCAGGGGTTGGCGCTGCCGAAGGAGCGCTCGATGACCGGTGCCGGGGCTTGCGGTGCAGGCGGCGGCAGCGGCGCGAGCGGCGCCTGCGGGATGGCTTCGTGCGGCGACTCGGCGGCCGGAGAGAGGTCGAACGAGGGCATGAACAGCGGCGGCGGCTCGGGCGGCTTGTTCTCGCGATAGACGAACTCGCTCTGCGCGCTGCCATCGTGAAGCTCGATGGCGACCAGGCCTTCGGGGCGCGGCATTGGTCTGTCCGGCACGTCCTTGAGCGCCACGCGCATGTAATCCACCCATATCGGCAGGGCTGCGGAGCCGCCGGTTTCGCCGCGGCCGAGGTTGCGCGGCTGGCTGTGGCCGAGCCAGGCGACAGCCACCACGTCGGGGTTGTAGCCGCAGAACCAGGCGTCCTGATAGTCGTTGGTGGTGCCGGTCTTGCCGGCCAGGTCGCTGCGCCCCAGACTGCGCGCGCGCGTCGCGGTGCCACGCTTGACGACGTCCTGCAGCATGGAATCCATCAGCCAGGCGTTGCGCGGATCGATCACCCGCGGCGCGCTCTTGCCGGCTACCGGCGGATCGATGCGGGCGACCACGCGACCGTCGCCGTCGATGATCTGCGACACCACGTAGGGCTCGATGCGGAAGCCGCCATTGGCGAACACTGCATAGCCTGCGGCCAGTTGCCAGGGGGTGACACTGCCGGCGCCGAGCGCCATGGTCAGGAAGGGGGGGTGGCGTTCGGCCTCGAAACCGAAGCGGGTCAGGTAGTCTTGCGCGTACTGCGGGGTGATCGACTGCAGGACGCGGATCGATACCATGTTCTTGGAGCGCGCGAGGGCCTCGCGCAGGGTCATCAGACCGTCGAACTTGCCGTCGTAGTTGCGCGGCGTCCACTCCTGCGAGCCGGTCACGCCGGCGGGAAAGTGCAGGGGTTCGTCCTCTACCAGGCTGCTCGGCGAAAAGCCGCGCTCCAGTGCCGCGGAGTATACGAAGGGCTTCAGGCTGGAGCCCGCCTGACGCAAGGCCTGGGTGACATGGTTGAACTGGTTGCGGCCAAAATCGAAACCGCCGGCCAGCGCACGCACGGCGCCGGTACGGGCGTCGATGGAGAGCAGGGCCGCCTGCACTTCGGGGAGCTGGAGGATATCCCAGCCCTGTTCGCCGTTGTTGCGGATGCGGATCACCGCGCCGGCGCGGATGCGGCGCGCCTGCGGGGCGTTGTCGGCGAGCATGGGCGCGACGAAACGCAGGCCGTTGCCGCTGATGGTATGGACCTCGCCGTTGCGGTAGGCGCGCACCTCGCGGGTGGAGGCTTCCAGCACCACCGCGGCGAGCAGGCCCTGTACGTCGCCATGCTCGGCGATGACCTCGTCGAGACGTTCTTCCAGCGCCGTCCCATTGCCGGCAATGTCCACGAAGGCTTCGGGGCCGCGGTAGCCACGACGGCGGTCGTAGGTCAGCACGCCGTCGCGCAGCGCCTTCTGGGCGGCGAGCTGGTCGGCGTAGTTGACCGTGGTGATGACGCGGATGCCGAGGTGGTAGGCGTCTTCGCCGAACTGGTCGACGGCGATCTGGCGGGCCATCTCGGCGACGTGACCGCCCTGGAGGATGCCTGAGGCGCTGTGGTCGGCGCGCGACACGGTGCGCACCGGGGTCTGCAGCGCGGCCTGGTAGGCGGTGTTGTCGATGAAGCCGGCGTCGAGCATGCGGCGCAGCACGTACTGCTGGCGGATCTCGGCGCGCCGCGGGTTGACGATGGGGTTGAAGGCCGAGGGCGCCTTCGGCAGCCCGGCCAGCATCGCCGCCTCGGCGAGGTTGATCTGCTCCAGCGGTTTGCCGAAGTAGGTTCGCGCCGCCGCGGAAAAGCCGTAGGCACGATGGCCGAGGAAGATCTGGTTGATGTAGAGCTCGAGGATCTGGTCCTTGCTGAGGTTCTGCTCGATCTTGAGGGCGAGGAGAATCTCGTAGAGCTTGCGGTTGTACGTCTTCTCGCGCGAGAGGAAGAAGTTGCGTGCCACCTGCTGGGTGATCGTCGATGCGCCCTGACTGCGTCCGCCCGTGCTGAGGTTGGCAAGGGCGGCGCGGGCGATGCCGACCGGGTCGATGCCGGGGTGTTCGTAGAAGCGCTCATCCTCGGCGGCGAGGATGGCCTGCCGCAGGATCGGCGGAACGTCGCCGATGCGCACCACCGAACGGCGTTCCTCGCCGAACTCGGCAAGCAGTTGCTGATCGGCTGTGTATACTCGCAAAGGAATACGCGGACGATAGTCGGTGAGGGTTTCCAGGCTCGGCAGGTTGGGCCAGGCGAGGGTCACGGCGGCAGCAAGCGTGGCCATGGCGATGATCACCAGTACCAGGATGAAAGCCAGGGGGTAGAGAACCCAGCGCATTGAAAGTCCGTTCCAGAGGGGCGAGGGCGCGATTATACGGGGCCCGGGAGAGGGCCTCCAGTTGGCTTTGTCAAGGGATGTTGCTTTACACTTGACAATGTTGTTGCTAGGATTTCAGAAGCTTATTCAGGAAATAAGCCTAACATAAAGAAATTTAAGGACTTTCTTTGTGATCGACTTAGCGATGTTCAGTCCTAAGGCACGGCAACTGGCTGGTTTGGATATCTCATCTTCATCAGTCAAGCTGGTCGAGCTGTCGGGTTCGGAGAGGGACGGCTATCGGGTCGAACGCTATGCGATCGAGCCCATGCCGCGTGATGCCGTGGTCGATGGCAACATCGCCAATCTGGAGGCGGTGAGCGATTCCGTGCGCCGGGCGGTGCGACGAATGGGCGCTTCGCTCAAGAACGTTGCCGTGGCCCTGCCGGCCTCCGCGGTGATCACCAAGAAGATCATCCTGCCCGCCGGTCTGCGCGAACTGGAAATGGAAGTCCAGGTTGAGTCGGAGGCGAATCAATACATCCCCTTCCCGCTCGACGAGGTCAATCTCGACTTCCAGGTCATCGGGCCGCTGCGCGACAATCCCGACGAGGTCGAGGTGCTGATTGCCGCCTCGCGCAAGGAAAAGGTCGAGGACCGGGTGGCGGCTGCCGAGGCGGCGGGGCTCAAGGCGGTGATCATGGATGTCGATACCTTCGCCGCCCAGGCCGCCTTCGAGCTGGTCCGCCAGCGCCTGCCCGGCGGCGGTGAGGGCAAGATCATCGCCCTGATCAACATCGGCGCCAGCGTCACCACCGTTACCGTTCTGCGTAACGGCCAGCAGATCTACAGCCGCGAGCAGGCCTTCGGTGGCGCGCAGCTTACCCAGGACATCGCCCGCCAGTACGGCATGAGCGTGGAGGAGGCCGAGAGCGCCAAGCGCACCGGCAGCCTGCCTGAGGACTACGAGCGTGATCTGCTGCGCCCCTTCATGGACAGCATGGCGCTGGAAGTGTCGCGCGCGCTGCAGTTCTTCTTCACCTCCACGCAGTACAACCAGGTCGATCACATCGTCCTCGCGGGCGGCTGTGCGGTACTTCCCGGCCTGGGTGAGATGGTTGGCGGGCGCACGCAGATCCCGACTACCATCGCCAACCCCTTCGAAGGCATGTCCCTGTCTTCCAGCGTCCGTCCGAAGGCCTTGCTGGCCGATGCCCCGGCGATGATGGTGGCCTGCGGACTGGCGTTGCGGAGGTTCGACACATGACGCGCATCAATCTGCTGCCGCACCGCGAGATCAAGCGGCGCGAGCGGCGTCAGCAGTTCTACGTCGTTTCCGGCCTGATGGTCGCCCTCGGGCTGGTGATCGCGCTGCTCGTGCACACCGTGCTGGCTGGCTACATCGAGCGCCAGGAGCGCACCAACCAGATTTTCCGTACCGAGATCCAGAAGCTCGACCGCGAGATCGCCGAGATCCGTCAGTTGCGCGAGCAGATCGATTCATTGCTGGAGCGCAAGCAGGTCATCGAGGCGCTGCAGGGTGACCGTGCCGAAACCGTGCATGTGCTGAGCGAAATGACCCGGCTGATGCCCGAGGGTGTCTATCTCAAGTCGATGAAGCAGGCTGGCAAGCGCATCACCCTGGTGGGCTATGCACAGTCGAATGCACGGGTCTCCCACCTGATGCGCGCACTTGAGGAGTCGCCCTACCTCACCCGGCCG
Organism: Pseudothauera lacus; assembly: GCF_003034845.1. Lineage (GTDB taxonomy): Bacteria > Pseudomonadota > Gammaproteobacteria > Burkholderiales > Rhodocyclaceae > Pseudothauera > Pseudothauera lacus. Next base: position 35,763 of record NZ_PZKC01000009.1, on the reverse strand, counting down.
CAGCTTGTCGAGGTCAAGGCGGTCAATGTCGACGGCCGCAGGGTGGGCGAGTTCACCCTCAACATCAACATTGCTCCGCCCGCCGCAGCGGAAGGCGACGAAGCAACTCCCGCAGCGCAGGGGACACCGGCGCGCGCGGCCGCCAGGGGGGCGCAGCGATGAAGTTCGGTAAAGGAGCTGTGCCGGGCAAGGGGCTGGACCTCAATCGCCTTGCCGAGGATTTCAAGAATCTCAATCCCAACGACCCGGGAGCCTGGCCAACGGCGCCCAAGGTCGCGGTCTTCGTGGCCCTGCTGGTGGCGACGCTAGCCGCAGCCTGGTGGTTCCACTGGCAGGGGCAGATGGACAATCTGGCCGCCCGCGAGGCCGAGGAAGTGACCCTCAGGGAGCAGTGGCTGAGCAAGAAGCGCCAGGCCGTGAATCTGGATGAGCACCGTCGCCAGCTGGAGGAGATCGACCGCCAGTTCGGCGCCCTGCTGCGGCAACTACCCAACCGTGCGGAGATGGACTCCCTGCTTGCCGAGATCAACCAGGCCGGCCTGGGGCGCGGGCTGGCCTTCGAACTGTTCAAGCCGGGTGCAGAGGCCGTGAAGGAGTTCTATGCCGAGATGCCGATCGACATCCGCGTTCTTGGCGGCTATCACGACCTTGGTGCCTTCGCCAGCGACGTCGCCCGCATGCCGCGCATCGTCACCCTCAACAACATCGCCATCGAGAGCGATCGCAGCGGTCAGCTGAAGTTCGAGGCCAAGGCGGTCACCTATCGCTATCTCGACGAAGAGGAACTGGCTGCCAGGCAGCAGGCGGCACGTGCCGCGCAGCAGACTTCGAGAGGCAGAAGATGAGGCCCAGCATGAAGCTAACCCGGTCGGTCATCGTCATCGCGCTCGGTGCAGCGATGCTGAGTGGCTGCGCCAGCGAGGAAGAGAACATTCAGGCGTGGATGACCGAGCAGGCGCGCACGATGCGCGGCGGCGTCAAGCCGCTGCCGGAGATCCGGCCCTTCCCGGTGGTCGAGTACGAAGCAGGACACCTCCAGCCCCCCTTCAGTGCAGACCGCCTGATGCCCGAGCAACGCGCCGCGGCGGGCGGCGGCAGCGGCATCCAGCCGGATCTGGACCGCCGCCGCGAACCGCTGGAAGCCTTCCCGCTGGAATCGCTGACCATGGTCGGGGCGCTGATCCAGGGTGATCAGGCGCATGCCCTGATCCGTATCGGCGACACCATTCACCAGGTGCGGGTGGGCAATTACATGGGGCAGAACTTCGGCATGGTCACGGCAGTGACGGAAACCGAAGTCCAGCTCAAGGAACTCGTTGAAGACATCAATGGCGACTGGAGCGAGCGCACCAGTTCGCTGCTGTTGCAGGAGCAGCAGGGAGGCAGATGATGAAAAAAGGTATCGCAACGTTGCTGCTCGCAGCCGTCTTTGGTGGTGTGGCCGTCTCGCCTGCGCTGGCGCAGGGCGGGGCTGCGGAAACGCAGAACCAGGTCAACCGTATCGAGAAACTCGAGACCGCCCTCCAGGGGTCGGCGGTGTTCGTCAAGCTGACCTTGCAGGCGCCGCTCGATGCCGTCCCGGCGAGCTTCAGCGTCGCCAATCCGGCGCGCATCGCCTTCGACTTTCCGGCTACCGCCAACGGTCTGGGGCACAACGTGCAGACCATCAACCAGGGCGAGTTGCGCAGTGCCAACATCGTCCAGGTCGGCGATCGCACGCGTCTGGTGCTCAACCTCACCCGCATGGCGCCTTTCGAGACCCGCATCGAGGGCCGTGAGCTGATCATCGCCCTCAACCCCGTGGGGCAGGCCGATCTGACCACCATCACCGAGCAACCGTTGGCCAATTTCGCTGCCTCGTCGCAGCAGGCCGAGCAGGCGGCAAAGAGCGTCCGCGACATCAAGTTCCGCCGCGGCACCGACGGACAGGGCCGGGTGCTGGTTGAGCTGTCGAACCCCGACACCGGCATCGACATCCGCCAGCAGGGCTCCAACCTTGTCGTCGAGTTCGTCCGCACCTCGCTGCCCGAGCATCTGCAGCGACGCTCCGACGTCACCGACTTTGCCACCCCGATCACCAGCATGGTGGCCCAGCAGCAGGGCGAGAACGTCCGCCTGGTGATCACCCCCAACGGCCTCTGGGAGCACAACGCCTACCAGAGCGACAACCAGTTCGTGCTTGAGGTCAAGCGCCTGGTGGAAGATCCCAACCGCCTCGTGCAGGGCGCGCCGCGCGGCCAGTACGCGGGAGAGAAGCTGTCACTCAATTTCCAGAACATCGACGTCCGTGCCGTCCTCCAGGTCATTGCCGACTTCACCGACTTCAACATCATCACCAGCGATTCGGTACGCGGCAATCTCACCCTGCGTCTGAAGGATGTGCCCTGGGATCAGGCGCTCGACATCATCCTCCAGTCCAAGGGGCTGGACATGCGCAAGAACGGCAACGTGATCTGGATCGCCCCGGGTGACGAGCTCGCCGCGCGCGAGAAGATGCAGCTGGAGGCGCTGGCGCAGATCGGCGATCTCGAGCCCTTGCATACCGAAAGCTTCCAGATCAACTACCACAGCGCCAAGGCGATCTTCGACTTTCTCAAGAGCAAGGACCAGACCATGCTCTCGCCGCGCGGCAGCGTGGTGGTCGATGAGCGCTCCAACAAGGTCTTCATCACCGACGTTCCCAGCCGCCTGGATGCCCTGCGTCGCCTCTTCGTCGAAATCGATCAGGCCCCCCGCCAGGTCCTCATCGAGGCGCGCATCGTCGAGGCCAGCAAGGACTTCGCCCGCGATCTCGGCGTGCGGATGAACTTCACCGACGGCCGCGGGCACCGTATCGGCAACGCCCGCGCCGGCCTTGGTCAGGTCGTCGGTGGCGCACTGGTCGGTACCGGTGCGCAAAGCGGTGGCGCCACGCCGGTGGCCTCCTTCTCGACGGTCAATCTGGCGCTGTTCAACAATGCCGCCACCCGTTTCCTCAATCTCGAGCTGTCGGCTCTTGAAAGCGACGGTCGTGGGCGCATCGTTTCCAGCCCCCGCGTGCTGACCGCCAACCTCGTCGAGGCCTCCATCGAGCAAGGTACCGAGATCGCCTACCGCAAGGAAACCAGCTCCGGGGCGACCAGCGTCGAGTTCAAGAAGGCAGTGCTGTCGCTCAAGGTGCGGCCGTCGATCACGCCGGACGGGCGCCTGCAACTGCGCGTCGAGGTCAACAAGGACAGCCCGGTGTTCCCGGCCGGCTTCCTGGAGCCGGCGATCGACACCAAGAACGTCAAGACCGAGGTGCTGGTCGAGAACGGCGGTACGGTGGTCATCGGCGGCATCTACGAGGAAAGCGAGACCAACAACATCGCCCGCGTCCCGGTGCTGGGCGAGGTGCCGGTGCTCGGCGCGCTGTTCCGCAACACCAAGCGTGAGTCCTCGCGGCGCGAGCTGCTGGTGTTCATCACCCCGCGCATCGTTACCGACGCACTCACCCTGCGCTGACCCGGTTTCCGGCATACTTCGGGGCCGGAGTTCCATCGCCTGATGGAACTCCGGCCTCCTTGTTTCATCTCTGCACAAAGACGGGCGTGGATCGAATCGTACTGATCGGCATGATGGGGGCCGGCAAGACCACCATCGGAAAGGAACTGGCCAGGCGCAGCGGGATGCGCTTCGTCGATTGTGACCACGAGATCGAGGCGCGTACCGGGGTGAAGATTCCGACCATCTTCGAAATCGAGGGCGAGGAGGGCTTCCGGCGCCGGGAAAGTCAGGTTATCGATGAACTGACCTCCTGCGACGGGCTGGTGATCGCCACCGGCGGGGGCGCCGTCCTCGATCCGGGCAATCGTGCGTTGCTCGCCGAGCGTGCCGTGGTGATCTATCTCAACGTCCCGCCCCAAGTGCTGTGGGAACGTACGCGGCATGACCGCAACCGCCCGCTGCTGCAGGTACCCAACCCGCGCGAGCGCATCTTCGCGCTGCATCGTCAGCGTGATCCGCTGTACCGGGAGGTGGCGCACATCATCGTCGATGGGGGGCGTGGCAACCCTGGGGCGATGGTCAGACAGATTCAGAAAGCACTGGAAAACCGCAGGACGGGACCATGCACACCCTCGACGTAGCGCTCGGCGAGCGCGCTTACCCCATCCACATCGGCCGCGGTCTGCTCGATGACCCCGCGCTCATCCTCGGGCGCCTGCAGGCACCGCGCGTGGCCATCGTCACCAATGACCGTGTCGGTCCGCTCTATCTCTCGCGCCTGCAGGGCGCGCTGGAGGGCAACGGCGTGCGCGTTGACAGCGTCGTGCTCCCCGATGGCGAGGCGTACAAGGACTGGCAGACTCTCAATCTGATCTTCGATGCGCTGCTCGGCGCGCGCTGCGAGCGCTCGACCACGGTCATCGCGCTCGGCGGCGGTGTGGTTGGCGACATGGCCGGGTTTGCCGCAGCCACCTACCAGCGTGGCGTGCCCTTCATCCAGATCCCGACGACCCTGCTGGCCCAGGTCGATTCTTCAGTCGGTGGCAAGACCGCGATCAACCATCCGCTGGGCAAGAACATGATCGGTGCTTTCTACCAGCCGCGCCTGGTCATCGCCGACACCGCCACCCTCGATACCCTGCCCGAGCGCGAACTGAAGGCCGGACTCGCGGAGGTGATCAAGTACGGCCTGATCCGCGATCTGCCCTTCTTCGACTGGCTGGAAGCCAACATCGACAGCCTGCTCGAACGCGATCCCGCAGCGCTGGCGTGGGCGATCGAACGCTGTTGCCGCAACAAGGCGGAGGTCGTTGCGGCTGACGAGACCGAGAAGGGCGAACGCGCCCTGCTCAACCTCGGCCATACCTTCGGCCATGCCATCGAGACCGCGCTGGGTTACGGCACCTGGCTGCACGGCGAGGCCGTGGCTGCCGGTACGGTGATGGCAGCGGAGCTGTCGCGCCGCCTGGGCTGGCTCCATGGCGCCCAGGTCGAGCGCGTGCGTACCCTGTTGCGCAGGGCGGGTCTGCCGGTGAGCGGTCCGGCGCTGGGCGCCGAGCGCTATCTCGACCTGATGGCCCACGACAAGAAGGTCGAGGCCGGGCAGTTGCGGCTGGTGCTGCTGAAGGACATCGGTGCCGGGGTGGTCAGCGCGACGGCCGACAGCGCCGACATCGCCGCAGCCATCGAAGCGTGCAGCGTGCGATGACCGCCCTGGCACCGTGGGCGGTCGACGAGGCCCATTCGCGCGGCCGTGTGCACGCCGAGCCCGCCCCGCTGGAGCGCTCCGAGTTCCAGCGCGATCGCGACCGCATCGTCCATTCGACCGCCTTCCGGCGCCTCGAATACAAGACCCAGGTGTTCGTCAACCACGAAGGCGACCTCTTCCGCACCCGTCTCACCCACAGCATCGAGGTGGCGCAGATCTCCCGCAGCATCGCCCGCATCCTCGGGCTCAACGAAGATCTTGCGGAGGCCATTGCGCTCGCCCACGATCTTGGCCACACGCCGTTCGGACATGCCGGGCAGGAGGCGCTGAACGCCTGCATGAAGGATCACGGCGGCTTCGAGCACAACCTGCAGTCGCTGCGTACCGTGGATGTGCTGGAAGAGCACTATGCGGCCTTCGACGGCCTCAATCTCACCTTCGAGACTCGCGAGGGCATACTCAAGCACTGCTCGCGCAGTAACGCCGAGTCCCTCGGAGAGCTCGGCCGCCGCTTCATCGACGGCACCCAGCCGTCGCTGGAGGCCCAGCTTGCCAACCTCGCCGACGAAATCGCCTACAACAACCATGACATCGATGACGGTCTGCGCTCAGGGCTGATCACCCTCGAACAGCTCGATGCGGTTGCCATCTTTGCCGACAATCGCACTGCGGTGGCGCGCCAGTGGCCAGGCCTGGGCGGCCGCCGGTTGATCCACGAGACCATCCGCCGGATGATCAACCAGATGGTGCTCGACCTGACTGCGCGCACCCGCGCCAACATCGCCGCCGCTGGCGTCGGCAGTCTTGCCGAGGTGCGCGCCGCTCCGCGCCTGGTGGCCTATTCCGATACCCTGCTGCCGCAGCTGCGCGAGCTCAAGACCTTTCTGCGCACGCACCTCTACCAGCACTATCAGGTGCTGCGCATGACCGACAAGGCACGGCGCATCGTCGCCGACCTCTTCGCCGCCTTCATGGCCGACCCCCGCCTGCTGCCGCCGCAGTATCAGGCGCGCGCGCAGGCCGACAAGGCGCGTGCAATTGCTGACTACATTGCCGGGATGACCGATCGCTACGCCATGCGCGAGCATCGCCGACTCTTCGCCGTCGGCGAAATCCACTGAGCACCATGCGGCCGCGGGGCAAAGCGGCACCGATGGCGCAGTGCAAAAAAATCTTGTAAGCCCCTCTTTCTGGGGGTATATTCGTCGACCGCTCTCGTAAAAGGGCAGCGAGCGCCCGTGTGCGCCGCAAGGACAGTGCCGGTGCTGGTAGGCCCGGCCTTTTTTTGCGCGATGCACTAATTTGGTGCGCTTTTTGCTTCGCTTTGCAGCGCCTGAATCGTGCCGGATGCAAGCGTCCGGCGACCGTGTTGTTTCGAGGAAGAACGAAATGGATCTCCCCCAGAAGCAGGGTCTGTACGACCCGGCCAACGAACACGACGCCTGTGGCGTGGGCTTCATTGCCCACATCAAGGGTAACAAGACCCACGACATCGTCCTGCAGGGCCTCGAGATCCTCAAGAATCTCGACCACCGCGGCGCGGTCGGCGCCGATCCCCTGCAGGGTGACGGCGCGGGCATCCTGATCCAGATTCCGGACCAGCTGTATCGCGAGGAACTTGCCGGGCGTGGCATCCACCTGCCGTCGGCCGGCGAGTACGGTGTCGGCATGGTGTTCATGCCCAAGGAACGCGCCTCCCGCCTGGCCTGTGAGGAAGAGATCGAGCGCGCCGTGCGCGCCGAGGGTCAGATCGTCCTCGGCTGGCGCGATGTGCCGGTGAATCGCGAGATGCCGATGAGCCCGGTGGTGCGTGCCGCCGAGCCGGTGATCCGCCAGGTCTTTGTCGGGCGCGGTCCCGACGTCATGGTCACCGAGGCCCTCGAGCGCAAGCTCTACGTCATCCGCCGCCGTGCCGCCAACGCCATCAATGCGCTCCACCTCAAGCACGGGCAGGAGTTCTACATGGTCTCCATGTCCGCGCGCACGGTCAATTACAAGGGTCTGCTGCTGGCCGGACAGGTCGGCGAGTACTACCTCGACCTGGTCGATCCGCGCACGGTCTCCGCGCTTGCCCTGGTACACCAGCGCTTCTCGACCAACACCTTCCCGAAGTGGAACCTCGCTCACCCCTTCCGCTACATTGCGCACAACGGCGAGATCAACACCCTGCGCGGCAACTACAACTGGATGCGCGCGCGTGAGAAGGGCGTGCATTCGCCGCTGCTCGGCGACGACCTGCAGAAGATCTGGCCGCTGATCTATCCCGGCCAGTCGGATTCCGCCGCCTTCGACAACGCGCTCGAACTACTGGTGATGAGCGGCTACTCGATGGCCCATGCGGTGATGATGATGATCCCCGAGGCCTGGGAGTCGCACACCCACATGGACGAGCGCCGCCGCGCCTTCTACGAGTACCACGCGGCGATGATGGAGCCGTGGGACGGCCCCGCTGCGGTGGCCTTCACCGACGGCCGCCAGATCGGCGCCACGCTGGACCGCAACGGCCTGCGTCCGGCACGTTATCTGGTCACCGACGACGACCTCGTGGTGATGGCCTCGGAGTCCGGCGTGCTGCCCATCCCCGACAGCAAGATCGTCAAGAAGTGGCGCCTGCAGCCGGGCAAGATGTTCCTCATCGACATGGAGCAGGGCCGCATCATCGATGACAAGGAGCTCAAGGAGTCGCTTGCCAGCGCACGTCCGTACGCCGAATGGCTGTCGCGCATCAACATCAAGCTCGACGGCCTCGAAGCGCCGGCCCAGGCCAGCGCGCCGGAGTGCGCGGCGACCATGCTCGATCGTCAGCAGGCCTTCGGCTATACCCAGGAAGACATCAAGTTCATCCTCGAGCCGATGGGCAAGGCCGGCGAGGAAGCCACCGGTTCGATGGGCAACGATTCTCCGCTGGCCGTGCTGTCGGCCAAGGAGAAGCCCCTCTACAACTACTTCCGCCAGCTCTTCGCGCAGGTCACCAACCCGCCCATCGACCCGATCCGCGAGCAGATGGTGATGTCGCTGGTGTCCTTCATCGGCCCGCGTCCCAACCTGCTCGAGATCAACGAGATCAATCCGCCGTTCCGCCTCGAGGTGTCGCAGCCGGTGCTCGATTTCGCCGGCATGGCGAAGATCCGCAACATCGCGCGCTACACCAACAACAAGTTCCGCTCCGCCGAACTGGACATCTGCTATCCGGTGGCCTGGGGCAAGGAAGGCGTCGAGGCGCGCCTCGCTTCGCTGTGTGCAGAGGCCGAGGATGCAGTGCTGCAGGGCTACAACATCCTCATCGTCTCCGACCGCAAGGTGGATGCCGACAGCGTCGCCATCCCGGCGCTGCTGGCGTTGTCCGCCATCCACCAGCACCTGGTCACCAAGGGCCTGCGCACGCGCGCCGGCCTGGTGGTGGAAACGGGCACCGCGCGCGAGATTCACCACTTCGCCGTGCTCGCCGGTTACGGCGCCGAGGCGGTGCATCCCTATCTCGCCCTTGAGACCCTGCAGCAGCTTGCCGGCGACGGGGAGAGCGGCGAGAAGTACGTCAAGCACTTCGTCAAGGCGGTCGGCAAGGGGCTGATGAAGGTGATGTCGAAGATGGGCATCTCCACCTACATGTCCTATACCGGCGCACAGATCTTCGAAGCCGTGGGTCTGCAGCAGGCCCTGCTCGACAAGTACTTCACCGGCACTACCAGCCAGGTCGACGGCATGGGTGTCTTCGAGGTCATGGAAGAGACCATCCGCCTGCACAGGAAGGCCTTCAGTGCCGACCCGGTGCTCGCCGAGATGCTCGAGGCGGGCGGCGAGTACGCCTATCGCGTGCGTGGCGACGAACACATGTGGACGCCGGAGGCCATCGCCAAGCTGCAGCACTCGACGCGCTCGGGCAAGTACGACACCTACAAGGAGTACGCCCGCATCATCAACGACCAGAGCAAGCGTCACATGACCTTGCGCGGGCTCTTCGAACTCAAGCCCGCCGGCGCCCCGGTGGCGCTCGACGAGGTCGAGTCGGCCAAGGACATCGTCAAGCGCTTCGCTACCGGTGCGATGTCGCTGGGTTCGATCTCCACCGAGGCGCACAGCACGCTGGCGATTGCCATGAACCGTATCGGCGGCAAGTCCAACACCGGCGAAGGCGGTGAGGACCCGATGCGCTTCAAGCCCATCACCCAGGCCATGAAGCTGTCGCAGATCATCGGCGAGAGCCGCATCGAGCGCGACCTCGAACTGCAGGCCGGCGACAGTCTGCGCTCGGCGATCAAGCAGGTGGCCTCGGGGCGCTTCGGCGTCACCACCGAGTACCTGGTCAACGCCGACCAGATCCAGATCAAGATGGCCCAGGGCGCCAAGCCCGGTGAAGGTGGCCAGCTGCCCGGCCACAAGGTCTCCGAGTACATCGGCTACCTGCGTCACTCGGTGCCGGGTGTCGGCCTCATCTCGCCGCCGCCGCACCATGACATCTATTCCATCGAGGATCTGGCCCAGCTCATCCACGACCTGAAGAATGCCAACCCGCGTGCCGACATCTCGGTCAAGCTGGTCTCGGAGATCGGCATTGGCACCGTTGCCGCGGGTGTCGCCAAGGCCAAGGCCGACCACATCGTCGTTGCCGGCCACGATGGTGGCACCGGGGCTTCGCCGTGGAGCTCGATCAAGCACGCCGGGTCGCCGTGGGAACTGGGCCTCGCCGAGACCCAGCAGACCCTGGTGCTCAACAACCTGCGCGGGCGTGTGCGTCTGCAGGTCGACGGACAGATCAAGACTGGTCGCGACGTCGTCATCGGCGCCCTCCTCGGCGCTGACGAGTTCGGCTTCGCCACCGCGCCGCTGGTCGTCGAAGGCTGCATCATGATGCGCAAGTGCCACCTCAACACCTGCCCGGTGGGGGTCGCGACCCAGGATCCCGAGCTGCGCAAGCGCTTCTCCGGCCAGCCCGAGCACGTGGTGAACTATTTCTTCTTCATCGCCGAGGAAGTGCGCGAGCTGATGGCCGAGCTGGGCATCCGCAAGTTCGACGACCTCATCGGCCGCGCCGACCTGCTCGACATGAAGCCCGGCATCAGCCACTGGAAGGCCCAGGGGCTCGACTACTCGCGCATCTTCTACCGCCCCGCGGTGGCCGACAGCGTCGCCCGCCTGCATGTCGATACCCAGGACCATGGCCTCGACAAGGCCCTCGACCAGCAGCTCATCAAGCTTGCTGCGCCGGCGCTGGAAAAGGGCGAGCGGGTCAGCATCGACCTGCCGGTGCGCAACATCAACCGCACCGTGGGCGCCATGCTCTCCGGCCGTGTGGCGGAGAAGTACGGCCATGCCGGGCTGCCCAACGACACCATCCACGTCAGGCTGAGCGGTACCGCCGGTCAGGCCTTTGGCGCCTTCCTGGCGCGCGGGGTGACCCTGGAACTGGTCGGCGAGGGCAACGACTACGTCGGCAAGGGCCTCTCCGGCGGCCGTATCGTCGTCCGTCCGCAGGCCGAGTTCCGCGGTACCACCGCGGACAACATCATCGTCGGCAACACCGTGCTCTACGGCGCCACCGAGGGCGAAGTGTATTTCGCCGGCGTGGGCGGCGAACGCTTCGCGGTGCGCAACTCCGGCGCCACTGCGGTGGTGGAAGGCGTGGGCGACCACGGCTGCGAGTACATGACCGGCGGCACCGTGGTGGTGCTCGGCCAGACCGGGCGCAACTTCGCCGCCGGCATGTCCGGCGGCGTGGCCTACGTGCTCGACGAGGACGGCAGCTTCGCGCAGCGCTGCAACATGGCCCAGGTCGACCTCGAGCCGCTGCCCGACGAGATCGAGGCGCGCAAGGGTTCGGAGTCCGGCGATGAGCTGGAGTCGCATGGGCGCGTCGATATCGACCACCTCGGCATGGGTGACGAGCTCATCCTCAAGGGGCTCATCGAACGCCATGCACGCTTCACCGGCAGTCCGCGGGCCCGCCAGATTCTCGACAACTGGGCGAACTGGCGCGGGCGCTTCGTGAAGGTCTTCCCGCATGAATACCGTCGTGCGCTGGCAGAGATGGCCGCGCAAAAGCAACAGCAACTGGAGGCCGCTTGAGATGGGCAAGCCAACCGGATTTCTCGAACACCAGCGCGTTGCCGAGGCCTATGAGCCGGCCGCCCAGCGGGTCAGCAACTACAAGGAGTTCGTCGCCCGCCTGAGCGACGAGCAGGGTGCGGTGCAGGGCGCGCGCTGCATGGATTGCGGCATTCCGTTCTGCAACAGCGGCTGCCCGGTGAACAACATCATTCCGGACTGGAATGATCTGGTCTACCGCGGCAACTGGGCGCAGGCCATTGAAGTGCTGCATTCGACCAACAACTTCCCCGAGTTCACCGGGCGCATCTGCCCGGCGCCCTGTGAGGCGGCTTGTACCCTCGGGATCAACGCCGATCCGGTGGGCATCAAGTCCATCGAGCGCGCGATCATCGACAAGGCCTGGGAGCAGGGCTGGGTGAAGCCGCAACCGCCCGCCGCGAAGACCGGCAGGAAGGTTGCCGTGGTCGGTTCCGGCCCCGCCGGCCTGGCGGCCGCACAGCAGCTTGCGCGCGCAGGCCACGACGTCACGGTGTTCGAGAAGAGCGACCGTATCGGCGGCCTGCTGCGCTACGGCATCCCCGACTTCAAGATGGAAAAGCAGCTCATCGACCGCCGCGTCGAACAGATGCAGGCCGAGGGCGTGAGCTTCCGCACCCGCGTGCTGGTCGGTGCCAAGGAGTTGCCGGCGGGCATCGTCAACGATGCCACCACGGTGATTTCCGCCGATGAACTGCGGCAGGGCTTCGACGCCGTCATTCTTGCCGGTGGCGCAGAGGTGCCGCGCGACCTGCCGGTGCCCGGGCGCGAGCTCGCCGGCGTGCATTTCGCCCTCGAGTTCCTCATTCCGCAGAACAAGGAGGTCGCCGGCGACCGCGCCAACCCGATTTCCGCCAAAGGCTGCAACGTGGTGGTGATCGGCGGCGGCGATACCGGTTCGGACTGCGTAGGCACCAGCTACCGCCACGGTGCGGCCTCGGTGACCCAGTTCGAGGTGATGCCGCAGCCCCCGGAGCAGGAGAACAAGGCGCTGACCTGGCCGTACTGGCCGATCAAGCTGCGCACCTCCTCCTCCCACCTCGAAGGTGAGACCCGCCGCGAGTACGCCATCGGCACCAAGGAGTTCATCGGCGAGAACGGCAAGCTCACCGGTGTGCGCACCGTACGCCTGGAGTGGAAGGATGGCCGCATGAGCGAGGTGGCCGGTTCCGAGGAGGTCTTCGCGGCCGAGCGCGTCTTCCTCGCCATGGGCTTCACCAACCCCGTCGGCAGCGTGCTCGACGCCTTCGGAGTCAGCAAGGACGGCCGCGGCAATGCCCAGGCAAATACCGACGGTGCGGGCTGCTACGCCACCAACGTTGCCGGGGTGTTCGCTGCCGGCGACATGCGCCGTGGGCAGTCACTGGTGGTGTGGGCGATTCGTGAAGGCCGTCAGTGCGCGCGCGCCGTTGATGAGTTCCTGATGGGTGAAAGCGTATTGCCGCGATGACGGAATCGCCCACGAGGGGGAGTTGACGATTGCGGGCCGGTCGGCCCGCAAGGCGCGAAGGCCGTCAGTGCGCGCGTGCCGTTGATGAGTTCCTGGTGGGTGAAAGCGTATGACCACGCTGAAGCCGCCGGTGATGGAGTGAAAAAGGGCGACCCGCGGGTCGCCCTTTTCTTGTCTGGCTGCGTCGGAGCGCAACCGAGAGCAGGACACATCAGCCGTTCAGCAGCTCTACCGTGTAGCGCGCGATCATGCCTTCCTCGTTGGTCGGCACCACCGCCACGGCGACTCCGCTGTCGGGCAGGTCGATGCGGCTGGCGTGGGTGTTGTTGGCCTCGGCGTCGATGCCAACCCCCAGCCACGCGGACAGTTCGACAACGCGGGCGCGCACTGCCGCGGCGTGCTCGCCGATACCGCCGGTGAATACCAGCGCATCAAGTCCGCCGGCGGCTGCCGCCAGGGAGCCGAGCTCGCGGGCGATGCGGTAGCAGAACAGCTCCACCGCCTCGCGCGCCTCGGGGGCGTCGGAGGCGAGCAGGGTGCGCATGTCCTGACTGATGCCGGAGACCCCGAGGAGACCGGATTCCTTGTACAGCAGTCGGGTCAGGGCCTTGGCGTCCATGCCCTTCTGCTCCATCAGGTAAAGCAGTACGCCGGGGTCGAGACTGCCGGTACGGGTGCCCATCATCAGGCCCTCGACGGCAGTGAAACCCATGGTGGATGCCACGCTGCGGCCGTCGCGCAAGGCGCACATCGACGCGCCGTTGCCGAGGTGGGCGATGATCACGGCGCCCCGCGCGCGCTGCTCGCCGATTACCGCTGGCAGCTGGCGGGCGACGTAGTCGTAGGAGAGGCCGTGAAAACCGTAGCGCTTCACCCCTTCGGCGCTCAGTGCGCGCGGCAGCGCAAAGGCCTGGGCGACGGCGGGCTGGGTGCGGTGAAAGGCGGTGTCGAAGCAGCCGACCTGCGGGATTTCCGGCAGCAATGCACCTACGGCGCGCACGGCACGCAGGTTGTGGGGCTGGTGCAGGGGAGCCAGCGGGACGTACTCGTCGAGTTCGCGCAGCACCCCTTCGGTGAGCCGCACCGGTGCGCTGTAGCGTTCGCCGCCATGAACCACGCGGTGGCCGGCAGCAACGATCTCCAGATTGGGGTTGTGGGCCGCCAGCCAGCGGAACAGGTGGGTGAGCGCATCGCGGTGCTGCGCCGACTGTTCGCCTGTGGTGGTGACCGCCTCGTGGTAGCGCTCGCCGTTGCTGTCACGGGCGGAGAGTTCGGGCACTGCGCCGATCCCTTCTACCTGTCCGGACAGCGCGGGTTGCTCGGCAAGCACCGGATCGACGGGGAAGAGCGCGAACTTGAGGCTGGACGAACCGGCGTTGAGGACGAGGACGGCCTTCATGCGAGCAGTGCCTCACGCTTGCGGTGGGCCATCAGCTGCACGATGGCGCAGGAGGCGGCGCGGGTCTCGGCCGTGTCGGCACGGCTGGTCAGCACGATGGGTACGCGCGCGCCCAGCACCACGCCGGCCATCAGCGCATCGGCGAGGTATTCGAGCTGCTTGGCCACCATGTTGCCGGATTCCAGATCCGGCACTACGAGGATGTCGGCATTGCCGGCCACTGCGGAGCGGATGCCCTTGGTCTTGGCGGCGACCAGCGATACCGCGTTGTCGAAGGCCAGCGGGCCGTCGAGCAGGCCGCCCTTGATCTGGCCGCGGTCGGCCATCTTGCACAGTGCGGCGGCGTCGATGGTGGAGCGGATCTTCGAGGTGACGGTTTCCACCGCCGAGAGGATCGCCACCTTGGGTTCGGCCAGCCCCAGCACGTGGGCCAGATCGATGGCGTTCTGGATGATGTCGACCTTGGTTTCCAGCGAGGGCTCGATGTTGATCGCCGCGTCGGTGATCATCAGCGGGTGCGGGTAGGTCGGCACGTCGGCGAGGAATACGTGGCTGATGCGGCGGGCGGTACGCAGGCCGCCTTCCTTGGAGATCACCGCGCTCATCAGCTCGTCGGTGTGCAGCGAGCCCTTCATCAGCGCCTCGGCACCGCCGTCGCGGCAAAGTGCCACGGCAGCCTCGGCGGCGGCGTGGCTGTGTTCGACGTCGACGATGCGGAAGCCCTTGATGTCGATGCCGTGTTCTTCCGCGGTGGCGCGGATCTTCGCTTCCGGCCCCACCAGGATGGGGTCGACGAGACCGGCGGCGGCCGCCTGCACCGGGCCGCGCAGGGATTCGGCATCGCAGGGGTGGGCGACGGCGATCGGAATCGGGCTGAGGCCGGAGCTCACCGACAGCAGGTGGCGGTAGCGCAACTCGCGGTCGGAAATGGTCACCTCGGGCAGATTGACCCGCGGGCGCTTGATCTTCTCGGTCGGGGCGAGCACCTCGGCGGTGCCGTCGATGACCTTCAGGCCGTCCTGGTTGACCGCCAGGCAGTCGAACACCATGTGGTGGTTGTGCTCGAACTTCTCGCGGCAGGTGACGGTGATGGTCAGCGTGTCGCCGATCGAGATCGGCCGCCAGAAGCTCAGCCCCTGGGAGACATAGACTGTGCCTGGGCCGGGAAACTCGGTGCCGAGGACGGTGGAGATCAACGTGCTGCCCCACATGCTGTGCCCGACCACCTCGCGGAACTGGCTGGAGCGCGCGAATTCGGGATCAACGTGCGTGGGGTTGACGTCGCCCGACATCACCGCGAAAAGATGGATGTCTTCCGGACGCAAGGTGCGGATGAGCTGGGCAAAGTCGCCGACCTGGATCTCGTCGAAGGTGCGGTTCTGGATGAACTGGACTGCTGCGTGCTCCATGATGGTCTCGCTATATGCATTGCAACATCAGGATTCTAACGGCGATTCATGACTTTTTTCAGATTATCGTGCGCGCGCAAGTGCATTGCAGCATGGGCCGTGCGTGACCTGTTCCGCAGCGGAAGCACAGTGCCCCCATGGTAGAATCGCGGCCGGATTTCTATGCCTCCGGAGTGCTCATGGAAGTAGTGGTTCTTGCCGCCGGCCAGGGCAAGCGCATGCGTTCGGCCTTGCCCAAGGTGTTGCAGCCGCTCGCCGGCCGCCCGCTGCTTGCGCATGTGCTCGATACTGCGCGCCGGCTCGGCGCAGCGCGTATCTGCGTGGTGCATGGGCATGGTGGCGAACAGGTGCGCCAGCGCCTCGATGCCGCCGACCTGTGCTGGGCACTGCAGGCCGAACAACTCGGTACCGGGCACGCCGTCCGCCAGGCGCTGCCGCTGCTCGGCGATGAGGCGCAGGCCATGGTGCTGTACGGCGATGTGCCGCTGATCACCCCGGCCACGTTGCAGCGTCTCGCCGCCGCCGCTGGCGGCGGACGGCTGGCCCTGCTCACCGTGGAGCTCGAAGACCCCACCGGCTATGGCCGCATCCTGCGCGACGGCAGCGGGCGCGTCATCCGCATCGTCGAAGAAAAGGACGCCAGCGCCGCCGAGCGCGCGGTGCGCGAGGTCAATACCGGCATTCTCGTCGCCCCGGTTGCCCGCCTGCGCGACTGGCTGGGCCGCATCGGCAACGACAATGCCCAGGGCGAGTACTACCTTACCGACATCATCGGCCTCGCCGTGGCAGACGGCGTCGAAGTGGTCAGCGAGCAGCCCGCCGCGGCATGGGAGACCCTGGGGGTGAACAGCAAGCCGCAGCTCGCCGAGCTCGAACGCATCCACCAGCGCAACATCGCCGCCCGCCTGATGGACGACGGCGTCACCCTGATCGATCCGGCGCGCCTCGACGTGCGCGGTGAGCTGATCTGCGGGCGCGATGTCGAGATCGACGTCAATTGCGTCTTCGAGGGCCGCGTGGAGCTCGCCGACGGCGTGCGCATCGGCGCCAACTGCGTGATCCGCGACGCCGTCATCGGCGCCGGCAGCCGCATCGCCCCCTTCTCCCACGTCGAAGCCACGCGCATGGGCGAAGCCTGCGTGATCGGCCCCTACGCGCGCACCCGCCCCGGCACCGAGCTCGGCGCGGACGTGCATCTGGGTAACTTCGTCGAAGTGAAGAACAGCCGTATCGCCGACCACTCCAAGGCCAACCACCTGGCCTACGTGGGCGACGCCGACGTCGGCAGCCGGGTCAACATCGGCGCCGGCACCATCACCTGCAACTACGACGGCGCCAACAAGCACCGCACGGTGATCGAAGACGACGTCTTCATCGGCTCCGACACCCAGCTGGTGGCCCCGGTGCGCGTCGGCGCCGGCGCCACGCTGGGGGCGGGCACCACCCTCACCAAGGACGCGCCCGCCGGCCAGCTCACCGTCTCGCGCACCAGACAACTCAGTCTCGCCGGTTGGCAGCGCCCGGTGAAGAACAAGCAAGGAAACTGACCATGTGCGGCATCGTCACCGCGATTTCTTCCCGTAACGTCGTCCCCGTGCTGCTCGAAGGGCTGCGCAAGCTCGAATACCGCGGTTACGATTCCGCCGGGCTGGCCGTGCTCGCCGACGGCGGGCTGCAGCGCCTGCGTTCCGCCGGCCGCGTCGCCGACCTTGCCGCCCTCGCCGATGCCCGCCACAGTGCAGCGCCCATCGGCATCGCCCACACGCGTTGGGCCACGCACGGCGTGCCCTCCGAACGCAACGCCCACCCGCACATCTCCGGCGGTCTCGCGGTGGTCCATAACGGCATCATCGAGAACTTCGAAGCCATCAAGCTGGCGCTGCAGGCGCGCGGCTACGTCTTCGAGTCCGATACCGACACCGAGGCCATCGCCCACCTCATCCACAGCAAGCTCGACGCCGGCGCCGATCTGTTCGACGCGGTGCGCCAGAGTTCCTGCGAGCTCACCGGCGCCTACGCCATCGGCGTGGTTGCCGAAAGCGCGCCCGAACGCCTGATCGTCGCCCGCAGCGGCGCGCCGCTGCTGCTCGGGGTCGGTGAGGACGGCATGTACGCCGCCTCCGACACCGCCGCCCTGCTGCAGGTCACCCGCAAGGTCATCTACCTGGAAGACGGCGACGTCGCCGAACTGCGCCTCGGCGGCTATCGCATCGTGCGCGCCGACGGCGCGCCGGTGGAGCGCGAGATCCACCTCTCCAGCCTGTCCGCGGATGCGGTGGAACTCGGCCAGTTCCGCCACTACATGCAGAAGGAAATCTTCGAGCAACCCCAGGCGCTCGCCAACACGCTGGAAATCATCGCCGGCGGCGGCTCGGTCAACCCGCAGCTGTTCGGCGCGCGCGCCGCCGAAGTGTTCGCCGGCGTGCGCCGCGTGCTCGTGCTGGCCTGCGGCACCAGCTACCACGCCGGCCTGGTGGCGCGCTACTGGCTCGAATCGGTCGCCCGCGTGCCGTGCACGGTGGAAATCGCCAGCGAATACCGCTACCGCGAATCCGTCCCCGATCCCGACACCCTGGTCGTGGTAATCTCCCAGTCCGGCGAAACCGCCGACACCCTGGCCGCGCTCAAGCACGCCGGCGCGCTCGGCATGCGCCGCACCCTGGCGATCTGCAACGTGCCCGAATCGGCCATCGTGCGCGAAGCCAGCCTGCGCTTCATCACCCGCGCCGGCCCCGAGATCGGCGTCGCCTCCACCAAGGCCTTCACCACCCAGCTCGCCGCGCTGGCGCTGCTCACCCTGACCCTGGCCAAACTCGCCGGCCGCCTGCCGGAGGCAGACGAAGCGCGCCACCTGCAGAATCTGCGCCACCTGCCGGTGGCCGTACAAAAGGTGCTCGAGCTCGAAGCGGAGATCGAACGCTGGGCGCAGCGCTTTGCCGGCAAGCACCACGCCCTCTTCCTCGGCCGCGGCCGCCACTGGCCGATCGCCATGGAAGGCGCGCTGAAGCTCAAGGAAATCTCCTACATCCACGCCGAAGCCTACGCCGCCGGCGAGCTCAAGCACGGCCCGCTGGCCCTGGTGGACAAGGACATGCCGGTGATCGCCGTCGCCCCGGCCGACGAACTGCTGGAAAAGCTCAAGTCCAACCTGCAGGAAGTGCGTGCCCGCGGCGGCGAGCTCTACGTCTTCGCCGACGCCGGCAGCGAAATCCCCGAGTCCGAAGGCGTGCACATCCTGCACATGCCCGAGCACTACGGCATGCTCTCCCCGGTCCTGCACGTCATCCCGCTGCAACTGCTGTCCTACCACGCCGCGCTGGTCAAGGGCACGGATGTGGACAAGCCGCGCAATCTCGCCAAGAGCGTGACGGTGGAGTGAGCGTGCAAGGCAAGTGTCGACGGCTTTTACATCTGCGTGCTTCATGCTGTCTGGGTTTTGCGTAAGTGCATTGATTTCAAAAGGAAGTTGTATTCAGGTACGAATTATGCAAATGCTTTCTCAGTGCTGACTGCGGCCGGCGTTACGTCACCTAACTTGCCTGAGGAGTTGCCCTTATGAAGTTCAAGAGCATGCTTGCGACTGGAGTCATAGCTGCTGCGGCCGGGGGATTCGCCTCTTCCGTGCATGCTGTTCCGGTAGGTAGTGAGTTGCTGCTGCTGGCCGACGTTTCCGGCAGCCTGAATGCAACCGACTTCGCCCTGCAGCGTGACGGCTACGCCAATGCCTTCCGTGATGATGCGGTAATCAGCGCCATCGAGGCCGCCGGAGGCATTGCGGTTGCCCTGGTGTATTGGTCCGACAGTTCGTCAATTGCGGTCAACTGGACCCACGTCTTTGATGCGGCGACATCGTTCGCCTTTGCCAGCGCGGTCGAGAGCGCACCGCGCACCAGCAGCGGCGGCACGGCGATGACCAGTGCGCTCAACTTCGGTGCCGGCCTGTTCGCGACCAATGGTTATGATGGCCGTCTGCAGATCATCGATATTTCAGGCGATGGCTCCGAGGGCAATGCCTGCAGTTTCAACGCTGCGGTCTGTGCCCCGCTGCAGGGCGCCCGCGATGCAGCACTGGCGGGCGGCGTCGATCGCATCAATGCGATCTGGATCGAGGACGAAGCCCAGCCGTCGAGTCGCAACTTCTTCTGTCTCGATCCTGCCTGCATCATCAATCCGCTGGCGTATGGCGAGACCAACGTGATCGGAGGCACCGACAGCTTCCAGATGGTGGTGTCGAACTTCGATGACTTTTCCGAAGCCATCAAGCTGAAGCTGGTGCGCGAGCTGACCCCGCCCCCGCCCAACGGTGTCCCGGAACCAGGGATGCTGGCCTTGCTGGGCCTGGGCTTCTTCGGGCTCGGTGCGCTGCGCCGTCGCATGCGCTGAGTGCGTTTGCCGCCTGGCGGCCTTCGTCCTGATGATTGACGGCAGTGGCGCCCGGAGAGGCGCCACTGCCATTCCAGGAGGCGCAGCGGGCGGGCTCTGTCATATGCTAGCGAAGCTTATTGCATAAGCCTTTGGTATACAATGCCAATCCGGTATGGAATACGGTGCGGCCATGAACTTCGATTTCGACGCCCTCGTGCGTCCGCTGGAACTGCCCTCGCGCTGCGGCGAGGATCTGATGTTCTCGGATGTCTTCGATGACATTCAGGAGGCTCGTCGTCATGACGACCCCTCCCTCGACCAGGGCGAGTGGGTCACCGAGCTCAAGGAGGCCGACTGGGCGCGGGTGGTGCGGCTGTGCAGCGAGCTGCTGGCCAGTCGTACCAAGGATCTGCGCATCGCCGCCTGGCTGGCTGAGGCGCTGGCGAAGACGCGCGGGCTGGCGGGGCTGGGTTACGGCTATCTGCTGCTCGCGCGCTTGTGCGAGAACTACTGGGACGACATCCATCCGCAGGCCGAGGAGGGCGATCAGGAGTTGCGCATCGGCACGCTTGACTGGTTGCTCGCGCAGTCGGCGCGCCTGGTGCGCGAGATGCCGATCACCGACTCCGATCGTGGACGCTATGCCTATGTCGATCTGGAGGCGGCGCGCGCGCTTGCCCAGGCGCTGGAGCGCAATCCGGCCGAGGCTGCGGTGCTGGCCGCAGGCGGGCGGGTCAGTCAGGAGCAGTTCGACGCCGCCTTGCGCGACACGCCGACCCACTGGCTGGTGGATAACCTCGATGCCGCACGCGCCGCACATGAGGCGCTGGGCGAGTTGCAGCAGGTGATCGATGCACGTCTTGGCGCGGAGGGGCCGGCGTTCGGCGCCACGCGTGAAAATCTGGCGGCGGTGATGGCGGTGCTGGAGCGCTTCGTCGCCCAGGCCGGCGGGATGAGCGCAGCCCCGGTTCCGCCCCCGGTGCCCGATGTCGCCGCAGCGTTGCCGCCATCGACGGCCGCGCGTCCGGCGCTGGCGCCGTCGTCTGCGGGAGGGCTGGCCAGCCGTGAGCAGGCGTTGCGCCAGCTGCGCGAGGTGGGGGAGTTCTTTCGCCGCACCGAGCCGCACAGCCCGGTGGCCTATCTAGCCGCCAAGGCCGCTCGGTGGGGCGAGATGTCGCTGCACGAGTGGTTGCGCACGGTCCTCAAGGACGGTGGTGCGCTGTCGCATGTCGAGGAACTGCTTGGCGTCGACCCACAGGGGGGCGATGGCGGCTGAGCGGCCCCCGCCGCTCACTGCATGATGTTGAACTCGATGCGGCGGTTGCGCGAACGGCCTTCGGCAGTGTCATTGCTGACCACCGGGTTGTCGGGGCCGGCGCCGAGTGCGGTCAGGCGCTCGGCGGGGATGCCCCTGCTGACCAGGTAGTCGCGCACGGTGTTGGCGCGACTGAGGCTGAGGCCGATGTTGGCCAGCCGCTCGCCGGTGCTGTCGGTGTGGCCGACGATCTGGATGGCCGGCGGGTCGACGCGCAGGATGGCCGCGACCATTTCGTCGAGGATGTTCACCCCGGCAGGCGTCAGGGTCGCCGAACCGACTTCGAACTCGACGACCCGAT
Source organism: Pseudothauera lacus (assembly GCF_003034845.1). Lineage (GTDB taxonomy): Bacteria > Pseudomonadota > Gammaproteobacteria > Burkholderiales > Rhodocyclaceae > Pseudothauera > Pseudothauera lacus. The sequence goes on along the minus strand of NZ_PZKC01000009.1, from coordinate 14,270 downwards.
TGCCCAGCGTGCTGTCGAGAACGGCTTGCCCGTCTTCCTTGACCACCAGGGCGTTGTTGACGGTGTAGCTGGGGTTGAGGGCGGCGGCGATGTCGGTGGCCAGCTGCTGACGCTTCGCCGCGCTGGGAATCTGGCCGCTGAGGCTGACCTGGGTGCCGTCGAAGCGGATCTGCCCCTGGCGGATCTCGGTGATTGCGGGGGTGAGGGCGCGGGTGACGTTGGCGGCCCAGTTCGGCGGCGGGGTGACGCCGCCGACTTCAAGCTGGTCGACGATGTGCCGGCCGCCGTAGAGTCTGGCAAGCTGGCCGATGATCGCGGCACGCGCAGCTTCGTCAGGCACGGTGCCGCTGACCACGATGGGCTCGTTGCCCGTTGCCGCTGCCGCTGGTGAGGCGAACCCGGGGGCGGATGCCAGGAGACCGGCGCAGAGTGCTGCGACCAGTCCGATGCGCTGCTTCATGCTCATTCTCCGAGGAAGACTTCGCGGAAGGTGTTGAGTGCCGCCTCCAGCGTGATGGCCGGTTGCGAGAGGTAGGCGGCGAGCTTGGCGACGCCGTAGTGGCTGCGCAGCTCTGGATGGCTGTCCACCCATTCGGGGTCATCGAGGCGGATGAGATGTTCGTCGGCGCAGCCGGGCAGCAGGGCGCCCAGCAAGGTGCGCGGCGATGCGCCGTTGAAACCGAGCAGCAGGCGCGGATGGCCCTGATGGATGCCGATCAGCAGTTGCAGTTCGGCGCTGCCGCGGCGCAGGAAGGCCGACACCATGTACAGCCACAGAGCGGCGACAGCCGGGCGCAGCACGGGATCGACCGGCAGCGGCAGGTTGAGTCCCTTGTCTGCGGGCGGCATTCCGGCTACCTGCAACGGGCGCAGCAGCAGGCCGATGGCCAGCATGATGCGACGGACGTCGGGGCGCAGCCCATCGAGTGCCAGCGCGCTGCCGAGTCCGGCAAGAGTGTGCTGGCGGGCGAAGTGGCCGAGGGGGTCGTCGCGCAGGCCGTCGCTGAGCGCCTCCGCCGACGGTGCGCGGATGATCTCGCTCAGCGCGGGGCCCGCTTCAGCCGCACCGCAGGCTTCGCCGACGTGCGTTGCGAAGCGGCACCACAGTGCGGCGAAGGCGAGTGGGGCGCAGCGGAACAGCAGGTTGTCGCTGCGTTCGACGAGGGCTGCGGCGAGCAGCGGAAAGCGCCGTCCGGAACTGTCCTGGCTGGGCCGCAGGTGCCCGCATACGGCGACAGGCATGCGCGCGCCGATGAAGGCGAAATCCCATGGCTGGAGTTCGCCGTAGGCGATCTTCCAGCGCGGGTCCTCGCTCATCATCTCCATCGCTGCCGACACCCAGCGGTCGAGACGGTTGATCAGCTGCGGGTGGTTGCCGCCCTTGACGAAATCTCCCCTGGTCGGGAGTTTGCCGAAGTAGGCGGTGGCGGTGAGGTCCTGGCGGGCGTTCATCGCGGCGCGTCTCCGCGCGTTCCGGCGGCTGCCAGGGTGGTTGCCGGCGGCGCGCTGCGGACGATGGATTCGGGCAGTCGCAAGCCGGTGAAGCCGCGCCGCCGGCTGTCGCCGGACTGTGCCTGGGTGCTGCTGATGATGCGCAGGTCGGCACTGACGGTGATGCCGTCGGTGCTCCACGACATCTGGAAGGCACCGTCGGGCTTGCGCTGGCGCTGAGCCGAGTTGATCAGCTTCTCCAGCCCGAAGCGGCCGCTGAAGTTGACCACCTCGACCTGACGGCCGTCGAAGGTGGTGGCAACGATGCGCGCGCCGGGTGTTGCACCGGGGTTGGGCCAGATGAAGTTGGCCCACTGCGCGGCGTTGTTGCGGTAGCGCAGTTGCTGGCCGTCGATCTCGATGACGTACTCGGTGGTGCCGGCTGCGGGGTGAGGCATCAGCATGAAGGCCGTCTGCGGTCCGCCATCGCCGGCGCCGCCGGCAGCGGCGCCATCGAGCGCGCGCACCCAGTGCGAGAAGCCGGCCATGAAGTCGACCTCCAGGGTGAGGCCAAGATCGCCCCAGGTGCGTGCCGAGATGGTGTCACCACGGCGAACCACCAGTGCGCCCATCGAGGTGTCGACGAAGCGGGCTATGGCGCCTTCGGGGCCGAAGATCTGTGCAATCTCGCCCGGCGTGGCCTCGATGCCGGCTTCGGCAGCAAAGGGGTACTTGACCCCCAGCTGACGGCTGAAGGGTTCATAGACCTGGGCCAGCCAGGTCTTGTTGAGTTCGCGCTGGGCCGGCAGCAGGGCTGCGGCGAAGCTCTGCTGCAATGGACGCAGCAGCAGCGGGCGCAAAGTCGCGCGTTGATCGTCGGGGAGCGCGGCGAGCATCTGCTCCTCGACAAAGCGCAGCGCGTCGGAGAGTTCGGAATTACGCCCCTCCAGGGTGTCCTGCATGAGCTTGACGGCACCGGGGCCGGGGTCGCCCTGATGGTTGAGTTCGTTGAGGCGGGTGCGCACGAGGGCAAGCTGCTGCAGGTAGGCGTGCGCCAGCGAGGCGCCATCCTCGCGTTCTGCCATCAGTCGGGCGATGCCGGCAAACTCTCGCCCCAGGACGCCGAGGGCTTCCGTACCGCCTTCGCTGCCCAGGTCGAGGTCGACCTGGGCGTTGCTCGGGCTGATGCGCAGTACCGCGCGCTTGAACCACTCGACGAAGCCGCGGCCGGCGGCATTGGCGGCCGCGTTGCGGCGGGCCGGGTTGTCCCACGAGGTCTGCTCGAAGACCGTGCGCAGGATCTTGCCGATCGGTGATTGCTGGACGTTGCCGAGGTGGTTCATGGCGTTCAGCGCGCTGCCGAAGTCGTCGAATCCGGCGACGTCGATGCCCTGCACGAAGCGGCGCCACTCATCGGCATATTCGCGCTTGTAGAGATCGATCAGGGTCTTCTGGATCTGCTCGGGACTGCCCTCCAGGGTGAGGTCGTCGCGGATCGCCGTGCGCAGCACCCAGTCCGTGCTGTCGAGCGCACTGGTGGCGGCTTCGCGGATCGACGGCTGCACCAGCGTGCGCCAGGCCTCGACGGTGAAGGCGCCGGATACCACATGGCTGCCGGAGACCACGTTGCCGCCCTGGGGGCCGACGATGCTGGCCACGGTTACCGGCGGGAAGCGGGTCGAGGCACGGGCCTTGACCTCGGCATAGACGCGTTCGGCGGCCGGCATGCCGCGCACCACGCGGCGCAGGTTGTCGCGACTGCCGTCGACAAGGGCGAGGTTGTTGCGGATCAGCGGCCACTGGGGATCGCCGACCTGGGAGAGGTGGAAGGACAGCAGGCGCTCGGCGCGGCGGATCATCTCCTCGCGGTTCATGTTGCCGCGGTTGGCTTCCAGCCAGGTGCGCCAGAAGCGCGTGAGCTGGTCGGAGAGGTGGCCGGGTTCGATGCGCTCGGCGCTGGCCAGCATCAGATAGGTCTTGAGGGCGTTGTAGGCATCCTCGACGCTGTCCGCGCGCGCATCGCGGTACTGTCCGGGCGCGGCGGCGCTGCGTGGGGTGGCGTCGCCGTCGCCCTGCGCCTGCAGCGGGGTGCGCGCGACTTCGGCGAGGAAGGCCTCGAGGTTCTCGGTGACCGGGTCGAGCATCACCGCGCGTACGCCGCTGAAATAGTTGGCTTTCAGGCTGGCGAGCAGCTCGTCACCCTGAAAGAGGCCGAATCCGACCTGCAGCGGGCGGGCGCGGCGGTACTGTTCAAGCTGGGTGATGCGGTCCTGCAGGATGTCCAGGGCCTGCAGTCGTGACTGCAGGTCCAGACGCCCTTCCTGCATGCGCACGACCTGATCGAAATCGGCCTGGACGTTGGCGACCAGCGCGCGGTTGTTGGTGTACGACCAACTCCAGCCGCCCAGTGCGATCCCGAAGGCGAGGACGGTGGTCATGAAGCCGGCGTAGCGCAGGCGGGTCTTCAGCGGGCTGGTGTGCTGGCGGATCAGGTTGCGGTCGGCGAAGATGACGCGCGAGAACAGGTCCTTGAGGAAGAAGCCGTTGCTTGACCCCATCCGGCAGGGGGCGCCGGCGGCCCCGGTGAGGCCGAAGCGCTGTTCGATCTCGTCGCTGGAGACGGAACGGCTCTCTCCGCTCTGCAGCGCGGAGGTGATGTAGAAGCCGCGGAACACGGGGCGGAACTGGAAGGGATTGTCTTCGAAGAGGGTGGCGACGAAGCTGCGCAGCACCGGCTTGATGGCGGCGAACTCGAGCGGAAAGGCGAGCAGCCCCGGGGTGGCGTTGTCGCCGCGGGCGAGCGCAAGCTGCGCCACGCTCATCTCGCGCAGGCCTTCATAGAGTTCGTCGAAGCGGCGTTCGAAGAGGGCGATGGTGTCGTGGCGGGCTGCGGTGTCGTAGGGCAGGGTGGCGCCCCAGACGCGGTCGCGTTCGCTCCAGTCGATGTCCTGGAAGAAGTCGTTGAAGCCGGTGATCAGGTCGGCCTTGGTGAACATCAGGTACACCGGCGCCAGCACCTCCAGACGTTCGGTGAGTTCCTGGACGCGCTGGCGCAGGTTCTTCGCCAGCGCGATGGCGAAATCGGGCGTGTTGCCGACCAGTTCGGCGATGCTGACGGTGACGATGATGCCGTTGATCGGCGCGCGCGGGCGGTGTTTCTTGAGCAGGTCGAGAAATCCCAGCCACTCGCTGCGGTCCTCGGCATTGATGGCGTAGCGCCCGGCGGTGTCGAGGAGGATGCCTTCGGTGGTGAAGAACCAGTCGCAGTTGCGCGTTCCGCCGATGCCGTGGACGACGTTGCCGGCGCCGTCCTCGAAGGGAAACTTGAGCCCCGAATTGACGATGGCGGAACTCTTGCCGGCGGCGGGGTTGCCGATGGTGATGTACCACGGCAGTTCATACAGCGCGGCCTTGCCGGAGAGCTGGCCGAGCTTGGAACTCTTGATCGTGCGTACCGCCTCCTGCATGCGGTTGCGCAGGGTCTCGAGCTCGGCGCGGGCGAGCTTGTCGCCGTCGCGCGCCGCCTTCTCGGCCTGATCCTCGAGCATCTCGCCGATCGCCTCGGCGGCCTTGCGCGCCTTGCGCCGCCGCCACAGCCAGACTGCCAGCCACACGGCGAGCACTACGCCGACGGCGATGAGCCCCCAGGTCAGCGCGATTTCCAGCGTCTGCGCACCGAGCAGGAGGAACAGTGCCAGGGCGGCGATGCCGATGAGGGCCAGGGTGCGGGAGTCTGAAAACAGGGAGAGGAAACGATACATGTTCAGGCCGTCCTGGGCAGAGGGTCGGAAATGCCGGCAAGGGCGGAGGGCAGGACGGCGACCGCGGTGATGCGCCGTTCGGCGGTGTGGCTGACGCACAGCGCGGGGCTCTGGCTGTCGGCCGCGGCGGCGCAGGCGCAGGCCAGGGCGACGAGCGCATCGGCCGGGGTGGCGCTGCCGCACACCGTGCCGACGGCGGCACAGTCTTCGTCGCCGATCGCGGGGCAGCATTCGCCAGCGGCGTTGAGCAGTTCGCCGAGGCTGTGCGCGTGGTGGGCGCTGTCGGCGTACAGCGTGGTGACCGTGGCGAGGTCGATGCCCGCGGCGGTGCTGGCCGCCATGAGCGCCTCGGTGACCGCCGCGGCGTCGCCGCGCTTGCCGCCCGGCGGCTGCGTGCGCGCGCCGTCGGCTGCGGCGCCGATGGCGCACGGGAAGATCTGCGGGCTGCCGGCAGCGAGTTCGGAGCTGGCGCACAGCACCGCTGCCGCGGCTTCGCCAGGGACGAGGCCATCGGTGTGCGTGGTGGTGTGCAGGCGGCTGGCGGACAGCCAGCGTGCAACCGTGGCCTCGCCGATGTTCGAAGTGCAGGCGCAGACGAGCAGCAGGGTGTCGGCCGGAAGGCCGGCGACGGTGCCGGCGAGATCGTGGAGGAGGGTGTTGCCGCTGTCGCAGGCTCTCAGGTGGACGTGTGTCTGGGGCAGCTCGTAGTCGACCAGCACGCTGCCGGCGAGCCAGTCGCGCAGTGCTGCCTGCCAGGCCGGCGGCCACTGCGCAGGCAGGGACCACAAGATGCTCAGACGCTTTGCCCCGGTGTTCGCGGTGAAGGCTTCAGCGGCGCCGGCCAGTGCTGCGCGCAAGGGGGCGTCGAGCAGGGCGAGGGCACGTCGGGCTTCGGCGCTCATGGTGACGGGCAGTGCGGCGATGTCGCCCTCGGCGACCTCCGCGCGTGCGGCGAGGATGGGGTAGCCGTCGCCGTCGCACAGTTGCGGATCAAGCTGCGGGCGGCGGTTGTCGGCAATGGCGGCGAGCAGGGCGGGGGGATCCGCGGCATGAGGGGCGGCGATGGCCACGGTGCCGACGTGCAGGCGCGCGACCGCCGCGCCAGGTGCTGTGCCGGAGTCGGCGCTGACGGCTGCCGGTGCGGCCGCGGTGGCGGCGGTGGGTGTGCGCAGCATGTCGAAAAAGCGGCGCAGGAACCAGAAGCCGCCGCTCAGGCTGAGGGGCAGGGCGAACAGGTAGAGACCGATCTCGGCCGTCGTCGGGGCGTGATCGCTGGCTTGCCACCAGCCGAGCACGAGCATCCAGGCGCCAGCGAAGGTGGCCACCACGAGCAGCACGGGGGCGAGCATGGGGATGCGCGCGAGCATGGTCACAGCTCGTCCGTGGACAGGGACTGGCTGGCGATCAGCGTCGCCCCGCAGGCGGTCTTGTCACCGTGGCGGGCGGCCGGGCGGCCGTCGATCAGTGCGGTGGGGTCGCCGGTGGCGATCACCGTCACACGGCCGTGGCCCTTGCGCGGGCAGGTCACCTTGTCGCCGACGCGGGCGATGCCGCGGCCTTCGCAATCGCTCGATTCGGAGGCGGTGATCACCGTGCCGCCGTGGTCGGTGCTGTCACCGAGCAGGATGAATGGACGTGCCATGGACATCTCCGGATGCGGCGCCATGCCGTTGACGGCGCCGGAATGGACAGGGGAGGGCGCATGCGGCGCGGAAGTTGCGGCTCACCGCCGGGCGCTGCCTAGAACGCCGGGGCGGCGCAGTTCGACGTGACCGTAGTCGCGCATCTGCCAGCGGCCGCCCCAGGTCATGCCGAGTTCCTCGGCGATTTCGCCATACAGGCCGTAGCCGCGCATGGCCCAGGGATCGAGTTCGGAGATCACCACCTTGCCGTCGCGCCAGAAGGCGATGTCGGCGGCGAGACCGTACTGGTGGTAGCTCATGTTGGCGCCGGCGCGGGTGACGTGGTCGCCCTGGGCGGCCAGCGAGGCCTGGCGCTCCGGGCTGCGGTAGCCCTCCAGCAGCACCAGTTCGTAGCCGTGACGTTCGCGCATGAGCTTGAAGATCATCAGCAGGCGCTGACGGAACTCGTCGTCAAGGAGGTCCCAGTTGCGGCTCGCCCATGCGGCGGTCGGGCGCATCAGCGTCACTTCACGGGTGGTGAAGGCCTCTGGCGGCAGCGCCGGGGGCGGCGCGAGCTGCTCGCCTTCGAGGAGCAGGGCGATGTGGCGATCCATTGCGCGAGGGGCGTCGTCGAGTTCGAAGAGCGCGCGTTGCTGCAGGCTCAGCGCAAGGATGGACGGCGCGCTCACGGCCAGGAGGACAGCGGCGCTCTGCAGGCGGTGGCGCCTCAGCCAGGCGATGGTGCCGCGCCCGCGCTGCCGCGTGCTGTCAATGCCACGCCGCAATGCGGCGAACAGCGCGCCGGCGCCGGTGCTGCCGCCGTGCGCGAGTTGCCGTACACCTGCGCCGAGACGTGCGCTCAGTGCGTTTCTCTGTGCCGGGAAGAACAGCAGGCACAGCAGACCGACAACCAGCAGGAAGTATCCGGTGACGGCGAGCAGCATCATGCGGGGTGTGGAAGGCGCGGGTGGTGGGATCGCCCTTGTGTGGGCAAGGGTGCTGATTCATCAGGGATTTGTATGTTACGACAAACGAGTGATACAGTGGCATAAATTTTTACTTCTTGAGCATGAAGAGCGCCGCCAACGATCCCGTTTCCAGCCTTCCCGGTGCTGTTGTCACGGCCCGCGAAAGCGCCCCGGCAGGCTATGTGAGCATCCTCAGCGACCTCGTCGACGATGCCGGCGAGTCGCCACGCCGGAACGCTGTCGGGCGTGGCCGCGGGGCGGTGATGCTGGGGGGTGTGCTGGCGGTGGCGGTCCTCGCAGGCTGGCTGCTTGGCGGCGGGCAGAGTGGCCCGGCGCCCGTGGTGGTGGCCGAACCAGTGGCTCCGGCTCCGCCGGCAGTGAGCGTGGTGGTGCCGGAAGAGGCTGCCGCGGCAGCGTTGATCATTGATGCCCCGGCACCGTTCGATGCCCTCGTCGCCGATCAGGAAGCCGCCGCGGAGGTGGCTGCAGTGCCCGCGCCGGCGCCTCCGGCAGCTACCCGCGCGCCGGCGCCGCGGCGCCAGGCGGCCGCGCCACGCCGGGCTGATGCCGATATCGACATCCTCACCGCCATTGTCCAGCAGGTGGATGCGGCGCGCTGAGGCGTGGGTGGTACGCCGGCGCTGCTGACCCGGCAGCGGGGCTGCGTGCGCGGCGGTGGGCGGGGTGGGATAGAATTACGGGCTCCCTCCCTACCCAGCGGTCCTTCCATGCCCGGCACCCTGTTCATCGTCACCGCGCCCTCCGGCGCCGGCAAGACCACCCTGGTACGTGCACTGCTGGCGCGCGATGCGCAGGTGCAGCTGTCGATTTCCTATACCACGCGCGATCCGCGTCCCGGCGAACAGGATGGTCGCGAGTACCACTTCGTCGATGTCGATACCTTCCGCACCCTGCGTGACCGTGGTGAATTCCTCGAATGGGCGGAGGTGCACGGCAACTACTACGCCACTTCGCGGGTCTGGCTGAAGGAGCAGATCGCTGCCGGGCGCGACACCCTGCTGGAGATCGACTGGCAGGGCGCGCAGCAGGTGCGCAAGGCGTTTCCCGATGCGGTCGGGGTGTTCATCCTGCCACCGTCCTTCGAGGAGCTCGAAGTCCGCCTGCGTGGTCGCGGCACCGACAGCGATGCAGTGATCTCGCGGCGCCTGCTGGGTGCGCGCGGCGAGATGCGCCATGTCGGCGAGTTCGACTACGTTATAATCAACAACGACTTGCAGCCCGCCATCGAGGACATGGTGGCGGTGGTGCGTGCGGCGCGGCTGCGCTATGCCAACCAGCACGCTCGGCATCTGCATTATTTCGATTTCCTCGAACAGGACTGACCATGGCCCGCATTACTGTTGAAGACTGCCTGAAGAAGATTCCCAACCGCTTCCAGCTCACCCTGGCGGCGACCTACCGTGCCCGCCAGCTGACCGTCGGCGGCAGCCCGCAGATCGAGGTGGACAAGAGCGACAAGGACAAGCCCACGGTGATCGCCCTGCGCGAGATCGCTGCTGGAAAGGTGGGGCTGGAAGTCCTCAACCGCGGTCAGGCCTGAGCCCCCCGGCGGGGCCGAGTTCGTCCATGGAAGCGGCCCCCGTTCCCGCCCCCGAGCCGTTCCGGCCGCCCGGATCGAGCGTGCTGTCGCTCGATTTCGAGCGCCTCAGGAGCAAGCTGCTCACCTACCTCAAGCCTGAGGATGTCGGCCGCGTCGAGGCCGCCTATCATTTTTCCGCCAGTGCCCATGAGGGGCAGTTCCGCATCAGCGGCGAGCCCTACATCTCCCACCCGGTGGCTGTCGCCGCGGTGGTGGCGGACTGGAATCTCGACAGCCAGGCCCTGATCGCCGCGCTCCTCCATGACGTCATGGAGGACACCCACATCTCCAAGCAGGAGATCGCCGAGCGCTTCGGCAAGACCGCAGCGGAGCTGGTGGACGGGCTCTCCAAGCTCGACAAGATCGAGTTCCGTTCGCAGGAGGAGGCGCAGGCGGAGAACTTCCGCAAGATGCTGCTGGCGATGGCCAGCGACCTGCGGGTGATCCTGGTCAAGCTCGCCGACCGCCTCCACAACATGCGCACGCTCGACTGCGTGCGCCCGGCCAAGCGCCGCCGCATCGCCAACGAGACGCTGGAGATCTACGCCCCGATCGCCAACCGCCTGGGGCTCAACAACCTCTACCGCGAGCTGCAGGAACTTTCCTTCGAGCACAAGTATCCGCTGCGCTTCCGCGTCCTCTCGCGGGCCATCAAGGCCGCGCGCGGCAACCGCCGCGAAGTGGTCGGCAAGGTGCTCGCCTCGATCGAGGAGCGCATGCCGCAGTGGGGCATCAGCGCCGAGGTGCAGGGGCGCGAGAAGCATCTGTATTCGATCTACCGCAAGATGGTGGAGAAGCACCTGTCGTTCTCGCAGGTGCTCGACATCTACGGCTTTCGCGTCATCGTCCCCGACATCGCCGGCTGCTATCTCGCCCTCGGCGCGCTGCACGCGATGTTCAAGCCGGTGCCGGGCAAGTTCAAGGACTACATCGCCATTCCCAAGGCCAATGGCTACCAGTCCCTGCACACCACGCTGATCGGCCCCTTCGGCACGCCGGTGGAGGTACAGATCCGCACCCGCGAGATGCACCACATCGCCGAGGCCGGCGTCGCTTCGCACTGGCTCTACAAGGAAGACGAGAAGACCCTCACCGAGCTGCAGCAGAAGACCCACTCCTGGCTGCAGTCGCTGCTCGAACTGCAGAATACCTCCGGCGAGGCCACCGAATTCCTCGAACACGTGAAGATCGATCTCTTCCCCGGAGAGGTCTACGTGTTCTCGCCCAAGGGCACCATCTTCTCCCTGCTCAAGGGTGCCACGCCGGTCGATTTCGCCTACGCCGTGCATACCGACATCGGCAACCGCTGCGTGGCCTGCCGCATCAACGGCGACCTGATGCCGCTGCGCACCGAGTTGCGCAACGGCGACCAGGTCGAGATCATCACCGCCGCGCACGCCAATCCCAATCCGGCCTGGCTGTCCTATGTGCGCACCGGCAAGGCGCGCGCGCAGATCCGCCACTTCATCAAGAACGCCCAGCAGGAGGAGTCCGTCGCCCTCGGCGAGCGCCTGCTCAACCAGGCCTTGCGTCCGCACGGGCTCACCCTCGGGCAGATCTCCACCTTCGCCTGGGACCGCTTCCTGCGCGACCGCGGGGTGCGCTCCAAGAAGGAGATCTTCTCCGACATCGGGCTTGGCAAGCGCCTGCCGGTGATCGTCGCGCGCCGCGTCGCCCAGGCCCAGGATCAGGAGTCCGGCCGCCCCGACGTGATCAAGCCGAAGCCCGCCGGCGCCATCCTCATCCGCGGTTCGGAGGGCATCGCCGTGCAGCTCGCGCGCTGCTGCCAGCCCATCCCCGGCGACCCCATCATCGGCACCATCCGCAAGGGCCAGGGGCTGGAGGTGCACCTGCACGACTGTCCGACGGTGGCCAAGCTGCGCGGCGACCGCGGACGCTGGGTGGATGTCGAGTGGGAGGCCGGCGAGGATCGCCTCTTCGACGTCACCATCCGCGTGCTGACCAAGAACGCCCGCGGCGTGCTGGCGCGCGTGGCCAGCGCCATCGCCGAGGCCGACTGCAACATCCAGAACCTCAACATGGACAACGAGCAGGGCGCCTACACCGCCCTCAACCTCACCCTGCAGGTGCGCGACCGCATGCACCTGGCGCACGTCATGCGCGCGGTGCGGCGGGTGCCCGAAGTGGTGCGCATCGGCCGCCTGCGCGGCGACGGGCGGGCGGGCTGAGGTAGAATCGCACTGCGATCGCAGGAAGAACGAAGGAGCAGGGCATGGCAATGTACGAATCCGAGCACACCCGCTTCATGCGCGAGTGGCTCGCACAGCACCCGCAGGAAGTCGGCGAACAGAAGAAGGGCCGCGCACTGTGGTGGGACAAGCCGCAAGATCTCGCCGAGACCGAACGCCTGGCGCAGGCCCGCGTGCCGGTCAAGCCTTATTACTACGACACCAACCACTGATACCGCCGTGCCCCGCCGCCTGCGCCGACGCGCGTGCGGCGGGGCGCCGACGCCTTGATGCCTGATCATCCTCCCGCACCCACCGCCCGCCCCCTGCAGGCCGACGCCCAGCTCGACAGCTATTTCACCTCCGAGGACGAACGCCGCGTCAACACCCGGCGCATGTTCGACGACGCCGCCTGCGCCTATGACCGCGCCGAGGGCATCACCGCGCTCGGCACCGGCGCCTGGTACCGCCGCTATGCCCTGGGCCGCGCCGGCCTGCGCGAGGGCATGAGCGTGCTCGACGTGGCCGCCGGCACCGGGCTGGTGGCCCGCGAGGCCTGCCGCCTGATCGGCCCTGCCGGCCGCCTCACCGCGCTCGACCCCTCGCCCGGCATGCTTGCCGAACTGCGCAAGAAGCTCGACGTGCACACCGTCGAGGCCTACGCCGAGGACATTCCGCTTGCCGACGACGCGGTGGATTTCCTCTCCATGGGCTATGCGTTGCGCCATGTCGCCGATCTCGATCTCGTCTTCGCCGAATACCTGCGCGTGCTCAAGCCCGGCGGCAGCACCTGCGTGATGGAGATCACCCGCCCGCGCAGTGCGCTCGGACGCCTGCTGATGCGCTTCTACATCCGCGGCGTAGTGCCCCTGTTGTCGCGGCTGAGCCGCAGCGGGCCGCAGGTCGGGCTGCTGTGGGAGTATTACTGGGACACCATCGAGGCCAGCGTCAGCCCCGACGAAGTGATGGCGGCGATGCGCCGCGCCGGCTTCGCCGAGGTGCGTTGCCACGTCACCCTCGGCGTGTTCCGCGAGTATCTCGGCCGCAAGCCGGCTGCCGCCTGAGTCCGCCGGCGATGGCGCTGCCGGCGCGGCTGGCCTTTGTCGATGTGGAAACCACCGGCGCCCAGCCGGTGCGCGACCGCGTCACCGAGATCGCCATCATCCGCGTCGAAGACGGTGGCGAGGTGCGGCGCTGGCAGAGCCTGGTGAATCCGGGCATGTCCATCCCGTACATGATCCAGAGCCTGATCGGCATCACCGACGACATGGTCGCCGATGCGCCGCCCTTTGCCGCGATCGCCGCGACCGTGCGCGAACTGCTCGACGGCTGCGTGCTGGTTGCCCACAACGCGCGTTTCGACTACGGCTTCCTGGTCAATGAGTTCAAGCGTCTCGATGCCGATTTTGACGCCGAGGTGCTGTGCACGGTGAAGTTCTCCCGCGCGCTCTATCCCCAGCATCACCGCCACGGCCTCGACGCCCTCATCGAGCGCCACGGCCTGCGCTGCGACGCCCGCCATCGCGCCATGGGCGATACCGAGGCGGTCTGGCAGTTCGTCCGTCAGGCGGTCGCCGAGAGCTCCGCGGAGGCGCTGGCCGCCGCCGTGCGCAAAGCCATGAAGGCCCCCAGCCGTCCGCCCGGCCTGCCCGCCGGGGCGATCGAAGGCGTGCCTGAAGGTCCTGGGGTGTATCTGTTCTTCGGCGAGGGCGAACTGCCGCTCTACATCGGCAAGAGCGTCTCCCTGCGCACGCGGGTGATGGACCATTTTTCCGCCGCGCAGCGCAATGGCAAGGACGCCCGCCTGGCGCGCGAGGTCCGCCGCGTCGAGTGGATCGAAACCGCCGGCGAACTCGGCGCCCTGCTGCTCGAAGCGGAACTGGTGAAGGCCCGCCAGCCCCTCCACAACCGCCAGCTGCGCGCCAACGAGGAGGTCTTTGCGCTGCGCCTGCTGAGCACCCGCACGCGTGCCGCAGTGCTGCAGCGCGTGCGCATCGGCGGCAGCGATCCGGCCGGCTGGGAAGCCCTGCATGGCGTCTTCCGCTCCTGCCAGGAGGCCAATGCGCTGCTCCACCAGCTGGCTCTCAGCTACCGCCTCTGCCCGCGCCGGCTCGGCCTCGAGCAGGGCGGCAGCGGGGCCTGCATGGCCTGCCAGATGAAGCGCTGTGCCGGTGTCTGTGCGGGGCGCGAAAGCGCCGCCGAACATGATGCCCGCCTGCTGGCCGGTCTTGCGGCGGTGTCGGTAAAGCCGTGGCCGTGGCCCGCCGCGGTGCTCATCGAAGAGCTCTGCGCGCACAGCGGGCGGCGCGCCTGGCATGTCATCGACCACTGGTGCCTGCTCGGCAGCGCGGCCACCGAGGCGGAACTGGAGGTGCTGTTGGCGACGCGGCCGCCGCGTGCCTTCGACGCCGATGTGTACCGCATCCTCGCGCGCTGGCTCGAGCGCCCCGAACACCTGCAGGCGGTGCAGCCCCTGCGCGCGTCGTCCTGAGCGCTGCTATTAATCCGGCAATCAAATACCGTTCGGGCTGAGCCTGTCGAAGCCCGTTCGAAGGCACTGCCATCAAGTGCCCTTCGACAGGCTTGTATGGTCTATACCGGCTCTTTTACTTCGTAGGAGGAAGGCGAGGAGCCGGGGTGGAGGGACATCGACTGGCATCGGCAGCGGGGCCGCTGACCGACTCCCTGAGACGTCTCCC
>NZ_PZKC01000008.1 GCF_003034845.1 Pseudothauera lacus | reverse complement strand
CGATGGCATGCTGGTCACTCCTCACGAAGTCATGCAGAATCGACGCCATCACCGTGATGGAGTCGTCATGCAGGATAGTTCGTGGGTGCCCGGCGGGCGACCTCTCCGCGTAGCGGCTTCGTTCAACACTTCCGTCGAGAGGGACGTCCCAAAGCTGCGCTTTGGGTTCAACACTTCCGTCGAGAGGGACGTCCCAAAGCTGCGCTTTGGGTTCCCTCCGCCTTCGGCTCCGGTCGCCCCTCACGTCAAACGTTATGTGCTCCGGGAACGTTATGGAAGAGATTAGAGAGAAGCTGAAGCGGCCGGCCATCGTCTTCGAGATCGGCGGGTTCAAGGCATCCGATGACCCACTAGAAAGCTGGTTCGGAAAAGTAAACGTCTGCTCCCCGGGGGAAGTGTGGCCATCCATGGATGGCGTTCCGATGCGAGCGCTTTGCCAGATCAACCTAGCCAACCTACCTTTTCGCCCGTCGCGGCTGACAGACATCGAGTTCATCACACTGTTCATCGGCCCAAAAGAACTTCCCTCGAATGCGCCCAACGGACAAAACTGGTGCCTCAGGACATACCAATCGCTGTCTGCGCTAGTTCCTATTGGCCAGCCCGATACGAAATCGATGGTCAAGGCGTTTCCGATGCGGCCTCGAGTAGTGGAAGAGGACTTCCCGTGCCGGGAAGACCTACCATTTGATCTCCCTGAGAGCGTTCAAGACAACTATGAAGATTTGTTTTCGAATGTGTCTGGCTTAAAGCTTGGCGGGTGGCCGACACTGATCCAATCGGAGATATTCTGGGCTCCTTGGAATCAGCATCCGGCGGCTCCGGAGTACGTATTTCAAGTTGACTCCGAACCGAAGGCTAATTGGAGCTGGGGCGATGGTGGGGTTGGCTATTTTGGCCGAGGAACTGCCAAAGGCAAAGAAGAAGATTGGGCGTGCGAGTGGCAATGTTACTAAGTCCGCACATAACCAAGCGCTCCAAGAGACGGTCAAAAGGCTGTCGCCTTTCGCCCGCGCTTGAGCTTAGTCGTTAGGTATTGCGATTGCGCCATATCGGATGATGCAGACCTCGAATACAAGATCGCACATCGTGAGCCACTTCTACGTTCTGCATCAACCCGTTAATTTTGAGATAGAAAACGATGGACATTTCGATTTCTGCATTAAAAAACGCTATTGATGGCCGCGACATGACGGCGCTCAAGCAGCTTGTTGAAGCAGGCGGTGATGTCAATGCGTGGGATGCTGATTGTCAATGGCCGTTGCTACATTATGCGGCCATTGCGCGCAATTACGAAGCGGTGGATTGTTTACTGAAGCATGGGGCAGATGTGCATGCCAAAGACGCATGGGGTTATACGCTACTGACCTATGCGTTCAGTGCAGAATCGCCCAGACTGGTAGAGTTGGCGCTTACTTACGGCGACAGCGTTGACGATGCCATGCTGGACGTGGCTTGGCTGCTATTGGCGCGCATAGATAATGTGCCGTTAATGCAACAGCTTTACGCGCGTGGCGCAACATTAACCGCCACCGTCCCCAATGATTTTTTATGCAAACTAGGCGGACAAGCGGTGCATCTACTGCATAAGTTTGACCGACTGACTGATGCTCTAAAAGCGGACGAGTTTGATTCAGATAGCCGTGTGGGTTATAACGCACTGATGCTAGCGTTGTTGTTTGAGTGCCCGCAGTTGGCCACATGGCTGGTGACCTTGCCATTTGAAGCGAACCACCGCAGTGCGAATGGCAGTTCGGCCTTGCTTGAGGCTGCATGGACGGATGACTATGCCAATATAGTGAATTTCTTACTCGCGCAAGGTGCAGATGCTAATACGGCGGATGATTCTGGGTGGTGTGCGCTGTTCTCGGCTTTGCGAAATGGCGCGCAAAACAATGCACATGCATTGCTGGCGGCTGGAGCCGATGCGCACCACCAGGATAGTGAAGGCTACACGGCTTTAATGGCCTCTGTCCGAGGCGGATGCGAAGCAATGACATATAGATTGCTTGAGTTAGGATTGCCTGTGAATGCCGAATGGGAGGGCAAAACCGCATTGGATTTCGCCCAGCATTACCAGAACCATGCCACCGCTTTATTGATTGAACAGGCTGGTGGCAAACACGGCAGCTATCCAGAATTTGATGATGACGCAAACGAAAACACGCCAGCACCAGAATGTTATATTGATGAACTAGTAGCACAGCTTCAAGCATGCATACCAGATTTTGACGCAGATGAACTGCTAAGCATTGCACCCCCCAACGCCTTTGCGGATGAATATGGCAGTCAAACCACCGTGCTATATTGGCTTAGCGACGGCTTAGAAGCGCAAGACTTGCTGGAATACCAAGAATGGAAAAACTACTGGGGTGATTTGCCAGCGCTGATGCCACTGAAGTGCTTGGTTTTAGCATACGACCCGCAGCCATTGCTGGATGCGTTGGAAAAAGCCAGTCAACACGCAGGGTGGGATTTGCAACCACCGCCATATTTGGAATTGATGAATCATCATCTCAAGCCACATGGCTTGCAGATTATCAGCTTTGCCTTTGAAAACCTGTACATGCTGTGCGTGCGAGACAATCCGGAGCAACTAGATAAACTCACGGAACTGCTTGCCTTGGCGGGGATTCACGTCATCACGCATCCACCGATGGATTTACCCACGTGCATGCAGAGTTTCTGTGCCGTTTCCAGTGAAAATTGACTCCTAAGAAGAATGACGTAATTGTTTTCTATAGATTAACCAAAACACCATCACTCCGCCCCCCGAGGCCCGCATGTTCGAAATCCAGAATTACACCAGCTTCGTCCTTGCCATACTTGTGTTCCAGCTGATACCGGGACCCGGCACGATCGCGATCCTCAACGCGACCGCACGCAATGGCATCCGTGCGGGCGCTGCGGCCGTTCTGGGGACGGTCGCGGGCGACTTTGTCTACATGGTTGCCGCCGTGGCGGGTCTGGCTGCGATCATGCATGCCAATCCGGCCATCTTCCAGGCGCTTCAGTGGTTCGGTGCTGCCTACCTGGTGTGGATGGGCGTGCAGTTGCTGCGCGCACAGGTCGACGGCGCTGCCGTCGCGATTGAACCCAGGCGCTCGCCGGCGGTGTACTTCCGCCAGGCGTTCGCAGTCGCCCTGACCAACCCGAAGGTCATCCTGTTCTTCGTATCCTTCTTCCCGCTGTTCCTCGCGCCGGACGCGTCGCCGCTGACCCTCGGGGTCATGATGGTGCATGTCACCGTGCTCTGCCTGCTCTATCAGGGCCTCCTGGTTCTGCTCGGCAACCGTGTCGCCAAGGCCCTCCGCGGCCTCCCCTCAGCCAGAAGGGTCGCCACCCGCCTTGCAGGCCTTGCGCTGATCGGCTTCGGCATCAAGCTCGCCACCAGCAACAGATGAGCGCTGGCATGCACGACCCGGCCAGCCAGCAACTGGCACACCGGATCATTGCCCGCAAGCTTTTGTGGCTCCTGCCAGCGCTGCTGCTCGCCATGGTGGTGCTTGTGCTGATCACACTGCGTTGATGCCCTTCCCCATGACAGACCACAGATACCCACGCTCGCACCTGCTTCGGCAGGCGACCATCCTCCTTGCCTGGGTGTGCTGGGGCCTGGCGTACTGGAAATCGCTCTGGTGGCTTGTTCCTTTGTCTTTCCTGCCCTACTTCCTGGCCAACCGCTTTGGCCACCTGCTGGATGAGCAGCAAGACTGAAGTTATTAACCCGGCAATCAAATACCGCTCGGGCTGAGCGAAGCAAGCCCCGCCGCGGGCGTGGCAAAGCAGACGCAGGAAACGGGTACTCCGCTCGCCCTGAGCCTGTCGAAGGGCACTTGATGGCAGTGCCTTCGAACGGGCTTCGACAGGCTCAGCCCGAACGGGAGTGGGGCCTTCCGAGTAATGACAATCGAAAGCTGTTTCTTGAGAGCATGTCGAAACCCGGTCGACGCCAACGCCCTTCGACGAGCTCAGGGCGAACGGTAGTGACTATTTCATTGCCGGGTCAATAATCAGCATTTCCATCAATAATGAAACCGCAATTGGGCAATCAAAAGTGCATCGCCTTCCACGCGATAAACCATGCGATGATCATCCGTTATGCGACGTGACCAGAACCCCGATAGCGCATGCTTCAAGGCCTCCGGCTTCCCTACCCCGGCGAAGGGTTCACGCTGGGTTTCACGAATCAGCTTGTTTATCCGCTCGACCATGCGCTTGTCTTGTTTTTGCCAGTACAGGCAATCCTCCCATGCCTCATCTGCAAAAACCAGCTTCATTCTTCCAGTTCCCGCTCGGTGCCTTTGCCGGCATTCAGTTGTGCAGCGGCTGAGAGAATTCGTCTGGCGTTGGCCGGGGTGCGCAGGAGATAGGCGGTTTCCTCAAGCGCTTTGTAATCTTCGAGCGAGAGCATCACCACGGATTGCTGGCCATTGCGGGTGATGATCAGCGCTTCATGGTCGTTACAAACCCTGTCCATGGTGCTGGCAAGGTTTGCGCGAACAGTGGTGTAGGTCAATGCGTCCATTTCAAGCCTCCGTACATGTACGCGTAACTGTACAACAGGGACTGCGCGTTGCCCAGCGCATCAGTCAAGGCGAACGGATGCAATCGGTGCTTCTCGAGGCAAGGAGCCAGACTGGAGCGCTCTGGCGTCACGGGCGATGAAGTCGCAAGGCCCGCCGCAGGGCCAGCCCCGCGCAGCGGAAGGCGATCACACCCCTGGCCGTGGTGACGCCCCCTGGGGCGACACGCGGCCCCCTGCGGCGTGGCGGGCTTTGCGCTAGAATTGTCGGGTTTCGCCTGCCGACCGCGTCGGGCGCCCCACACTTACACACACCGCTGGAGATTCACATCATGTCGATGGCAGACCGCGACGGTTTCATTTGGCAAGACGGCAAGCTCGTCCCGTGGCGCGAAGCGACCACCCACGTGCTCAGCCATTCCCTGCACTACGGTCTGGCCGTCTTCGAGGGTGTGCGCGCCTACAACACCGTCAGCGGCACCGCCATCTTCCGCCTGGCCGAGCACACCCAGCGCCTGATCAATTCCGGCAAGATCTACATGATGGACATCCCCTACAGCAAGGAAGAGCTGATGGAGGCGCAGAAGGAAGTGGTGCGCGCCAACAAGCTGGAATCCTGCTATCTGCGGCCGATCGCCTTCTACGGCTCGGAGAAGATGGGCATTTCCACCCGCGGCGCCACCGTGCATGTGGCCATCGCGGCGTGGCCGTGGGGCGCCTACCTGGGCGAGGAAGGGCTGGAGAAGGGCATCCGCGTGAAGACTTCGTCCTACACCCGCCACCATGTGAACTCCACCATGCCGCGTGCCAAGGTGGCGGCCACCTACCCGAACTCCATCCTCGCCAACCTGGAAGTCACCAAGCACGGCTACGACGAGGCCCTGCTGCTGGACAACCAGGGTTTCGTCGCCGAAGGCGCCGGTGAGAACCTCTTCATCATCAAGGACGGGCGGATCTTCGAACCCGAGATCGCCTCTGCGCTGACCGGCATCACCCGCGATTCGGTGATCCAGATCGCCCGCGAGTTCGGCATGGAGGTGCAGGCCAAGCGCATCACCCGCGACGACATCTACCTTGCCGACGAGGCCTTCTTCACCGGCACCGCGGCGGAAGTGACGCCGATCCGCGAGCTCGACGACCGCGTCATCGGCGAAGGTCGCCGCGGCCCGATCACCACCCAGATCCAGACGCGCTTCTTCGACGTGGTCAATGGCCGCGCCCCGGAGTACGCCCACTGGCTGGCCCACGTCTGAGCGGAGCGCACGATGGCCGAGAACAGCAACAAGGATGAGGTGGTGCAGGTCGGCGCGGCCGATCTGCCGCTGCACTGCCCGCAGCCCGATGCGCCGCTGTGGGCGCGCCATCCGCGGGTCTTCCTCGACGTGCTGAAGAGCGGCGAGGCGGTATGCCCGTACTGCAGCGCGCGCTACGTGTTCACCGGCGAACGCCCCAAGGGCCACCACTGACCGGCACGGCGCTGCGGCCTGCGGCCGCGCCGCCAATGCCCCCGGAGCCGCGTTCTTGAGCAAGCCCCAGTTCGCCACCGCCGCCGATGCCGAGGCGGCGTTCTACGACGCCCTCGTGCGCGCCGACCTCGAAGCCATGATGGCGGTGTGGTCGGCCGAGGACGATACCGTCTGCGTGCAGCCCGGCGGCCCCCGCCTCACCGGCCTCGCCGAGATCCGCGAGGCCTGGCGCCAGCTTTTTGCCAGCGGCACGCGGCTGATCGTGCGCACCTCCCATCAGGTGATCAGCGCCAACACGCTGCAGGCGGTGCACAACGTGCTCGAACACGTTGCCGTCGAGGGCGACGACCGCATCCACACCCCCATCGTCGCCACCAATGTCTATGCCCGCGGCGCTGGCGGCTGGCACATGGTGATGCACCATGCCTCGCCGATCCCGGATCTCACCGAGCTGATCGGCCAGCATGCACCGCGCGTGGTGCACTGAAATCGCCGCGCCGCCGCTGACTGCGCCCTGGTGGCTGCCCGGCGGCCATCTGCAGACCCTCTGGCCGCTGACCCGCAAGCCTGCGCTGCCTGCCCTGCGCCGCGAACGCTGGGACACCCCCGACGGCGACTTCATCGACCTCGACTGGCTCCCCGCCGGCGACGCTGCGGCGCCGCTGGTGGTGCTTTTTCACGGCCTCGAAGGCAGCAGCCGCTCGCACTACGCCCGTGCCCTCCTGCACGCTGCCGCGGCGCGCGGCTGGCGTGCCGTGGTGCCGCATTTCCGCGGCTGCTCGGGCGCGCCCAACCGCCTGCTGCGTGCCTACCATTCCGGCGACAGCACGGAGATCGACTGGATTTTGCGCCGCCTGCACGCCCGCGCCGGCGGCAGTGCGCTGTTTGCCGCCGGGGTCTCGCTGGGCGGCAATGCCCTGCTGAAGTGGCTGGGCGAACGCGAACACGATGCCCGCGATGTGCTCGCCGCCGCCGCCGCGGTATGCCCGCCGCTCGACCTGAGCATCTCCGGGCATGCCCTCGGCCGCGGTTTCAACCGCGTCTACAGCGCCCACTTTCTCGCCACCCTGCGCCGCAAGGCGCTCGCCAAGGCCGCCGCCCACCCCGGCACGCTCGACCCCCGGCGCATCCGCAGCGCCACCAGCCTGTACGCCTTCGACGATGCCTACACCGCGCCGGTGCATGGCTTTGCCGGTGCCGACGATTACTGGCGGCGTGCCTCCAGCAAGCCCTGGCTGCGCGCCATCGCCGTGCCGACGCTGCTCCTCAACGCCGCCAACGACCCCTTCGTGCCGCCCGCCGCGCTGCCTACGGCGGCGCAACTGTCGGCCAGCGTGCGTTTCGAGTGCCCGCCCACGGGCGGCCACGTCGGTTTCATCACCGCCCCCTTCCCGGGCGCCCTGGATGCCCTGCCGCAGCGCCTGATCGCGCATTTCGCCACACATTCGTCATGAAACGGTCTTTGGCCGGCGGCGCTGCTCTGTGATAATCCCCCCTTTGCTTCCCTGACCCCCGACACCGCCATGACTGCCAGCTACCCGCTCCCCGCTTCCGAGATCTTCAAGGCCTACGACATCCGCGGCATCGTCGACCGCACGCTGACCGTGGACGCCGTACGCGCCATCGGCCACGCCCTCGGCAGCGAGGCGGTCGCGCGCGGGCAGCGCGAAATCGCCATCGGCCGCGACGGCCGCCTCTCCGGCCCGGCGCTGGCCGGTGCCCTCGCCGACGGCATCCGTGCCGCCGGCGTCGACGTGGTGGATATCGGCTGCGTGCCGACGCCGCTGACCTACTTCGCCGCCTTCGAGCTGGGCACGGCCTCCTGCGTCAGCGTCACCGGCAGCCACAACCCGCCGGACTACAACGGCCTCAAGATGGTGCTCGGCGGCCACACCCTGTACGGCGAGCAGATCCAGGCCCTGCGCCAGCGCATCGCCAGCGGCGACCTCTGCCACGGCGCCGGCAGCCTGCGCCAGGCCGACGTCGGCGCCGCCTACCTCGATCGCGTGTGCGGCGACGTCAAGCTCGCACGGCCGATGAAGATCGTCATCGACTGCGGCAACGGCGTTGCCGGCGGCATCGCCCCGCAACTGTTCCGCGCCCTCGGCTGCGAGCTCGTCGAACTGTTCTGCGAGGTCGATGGCAACTTTCCCAACCACCACCCCGACCCCTCGCGCCCGGAGAACCTCCAGGACGTCATCCGCGCGCTGCGCGAGACCGATGCCGAGCTGGGCCTGGCCTTCGACGGCGACGGCGACCGCCTCGGCGTGGTCACCAAGGACGGCGAGATCATCTACCCTGACCGCCAGCTGATGCTGTTCGCCGCCGATGTGCTGAGCCGCGTGCCCGGCGGCGAGATCATCTACGACGTCAAGTGCACCCGCAATCTTGCCGGCTGGATCCGCCAGCACGGTGGCAAGCCGCTGATGTGGAACACCGGCCATGCGCTGGTAAAGGCCAAGCTCAAGGAAACCGGCGCTCCGCTGGCCGGCGAGATGAGCGGCCACATGTTCTTCAAGGAACGCTGGTTCGGCTTTGACGACGGTCTGTACACCGGCGCCCGCCTGCTGGAGATCCTCTCCCGCCATACCGACCCCAGCGCGGTACTGAAGGCCCTCCCGGACGCCGTCAGCACCCCCGAGCTCAACATCCGCATGAACGAGGGCGAACCCTTCGAGCTGGTCCGCCGCCTGCGCGAACAGGCCCGCTTCGACGGCGCGCAGGAGCTCATCACCATCGACGGCGTGCGCGTCGAATACGCCGACGGCTTCGGCCTCGCCCGCCCCTCCAACACCACTCCGGTGGTGGTGCTGCGCTTCGAGGCCGACGACGCCAGCGCGCTGGCACGCATCCAGGCCGACTTCCGCCGCGCCATCGAAGGCGTCTGGCCGGGCGTGGAGCTGCCCTTCGCGTAAATGCGGCAGCCGCCCCCGCCGGCCATGGCGGGGGCGTCCGGATCGTGCGATCCGGTGCGGAAATTGACGAATATCAATGACATTGAGCATTCGTTCGCTACGCCGCTAGATTCGGGGGCATGCGCCCCGCACCATTCCGGCCCCTCCCCTCCCGCCCACGCCCGGCGTCCACCTACGTACTGGGCGTCTTCGCCGCCCTCATCGCCGCCTTCGCGGCGACCTTCGTCGACGCCGCGCGCCTGCGCGCGGAGCGCGCCCCGCACACCCAGGCCAGCATCGCCCTGACCGCCCGCCTGGGCCTCACCGACCCGGTCCTGATGACCGAGGCGCGCTACCTGCGCCACCCCTCGCAGGCCGACCTGCACGCGCACTTCCAGGATCACCCCCTGGCCTTCGACCTCTTCCCTGGCGGCTCGCTGCTGCCGCCTCCGCGACATGCGCACCTGGCTCAACCGTCAGCGACTGCTGATTGAATACACGGTGGCCGCGCTCGGCCGCCGTCGCGCGCGCAGCCTGGGGCTGCTGCTGACCTACACGGCCGTGGTGTTCGTGCTCGCCTCGGTGATGCTGTTCACCCATGCGCTGCGTCAGGAGGCCGCACGGGTGCTCGCCCACAGCCCCGAGGTCGTCCTCCAGCATCTGGTGGCCGGGCGCCACGCGCTGATCCCCGCCGACTACCTCGAACGCATCCCGCGCCAGCGCGGGGTGCGCGAGATGACGCCGCGGCTGTGGGGCTACTTCTACGACCCGGTGGTACAGGCCAACTACACCTTCATGGCCACCGCCGACGCACCGCCGCCCGGCCACATTCTCATCGGCCCGGCGATGGCGCGCGCGCGCGGGGTCGCCCCGGGCAACCTGATTGCCTGGCGGGCCTACGACGGCGCGGTACACACCTTTACCGTGGCCGGTATTCTCGACGCGCACAGCGAGCTGATGAGCGCCGACCTGGTCCTGCTCGGCGAGGACGACTTCCGCGGCTTTTTCAATTACCCCGAAGGCCAGTACACCGACATCGCCATCGCCGTGCGCAATCCGCGCGAGGTCCGCAACGTTGCCACGCGTCTGTCCGAGGCCCTGCCGGATGCGCGCCTGATCCTGCGCGACGAAGTGCTGCGCACCTATGCCGCGCTGTTCGACTGGCGCCAGGGCATCGTGCTGGCCATCCTCAGCGGCGCGCTGCTCGCCTTCGCCCTGCTGGCCTGGGACAAGGCCTCCGGCCTGGCGGCCGAAGAACGGCGCGAAATCGGCATCCTGAAGGCCATCGGCTGGGAGACCGGCGACGTGCTGCGGATGAAGTTCTGGGAGGGCGCGCTGCTCTCCGGGACCGCCTTTCTGAGTGGCTACGTGCTCGCCCATGTGCACGTGTTTCACCTCCACGGCGCCCTCTTCCGCCCCGTGCTGCAGGGCTGGGCCGTGCTTTACCCGCGCTTTGCGCTGCCGCCCGAGATCGACCCCCTGCAGGTACTCACCCTCGCCCTGCTCACCGTGCTGCCCTACACCGTCGCGGTGCTGGTGCCGTGCTGGCGGGCCGCCACCACCGACCCGGACGCGGTGATGCGATCATGAGCCAACCCCTGATCGAGCTGCGCGAGGTCTGCAAGACCTACAACGACGGCCAGCCCAACGCCTTCACCGCCATCGACGGCATCAGCCTGGCACTGGAGCATGGGCGCATCAGCGCCCTGCGCGGCCCCAGTGGCTCGGGCAAGACCACCCTGCTCACCCTGCTCGGCTGCCTGGCACGCCCCACCAGCGGGCGGGTGCGCATCGGCGACGAAGACGTCTCCGCCCTGCCCGAGCGCTTCCTCACCGAACTGCGCCGCCAGCGCTTCGGTTTCGTCTTCCAGCAGTTCAACCTCATCCGCGGCCTCAGCGCACGCGACAACGTGATGCTGCCGGCCTTTCCGCTCGGCCAGCCCCACGCGGTGCTGAGCGCGCGCGCACAGGCCCTGCTCGAGCGCTTCCGCCTTGCCCACCGCGCCGACGCGCCGGTGGAGTGGCTGTCCGGAGGCGAGCAGCAGCGCGTGGCGATCGCCCGCGCGCTGATCAACGACCCCGACATCCTCATTGCCGACGAGCCCACGGCCAACCTCGACACCCGCCTGGCCGAGGAATTCCTGCAACTGATGGCCGAGCTCCACGCCGACGGCAAGACCATCGTGCTCACCAGCCATGACCCGCTCGTGCTCGACTCCGGCCTGATGCACCGCATCGTCACCCTGCGCGACGGGCGCGTGGTCGACGCGCAATGACGGAACACGGCCGATGATCCTCCAGCCCGCCATCATCGCCCTGCTGCTTTGCGCCGCCCTGGGCTTCGCCGCCCTGGCGCTGAGCTCGCCGGCGAGCTGGCAGCTGGTGCGCCACTGGCAGCCGCAAAGTGGCAGCCGCCTCCAGCTGGCGCTCGAACGTCGCACCTACCTGATGTCGGTGCTGGTGCGCTTCGTGCTGGTCAGCCAGATCGCGGCGCTGCTGCTCTTCGTCTACAACGCCGACCGCATGGCGGTGCAGTTCGTCGGCGCGATGTGCGCGGTCGGCACACTGCAGGCCAACGCCTGGGGGTTTCCGGCGCTGCTGGCGCAGATCGCATTGTTCTTCGCCGCCTCGTCGTGGCTGCTGCTCGATCACGCCGACCGCCAGGCACGCGACTATCCGCTGGTCCGCCTCAAGTTCGCCGCGCTGCTGGTGGTCCTGCTGCCGCTCACCGGCACGGTGCTCGCCCTGCAGGGGCTGTATTTCGGCAATCTGCGCGCCGACGTGATCACCTCGTGCTGCGGCAGCCTGTTTTCGGCCGACTCGCCCAGCGTCAGCGGCACGCTCGCCGCCCTGCCCCCACGGCCGGCCATGCTCGCCTTCTACTTCAGCGTGCTGCTCGCCTGCGCAGCCAACCTGCACTACCGCCTGCGCCGGCGCGGCGCGTGGCTGGCCGGGGCGAGCAGCGCACTGGCCTTCGTGGCCGCCATCGTCGGCATCATCGCCTTCGTCTCCCTGTACATCTACGAACACCCTCACCATCACTGCCCGTTCTGCATCCTGCAGGCCGAGCACGGCTATTACGGCTACGCCCTGTATCTGCCGCTGTTTGCCGCCAGCGCATGCGGCCTGGGCGTCGGCGTGCTCGCGCCCTTTTCCGCCCGACCGGGGCTGCGCACCGTGATGCCCGCCCTGTGCGCCCGTCTTGCGGGCTGGGCGGCGGCCGGCTTCGCGCTTTTCCTCGCGCTGGCGACCCTGATGATCCAGTCGTCCAACCTCATCCTGCTGGAGTCCTGATGTCGCTGCTGCGTGCCTGCCGCGTGCTCGCCCTCGCGTTGATCGTCACCGCCTGCGGCGGCGAACCCGACAACATCAACATCGGTGCGCAGGCGCCGGCCTTTGAGACGCCTGTGCTCGACGGCGAGGCGCTGCGCTTCCCCGCCGACACCGCCGGACGCATCGTGGTGTTGCGTTTCTGGGCCGACTGGTGCCGCTTCTGCGAACCCGAGATGCGCGACATGGAACCGGTCTACCAGGCCCTGCGCGAACACGGAGTGGAATTCCTCGCAATCAACGCCGGACAGTCGCCAGCCACCGTCGAGGCCTTCGTGCGCAAGCTCGAGATCAGCTACCCGGTGCTGCTCGACGAGGGTTCGGCCATCGCCCGCAGCTATGGCGTCATCGGACTGCCGACGACCTTCTTCATCGACGGCGAGGGCGTGGTGCGCAGCAAGCTGCTTGGCGAAACCACCCCGGAGGTATTCCGCGCGCAGCTCGACAAGTTGCTGGAGGCCCGCCGATGAGCGCGCTCGCGGGCCACGCCCCGGCAATCTACGTCGGCGCCGTCGCCGCCGGCCTGCTCGGCAGCGCCCACTGCCTGGGCATGTGTGGCGGCCTGGTGTCGGCCTTTTTCATGCGCCTGCAGGCTCGCGGCGCCGCGCCCTACCTGATCTACCACTTCGCGCGCATCGCGGTGTACGCGGTGATCGGCTTTCTCGCCGCCCTGCTCGGCGCGGTACTGATCTCCAGCGGCCGCTTCGGCCTTGCCCAGGGCGCCCTGCAGATCGTCGCCGGCATCATCATCATCGGGCTCGGGCTCGACCTCATCGGCCGCCTCCCGTTCCGCAACCGCCTCAGCTTCGCGCCGGTGGCGTGGTTGCGCCGCCAGTTCGGCGAGGCCGGGCGGCACGGTCCGCTCGCCGGAGCCGGTATCGGCGGCGCCATCAATGCCTTGATGCCGTGCTCGCTGACCATGGCGATGGCCTTCCAGGCCAGCGCCAGCCCTACCCCGGTGCATGGCATGGCCCTGATGCTGGCGTTCGGCTTCGGCACCCTGCCGTCGATGCTCGCCGCCTCGTGGCTGTTCGGCCGCCTCGGCATCGGCGCGCGCAGCTGGCTGCTGAAGGCCGCCGCACTGACCATCGTGCTGATGGGCGCGGCCACGCTCTGGCAAGGCATCCGCTACTACCTGGTCATGGCCCGGCTGGTGCTGTGACCCGGGCGCAGAATTTTTCAACGCGTCACAAGAAGGAGAAACCCCATGGATCGTCGTGAACTGCTCAAACTCTCGCTGCTCGGCAGCGCCGCCGCCGTCGTTGCCAGCCCCGCCGCAGCGGCAGGCTGCGAGGGCGACGGCACTCCCAACCAGTTCATCCCCAAGACCGCGCCGGACCCGCAGCCGCTGGTCGGCGAACTGGACAAGTACCCCAAGTGCCCCTACTGCGGCATGGACCGCCGCGAGCACCATCGTACCCGCATGCTGGTGCACTACTCCGACGACCTGGCCGACGGCGTGTGCTCCATCCACTGTCTGGCGATCAGCCTGTCGCTCAACATCGACCGCTCGCCGAAGGCGATCTGGGGGCCGGATTACGCTGCCGCAGCCGAGCCGCGCCCGCTGCTCGAGGTCGACACGCTGCACTATCTCATCGGCGCCGACCTGCCGCACGCGATGACCGCGCGCAGCAAGCACTCCTTTGCCACCCAGGACGGCCTGGCGAGAATCCAGGCTGCCCACGGCGGCACGCCAAGCAACTTCCAGGGTGCGCTGGAAGCGACCTACCTCGACATGGCCAAGGACGTCGAACGCATCCGTGCCCGCCGCGCCGAACGGCGCCGTCGTGCGATGGAAGGGCGCGGCTGAGATGCGCGCATTCGTTGCCAGCCTGGCGCTGTGCACCACCCTCGGCCTGTGGCCGGGGGTGGTGGCGGCACAGCCCGTCGACACGCCCAAGCCGGGACCGCGCGACCTCTGCCCGGTGTGCGGCATGGTCGTCTCCAAGTATCCGGAGTGGATCGCCACGGTGGTCTTCGATGACGGCCACGTGCACCACTTCGACGGTGCCAAGGACATGTTCAAGTTCATCCACCAGCTCGACCGCTACGCCCCCGGGCATCGGCGCGAGAACGTGCGCACCATCGGCGTCACCGAGTACTACGACCTGCAGCGCATCGACGCGACGACCGCCTGGTACGTGATCGGCTCGGACGTGCTGGGTCCGATGGCCCACGATTTCATTCCCTTCCTCAGCAAGGAGGACGCCGAGGAGTTCATGGCCGACCACGGCGGGCGCCGCATCCTGCGCTTCGACGAGATCAATGTGGACTGGGCCGTGAAACTCGACCGCGGCGCGTTCGACTGAGGGCATGTTAAGCTCTCGGGGTATTAGCGATTCCGCATCCAGCCCTGATCCGCCCAGCCCATGCGCATCCCCGACCAAGCCAGCCTCGAAGCCTCCCTGCAAGGAGTGCAGATTCCCTCCTGTCCGGTGATCCTCACCGAGGTCATGAAGGAGCTCAACAATCCGCTCAACAGCGGCAGGCGCGTGGCGGAGCTGATCGGCCAGGACGTCGGCCTTGCCGCGGTGGTGGTGCGCGCGGCGAATTCGCCCCTGGTCGGCGCGGGACGGCGCATCGCTTCGGTGGACGACGCCATCCGCATGCTCGGCTTCGGCACCCTCACCAACCTGGTCATGGAGGCCCTGCTGCGCAGCGCGGTGGGCACCCGCGACGCCTCGCTGGAGCGCTTCTGGGACAACTCGCGCTACGCCGCGGCCGCCGGCGCCTGGCTGGCGCGCACGCTGGGCGGCACCCGTGCGGATACCGCCTACACCTTCGGCCTTTTCCACGACTGCGGCATTCCGCTCCTGGTGCAGCGCTTTCCCGAGTACAAGCAGGTGCTGCGCATGGCCAACCAGAGCGGCGAGCGCTGGTTCACCGACATCGAGGACGAAGCCCTCAACACCAACCATGCGGTGATCGGCTTCATCCTGGCGCGCTCATGGGGGCTCAATGACGTGGTCTGCCACGGCATCCTCAGCCATCACGATTACTCCGTGCTCACCACCCCCAGCGACATCGCCGAGGAGTCGCGCACCCTGGTGGCCCTCAATGCCATCGCCGACCACGTCGTCGGCGCCCACCTGCGCACCGTGCAGGACGCCGAATGGGACAAGGCGCGCGAACCGGCAGCGGCCTTCCTGGGCCTCGGCCTCAGCGAACTCGACGACATCACCGACGACCTGCTCTACTGGCTCGACGAGCAGCGCAACCGCGAAGCGGCCTGAACGGGCTCGCCGCGCAGCGCTCAGGCGCCGCTGCGCTCATCCTCGCCGGCCCACTCGACGCGGTTGCGGCCGCCGTCCTTGGCGCGGTAGAGGGCTCGGTCGGCACGCGCGACGAGGGCGGAGAAGCCCTCGCTGCCATCGAACTGGGCAACGCCAAAACTGGCGCTCAGCGCGCCGGCGCGGCCAAAGGGCTGCTGGGCGATGAGTTGGCGCATCTTCTCGGCCAGCGCGAGGGCTTCGGCAAGGGCGGTGGACGGGGCAAGGAGGAGGAACTCCTCACCGCCCCAGCGCGCCAGCAGATCGGACTTGCGCACCTCTCCCTGCAGGCGGCTGGCCACCTCGCGCAGGACGTCGTCGCCGGCTTCGTGGCCGTGGCGGTCATTGACCGCCTTGAACCAGTCCACGTCGAAGAGCACCACGCTGAGCGGATAGTGATGGCGGCGCGCACGCGAGAGTTCGACCTCGGCGGTCTGCTCCATGCGCCGGCGATTGGCCAGCCCGGTAAGGCGGTCGGTTGACGCGGCCTCGGCGAGTTCGGCGTTGGCACGCTGCATCAGGCGGTTCGCTTCGAGCAGTTCCTGGCGGGCGAGCTCGAGCTCCTGCTGGGCCTGGCGGCGGGCGGTGATGTCGCTGATCGCCACGATCACCGCCTCGCGACCGCCGAACTCCCCGCGCATGGCCGATACCAGGGCCCAGATGGGTTCGCCGCTGGCACGCCAGAGCTGCAGTTCGTAGTCGTTCACGGCGCCGTCGCGGGCAAGCGCCTCCTGCAGTTGCAGGCGGTCTTCGGGGCGACGGTAGAAATCTTCCACGCAGCGCCCAAGCAAGGCCCCCGCCTCCACCCCGGAGAGCGCCACCGCCTTCTGGTTGGCAAACAGCACGCGGCCGTCTTCCAGCGCGGAGGCGAGGATGGCCACCGGCGCGAGCTCGAGGACCTGCCGCAGGCGGGCTTCGCTGTCGCGCAGGACCTCGGCGGCGCGGTGCTGTTCGGTGACGTCGGAGATGGTACGGACGAAGCCGCCGCCGGCCAGCGGCACGTGCTTGCCTTCGTAGTCGCGCCCGCGATGGGAGAAGGTGTGGCGGAAGGGTTCACGCGAGCGCGCACGCAGCATGGCGCGGTCGAGCATGTGGCGGGACAGGTGGTTCTCGCCCACCCAGTGGCGCAGCACGTCCTCGAACGGCGGACGGGCACCGAGAAAGCGCGGATCGAAACCGGTGATGTCGACGAAGCGCTGGTTGAAGCTGGTCAGACGCTGTTCGGCATCGACCATGATCACCGCCTCGGCCATGTTTTCCATGGTCGAGCGCATCAGCGCCTCGTCCTGACGACGGCTGTCGAGTTCGGCGCGCAGGTCGCGGTTGCGCCGGCACTGGGTCGCGGTACTGCCGCCCAGCACGAGAGCGACAAGCACCGCGAACAGCAGCGCCAGCGTCAGGCTCACAAGCGCTCGGCCACCCAGGCGGGAACGCCGCCAAGTGCCGCCGGCAGGGCGGCCGCATCGGTGCCGCCGGCCTGCGCCATGTCGGGACGGCCTCCGCCCTTGCCACCGACCTGCTGGGCGACGAAGTTGACCAGCTCGCCGGCCTTGACCCTGGCGGTGCAATCGGCGGTGACGCCGGCGATCAGGCTGACCTTGCCGTCGGCCACCGCAGCCAGCACGATGGCCGCCGACCTGAGCTTGTCCTTGAGCTTGTCCATGGTCTCGCGCAGGGTCGGCACGTCGGCGCCTTCGAGCACCGCGGCGAGCACCTTGACGCCCTTCACCTCCACCGCCTGACCGGCCAGATCGTCGCCCTGGCTGGCCGCCAGCTTGCTCTTCAGGCGGGCCAGTTCCTTCTCCAGCGCACGCACGTTGTCGAGGATGCCGGCGACGCGCTCGGCGACCTCGTCGGGCTGCACCTTGAGCAGCGCCGACATGCCCTGCACGCGGCGCTCCTGCTCCTGCGCGTAGCGCAGCGCGTTGGCGCCGGTGACCGCCTCGACGCGGCGCACCCCGGCGGCGACGCCGCTTTCCATGACGATCTTGAACAGGCCGATGTCACCGGTACGCACCACATGGGTGCCGCCGCACAGTTCCTTGGAGCTGCCGATGGTGAGCACGCGCACCTCGTCGCCGTATTTCTCGCCGAACAGCATCAGCGCGCCGGACTGCTGGGCGTCCTCGAGCGCCATCACGCGCGCATCGGTGGCGGCGTTGGCGAGGATCTCGGCATTGACGATCTCCTCGACCTCGCGGATCTCCTCGGCGCTCAGCGCTGCGCTATGGGCGAAGTCGAAGCGGGTCTTGTCGGGATCGACCTGCGAGCCCTTCTGCTGCACGTGGGCGCCGAGCACCTCGCGCAGCGCCTTGTGCATGAGGTGGGTCACCGAGTGGTTGCGCGCGGTGGCGGCACGCGCCGCGGCATCGACGCGCGCGTTGACGCCCTGGCCCACCGACAGGC
Organism: Pseudothauera lacus; assembly: GCF_003034845.1. GTDB lineage: Bacteria > Pseudomonadota > Gammaproteobacteria > Burkholderiales > Rhodocyclaceae > Pseudothauera > Pseudothauera lacus. The sequence continues at coordinate 155,576 of NZ_PZKC01000008.1, read as the reverse complement.
GGCCGGTCTTCACCACGCCGTGGTGGCCGAACACCGCGGCCTGGATCTTCTGCGTGTCTTCCACCGCGAAGATGCCGGCGCTGCCGCGCAACTCGCCGCGGTCGCCGACCTGGCCGCCGGATTCGGCATAGAAGGGGGTGTTGTCCAGCACCACCACGCCCATCTCGCCTTCGAGCAGTTCATTGACCGCGGCGCCGTCCTTGTACAGCGCCAGGATGCTGCCCTTTTCCTCCAGGCGCTCGTAGCCGTGGAAGGTGGTCTGCGGACCTTCGTATTCGAGGTTGGCGGCCATGCGGAACTTGCCGGCGGCACGCGCCTGCTCCTTCTGGCGCGCCATCGCCGCGTCGAAGGCCACCGCATCGACGGTGACGCCGCGCTCGCGGCAGATGTCGGCGGTGAGGTCGAGCGGGAAACCGTAGGTGTCGTGCAGCTTGAAGGCGGTGTCGCCGTCGAAGACCTTGTTGCCGGCGGTCTCCATCGCCGCGAGTTCGGCCTCGACGATGGCCATGCCGTTCTCGATGGTGGCGAAGAAGCGTTCCTCTTCCTGGCGCAGCACGTCGGCGATGCGGCGCTCGCCGGCCTTCAGCTCGGGATAGGCTGCGCCCATCTCGGCGACCAGATCGGCAACCATCTTGTGGAAGAAGGCCGCGCGCGCGCCCAGCTTGTAGCCGTGGCGGATGGCGCGCCGGATGATGCGGCGGAGCACGTAGCCACGGCCCTCGTTGCCCGGGATGACGCCGTCGGCGATGAGGAAGGAACAGGCACGGATGTGGTCGGCGAGCACGCGCAGCGAGGGCGAGTCCATGTCTGCGCCGGAGGTCTCGCGCGCCGCCGCGGCGATCAGGCGCTGGAAGAGGTCGATTTCGTAGTTGGCATGGACGTGCTGCAGCACTGCGGAGATGCGCTCCAGGCCCATGCCGGTATCGACCGAGGGCTTCGGCAGCGGATGCATCACGCCGGCCTCGTCGCGGTTGAACTGCATGAAGACGTTGTTCCAGATCTCGATGTAGCGGTCGCCGTCTTCCTCCGGGCTCCCCGGCGGGCCGCCCCAGATATCCGGACCGTGGTCGTAGAAGATCTCGGTGCACGGACCGCAGGGGCCGGTGTCGCCCATCATCCAGAAGTTGTCCGAAGCGTAGCGCGCGCCCTTGTTGTCGCCGATGCGGATCACCCGCTCGGCCGGCACGCCGACTTCCCTGGTCCAGATGTCGTAGGCTTCGTCGTCCTCCGCATACACGGTGACCCACAGCTTGTCCTTGGGCAGCTTGAAGACGTCGGTGAGCAGCTCCCAGGCGTAGGTGATGGCGTCGCGCTTGAAGTAGTCGCCAAAGCTGAAGTTGCCCAGCATCTCGAAGAAGGTGTGGTGGCGCGCGGTATAGCCGACGTTTTCCAGGTCGTTGTGCTTGCCGCCGGCGCGCACGCATTTCTGCGAGGTGGTGGCGCGCGTGTAGGGACGCTTGTCGAAGCCGAGGAAGACGTCCTTGAACTGGTTCATGCCGGCGTTGGTGAACAGCAGCGTGGGGTCGTCGTGCGGCACCAGCGAACTGGAGGCCACGATCTGGTGGCCCTTGGACTCGAAGAACTTGAGGAAGGTGTCGCGGATTTCGGCGGATTTCATGTCAACTGGAGGCCAGGATGTTGTTGAAGCGGGAACGATCGGGCAGACGATAGACGTCGAAATCCCGGTCGAAGGTAAGGATGTCGCGCACGCCGGATTCCAGCGCAAGCACGATCAGCGAGCCGTCGGCAACGTCCATCGGCAGGTCGCGGTACTTCTCGGAGAACTGGCGGATCAGCGAGACCGCACCGGCACCCGGCGCAGTGACCTCGACACCGCCGCGTTCCACCCATTGCAGGAAGGCGAGCTGACGATCGACCGAATGGCCCAGCATGTGCCCCACCTCGGTCAGCACCGGCCAGGTGGTCAGCAGGATGCCATCGTAGCCCTCGATGAAGCTGCGCACCCGTACATGATTGCGTTCAGCCGGCTCGAACAGGGCGATCAACGGCCCGGAGTCAGCGATCGTTTTCAGCACGCAGCCGCTCCACGATGGTACTTCGGACACGTTCCTTGCTGGTCAGATCGAGTGCTGCCCCTGCCGCCGTCGGGTCGCCGAAAAGGTCCTTGCCCAGCTCGTACGGCGTCTTGCGCGGCGCCACGCGGGCGAGATACTCCCGCAGGCTGGCCTTCACCAGCTCGCTCTTGCTGCGCCCGGTCTGCTCGGCGGCGCGCGCCAGTTCGGACTCGAGTTCGGGGTCGAGACGGATCGACAGGGTCATGCCGGCGATTCCATGTAATACATGACGTATCGCATCGTATGCCGCACGCTGGCGGAAGTCAATTTGCCCGCGCGGCGCCTATAATTGACGTTCGCGTCAACTACAACAACACACGGGGACAACCATGGGCAACCGCCTCTCCAAGATCTACACCCGCACCGGCGACGCCGGCACCACCGGCCTGGGCAACGGCAACCGGGTGTCCAAGAACAGCCTGCGCATTCACAGCCTGGGCGAGGTGGATGAACTCAATGCGGTGATCGGCCTGCTGCTCACCGAGGATCTGCCGGATGAGATCCGCGCCCTGCTCACCGACGTGCAGAACGACCTCTTCGACCTCGGCGGCGAAGTGTGCATTCCCGGCATGAGCATGATCAGCGAACGCCAGGTGACCCGCCTGGAGAACGAGCTGGATCGCATGAACGAGCACCTGGAGCCGCTCAAGGACTTCATCCTGCCCGGCGGCACGCGCGCCGCGGCGCTCGCCCACATGGCGCGCACGGTGTGCCGGCGCGCCGAGCGCATGCTGGTGGGGCTGGCCCAGGAAGAGGCGGTGAACGACGGCCCGCGCCAGTACCTGAACCGCCTCTCGGACCTGCTCTTCGTCCTCGGGCGCGCGCTCAACCGCGCCGGCGGGCGCGGCGACGTGCTGTGGCAGAAGGGCAAGAACGCCTGAGCCACCCTTGTGCGGGGGCTGCGCCCCGCATGCGGGGCGCGGCTCAGGCGATCACGTTCTCGCCGTCGGCCATGCTGAGGATGGCGCCGACGATGTCGTCCATGGTGATGATGCCGGCCAGTTCGTTGGTGGCAGTAACCAGCAGGCGGCGGATGCCGAGATTCACCATCATGCGCGCGGCATGCTTGATCTCCACCTCGCGCGAGATGGCGATCGCCGGCTTGGCGCAGATGTCGTAGACGTTGATCAGATCGATGTCGCCCTCTTCGGCAACGATGGTCTTGAGGATGTTGGTGTAGGTGATGATGCCGAAGGCGTCGTGCTCGTGGCGCTTGTCCACCACCAGCGACTTCACCCCGCGCTGCTTCATGACCTGCATCGCCTCACGGATGGTTGCAAACGGCGAGACGGTGACCACCTCGCGCACCATGATGTCCTTGACCAGCAGCATGCCCGTTCCTCCTAGATGTCGTCCTTGATGCGCTGTTCGAAGCGCTGGATCTGCGAAGTGTCGATGCCGGCGATGTGCTCCAGCGGCAGGGTGAACACCACGCCCTTGCTTTCGGTGCGCAGATTGAGCTGCTCGGTGAGTTTCTTGAGCACCGTCAGCGAGAGCTTCTTCTCCAGCACGAAGACCAGCACCGACTGGCTGCCCTCGTAGGTCAGCCCGAAGAAAGTCTTCTTCTCCTGCGCGCCGATGCCGCGCGCGTCGAGGATGGTGACCCCGGCCGCACCCGCCTCGCGGGCGATCTCCAGCGCCTTTTCCTCCAGATCATCGGCCAGGATGGCCACCAGCACAGCAAATTTCATGGCGTTGCTCCCTGGGCCCGCGTGGCCCGTTCGACGAAGATGGCATACAGCATGACCGTGACGATGGGGAAGATCGACGCGAAGGCGATCAGCCCGAAGCCGTCGATGAGCACGCTGCGCCCGGGGATGTGGGTGGCCAGGCCGATGCCCAGCGCGGTGACCAGCGGCACGGTGACCTCCGAGGTGGTCACCCCGCCCAGATCGAAGGCCAGCGGCACGATGTACTTGGGCGCCAGCCAGGTGAGCAGGATCACCAGCGCGTAGCCGCCCATGATGTAGTAGTGGATGGAGCCACCGGCGATGATGCGGTGCACGCCGATGGTGATCCCCACGGCGACGCCGATCGCCACCAGGATGCGGATGCGGTTGCCGTCCAGCCGGCCCTTGCCGGCCTCCTCGGCCTTCTGGCCTATGGCGATCAGTGCAGGTTCGGCCATGGTGGTGGCAAAACCGATGGAGAAGGCGAACAGATACACCCACAGCACCGACTCCAGACCGATGAGCTGCTCGGCCATGCTGCGCCCGATGGGGAACAGGCCGAGCTTGAGCCCGACCACGAAGGCGTAGAGGCCGACGATGACCAGCACGAAGCCGCCCATCACCTTGTGAATGTGGGCGATGTGCTTGCGGATCACCATGTACTGGAAGAACAGGATCACCGCGATGATGGGGGCGACGTCGCGGAACATGCGCAGCAGGTCGCCGATCATCCCCAGCAGAAGATCCAGTGCCCCTGCTGCCGGCGCACTCTCCTGCGCGGGCACGGCCACTGCGGCTGCCGCGGCCAGCGGCAGCACCTCCTCCACACTGCCAAAGCTGTACACCACGACGCCGTAGAGCTGCACCGAGATCATCGGTACCATCACCGCCAGCGCCACCAGGCCGAAGCCGTGGGCGAGCGCGTTGCGCCCGCGGATCGAGCTTGCCAGGCCGATGCCGAGCGCGGCGATCAGCGGCACGGTGACGATGTTGGTGGTCACCCCGCCGGAGTCATAGGCCAGGCCGACGATCTCTGCGGGGGCGAAGAAGGTCACCGTCACCACCAGCAGGTAGCCGCCTATCATGTACCAGTGCAGGGAATGACCGAGGATGGTGCGCACCACGCCGAGCGCGACCACCACGCCGACCGACAGCGCCACCAGGATGCGCAGCGTGAAGCCGTCGATGCGCCCGCCGCTGATCATCTCCGCCTGGCTGGCGACCGCGATCAAGGCCGGTTCGGCCACCACCGCGGAAAACCCCAGACAGAAGCCGAAGCTCATCAGCAGCACCAGCGAGCCGCGTTTGGCGAACTCGTTGGAGAGGTTCTTGCCGATCGGGAAGATGCCCAGCTCCAGCCCCTGCAGGAACAGCGCCACGCCAAGGACCACCACCAGCAGGCCGAAGCTCATCGACAGCAGCCCGTCGGGCAGCTGCTGCATCACCGCAAGCTGAAAGAAGGCCACCACCACGATGATGGGCAGCAGGTTGCGGAAGGAGTGCAGCAGGATACGGTAGAACTCGCCGAGCTGGCTCAAGATGGGTTCCGGAGGTGGAGGGCGATGGACCGGAGTATCCCGAGTTGCGCCGTTGCGGTCAAACCCCGCCCGGGCATCCGGATCAGAAGCCACTCACGCGGAGGTACGCAGTGGCTGCGACCGGCTTTGCTCAAAGCTGCGATGGCGGCATGCCGATGCGTTCGCGGAAGTATCCGGAGAACTGCGACTGGCTGGAGAAGCCCGGCTCGAAGGCCCGGCGGGCAAGCTGAAGTGGTTCTGTGGCGCAGCGCTGTCAACCCGGCAATGAAATAGTCACTCCCGTTCGCCCTGAGCTCGTCGAAGGGCGTTGGCGCCGACCGGGCTTCGACAGGTCCGAACGGTATTTGATTGCCAGGTTAGTAATCTGAGCACATCTGCTGGGAGCGCCTCCATCCCTACCCATCCCCCGCAAACAGTGCGAGCTGGCCTTCTTCAAGCTGCCCCTCGGCAAAGCGCACGCCGATACCCAGCAGGCGCACCGCCCGCGCGCCACGGGCGTGGGCCTCGGCGAGCAGCACTGGCCACAGCGCGGGGTCGGGCGCGGTCACCGAGCGCTCCAGGGTGGTCTGGGTGAAATCGGCGAACTTGACCTTGACGAAAGCCTTGGCCACCGGCGCGGGAGCGTCGAGGCGGGCGAAGCGGCGCTGGAAGTCGGCCACCAGCGCCGGCAGCGCGGCGAGGCAATCGTCGAGGCCGGCCAGATCGGTGCTGAAGGTGGTCTCCACCGACAGCGACTTGCGCACCCGCGCAGGATTGACCGGGCGCTCGTCGATGCCGCGGCAGAGGCGGTAGAGGGCGGCGCCGAAACGCCCGAACTCGGCGACCAGATCGGCCTGCGCCCAGGCCCGCAGGTCGCCGCAGGTGCGCGCGCCGAGCCGGTGCAGGCGCTGCGCGGTGACCTTGCCGACGCCGAAGATACGGTCCACCGGCAGCGCGGCAACAAAGGCATCGACCTCCTGCGGGCGCACCACGAACTGCCCGTCCGGCTTGTTCCAGTCGCTGGCCACCTTGGCGATGAACTTGTTCGGCGCGATGCCCGCCGAGGCGGTGATGCCCACTTCCGCGCTGATGCGTGCGCGGATCTCCTGCGCCATCAACGTGGCGCTGCCGCGGCAACGCCCGACGCCGCTGACATCGAGATAGGCCTCGTCGAGCGACAGCGGTTCGACCAGTGGCGTATAGTCACGATAGATATCGAGGATCTGCCGCGAGGCGGCGCGATAGCGCTCGAAATCGGGCGGCAGCAGCACCAGGTCGGGACACAGGCGCAAGGCCCGTGCGGTGGACATCGCCGAGCGCACGCCGAAGGCGCGCGCCTCGTAGTTGCAGGTGGCGATCACCCCGCGGCCGGCGGGGCGCCCGCCGACGGCCAGCGGGCGGCCGGCAAGGGCTGGCGCATCGCGCATCTCGACGGCCGCATAGAAGCAGTCACAGTCACAATGGATGATCTTGCGTGGCGGCGCACGCAGGCCGTCCGCGTCGTAGGGAGTATCCACAATTGCCGCCCGCAGGCGCACTGCCTAAGCTCGAATAATTAAGGTTCCGCCCGTACGCTGCGGGCAGAAGCCCCTCCCGGCGCACAACGCGCCGGAATGATCAGACAATTCACCAGGAGGAGCAATGGCCGATTCCGATCAGTCACTCGACGACTTGAGCGCGGAGGACCGCAAGAAGGTCCAGGAGCTGATGGAGAAGGATCAGAAGAGCGAGCGCCGCGTTGCCGGCCCCTGGCTCTGGCTGACCTCCGGGCTCGCCGCGCTGATGGTGCTGCTGTACTTCTACGGCGCCGGCTTCCAGGCCCTTGGCACCCAGTACCACCTGGGCATCTACGTGCTGATCACCTTCGTGCTGGTGTTCCTGCTCTACCCCGCCGGCGGCCGCGTGGCCGTGGGTGGCATGTCCATTCTCAGCGCCGCGCTGCTCTCGGTAGGGGTGAGCAGTTTCCTGCTCTTCGACTCGCCCGCCGAGTTCTACGGCCAGATCAACATTTTCCGCGAGACCTGGGAGTACGACGGCCTCAGTGAGGCACTGGCGAATGACTTCGGCAACCTGCGCTGGACACTGATGCTGATCGTGCCCTTCGCCGCCGTAATGCTGCCGCTCGACCAGTGGCTGGCGCGCCGCTTCCACAACGCCCCCACCGCCAGCGACGTGCTGATGGCCGCGGGCATCGCGCTGATGGTGCTGTACTGGATCAGCCAGTTCGAACTGCTCAACTACCGTGCCGGCGCCGAGAACGACCTCGACAAGCTGGTCTCCATCATCGGCCTGGTGCTGTCGCTGGAGATCTGCCGCCGCGTGCTGGGCTGGTCGCTGACCATCATCGGCATCCTGATGCTCGCCTTCGGCCTCTTCGGCCCGCACCTGCCGGAGATCATCGCGCACCGCGGCTTCTCCTTCGAACGCCTGGCCACCGCTCTGTTCATCACCACCAATGGCGTGTTCGGCATCATGGCCAGCGTGCTGGCCACCTATGTGATCCTGTTCATCTTCTTCGGCGCCTTCCTGATGAAGTCCGGCGCCGGCCGCTTCTTCATCGACCTGCCGCTGGCCGTGGCCGGCAGGTCCGCCGGCGGCCCGGCCAAGGTGGCGGTGATCTCCTCCGCCCTGTTCGGCTCGGTGTCGGGCAGTGCGATCGCCAACACTGTGTCCTCGGGCGCCTTCACCATCCCGATGATGAAGCGCGCGGGCTTCAAGCCGCACGTCGCCGGCGCCATCGAGCCGGCGGCGTCCATCGGCGGCGCCTTCCTGCCCCCGATCATGGGCGCGGGCGGCTTCCTGATGGCCGAGCTGACCGGCCTTTCCTACGCCACCATCATGCTGCTGGCGGTCGGCCCGGCGCTGCTCTACTTCCTCTCGGTGTTCTTCATGGTGCACTTCGAGGCCAAGAAGCGCGGCCTCATCGGCATGCCGGGCGAAGCCCTGCCGGACTGGCGCCATGTGCTGAAGACCGGCTGGTACTTCTCGCTGCCGCTGGTGATCATCACCGTGCTGATGATGATGGGCCGCTCGCCGGGCAACGCCGCGTTCTGGGCCACCGTGTCGTGCATCGCGCTGAGCTGGGTGAACAAGGAAACCCGCATGGGCCCGAAGGAGATCTGGGAAGCCATCCAGATCGGCGCCAAGAACACCCTGGTGATCGGCGCCACGATGGGCGTGATCGGCGTCATCGTCGGCACCATCTCGCTCACCGGCATGGGCCTGAAGTTTGCCGATCTGGTGATCTCGCTGGCCGGCGACAGCATGCTGATCGCCATCGGTCTGATCGCCATCGCCTCGCTGATCCTCGGCCTGGGCGTGCCGGTGACCGCCGCCTACCTGATCCTGGCGGTGCTCGCAGTACCGGCACTGGGTGCGCTCGGCCTGCCGATCATCGCCGGTCACATGGTGGTGTACTGGCTGGCACAAAGCTCCAACATCACTCCGCCGGTGTGTCTGGCGGCCTTTGCCGGCGCGGCGATCGCGGGTTCCGACCCGTGGAAGACCGGGTGGACCTCGATGCGCTTCTCGAAGATGCTCTTCGTCACCCCGCTGCTGTTCGCCTATATCCCGGCGATCCTGCTCGACGGCAGCGCCTTCGAGATCGGCACCGCCTACTTCTCCGCCATCCTCGGTACCATCGCCTTCGGTGCGCTGGCGATGGGCTACCTGCGCCGTAACACCAAGGTGCATGAATGGCTCCTGCTGGGCGTGGCCACCTTCCTGCTGTACTGGCCGACCTTCCTGACCGACGGCATCGGTCTGGCGATCGTCGCCCTGGTATGGTGGATGCAGCGCGACGCCAAGCAAACGCCGGCCGCTGCCGCCGCCTGACCCCTGACAAGGATTACCCACATGGCCGAAATCAAGACCATCCTGTTCGCCACCGATTTTTCCGAAGGCTCGGTGCGCGCCTGCGATCTGGCGCGCACCCTGACTGCCCTGGCCGGCGCCCGCCTGCATGTGCTGCACATCATCACCGAGCTCGTCGACAAGCAGCGCCGCCGCCTGCCGGTAGATGTCGTCGACACCCTGGTGCGCGAGGTCGAGCGCCATGCGGTGGAGGATATGCACCGTTTCTGCGACGCCAACTTCACCGGGCTGCAGACCACCACCGACATCGTCATCGGTGTCGCCCACGAGGAAGTGATCAACCAGGCCCGCAAGGTCAACGCCGACCTCATCATCATGGGCACCCACGGCCGTACCGGCCTGGAAAAGATGCTGGTGGGCTCCACCGCCGAGAAGGTGGTGCGCAGCTCGCCGATTCCCGTGCTGACTGTGCGCGAGTGAGCGCACGGCACATGCGGGGCCGGCAGGCCCCGCGCATCGCCAGTTCTTTCCACCAAGAGGAGACTCTAAGATGACCCTGACCCGACTCTTCAAGCTGCCCGCCACCGTGAGCAGCTTTGCCGCTGCCGCGCTGATGGCGGTGACCCTCGGCGCCTCCCCGGCGGCCGAAGCCCAGACCCAGCGTCTGGCCTTCTCCGGCGGTCCCGACGGCGGCACCTTCCAGTTCTTCTCCAACGGCATCGCCACTCTGCTGTCGCGCTCCATCCAGGGCGTCGAAGTCTCCAACATGGCCTCCGCCGGCTCGGTGGAGAACCTGCGTCGGGTGAACTCCCGCGACGCCGACTTCGGCATCGTCTATTCCGGCGACCTCTTTCTGGGCATGAACGGCCGCCTGACCAACGACAGCAACCGCTACCGCAACGTACACGCCGTGGCCTACATGTTCGGCGCCCCGGCCCACCTGATCGTGCTGGAAGGTTCGGGCATCACCGACGTCGCCCAACTCGCCGGCAAGAAGGTTGCCGTCGGCCCGGCCGGCTCGGGTGCTGCCGCCTCCGCCCAGCGCTTCTTCGAAAGCCTGGGCATGTGGGACAAGATCAGCCCGCAGTTCATCGGCTACTCGCAGGGCGCCTCGGCGCTGGGCGACCGCCAGATCGAAGCGCTGTGGGTGTTCGCCGGCTTCCCCAACGCCTCGGTGATCCAGGCCGCTTCCAGCAACCGCGTCCGCCTGCTGCAGGTCTATGAGGCCTCCCAGAAGGGCACCCTGGCCACGGACCACCCCTACTACGCCAAGGTCACCATCCCGGCCGGCACCTATCCGGGTGTCGACTACGACGTGGTCACCATCGAAGACGGCGCCCTGTGGGTTGCCGGTCGCCACGTCAAGGAGGACGACATGCACAAGTTCATGACCAACGTCTATTCCGACGAGGGCATGAGCTTCATGCGCTCCGTGGCCAAGGCCGCCGAGGCGATGACCATCGAAAACGCCCTCAACGGCATCGTCACCCCGGTGCACAAGGGTGCGCAGAAGTTCTGGGCCGAGAAGGGCAAGACCCTCACCGACGCCCAGAAGTAAGCCCCCACTGGCTTCCCATGGCGGCTACCCCCGTGGCCGCCTGCCCGCTGACCCGGTCGCTCGCGACCGGGTCTTTTTTGTTTACCCGGCAATCAAATACCGTTCGGGCTGAGCCTGTCGAAGCCCGCTCGAAGGCACTGCCATCAAGTGCCCTTCGACAGGCGAACAGTGGTGACTAATTCATTGCCGGGTCAATAAGTTAAATGGTGTGGCCGACGGCGCACCGGCACCTTCCCTGCGGCATAGTGACAAGCATGCGCCGGTCACTTGCCGGCCGGCGCCCGCCATCATGCCCGCTCACCTGCGCCCGTCCGTCCTCCTCGCCGCCCTCGCTGCGGCCGCTGCAAATGCGGCCGATGCGCCGGCGCCGGTCGATGAGCGTGCGCTGCAGCTGCCGCGCATCGTCCTCGGCATCGTTGCCTACGCGCGCTGGCCGCAGCCGCTGCCGGGCTACCGCCTGTGCATCGCCGGCGAGGCGGCAGAGCTCGACGCCCTCCTGAACGTACCCGCAGCGGTTGGCGAGCGCCCGCTGGAGGCGCGCCGCATCGATCTCGATGACGACGGCGCCATCCCCCCGGCGTGCGACATCATCTACCTCGGGCGCGGCACCGCGCCACAGGCGCGTCGCTCCCTCTACGCTGCCGCCGCCGGCCAGCCCGTGCTGACCATCAGCACGGTGGATGGCGAGTGCGCCGAGGGCAGCCAGTTCTGCCTGCGCGTGCCCCCGGTTCCGGGCACCCCGACGCTGCTGCTCAACCTGGACGCCATCTCGCGCGGCGCGGTACGCGTCAATCCGCGCGTCCTGCAGATCACCCGCAGCCTGGAGGACGGGCGATGAGCGCCACCGCGCCGCGCGCCGACCTCGCCACGCTGCTGCGCCGCGCCCACCTGCGCGTGGCGCTGCTCGCCGTGCTGCTGGCCGGTCTGTCGATCCTGCTGGTGGGCTTTGCCAGCCTGCGCAACTACATCGACGACAACCTCCGCCTCAGCGCCCACACCATCGCCCATGCGGTCGAAGCCGCGCTGGTCTTTGGCGACCCCGACGCCGCCGCCGAACCGCTCGCCCTGATCGGCTCCAGCGAGCCCATCGCCCGCCTGGAAGTGCGCCACGGCGATGGCAGCCCCTTTGCCGCGTGGACGGCACCCGCCGGCCGCCTCGGTGCAGTCGAGAACCGCCTCGCCGCACTTGCGCTGCCCCAACCGATGCTGGCCGAGGTGGTGTTCGAGGGCAGGCGCATCGGCAGCGTGCGCGTTTATGGCTCCGGGCGCGACCTGCTGGTGTTCATCGGCATCAGCGTGGCCTGCGCCCTGCTCTGCCTCGCACTCACCGCGCTGGTGGCGCTGCGCCTGTCGCAACGCGCCAGCACCGAGATCGTCGATCCGCTGCGCCGGCTGGCCGCGGCGATCTCCGCCACCCGCCAGGAGCGCGCCTTCCATCGTCGCGTGGAGGTGGCGGAGATCGCCGAAGTGCAGCAACTCGGCAGCGATTTCAACGCCCTGCTCGAAGAGCTGGCACGCTGGCAGGCCCAGCTCGACAGCGAGAACGCCTCGCTGGCGCACCAGGCCAGGCACGACCCGCTCACCGGACTGGCCAACCGCAAGTGCTTCGAGGACACCCTCGACGAGGCCCTGCACCGCCCGCTGCCGCTGGGCGCCTGCCTGGCGGTGCTGTTCATCGACGGCGACGGCTTCAAGGCCATCAACGACCAGCTCGGCCATGAAGCCGGCGACGAGGTGCTGTGCGTCATCGCCCGCCGCCTGCGCGGACAGGTGCGCAGCAGCGATCTGGTGGCGCGACTGGGCGGTGACGAATTCGCCGTGCTGATGACCCCGCTCGACGACCCCGAGCAGGCCAGCCGCGCTGCCGCGGCCATGGTCGCGGCGATGGAGCGGCCGATAGCCCTGCCCAACGGCCATCGCATCCGCTGCTCGCTGAGCATCGGCATCGCCTTCGCCCCCCAGCACGCCAGCGACACCGGGGCGCTGCTGCGCGCCGCCGACATGGCCATGTACGGCGCCAAGCGCCGCGGCCGCAATACCTTCTGCTGCGCCCCCGACCCCCTCCCCGTCCCTCTTCCATCACCGGCCGGAGCCCACGCACCATGACTGCCACCACCCGCCCGTTGCCCCTGCTGCAAGGCCTCCTTCTCACCCTGCTGTGCCTGCTCGCCGCCGCCTGCCAGAGCGTCGCGCCGGCGCCCCAGGGCCTGACCTCGGCACAGATCGAAGGCCTGCGCCTGGAGGGCTTTCAGGATTCAGCCGAAGGCCTGGAGTTCACCGCCTCCGACCGCCTGCTGTTCGGCAGCGACGAGGCCGCCCTTGCCGCCGGCGCACGCGATGCGGTGGCACGCATCGGCCACCTGCTCGCCACCCTCGACATCCCGCGCATCCGCATCGACGGCCACACCGACAACACCGGCAGCGCCGCACACAACCTCAGCCTCTCGCAGCGCCGCGCCGATGCCGTCGCCGCGGCGTTGATCGAAGCCGGCGTGCCCGCCACACGCGTGCACACCCGCGGCCTCGGCAGCACCCTGCCGGTGGCTGCCAACGACACCCCCGGCGGACGTCAGCAGAACCGCCGCGTGGTCATCGTCGTGCTCAGCGACTGAGCCCCTGCCCCGCCGCCGGCGGGGCGCCGACCACCTCCACGCGCTGCGCCTCGGCGTCGGCATGCAGGGCCAGGGTGCCGGCCGGCAGTTCGATCACCTGCACCACCTCCGCCCAGCGCGCCTCCTCGGGCAGCAACTGCGACAGCGCATTGGGCCGGGCCGCCAGCCAGGCCTCATCCACCGCATTGCCGGGGCGTTGCGGAAAGAGCGCGAAGTAGAGCAGATCGGCCTCGATCAGCTCGTTGATGAAATGGGTGCCGAGCGAGACGTCGGGGACGAGGTTCTCGTGCATGGCGACGATCTCGCACAGCGCGGCAACGTGGTTGATCTCCGCGAACACCACCGGTACGCCAAGAAAGGGATCGCGCGAACCCCAGCGTCCGGGGCCGGCGAGGAGCAGTTCACAACCGGCGCTGAGCTGATTCAGGCGCCCCACCAGACGGGCCACGGCAACGCGCTCGGCCTGCCGCAGGGCGGCAAAGGCGGCGCCGTGCACCCACACCAGACGCCGCGGGCGGATCACCCGCGAGGGCCCAATCACCGCCCCCTGGGCGCTCAGCACGCGCGGGGCATCGGCAGGCGGCGCCTCGCCGCCGCTGCCGTCGAGACTGCGCACCTGCAATGGCCGGCACTGCAGCAGGTTGAGGCGATAGCACGCCGCGGCCTCACCCTGCCCCGTTTGCGCGCCCGCGGGTGGGCGGACGTTGAGCGCGAACTCGATCTCCACCGCATGGGCATAGGCCGCGTGCAGGCAGCCCAGCACCGTGCGCAGGTCTTCGACAAAAGCGGTGTCGCCGATCAGCCCGTCGAAGGTCAGAAAGGGCGGACGCTCCGGTGCTTCGCGGGTGGTGAACAGCGCAAAGGGGAAATCCTCCTGTTCGGCGGCGATGGTGGCGAAGGGGCCGCTGACCAGGCCGCCCTGTTGCAGGTCGAGCGCATCCATGCGGCGCTGGGCATGGCGGGCAATGGCGCCAAAGCTGGTTTCCGGGCGCAGTTCGGGGGCATTGAGGGCAATCAGGCGGGTGTAGTCGTCATCGGCGCGGTCCACCGCACGGGTGCCCAGCCCGGCCACCAGACGCACCACGCCGGCGCGCATGTCGATGCGCGGATTCCACGGATAGGGATTCACCGACAGGCCCACGCCGGCGGCGTGGGGGTGGAAGTAGCGCGCTCCCGCGGTACCCGAGACACGCATGATGAGCAGCGCCATGTGCTCCTCCTCGTCGAGCAGGCCGCGGCGCTGGCGGTAGCGCAGGGCCGGCTCGGCGAGGGTGCTGGCATACACCAGGCGGACGGCGTCGAGGAGTTCGCCCAGGCGCTGCGCACGCGGGCCGCGGTTGATGCAGAAGACGCTCTCGTACTGGCCGGCAAAGGCATTGCCGTAGCGGTCTTCCAGGCGCGAGCTGGAACGCACGATGAACGGCCACTCGCCGAAGTAGTCGAGCATGCCCTCGAACTGGCGCAGCGTATGGTCGGGGAAATCGCCGCCGAGGATGCGCGCGCGGGCCTCGTCGAGCCCCTCCAGAAAGGTCGCCGCCATGCGCTGGCGGCGGCGCAGCCACCACACGCGGTTGCGCACCAGAAAGCTGTCGAAGACCTCGGTGCCGACGTAGAAGGAATCGTGCGCCTCCAGGCGCGCGCTGAGCGCAGGCGCGTCGCGGCGCAGGATGGCGCGTGCGAGCAGCATGCCGAGCGCCTTGCCGCCGATGGCGCCGATGCCGATCATGCGTTCGCGCACCGCCAGCAGGTCGTCGAGATCGAGATAGTGATCGATCAGCCGCGCCATCGCCGGATCGTCGGGGAACACCATCCGGCTCAGACGCGCGAAGCACGCCGCCTCTTCCGCGGCATCCCCGCCACCGCGCCGGCGGCGCGCCTGCAGCGCGCGCGCATGGGCGAAATGACGCTCCCAGTAGCCCCCCGCGGGGCGGTCTTCCAGTCCCGGCCAGGCCGAGGCGGCAAGGATCTCCGCTACCGTGCCGCTGTCATTGACCGCGCGGAAGCAGTCGCCGGCCTCCCAGGCATGGATCAGGTTCATCGCCGCCGCCGAGCGGTGCTGCACTTTCAGCGGACGGATGTAGAGCCGCCCGCGGCAGCGGAAGACGTCGAGGAGAAACTGCGTGGTAGCGGTGATCAGGTCGAGCGCGGGGCGCGAATGGATGTTGCGCAGCACCGCGAAGTAGGTGACCGTGTCGAGATCAAAGAGGCGCGGGCAGGTGAGGCGGAAGAAGTTGCCCATCATGCGGTCGGACTGCCATGCCTCGGCGAGCTCGGAGAGGCAGTCGAAGACGTACATGGCCTCCACACCGACGGCCTCGATCACCGTGTGGACCTGGTCGACGAAGGCATCGAAGCCGTCCTGCGGGCGCGGGCGATGGACCTCGGCGCCGGCCGCATCGCCAAGCAAGGCGGCATGTGCGGCGAAGCGGAAGTAGATCAGCCGGCGCCCCTGGGCATGCGCGGCGGCGGCGTAGGGTTCCACCAGGGCGTGGTAGTCGTCGATGGTCTCGACCTGCCAGACGATGTTGTCACCGCGGGCGACGCCGCTGAACACGGCGTCGAGCCCGGGCAGGCCGGTAGTGGGAGCAAAGGGCGCGGGCTTGGCGTCGTTCATGGCGTAAACTTACTGCCCCGGCGCACCGCCGTATACCGCCAGGGGAACTTTTTCGCCCGCGCGGCGCACCATATGGGCGCCTGCCAACCACCAAGGAAACCCCGCATGCCTCGTCTGCGCACCCTCGCCCCGCTCCTGCTCATCGCCGGCCTCACCGCCTGCAGTGGCACCATCGAGGACACCGGCCCCGGCCAGCCCGTGAAGACCCGCCAGGACGCTTTCAAGGCCATGCTGCGGGTCTTCGAGCCCATGGGCGTGATGCTGCGCGACGAGGTCTACCAGGCCGAGCCCTTCGCCGCGATGGCAGAGCGCTTCGACGACCTGCGCGACACCCCGTGGGCGCACTTCGGCCCCGGCACCGACTACCGCCCGAGCAAGGCGAAATCCGCGGTGTGGAGCCGTGAGGACGACTTCGCCCGCGAACGCGAGCGCTTCATCGCCGCCTCCGCAGCACTGCGCGAGGCCGCCCTCAGCCACGACGAAGGACGCATCCGCCCGGCCTATCAGGCGGTGTACGATAGCTGCCGCGACTGCCACCGGGATTTCCGCAAGTAGGCCAACCCCGGCGGCAGCCATCCATCAGGCGCGACAGGAGCACGGCAGATGCCCATCACCAGGGAACATTTCTACATCGGCGGCCAGTGGGTCGCCGCCCGCGGCGAAGACCGCATCGAGGTCACCGACTCCAGCACCGGCCAGCCGTGGGCGAGCATCCCGGCGGGCTGCGCCGCCGATGCCGAGGCCGCCATCGCTGCCGCCCGTGCGGCCTTCGCGGAGTGGTCGCGCACCCCGGTGAGCGCGCGCGCCGCGGCCATCGGGCGCATTGCCGCGGGTTTCGAGGCGCGCAGCGCGGAACTCGCCGACGCCATCGCCCACGAGGTCGGCATGCCGCTGCGCATGGCCACGCGCGTGCAGGTCGGCGGCCCGCTGTGGCACTGGCGCCACTATGCCGGCATGGCGGAGAGCTTCCCGTGGGAGAGTCGCGTCGGCAATTCGCTGGTGGTACGCGAGGCGGCCGGTGTGGTGGGGGCGATCACCCCGTGGAACTTCCCCCTCAACCAGATCACCCTGAAGGTCGCTCCGGCGCTGCTCGCCGGCTGCACGGTGGTGCTCAAGCCTTCCGAAGTGGCGCCCATCAACGCCTTCCTGCTCGCCGAGATCATCGACGCCGCAGGGCTGCCGCCGGGCGTGTTCAACCTCGTCTGCGGCTACGGCCCCGAGGTCGGCGAGGTGCTGGCGCGCGACGCGCGCGTGGACATGGTGTCGTTCACCGGCTCCACCGCCGCCGGACGCCGGGTGGCGGAGGTGGCCGCGGGCACGGTCAAGCGCGTGGCACTGGAACTGGGTGGCAAATCCGCCGCCGTCGTGCTCGCCGACGCCGATCTGGCTGCCGCGGTACGTGCCACGGTGTCGAGCTGCCTGCTCAACTCCGGGCAGACATGTTCGGCGCACACCCGTCTGGTGGTGCCACGCGCACGTGTCGACGAAGCCGCGACGCTGGCGGCCGCAGCGATGGCAGGCATGAACGTCGGCCCCGCGCTGGCCGCAGGCAGCAAGCTCGGCCCGCTGGTCAGCGCCGCGCAGCGCGGCCGTGTGCGTAACCACATCCGCCGCGCGCTGGCCGAAGGCGCGCGCCTGGTCTGTGGCGGCGTGGAGGCTCCGGCAGGCCTGCCGGAAGAATGCGCAGAGGGCTACTTCGTCGCCCCTACGGTGCTGGTGTGCGAGCACTCAGACGCCGCCATCGCCCAGGAAGAGGTCTTCGGCCCGGTGCTGGTGATCCTCCCTCACAACGGCGAGGACGACGCCGTGCGCATCGCCAACGACTCCCTGTATGGCCTCGGCGGCGCCGTCTGGGCGGGCAGCGACGAGCATGCCATTGCCGTGGCGCGGCGCATTCGCAGCGGCCAGATCGACATCAACGGCGGCCCCTACAACCCCCTCGCGCCCTTCGGCGGCATGCGCCAGTCCGGACTCGGGCGCGAAGGCGGCCACTACGGCCTGGAGGAATTCCTCGAATACAAGGCCCTGCAGCTGCGCCAGGGGTAAACACCCCCGGGCGGATGCAGGATGGGAGCCATAAAGAAAAACGCCGGGTCTGCACCCGGCGTTTTTCTTCCCGCGCTTACTGCTCCCTCGCGCCGCGGGACTGCTGCGGCCTAGCCCGTATTTCTCACACTTGCACGTCACGAGGGGGTCGAGGCGCCGCAGTGGTGCGCCGCACGGAGCGAGCGGCGCCGAAGGCGTAGCTGACACGACGTCGAGGCGGCGCGAGCGAGTACGGCGTGCCACGGCGAGCGTATCGGCACCCGCAGCAGGGACGGGGTGAGAAATGCGGGCTAGACGCGCAGCGCGCGCTTCCTGCCCAGACCCATGCCGACCATCGCCGCGGCGAACAGCGCCAGCGTGCCGGGCTCGGGGACCTGGTTGTTGACGGTCAGCTTCACCAGCTGGGCCTGCCCCTGCCAGTAGTAGGCAGTCGGCGAGAAGTTCTCGTTGTACCAGGCGTTGTCGTCGTCGACGTAGGCAGGAAGCCACTGTCTGGACCAGTCGCCGGTGATGCCTGCAGTGGTCAGCAAGGACTCCGAGCAGGTCACCCGGGCGAGCAGGAAATGGTCGCCAAGCATCGCCGAGCTCAGGGTGATCGGGCCGCTGATGAAATCGAACGACTGGTTGACCACCGAACCCCAGCCGTCATTGGCGACCGCGCCACTGTGTACGATGTTATGACCGAAGAGCAGCGTCTCCGAGTCGGCGAACTCGCCGTTGCCGTCCAGATCGATCCATGCCTTGATGAAGTCGGCGTAGTGCCGGCCGTCATACGTCTTGTGCATGGTGAACTTGAACTCGACCGATTGCCCGACCAGCAGGGTCGAGTTGCCCCAGCTGCTGCCGCCGTCGGTACTCCAGGTGATGCTGGCGATGTCCTGCCAGGCCGGTTCGGTGTGTTCGGGCAGGTCTATCGTTGCCCAACTGGCCCCGGTCACCGCAAGCAAGCCCGCAGCAGCGAACTTGCGCAACGCCTTCAGATTCATTCCGTCACTCCAAGGATGCGGTGCTGCTGCCCCGGGTCAGTTGCCTGGCAGGCCGGCCGGGATTGCAGACCGAAAAAGATCTTTGCCATTAACAAGCAAAAACTGCACCAAAATGTAAGCCGCTGATAAATAGGCCCGAAGCCGCCAGTATCCATGCCATGTGTAAGCTTATCCGACAGCAGGACAGCGCGAAAACAAGCACATCCGCATGGGCCGCGGCGGTCCGGCAGCCGTTCAGCGCCCCGCCGCCTGCTTCTCCAGTTCGGCCTGCAGCGCGCGTGCGGCTTCGATATCAGGAAAGGTCGCGTTCATCCTGAATGCCTGTGCGAGCTCTTCACGCGCCTCCGCAGTGCGCCCGCTCCTGGCCAGCGCTGCCGCGAGGTGATAGCGGATCTCCGGATCGGCGGCATTGCGCAGGCGGGCCTCGCGCAGCAGGGCCAGCCCGCGCTCGACCTGACCCTGGCGGAACAACAGCCAGCCGTAGGTATCGATCACCGCCGCATCCGCGGGACGCAAGGCGTGCGCGCGTTCGGCGAAAGCAGTCGCCGCATCGTCGTTCTGCGCTGCAGCCACATGCGCGAGGTTGTTCCACACCATGGCCTCGTCCGGGCGCAGCGCAAGGATTCTCTCGTAGGCCGCGCGGGCGGCGGCGAGGTTGCCCAGCTGCAGTTCGGCATCGCCCATGCTGCGCAGCACCACGGTGTTGTCGGGATGATTCTTCAGCCAGGCCCGGAGAAACTCCGCCCCCCTGGCCAGGCCGCCGGCCGCCGCGTGGGCCCGGAACAGACGCACGGCGACATCGGCGCTGTCGTCCCTGGCGAGCGCATTGCCGTACGCCGTCACCGCCGCCGCATGCTGTCCGCGCGCCATCGCCAGGTCGCCCTGAAGGCGCAATGCGACGCCGCGGGGCGCCTCGGCGAGCCGCCTGATGCGCTGCTCGGCCGCGCCGAATTCGCGCCGCCGGATTTCGACCTCGGCACTGAGGATCAGCGCCGGGACGAAATCCGGCTGGACGGCAAGCACCTTGTCGAGGCTGACAAGCGCGTCCGCGGCATTGCCCGCCGCCAGTTGCAGGCGGGCGAGCTCGAAGTTGGCGGCCGGGTCATCTGCGGCACGACGTGCCATGTCGGCAAGGGTCTGCCGGGCGCCATCGCGATCGCCCATGCTCAGCTGCGCACGCACGACGAGCCCCAGCGCGGCAAGATTCTGCGGCGCGCGCAGCAGCACCTCGCGGGCAACGGTGAGCGCCTTGTCGCCCGCCCCGGTACGCAGGTGCAGCTCGGCGAGCCGCAGTCCCGCGCTCACTGCCGCATCCGGGTTCCCGCGAGCCTTGTCGAGCCAGCGGACGGCCTCGGCGGGTCGATTCACCCTTTCCTCAAGCGTGGCCATTTCCATCATCGCCTGCACATGCCCTTCGTCCCGCCTGAGCAGCTCGAGCAAGCGCTGCCGCGCCGCATCGGGCTTGCCTTCGGACATGTCGAGCGCGCTCAGGTTGAGGATCGCCACCTGATTGGCGGGGCTTTGTGCCAGCACCTGTTCGTAGGCCCTGCGCCCCCCGGCGGGATCGCCGGCTGCCACCCGCGCGACTCCCAGCATGTTGAGCACGGAGAGGTTCGACGGTTCGTTTCTGGCCACCACATCGAGGAGTTCGAGCGCCTGCGCCGACTGGCCGGCGCGCAGATAGAGCGTCGCCAGGACCATCCCGGTGCGCGTCTGCTTGCGGTCCTGCTCCCAGGCCTGGCGCAACTGCGCGACCGCCTCGTCGATCCGGCCGCTGGCTGCCAGGCCGATGCCGAGCTCGGCCAGGATGTCGGCGGCACCGTCGGAGGTACGCACCGCCTGGTCGAGCAGTTCTACGGCAGCGCTGTAGTTGCCTTGCTGCATGTAGGTCGCGGCCAGCAGCGAGAGCACGCGTGGATCATCCGGCGAGCGGCGGCGCAGTGGCTCCAGCAGGGCGGCAGCGCTGGCGTGGCGCCCCATGTCGAGGTGGAGCCTGGCGAGCAGCTTGGCCCCCGCGGCATCGCCCGGATAGCGCCGCAGATAGGTATTCAGCCTGTCCGAGGCGGTTTCCCTGTTGCCCAGGTTGTAGTGGGCCAATGCGCTGAGCAGCAGCATCTGCTTGTTGTTCGCCAGGACCGCCGCGGGCAGGGCGTCGAGCAGCTGGATCGCCTCCTCGAGCGCGGCCTTGGTGGCGATCCTGTCGCCACGCCGGGTCGCGATCAGCGCCCGCATGTACGACACACGCGGCTCCAGTTGCGTGAGCCGGGCGATCTCGGCCAGCTCGCGTTCGGCTTCGTCGACCCGGCCGAGATCGATCAGCAGCCCTGCGCGGGTGACGCGGGGTTCGAGATAGTCGGGTGCGAGGGCCAGGGCCTTGGCATAGGACGCCATTGCCCCTTGCAGGTCGCCGGTCGATTGCTGCACCGAGCCGCGCATGTTCCACACCGTCGCGTCTTCCGGCGCCAGCAGCAGGGCTTCGTCCACAAGCCTGGCGGCCAGCGCGGACTCACCGCGCGCCTGACGCAGCGTTGCCTGGGCAAGGCGGACGGCGACGGAGTCCGGGTCGAGCGCGCGGGCCTCGTCCAGGGAGGCCAGCGCCGCGGGGATGTTCTGCCTCTCGGCCTGGGCATTGGCACGCAGGACGAGCACTCCGACTTGCTGCGCACGCGGCAATCCGCTGGTCGTCACGCGCTGGAGCAGGGTTTCATGCTTGCCCTGCATGATGTAGGCCTGCCCCAGCAGGGTGATCACTTCGGCCGGGTTGACGCCGAGCCTGAGCGCCTCGTCGAAACGCTGTTCGGCACCGGCCGGGTCCCCGGAACCGAGCAGGGCCTTGCCCATCAGGACGTGGGCGGCGAGCATGCTGCGGTCAGCCTGGAGCGCATTCCTGAGCTGGATGATCGCGCCCGGGAGGTCTTTCTGCTCGTAGCGCTGCAGCGCGTCCTCGTAGTAGCTCGACGCCTGCGCCACACTGGCAAGCGCGGGCATTGCGGCAACGGCAAGGACGCCAGCAGCCAGTAGAGATTTCACCAGAAGGCGCATGAAGGTTCCCGCGATCGCATCGGAATGACAGTCGGCTATGGTAGCAGCCGTGGCGCGCGATGCCAGAGGAACTGGCGCACGGTGGCCTGAAACCCGGCAGCAATTCATGAGCGCATTCACCACAGCGCGGGAAGCGTGTCGAGCCGCTCAGGGCCGGCTGCCGACGCGCTCCGGGCGCAGGCGATGGCGCTCGTCGAAGAGGCGGCGTGCGGCAAGGCTGACTGCCACCAGAGTGCCCAGACCGGTGCCGCCGGCGATCAGGAACATCACCAGGATCTGGTACTTGGCGGCCTCCAGCGGCGGCGCACCGGCGAGGATCTGGCCGGTCATCATGCCCGGCAGACTGACGATGCCGGCTGCGGCCATGGCGTTGATGATGGGAATCAGCCCGACGCGCATGGCCTCGTGGCGGCTTTCCGCGATGGCCTGCTGCCAGCGCTCGCCCAGTGCCAGGCGGGCTTCGATCACCGCGCGGCGCTGCACCGCATCGAGGGTCAGGCGGTCGAGCCCGAGGGCGATGCCGTTCATGGTGTTGCCGAGCACCATGCCAAGCAGCGGAATGGCGTACTGCGGCGCATACCAGGGGTCATTGCCGATCACCGCCAGCAGCGCCAGCACGGTGACGGTGAAGGACGACAGGAACATCGATGCGGTGCCGATGCCGTAGCCCCACCAGCCCGCCAGGCGGTGCTTCTGGCGCGCGCTCACCTCGCGCCCGGCGGCGAGGATCATCACCGCGGCCATCAGTGCCACCCAATGCAGGTGTGCATGCTCGAACAGCACCTTGAGGACCAGCGCGATCAGCAGCAACTGCACCGTGGTGCGCGCCGCCGACACCAGCAACTGGCGCTCGACGCCCAGACGCAAGCGCAAGGACAGCGCCGCCAGCAGCACGATCAGCGCTGCGGCAATCGCCAGATCGACGGGCGACAGCACCACCGCATTCATGCCGGCGCCTCGGCTGCCGGCACACCGGCCATGAACCGTCCGTCGTGCAGCGTCAGGCAGCGCTGCGCCACCCGCGCCGCCTGGCGCGCGTCATGACTCACCCACAGCACCGCAGCGGCGTGTGCGTGCCGGTAAGCGGCGATCAAGGCCTCCACGGCGGCACAGCTGCCGGCATCGAGGTTACCGGTGGGTTCGTCGAGCAGCAGTGCTGCCGGCTGCAGCGCCAGTGCCCGCAGCAGGGCGAGGCGCTGGCGTTCGCCGGTGGAACAGCGCACCACCTCCCAGTCGAGCGCGGCAGGCGGCAGATCGACTGCGGACAGTTGCGCAGGGTCGAAGCCCGGGGGAAAGTGGGCGCCGACGCGGGCGTGCCACCACTGACTCTCGGCCGCCACCAGCACCACCCGGCGGCGCCACTGCGGCGCCGGCATCGCCGAGCACGCCACGCCATCGAGGCGGACCTCGCCAGCGTGCGGATCGAGATCCGCCAGCGCGCGCAGCAGCAAGGACTTGCCGCTGCCCGAAGGACCCTGCAGGCACACGCACTCGCCGGCGTCGATGCGCAGGTCAAGGGGGCCGACATGGCGGGTGGCGAGGGCGTCGAGTTCCAGTACCGGCATCTGTGCTGAAGGATGCGAGAGCTTGAAGAGCGTCAGTATGCGCTGCCGGCAGGCAGCTCGCCTGCCCGTAGCGCAAAGGGGCCGTTTCCGGCCCCTTTGCTTGATCCGCCGTGGCTTTCCGCCAGTGCTTACTCCAGCTCGGCGGCGCGCCGCACACGGCGCGCGCGCACGGCTTCGGCGAGGATGTCGAGCACCTCGACGCTGTCTTCCCAGCCGATGCAGGCATCGGTGATGCTCTTGCCGTACTCCAGGTCCTTGCCCGGAACGAGGTCCTGGCGGCCTTCCTTGAGGTGGGATTCGACCATCACGCCGATGATGCGCTCGTCGCCGGCGGCCATCTGGCCGGCCACGTCACGCCCCACGTCGATCTGGCGGCGATGCTGCTTGCTGGAGTTGGCGTGGGAGAAATCGATCATCACCTTGCCGGCCACCCCTGCGGCAGCCAGTTCCTTGCAGGCCGCATCGACGCTGGCGGCGTCATAGTTGGGGCCCTTGCCGCCGCGCAGGATGACGTGGCAGTCCTCGTTGCCGCGCGTCGACACGATGGCCGAATGGCCGGCCTTGGTCACCGAGAGGAAGTGATGCGGTGCCTGCGCGGCCTTGATGGCGTCGATGGCGATCCTGACATTGCCGTCGGTGCCGTTCTTGAAGCCCACCGGGCAGGACAGGCCGGAGGCCAGTTCGCGGTGCACCTGGCTCTCGGTGGTACGCGCGCCGATGGCGCCCCAGGCGATGAGGTCGGCGATGTACTGCGGGGTGATCATGTCGAGGAACTCGGTACCCGCCGGCAGGCCGCGTTCGTTGATCTCCCACAGCAGTTTGCGCGCCAGGCGCACACCTTCGTTGATGCGGAAGCTGTTGTCGAGGTAGGGGTCGTTGATCAGCCCCTTCCAGCCCACCGTGGTACGCGGCTTCTCGAAATACACCCGCATCACCACCAGCAGGTCTTCCTTGAGGCGGTCGGCTTCCTTCTTCAGACGGTCGGCGTATTCCAGCGCGGCTGCAGGATCGTGGATCGAGCACGGCCCGATCACCACCAGCAGACGGTCGTCGGCCCCGAAAAGGATGCGGTGGATGCCCTGACGGGCCTCGAAGGCGACCTCGGCGGCGGTCTGCGTGGCGGGAAACTCGCGCAGCACGTGGGAGGGCGGCACCAGTTCCTTGATTTCCTGGATGCGGACGTCGTCGATGTGGATCTTGACCGAGGCGGACATGGCGGTACTCTGCTTGGCTTCATTGGAGAACGGGCGATTCTAGCAGGCCAGCGTCACAATTCAGCGCGCACCGCCATTTGCCTTGCACTATGCGCGCCATAGCGCGGCTCGATTGCAACTGAACGGCAAGGCGCGCATGGTGTCCCATCCGCATCGATTACCAAGTTTGCCCACGCCATGCTGATCCGCCTGCCAGACGATATCGCGCCCTCCGAAATTACCCCGCAAGCGCTGTTTGAAGGCCGCCGCGCCTTCATCCGCCAGGCGGGCCTGGGGCTGGCCGCCGGCGCAGCGCTGTGGCACGGACTGCCGACCAGCGCGCGCGCCGGCACCCTGCCCGCCGCGGTGCGATCCAGCCCCTACAACAGCACTGAAGCCCACACCGACTGGGCTTCGGCGATCAGCTACAACAACTTCTACGAGTTCGGCACCAGCAAGGATGCGCCGCTGCGCAACGCCCCACAGATGGCGCTGCGCCCGTGGCGGGTGCGTGTGGAAGGGCTGGTCAACAAGCCGCGCGAATTCGACATCGACGACCTCCTCAAGCTCGCCGCGCTGGAAGAACGCGTCTACCGCTTGCGCTGCGTGGAAGCCTGGTCGATGGTGATCCCGTGGCTCGGCTATCCGCTGGCCAGCCTGCTGAAGGCGGTGGAACCGCAGGGCAGCGCCAGGTACGTCGAGTTCGTCACCCACTACGACCCCGCGATCATGACCCGCCGCCCGGTGCTGGACTGGCCCTACACCGAAGGGTTGCGCCTCGACGAGGCCCTGCATCCGCTCACCCTGCTCACCTTCGGCATGTACGGCGAGGTACTGCCGCACCAGAACGGCGCGCCGGTACGTGTCGTGGTGCCGTGGAAATACGGCTTCAAGAGCGCCAAGTCGATCGTCACCATCCGCCTCAGCGAGCGCCAGCCGGCCACCGCGTGGAACAAGTCGGCACCGCAGGAGTACGGTTTCTACTCCAACGTCAATCCGCAAGTCCGCCATCCGCGCTGGAGCCAGGCCAGCGAGCGGCGCATCGGCGAAACCCGCCGCCGCCCGACGCTGATGTTCAACGGCTACGCCGACGAGGTCGCCGGGCTTTACCTGGGCATGGATCTGCAGAAGAATTACTGAATGTCGCTGCGCGCCCCCACTCCTCTGCAACTGCTCGCCATCAAGGCGCTGCTCCTTCTGCTCTGCCTCGTCCCCGCGGGGCATCTGGCCGCGGGCTGGATGCACGGCACCCTCGGCGCCAACCCCATCGAGGCGGTGCAGCATGCGACCGGCGAATGGACGCTGCGCATGCTGCTGCTGACCCTCGCAGTGACCCCGCTGCGCCGCCTCAGCGGCCTCCACTGGCTGCTGCGCCTGCGCCGCATGCTGGGTCTGATCACCTTTGCGTGGGCCTGCGGGCATCTGCTGACCTGGGCATGGCTGGACCTGTGGCTGGACTGGACGGCAATTGCCGCCGACATCCTCGACCGCCCCTACATCACCGTCGGCTTCGCCGCCTTCGCGCTGATGCTGCCGCTTGCCCTCACCTCCAGCACCGCTGCGGTGCGCTGGCTGGGCGGGCGACGCTGGCAGGCCTTGCACCGCTCGGTGTACGGCGTCGCCATCCTCGGCGTGGTGCATTACTGGTGGCTGGTGAAGGCAGACCTGCTGAAGCCGCTGCTCTATGCCCTGGTGCTGGCTGCGCTGCTCGGTGTGCGCGCATGGTGGCGCGAGCAGGAGCGCCGCCGGCAACTGGCCGCCGCGGCCCCGCCAGCGCCCGGACGCTTCAAAGGCAAGGTCATCCGCATCGTGCCGAAATGAGCCCCTTCTGCGGCGTGCGCAACGCGCCGACGACGGGCTTCAGGCGCCCTGCGGACGCACGGCGCTTTTCGGCCGGAAGGCCTTGATCACCGCCTCGTCGGTGTCCATCCACGGCCCGCCGATGAGATCGACGCAGTAGGGTATGGCGGCGAAGATGCCGACATGGGCCACGCTGCCGTCGGCGGCACGCACGCCTTCGAGCGTTTCGCGGATCGACTTGGGCTGGCCGGGCAGGTTGACGATCAGCGTCTGCCCGCGGATCACCGCGACCTGGCGCGAGAGGATGGCGGTGGGGACGAAGTTGAGGCTGATGCGGCGCATTTCCTCGCCGAAGCCGGGCATTTCCTTGTCGCCCACCGCCAGGGTGGCTTCCGGGGTGACGTCGCGCGGCGACGGGCCGGTGCCGCCGGTGGTGAGGATGAGCTTGCAGCCTTCGTTGTCGGCGAGCTCGATCAGCGTACGCTCGATGGTCGCGCGCTCGTCGGGGATCAGCCGCGGCACGGCCTCCCAGGGGGAGACCAGGGCGCGGCCCAGCCATTCGCGCAGGGCGGGGATGCCCTGGTCTTCATAGCGGCCATCGGAGGCGCGGTCGCTGATCGACAGCAGGCCGATGCGGATCGACTGGCTCATGCCTCGCCCTCGCCTGCGCCCTCATCCTGCGGGGCCGCGCCGCCCTCTTCCAGTTCACGCAGGATGCGGAACAGTTCGCGGTAGGCACGCGGCGGCTTTTCCTGCTCGCGTTCCTTGAGGGCGTTGCGGCGCAGGTTGCGCAGGTGCTGGAGGTCGGCCTGCGGCCAGCGCCCGGCGATGTCGCCGAGCACCTTTTCGTCTTCGAGCAGGTCGTTGCGCAGCTTTTCGAGCCGGTGCTGGCGGGCGATCTCGACGCGCGAGACGCCGTTGAAGACGTCGAGCTGGGCCTGGATGGGCTCGGGATCGATGTTGCGCATCAGCTTGCCGATGTACTGCATCTGGCGGCGCCGCGCACCGTGCGCGGTGATGCGCTGGGCGGCCCGCACGGCCTCGAAGAGGTCTTCGGGCATGGGCACCTTGCGCAGGCGCTCGACCGACAGATCGACCAGTTGGGCACCCAGATCCTGCAGGGCGTGCATGTCGCGCTTGCGCTGGCTCTTGCTCGGCGGAGCGTCCGGGTCGAAGTCGTCGTCGTGGTGCGGGTACGTCATGGAAATCGGGCCAGGGTGGGATCGGGGTAAGATTATAGCCTTTGTGTTTCCGGTCCCATGCCCATGTCCGCCCAAGGTTTCGCCTTCACCCCCGCGCAGTTGCAGGAAATTGCCGCCGACGTGCTCAAGTTCGCCCGCAAGCGCGGCGCCTCGGCCTGCGAGACCGACGTCTCCGAAGGCGTCGGCCAGACCGTCACGGTACGCAAGGGCGAGGTCGACACCATCGAATACAACCGCGACAAGGGCATCGGCGTCACCGTCTATCTCGGCCAGCAGCGCGGTCACGCCTCGACCTCCGACTTTTCCCGCAAGGCCCTCAAGGCCACCGTCGAGGCCGCCGTGTCGATCGCCCGCTTCACCGCCCCCGACCCCTGCGCCGGCCTCGCCGACGCCGCCCTGATGGCGAAGGACTGCCCCGATCTCGGCCTCGACCACCCCTGGGTGCTGGGCGTCGATGAGGCCATCGCCACCGCCCACCGCTGCGAGGAGGCGGCCTTTGCCCACAGCAGCCGCATCACCAATTCGGAAGGCGCCTCGGTGTCGGCGCAGCGCTCGCATTTCGTCTCTGCCAACAGCCTCGGTTTCATGGGTGGCTTCGCCTCCACCCGCCACGGCCTGTCGTGCTCGGTGATCGCCGGCGAGGGCGACGCCATGCAGCGCGAATACTGGTACGACAGCCGGCGCAACGCCGCCGAGCTGATGGGCGCCGAGGAGGTCGGCCGCCGCGCTGCCGAGCGCGCGCTGGCCCGCCTGGGGGCGAAGAAGATCCGCACCTGCGAGGTGCCGGTGCTGTTCGAGGCGCCGCTGGCGGTGGGCCTGCTCGGCAACTTCGTGCATGCGGTGAGCGGCGGCGCGCTCTACCGCAAGTCCTCCTTCCTGCTCGACAGCCTCGGCGAGCAGGTATTTTCGCCACTCATCAACATCGCCGAACGCCCCCACCAGCGCGGCGCCTTCGGCAGCACGCCGTTCGACAGCGACGGCGTCGCCACGCGTGACCGCGAGGTGGTCGTCGACGGCGTGTTGCAGGGCTATTTCCTTTCCGCCTACAGCGCGCGCAAGCTCGGCATGCAGACCACCGCCAACGCCGGCGGCTCGCACAACCTGCGGGTGGCCGGCGGCGAACTGGACTTCGAGGGCCTGGTGAAGAAGATGGAGCGCGGGCTGATCGTCACCGAGCTGCTCGGCCACGGCGTCAACTACGTCACCGGCGACTATTCGCGCGGCGCGGCCGGTTTCTGGGTGGAGAAGGGCCGCATCAAGCATCCGGTGGAAGAGATCACCATCGCCGGCAACCTGCGCGAGATGTTCCGCAGCATCGTCGCCGTCGGCAACGATGCCCTGCCGCGCGGCGCCAAGCACTGCGGCTCGCTGCTCATCGAGCGCATGAAGATCGCCGGGCGCTGAGCCCGCCACGGCTCCGCCGGTTAGGGTTTTCCGCGGTTTTCGGACGGAGACGAGGCCCTATAATCGGTTCCGCTTCGCAATAACCACCAGAAGGAAAGGAGAGATCGTGGAACGTCGTTCATTTCTGAAGAAAGCCGGTGCTGGCCTGGCCGCCGGCGCTGCCGTCGGCCTCGCCGCCTGCGGCAAGAAGGAAGAAGCCGCAGCCCCCGCAGCACCCGCTGCCAGCGCTCCGGCCGCCCCCGCGGTACAGACCGGCGGCCGTGAGATCCGCTGGCGCCTGACCTCCAGCTTCCCGAAGTCCCTCGACACCATCCATGGCGGCGCCGAAGTGTTCGCCAAGATGGTTTCGGACATGACCGACGGCAAGTTCCAGATCTCCGTGCACGCTCCCGGCGAACTGGTCCCGGCCTTCGGCGTGGTCGATGCGGTGCAGCAGGGCACGGTGGAATGCGGCCACACCTGCGGCTACTACTATTTCGGCAAGGACGAGACCTTCGCCATCGACACCGCCATTCCCTTCGGCATGAACTCGCGCTCGCTGACCGCGTGGATGTATGACGGCAAGGGCATGAGCCTGCTGCGCGAATTCTTCGCCGGCTACAACATCGTCAACTTCCCGATGGGCAACACCGGCGCGCAGATGGGCGGCTGGTACCGCAAGGAAATCCGCACCCCGGCCGACCTCAACGGCCTCAAGATGCGCCTCGGCGGCTTCGCCGGACGCGTCATCGCCAAGCTCGGCGGCGTTCCGCAGAACATCCCCGGCGGCGAGATCTATCAGGCCCTCGAACGCGGCACCATCGACGCCACCGAGTGGGTCGGCCCCTACGACGACCTCAAGCTCGGCTTCCACAAGGTCGCGCCCTTCTACTACTACCCGGGCTGGTGGGAAGGCGGCGCCCAGGTGTCGCTGTACGTCAACGACAAGGCCTGGAACGACCTGCCGGCGGAATACAAGGCCATCGTCACCGCCGCGGCCTCCTTCGCCCACACCAACATGCAGGCCATGTACGACGCCCGCAACCCGATCGCACTCAAGCAACTCATTGCCGAGGGCGCCAAGCTCAACCGCTTCCCGCGCGAGGTGATGGACGCCGCGATGCAGGCACGCAACGAGGTGTATGCAGAGCTCAACGAGACCAACGCCAACTGGCGCAAGGTCTTCTCTGACTACGAGGCCTTCATGCGCGAGCAGTACCAGTGGATTCCGCTCGCCGACGGCAGCTACGACCAGTACATGGCCGCACAGCGTCTGTAATCTGCCCCACCAAGCCTGCCGCAACCGCGGCAGGCTTTTTTGTGCCCGTCCGAACCGTCGATACAGGCACGGCATCCGCACCCTACCCAGGTGCCCTCACTGCAAGATCCTGTCCGCCATGGGAATGCTGCTCAACATTTCATCGATGATCGATGCCCTGACCCGCTACGTCGGGCGTGCAATCATCTGGCTGATCCTGGCCGCCACCTTGATCAGCGCCGCCAATGCGGTCGCCCGCAAGGCCTTCAGCGTGGGTTCCAACGCCTTCCTGGAAATTCAGTGGTACCTGTTCGCCGCCGTGTTCATGCTCGGCGCCGGCCACGCTTTCCTGCAGAACGCCCATGTGCGCATCGACGTGCTGGCCAACAAGCTCAGCAAGCGCACCCGCATGTACATTGACATCGGCGGCATCCTCTTCTTCCTGCTGCCGATGTGCTACCTGATCTCCAGCTTCGCGTGGCCGGTGCTGATGGCCGCCTACACCAGCGGCGAGGTGTCGTCCAATGCCGGCGGCCTCATCCGCTGGCCGCTGTATGCCCTGGTGCCGGCCGGTTTCGCTTTGCTGGCGCTGCAGGGCGTCTCCGAGGTCATCAAGCGCGCCGCCTTCCTCAGCGGTGCCGGCCCCGACCCCACCCTGCATGAGACCGACGCCCACGACCCCCTCGACACCGGGCACGCCCACTCCGCACAGCCCGCCAGCGGCGAGGTGAACAAATGATCGAGTTCGTCGCCGCCAATCTTGCGCCGATCATGTTCGGCGCCGTGGTCTTCTTCCTGCTTTCCGGCTTCCCGGTGGCTTTCTCGCTGGCCGCCTGCGGCCTGCTCTTCGGCTTCATCGGCATGGAACTGGGCCTGTTGCCGGGCACCCTGTTCCAGGCCCTGCCGCTGCGGGTGTTCGGCATCATGCAGAACGACATCCTGCTCGCCATTCCCTTTTTCACCTTGATGGGGCTGATCCTCGAACGCAGCGGCATGGCCGAAGATCTCCTCGACACCGCCGGCCAGGTATTCGGCCCGGTGCGCGGCGGCCTCGCGCTGGCGGTGATCTTCGTCGGTGCCCTGCTCGCCGCCACCACCGGCGTGGTCGCGGCCTCGGTGATCTCGATGGGCCTGATCTCGCTGCCCATCATGCTGCGCTACGGCTACAGCCGCCCCATCGCCTGCGGCGCGATCACCGCCTCCGGTACGCTGGCACAGGCCATCCCGCCCTCGCTGGTGCTGATCGTGATGGCCGACCAGCTCGGTCGCAGCGTCGGCGACATGTACAAGGGCGCCTTCATCCCGGCCTTCATCCTGGTCGGCATGTATGCGCTGTTCATCATCGGCCTGGCGATCTTCAAACCCAAGCTGGTGCCTGCGCTGCCGCCCGAAGCGCTCAAGTACCGCCAGCCCGACGGCTCCTCCGGGCTACGTTCGCTGATCGTGCTGCTTGCCGTGGTCGGCGGCCTCAGCGCGGCCTTCGGCCTGCACTACGACGAACTGCTCAGCATGTACAGCGGCCACCCGAGCAACGCCCGCCTGGACGAAACCATCGTCGTGGCGATGAGCTTCGGTACCGCCCTGGCGCTGATCCTCGCCGGCGCCAACAAGCTGCTGCGCCTCGGCCTGCTGTCGCAGATCGCCGAGCGCGTCACCTTCGTGCTGATTCCGCCGCTGGCGCTGATCTTCCTGGTGCTGGGGACCATCTTCCTCGGCATCGCCACACCCACCGAAGGCGGCGCCATGGGTGCGGTGGGCGCCATCATCATGGCCCTCTCCCGCGGCCGGCTGAACTTCGACAAGTTGCGCGAGGCGCTCGAATCGACCACCCGGCTGTCGGTGTTCGTGCTCTTCATCCTCATCGGCGCAACGGTGTTCAGCTTCACCTTCACCGCCATCGACGGCAAGGAATGGGTCGAGCACCTGTTCGACAAGCTGCCCGGCGGCCAGGTCGGCTTCCTGATCTTCGTGAACGCGATGATCTTCTTCCTCGGCTTCTTCCTCGACTTCTTCGAGATCGCCTTCATCCTCATTCCGCTGCTCGCCCCGGTGGCCGACAAGATGGGCATCGACCTGATCTGGTTCGGGGTGCTGATCGCGCTCAACCTGCAGACCTCGTTCCTGACGCCGCCCTTCGGCTTCGCGCTCTTCTACCTGCGCAGCGTGGCCCCGGTCGGCGCCTACCTCGACCGCGTCACCGGCAAGCGCATCGAAGGCATCCGCACCACGCAGATCTACCGCGGCTCGGTGGCTTTCGTATGCATCCAGGTGATCATGATCGCCCTGCTGATCGCCTTCCCGCAGCTGGTCACCGGTGGTCTAGACGCAAAGGTCGAGTTCGATCTGGACACCATCCAGATCCAGGCCCCGCCCACCGGCGGCGGCTGGGGTGATGACAGCAACGGCGGTGGGACCGGCGGATGGTGACGGCCACCAGGCTCTGCCTGGTGCGCCATGGTGAGACCGACTGGAACGCCGAGCGCCGCCTGCAGGGCCACCTCGACATCCCCCTCAACGCCGTCGGCGAACGCCAGGCCCGCGCCACGGCCGCCAGTCTGGCGGCCGAGCGCTTTGCCGCGGTATATACCAGCGACCTGCTGCGCGCGCGCCAGACCGCCGCCGCCATCTGCGCCGCCGGACATCCACCGCCGTTCGCCGATGCACGCCTGCGCGAGCGCCATTACGGCCTCTTCCAGGGGCTCACCTACGCCGAGGCCGAAGCCCGCCACCCCCAGGCCTATGCGCGCTTCCATGCGCGCGAGCCGGATTTCGCCTTTCCCGGGAGCGGCGAGAGCCTGAGCGCCTTCGCCGCGCGCATTGACGCCGTACTCGCCGATCTCGCCCACCGCCATGCCGGCGGCCAGCTGCTCATCGTCTGTCACGGCGGCGTACTCGACATCGTGCACCGCCTGGCGACCGGCAAGGCGCTGCAGCCACCGCGCGACTTCGTCATCCCCAATGCCGCGCTCAACTGGATCGTGCACGACGGCCAGGGCTGGCGACTGCAGGCGTGGGCCGAGCAGCGCCACCTCGACGGCGCCCGCGACGAACTCGCCAACGCCTGAGAGCGCCCGCCCGCCGGCTTTTGCCGCAGCGCACGATGCCGCCTTGCGCCCTTTCGGTGCATGGTAATATCCGCCTTTACTCCAACCCAATCGAGCCTGTCTCATGTTCTCTGCGCAAGACACCCTCGCCAAGGTCGACCCCGAACTGTGGGCCGCCGTGCAGGCGGAAAATCGCCGCCAGGAAGATCACATCGAACTGATCGCCTCGGAAAACTATGTTTCCCACGCGGTCATGGAAGCCCAGGGCTCCCAGCTCACCAACAAGTACGCCGAAGGCTATCCGGGCAAGCGCTACTACGGCGGCTGCGAGCATGTTGACGTCGTCGAGCAGCTCGCCATCGACCGCCTCAAGGCCCTGTTCGGCGCGGAAGCAGCCAACGTACAGCCGAATTCCGGTTCGCAGGCCAACCAGGCCGTGCTGATGGCCTTTGCCAAGCCCGGCGACACCATCATGGGCATGAGCCTCGCCGAAGGCGGCCACCTTACCCACGGCATGCCGCTCAACATGTCCGGCAAGTGGTTCAACGTGGTGGCCTACGGCCTCGACGCCAAGGAAGAGATCGACTACGAGGCCATGGAGCGTCTCGCCCGCGAGCACAAGCCGAAGATCATCATCGCCGGCGCCTCGGCCTACTCGCTGCGCATCGACTTCGAGCGCTTCGCCAGGGTCGCCCGTGAAGTCGGCGCCATCTTCTGGGTGGACATGGCCCACTACGCCGGCCTCATCGCCGCGGGCTACTACCCCAACCCGGTGCCCCACGCCGACGTCGTCACCTCGACGACTCACAAGACCCTGCGCGGCCCGCGCGGCGGCATCATCCTGATGAAGGCCGAGCACGAGAAGGCGATCAACTCCGCCATCTTCCCCGGCCTGCAGGGTGGCCCGCTGGAGCACGTCATCGCCGCCAAGGCAGTGGCCTTCAAGGAAGCCGCCACGCCGGCCTTCCGCAACTACCAGGAACAGGTAATCGCCAACGCCCGCGTGATGTCGCGCGTGCTGGGCGAGGAGCGCGGCCTGCGCATCATCTCCGGGCGCACCGAGTCCCACGTTTTCCTGGTCGACCTGCGCTCCAAGAACATCACCGGCAAGGCCGCCGAGGCAGTGCTGGGCAGCGCCCACATCACGGTAAACAAGAACTCCATCCCCAACGACCCCGAGAAGCCCTTCACCACCTCGGGCATCCGCATCGGGTCGCCGGCGATGACCACCCGCGGGTTCACCGAGATCGAGGCCGAGAAGATCGCCCACCTCATCGCCGATGTCCTCGACGCGCCGCAGGATGAAGCGGTGATCGCACGCGTGCGCGGCCAGGTCGCCGAGCTGTGCGCGAAATTCCCGGTGTACGGCAAGTAAGACGGCCTGCGGGGCGCCGCCTGGCGCCCCGCGGCACATCGCCCCCCGGCCATGAAATGCCCCTTCTGCGGTGACCCCAATACCCAGGTCACCGACACCCGCGAGAACGAGGACGGCGACGTCGTCCGCCGCCGCCGCCGCTGCGTGAACTGCGACAAGCGCTTCACCACCTATGAGCGCATCGACCTCAAGATGCCGCACATCGTCAAGCGCAACGGCAACCGCACCGAGTACGATCACGCCAAGCTCGCCGGCAGTCTGAAGCTCGCCCTGCGCAAGCGGCCGGTCACCGTCGAAGCGCTCGAAGCCGCCGTCGACCGCATCGAGGCGCGCCTGCTGTCGATGGGCGAGCAGGAAGTCCCCAGCGAGAAGCTCGGCGAACTGGTGATGAAGGAGCTCAAGAAGCTCGACAAGGTCGCCTACATCCGCTTCGCCTCGGTGTATCGCAACTTCGCCGACGTGGACGAGTTCTCCGAGGTCATCCGCGAAGTACAGACGCGGCCGCGACGCGCGCGCAAGGGCGGCGCCGGGCAACCCGACCCCGAGCATGACCTTTTCGGCAACTGACCATGCCGCCATGGCCCGCGCACTGGCGCTGGCCGAACTGGGGCTGGAGACCACCACACCCAATCCACGCGTCGGCTGCGTGATCCTCGCCGCCGATGGCAGCACCGTCGGCGAGGGCTGGCATGCCCGTGCCGGCGAGCCGCACGCCGAGGTGCACGCGCTGCGCATGGCCGGCGAACGCGCACGTGGCGCCACCGCCTACGTCACCCTCGAGCCGTGCTCACACCACGGGCGCACGCCACCCTGTGCGGATGCGCTGATCGCCGCCGGTGTGCGGCGGGTGGTCGCCGCCATGGCTGACCCCAATCCGCTGGTCGCCGGCGCCGGCCTGGCGCGCCTGCGCGCCGCCGGCATCGACACCGCCGTCGGCCTGCTCGAGACGCAGGCGCAAGAGCTCAATATCGGCTTCGTCGCGCGCATGCGCCGTGGCCGCCCGTGGCTGCGCCTGAAGACGGCCGCCACGCTGGATGGCAAGAGCGCACTGAACAACGGCGTCAGCCAGTGGATCACCGGCCCCGAAGCGCGCCGCGACGGTCACCGCTGGCGCGCCCGGGCCTGCGCCATCCTCACCGGCATCGGCACCGTACACGCCGACGACCCCCAACTCAGCGTGCGCGACGTGCCCTGCCAGCGCCAGCCGCGCAAGGTGCTGGTGGACGCCCGCCTGGAGGTTTCGCCACAGGCCCGCATCCTCGCCGCCGGCGACTGCCTGATCGCCACCGCCTCCAGCGACGGCGGGCGCATCGCCCGCCTGCAGGATCTCGGCGCGGAAATCGTGCACCTCCCCGACGCCCGCGGCAAGGTCGATCTGCCTGCCTTGCTGGCGGAACTTGGGCGGCGCGGCGTCAACGAAGTTCACGCCGAAGCCGGCTGCGGCCTCAACGGTTCGCTGCTGCGCGAAGGCTGTGTGGATGAACTGCTGATGTACTTCGCCCCGATGCTGGTCGGCGACGTCGCCCAGGGCCTGTTCCGCCTGCCCGCGGCCGAGACGCTGGACAGCGCGGTGCGCCTGCAGATCATCGACCTGCGTGCGCTTGGCGCGGACTACCGCGTGCGCGCGCGCCCCTTGCCACCCTGAATCAGGACGCCGCGCACACCGCGCACTCGGGATCGCGGCCGAGCCCGACGCTGCGCCACTCCATCGCCAGGCCGTCGAGCAGCAGCAGGCGCCCTGCCAGCGAGGTACCGCAGCCGGCCAGCAGCTTCAGGGCCTCGGCGGCCTGGGTGGCGCCGATGATGCCGACGATGGGGGCGAACACACCCATCACCGCGCAGCGCACCTCCTCGGTTTCCAGCCCTTCCGGGAACAGGCAGTTGTAGCACGGCGCAGCCGCCGCGCGCGGATCGAACACCGCCACCTGGCCATCGAAGCGGATCGCCGCACCGGACACCAGCGGCGTGCGCGCCCGCACGCTGGCGCGGTTGATGGCGTGGCGGGTGGCGAAGTTGTCCGAGCAGTCGAGCACCACATCGGCGGCGGCAACCTGCTCGGCAAGGGCGTCGCCCTCCAGCCGGCAGGGCAGCGCCTCGACCCGCACGTGGGGGTTGAGGCGGGCCAGGGTGTCGCGCCCGGAATCGACCTTCAGGCGCCCCACACCCTGTTCACTGTGCAGGATCTGGCGCTGCAGATTGGTCAGATCGACGCTGTCGCCGTCGGCCAGCACCAGCGTACCGACTCCCGCGGCGGCCAGATACATCGCCGCCGGCGAACCCAGCCCGCCGGCGCCGACCACCAGCACGCGCGCGTCGAGGATGGCCTGCTGGCCGTCGACATCGATCTCGGGCAGCAGGATGTGGCGGCTGTAGCGCAGCAACTGGTCGTCGTTCATGTTCCTCGATACGCCGCGGCGGCGCCTGCCGCTCACTTGTATTCGCGCAGTTCCGGCGGGGTGTCGTCGTGATCGCCGTGCTCGTGCTGATCCCAGGCCTGCACATAGACCTCGTTGGACTTCTTGATCAGGCGCTCGGGCGATTCGAGGTTGTGGCGCTGGGTTTCCTCACAGAAATACACCAGCGCGCGCACCAGCTTCATGTAGAGGGTGTTGTCGAGGGCAAAGCCGGCCTCACGGAGGGCGTTCTCGATCGACTCCATGCTGTAGTCGAGTACCGAGTAGCGCACCGTGAGGGCGAGCGGATTGTCGCGGCGTTCGACCTGCAGCCCCTTCAGCAGGCGCAGCGACCGCCAGGCCTGCTCGACCTGCCCGGGGGGCAGCTTCTTGAAGCGCAGCTCGCGCTCCTTGTCGATGCCCGAACCGCTGACCGGATGCTCGTGCTGACGTCCGGCCAGCTTGTACGCAGTCTCTCGTCGCATCACACCCCCCCAGGGCCCCCGACGCCCTCAGCGCTGGCCCTGAATGATCTGCAAGCCCTTCAGCAGGTTGATCGCCTGACCGAGCTGGTAGTCGTCCTCGCCGCCCATCTCGAAACGGATCGCCGGCGCCTCGTCCTCAGCGCCGGAATCGCCGGAGGGACGCTCCTCGCCGCCCTCGGCACCCAGATGGCCCTGGAGGTCGGCTTCGCGCACACGGCGCGAGGAACCGTTGGCGGTCTCCTCGACGACGATGTCGGGCTCGATGCCCTTGGCCTGGATCGAGCGCCCGCTGGGCGTGTAGTAACGCGCGGTGGTGAGCTTGATGGCGGTGTTGTTGTTGAGCGGCAGGATGGTCTGCACGGAGCCCTTGCCGAAGGTCTGGGTGCCCATCACCACGGCGCGCTTGTGGTCCTGCAGGGCGCCGGCGACGATCTCCGAGGCCGAGGCCGAACCGCCATTGACCAGCACCACCATCGGCACTTCGCGGGCACTCGGCGGCAGGTTGCGGAGGAAGTCGTCGCGGCGGCCGCGCAGGTAGTCCTCGCGTACCGCGCGGTACTCACGGCGGGCATCTTCGGCGCGACCGTCAGTGGACACCACCAGCGACTCGGGGGGCAGGAAGGCCGCCGCGACGCCGACGGCGCCGTGCAGCAGGCCGCCCGGGTCATTGCGCAGATCGAGCACGAGACCCTTCAGCGGCCCTTCGGCAGTGAGCTTTCCGAGGTGCTCGACCAGGGCGGCCGCGGTGTTCTCCTGGAACTGGGCGACGCGCACGTAGCCATAGCCGGGTTCGACCATGCTGGAGCGCACGCTGCGCACCCTGATGACCTCGCGGGTGAGGGTGACCACCACCGGCGCACTCTCGCTCTTGCGCATGATGGTCAGCGTGATGTTGGTGCCCGGACGCCCGCGCATGCGCTTGACGGCGTCGTTGAGGCTCATGCCCTTCACCGGGGTGTCGTCGAGCTTGACGATGAGGTCGCCGGCGAGCACGCCGGCGCGGAAGGCGGGGGTGTCCTCGATCGGCGAGACCACCTTGACGAAGCCGTCTTCCATGCCGACCTCGATGCCGAGACCGCCGAACTCACCCTGGGTGCCGACCTGCAGCTCGTTGAAGGCCTCGGCGTCGAGGTAGGCCGAGTGCGGATCGAGGCCGGTAAGCATGCCGCTGATCGCGTGGGTGATCAGCTTCTTGTCTTCCACCGGCTCCACATAGCCCTGCTTGATGGCATTGAAGACATCGGCAAAGGCGCGCAACTCCTCCACCGGCAGCGGTGCGGGGCTGCGGTCGGCGTTGGCCGAGAAGTTGAGGCTGATCAGGATCCCGGCCAGCACGCCGGTGAATACGAGCCCGAGATTTTGCAACTTGCTTCGCATGAGTACTCCATCGGCGGCAGCGCCGCAGTTGTCCGCCGTTCAGTTCGGCCGGACCCATTTCATCGGATCGAGCGCCTGGCCCTGATGACGGATCTCGAAGTATAAACCGGTTTCCGTCCCGCCTCCGCTCGCCCCCACGCTGGCGATCGCATCGCCGCCGGCAATGCGGTCGCCGACTTCGCGCAGCAGCGCGTCATTATTGCCATACACGGTGAGATAGTCGCTGCCGTGATCGACGATGATCAGGTTGCCGAAGCCGCGTAACCAGTCCGAGTACACCACCTCGCCATCGGCCACCGCACGGACGTCCTCACCGCTGCGGGCACGGATGAAGACGCCGCGCCAGGTCGTCCCCCCCTCGGCTCTTGGAGCACCGAAGCGCCCCAGCAGTTCGCCGCGCACCGGAAAAAGCAGCTTGCCGCGCAAGCTCGCGAACGGCACCCCGCTGCTGCCGGCACGTGCAACCTCGCGCGCCTGACCGACAACCCGCTCCGCCGGACGCCCCGGGGTTGCCACCGCGCCGCTCGCCGAGCGTTGCTGTTGCTGCTGCGCCCGCGCGGCAGCCTGCTCGCGGGCGCGCTGCTGCTCGCGCGCGGCGCGGGTAAGGCCCTCGATGAGCTGACCGAGGCGATTCTCGTCCTGGCGCAGGGAGGCAAACTCACGGCGCTGCTCCTGCAGTTGCGCGTTCAGCTCCGCGACCGCGACCCGGCGGGCCTCGTGCATTGCGGCGAGCTCGGCCTCGCGGCCACGCTGTTCGGCCTCCAGTTCCACCAGCCGGTTCGCGCGCGCCTGCGCCACCGCCTGCAGTTCGGCCTTCTGGCGCAGGTCGCCGCGCAGGCTGTCGATCAGCGCCAGACGGGCGCGGCCCAGGTGTTCCAGATAATGGGCATCGCGGGCGATCTGATTGGGGTCGCGCGAGGACAGGAAGGGGGCGACGCCGTCGGCACTGCCATAGACGTAATGGCGGCGCAGCCATTCGGCGAGTTCGTCGCTGCGCGCCGTGATGCGCGCCTCGACCTCGGCCTGCTCGCGCCCCAGGCGGGCGATGGTGCGCTCGACCTCGAGACGCTCGCCGGCCATCTGCCGCAGCCTGCGCTGCAGGCGCGAGACCTCGCGCTCGGCGGCAACCAGCGCAGTGGCAGCGCTGCCGTGGGATTTCTCCGTTCCTTCGATGTCGCGCTGAAGCGCGCGGATGCGCTCCTTCAGCGCATCGAGATCGGCGCGCCGCTCGGCGGCCTCACGGACCGGGTCGGCCCCCGCTGTCGCCGCCACGGCAAACAGCAGCGCGGCGCACAGCAACCGCCCGAACATGCGCAGGCCCGCGCTCATCCGCCTTGCCGCCCCGCGGCAGCGCACACATCGACCCGCGCACCACGGCGGCATTCCATGCTCGCGGTGGACTCTGCGTGGTGCGACAGGGCTGTCATCTGCATGTGGGATCAGATCCGCTAATCTAGAAAGCCGGCGAAACGGGGGGCAGGAGACCCCACCCTGCCCGGGAAGGGTGGCGAAGCAGTACGCATCAATCCGGCGCGATATTTTATACTAGCCACTTTGCCTTCCCGCGGACCATCGTGAACAAA
The DNA here is from genome assembly GCF_003034845.1 of Pseudothauera lacus. Lineage (GTDB taxonomy): Bacteria > Pseudomonadota > Gammaproteobacteria > Burkholderiales > Rhodocyclaceae > Pseudothauera > Pseudothauera lacus. Next base: position 114,985 of record NZ_PZKC01000008.1, on the reverse strand, counting down.
GACGACATCTTCTCGCTCATCGACAAGCACGAGCATATCGAGACCGCGGCCCGCGCGCTGAAGGCGATCGCCCATCCGCTGCGTCTGAAGATCCTCTGCGTGCTCGGTGATACCGAGGTCTGCGTGCAGGACATCGTCGACGCGGTGGGCACCTCGCAGAGCAACATCTCGCAGCACCTCGCCATCCTGCGCGACAAGGGCGTGCTGTTCACCCGCAAGGACGCCAACCGCGTGTTCTATCGCGTCGGCGACCAGCGCACCCTGCAGCTCATCGCGCTGATGCGCGAAGTGTTCTGCAGCGACCAACCGGACTGAAGTCCTCAACGGAGTCTATAGCAAGTGGAATTCCTGCAGCAGAACTGGCACTGGGCCACGCTGGCCGCCGTCACCGGCGGCTGGCTCCTGATCGACACCGTGCGCGCCAAGGCCGACAAGACCCTGCTCTCGGCGGTCGAGGCGACCATGCTGATCAACCGCGAGGATGCGGTGGTCATCGACGTGCGCGAGCAGGCAGAATTCGCCCAGGGCCACATCCCCAACGCCCGTCACATCCCCTTCAGCGAACTGGAGTCGCGCAAGAACGAACTCGAGAAGCTGCGCGGCCTGCCGCTGATCCTGTGCTGCGCCAGTGGCGCACGCTCGGGCAACGCCATCGCCACGCTGAAGAAGGCCGGCTTCGAGAAGCTCTTCAACCTGCGCGGCGGCATCTTCGAATGGGAAAAGGCCGGCCAGCCGCTGAGCCGTGGTAGCAAGAACAAGGACAAGGAAAAAGGTAAGAAAAAGTGAGCCAGCCGACGATCCGCATGTACGCCTCCGCCGTCTGCCCCTACTGCGTGCGCGCCGAAGGCCTGCTGAAGCGCAAGGGGGTGACGACGATCGACAAGATCCGCATCGACCTCGACCCCGAGCGCCGCGACGAGATGATGCAGCTCACCGGCCGCCGCACGGTTCCGCAGATCTTCATAGGCGACTATCATGTCGGCGGCTGCGACGACCTCTTCGAGCTCGACCGCAGCGGACGCCTCGACGCCCTGCTGCAGGGCGAGCCCGACTGAACCCCGCCAGCGCGCCAACCCAGACCATACCGACCACGGAACAGCTTTCATGACCGACAACGCCCAACCCGTCTTCTCCATCGAGAAACTCTACGTCAAGGACATTTCGCTGGAAGTCCCCAACGCCCCGCAGATCTTCCTCGAACGCGAGAACCCGCAGATCAGCGTGCAGCTGCGCACCGACGGCAACCCCATCGACGAGGGCATCTACAACGTCGTACTCACCGTTACCGTCAGCGCCAAGATCGGCGAGGACAAGACCGTTTTCCTGATCGAGGTGCAGCAGGCCGGCATCTTCCAGATCCGCAACGTCCCCGAAGGCGAGCTCGAACCGGTGCTGATGATCGGCTGCCCCAACATCCTCTTCCCCTACGCCCGCGAAGCGGTCTCCGACGCCGTCACCCGCGCCGGCTTCCAGCCCGTGGTGCTCGCCCCGGTGAACTTCGAGGCCCTCTACATGCAGCAGCAACAGCAGCGCGCCGGCGCCCCCGCCGGCGGCGAGGTGCCGGTGCAGTAATGCCGGCCCTGCGCATCCGCGCCCTGCAGGCCACCTGCGCCGCCCTGCTCGCCTGCGGCGGCGGGGTGGCTGCCGCCCAGGGCATCGAATACCGCTCCACCGCGGCAGCGGCGCTGCTCTACGACAGCCCTTCGGTGCAGGGCCAGCGCCAGTTCATCCTCGCCGCCGACACGCCGGTGGAGGTGGTGGTGGTGCTCGAGCGCTGGGTCAAGGTACGCGAACCCGCCGGCGCCATCGCCTGGATCGAGGCCAGCAAGCTGGCCGCGCGCCGCACCGTGATCGTCACCGCCGAACGCGCCACCGCCTTCCAGAGTGCCGACGCCGGCAGCGCAGCGGCCTTCCACGCCACCCGTGACGTGGTGCTGGAACTCACCCAGCCCACCGCGGGCGGCTGGGTCGGCGTACGCCACCGCGACGGCGCCAGCGGCTTCCTGCGCGTCACCGAAGTCTGGGGGCTGTAGCCCGGTGCGCATCGCCGTACTCGGTGCCGGGGCATGGGGCACCGCCCTCGCGCTGGCCTTCGACGGCCCCCACCAGGTCAGCCTGTGGGCGCGCAATCCCGCGCATGTGGACGACTTGCGCGCGCAGCGCGAAAACACCCGCTACCTTCCGGGCGTCCGCCTGCCCGACTCACTCACCCTCACCAGCGTGCTGGCCGAGGCTGCATGCGGCGCCGACCTGCACCTGGTGGTCACCCCGCTGTCCGGCCTGCGCGCCGCGGTGCGCGAACTGCGCCGCCTGCAGCCCGGCACCCCGCTGGTGTGGGCGTGCAAGGGGCTGGAAGCAGGCAGCGGCCGCCTGCCCCATGAAATCGTCGCCGAGGAACTCGGCAGCGACGCCCCCTGCGGCGTGCTCACCGGCCCCAGTTTCGCCGCCGAAGTGGCGCGCGGCCAGCCCACCGCGATCACCCTCGCGTCGACCCACGACGCCTTTATCGATCGCTGGCTGCCCGAACTGCACCAGCCGCTGCTGCGCGTGTATGCCAACACCGACCTCGTCGGCGCCGAGATCGGCGGGGCGATCAAGAACGTCATGGCAATTGCCGCCGGCGTTTCCGACGGCCTCGGCTTCGGCCTCAACGCCCGCGCCGCGCTGATCACCCGCGGCCTGGCGGAAATCGCGCGCCTCGCCGTGGCCCTCGGCGGACGCCCGGAAACGCTGATGGGCCTGGCCGGAATGGGCGATCTCATCCTCACCTGCACCGGCGACCTCTCGCGCAACCGCCGCGTCGGCCTGGCGCTGGCCCAGGGCAAGACCCTCGACGACATCCTGCGCGAACTCGGCCACGTAGCCGAAGGCGTGTCGACGGCACGCGAAGTCGCCGCGCTGGCCGCCCGCCATGGTGTCGAGATGCCGCTCTGCGAAGCGGTCGATGCACTGCTGCATCAGGGGCTGTCCGCCGGGCAGGCGGTAGACCGGCTCCTCGCCCGCGACCCCAAGCACGAGTGAGGCAGTCCGCAACGCCGGGCGTCAGTCCGGCAGTTGCGCGCCGCCGAAGTCGTGCTGCCGCCAGGCCTCGAACACTGCCACCGCCACCGCATTGGAGAGGTTGATGCTGCGATTGGCCGGGCGCATCGGGATACGCAGGCGCTGCGCCGCCGGCAGGGCGTCGAGCAGCTCGTCGGGCAGGCCGCTGGTCTCGCGCCCGAACAGCAGCACGTCGCCTTCGCGGTAGCGCACCGCATCGTAGCGCTGGCGCCCGCGCGTACTGAAGGCGAAGATGCGCCGCCCGGCGAGCGCCGCCAGGCAGGCGCTCCAGTCCTCGTGGACCACCACATGGGCGAGGTCATGGTAATCCAGCCCGGCGCGCGCCAGCGTGCGGTCGCTGATCTCGAAGCCGAGCGGCCTGACCAGATGCAGACGCGCGCCGCAATTCGCCGACAGGCGGATGACGTTGCCGGTGTTGGGCGGAATCTCGGGCTGGTAGAGGACGATGTCGAACATGGTGGCTCGTTCAAGGGGTTCGGGCGATGATACGGTTTTCCACCCGCTGCGCCCCCATGCGCTTGAGGGTGCGGGCGAGCGCTTCGAGACTGGCACCGGTGGTCATCACATCATCGACCACCACCACGCTCAGCCCTGCCAGCGTACCCTCGCCGGTGAACGCGCCGCGCATGTTGCGCATCCGTGCGGCGCGCGGCAGCCCGGCCTGTGCCGGCGTATCGTGCTGGCGGCGGACCACGTCGAGAGCCAGCGGCAGCCCCCAGGCCCGCGCCAGCGGCCGGGCGATTTCCACCGCCTGATTGAAGCCGCGTTCGCACAGGCGCGCGCGGTGCAGCGGCATCGGCACCACCAGCGCAGCGCCGGGAGGCGGCGGCGCGGCCGCCAGGCAACGGGCAAAGTAGCCGGCCAGGGCGAGGCGGCGATGATACTTCAAGCCCTGCACCATGCGGTCGACCGGAAAGCGGTAGTCGAACACCGCGCGCGTGGCATCGAAAGCCGGCGCCCGGCGCTGACAGTGGCCGCACAGCAGGCCACCGGCGGTGGGCAGCGCGCAGCGCGGGCAGGCCGGCGCAAGCTGCCACGGCAACTGCCCGCTGCAGCGCGCGCAGAGCGGCTCGCCAGCGGCGTCAGCGCCGCACACGAAGCAGGCCTGCGGCAGCAGCGCCGCGGTGGTGCGCGCCAGCAGCGCGCGCAGGTTTGACAAGCTTTCCATGGATGGCGGAACATGCGCAGTCTTCGCATTACAGCCCGAAAACCGGATCATGACAATGTCTTCAGCCGCTGCCGCAACCGCACACCACGCTGCCTCACCAGCCGTCGCCCGCTGGGATGTGGATGCCATCCTGGCGCTCTTCGAGCTGCCTTTCATGGATCTGGTGTTCCGCGCCCAGCAAGTCCACCGCCAGCACTTCGACGCCAATGCCATCCAGCGCTCGACCCTGCTGTCGATCAAGACCGGGGGCTGTTCGGAGGATTGCGGCTACTGCTCGCAGGCAGCACGCTACGATACCGGCCTGGAACGCGAACGCCTGCTGGCGCTCGATGAGGTGCTGGACAACGCCCGTGCCGCAAAGGCGAAGGGAGCCTCGCGCTTCTGCATGGGCGCGGCCTGGCGCGGCCCCAAGGACAAGGACCTCGAACCCGTCCTCGACATGGTGCGCGAAGTCAAGAAGCTCGGCCTGCAGACCTGCGTGACCCTGGGCATGCTGCGCGAAGGCCAGGCCGGGAAACTTGCCGATGCCGGCCTCGACTACTACAACCACAACCTCGACACCGCCCCCGAGTTCTACGGTCAGGTGATCACCACGCACAGCCAGCAGGAACGCTTCGACACCCTCGACCAGGTGCGCGCCGCCGGCATCAACGTATGCAGCGGCGGCATCGTCGGCATGGGCGAATCGCGCCGTGCCCGCGCCGCACTGATTGCCCAGCTCGCCAACATGGCCACGCCGCCGGAGTCGGTGCCGATCAACAACCTCGTGCCGGTGCCCGGTACGCCGCTGGCCGACGCCGACCCCATCGACCCCTTCGAGTTCGTCCGCACCATCGCGGCCGCCCGCATCACCATGCCCACCAGCTACGTGCGCCTGTCCGCCGGACGCCAGCAGATGAGCGACGAGATGCAGGCGCTGTGCTTTCTCGCCGGCGCCAACTCGATGTTCTACGGCGATCGCCTGCTGACTACCGACAACCCGGACAGCGACCGCGACGAGCGCCTGTTCGAACGCCTCGGCCTGCGCCCGGTTTGAACCCTGCCGGCGCAGTGAGCGACGCCGCCTACGCCCTCGATCACGCCCTGCTGCGCCGGCGCTTTGCCCGCGCCGCCGGCGGCTATGCCCATGCCGACGTGCTGGCGCGTGAACTGGGGCGGCGCATGGACGAACGCCTCGACTACATCCGCTGCACGCCGCGGCGCATCGTCGACCTCGGCTGCGGCCCGGGCAGCGACCTCGCCACGCTGGCGGCGCGCTATCCGCAGGCCGAGTGCATCGGCATCGACTTCGCCGCCCCCATGCTTGATGCCGCGCGACGCCAGGCCCAGGCCCGCCGCGGCCTCGTCGACCGCCTCCTCGGGCGCACGCCGCCACCTGCGCTGCTGTGTGCCGGGGCGGAGGCCCTGCCCCTCGCCGATGCCAGCGTATCGCTGCTGTGGTCCAACCTGATGCTGAACTGGCTCAGCGACCCCCTCCCCGCGCTGCGCGAGATGCACCGCGTGCTGGAAGTGGGTGGCATGGTGATGTTCTCCACCCTCGGCCCCGACACCCTGAAGGAGTTGCGCGCCGCCATCCCCGCGGCGGCCGGCGAGCGCGTGCACCGCTTCATCGACATGCACGACATCGGCGATGCACTGGTCAAGGCCGGCTTTGCCGATCCGGTGATGGACATGGAGATGCTCACCCTCACCTACGCCGATGTCGACAGCCTGTTCGCCGACCTGCGCCAGTCCGGCAGCACGCTGGCAACGACGGCACGCGCCCGCGGTCTCGGCGGACGCGCGCCGTGGAACGAGGTGCGCACGCAATACGAAGCCCTGCGCGCTGGCGGCCGCCTGCCGGCCACCTTCGAACTCATCCAGGGGCACGCCTGGAAGGCGGCGCCGCGAAGCACTGCCGACGGCCGCGCCATCGTCCGCTTCCAGCCCCGTCCACGCTGAACGAGCCACGCATGTCCCACCCACCCGTCTGGCTGTTCGACCTCGACAACACCCTGCACAACGCCAGCCCGCACATCTTCCCGCACATCAACCGCAGCATGACCGCCTATCTGGAGCGCCATCTGGGACTCAGCGGCGACGAGGCGAATGCCCTGCGGGTGCGCTACTGGCTGCGCTACGGCGCCACGCTGACCGGCCTCATCCGCCACCATGGCACCGACCCCCATCATTTCCTCGCCGAAACCCACCGCTTCGAACAGCTCCACGAAATGATGGTCTTCGACCGCGCGCTGGCGGCCCTGCTGCGCCGCCTGCCGGGGGTCAAGATCGTCTTTTCCAACGGTCCGCAGCGCTATGCCGAAGCAGTGCTCGATGTGATGGGGATACGCCGCCACTTTGCCGACGTCTTCGGCATCGAGCGCATGAAGCTGCACCCCAAACCCGCGGTACGGGCCTATCGCGAGGTGCTCCGTGCGCACCGCCTCAACCCGCGGCGCTGCATTCTCGTCGAGGACTCCGCAGTCAACCTGCGCACCGCACGCCGCCTCGGCATGCGCACGGTATGGGTCAGCCGCAGCCTGCGCAGCCCGGCCTATGTCGACGTGAAGATCGCCTCGGTGCTCGACCTCGGGCGCAGCGTCGGCCTACTGCGCTGACAGCGTCAGGCGCATGCAGCAGGCGCCGTCGCCATAGCCCGCCGGCAGCGCGGTGGCGTCGGCGACGAAGCCCAGGCGCTGCCAGAAGGCACGTGCGTCGGCCAGCGCCACCAGCATGATCTCGCCCGCCCCCTGCTGCACCGCCCAGCCCCGTACCTTGCGGAACAAACCCTGCGCGAGGCCGCTGCCGCGGGCCTGCGGGCACAGCGCCATGTCATGCAGGAACACGCCTGTGGCCATGCCGGAAAGGCCGCCGAGCGGCGCATGCAGCGGCGGCGGCGAGGGTTCCGCCCAGGGGTGGGCGATGACGTAGCCGGCAGCCTCACCGCCACGTTCCCCAAGCCAGCAGCCCCCGGCCGACACTGCCAGTCGCGAGGCAAAGACCTCTGCGCGCTCATGGTAGTGCGGCGGATAGGCACGCGCCTGCAGGCGCAGCACCGCGGGCAGGTCGGCAGCCTGCAGGGGGCGCAGGACGCAGCCCGGAACGCCCGCCGGCGGGCGCAGGAAGGTGCCGCTCATGCGCCCCGCTGCAGACGGCGTGCCGCGGCAAGGGCGAAGTAGCTGAGGATGCCGTCGGCGCCGGCACGCTTGAAGGCCAGCAGGCTCTCCATCATGCAGGCTTCGAGGTCGAGCCAGCCGTTGGCCGCTGCGGCCTGCAGCATGGCGTACTCGCCGCTGACCTGATAGACGTAGGTCGGCACCTGCAGCTCGCTCTTCACCCGGCGGACGATGTCGAGGTAAGGCATGCCGGGCTTGACCATGAACATGTCGGCCCCTTCGGCGATGTCCAGCGCCACCTCACGGATGGCCTCGTCACTGTTGGCCGGATCCATCTGGTAGGTGTACTTGTTGCCCTTGCCGAGGTTGCCGGCCGACCCCACGGCGTCGCGGAAGGGGCCGTAGAAGCTCGAGGCGTACTTCGCCGAATAGGCCAGGATGCGGGTATGGATGTGGCCGCCGGCATCAAGCTCGGCACGGATGCGCGCCACCCGCCCGTCCATCATGTCCGACGGCGCCACCACGTCGGCGCCGGCTTCGGCGTGGCTGCGCGCCTGGCGGGCGAGCGCCTCCAGGGTCTCGTCGTTGAGCACGTAGCCGCGCGGGTCGGCGGGGTCGATGAGGCCGTCCTGGCCGTGACTGGTGTAGGGATCGAGGGCGACGTCGGTGATCACCCCGAGCTCCGGAAAGCGCGCTTTCAGCGCGCGCACGGTGCGCGGCACGAGGCCGTCGGGGTTCCATGCCTCTTCGGCGGCGGCGCTTTTCTTCGCAGCCTCCACCACCGGAAACAGTGCCAGTGCCGGAATGCCCAGTGCCACCGCCTCTTCGGCGACATGCAGGAGGCGGTCGATGGTGACGCGCTCGACACCGGGCATGGAGGCCACCGCTTCGCTGCGGCTGTCGCCATCGAGGACGAACACCGGATAGATGAGGTCGTCGGCACTCAGCATCGCTTCGCGCATCAGGCGGCGCGAGAAGTCGTCACGGCGCATGCGGCGCATGCGGATCTGGGGAAAGGCGCCGGTCGGTCGCATGGTCACTTGGGTCCTCATTGCACGTTCATAGTCCGGGATACATCCGGTAACGAGATCGCCCGGGAACTTGCCGGGCCATCCTCTATCTTAAAAGCCAGATGGTGCCAGCCATCTCCCGCTTCACCTCCCTGAGCGGGGCCCTGATCCAGACAGGGCTGCTTGACCCCCGGCATTTCTCCCCTTTGGCCGGGGGTTTTTTATTGTTCCGCCACCGCGGCTGGCGCATCCAGCCCCAGCCAGCCGGCGACCACCGCCTCGCACTCCTCGACCCCGCTCTTCTTCAGGCTGGAGAAAAGCTGCACGGTGACGCGCTCGCCAAGTTCGGCGAGTTCGCGGCGCACCGCGAAGAGGGTCTTGTTGGCCTCGTTGCGCGACAGCTTGTCGCTCTTGGTAAGCATCACGTGGATGGGCTTGCCGGTGGGGACGAACCACGCCAGCATGTTGCGGTCGAGCTCGGTGAGGGGGTGGCGGGAGTCCATGATCAGCACCAGGCCAACCAGGCTGTCGCGCTCCCTGAGGTAGCGTTCAAGCAGCCCTGCCCACTGCCGGCGCACGTTCTCGGGCACCTTGGCATAGCCGTAGCCAGGCAGATCGACCAGCGCCGCGCCACAGTTGAGGCGGAAGAAGTTGATCAGCTGGGTGCGCCCCGGGGTCTTCGACACATAAGCCAGGCGCACGTGCCCGGCCAGGGTGTTGATGGCGCTCGACTTGCCGGCGTTGGAACGCCCGGCGAAAGCCACCTCGGCACCTTGCGCGGGCGGCAGCGCAGCGGCCTGGGCGACGGAGATCTCGAATTGTGCGTTACGGAATATCGGCATCGGGAAAATGCACCCGCCCGGTCGGGCGCGTGAACAGGTTGCAGGCGGCGCCGACATTGCATCGCGCAAAACGGGCTTCGTGTATTAGAATACCAAGTTTGAGACATCCACTCACGGCTTTCCGAGGACACTATGATCAAGCGTTCCCTGCTGCTCACGCTCCTGCTCGCCGCAGGCAGCCTTCAGGCCCAGGACCAGGCTCCGGATCTCGCCAAGGCGAAACAGATTGGCGATTCCCTCTGCGTGGCCTGTCACGCGGCGGATGGCAACAGCCAGCTTTCCGCCAACCCGAAGATTGCCGGGCAGATTCCCGAGTACATCTACAAGCAGTTGCGCGAGTTCAAGTCGGGCGTACGCCAGGATCCGGTGATGGGCGCCATGGTGGCCGGCCTTGACGATCATGACATGCTGTCGCTGGCGCACTACTACGCCGGCCAGACCCTGCAGCCGGAATCGGCGCAGAACCTCGACACCATTGAACTGGGCAAGAAGATCTGGCGCGCCGGCATCGCCGACAAGGGCGTCCCCGCCTGCGCCGCCTGCCATGGCCCGGCCGGTGCCGGCATGCCCGCGCAATACCCGCGCATCGCCGGGCAGTTTGCCGAATACACCACGCTGCAACTGCAGAAGTTCCGTGACGGCGGTCGCGACAACGATCCGGCGCAGATGATGCGCATGATCGCGCTGAAGATGACCGACGCCGAAATGCGCGCGGTCGCGGACTACGCAGCCGGCCTGCGCTGACACGCCAGGCGGCGCGGTCCCCGCAACGAGAGAAAGGGGTGGATGATCCGCCCCTTTTTTGTTGCCCCGTTGCGAACCCCGGGACGGCGCCGAGGTCTCTAACAAAGTTCGTAGTACCAACCGCCCAAGGACCAGGATGCAACGCGGCACCTCCAAGGCCCTCTTCGAGCTGCTCAGCTCGATGCGCTTCGCCATCAGCCTGCTCACCGTACTCGCCATCGCCTCCATCATCGGCACGGTGGTCAAGCAGAACGAGCCGTTCAACGCCTACCTCAACCAGTTCGGCCCGTTCTGGTTCCCGGTGTTCGAGGAACTGGGGCTCTATTCGGTCTATAACGCCGGCTGGTTCCTCGTCATCCTCGCCTTTCTGGTGCTGTCGACGACGCTGTGCATCGTCCGCCAGAGCGCGCCCATGCTGCGCGAGATGCGCAGCTTCCGCGAACACGCGCGCGAGGTCTCGCTGCGCCAGTTCGCCCATCAGGCCACACTGCCCGGCGGCCTGCCGCTCGACGCCCAGCGCCAGCGCGTCGATGCCTACCTCGCTGCCAACGGCTTCAAGGCCCGCAGCAACGAACGCAGCGACGGCGTGCTGGTCGCCGCCAAGCAGGGCAGTGCCAGCCGCGCCGGCTACTTCCTCGCCCACGGCGCCATCGTCCTGATCTGCCTCGGCGGCCTGCTTGACGGCAACCTGCCACTTAAGATGCAGATGTGGCTCGGCGGCAAGCAGACCACCACCGGCAACCAGCTGATCGCCGACATCCCGGACTCCGCCCGCCTGGGCGAGAACAACTGGAGCTATCGCGGCAACCTCTACATTCCCGAAGGGCGCTCGTCCAACGTCGCGGTGCTCAACGTCAACGACGGCATCCTGCTGCAGGAACTGCCATTCACCGTGTCGCTGAAGAAGTTCCACATCGACCACTACGAGAATGGCATGCCGAAACGCTTCGCCAGCGACATCATCGTCACCGACGATGCCACCGGCGAGTCCTTCGAGCGCACCATCGAGGTCAATCACCCCTTCGAACACCGCGGCGTGGTGATGTACCAGGCCAGCTTCGACGACGGCGGTTCCACCCTGCACATTGCCGGGCGCAACCTCCTCCACGGCCCGGCGCTGCCGGTGCTCGACCTGCAGGGCGAGGTTGGCGAGACCCTGCGCCTCAATCACCCGCGCTTCAGCTATGCCCTCGAACTGACCGGCTTTACCCTCTTCAACGTCGAGGACATGGGTGAAGGCACCACGGATGCCGGAGGCCTCGGCCGCCTGCGCGACCATCTCGGCAGCGGTGCCGCCCGCCCCGACAGCGGCCGCGACATGCGCAACATCGGCCCCAGCTTCACCTTCAAGCTGCGCGACGAAGCCGGCCAGGCGCGCGAGTTCCAGAACTACATGCTGCCCATCGAACAGGGCGGACGATGGTTCATGTATACCGGCATGCGCGAATCGCAGGCCGAATCCTTCCGTTACCTGCGCATCCCGGTCGACGAGGATGGGCAGATCGACACCTGGTTCGCCATCCACAACCTGTTCTTCGATCCAGCCCGTCGCGAGCAACTCGCCCAGCGCTTCGCGCGCAGCAGCTTCGGCGACAGCGCGGAAGCCGCCGAGCCGCGTGCACGGCTGGCAGAGACTGGCCGCCACACCCTCGACCTGTTCAGCGATCGTGGCTACGAGACGGTCGGGCGCTTCATCGACACCACCATCCCGGAAGCCGAACGCGAACGCGCCGCCGACGTTTTCATCAAGATCCTTCAGGGGCTGACCTGGGAGGCCTGGCAGCTCGCCCGCGAAGAGGCCGGCATGGACGCGCTGCAGATCGACGAGGCGCGCGCCGCCTATCTGCGCGACACCATGGCAGCGCTCTCCGACAGCCTGTTCTACGAGTCACCGCTGTTCCTGCAGCTCAACGCCTTCGACCAGGTGCAGGCCAGCGTGCTGCAGGTCACCCGCTCGCCGGGCAAGCCACTGGTCTATCTGGGTTCGCTGCTGCTGGTGCTGGGCGTGTTCGCCATGCTCTACATCCGCGAGCGCCGCCTCTTCGTGCTCCTCAAGGGCGACGCCGAAGGCCTCCTGGCGATGTCCTCGAACCGCCAGACCATCGACGTCGACGAGACCTTCGAACGCCACACCACGGCCCTGCGCGAACTGCTCGCCGCGGCCGGCACTGCCACTCCCGAGTCTTCCGCCACGAGGTAAGAGATGGAATACGCCCACCCGTCCCTCAACCAGCGCAGCTGGCTGCAGCGCCGCGACCTCTACGACTGGCTGTACGCGCTTGCGCTGGTCGCTGGTGCCGGCATCGCGCTGGTCCATTACCACAGCTTCATGGATGTGTACGACGACATCGTGCTCATCATCCACGTCCCCGTACTGATCGCCATGGGCTGGTACTGGAAGCCCTTCCGCGTCTTCCTGGCGGCGGTGGCGGCGGTGGCCCTGCTGAGCATCTGGCTCTACGAAGGCGACCTTGCCCGCGCCGAGGAAGTCTTCTTCCTCAAGTACCTGGTCTCCAGCCAGACCGCCATCATGTGGATGAGCGCGCTCTACTTCATCGCCACCGGCTCCTACTGGCTGGGCCTGGCGGCGCGCTCGGAGTTCGCCGAAAAGCTAGCCAGCACGCTGGTGTGGATCGGCACGGTGATGGGCACTGCCGGCCTCTTCGTGCGCTGGTTCGAGTCCTATCTGATGGGCCCGGAGATCGGCCGTATTCCGATCAGCAACCTTTACGAGGTGTTCGTCCTCTTCAGCCTGATCACCGCGTTGATGTACCTGTTCTACGAACAGCGCTACAACACCCGCAAGATGGGCGCCTTCGTGATGGTGGTGATCTCCGCCGCGGTGGCCTTCCTGCTGTGGTACACCTTCACCCGCGGCGCCCACGAGATCCAGCCGCTGATCCCGGCCCTGCAGTCGTACTGGATGAAGGTGCACGTACCCACCAACTTCATCGGCTATGGCGGCTTCGCACTCGCCGCGATGCTCGGCGTCGCCTGTCTGCTCTCCGAACGCGGCATCCTTGCCGGCCGCCTGCCGCCGGTGCGGGTGATGGAAGACGTGATGTACAAGGCCATCGCCATCGGCTTCGCCTTCTTCACCATTGCCACCATCCTCGGCGCCCTGTGGGCAGCGGAAGCCTGGGGCACCTACTGGCAGTGGGATCCGAAGGAGACCTGGGCGCTGATCGTCTGGCTGAACTACGCTGCCTGGCTGCACATGCGCCTCACCAAGGGCCTGCGCGGCCCCATCCTGTCGTGGTGGGCGGTGATCGGTCTGGGGGTGACCACCTTCGCCTTCATCGGCGTGAACATGTTCCTCTCCGGCCTGCACTCCTACGGCAACCTGTAGGGCCCTCAGTCCTGCGCGCCACCCAGGCGCGCCAGCTCTGCCTCGCTGAAGCCCGCCGCCCGGCGGGCTTCGACATTCAGCGGCGGACGCGGGCGCGGTGCGCCGAAGTCGTCGACCAGCTGGCGGTAGGTGGTCTCGGCATCGACACCGCGGGCCGCACAGAGGTGGCGGAACCAGCGGTCGCCGAGAGCGACGTGACCGACCTCGTCGCGCAGGATGGTCTCCAGCACCGCCACGCTCCCGGCGTCGCCAATGGCGCGCAGCCTGGCCATGATCGGCGGCGTCGCATCCAGCCCGCGCGCTTCCAGCACCCGCGGCACCAGCGCCATCCGTGCCAGCGCGTCGGCCGCCGTCCGGCACGCCATCTCCCACAGGCCGTTGTGCGCGGAAAAGTCGCCGTAATCGAACCCGAGTGCGCGCAAACGCTCGCGGACGAGGCCGAAATGCTGAGCCTCCTCGGCAGCAACCTGAACCCAGCCGGCGTGAAAATCCACCGGCAGGCTGCGGAAGCGATAGACGCAGTCGAGGGCCAGGTCGATGGCATTGAACTCGATGTGGGCGATGGCGTGCAGCAGCGCGGCATGGCCCTCGCGGCGGCCGGCGGCACGCACCGGCACCTCCTGCGGCGGCACCAGCAGCGGCCGCGGCGGGCGCCCCGGGTGGGTCAGCGGCTCGCCCAGGTCGGCGGCGGCGACCACGCGCAGCCGCCCTGCCCCCCAGTCTGCCTGCAGCGCCTGGGCAGCGGCGCACTTGGCATCGGGGTCGGCCTCCATCAACGCCGCCAGCGCGGCCTCATGCACGGATCGGATCGTCATGGGGGCAGAGTATAGGGTGGGCCGCGCAGCGGTCGCCACCTGTGCGGGCTTTGTTGAGATAATCCGCTCATTCGATGGCGGCATGCCTTGGGCGCTGCCCCCTCCTCAACCCGACGCTGCGCACCGTTTGCCCGCAGCGCTTCACCGGAGTACCCCGATGAACCAGGACGAACTCAAGAAGGCCGCCGCGCTCGCCGCCCTCGACTATGTACCCGACGGCGCCATCATCGGCGTCGGCACCGGCTCCACGGTCAATCACTTCATTGACGGCCTGGCCACCATCAAGTCGCGCATTGCCGGCGCGGTATCGAGTTCGGAGGCCAGCAGCGCCCGTCTGCGCGCCCACGGCATCGCGCTGCTGGCGCTGACCGACATCGATGAGCTGCCGGTCTATGTGGACGGCGCCGACGAAATCGACGGCGGCTTCGCGATGATCAAGGGCGGCGGCGGCGCACTCACCCGCGAGAAGATCGTCGCCGCGGTGGCGCGGCGATTCGTGTGCATCTGCGACGCCAGCAAGCGCGTTGCCACGCTGGGGCGCTTTCCGCTGCCGGTCGAGGTGATTCCGATGGCAGTGCGCCACGTCGCCCGCGAGCTCACCGCCCTCGGCGGACGACCGCAGCTGCGCGAGGGCTTCGTCACCGACAACGGCAACCTCATCCTCGACGTCCACGATCTCGTCATCAGCGATCCGCAGGCCCTGGAGAGCACCATCAACCAGATCACCGGGGTGGTCACCAACGGTCTCTTCGCCCGCCGCGGTGCCGACGTCCTGCTGCTTGCCGCTGCCGGTGGCGTGGAACGCCTGGAACGTTACTGAAACAAAACCTTAACCTGTGAGTGCTAGCCTGCAAAGGTTACCAATACGCCCGATGCGACAAATGACCCAGCACACCCTCAAGCAGTTCGACACCGACCTCGAAGCCATCCGCACCGGCGTGCTGCAGATGGGCGGACTGGTCGAAAGCCAGGTGACCAATGCCTTCGCCGGCCTGCGCAGCGGCGACAAGAGCCTGATCGAGAAGGTGATTGCCGGCGACCACCGCATCAACCTGCTCGAAGTCGACATCGACGAAGCGTGCAGCAAGCTGATCGCCCTGCGCCAACCGGCGGCCAGCGACCTGCGCGCGGTGCTGGGGGCGATGAAGACGGTCACCGACCTCGAACGCATCGGCGACGAGGCCAAGAAGGTCGCCAAGGCCGCCCGCCGCCTGCACTCCGGCGACCTGCCCTACTCGCCGAAGGTCGACCTCAACCACGCCGCGCTGCTAGCCTCGGACATGCTGCGCAAGGCCCTCGACAGCTTCGCCCGCATGGACGTCACCCTGGCGCCCGAGCTGGCACGCATGGACGAAGACGTGGATACCGCCTTCGAGGCGGTCACCCGCCAGCTCATCACCTACATGATGGAAGATCCGCGCACCATCTCCAACAGCCTGGAGACCCTGTTCATCGCCAAGGCCATCGAACGCATCGGCGACCACGCGGTGAACATCTCCGAATACGTGATCTACATGGCCCACGGCCGCGACGTGCGCTATGCCGGCACCGAGGCGGTGGAGATCGAGGCGGCCAAGGGCGCGAAGTCCTGAGGCACAGCGCTGCGGAAACAAAAAAGGATGGCCGCGGCCATCCTTTTTTGCTGGTGCTGGCGCAGCCTCAGGCCGCCGGCGGCACGTAGCCGCCCACCTGATCGGCGCCACCGCCGAAGAAGTGCTTTTCCATCTGCTCGGCAAGGTATTTGCGCGCCTTGGCGTCCATCAGGTTGAGGCGGTTCTCGTTGATCAGCATGGTCTGGTACTTCACCCACTGCTGCCAGGCCTCTCTGGAGACGTTGTCGAAAATGCGCTTGCCGAGCTCTCCGGGGATGGGCGGCAGATCCAGCCCTTCCGCCTCACGACCAAGCTTGATGCAGTTGACCATGCGAGCCATCGTCCATTCTCTCCTGTGTTGGGTTTGCCGGTAGGCATTCTAGCCCGCATTTCTCACCCCGTCCCTACTGCGGGTTCCAATACGCTCACCGGGGCGCTCAATCCTCTCCGGCAATCGAGCAGCGGTTGCGCCCCTCGTTCTTGGAGCGGTACATGGCGTGGTCGGCGGCAGCGATCAGCGCTTCGCCATTGGTAGCGTGATCCGGATAGAGGGCGATGCCCAGGCTGGCGGTAAGCCGCGCCGGGCGGCCGTCGAAGGTGAAGCGCAAGGCCTCGATGCCGCGCACGATACGGCTCGCCAGCCCGACCAGCTCGGTGCTCTCGGCATCCGGCACGAGAACGCCGAATTCGTCACCACCGAGGCGGAAGAACAGTTCGTTGCGACGGATGATGCCGCCCACCTCGCGCGCCAGGGTGACCAGCACCTCGTCGCCGGCCTGGTGACCGAACTCGTCGTTGATGGGCTTGAAGCCGTCGAGGTCGATGGCCAGCAGACCGACCCGCACGCCACGGCGCGAGGCATCAGCGAGCAGGCGTTCGAGCTCCTCGTGGAAGCGCCGGCGGTTGAACAGGTTGGTGAGGGGATCGCGCTCGGCCAGCGCAACGAGCTTTTCCGCCACCTGGCGCTGCTCGGTGACGTCCTCGTAGATCCACACCCGGCCGATGCCACGCGCGCCGCCTGCTGCGGCGCTGCTGACCACCGACGAGAGGTCGGTGAGGATGCGCCCGTCCTTGAGGCGGAACTCGTGGGGTTCACTGACCTCACCGCGGCTGGTGACCACCTCGCGGATATGCGCGAAGTAGGCCTCGGGCGCCTCCAGCAGAGTCGCCACCTTGTGTTCCAGCACCACGTCGCGCACACCGATGAGGTTCTCGTTCGCCGGCATGCGCCAGATGTCCAGCATCGCGCGGTTGTAGTAGGTAACGCGATGCTCGCGGTCCATGAACAGGATGCCCAGGCGGATGACGTTGAGCAGTGCAGCCAGACGCTGGCGCTCGTCGTTGCTGCGGCTCAGGTAGTTCTCGCGCAGGGCCTGCGCGCGGCGCAGTTCGGCGACCGTCTCGAGCAGCTTGTATTCGGCTTCCTTGCGCCCCTGGATGTCCTCGGCGGACATGCGCACGCCGCACACCTGGCCATCGTCGTCATGCTGCGGGCGCCAGTGGCAGGCCACCCAGCATACCCGTCCCTCGTCGCCGAGCAGGCGCATCTCGAAATCGCGCCCGGCATTGGACTCGATGACCTCGCGCGCCATACGGCGACAGTACAGACGGTCTGATTCATGCACCAGCAGCGCGATGGGGTCCGCCGCCCGCGTACACTCCTGCGGCGTGCGGCCGATCAGGCGGTGGATCGACGGGCTGATCCACTGCAATTCCAGTGCGCTGCCGAAGAGGGCCTCGACACCATGCACACCCTCGGCAATTTCGCGCAGACGGCGCACCTCGAGGGTCACCGTGGCCAGCCCGGAGAGCGCCCCGGCCGTCTGCAGCGCGCTCTCGTCGACGCCACCGACGCCGTCGCCCAGGCGGCGCACATGCTCGGCCAGCGCACTCTGTTCGCCATTGCGGCGCTGCCACTGGCGGCGCAGGTGGCAATGGGTGGCAAGACCGGCGAATGCGGCCACCGCCAGCACCGCGAGACCGCCGGCGAAGCGGCCGTTCTCTACCCCCAGCCACAGCACCAGCGTGGCAAGAAGCGCGGCGCCGAGGGCCGCAAGCACACTGATGAGCAGCGCCGAGGCGTTCTTCATGCCACCCGCCCTCCCCGCCAGCACGACGGTGCCATTGCGCAGAGCGGGTGGCTGGCGGGGCTCATAGCGTCTTCACGAAGACCTTGGAGCGGCGCTGCAGGTTGTACAGCTCGCGCTTCTGGCGCGGCAGGGCCTCGGGACCGATCTCGCTGAAGCCGCGCTCGCGGAACCAGTGCGCGGTGCGCGTGGTGAGGACGAACAGACGCTCCAGGCGCTGCGCGCGCGCGCGCCGCTCGATGCGCCGCAGCAGCTGGTCGCCGAGCCCGGCGCGGCGGTATTCCTGCGTCACTGCCAGGCAGGCGAGTTCGGCAGCGTTGTCCTCGGAAAAGGGATACAGCGCGGCGCAGCCGACCAGCACGCCGTCGTGCTCGACCACCGAGAAGCGCTCGATCTCCTGCTCCAGCAATTCGCGCCCGCGGCGCACCAGTATGCCTTCGGCCTCCATCGGACTGATCAGCGCCACCAGCGCGCCGACATCCTCGAAGGTGGCTTCGCGCAGGCGGAACAGCGGCGCCCGCGAGACCACCGTGCCGACCCCGGAGTGGGTGAAGAACTCCAGCAGCAGGCCGCCGTCGCGGTCGCGGTCGATGAGGTGGGCACGCGCCACGCCGCGGCGCACCGCGCGGATGGCACCGGGCAGGAAGAGGTGCAGGTCCTCGGTGAGGCCCTCGCCGGATTCAAGCATGCGCTCGGCCTCGTCGGCGGTCACCGATTCGATCAGCTTGCCCTCGGCGTCGAGCAGGCCGGGCGCGTCGCACAGGTAGAGCAGCTTCTCCGCCTTCACCGCCACCGCCACCGCCTCGGCGACCTCTTCCATGCTGAGATTGAAGATCTCCCCGGCCGGCGACACCCCCAGCGGCGAGATCAGCACCACATTGTGCTGATCGAGGTCGGCATTGATCTCCTCGGCAATGATCTTGCGCACCGCGCCTGTGTACTGGTAATCGACCCCGTCGACCACCCCTACCGGACGTGCGGTGATGAAGTTGCCGCCCGTCACGCGCATGTAGCTGCCCGCCATCGGCGTGTTCGGCAGCCCCTGCGAGAGCAGCGCCTCGATCTCGATGCGGGTCACCGCCATGGCCGCCTTGACGCATTCGAGCGCCGCCGCGTCGGTCACCCGCAGGCCGTTGTGGAAGCGCGGTTCGAGGCCGCGGCGGCGCAGTTCGGTATCGATCTGCGGACGCGCGCCATGCACCAGCACCAGGCGGATGCCCAGCGCCGCCAGCAGGTTGCAGTCGTAGGCCAGGCTCTGGGCGAGCTCGCCGCTGGCGACTTCGCCACCGAAGGCAACGACGAAGGTCTTGCCGCGGAAGGCATGGATATAGGGCGCCGCGCCGCGTACCCAGGCGACGAAGCTGGCGGTGGTGTCGGTTTCGTCCGGCACCAGGGGAGTGGGCGATTCTGCGTTCACGGGCGTAGCGGGCTGGATGCGGTGAGCGGACTGCGCCACATGGGCGCACGGCCATTCTAGCAGGGCTGTCGCCGACTGCCTGCACCGCCTGTCATGCGGCGATGGCCTCTGGCACCGCAGCCCGGACCGGCAGCCGCCCCCTACACCAGCGCCGCCTCCAGGCGCTCGCAGAGGGTGCGCAGCACCTTGATGCGGGCATACAGCTTGTTGTCGGCCTCGACCAGGGTCCATGGCGCGCTTTCGGTGCTGGTGCGGTCGACCATGTCGCACACGGCCTGGGCATAAGCGTCGGCCTTTTCGCGGTTGCGCCAGTCCTCGGCGGTGATCTTGAAGCGTTTGTGGGGTTCGGCCTCGCGCTCCTTGAAGCGCGCCAATTGCTCCTCCGGGCTGATCGCCAGCCAGAACTTCACCACCAGCGCTCCGGCGCCGATGAGCTGGTCCTCGAAGTCGTTGATCTCGGCATAGGCGCGCATCCAGTCGGCTTCCGAACAGAAACCCTCGACGCGCTCGACGAGCACGCGGCCGTACCAGGAGCGATCGAAGATGGCGACCTTGCCCTGACGCGGCAGGTGGCGCCAGAAACGCCACAGATAGGGTTGCGCGCGCTCCTCTTCGGTGGGCGCGGCAATCGGGATGATGCGGAACTGGCGGGCGTCAAGGGCGGCGGTGATGCGGCGGATGGCGCCGCCCTTGCCGGCGGCGTCGCCGCCCTCGAAGACGAGCACCAGGGCGCGCTGGCGGAACTTCTCCGAGCGGCACAGCAGGGCCAGCCGGCCCTGGTAGAGTTCGAGCTGCTCGGCGTATTCCTTCTTGCCCATCTCCTGGTTCAGGGTGAGGCTGTTGAGCAGATTGAGGTTGTCCAGCGAGGGCGGCAGCGGCGCGGCGGTCTGCCGTGGCGCCCAGCCTTTCTGGGCTGCTTCGATGCGCTTGCGCAGGGCGTCGAGCAGGGTGCGCCCGACGAGCAGGGCGCGATAGCGCGGGTCCGAGCCATCGACCACCAGCCAGGGCGCCATGCCGGTGCTGGTGTTGCGCAGCACATGCTCGGCGGTTTCACGGTAGCGGTCGTAGAGGGCGTAATACTTCCAGTCGCGCTCGGTGACCCGCCAGCGCGTCTTGGGGTCCTTTTCGAGCGTCTTCAGGCGCTGCTTCTGGCCTTCCTTGGAGAGATGGAACCAGAACTTGATCAGCAACACCCCTTCACGGACCAGCATGGCCTCGAAGCGGTTGATGCGGTCGAGCTGCTGGTCGAGTTCGGCGCGCTTGCTGATCTTTTTCGCGCGGGCATGGATGGGTTCGGTATACCAGTTGCCGAACAGCACGCCGATCTTGCCCTTGGGCGGCAGCGCGCGCCAGAAGCGCCACATGAAGGGGCGTTCGGACTCTTCCGTGGACGGTGCATCGAAAGCCCAGGTCTGAATGTGGCGCGGGTCCATCCACTCATTGAGCAGATTGACCGTCTCGCCCTTGCCCGCGCCGTCGATGCCGTTGATCAGCACCACCACGGCAAAGTCCTTCAGTTCGAGGAGGTCGAACTGGGCGTCGAGCAGTTGCGCGCGCAGCGCAGGCACAGCCTCTTCATAGTCAGTCTTGGCGGTCTTGTGACCCAGCTCGGCGGATTCGAACATCGCTCACCCCTTCGTCATTGTTGTCGTTTTCAACCAAAGTCTCCCCAGCGCGCCTGCAGGGCCGCCAACGCCGCAAGGCCGGCGGTTTCGGTACGCAGCACGCGCGGCCCGAGCGCCAGCGCGGTAACACCGGCACGGGCACAGAGCGCCAGCTCGTCCTCGCTCCAGCCGCCTTCCGGGCCGACCAGCAGGTGCAGAACCTCGCCGCTGCGCGGCGCCGCCAGCGCAGCGAGCCCGACGGCTCCGCCCGGCGCCAGCACTACCCGCCGATCGGTGGCGGACGCGGCGAGGTAATCGGCCAGAGAACTCAGCCCATGCACGGTGGGCACGCGATTGCGGCCACATTGCTCGCAGGCTGCCACGGCGACCTGCTGCCAGTGCGCGACACGGCGCTCGGCGCGCTCGCCGGCGAGACGCAACACCGAACGCGCTGCGCTGAGCGGCTGCACCGCATGCACACCGAGCTCGACGGCCTTCTGCACCACCCAGTCCATCTTGTCGCCGGCCGCCAGCGCCTGCACCAGCACCACCTGCAGCGGTGACTCGCGCTCGACGAAACGGCAGTCCTCCAGCTCTGCAGTGCACGCGCGCCCGCGCACCGCCAACCGCGCCGGCCACTCGGCGCCACTGCCATCGAACAGCACCACGGCGTCGCCATCGCGCAGGCGCAGCACGCGCACGGCATGGTGGGCAAGGGGCTCGGGAAGGTCGACGCAGCCGCCTGCGGGGAGGGCGGAGGGGAAAAAGAAGCGCGCAATCATCGTGCTATTATAGGGACTCGGTAATACTTGCGCCGATCCCGGCAAACGCCCGCCACCGCGGGCTTGCGGGCATCGACCTCAAACCTCGTGCCGCGCGCCGCCCACACCGGCCGTCGTGCGGCCGCCCCGGCTCAGGACACCCCGACATGCCGACCGCAGCACAACGCCTGGCCCGCGCCCGCGCGCTGGAATCACTGGTACGCGACGTGGCGCGCGATGAAATCCTGCCGCGTTACCTGAAGTCGGCGCGCAACCGCAAGGCCGACGGCTCGCTGTTCACCGAGGCCGATGTCGAATCCCAGCGCCGCTTCAGCGAGGAGCTGCCGAAACTGCTGCCCGGCCCGGTGCTCGGCGAGGAGATGACCGCCGAAGAGCAGGCGCGCCAGTGGAGCGAGGGCCAGCGCGGGCTGTGGTGCATCGATCCGATCGACGGCACCACCAACTTCGCCAACGGCATCCCATTTTTCGCCGTCTCGATCGCCTATCTGGTCGACCACGAACCGCGTTTCGGCGTGGTCTACAACCCGGTCACCGACGAGTCCTTCTACGCCGCCAAGGGCGCCGGCGCCTTCCTCAACGGCAGCGAACTGCCGCTGCGCCCGGCTGCGGCAAGCCTGCGCGATGCCGTCGCCGGGGTCGATTTCAAGCGCATCAGCCATCACCTCGGCGACGAGCTGGCGGTGCGCCCGCCCTACTACTCGCAGCGCAACTTCGGCTCCAGCGCGCTGGAATGGTGCTTCGTCGCCGCCGGCCGCCTGGACGTCTATCTGCACGGCGGCCAGATGCTGTGGGACTACGCCGCCGGCCGCCTGATCCTTGCCGAAGCCGGGGGTGAGGCCGCCGCACTCGACGGCGGCTCGCTGATGGCGGGGCCGGCAGTCAAGCGCGGCGTGGTCGCCGCCGCCAGTCCGGCGCTGTTTGCCGAATGGCGCGCGTGGATCAACAGCCACTCCTGAGCGCGGCAGTTACCCACGCCGCCCGCCAGGGCTTATCATTAGCGCGCACACACAAAGACCGGATACCATGGAACAGTCCGCTTCCGCCCAGTCCTGGGACAGCAGCCAGCAGGATCGCCGCAAGTACCACTACGTCCGCGAGATCTTCGACGAGGCCTACGAGCTGATCACGCCGTTCTTCGCCAAGGAAAACCGCTGGGGCAACGCCACCCTGGACCACCTTGCCTACCGCGTGGTGCGCGAGAACTACCCCACCCTGTCGTTCGAGGAGGTCCATGTGCTGGTGCAGGCCTCCAAGCGTGTGTATACCGAGCTCGAAGCCGAGCGCGCGGCCTCCGGCCGCAACTGAGCGCGCCGCGCGCCATGTCGCTGAAGCACCCCATCATCGCGGTGACCGGCTCGTCGGGCGCCGGCACCACCACGGTCAAGCACACCTTCGAGGCGATCTTCCACCGTGAGAACGTCAACGCCGCAATCGTCGAAGGCGACAGCTTCCACCGTCACACCCGCGACGAGATGAAGCGCCTCATCGAGGAAGCCGAAGCGCGCGGCGAGCGCGGCATCAGCCACTTTGGCCCCGAGGCCAACCTCTTCGAAGACCTCGAACAGCTCTTCCGCGCCTATGGTGAATCGGCTACCGGACGGCGGCGCTACTACATCCACAACGAGGAACAGTCGGTACGGCGCAACCTGCCGATGGGCACCTTCACCGAGTGGGAAGACCTCCCGGTCGGCACCGATTGCCTGTTCTACGAGGGCCTGCACGGCGCCGTGCAGACCGGAACGGTGGACGTCGCGCGCTACGTCGACCTGCTGATCGGCGTGGTACCGACCATCAACCTGGAGTGGATCCAGAAGCTGCACCGCGACACCAAACTGCGCGGCTACTCCAAGGAAGCGGTGCAGGACACCATCCTGCGCCGCATGCATGACTACGTGCATTACATCGTGCCGCAGTTCACCCGCACCCACATCAACTTCCAGCGCGTACCGGTCGTCGACACCTCCAACCCCTTCATCGCCCGCGACGTTCCCTCGCTCGACGAATCGATGGTGGTGATTCGCTTCAAGGACCCGCGCGGCGTCGACTTCCCCTATCTGCTCAACATGATTCACGACGCCTTCATGAGCCGCGCCAACACCATCGTGATCCCTGGCGGGCGGCTCGACCTGGCGATGCAGCTGATCCTCACGCCACTGATCTGGAAGCTCATCGAACGCCGCCGGCAGTCGGTGTAGGCGCACGCACACCCTACCAAGCGAAGGGGGTTTTCGGCGATAATTGCGGTTTTCCCCGCCCCCGAACGGCACCGAGGATCCCATGTCGCCCACCAGAAACGTCAAAGCCCCGGTATTCAACGAGATCACCGGAGCCATCCGCGCGCTGGCCATGGATGCCGTGCAGCAGGCCAACTCCGGCCACCCCGGCGCCCCCATGGGCATGGCCGAGATCGCCGAAGTGCTGTGGCGCCGCCACCTCAAGCACAACCCGGCCAACCCGCAGTGGGCCGACCGCGACCGCTTCGTGCTCTCCAACGGCCACGGCTCGATGCTGATCTACGCGCTGCTGCACCTCACCGGCTACGACCTGCCGATCGAGGAAATCAAGCGCTTCCGCCAGCTCCACAGCAAGACTCCGGGCCACCCCGAATACGGCTACACCCCGGGCGTGGAAACCACCACCGGCCCGCTCGGCCAGGGCATCACCAACGCGGTGGGCATGGCGCTGGCCGAAAAGGTGCTGGCCACCGAGTTCAACCGCCCCGGCCATGAGATCGTCGACCACCGCACCTGGGTGTTCCTCGGCGACGGCTGCCTGATGGAAGGCATCAGCCACGAAGCCTGTTCGCTGGCCGGCACCTGGGGGCTGGGCAAGCTCACCGCCTTCTACGACGACAACAACATCTCCATCGACGGCCACGTCGACGGCTGGTTCACCGACGACACCCCGAAGCGCTTCGAAGCCTACGGCTGGCAGGTCATCCGTGACGTGCAGGGTCACGACCCGGTGGAGATCGAAGCGGCCATCCAGCAGGCGCTGGCCAACACCACCCAGCCCACGCTGATCTGCTGCAAGACCGTTATCGGCGCGGGCTCGCCCAACAAGCAGGGCGGCCACGACGTGCACGGCGCCCCGCTGGGCGCGGCCGAGATCGCCGCGGCGCGCGAGCACATCGGCTGGAAGCACGCCCCCTTCGAGATCCCGGCCGACGTCTATGCCGCCTGGAACGCACGCGAGCAAGGCGCCGCTGCCGAAGGCGACTGGAACGCCCGCTTCGACGCCTACCGCGCCGCCTTCCCGGAACTGGCCGCCGAATTCCAGCGCCGCATGGCCGGCGAGCTGCCCGCCGACTGGAACGCCCATGTGGACGCGGTGCTCGCCAAGGTCGTCGACAAGGCCGAGACCATCGCCACCCGCAAGGCCAGCCAGAACAGCATCGAAGCCTACGCGCCCAAGCTGCCCGAGCTGATCGGCGGCTCGGCCGACCTGGCCGGCTCCAACCTCACCCTGTGGTCGGGCGCCAAGGGTGTGAGCCGCGACAGCGGCGGCAACTACGTGTACTACGGCGTGCGCGAGTTCGGCATGGCCGCGATCGCCAACGGCATCAGCCTGCACGGCGGCCTGATCCCCTACACCGCCACCTTCCTGATGTTCAGCGAGTACGCGCGCAACGCCCTGCGCATGGCCGCGCTGATGAAGGCGCGCCAGGTGTTCGTGTTTACCCACGACTCCATCGGCCTGGGCGAGGACGGGCCCACCCACCAGCCGGTGGAGCAGACCGCGACGCTGCGCATGATCCCCAACATGGACGTCTGGCGCCCCTGCGACACCACCGAGTCCGCCGTGGCCTGGGCCAACGCCATCGAGCGCAAGGATGGTCCCAGCAGCCTGTGCTTCTCGCGTCAGAACCTGCCCTTCCAGGCGCGCACAGCCGAGCAGGTCGCGGCCATCCGCCGTGGCGGCTATGTACTGTCGGAAGCCGACGCAAACATCAACGCGGGCAAGCCGCAGGCGGTGATCATCGCCACCGGCTCGGAAGTGGCGCTGGCGATGGCCGCACAGAAAGCGCTGGGTGAAGCCGGCATCGCGGTGCGCGTGGTATCCATGCCCAGCACCAACGTCTTCGAACGCCAGGATGCGGCCTGGAAGGCCGCCGTGCTGCCGGCCGGCGTGCCGCGCGTGGCGGTGGAAGCCGGCGTCACCGACGGCTGGTACAAGTACGTCGGCCTCGAAGGCCGCGTCATCGGCCTCGACCGCTTCGGCGAATCCGCCCCGGCCGGCGAGCTGTTCAAGGAATTCGGCATCACCGCCGAGGCGGTAGCCGCTGCCGTACGCGCGGTGCTCGCCACCCGCTGAACCCCAACCCGCTGCAGTGCCGCGGCTGGTGGCAGCCGCAGCCCTGCAGCGCCGTTCTTTGCATCGAGGAGATCTGCATGCCCATCAAGCTTGCCATCAACGGTTACGGTCGTATCGGCCGCTGCACCCTGCGCGCCATCTACGAACTCGGCCTGCGTGACCAGTTCGAGATCGTCGCCGTAAACGCCTCCGGCGACCTGGCGACCAACGCCCACCTCACCAAGTACGACACCACCCACGGCCGCTTCGCCACCGAAGTGGCCACCGAGGGCGACAATACCCTCATCGTCGGCGGCGACCGCATCCCCTTCTACTCCACCAAGAACCCGCTGGAGACCAACTGGGGGGCGCACGGCGTGGACGTGCTGCTCGAGTGCACCGGCGCCTACACCACCAAGGCGAAGGCCGAAGTGCACCTCAAGCAGGGCGCACCCAAGGTGCTGATCTCCGCTCCGGGCGGCGACGACGTCGATGCCACCATCGTGTATGGCGTCAACCACGACATCATCACCCCGCAGATGACCGTAGTCTCCAACGCCTCGTGCACCACCAACTGCCTGGCTCCGGTGGCCAAGGTGCTGGAGGACGCCATCGGCATCGAGAAGGGTCTGATGACCACCATCCACGCCTACACCAACGACCAGGTCCTGGTGGACGTGCGCCACAAGGACCTGCGCCGCGCACGCGCCGGCGCGCAGAACATCATCCCCACCAAGACCGGCGCCGCCAAGGCGGTGGGTCTGGTGCTGCCGACTCTGAAGGGCAAGGTTGACGGCTTCGCGCTGCGCGTACCGACCATCAACGTCTCCCTGGTGGACCTTACCTTCACCGCCCGCCGCGCCACTTCCAAGGAAGAGATCAACGCCCTCATGCACGCCGCCGCCAACGGCCCGATGAAGGGCGTGCTGGGTGTCAATGAAGCGCCGCTGGTATCCAGCGACTTCAACCACGACCCGCACTCTTCGGTGTTCGACGCCACCCAGACCCGCGTCATCGACGGCAACCTGGTGAAGGTGCTGGCCTGGTACGACAACGAGTGGGGCTATTCCTGCCGCATGCTCGACGCCGCCCGCGTGCTCGCCCAGGCCTGCTGAGCTCCACCCGTACAAGGGCCGCCCACGGGCGGCCCTTTTTCCATACTGCCCTGCCGACGACCCACCCCTCATGTCCCTGCGCCTCGCGATCAATGGCTACGGCCGCATCGGACGCTGCTTCCTGCGCGCACTGCATGAGTCGCCGTTCCGCGAGCGCTACCGCGTGGTGGCGATCAACGAACCGGCCGATCTCGCCAGCATCGCCTACCTGACCCGCTTCGACTCCACCCATGGGCGCTTTCCGGGCCAGGTCGCGACCACCGCCGACGGCCTGCTGATCGACGGCGAAGCGCTCACCGTCACCCATGCCGAGAACCCGGAGGCAGTGGACTGGGCGGCGATGAACCTTGACGTGGTGGTGGAATGCTCCGGGCGCTACGGGCGCCGCATCGAACTCGAACGTTTCCTCAAGGCCGGTGCCCCGCGCGTACTGCTCTCCCATCCCGGGCACAGCGCCGAGGACGTCGATGCCACCGTGGTGTACGGCATCAATCACGATGCTCTCAGCGGCAGCGAGCGCATCGTCTCCAATGCCTCCTGCACCACCAATGCCGCAGTGCCGGTGCTGGCCGTACTCGACGAGGCCTTCGGCCTCGACCACGCCCTGCTCACCACCCTGCATTCGGCGATGAACGACCAGCCGCTGATCGACGGCTACCATCACACCGACCTGCGCCGCACGCGCTCGGCGATGCAGTCCATCATCCCGGTGTCCACCGGTCTGGCGCGCGGCATCGAGCGCCTGCTGCCGCAACTGGCCGGGCGCATCAGCGCAAAGGCCATCCGCGTACCCACGCACAATGTCTCGGCGCTCGACATCGCCCTCACCGTGCGCCGCGAGGTCAGCGTGGACAGCATCAACGGCGTGCTGCGCGAGGCCGCCACAACGCGCTTCCCCGGCCTGCTGGCGTGGTCGGAGGATCCGCACGCTTCGATCGATTTCAACCACGACCCCCATTCGGCCATCGTCGATGCCAGCCAGACGCGCGCCAGCGGCAACCGCCTGTTCAGCGTGCTGCTGTGGTTCGACAACGAATGGGGCTTTGCCAGCCGCATGGTCGACACCCTGCACCACTGGCAGGCGCGCCGCCGCGCCGGAGCCGGCACCCGTATCCCCTAGTGCGGCAGGCGTGCCCGTCACGCCATCCGCGCTGAACCACCGAAAGCAAGCCAAGGAGACCGTCAATGCAAGTCAAGAAGCTCGCCGACCTCGACGTACGCGGCAAGAAGGTGTTCATCCGCGCCGACCTCAACGTTCCCCAGGACGACGCCGGCAACATCACCGAGGACACCCGCATCCGCGCGTCCATCCCGTCCATCCAGTACTGCCTGGACAACGGCGCCGCGGTCATGGTGACCTCCCACCTCGGTCGCCCCACCGAGGGCACCGTGGGCCCCGACGATACCCTCGCGCCGGTGGCCGTGCGCCTCGGGCAGCTGCTGCACAAGCCGGTGAAGCTGGTCTCCGGCTGGGTGGACGGCGGCTTCACCGTCGAGCCCGGCCAGATCGTCCTGCTGGAGAACTGCCGCTGCAACAAGGGCGAGAAAAAGGACAACGAGGAGCTGGCGCGCAAGATGGCAGCCCTGTGCGACATCTATGTCAATGACGCCTTCGGCACCGCCCACCGCGCCGAGGCCACCACCCACGGCATCGCCCGCTTCGCCCCGGTGGCCTGCGCCGGCATGCTGATGGGCGCCGAGATCGACGCCCTCTCCAAGGCCCTGCACGAACCGAAGCGCCCGCTGGTGGCCATCGTCGGCGGCGCCAAGGTATCGACCAAGCTCACCATCCTCAAGACCCTGGCCGACAAGGTCGACCAGCTCATCGTCGGCGGCGGCATCGCCAACACCTTCCTGCTCGCCGCCGGCAAGCGCATCGGCGAATCGCTCGCCGAACCCGAGATGGTGCGCGAGGCCCAGCAGGTGATGGACATCATGAAGGCGCGTGGCGCCGAAGTGCCGCTGCCGGTGGACGTGGTGGTGGCCGACGAGGTCTCGGCGCTGGCACGCGCCAACCGCATTTCGGTAGACGAAGTCGGCCCCCACGACCGCATCCTCGACTTCGGCCCGAAGTCCTCCGCCCGCCTTGCCGACATCATCGCCCACGCCGGCACCATCGTCTGGAACGGGCCGGTGGGCGTGTTCGAGCATGCGCAGTTCGCCGGTGGCACCAAGATGATGGCCTCGGCCATCGCCCACTCGGAGGCCTTCTCCATCGCCGGCGGCGGTGACACCCTGGCGGCCATCGCCAAGTTCCACATCGCCAACGACGTCGGCTACATCTCCACCGGCGGCGGCGCTTTCCTCGAGTTCCTCGAAGGCAAGACCCTGCCGGCCATCGCCGCGCTGGAGGCACGTTTCGGCGGCTGAGGACGACGGTGTGCCGGCTCCCACGCCGGCACACCCGCCCCGCCGTAGGTGAATCTCCGACTTGTGCCACGGGCACGGACGGCCCAGCATAGTGCATCGCACCATGCCCGAGAGCGCCGCCATGAACGTCAGCCCCGCCCCCCTGCCTGCCGACACCAGCAGTTCCGCAGCCAGCGGTATCCGCATCCCGCCGCAGCCGCAGGTGCTGATCGACCTCGTCGAGCTGCTCGGCTCCGACGACTACGATGCCCGCCGCACCGCCGCAGTGATCGGCCAGGACGCCGGCCTCTCGGCGATGATCTTCAAGGCCGTGCGCAGCCCGGCCTTCGGCGGCAGCCGCGCCCCCGACAGCCTCGATCAGGCCATCGTCCGCATCGGCTTCCGCCAGACCCTCAACATTGCCCGCGCGGTCGCCCTCAGCACCGCCATCGACGCCGGCCGGCGGCGTGCCTACGAGCTGTTCTGGACACGCAGCCGCGAACTCGCCCAGCTCGCCGCGCTGATCGCCGAAGAGCGCGTCTCGGTATGCAACATCTTCCCCGACCAGGCCTACATGGCCGGGGTGTTCTTCGAGTGCGGGGTACCCGTGCTGATGCAGCGCTTTCCGGACTACTGCGAAGCCCTGCTGCTCGACGACCGTCTCGACATGCCCAGCCTGCGCGACGAGGACCTGCGCTTCAACGTCGATCACAGCTCCATCGGCTACCTGGTCGCCCGCCACTGGGGGCTGCCGGACTTCATCGCCCAGGCCATCCTCCACCACGAGGACGTTCCCCGTGGCGAACTGGGCGCGGTGCGCAGCCTGGTGGCCATCCTCCACCTCGCCAGCCATGCCCGCCTGCATGCCCTGCACATCCACGATTACAACTGGGAGCGCACCGGTGACGAGGTACTCGGCGAACTCGGCCTGCATCCCGACGACCTCGACGGCTACCTCGCCGACCTCGGCGAGCGCTTCCTGCCCCTGGAGCTGTAGCGCCCGCGCTGCCGCGGTAGAATGGGCGACCGCGCCGGCCACGCCGCCCGCACACCGCCCAGGAGACACCATGCCGCGTCACACCAAGATCGTCGCCACCCTCGGACCGGCCTCGTCCGACCCTCAGGTCCTCGAACGCATGGTCCATGCCGGCATCGACGTGGTGCGCATGAACTTCTCCCACGGCAAAGCCGAAGATCACGTCGCCCGTGCCGCGACGATCCGCGAGGCGGCGGCACGCGCGCGCCGTCCGGTGGGCATCCTCGCCGACCTGCAGGGTCCCAAGATCCGCATCGGCAAGTTCGCCGAAGGGCGCATCACCCTGCGCCGTGACGCCGCCTTCATTCTCGACGCACGCTGCGAACTGGGCGACCAGGAACGCGTCGGCCTCGACTACCGCGACCTGCCCAAGGACGTCCGCCCCGGCGACATCCTCCTCCTCGACGACGGCCGCCTCAAGCTTGCCGTCGAGCGCGTGCTCGGCAGCGAGATCCACACCGTGGTGCGCGTCGGCGGCGAGCTGTCGAACAACAAGGGCATCAACCGCCAGGGTGGCGGCCTCACCGCGCCCGCGCTGACCGCCAAGGACATGGAGGACATCCGCACCGCCGCACGGATCGGTGTGGACTTTCTCGCCGTCTCCTTTCCCAAGAGCGCGGCCGACATGTACATGGCCCGCCAGTTGATGCGCGCGGCCGGCGGCGACGCCCTGCTGATCGCCAAGATCGAGCGCACCGAGGCGGTGGCCAACCTCGACGAGATCCTCGAGGCCTCCGACGGCATCATGGTGGCGCGGGGCGACCTCGCCGTGGAGGTCGGCGACGCCGCCGTGCCGGCACTGCAGAAGCGCATGATCCGCGCCGCACGCGAGTGCAACAAGCTCACCATCACCGCAACACAGATGATGGAGTCGATGATCAGCAGCCCGGTACCGACCCGCGCCGAGGTCTCCGACGTCGCCAACGCCGTGCTCGACGGCACCGATGCGGTCATGCTGTCGGCGGAAACCGCGGCCGGCAGCTATCCCGTCGAGGTCGTCGAAGCGATGAGCCGGGTCTGTCTGGAGGCGGAGAAATCCGCCGAAGTCACGCTCGACCGCGAAGTCCTCGACCAGGTGTTCACCCGCATCGACCAGTCCATCGCCATGGCGGCGATCTGGACCGCCTACCACCTCAAGGTGAAGGCCATTGCCTCGTTGACCCAGACCGGCTCCACGGCGCTGTGGATGAGCCGCCTGAACAGCGGCGTGCCGATCTACGCGCTGACCCCGGAGGTCTCGGCGCGCAACCAGATGACCCTCTACCGCGAGGTCTATCCGCTGCTGATGAGCCAGCAGCACCACGATCGCGACGTGCTGCTGTGGGAGGCCGAGCAACTGCTGCTCGACCAGGGTGTGGTGAGCTACGGCGACCTCATCGTGCTCACCATCGGCGAGCCCATAGGCGCCGCCGGCGGCACCAACACGCTGAAAATCGTCCGCGTCGGCGACCACCCCTCGCCGCAGCAGGACTGAAGCGCACCCGGCGCTGCGCCCTGGCGCCGTATCAATCGGTAAGCGTATTTCATGCTTGCCACACTGACGGGCTAGAATCGCCCCTTTGCCATTACTGCCAGAGCCGGCTGCGCCGGCCACCCTCGGAGGAACACCATGCCGCTCGTTTCCATGCGCCAGCTTCTCGACCACGCCGCGGAGAACGGCTACGGCCTGCCGGCATTCAACGTGAACAACCTGGAGCAGGTCCAGGCGATCATGGAAGCGGCCGCCGAAACCGACAGCCCGGTCATCATGCAGGCCTCCGCCGGCGCCCGCAAATACGCCGGCGAGGCCTTCCTGCGCCATCTCATCGACGCCGCCGTGGAAGCCTATCCGCACATCCCCATCGTCATGCACCAGGACCACGGCCAGTCTCCCGCTGTGTGCATGGCGGCGATCCGCTCGGGCTTTTCCAGCGTGATGATGGACGGCTCGCTGCTGGAGGACGGCAAGACGCCCTCCTCCTATGAGTACAACGTCGCGGTGACCCGCGAGGTGGTCAAGCTCTCGCACGCCATCGGCGTCACCGTGGAAGGCGAACTGGGCTGCCTGGGCTCGCTGGAAACCGGCATGGCGGGCGAGGAGGACGGCATCGGCGCAGAAGGCAAGCTCGATCACAGCGCGCTGCTCACCGACCCGGACCAGGCCGCCGACTTCGTCAAGCAGACCGACTGCGACGCGCTGGCGATCGCCATCGGCACCAGCCACGGGGCCTACAAGTTCACCCGCAAGCCCACCGGCGACATCCTCGCCATCGACCGTATCAAGGCCATCCACGCGCGCATCCCCAACACCCATCTGGTGATGCACGGCTCCTCCAGCGTGCCGCAGGAACTGCTGGAGATCATCCGCCAGTACGGCGGCGACATGAAGGAAACCTACGGCGTGCCGGTCGAGGAGATCGTCGAGGGGATCAAGTACGGCGTGCGCAAGATCAACATCGACACCGACATCCGTCTGGCGATGACCGGCGCAGTGCGCAAGTTCATGGTCGAGAACCCCTCCAAGTTCGACCCCCGCGAGTTCCTCAAGCCAGCGCGCGAGGCCGCCAGGCTGGTGTGCAAGGCGCGCTTCGAAGCCTTTGGCTGCGCCGGCCAGGCCAGCCGCATCAAGGCGGTGTCGCTGGACAGCATGGCGGCGCGCTACAAGTCCGGCGAACTCACCCAGATCGTGCGCTGAGCGCTCCTGCGCCACCATCCCCGCAAGGGGAGGCGCGGCGGGGCAGCGGGTGCCCGTCGCGCCACTTTCCCGCTGCCGTGGATGTCCTTCATAATCGACCGACAGCACACTCCCACAGCGAGCACCCGCATGTCCAAGGCCAACGTCAAGCTGCAGCTCACCTTCGATCTGGACATCTGCGTGCCCGAACGCCTGCTTGAACAGGATCACGCCGCACTCTGCCGCACGCTCAGCGAGATGCTCGGCTCGATGGTCTTCCAGGGCATGCCCACGGTCACCGGCAAGCAGCTTGCCAAGGGCGGCGCCGCCCTCGTCGGCCATCACTACCACATGAGCACCGCGGTACTCGGCGCGCCCACGGTAGCGCGCGAGCTGCTGGTCGCCGCCGCCCCCCACCTCACCGACGACGAACTCGAGCAGCTGGCCCGCAAGGCCCACGGGCGCCTGCCCGAGGGCAGCGAGGAGCAGCAGCGTTACCTGCGCCGCCAGGCCCTCAATCTGGTCAACGATTTCCGCATGCTGCCCTGCAAGGTCGCCGCCCGGCTGACCTCGGGCAACGCTGCCGAACTGGAAGGCAAGCTCAATCTCACCAATGGCAGCGTACTGATCGGCGAGCGCGACCGCCAGAGCCGCCTGCAGGCCAACCAGGGCCCCATCCTGGTGGAGCCGCTGGGTACCGGCGTGCAACTGCAGGGAGCCTGCGCCGGCCATACGCTCAGCGGCCCGGTGATCGAGGTCAGCGTCACCCAGCTCGCTGCCCACCGCGATCCGCTGATCAAGGCCTGGCAGCAGGGCTGAGCGCACCATGCGCCACTGCTTCACCTACGGTTCGCTGATGTGCGCCGACATCATGGCGGCGGTGTGCGGCGCCAGCCACGTCGCACGTCCGGCACGCCTGTACGGCTTCCGCCGCCACCCGCTGCGCGGCGAACACTATCCGGCCATCGTCCCCTGCCCCACGGAGGTGGTGAACGGGGTGCTCTACAGCGCTGTCGATGACGCCGCGCTGGCCCGCCTCGACGCCTTCGAGGGCGCGCTCTACCAGCGCACCACGGTCAGCGTCGAAGACGGCACGGGCGGCCTCGTGGCGGCAGAGACCTATGTGCTGGTCCCTGCGCACAGCGGCCTGCTGGCCCCCGGCGAGTGGGACTTCGACGCCTTCCTGCAACACCACAAGGCGAGCTTCTGCGCGCGCTACGTGGGTTTCTCCGCCGTGGCTGCCGCCACCGCGACAGGACCTCAGTAGCTCTCGGCGTTGCCTTCCCACATCTGCGGCGTGAAGCGCACGACGCGGTTGCGCCCCTCGTCCTTGGCACGGTAGAGCGCAACATCGGCGAACTTCACCGTCTGCCAGAAGGTCTCGCTGTCCTCGGGGAACAGCGCCAGGCCAATGGAGATGGTCTTCTGCAGCACCGCGCCGGCAATCTGGATCTTGAGCTGGGCGACGGCGGCGCGGATGTTCTCGGCGACCTTCAGCGCCGCCTCGGCATTGGCGTCCTGCAGGACGATGAGGAATTCCTCGCCGCCAAAACGGATCACCAGGTCGGAAGCGCGCACGGCCTGCTTCATGACCCCGGAGAGGGCTTTCAGCACGGTGTCGCCGGCATCATGGCCGTAGGTGTCGTTGACCACCTTGAAGTAATCGAGGTCGAGCAGCAGGATGGCCAGCGGCACGTTGCGGCGGCGTGCCGAAGCGATCAGGGTATCGACGTACTCCTCCAGGAAGCGGCGGTTGTGCAGCCCGGTCATGGCATCGCGCAGCGAGGAGTCGCGCAGGGTTTCGGTGAGGCGCTTGGCCTCCAGCACCGGCGCCATTTCGCGCACATAGACATGGATGAAAGGGGCCTGGGCTTCGAGTTCGGCAGCCTTCTCCGCTGGCGCGACGAGCTGGATCACACTGCCCACCGAGCCCGACTGGATGATCGGCACACAGTAGTGGCGACGCGCTGCGCCGCCGTCCGGCGAGGGCTGGAAGGCATAGCAGATGCCGGGCTGCACAAGGCCGTCGACCGGATGGCCGGAGCGCTTCGCGCGGCACATGTCGGCGCGCACGAGGATCTGCGGATCACACCAGCGACAGGCCGCCCCCGGCTCGCCGTCGACGGTGATCGGTGTCAGCTGCTTGCCCACGGTCTCGTAGATCGAGAAGGTGTCGA
The DNA here is from genome assembly GCF_003034845.1 of Pseudothauera lacus. GTDB lineage: Bacteria > Pseudomonadota > Gammaproteobacteria > Burkholderiales > Rhodocyclaceae > Pseudothauera > Pseudothauera lacus. The sequence continues at coordinate 79,797 of NZ_PZKC01000008.1, read as the reverse complement.
TGCCGAAACGCTCGGTGAGGATCTGCGCAAAGCGGTCGTAGATCTCCACCTTGGTCTCGTCCTCCTCGATGGCCTGCTTGAAGGCCGAGGCGTCGGCCAGGCCGTTGACCATGTCGATGGTCGCTTCGAGCTTGTTCTCGTCCAGACGCGGCTGGCGCCCGGTGAGCTGCACGACGCGGTGGGAGATGCGTTCCAGGCCGTCGTCGAGGTAGCTCAGCAGGCGGTTGGTGTCATCGGCGATCTGGCCGATCTCGTCGCCGCTGTACTGCTTGACCTTGGTCTTGAAGTCGCCCTTCAGCGCGCGCTGCACGGCCACCTCGACCTCGCGCGCGGCCTCGCCCACCGGACGGATGGCGCGACGCACGAGGGCGATGGCCAGCAGGGCGAATACCGCCACCACGGCCTGGAGGATGAACACGGTGAGCAGCGCGCGGCGCTTGAGGTCGGCAATCGACAGCTCCAGCGTCACCGCACCGAGCACCGCGCCTTCCGGCACGGTGTGGCACTGCAGGCAGTTCGGCGTACCGGCGGTGGTGGCGGCAAAGGGGATGGTGCCGCGGAACAGGGTGTCGCCGTTGGCCTCGCGCAGCTCATAGCGCTCCTTGCCGTCGGCGAGCACGGCACGCTCGATCTCGTCGGCGGGCATCTCGCGCAGCAGGCCGGCGCCGTACTGCTGGTCGACCAGCGGCGAGCGGATCACCCGCGCCACGGTCAGCCCCTGCACCTCCATCAGACGGCTGAGGAACTGCTCGCGGTGCTCAATCGTGCCCTGGATCATCGCCTCGGTCAGGTGCACGCGCACGACTTCGGCGGCGGTACGCACATGACTGGTGGATGAGCTGATCGAATACGAACGAAAGGCATAGAGACTGATGGCCACCAGCATGACCAGGATGCCGACCGCGATTGCCGCAAAAAGCAGCGTCACCTTGCTGTTCAGATTCATTGACGAAGCCTTCTCCCGGCCGCCGGGGGCCGCATTCTCATAGCGTTCGGATTATGCGCCCAAATTCCCTTTCATGAGTATGGAATTATGCACGACCGCGGCAACCCGCAGAACCGCCGCATTCATGCCGTACGCATCCGCGCGGCGCCCTCGCCCTGGAGGAAATCCAGCATCGCCTCCAGCGCCGGCGTCAACGGCCGTTCGCCATGGACGAGCACGTTCCACTCGCGGATCACCGGCGTATCGGCCACGTCGAGGCGCACCAGGCGCCCGCCCTGCAGTTCCATGTCGAAGGTGTGATGGGACAGGAAGGCCACCCCCATGCCGGCCATCGCCGCCTGCTTGAGGGTCTCGTTGCTGCCCATCTCGTCGGCACGCAAGGCCTTCACGCCGTGGGCGCGCAGAAAGCGTTCGAGGTTGCCGCGCGTACCGGAGCCGCGTTCGCGCAGCAGCAGGCGCTCGCCTGCCAGCGCGGCGGGGGGGATGTTGCGGCGTCCGGCAAGGGGATGGTCGGGGGCGGCGACGAAACTCAGCGGATGGGGGGCAAAGGGGATGCGCCGCAACGCCAGGCCACGCGGCGGCGTGCCCATGATGGCGAGGTCGGCGCGGCCGTCCTTGAGCAGTTCATACACGGCCTCGCGGTTGCTCACCCGCAGACGGAAGCTGATGTCCGGGTAGCGGCGACCGAATTCGGCGAGGAGGTGGGGGACGAAGTATTCGGCAGTGGTGATTGCCACCACCTCCAGCGTGCCTGCGGCCACCCCGCGCATCGCCTTCAGCTCGACCTCCGCCAGTTCGAGCGCGCCCAGTGCCTCACGGGCATGGCGCACCACCACTTCGCCGGCGGGGGTGAGGTGGATCTCGCGCCGGCCATCGACCAGCACCTGACCAATGATGCCCTCCAGCTCGCGCACCTGCATGGATACCGCCGGCTGGGTGAGATGGAGCAGGCGGGCGGCCTGGGTGAAGCTGCCGCTGTCGGCGAGGGCGACGATGGCGCGCAACTGGCGCAGTGTGGTGCGCTGGACGATTTTCATCAGAAAACCTTATCTCAAAATTGCTGGAAACATCATTGGAGCTTATTTCAACAAATACATAGTCTCTTGTCACGCCCCTGCCACATCAGCTCCGGAAAAACCATGTTCTCCATCGAACGCACCACGCTGACCGAATACCTCATCGACCAGCGCCGTCGTCATCCCGACGCCACCGGCGAATTCAACGCCCTGCTGCTGCAGGTCGCACAGGCCTGCAAGGCCATTTCGCGCGCAGTGGCCCACGGCGCGCTTGCCGGCGTACTGGGCAATCTCGACAGCAGCAACGTGCAGGGCGAGACGCAGAAGAAGCTCGACGTGCTCGCCGACGAGATTTTCCTGCGCGCCACCCACTGGGGCGGCGATCTGGCCGGCATGGTGTCGGAGGAGAACGAAGCGCCCATCGCCCTGCCGCCGGGCCATGAACGCGGCAAGTACCTGCTCGTCTTCGACCCCCTCGACGGCTCCTCGAACATCGACGTCAACGTCTCGGTGGGCTCGATCTTTTCCGTGCTGCGCGCCCCGACGCCGGGCTGCGACGCCGCCAGCGCCGATTTCCTGCAGCCGGGCTGCCGCCAGGTGGCGGCCGGCTACGCCATCTACGGCCCGTCGACAATGCTGGTGCTGACAGTCGGCGACGGTGTCGCCGGCTTCACCCTCGACCCCATCGTCGGTGACTTCTTCCTTACCCACCCGGAAATCCGCATTCCCGCAGCCACCCGCGAGTTCGCCATCAACGCCTCCAATGCGCGCTTCTGGGAGGCGCCGGTGCGCCGCTACGTGGACGAGTGCCTGGCCGGACGCAGCGGCCCGCGCGGCGAGGACTTCAACATGCGCTGGATCGCCTCGCTGGTCGCCGAGACCCACCGCATCCTGATGCGCGGCGGGGTCTTCCTCTACCCGCGCGACCGCAAGGATCCGAGCAAAGCCGGGCGGCTGCGCCTGCTCTACGAATGCAACCCCATCGGCATGCTCATCGAGCAGGCCGGCGGACGCGCATCCACCGGCAGCGGCGCGGTGCTCGCCGTACAGCCGGAGACACTGCACCAGCGTATCGGCTTCGTCTTCGGCTCACCCGAGGAAGTCGAGCGCATCGAGCGCTATCACACCGAGCCGGACGCCGGCACCGACGCCGAGCTGCCCCTCTTCCACAGCCGCAGCCTGTTCCTGCAGCACTGATTCATGTAGCCCGGATGGAGCACAGCGCAATCCAGGGGCGCGCGCCGAACACGGCCACCCTGGATTCCGCCCCGCGGCGGGCTCAGGACGGGCCCTGCGCCCTCCATCCAGGCTGCACAAGGCTTTTACATCGCACCCGGAGGACAACCATGTCCGAACGCCACCCCATCGTCGCCATCACCGGCTCCTCCGGCGCCGGCACCAGCACCGTGCAGCGCACCTTCGAGGAGATCTTCCGCCGCGAGGGGGTCAGCGCCGCGGTGATCGAGGGTGACAGCTTCCACGCCTACGACCGCCAGGGCATGCGCAGCAGAATGGCCGAGATCGAGGCCGGCGGCGAACTCTCGCACTTCTCCCACTTCGGCCCCGAAGCCAACCTCTTCGAGGAGCTCGAAGCACTCTTCCGCAGCTACGGCGAGAGCGGCCGCGGCAAACGCCGCAAGTACCTCCACAACGCCGAGGAAGCCGAACCGTACGGCCAGCAACCGGGCACCTTCACGCCCTGGGAGGAGCTGCCACCGGGCAGCGACCTGCTGTTCTACGAAGGCCTGCACGGCGCGGTGGTCACCGAGACCGCCAACGTCGCCCAGCATCCCGACCTGCTCATCGGCGTGGTGCCGGTGATCAACCTCGAATGGATCCAGAAGCTGCACCGCGACCGCAGCATGCGCGGCTACTCCACCGAGGCGGTCACCGACACCATCCTGCGCCGCATGCACGACTACGTGCATTACCTCTGTCCGCAATTCGCCCGCACCCACGTGAACTTCCAGCGCGTGCCGATGGTGGACACCTCCAATCCGTTCATCGCCCGCGCGGTGCCGACCGCCGACGAAAGCATGGTGGTGATCCGCTTCGCCAACCCCAAGGGCATCGACTTTCCCTATCTGCTCAACATGATCTCCGACAGCTTCATGAGCCGCGCCAACACCATCGTGGTACCGGGCGGAAAGATGGAGCTGGCCATGCAGCTGATCTTCACCCCCTTCATCTGGCGCCTCATCGAGCGCCGCAAGAAACTGCTCTGAGGAGGTCCGCCCCATGAACATGCGTATCGAAACCGCCGCCCTCGACACCCTGTGCGCCAACGCGCTGCGTTTTCTCGCCATCGACGCCGTCGAACAGGCGAAGTCCGGCCACCCCGGCATGCCGATGGGCATGGCCGAGATCGCCGTCGCGCTATGGACCCGCCACCTGCGCCACGACCCGGCCGACCCCGCCTGGGCCGACCGCGACCGCTTCGTGCTCTCCAACGGTCACGGCTCGATGCTGCTCTACGGCCTGCTGCACCTCACCGGCTACGACCTGCCCCTGGACGAGTTGAAGCGCTTCCGCCAGTTGCACAGCAAGACCCCGGGCCACCCCGAGCACGGCCTCACCCCGGGCATCGAGACCACCACCGGACCGCTCGGCCAGGGCCTCGCCAACGCCGTCGGCATGGCCCTGGCGGAAAAGCTGCTGGCGCGCGAGTTCAACCGCCCCGGCTTCGACATCGTCGACCACCGCACCTGGGTTTTCCTCGGCGACGGCTGCCTGATGGAAGGCATCAGCCAGGAGGCCGCCTCCTTCGCCGGCGTGCAGCGCCTGTCCAAGCTGATCGCGCTGTGGGACGACAACCACATCTCCATCGACGGCGAGGTCGACGGCTGGTTCGCCGACGACACCCCGGCACGTTTCCACGCCTGCGGCTGGAACGTCATCGAGGACGTCGACGGCCACGACGTCGCGGCGGTGGACGAGGCCATCCGCGAGGCCCTCGCCAACGCCCGCAACGACACCGGCCCGACGCTGATCTGTTGCCGCACCGTCATCGGCCGCGGCAGCCCGGCACGCGCCGGCACCGCCGGCATCCACGGCGCCCCGCTGGGCAGGGACGAAGTCGCCGCCACGCGCGAAGAGCTGGGCTGGCCCCACGCGCCCTTCGAAATCCCCGCGGAGGTCCGCGCCGCCTTCGACGCCCGTCCCGCCGGCGCCCAGCGTCGCGCCGCCTGGCAGGCCAGCTTCGAAGCCTACCGTGCCGCCTGGCCGGAGGCCGCGGCCGAGTTCGAACGCCGCACCGCCGGCCGCCTGCCGGTCGGTTTCAACGTGCTCGCGCAGGCCATCCTGCGTGGGGTCAATAACGACGGCGCCACCCTCGCCAGCCGCAAGGCCAGCCAGGACGCCATCGCCCGCCTTGCCCGCGCGCTGCCCGAGCTGCTCGGCGGCTCCGCCGACCTCACCCACTCCAACCTCACCGACTGGCCGGGCTGCGGCGCCGTGCGCGCCGACCAGCCGGGGCGCCATATCAACTGGGGGGTGCGCGAGTTCGGCATGAGTGCGGCCCTCAACGGACTCGCCCTGCATGGCGGCTTCCTGCCCTTCGGGGCCACCTTCCTGGTGTTCTCCGACTACGCCCGCAACGCCATCCGCATGAGCGCGCTGCTGCGCCAGCGTGTCATCTACGTGATGACCCACGACTCCATCGGTCTCGGCGAGGACGGCCCCACCCATCAGCCGGTGGAGCACCTCCCCAGCCTGCGCCTGATCCCCGGCCTCGACGTCTGGCGGCCCTGCGACGCGGTCGAGACCCAGGCGGCGTGGAATGCCGCAGTCGGGCGTACAGGCCCCAGCCTGCTGGCGCTGTCGCGGCAGAACCTGCCCCACCAGCCGCGCGACAGTGCCCAGCTGGAGGCCATCGCACGCGGTGGCTACGTACTCGCCGAAGCGGCAGGCGGCAAACCCACGCTGGTGCTGATCGCCACCGGCTCCGAGGTCGCCCTGGCCATGGCCGCACGCGAGCGCCTGCAGGCCGACGGCCTGCCCACCCGGGTGGTCTCGATGCCCTGCACCGCCGCCTTCGACCGCCAGGACGCCGACTGGCGCGCCAGCGTGCTGCCCGCAGGAGTCGCGCGCCTGGCTGTCGAAGCCGCCCACCCCGACGGCTGGTGGAAATACCTCGCCGACGCGCCGCGCGCCGCAGTCGTCGGTATCGCCCGCTTCGGTGAATCCGCCCCGGCCGGCGATCTCGCCGCCTTCTTCGGCCTCACCGCCGAGCGCGTCGCGGACAGTGCGCGCCGCCTGCTGTAAACACCGCCCCCGGATGGCGCCACCGCCCCATCCGGGGACCTTCCGATCCCGCATCCATCCACACCTTCCGAGGAGACAGACGTGACCATCAGAGTCGCCATCAACGGCTACGGCCGCATCGGCCGCAACGTGCTGCGCGCGCATTTCGAGAACGGCCGCCGCCACCCGATCGACATCGTCGCCATCAACGACCTCGGCGATGCCGCCACCAACGCCCACCTGACCCGCTACGACAGCGTACACGGCCCCTTCCCGCACGCCATCGAGGCCGGCCCCGGGCAATTCACCGTCGACGGCCAGGCCATCCGCGTGTTCGCCGAACGCGACCCCGCGCGCCTGCCGTGGGGCGAGCTGGGCGTCGACGTGGTGCTCGAATGCACCGGTCTGTTCACCACCAAGGCCAAGGCCGGCGCCCACCTCGCCGCCGGTGCCGGCAAGGTGCTGATTTCCGCACCCGGCGGCGAGGACGTCGACGCCACCGTGGTGTACGGCGTCAATCACCGCAGCCTGCGCCCCGAGCACCGCGTGGTCTCCAACGCCAGCTGCACCACCAACTGCCTGGCCCCACTGGCCTGGGCCCTGCACCGCGAACTGGGCATCGTGCGCGGGCTGATGACCACGGTGCATTCCTACACCAATGACCAGGTGCTCATCGACGTCTATCACAGCGACCTGCGCCGCGCGCGCAGCGCCACCCTGTCGATGATCCCCACCCGCACCGGCGCCGCCGCCGCCGTCGGCCTGGTGCTGCCGGAGCTGGCCGGCCGTCTCGACGGCTTCGCGGTACGCGTCCCCACCCCCAACGTTTCCTTCACCGACTTCACCTTCAGCGCCGCGCGGCCGACCACCGCCGCAGAGGTCGACGCCATCCTGCGCGCCGCCGCGGCCGGCCCCCTGCAGGGCATCCTCGCCGTCAACGAACTGCCGCTGGTGTCCTGCGACTTCAACCACAATCCCCATTCGAGCATCTTCGACAGCACCCTGACCCGCGTCGACCACGACCTCGTCAAGGTCACCGCCTGGTACGACAACGAATGGGGCTTCTCGAACCGCATGCTCGACACCGCGGTGGCGATGATGGAGGCCGCATGATGAGCAGCGCAGACTTCATCCGCCTCGAAGACCTGGCCCGCGACGGCCGCCTGCGCGGCCAGCGCGTGTTCATCCGCGCCGATTTCAACGTCCCCCTCGACAGCGACGGCCGCATTACCGACGACACCCGCATCCGCGCCGCCCTGCCCGGCATCCGCCTGTGTCTGGAACACGGCGCCACCGTCCTGCTGAGCTCCCACCTCGGCCGCCCGCAGGAAGGCGCGCTGCACGCGCAGGACAGTCTGGCGCCGGTTGCCGCCCGCCTCGGCGAACTCCTTGGCACTGCGGTCGCACTGGTCGGCGACTGGGTCGGCGGCGCCTTCGGTGCCGCCGCCGGCAGCGTCACCATGCTGGAGAACTGCCGCGGCAACCGCGGCGAAAAGGCCGACGACGCCCGCCTCGCGGCCTGCATCGCGAGCTGGATCGACATCTATGTGAACGACGCCTTCGGCACCGCGCACCGCGCCGAGTGCACCACTCACGCCCTCGCCCTCGCCGCCCCGCTGGCCTGCGCCGGCCCCTTGATGGCCGCCGAACTCGACGCCCTCGGGCGCGCCCTGGCGGCGCCGGCTCGGCCGCTGGTGGCCGTGGTCGGCGGCTCCAAGGTGTCCACCAAGCTGGCAGTACTGGAAGGGCTCGCCGAACGCGTCGACGTGCTGGTGGTCGGCGGTGGCATCGCCAACACCTTCCTCGCCGCCCAGGGCTGCGCCGTCGGCACCTCGCTGCACGAAGCCGGCCTCATCGACGCTGCCGCCCGCATCAGCCGTCGCCTCGCCGCGCGCGGCGCACGCCTGTGGCTGCCCGACGATGTCGTCACCGCCGACCGCTGTGCCGCCGACGCCCGCATCACCGTGCGTGCCAGCGACGCCATCGGTGCCGACGAGATGATCCTCGACATCGGCCCGGCCAGCCGCGTCGCCCTCAGCGGCGTGCTCGCCGCCGCCGGCACGGTGGTATGGAACGGCCCGCTGGGGGTCTTCGAACTCGCCCCCTTCGCCGCCGGCACCCAGGCTCTGGCGGAGGCCATCGCCGCCAGCCCGGGCTACAGCATTGCCGGCGGCGGCGACACCCTGGCGGCCATCGGCGCCTTCGGGGTAGGCGCGCAGATCGACTACATCTCCACCGGCGGTGGCGCCTTCCTGGAGTTTCTCGAAGGCCGCGAACTGCCCGCGGTGGCCGCCCTCAGGGCACGCGCGCACCCGCACAGCCGGCGCATCGCACCGGGCACGCATTTCGAGAACGAACCCGAGGCGGCCTGACCCGCGCCCGAGCGCACAGGCCGACACCACGACAGGACAACCAGGAGACCCCCATGGCGATGATCGCCCTCAGACAGCTGCTCGACCACGCCGCCGAACACGGCTACGGCGTGCCAGCCTTCAACATCAACAACATGGAACAGATTCACGCCATCATGCAGGCCGCCGCCGAGACCGCCAGCCCGGTCATCCTGCAGGCCTCGGCGGGCGCGCGCGGCTATGCCGGCGAAGCCTTCCTGCGCCACATGGTGGCGGCCGCCGTGGAGGAGTGGCCGGACATCCCCATCTGCCTGCACCAGGACCACGGCGCCAGTCCGGCGGTGTGCCAGCAGGCCATCCGTTCCGGCTTCACCAGCGTGATGATGGACGGCTCGCTGCATGAGGACATGAAAACCCCGGCGAGCTGGGACTACAACGTCCAGGTCACTGCCCGGGTGGTGGACATGGCCCACGCCGTAGGAGTGTCGGTGGAAGGTGAGCTGGGCTGCCTGGGCTCGCTGGAGACCGGCCAGGCCGGCGAGGAAGACGGCGTCGGCGCGGCCGGTACGCTGGACCACAGCCAGATGCTTACCGACCCTGCGGAGGCGGCCGACTTCGTCGCTGCCACCGGCGTCGATGCGCTCGCCGTCGCCATCGGCACCAGCCACGGGGCCTACAAGTTCACCCGCCCGCCGACCGGCGACATCCTCGACATCGAACGCATTGCTGCCATTCACCGCCGCATCCCCGACACCCATCTGGTGATGCACGGTTCCTCCAGCGTGCCGCAGGAATGGCTGCAGATCATCCGCCAGTACGGCGGCGAAATAGGTGAAACCTACGGCGTACCTGTAGAGGCACTGGTCGCCGGCATCCGCAACGGGGTGCGCAAGATCAACATCGACACCGACCTGCGTCTGGCGATGAGCGGCGCGATGCGCCGCCTGCTCGCCGAAGAGCGGCAGGAGTTCGACCCCCGCAAGGTGTTCCGCGCCGCCACCGCCGCCGCCCGCGAGATCTGCCGCCTGCGCTTCGAAGCCTTCGGCTGCGCCGGCCACGCCGCACGCATCAAGCCACTGCCGCTGAGCGCGCTGGCGCGCCGCTACGCCGGCGGCCGCTGACCGTTTTTCCGCTCCCTGCCGCAAGGCATTTGCCCGCCCTTCCCTCGGGGCGGGCTTTTTTTTTACAATTTTCCACCGCTGCCAACTACGCAAGCGGTCATTCCGCGGGCACGCTGTGCACCGTTTCCGGTCTATCCGGATACCACAGAAGAGGACACCCGCCATGAAAACCATCACCACCGCCACCGCACTCGCCGCCCTGCTGCTCACTGCCTGCGCCGGCAATCCCTATTACGGCGACAGCGCCAACACCGCGCGCGGCGCCACCATTGGCGCCGGCGCCGGCGCCGTGCTCGGCGGCGTCGCCTCCAGCCGTGGCGACCGTACCAAGGGGGTGCTGATCGGCGCCGCGGTGGGCGCCACCGTCGGCGGGCTGATCGGCCACCAGATGGACAAGCAGGAAGCCGAACTGCGCCGCGACATGGCCGGCACCGGCGTAGAAGTGGTGCGCGAGGGCGACACCATCCGCCTGCAGGCTCCGGAGAACATCACCTTCGACACCAATCGTGCCGACATCCGCCCGCAGTTCCAGCCCGTGCTCGAACAGCTCGCGCAGAGCATCCGCCAGTACCCCGGCACCGTCGTGCAGGTCGAGGGCCACACCGACGCCACCGGCGCCGCGGCCTACAACCAGACCCTGTCGGAGAACCGCGCCGCCAGCGTGCGCAGCTACCTCATCCAGCGCGGCGTCGAGGCCAACCGGCTGATCGCCGTCGGCTACGGCATGACCCGCCCCATCGCCGACAACAACACCGCCGCCGGGCGCGCGCAGAACCGCCGCGTGGAGATCCTCATCGTGCCGCAGCAACAGGGCTGAACAGGCTGCGGCAACCCGGCGCAGCCGGGGTGGGACGCAGCTGTCCGGCATTGACCACTTCCCCAGCATGGCTGCGGGCGGGTACTCTTGCACTTCTTCCGTACTGTCCGCCGCCATGTCGCTCTTCATCTCCCATCCCCTGCGCCAGACCCTCAGCGACGAGGTGCATGCGCGCCCGCCGGTGCCGCTCGACACGCCCGAGCAGGTCAGCTATCTGGCCTTCCTGCACGATGCCGGCAGTGCCGAGCGCGAACTGGCCCATCTCGCCGCGCTTGCCGGGCAGTTCGGAATAGCGCCGCCGGCGCCCGAGAGCAGCCATGTCTTTCTCGACACCGGCAGCTTCCGGCTGAAATGGGAACGCCACAACGAGTTCTCCAGCTACACCTTCTTCCGCCGCCTCGACACCGCCGCACCGGCCTGCAGCGCCCTGCTCGACGTGCCGGCGGCGTGGCGCAAGGAGATCCCCGGCCAGCTCATCGTCGCCACCGAGATCGAGCTGCGCACGGTCGCCGAGGTGTCGCCGGAAGAGGTCATGGCGAAACTCTCGCCCACCGGCACGCAGACCGTCGCCGCGCGCGTTGCCGACGGTGCGGCGTGGGTGTTCACCGATTTCCAGATCAGCGAGGGTTTCTCGCGCTTCCAGGTGCTCAATGCCAGCCTCACCCCGCGCCAGGCCGGGCGCACGGTGCAGCGCCTGCTGGAGATCGAGACCTACCGCGTCATCGCCCTGCTGGCCTTTCCGGTGGCCAAGCAGGTCGGGCGCCTGCTGTCGCGTGCCGAGGACGAACTCGCCGACCTGATGGACATCATCGGTGGCGCCGACAGCGTCGACGACGAGCGCAGCGTGCTCGCCCGCCTCACCCGCCTGGCTGCCGAGGTGGAACGCTCGGTGGCGCACACCACCTTCCGCTTCGGCGCAGCGGCGGCGTACTACCGCCTGGTGCGCCAGCGCATCGACGAACTGCGCGAAATGCGCCTCGCCGGCTTCCCCACCATCGGCGAGTTCATGACCCGCCGCCTGACCCCGGCGATCGACACCTGCGCGTCGATCGCCCGCCGCCAGGAGGACCTCTCCGGCCGTATCGCGCGCAACTCGCAGCTCCTGCGCACCCGCGTCGATATCGCCCTGCAGCAGCAGAACCAGGAGCTGCTGGCACAGATGAACCGCCGTGCACGCCTGCAGCTGCGCCTGCAGGAGACCGTCGAGGGACTCTCGGTGGTGGCCATCACCTACTATGCCTCGCAGCTCATCCACTACCTCGCCAAGGGTGCCAAGGACTACATCGTCCCGCTGACCCCGGAGCTCGCCACCGCTGCCTCCATCCCCCTCATCGCCGGCCTGGTAGCCCTCGGCCTGCGCCGCATGCGCCGCCAGCTCGCCGCCGAGGAAGGCGGCCACTGAGCACGACGCACCTGCGATGATCGGCGCCCTCACCCTGCTCCTGGTCTATCAGCTCGTCGGCGAGGTCATCGCCCGCGGGCTGGACCTCCCCGTGCCGGGGCCGGTGATCGGCATGCTGCTGCTCTTCCTCACCCTGGTAGTGCGCGGTCGTGTGGACGCCGAGCTGCGCGGCACCGCAAATGGCCTGCTGCAGCACCTGTCGCTGCTTTTCGTGCCTGCCGGCACCGGCATCATGCTGCACTACCAGCGCCTCGCCGACGAATGGCTGCCGCTGCTCGCCGGCGTACTGGGCTCAACCCTGCTGGCAATGGCGGTGACCGCGCTGGTGCTGCGCGTGCTCAGCCGCAAGCGCGCCGGGGAGGAAGGATGAACCCGCGTCTCGACGAGATCTGGGTCTATCTGTCCACCACCCCGCTGCTCGGCCTCACCCTCACCCTGGTGGCCTATCAGTGCGCATGGTGGCTGTACCGGCGCGCCGGCTTCCACCCCGCGGCCAACCCGGTGATGATCGCGGTGGCCATCCTCGTCGGCGTGCTCAGCCTCACCGGCACCGATTACCAGACCTATTTCGACGGCGCGCAGTTCGTGCACTTCCTCCTCGGCCCCGCCACCGTCGCCCTCGCCATCCCGCTCTACGCCCAGTTGCCGCGCCTGAAGGCGATGCTGCTGCCGCTTGCCGGCGCCCTCCTTGCCGGCTCGCTGACCGCGGCGCTGTCCGCCTTCGCCATCGGCGCCGCGCTCGGCGCCAGCACCCAGTCGCTGATGTCCCTGGCGCCGAAGAGCGTCACCACGCCGATTGCCATGGGCGTGGCCGAGAGCCTCGGCGGCCTGCCCTCACTCACCGCCGTGCTGGTAATCATCACCGGCATCCTCGGCGCCGTCGGCGCGCGCGGGCTGTTCGCCGTGCTGCGCATCGACGATCACGCCGTACGCGGCTTCGCCACCGGCGTGGCCGCCCACGGCATCGGCACCGCGCGCGCCTTCCAGGTCAGCGAACAGTGCGGCGCCTTCGCCGCACTGGCGATGGGACTGAACGGACTGCTCACCGCCCTGTCACTGCCGTATATCCTGCCCTGGCTGGCCCGCCTCACCGGACACTGACGGAAACCGCACCTTGACCGCCCTGTACCGCTGGTTCGACCGCAACATCCTCGAACTCGGCCGCGAGATGCGGCTGTCCTACCTGCCACCGCTGATGGTGTATATGGCCGCCGGGGTCTCCGGCCTCACCGGCATCGTCGGCACCTTCTTCATCAAGGAGTACCTCGACCTCTCCGCGGCCTTCCTCGCCGCACTGGGGTTCTGGGCCGGTATCCCGTGGGCGCTGAAGATGCCCATCGGCCACCTGGTGGATCTGCTGTGGCGCTACAAGGCCGGGCTGGTCTATCTGGGCGCGACACTGATCGCCACCAGCCTGCTGATCATGGTCGGCCTGATCGCCCACACCGAAGCAATGCGCGCCACCATGCCGGTGGAGAGCTGGTTCGTGCTCGCCGTGCTGCTCTCGCCGGTGGGCTACGTGATGCAGGATGCGGTGGCCGACGCGATGACCGTCGAAGCCGTGCCGCACGAGGACGCCGACGGCCGCCCGCTCGATGCCGACACCGTGCGCCTGATGCACACCACCATGCAGATGCTCGGGCGGGTAGCGATCATCGGCGGCAGCGTGCTGGTGGCGCTGGCCAACGTGATCCTCTTCCAGGGCGCCGATCGCCTGGAAGAGGCGGAGAAGGTGGCGCTCTACGCACGCATCTACGAATACGCCCTGCTCATCCCGGCGCTGTCGGTCAGCGGGGTGCTCTTTGCCGGCTGGCTGAAACGCCGCGAGGCACGCCGCCTGCAGGCGCTGGGGCGCACCGCCGCGGAAATCTCCCGCGTGCTGCACGAGCCGCAGGAGAAGACCGCGCCCAACTGGTGGATCATCAACGGCAGTGTGGTGTTCATCGCCATCACGCTGAGCGTGGGGCTGTCCGGCATCCCCTGGGGGCAGGAGATCATCTTCGCCGGCTCCTTCCTGGTCATCGCGGTGATGATGGGCCGCTTGCTGCGCGAACTCTCGCCGGCGGCGCGCAATACCCTGCTCGGCACCGCGATCATCATCTTCGTCTTCCGCGCCCTCCCCGGCCCTGGCGCGGGGGCCACCTGGTGGATGATCGACGAACTGGGTTTCGACCAGGCCTTTCTCTCCCGCCTCGACCTGATCGTCGCCACGCTGACCCTCGCCGGCCTGTTCCTCTTTCGCCGCTTCATGGCCGAACGCTCGATCGCCGCCATCGTCGTCTTCCTCACCCTGGCCACCACGCTGCTCGCGCTGCCCACCCTGGGCATGTACCACGGCCTGCACCACTGGACCGCGGCGCTGAGCGGCGGCGTGGTCGACGCGCGCTTCATCGCCATGGTCAGCACCGCGCTCGAATCCCCGCTCGGCCAGGTCTCGATGGTGCCGATGCTGGCGTGGATCGCCAACTCCGCCCCGCCCCATCTGAAGGCCACCTTCTTCGCGGTGATGAGCTCCTTCGCCAATCTCGCGCTGTCGGCCTCGCAACTGGGCACCAAGTACCTCAACCAGATCTACACCGTGAGCCGCGAGGTCCGCGATGCCACCAGCGGCGCCGTGAGCACCGCCGCCGACTACAGCGAACTGGGCATGCTGCTGCTCACCGTCGCCCTGCTCGGCCTTGCCTTGCCGCTGGCAGCGATCTGGCTGACCCGCCGCTGCGGGTTGCGCAGCGCGTGAGCGCGGGAGGGGATTCTGCGCCCGCATTGACGTGGACCATTGCCGGCGCGCGCGCAGTGGCGTAAAACTCGCTACAGCGAACAGGCAAAGGGGAGACACCATGGTACCGAGCTCGGTTCACGACATCCGCAACCTCGCCCTGCTGGGCCAGACCGGCAGCGGCAAGACCACCCTGCTGGAGGCCCTGCTGCTCGCCTCCGGGGCCATCGCCAGCGCCGGCAGCATCGAGCGCGGCGACACGGTTAGCGACTTCGACCCGCGCGAGAAGGCCATCGGCCATTCGCTCAATACCAGCCTGGTCCATCTCGAATGGGCCGGACACTGGATCAACCTCCTCGACACCCCGGGCACCCCCGACTTCCTCGGCCGCGCCCTGCTTGCCCTGCCGGCGGTGGAAACCGCGCTGGTGGTGGTCAACGCCCAGGCCGGGGTCGAATCGGTGACCCGCCGGGCGATGGAGGCCGCCGCCGACAAGTGCCGGATGATCGTCGTCAACCGCATCGATGCTGCCGGCGTCGACTTCGCCGCGCTGATGGAGACGCTCAGCGCCGCCTTCGGGCGCGAATGCCTGCCCATCAACCTGCCCGCGCCCGACGGCGGGCGGGTCATCGACTGCTTCTTTGCCCCCGATCATGGCGCCGCCACCGCCTTCTCATCGGTCGCCGCCGCCCATGACGCCATCGTCGACCAGGTCGTCGAGGTCGACGAAGCGCTGATGGCACGCTACTTGGAACAGGGTCAGGCGCTCGACCCCGGGCAGCTCCACGACCCCTTCGAACAGGCCCTGCGCGAAGGCCATCTGATCCCGGTATGTTTCGTCTCCGCACGCAGCGGTGCCGGGGTGGCAGAACTGCTGGAGGTCATCGGCCGCCTCGCCCCCGATCCCACCGAGGGCAATCCGCCCCACTTCGTCCGCGGCGAAGGCGCCGAGGCCCAGCCGGTGGCCATCGCCAGCGACGGCAGCGGCCATGCGCTGGCCCATGTCTTCCAGATTCACAACGACCCCTACCGTGGCAAGCTCGCCCTCTTCCGCATCCACCAGGGCAGCATCGCCAGCGGCGCCCAGCTCTACATCGGCGACGCCCGCAAGCCCTTCAAGGCGGCCCATCTGCTGCGCATCAACGGCCGCCAGCAGAACGAGATCGCGCTCGGCGTCTGCGGCGACATCTGCGCCGTGGCACGGGTGGACGACATCCACCGCGACGCGGTGCTGCACGATTCCCACGACGAGGACCGCCACCACCTGCTGCCGCCGCACTATCCGCAACCGGTGCACGGTCTCGCGCTGCTGCCGCACAAGCCCGGCGACGAACAGAAGCTCGCCGATGCCCTCGCCCGCCTGGTCGATGAAGACCCCTGCCTGGAGGTCAGCTACGATCCCCAGGGTCGCCAGACCGTCGTACGCGGACTGGGCGAACTGCACCTGCGCGTGGTGCTGGAACAGCTCGCCGAGCGCTGGAACATCTCCGTCGACACTGCTGCGCCGGCCATTCCCTACCGCGAGACCATTACCGCCACCGCCGAGGCGCGCTACCGCCACAAGAAGCAGTCTGGCGGCGCCGGCCAGTTCGGCGAAGTCGCCCTGCGCGTCGAGCCCCTGCCCCGCGACAGCGGCCTGCAGCTGGCGGACGAGACCCGTGGCGGGGTGATCCCGGTGCAATTCATGGCGGCGGTGGAAAAAGGCGTGCGTCAGGCAGTCGGCGAAGGCTGCCTGGCCGGCTTCCCGCTCCAGGATCTGAAGGTGACGGTATTCGACGGCAAGCACCACGCCGTCGATTCCAACGAGATCTCCTTCATCACCGCCGCCCGTCACGCCCTCCTCGAAGCCGCCGCCGCCGCACGGCCGCAGGTGCTGGAGCCCATGCTGAGCGTCGAGGTACGCGCCGATGAGGCCCGCTTCGGCGAGATCAGCGGCGAATTCTCCGCCCGCCGCGGCCGTCTGGTGGGCACCGACGCCGCCGGCAACGGCCGCCTGGCGCTCACCGCGCTGGTGCCGATGGCGGCCATGGAAGGCTTCGAGGCACGCCTGAAGGCGATCTGTGCCGGCGAGAGCGAATGCACGCTCACCGCCAGCGGCTTCGAAGCCGCGCCCGCCGACGTACAGCAACGCCTCGCCCACGCCCATGGCAGCCGCGGGCGCGCAGAGCAATGAGCCCCCACGGCACACGCGCGCCGGCGCTCACCGCGGCCCACCACGAGTACTGGCGCAGGACGCGGCTGCTCACCCTGAGCCTGCTCACGGTATGGGCCACGGTGACCTTCGGCGGCGCGTGGTTCGCGGTAACGCTCAACGAGGTTGAGGTATTCGGTTTTCCGCTGGGCTTCTATCTCTTCGCCCAGGGTACGCTGATCGTCTATCTGCTGCTGATCGGCATTTACGTGGTGGTGATGAACCGCCTCGATCGCCGCTACGGTGTGGCCGAGCGGCGCTGAACGGCTCTGACGCTCATTCCTTGGCCGCCGGCTTGGCCGCCTCGCGGCCGAGCTTGGCGCGCGCCTGGCGCGAGAGTGCGAAGTCGAGGATGAACTTGGTCCAGATCGACACGCCGGCAATGGCGGTCCAGGTTTCGTACTCGAACAGGCCGGCGAGCACACCGAAGATCACCCACACCAGCACTACCCCGCCGATCAGGTTGATCGCCGCCGCATAGGGCGCGAAACGCGCCGCATTGGGCGGCGCCTCGCCGCGCTTGAGGGCGACTTCGGAGAAGTCGCGGCGGACGATGATGCGCCAGGCCCGGCGCAGCCAGAAGAAGGCGATCGGGAACAGGGCGAGGAAGAGGATCCAGTTCAGCACCAGGCTGACGGTCGGTGCCATTGCGGTCATGCGGTACTCCATCAAGGCTTGCGGCGGACAACTCAGGCCGCAAGGTGCCACAAAAGAAAAAACCCCGCCAGAACAACCGGCGGGGTCTTGCCGTTTCCGGGGGTGCGCCCGCCGGGCGCAACCCCCCTCAACGTTGGCTTGCGGGCGCTTAGTGGGCGCCGTCGATCATCTTCGCGCCGCGCGGCACGCGGACGCTCTCGACCAGGGCCTGGATGTGCTCGGGCGGTTCCTTGGTCATCTTGTCGACAATGAAGGCGACAGCGAAGTTGACCAGGGCGCCGATCGCACCGAAGGCTTCCGGGGTGATGCCGAAGAAGCTGTTGGCACCGCCGATGAGGCCGAGGTACTCGGTACCCTTGACGAAGAAGATGCCCTTGTGTGCGAACACGTAGAACAGGGTGATGAACAGACCGGCCAGCATGCCCGCGATCGCGCCTTCCTTGTTCATCTTCTTGGAGAAGATGCCCATCATGATGGCGGGGAACAGCGAGGAAGCGGCAATACCGAAGGCCAGGGCCACGGTACCGGCAGCAAAGCCCGGCGGATTCAGACCCAGCCAGCCGGCGACGACGATGGCGAAGGCCATGGAGATCTTGCCAGCCATCAGTTCGGCCTTCTCGGACATGTCGGGCACGAAGATGCTCTTGATGAGGTCGTGCGACACCGCCGAGGAGATCGCCAGCAGCAGACCGGCAGCGGTCGACAGCGCGGCGGCCAGACCACCGGCAGCAACCAGCGCGATCACCCAGTTGGGCAGGAGGGCGATTTCCGGGTTGGCCAGCACGATGATGTCGGCGTTGACCGTCAGCTCGCTACCCTTCCAGCCGGCAGCCTCGATCTTCGCCAGGGCGGCGGGATCCTTGGTGGCGGCATTGTAGAACTGGATGCGGCCGTCGCCGTTCTTGTCTTCCCACTTCAGCAGGCCGGTACGCTCCCAGCGCTTCATCCAGTCCGGACGCTCTTCATAGACCAGGCTGGCTTCGGTGGCGTAGAGGTCGGCGTTGGCGCTGATCACTGCCGGGTTCACCGCCATGCGGCCGCTGGCATCGGTTTCCAGACCGACGGCGCTGTTGACGGTGGCGTGCAGGTTGAGCTTGGCCATGCCGGCCACGGCGGGCGCGGTGGTGTACAGGATGGCGATGAAGACCAGCGCCCAGCCCGCGGAGTAACGGGCATCGGCAACCTTCGGCACGGTGAAGAAGCGCACGATGACGTGCGGCAGGCCGGCGGTACCGATCATCAGCGACATGGTGTACACGAACATGTTCAGGTAGGAACCCGGAACCTGGGAGGTGTACTCGCTGAAGCCCAGATCCTTGACCACCATGTTCAGCTTGGTGAGCAGGCTGACGTCGGTGCCGGCAATAGTCGAACCGAGGCCGAGCTGCGGGATCGGGTTGCCGGTGAGCTGGAAGGAGATGAACATCGCCGGCACGGTGTAGGCGGAGATCAGCACGCAGTACTGCGCCACCTGGGTGTAGGTGATGCCCTTCATGCCGCCGAACACGGCGTACATGAAGACGATGCCCATACCGATGTAGATGCCGGCATCGTTGGAGACGCCGAGGAAGCGCGAGAAGGTCACGCCCACGCCGGTCATCTGGCCGATGATGTAGGTGATGGAGGCCACCAGCAGGCACAGCACCGCCACCGCACGGGCCGACTTCGAGTAGAAGCGGTCACCGATGAACTCGGGCACGGTGAACTTGCCGAACTTGCGCAGGTACGGAGCCAGCAGCATCGCCAGCAGAACGTAGCCGCCGGTCCAGCCCATCAGGAACAGCGAGCCGCCGTAGCCCATGTTGGAGATCAGGCCGGCCATCGAGATGAAGGAAGCCGCGGACATCCAGTCGGCCGCCGTCGCCATGCCGTTGGTGACCGGGTGCACACCGCCGCCGGCGACGTAGAAGTCCTTGGTGCTGCCGGCACGCGCCCAGATGGCGATACCGATGTACAGCGCAAAGGAGGCGCCGACCACCAGGTAGGTTAGAGTTTGCAGATCCATGTGTCGTCGTCTCCCTTATTCTTCGTGCACGTCGAACTTGCGGTCGATATCGCCCATCTTCTTCGCGTAGTAGAAGATGCAGCCGATGAACACGTACATCGAGCCTTGCTGAGCGAACCAGAAGCCCAGCGGATAACCGCCCAGGCTGATGTTGTCGAGCGCATCCTTGAAGAGGATGCCGGCGCCGAACGACACCAGGAACCACACGACCAGAATCTTGGCCAGCAGTCCCAGTGTGGCCTGCCAGTAGGCTGCACTGTTGTTATCCATAACGTCTCCTCGTGGTGATGTTGCTTGGCGAGCGGCCCTGCGTGGACGCAACCCCCGAACTACAAAAACAGCGGGGCGATTATATGGACGGCGATCTTACTCATAGCTTACAAGTCGAAACCGATTCTCAAACGCGCCTGCTGTCGCCCCCTCCGGGTTGCGCATGGCATGAGCCTGATCGTCGGCTGATACAATCGGCGTATCCGTCCAACAACAGGCAAGGGGCCGCCATGGAAGGCTTGATGATTTTCTCCGCCATCGTCGTCGTGCTGGCGGTAGCGCTGATCGCCGCCGGGGTCAAGACAGTACCTCAGGGTGAGCGGTGGACGGTGGAGCGTTTCGGCCGCTACACCCATACGCTGGACTCCGGCCTGCGCCTGATCGTCCCCTTCATCGACCAGATCGGCCGCAAGCTCACGGTCATGGAACAGGTCCTCGACGTTCCTGCGCAGACCGTGATCACCAAGGACAATGCCGCCGTGGTCGCCGACGGCGTGGTCTTCTTCCGCATCGACGATGCGGCCCGCGCGGCCTACCAGGTGCGTCACCTCGAGGAAGCCATCGTCAACCTCACCACCACCAACCTGCGCTCGGTGATCGGCTCGCTGGACCTCGACGACACCCTCTCCAATCGCCAGAAGATCAACGAGATCCTCCTCGGGGTCGTCGACGAAGCCACCAACCCGTGGGGCATCAAGATCGTCCGCATCGAGATCCGCGACCTCAAGATGTCGCCCGAGCTGCAGGAGGCGATGAACCTGCAGATGACCGCGGAGCGCCGCCGCCGCGCGCTGGTCACCGAGGCCAACGGCAAGCGCGAGGCCGAAATCCTCGCCGCCGAAGGCGAGAAGCAGGCCGCCGTGCTGCGCGCCCAGGGCGAGCGCGAGGCCGCCTTCCTCAACGCCGAGGCGCGCGAGCGCGAGGCCCAGGCCGAGGCACGCGCCACCATGATGGTCTCCAAGGCCATCGCCGAAGGCGACATCCAGGCCGTGCAGTACTTCCTCGGCACCCGTTACGTCGAAGCGCTGGCCGAGATCGGCCGCGCGCCGTCGAGCAAGCTGGTGATGGTGCCGCTGGAAGCGGGCGGACTCACCGGCGCGGTGGCCGGTGTCACGGAACTGATCCGCCAGACCCAGGGCACCAAGGCGCAAGGCTGAGGAGAAGGCCATGAACGCCATCCATACCCTGTTTGCTTCGCCGTGGCCGTGGGTGATCGGCGCGGCCGTGCTGGCCGGACTGGAGATCGTCGTTCCCGGCGTCTTTCTGCTGTGGATCGGCCTCGGCGCGCTGGTCGTCGGTCTCGCTGTGCTGGTCGCCCCCGAGCTGCCGCTGAGCTGGCAGCTGCTGGTCTTCGCAGTCGCCATGCTGGGTTCGATCTCGCTCGGCTTCGCCATCCAGCGCCGCAGCCGCAGCACGCCGCCCGGCACGTCCCTGAACCAGGAACTCGATGGCCTCGTCGGCCGCCAGGCGCAGGCCATCGCCGCCTTCAGCGGCGGTCGCGGACGCATCCGCGTCGGCGACAGCAGTTATGCCGCCACCAGCCCCGCCGCCATCGCCGCAGGCCAGGACCTGGTGATCACCGCGCGCGCCGCCGACGGCAGTTTCCAGGTCATGCCGCTGGCGCAGGGCGCCGGACACGACTGAGCCAGTCGCGGGCGCCGCCTCAGCGCGTCAGCGCGCCGAACAGCGCCGGCAAGCGCTCGGGCAGCCGGGCAACGCTGTCCACCACCGTGAACGCACTGGCGCCGAAGATGCGCGCAACGTAGCGGTCGGCGGCAGGGTCGAGGCTGAGGCAGAAGGTATCGACGCCACGGCCGCGCAGTTCCTCCACGGCCTTGCGTGCATCGTGGCGCAGGTACTGCGGGTCGCGTTCATCGACATCGGCGGGCTCACCGTCGGTGACCAGCAGCAACAGCTTGCGGCGCTGCGACTGGGCGCACAGGTGATGACCGGCATGGCGCAACGCGGCGCCCATGCGCGTCGAACAGGCGCCCTCGATGGCCGCCAGGCGGGCGCGCGCATCGTCGCCGAAGTGCTCGCCGAAGTCCTTCACGCGCAGGTAATGCACCGCCTGGCGGCCGTCGGAGCAGAAGCCGTGGATGGCAAAAGGATCGCCGATGCGCTCCACCGCGGTGGCCAGCACGGTGGCGGCCTCGCGGGTGAGTTCGAGCACCGTGCGGGTACTGCCGGCCACCACATCGTTGGTCGATGCCGACAGATCGAGCAATATCAGTACGGCGAGGTCGCGGCGCATCAGCACATGGCGCAGGGTAACGCGCAGGTCGGCATGGTGGCCGCTGCGCAGATCGACCATCGCCTCGACGGCGGCGTTGAGGTCAAGCTCGTCGCCATCCTCAAGCTTGCGCACGCGTTGCACGCCCTGCGGGCGCAGGCGTTCGACCATCTGCCGCAGCCTTGCGCAAAGGCCCTTGTGGCGGGCGAGGATGTCGGCGATCAAGGTGCCGTCGCCGGCGCGCTGGCGGCTTTCGAGCACGCTCACCCAGTCCGGGCGGTGAATCTGCACCTGATAGTCCCACTCCGGATAATGGAAGGGCTCGGGGGGCGCTTCGCGGCCGTACTTGTCATTGAAGGTGCTGCCGTCGTCGTCGTGCAGCACGCCATCCAGCGTCCACACCTCATCGGCGTCGTCGCCGGCGGTCTCGACCTCGACCTCGTTGACCATCTCCATGATCGACACCCGCCGGCGCAGTTGCCGGCGTGCCGCCGGGCGTGCCATCCCGCGCTGCCAGTCGAGGCCGGCCTGCGCCCACACCACGCGGTTGTCGTCGCGGTAGCCGGGACGCAGTTGTTCGAGCTGGCGCAGGCTGGGCACGGCACTGCGGGCCTTGAGCAGGGCGTGGAGGGCGGCGCCGAGCTCCGTCGACAGGCTGGCATCGCGGCTGCGTGCCGGCATGGCGTCGTGAAAGCGCACTGCCAGTGCATCGAGCTCGGCATCGCCGCAGCACCGGCCGGATTCGAACAGCGCCAGCACCAGGGCCTGCAGCCAGGCCTGCGCGGGGTGCTCGGTGGCACCGGCCCAGGCCGCGGCCAGCAGCGCGCCCCAGTTCTGCCGCAGGCCGGGGAACTCGGCCATCGCGCAGTATTCGACGCGGGCGTCTTCGAAGAGAGCGACCAGATACTTGCGCACGGCGTCCGCCCCGCCACCGTCGGGTGGCACCGGCGAATAGGCGAGATGGGCGGCGAGATGCGCGCTGATCGCCCGATACACTTCCAGCCCGGGCAGCACACCGCCATCGTCGACGGCGTCGGGCAGGTAGAGGACGAAATCCTCCACATGCGGGCTGAATTCGGTGTAGTCGGCGGCCGCCGGCCGCAGCCAGAAATCCCGCCCCCACAGCGCACGCAGGTAGGCGGCGAGCTTGCGCTGGTGATCGACGAAAAGCACGCCCTTGCGCGCCTGCTGCAGCACGGCCTTGCTGTCGGCGCTGGCGAGGGCGAAGTAGGCCTGCTGGGCGGCGAAGTCACTGCGGTAGGCGTCGGCGCCGAAGAAGGCCCACTGGCGCAGGCCGCCCAGGGTGAGCTTGCCGAGCAGCTCGTCGATGAGGCCGAGCATGGGGCGCAGCGCGCGCGGTGCGCGCGCTGCGAGCTGATGCAGGAAGTTCAGGTAGGCGCGCAGCAGTTCGACGTCGCCGAGGCGGCGGGCGGCCGTGGGCAGGGCGTCGAAGAACAGCGCGATGACCTCCCCGGAGGTCATCGAGGACAGCTTCATCGCCGCCAGCAGGCTGTCCTGCACGGTGTCGTCGCCGAGTTCGCGCGCCACCTGCGGCATTGCCTCCAGCCACGCCACCACCGGCCGCGCGCCGCGGCCGAGTTCGGCCAGACCGCGCGCACCTTCCAGGTAGTGCTGCAGCGCCGCCGCCCCCATGCAGCGCCGCGCATCGTTCACGCAGGCATCGAGCACCGCGGCAATCGCCGCATCGCGCGCGCGCAGGGCGGCGACATAGTCCTCCAGCGCCTCGCTCATCGTTCCGCCCTCCGTGGCGCCGCTTGCGTCAGGCGAAGAAGGTCGCCACCGCCGCATCGAGGGCGTCGCGCATGTCGACGTCGTCGGTGAGCGGGCGCACCAGGGCGATGCGGCAGGCATCGGCGGGGGCGACACCGCTGCGGATGAGGGTGGCGGCGTAGATCAGCAGGCGGGTGGACATGCCCTCGTCGAGGCCGTGGCCCTTGAGGTTGCGCGAGCGCAGCGCGACCTGCACCAGGCGTCCGGCGACCTCCTCGGAGACGCCGCCCTCGTGGGCGACGATGGCGGTCTCCACCGCGCTCTCGGGGTAGTCGAAGTCCAGCGCGCCAAAGCGCTGGCGGGTGGACGGCTTGAGGTCCTTCATCAGCGACTGGTAGCCGGGGTTGTAGGAAATCACCAGCTGGAAGTCGGGGTGGGCTTCGACCAGCTCGCCCTTCTTGTCCAGCGGCAGCACGCGGCGGTGGTCGGTGAGTGGGTGAATGACCACCACCGTGTCCTGGCGCGCCTCGACCACTTCGTCGAGGTAGCACAGCGCGCCGATGCGCGCCGCCAGGGTCAGCGGGCCGTCCTGCCAGCGCGTGCCCTCACGGTCGATGAGGAAGCGCCCGACGAGGTCGGCGGCGGTCATGTCCTCGTTGCAGGCCACGGTGATCAGCGGCCGCCCGAGGCGCCAGGCCATGTACTCGACGAAGCGCGACTTGCCGCAGCCGGTGGGGCCCTTGAGCATCATCGGCATGCGCGACGCGGCGGCGGCCTCGAAATGGGCGACCTCGTCGCCTACCGGGTGGTACCAGGGCTCGGCGCGTACCAGATATTGCGCCGCACTGTCCGCGGCGGTCGCGGAAAAGGCTGCAGGCATGTTCATCGCGCCCTCCCCTGCTCAGTCCTGCGGCCGGTAGATGAGCATCGCCGTGCCCTGGGTCTGGCGCTGGTTGTCGTAGCCGATCAGCTTCACCAGATGGCCCGGGTTGGCGTCGCGGCAGCGCCGGCATTCGTCAAGAATGCGGTCGACGTCGGTCTCGCCGAACAGCGGCAGCTTCCACATGTACCAGTAGTGGTGCATGGCGTTTTCCGGCTCGCAGTGCTCCACGGCCGGGTTCCAGCCGCGCTCGATGATCCACGCCACCTGACTGCGCAGCGCCTCCTCGCTCATCGGCGGGAGATAGGAAAAGGTTTCGAAACGGCGGCTGGCGGGGTCGCCGAGACGGGAGGGGTAATCCTGCACTTCGCTCATGGTCGGTCTCCTGAATGTTCGCGGTATCTGGCTGGGGGTCAGCGGTGGGCGACGTCGAGCTTGTCCACCGTGTCGAACTCGAACTTGATCTCCTTCCAGGTCTCCATGGCGATCTTCAGTTCGGGGCTGGATGCGGCGGCGTGGAGCAGCACCTCCTTGCCTTCCTTCTCCAGTTGGCGGCCCTCGTTGCGGGCCTGCACGCAGGCTTCCAGCGCCACCCGGTTGGCCGCCGCACCGGCGGCGTTGCCCCAGGGGTGGCCGAGCGTGCCGCCACCAAACTGCAGCACCGAGTCATCGCCGAAAATGGACACCAGCGCCGGCATGTGCCAGACGTGGATGCCGCCCGAGGCCACCGGCAGCACGCCGGGCATCTGCCCCCAGTCCTGGTCGAAGAAGATGCCGCGCGAGCGGTCTTCCCTGGTGTAGCGGTCGCGCATCATGTCGATCCAGCCGATGGTGGCCTCGCGGTCGCCCTCCAGCTTGCCGACCACGGTGCCCGAGTGCAGGTGGTCGCCGCCCATCAGGCGCAGCATCTTGGTAAGTACGCGGAAGTTGATGCCGTGGCGCGGGTTGCGATCGATCACCGCATGCATGGCGCGATGCACGTGCAGCAGCATGCCGTTGTCGCGACACCACTTCGACAGACTGGTGTGCGCTGCCCAGCCCACGGTGAGGTAGTCGCTCATGATGATCTTGGAGCCGATCTCCTTGGCGAACTCGGCGCGCTTGTAGATCTCCTCCATGGTCGCAGCGGTGACATTGAGGTAGTGGCCCTTGTGCTCGCCGGTCTCGGCCTCGGCCTTGTCGATGGCCTCCTGGCAGAAGGCGAAGCGGTCACGCCAGCGCATGAAGGGCTGGGAATTGACGTTCTCGTCGTCCTTGGTGAAGTCCAGCCCGCCGCGCAGGCATTCATAGACCGCGCGGCCGTAGTTCTTGGCGGACAGGCCCAGCTTGGGCTTGATGGTGCAGCCGAGCATCGGCCGGCCGTACTTGTTGAGCTTGTCGCGCTCGACCTGGATGCCGTGCGGGGGCCCCGGGCAGGTGGTGACGAACCACAGCGGAAAGCGCACGTCCTCCAGGCGCAGCGCGCGCACCGCCTTGAAGCCGAAGACGTTGCCAACCAGCGAGGTGAACACGTTGACCACCGAGCCTTCCTCGAACAGGCCCATCGGGTAGGCGATGAAGGCATAGAAGGCCTCGTCGTCGCCCGGCACGTCCTCGATCGCGTAGGCGCGCCCCTTGTAGTAGTAGAGGTCGGTGAGCAGATCGGTCCACACTGTGGTCCAGGTGGCGGTGGAGGATTCCGCGGCCACCGCGGCGGCGGCCTCCTCGCGCGGCACGCCGGCCTGCGGCACGATCTTGAACACCGCCAGCACGTCCGATTCCTTCGGCGTGTAGCCCGGCTCCCAGTACATCTCGCGGTATTCCTTGACGCCCGCCTGGTAAGTCTTGGACATGTCTCACTCCTGTGGTCTGTGGTTTGCCTTGCCACCGGCACAAGGGTGCGATGGCGATGGCTTGACTTTAGGGGCGCAGAGGAATAAACAACAGTTAATTGTTCATATGAAAACCATAAACAAGAGCTTATGATTCATCACTGGACACTCCAGCAACTACGGCTGTTCGAAGCCGTTGCCCGTCTGCGCAGCTTCACCCGTGCTGCCGCCGAGCTGCATCTCACCCAGCCGGCGGTCTCCATCCAGGTCAAGCGCCTGGAAGAGAGCATTGGCCTGGCGCTGTTCGAGCAGGTCGGCAAGCGCCTCTTCCTCACCCGCGCCGGCGAGGAGGTGTTCGCCGCCGCTGGCGACGTGGTCGCCCGCCTGCGTGGGCTGGCCGGCACCGTCGCCGACATGAAGGGCAAGGTGGCCGGTCCCCTGAAGGTGGCGGCGGTGTCCTCGACCACCTATTTCATTCCCGATCTCCTCGGCCGCTTCCTGCGCGCCTGGCCGCAGGTGCAGCCGCAGCTGACGGTCATCAACCGCGCCAGCGTGCTCGACCGCCTGCGCGCCAACGAGGACGACTTCGTCATCATGGGGCGGGTGCCCAAGAACCTCGCCGTCGACGTCCACCCCTGTCTCGACAACCCGCTGGTCCCCATCGCCCACCCCGCCCACCCGCTCGCCGGCGCGCATGCCATTCCCCTCGCACGCTTCGCCGCCGAGCGCTTCCTGATGCGCGAACAGGGCTCGGGCACGCGCGCCGCCATCGAACGCCTGTTCGCCGCCGAGGGGCTGGCGGCGCAGGTCTATATCGAACTCGGCTCCAGCGAGGCGATCAAGCACGGCGTGATGGCCGGGCTGGGAGTATCGGTGATGTCGCTCGCCAACCTCACCCTCGAACGCCAGACCGCGCGCATCGCCGTGCTCGACGTCGCCGGTTTTCCGCTGCGCCGCACCTGGCACGCGGTACATCTGTCGGGCAAGCGCCTCAGCCTCACCGCCACCACCTTCCTCGACTTCCTGCTGCGCACCGGCCGGGACGCGGACGCCACAGCGGTCTTACAGGAAAACGCCGATCCCGCCGCGCCGCCACCGGTGTTAGCCTGATGCGCAGTCCGGCCTTCCGCCCGCGCGGCGGCTGGCTTACCATCCCCGCAGCATCTCCCCCTGCCCATACAAAGGAGTAGCGATGTACAAGCACATCCTGGTTTCCATCGACGACAGCCAGACCTCGCAGAAGGCCCTCGACGAGGCCATCTCACTGGCCAAGCTGCACGGTGCGCAACTGGAGATCGCCCACGCCGTCGACGAATCCCTGCTGCAGACCTTCTCATCGCACGGCGTCGCCCTTGCCGACGCCCGCAAGATGCAGAGCGCACTGCTGCAAAGCGGCCAGAGCACGTTGGGCGAGGCCGTGCGCAAGGCCGAGGAAGCCGGCCTGCAGCCCATCCCGCGCTTTCTCGCTTCCGAAGACCTGCACGCCGCCGACCAGATCGCGCGCGCAGTCACCGAGTCCGGCGCCGACCTGCTGGTGGTCGGCTCCCACGGCCGCCGCGGCTTCCAGCGCCTGCTGCTGGGCAGCGTGGCGGAGAACCTGGTGCGCAAGGTCGGCATCTCCGTGCTGATCGTGCGCAGCGCGCACTGAACCCACGACACCAACAGAAAGGGAGACACCTTTGAGCGCCGTCACCGCCCCCGAGCACAGCATCGCCGCTTTCCATCCGCCCCGCCGCATCCTCCTCGGCCCCGGCCCCTCCGACCTCCATCCGCGGGTGATGGCGGCCCTCGGCCAGACCGTGGTGGGCTACATGGATCCGGTCTTCGTGAACATGATGGAAGAGCTCAAGACGCTGCTGCGCTACGCCTTCCAGACCGGCAACGCGCTCACCTTCCCGCTTTCCGGACCGGGTTCGGTAGGCATGGAGACCTGCTTCGTGAACCTCGTCGAGCCGGGTGACAAGGTCGTGGTGTGCCGCAATGGCGTGTTTGGCGGACGCATGATCGAGAACGTCCAGCGCAGCGGTGGCACGGCCATCGTCGTGGAGGAGGAATGGGGCCACGCCATCGATCCGCAGAAGCTCGAGGACACCCTCAAGGCCCACCCCGATGCCCGCCTGGTTGCCTTTGTCCATGCGGAAACGTCCACCGGCGCGCAGTCCGACGCCGCGGCGCTGTGCGCGGTGGCCCGCCAGCACGGCTGCCTGACCATCGTCGATACCGTCACCTCGCTGGGCGGCACACCGGTGCTGGTCGACGCCTGGGGCGCCGATGCGGTGTACTCCGGCAGCCAGAAGTGCCTCTCCTGCACCCCCGGGCTGTCGCCGGTGACCTTCAGCGCCGCGGCCATCGAGCGCGTCAAGGCGCGCAGAACCAAGGTGCAGAGCTGGTTCATGGATCTCACCCTGGTGCTCGACTACTGGGGTGCCACCCAGCGCACCTATCACCACACGGCCCCCGGCAACAGCCTCTACGGCCTGCACGAGGCCCTCCGCCTGCTCGCCGAGGAAGGCCTGGAGAACACCTGGGCACGCCACCGCCGCCACCATGCGGCGCTGAAGGCCGGCCTGGAGGCGCTGGGGTTGAGCTTCGTGGTTGCCGAAGCGGCCCGCCTGCCGCAGATGAACGCCGTGCGCGTGCCCGAAGGCGTCGATGACCTCACCGTGCGGCGCACCCTGCTGCAGGAACATGCGGTGGAGATCGGCGCCGGCCTCGGCCCGCTCGCCGGCAAGGTGTGGCGCTTCGGGTTGATGGGCTGGTCCTGCCGCGAGGACAATGTGATGGCGGCGCTGGCGGCACTCGAACAGGTGCTGCCCCAGGTCGGCCACGGCGTCGAAGCCGGCGCCGCAGTGGCCGCGGCGCACCGCGCCTACGCCGCCGAGCACCTGCGCGCCGCGGCGTGAACCGGCCCGCCGCCTGGCGGCGGGTCTTTCAGCTTACCTCGCCGGCGCGCCACCAAGCGCGGCTTCGATGGCCGCGCGCACAGCCGGCGCATCCGGTTTCACCCTGCTCGGAAAGGCTGCGACCACGCGACCGTTGCGATCGACGACGTACTTGTGAAAATTCCACCGCGGCGCCTCGCTCTGCCGCGCCAGCTCGCGGAACAAGGGGTGGGCAGCGTCGCCGCGCACCGCAACCGGGGCGTACATGTCGAAGGTGACGCCGAAGTTGACGAAGCATACCTGCGCGGTTTCGGCCTCGTCCCTGGCCTCCTGACGGAAGTCATCGGAGGGGAAGCCCGCCACCTTGAGGCCGCGCTCACGGTATTCCCGATACACCGCTTCCAGCTCGCCAAACTGCCCGGTATAGCCGCAATGGCTGGCGGTATTGACGATCAGCACCGGGTGGCCGGCGTAGCGGACGGCCAGGTCGACCACCTCGTCGGCATGCAGACGGCGCAACTGGTGGTCGAAGAGGCCGCCCGCGGCCGACTGCGCCGCTGCCGCCGGGACGACCGCAAAGGACAGCGCGCAGCACAGTGCGCGTGAAAGAGGGCTCAACATCCTGCCGACCTCCTGAGGGGAATGTCGGGTTGACCGCACCCGCCGCCACGGGTTCGCCCCACCACAAGGGCGCAAGGCTCCCGCAGGAGCCTTGCGCCGCAGCGGCTTGGCACGCAGCGCTCACATACGCGCGATCATCGCGTCGCCGAAGGCCGAGCACGACACCTCGGTGGCACCCTCCATCAGGCGCGCGAAGTCGTAGGTGACCTGCTTGTCGGCAATCGCCGCTTCCATCCCCTTGATCACCAGGTCGGCGGCCTCCTTCCAGCCCAGGTGGCGCAGCATCATCTCCGCGGAGAGGATCAGCGAGCCCGGGTTCACCTTGTCCAGCCCGGCGTACTTGGGCGCGGTGCCGTGGGTGGCCTCGAAGCAGGCGTACTGGTCGGAGATGTTGGCCCCCGGCGCGATGCCGATGCCGCCGACCTGCGCGGCCAGCGCATCGGAGATGTAGTCGCCGTTGAGGTTGAGCGTGGCGATCACGTCGTACTCGGCCGGGCGCAGCAGGATCTGCTGCAGGAAGGCATCGGCGATGGCGTCCTTGACGACGATCTCGCGGCCGGTGTTCGGATTCTTGAAGCTGCACCACGGGCCGCCGTCGATCGGCTGCGCGCCGAACTCCTCCTGCGCCAGCCTGTAGCCGGTGTCGCGGAACAGGCCCTCGGTGAACTTCATGATGTTGCCCTTGTGCACCAGGGTCACCGACTTGCGGTCGTTGTCGATCGCGTAGCGGATCGCGGCACGCACGATGCGGCTGGTGCCTTCGATGGACACCGGTTTGATGCCAAGGCCGGAGGTGTCCGGGAAGCGGATCTTGCGCACCCCCATCTCGTTCTGCAGAAAGCCGATGAGCTTCTTCGCCCCCTCGGACTGCGCCTGCCATTCGATGCCGGCGTAGATGTCCTCGG
This sequence comes from Pseudothauera lacus, assembly GCF_003034845.1. Lineage (GTDB taxonomy): Bacteria > Pseudomonadota > Gammaproteobacteria > Burkholderiales > Rhodocyclaceae > Pseudothauera > Pseudothauera lacus. Next base: position 49,000 of record NZ_PZKC01000008.1, on the reverse strand, counting down.
TGTTCTCGCGGAAGATCACCATGTCGGTCAGTTCGGGGTTCTTCAGCGGGCTGGGCACGCCCTTGAAGTAGCGCACCGGGCGCACGCACTGATAGAGGTCGAGTTCCTGGCGCAGGGCAACGTTGAGCGAACGGATGCCGCCACCCACCGGCGTGGTCATCGGACCCTTGATGGAGACCGAGAATTCCTTCAGGGCGTCGAAGGTTTCCTTCGGCAGCCATTCGTCGGGGCCGTAGATCTGCGTGGACTTCTCGCCCGCATAGACCTCCATCCAGTGGATCTTCCTGCTGCCGCCATAGGCCTTGGCCACCGCGGCATCGATGACCTTGATCATCACCGGAGTGATGTCCACGCCGATGCCGTCGCCTTCGATGAAGGGAATGATGGGATTGTCGGGGACCGGCTGGCCGGGAATGATCTTCTGGCCGCCTGCGGGTACCGTGATCTTCGATGCGCTCATACGTGCTCCCTCCTGGTTGGCATGGGTACGACAGACCGGCGCTGCGGTTCGTACTCTGCGAACCGTGGCGCAGCGGGTGGAGGGATTATCCACCAAAACCGCAGTGCCATCAGCGCATGCTGCGGGCGAAAAAAACGCCAGGACCTGCCTGGCGTTTTCCTCGTGCGCGCTACCGGTTGCTTCAGACGGCGGCGATCACCGCATTGAAGGTGGCGCTGGGGCGCATCACCGCAGCGCACTTGGCGGCATCCGGCAGGTAGTAGCCACCGATGTCGACCGCCTTGCCCTGCACCGCCTTGAGCTCGTCGATGATCTTCTGCTCGTTGTCGGCCAGGGCCTTGGCGAGCGACGCGAACCTGGCCGCCAGTTCGGCATCCTCGCCCTGTGCGGCCAGCGCCTGGGCCCAGTACAGCGAGAGGTAGAACTGGCTGCCGCGGTTGTCGAGCTCGCCGGTGCGGCGCGAGGGCGACTTGTTCTCGTCGAGCAGGCGACCGGTGGCCTCGTCGAGGGTCTTCGCCAGCAGCTTGGCGCGGGCGTTGTTCTCCTTGATGCCGAGGTCTTCCAGCGACACCGCCAGGGCGAGGAACTCACCGAGCGAATCCCAGCGCAGGTGGTTCTCTTCCACCAGCTGCTGCACATGCTTGGGCGCGGAGCCGCCGGCACCGGTCTCGTACATGCCGCCGCCGTTCATCAGCGGGACGATGGAGAGCATCTTGGCGCTGGTGCCCAGTTCCATGATGGGGAACAGGTCGGTGAGGTAGTCGCGCAGGATGTTGCCGGTCACCGAGATGGTGTCGAGGCCGCGGGCGACGCGCTCAAGGGTGAAGCGCATGGCGCGCACCTGGCTCATGATCTGGATGTCCAGACCGCTGGTGTCGTGATCCTTGAGGTAGGTCTTGACCTTCTTGATCAGCTCGTTTTCGTGCGGGCGATAGGGGTCCAGCCAGAACACCGCCGGCATGCCGGAGTTGCGCGCGCGGGTCACCGCCAGCTTGACCCAGTCGCGGATCGGCGCATCCTTGACCTGGCACATGCGCCAGATGTCGCCCTCTTCCACGTTCTGGCTGAGCAGCACCTCGCCGGTGGCGAGGTCGGTGATGTTGGCCACGCCCGCTTCGGGGATCTCGAAGGTCTTGTCGTGGGAGCCGTACTCCTCGGCCTTCTGCGCCATCAGCCCGACGTTGGGCACGGTGCCCATGGTGCGCGGGTCGAAGTTGCCGTGCCATTTGCAGAAGTTGATCATCTCCTGGTAGATGCGGGCGAAGGTCGATTCCGGCATCACCGCCTTGGCGTCGTAGGGCTTGCCGTCGGCGCCCCACATCTTGCCGCCGCCGCGGATCATCGCCGGCATGGAAGCGTCCACGATGACGTCGTTGGGCGAGTGGAAGTTGGTGATGCCCTTGGCGGAATCCACCATCGCCAGCTCGGGGCGGTGCTCCTGGCAGGCGTGGAGGTCGCGGATGACCTCGTCGCGGATGGACTCCGGCAGGGTCTTGATCTTGTCGTAGAGGTCGACCATGCCGTTATTGACGTTGATGCCCAGCTCGTCGAAGAGCTTGCCGTGCTTCTCGAAGGCGTCCTTGTAGTAGATCTTCACGCAGTGGCCGAAGACGATCGGGTGCGAGACCTTCATCATGGTGGCCTTGACGTGCAGCGAGAACAGGATGCCGGCCTGGCGGCAGTCTTCCAGCTCCTTCTCGTAGAACTCGCACAGCGCCTTCTTGCTCATGAACATCGAGTCGATGATCTCGCCGTCCTGCAGCGCGACCTTGGGCTTGAGCACGATGGTCTTGCCGGACTTGGTGATCAGCTCCATCTTGACGTCGCGCGCGCGGTCCAGCGTCATCGACTTCTCGCCATGGTAGAAGTCGCCGTGGTGCATGTGGGAGACGTGGGTCTGCGACCACTGCTTCCATTCGCCCATCGAATGCGGGTTCTTCTTGGCGTAGTTCTTCACCGCGGCGGGGGCGCGGCGGTCGGAGTTGCCTTCGCGCAGCACCGGGTTCACCGCCGAGCCCAGGCACTTGCCATAACGCACGCGGAGCGCCTTCTCTTCGTCGCTCTTGGGGTCTTCCGGATAGTCGGGGATCTTGTAGCCCTTCTCCTGCAGCTCCTTGATGCAGGCCTTGAGCTGGGCCACCGAGGCGCTGATGTTGGGCAGCTTGATGATGTTGGTGTCCGGCTCCAGGGTCAGGCGGCCGAGCTCACTCAGCGTGTCCTGCACCCGCTGCTCCTCACTGAGAAACTCGGGGAATTCGGCCAGCACGCGCGCCGCCACCGAGATGTCGGCCGCCTCGACGTTGATGCCGGCGGCGCTGGTAAAGCTGCGGATCACCGGCAGGAAGGCTGCGGTGGCCAGCATGGGCGCTTCATCGGTGATGGTGTAGATGATGGTCGGCTGCTTCGTTGGCATCAGGTCTTCTCCCTCTTTGTCTTGGTTGACCATCCGCGCTCATGCACGCGGGCGGAGTTCGGCACGAACAGGCAGGGCAGTGCCGGAGCGTTGAAAGACACTGGATCCGCGCCCCTGCGATCGGCCAGGTGCCCCCATGCACCCTGCCGGATCATTGCGCAAGCATCGCGGGCACGGCGCGGGCGGCGCACAGCCACGGCGAACGAAATCCAAGCGACTTTTCGAACGCCTCATTATAGCGCCACGGGACCGTTTCATCGATCTTCGTAAAAAGACGTCTCACATCATGAAACAAACAAAAGATAAAAGACAGCAGACTGCCCCGCGACGCCGCTGGCGGCAAGCCGCCGGCAGTGCCAAACTATCGCCCTGCGAAAAGCGTACGGAGGGCGGCGGATGGAGGCGATTCCTGGCGAGAACCCGGTGGCGCAGGCCATAGCCCAGGCGCTCATCGACGGCTTCAACAAGCACTACCGCATCTTCCGCAACACCAGCCGGCGTGCCAAGGAGAGCTTCGAGGCCGCCGACTGGCAGGGTCAGCTCGACGCCGTGCGCGACCGCGTGCAGTACTACGACGACCGTGTCACCGAGACGGTGCAGCGCCTGCACCAGGAGTACGACGCCGACTCGCTCGACGACAGCACCTGGCAACAGGTCAAGCTTCACTACATCGGCATGCTGATCCGCCACAAGCAACCCGAGCTGGCGGAGACCTTCTTCAACTCGGTGTGCTGCAAGATCCTCCACCGCACCTACTTCAACAACGACTACATCTTCGCCCGCCCGGCGATCTCCACCGAGTACATCGAGTCCTTCCCGCCGGTGTACAGCAGCTACTACCCGCAGGACGAAGGGCTGCGCGCCACGCTGCGGCGCATCATCGAGGATTTCGACTGGCAGCGCCCCTTCGAGGACCTCGACCGCGACGTCGACTACGTCCTGCGCGCCGGCGAACGCCACCTCGGCGCCTGGCCGGCGATGGAGGTGAATTGTCAGATCCAGGTGCTGTACTCGGCCTTCTACCGCAACAAGACCGCCTACATCATCGGCAAGGCGGTCAACGGCTACCAGGAATACCCCTTCGCGCTCGCCGTGCGCCACGGCGACAGCGGCCGGCTCTACGTGGACACCGTGCTTCTCGACCCCTGGCGCATCTCGGTGCTGTTCTCGCTGTCGCGGGCCTACTTCATGGTCGATATGGAAGTGCCCTCGGGCTACGTGCACTTCCTGCGCTCCATCCTGCCCAACAAGCCGCGCAGCGAGCTGTACACCATGCTGGGACTGGGCAAGCAGGGCAAGACCATGTTCTTCCGCGACCTCGTCGCCCACCTGCGCCACTCCAACGACCAGTTCATCGTTGCCCCGGGCATCCGCGGGCTGGTGATGCTGGTGTTCACGCTGCCCTCCTACCCTTACGTGTTCAAGATCATCAAGGACGTCTTCGGCAGCTCGAAGAACATGGATCGCGCCACGGTGAAGCGCAAGTACCTGATCGTCAAGCAGGTGGACCGGGTGGGCCGGATGGCCGACACCCTGGAGTTCTCCTACGCCGCGCTGCCGCTGGCGCGCTTCCACCCCGAACTGCTGGAGGAGCTGCGTACCCTGGCACCGTCGGCGTTCGAGATCGACGGCGACGCGGTGATCATCAAGCACCTCTATATCGAGCGCCGCATGACTCCGCTCAACATCCATCTCGAACGCGCCAGCGACGAAGAGGTTGAGGAGGCCGTGCGCGAGTACGGCAACGCCATCCGCGACATGGCCATCGCCAACATCTTCCCCGGCGACATGCTGTGGAAGAACTTCGGCGTCACGCGCTATGGCCGCGTGGTGTTCTACGACTACGACGAGATCGAGTTCATGACCGACATGAACTTCCGCCGCATCCCGCCCGCCCCCTACGAGGACATGGAGATGTCCGGCGAGCCGTGGTACTCGGCGGCGCCGATGGACGTCTTCCCGGAGGAGTTCGCCACCTTTCTGCTCGGTTCCCCGCGGGTGCGCAAGGCCTTCCTGAAGCACCACCGCGACCTCCTCGAACCGGGCTTCTGGCAGCAGGCGCAGCAGCGCATCCGCGACGGCCACGTGGAGGACTTCTTCCCCTACCCGCCGGAACTGCGCTTCTGCGCCCAGTTTGCCGCCGCCGCCGACCACAGCAGCGGCTGAATGCGACGAAGCCCGGCACTTGCCGGGCTTCGTCGCGCTACCGTGGCAGAACTTCAGCGCGGGAAGTACATGCGCGCCTTGTCGAGGTCGTAGGACCACGGCAGGCCGGCGTTCTTCCAGCCATTGACGACGCGCTGCCCCTTCTGCGCGCCGTCCCGCGCGCGGTCGCCCTCGAAACCCTCGGGCACGCTGTACACCCGGGTGTAGCCAGCCTGCTGCAGGCGGTTGGCCGCGCGCGAACTGCGGTCGCCGGAGCGACAGATAAGGATGATGGTGGCGTCCTTGCCCAGCCCCTTCTCCGCCAGCCGGCGCTCGACCTCGGGTACGAAGTCCTGCAACGGTTCGAGGCGGTACATCCTGCGCTGCTCATCCCAGTCGGTCATGATCTCCTGGTGCTCGACAAAGGGCACCAGCGCATCCACGGCGGTGGCCATGCCCACGTACATCGCCTCGGCACGGGTGCGCACATCCAGGAACAGCACCTGCTCGCCGCCGCCGAGCTTCATCTCCAGCGCCTCCTGCGGGCTCAGGTAGAGCTTCAGCTCGGTGCGCTTGATCTCCGGCAGCGCACTCCAGTCGGCAGCCGCCGCCATCCCCGACACCAGCCCGGCACTCAGGGCCGCAGCCACGATCAGCTTTCTCAACATCCTCTCATCCCCCGTGCATCGCCGACTCAACATCAGCATATTTCATATGAATTGACCGAACCCAAAAAAGAGGGCGGAAATCCGCCCTCTGCGCGGCCTGACGGAAACGCTCAGACCATCCCCGGATTGCCCTCCATGCCGACCAGTTGCGGCATGTTGGGGGTGATCTGGCGCACCACTTTCTGGCTGCGCAGATAGCCCGCCACCACGTCCCACACCGCCGGACCGGAGTCGCGCGCCTCTTCGGACACCGGCGCCCAGCCGGCGACCTTGTAGGTCTTGCCGGGCTCGATGCGCCTGCCCTTCAGGGTCATGTTATCCACCCGCTTGCCCATCGCGGCGTTGGGATCGAAGCTGTACTGCAGGCCGCCCACGCGCACCATGTCGCCGCCCTGCTGGTAGTAGGGATCGGGGTTGAAGAGGTTGTCGGCGACGTCTTCCAGCACGGTCTTGATCATCTCGCCGCTCATCTCGGTGAGCGTGGTCCACGGGTAGGTGATGGCAGTCTGGTCGAGCAGGTGCTCCATGGTGATGGTGTCGCCCGGCAGGATGGTGGTGCCCCAGCGGAAGCCGGGCGAGAAGGCGATCTCGGCATCCATCTCGGCGATCAGCGCATCGACGATGAGCTGGTCCCAGGAGCCGTTGAAGTTGCCGCGGCGGTACAGCAGGCCTTCGGACAGCGCCAGCGGTTCGGCGAGCTTCTCCAGGAAGGGCGCACGCACCTTGTCGATGAAGGCGCTCATCTCGGCGTCGGCCGGCAGCAGGTTGGCGAACACCGGCACCAGCTTGTAGCGGAAATCGACCACCTTGCCGTCCCTGACGTCGAAGTCCATCACGCCGAGGAACTTGCCGTTGGAGCCGGCGTTGGTCACCAGGGTCTTGCCGCCGGGGTTCTGCACCACGGTGGGCGCCGGCATGCCGTCATGGGTATGGCCGCCGAAGATGGCGTCGATGCCGGTGACCCGGCTGGCCATCTTGAGGTCCACGTCCATGCCGTTGTGCGACAGCACCACCACCACCTGGGCACCCTCGGCACGCGCGGCATCGACCGCCTGCTGCATCTCGTCGTCGCGGATGCCGAAGCTCCAGTCCGGGGTCTGCCAGCGCGGGTTGGCGATCGGCGTGTAGGGGAAGGCCTGGCCGACGATGGCCACCGGCACCCCGTTGATGTTCCTGATCACATAGGGCTTGAACACCGGGTCTTCGAAGTCGGTGGTCTTGACGTTCTGCGCGACGATGTCGATGTGGCCGGCAAAGTCGTTTTCCTCGACCTCCTTGACGCGCTCGGCGCCGTAGGTGGACTCCCAGTGCAGGGTCATCACATCGACACCGAGCAGCTTGCAGGCATCGACCATGTCCTGGGCGTTGGTCCACAGCGCCGTGCCGGAGCCCTGCCAGGTGTCGCCGCCATCGAGCAGCAGGGCGCCGGGGCGGCTCGCCTTCATCCTCTTCACCAGGGTGGCGAGGTGGGCGAAGCCGCCGACCTTGCCGTAGGTACGCGCCGCCGCAGAAAAATCGAGGTAGCTGAAGGCATGGGCTTCGATGCTGCCCGGCGCGATGCCGAAGTGCTTGAGCAGGAGCTCGCCGACCAGATGCGGGGCCTTGCCGAGCATGCTGCCGACACCGAGATTGACGTTCGGCTCGCGGAAGTAGATCGGCAGCAACTGGGCGTGGCAGTCGGTCATGTGCAGCAGGCTGACATTGCCGAACGGCGGCAGATCATAGAGCTTCTCCGCGCCCTGGGCGGCACGGGCGAAGTCGCTGTGCAGGGTCATGCCGCCGGCCGCGGCAACGGCCAGCACCTGGAGGAATTCACGACGGTTCATCGACATCGGGATGCCCTTCTGGAAAAAATGGATGCGGTGGCACTGCGCAACGGCGCGTGGCCGGCAAACGGCAGGGCGCCGCCGCCGGCCATGCGCCGCAGGCTTACTTGTTGACCGGCGAGGCGGGGTCGAACAGGTAGGCCATCAGGTGACGGATCTGCGTCTCGGTGAGGATCTTGCCGTAGCCATTGCGCGGCATGTTGCTGCAGGCGTTGTAGGCCTTGGCGTTCCACAGTTTGCCCCAGGTGTAGCGGACGATCTCTTCGGAGTTGCCGCGCAGCCTGGCGTAACCCACCAGGCTGGGGCCAATGGTGCCGGCAGAGACCTCACCCGGATCCATGGCATGGCAGTTGTAGCAGCCGCCGCCGTTGTTGTCGGGGCTGGCGTCGGTCCACGTCAGGCCGCGGCCACTGATGGCGATCCTGGCGCCTTCCTTCCAGTCACCGCCGGTAAAGTCGCCATTGCTCGGCCACTGGATGGTGGCCATCTGCCCTTCCTCAAGGCGCCGCATGGTTTCCGCGTCGGGTTGCACGGGGCTGGAGCAGGCCTTCTGCACCTCGTCACGCACCTGACGATCGAGTGAGGCAATGCCGGTAGCCTTGAACGAGGTCAGCATCATCTCCTCGACACGGGCTTCGAGCGCCTGATCGGCAGCACCCGCCGCCGGCGTTGCAGAAGCGCCGGGGGCGTAGTGACCATGCTTGACGCAGCCGGCGAGCAGCGCGGCGAGGACAACGGTGAGCGCCAGCGGCGCGATTGCTTTCTTGCTCATGATCGTCCCTCCCTCAGCGCTTGACGCCGGGCCACTGGGCCTCGTAGCCGTTGCTCTTGGCCGCCAGGAAAACCGACAGCGCGATGGTCACATCGGAAGCGAAAACCGGCTCCGCGGTGCGTTGCTGGCGGAAGCAGTCCCACAGGCGGTGCTGGAAGGTCCAGAACTGCGAGTTCGACACCCGGTAAGCAGGCCACGACGTCCACCCTTCCGCCGCCCCCTTGTTGGTGGTGATGTTGGGCAGATGGGTGGCACGGATGCGCTTGCCGTCCTCACCGTGACAGGAGGCGCAGGAGAAGTCCATCGCGCCGGTGCGATAGAAGAAGACCTTCTCTCCCATGGCGTACATGTCCTGCATCTTCGGATGACTGACATCGACCGCAATCGGCTTGCCCTTGGAGTGGGTGACCACGTAGGCCACCAGCGAGGCCAGCTTGCCGCGCTCGCCCTGGCGGAACTTGCCGCCGATGATCTCGCCCGAGGGAATGCCCTGCAGGGTCTCCATGCAGTGCATCAGGCGCGATTCGAGGTCCTGCACCTTGCCGGTGTCGGCAAAGTAGCGCGGCAACTGCGCCGCGGCACCCTCGACGACCCCTGGCCCGAGGCCGAGGTCGCATTGCTCAAGGGTGGCGTTCTTGGGGCCGCGGGCGGTGACCCACAGTTCCTCGCCTTCCATCTCGAACAGTTCGGCCGGGTTGCCATCGGCAAGCATCTGCCGGTAGGCGTCGAAATTGAGCTCTTCGCTGGTGAACGCCAGCGGCGCGGCGAACGCAGCCGTCACGCCGATGGCTGCCGCCATCAGTTTTCGCTTCATGGTCTCTCCTCCGGGAGCGGATCTTGGGTGCAACCCCCTGCCGTCCGCACCGGCGGCCGGGGCCATGCTTGTTGTTTTCTGCCGCTGTGGCGGTGCGACGGCCCGCAGGCCGCCGCGCACGCATCAGCTGATCTGCACTTCGTCGGTACGCGACTCGCCCTTGTTGTCCACCCAGGTGACAACCATCTTGTCGCCCTTGGCGCCACCGTTGAACTTGAACGCCAAGTAGGGGTTGGTGGACACCGAGGGGCCGAACTCGGCGCTGAGCACGACCTTGTCATTGTGCTTGGCGGTCAGTTCGGTGATGAAGTGGGCGGGGATCACTTCACCGGCAGCGTTCTTGCGCTGACCGGTCTCCATCGGGTGGGACATCAGCACTCGCACTTCGGTAACGCCGTCCTTGCTGGCGGCGCGAATACGCATCGGACTTGCCATCGTTGTTTCTCCTGTATCCGTTGGGTACGCTCAGCCGCCGCAGCCGCCGAGGGTGACCTTGACTTCCTTCTTGGCGACGTAGAACTTGCCGCCAGCCTTGACCACGGCGAAAACGTCGGAAGTCTGGCCCATCTTGACGCGCGTCTGCACGTCGGCAAGGGTGCCGGCCGGAATCGTGAACGAAGCCGCCAGCATTGCCGGGTTCTTCTCGATCATGATCGCGACGTACTCGGTGTTGGCGATGTTGCTGACCACGCCCACCGGCACCACGGCGCCGTTCTCGGCGATGTCCGGGGCGGTGATCTGCACGTCGGCGCTGTCGGCCGGCTTGCCGGCACCGATGGCAGCCAGGGCGGCATCCATGGTCTTGGCGTCGAAGGCGTCCTTGTTCCAGGCCGCGAAGGCCATCTCCGGCTTGATCAGGCCGGCCGCAGCCAGCAGACCGAACACGCCCAGACCGCCACCGGCCTTGAGGGCATCCCTGCGTTGGTTATCCATCCCGTCTCTCCTTGTGTTGAAGGGTTGTGTTACTGCGCTTTTGCGCCGGACAAAATCCACCGGACGAGCTGATCGATCTCCTCGTCCGCAAGGTGGCTCTGGGGAGGCATCGGAATCGCCCCCCAGGTTCCCTGACCACCGCCCTTGACCTTGCCGACCAGCAGCGCCTGGGCGCCGGCCTGGTCGCGGTAGCGGGCAGCGATCTCGTTGTAGCCCGGGCCGATGATCTTGCTGGCAACACCGTGGCAGGCCATGCAGCCCTTCTCGGTAGCCAGCGCCAGCAGCGGATCGGCGGGCGCCTGCTCGGCCGTCGACGGCCCGGTCTGCACGCCGCGCACGCCACCCACCGGGCGGTTCTGCTCGGCGAGGTTGCCGTGCGCGTCCTGGGCGTGCTCGGGCAGCGCCGAGGCCAGCACCACTTCACGCTTGCAGTCCTTCATGCACGCCGTGGCGCGCACGTCCGGACGACCGCCGTTGCCGATGCCGCCCTTGCTCGCCGGCGCTCCCGGCCACATGCCGTGGTCGGTGGTCATGCCGTTGCGGTTGGGCATGCGTTGCTGGACCTCGCGGATGCTGTCCTGGTTGAGTTCGAAGTCGTCCGGAATGACTTCCGCGAGGTTGAGCAGGAAGGCCACCAGCGAATACACCTCGTCGGCACTGAGCGACTTGGGCGCCGTCCACGGCATCGCACGGTTGATATAGTCCCACAGTGTGGACACCGTGGGCACCTTCATCATCGTCGTGCGTTGCGGGAAGCTGTCATTGATCAGCGCGGCAACCCGCCCGCTGTCGATGTCGGCTGGCGTGGTACCGCCCACCAGCGGCGTGAACACCTCGTTGGACTCGGCAAAGTAGCCGTGACAGGAGGCGCATTGTGCCTCCCAGATGTCCATGCCGCGGATGGCATCACCGCTGCCCTTGGGCAAGCCGGCGAAGTCCGGGCGCACATCGATGTCCCAGGCCTGCACTTCAGCCGCGGTGGCGGCACGCCCGATGCCCTGGTAGCGATCGAAAGCCAGCACCGGGGCGGCGGTGCCGACGGCAAGGGCAAGCGCGATCAGCGTCTTAGAGAACCTGGACATTGCTCACCTCACCGGATTCGACCACCTTCCAGGACTGGATGGCGTTGTTGTGGTAGATCGACTTGGTACCGCGCACCGCGCGCAGTTGCCCATAGGAGGGCTGTACGTAGCCGGTGTCGTCCATCGCCCGCGACTGCAGGATGGCCGGCTTGCCGTCCCATACCCAGTCGATGTTGAAGCGCGTCAGCGCCTTCGACAGCACCGGTGTCTCCAGCCGGGCGGTGCGCCAGTTGATGCCGCCATCGGTGGATACATCGACGCGGGTGATCTTGCCGCGCCCCGACCAGGCCAGCCCGGAGACGTTGTAGAAGCCCTTGTCGAGCAGGGTCTGGCCGCCCGAGGGGGTGGTGATCACCGACTTGCACTCCTGGATGGAGGAGTACTGGCGGTGCAGGCCGTCCGGCATCAGGTCGATGTAGTGCACCGCCTCGTCCTTGGTCGCCCAGGGCATGTCGCCGACTTCGATGCGACGCAGCCACTTCACCCACGACACCCCCTGCACGCCCGGCACCACCAGGCGCAGCGGGTAGCCGTTCTCCGGGCGCAGCATCTCGCCGTTCATGCCGTAAGCCACCAGCACCTCGCCGGACTCGACCATCTCCATCGGGATGGTGCGGGTCATCGACGAGCCGTCCGCGCCTTCGGCGAGGATAAAACGGCCCTTGCGGTAATCGGCCCCGCACATGTCGAGAATGGCCTTCAGCGGCACACCGGTGAATTCCGAACAGGAGATCATGCCGTGCGAGTACTGCACCGTCGGCACCGCCACGTTGCCCCACTCCATGCCGGTGTTGGCACCGCACTCGATGAAGTGGATGCGCGACACCGAGGGCAGGCGCATGATGTCGTCCATGGTGAACACCGCATCGGTCTTCACCAGGCCGTTGATCATCAGGCGGTGCTTGTTGGGATCGATATCCACCCAACCCTGGTGATGGCGCTCGAAGTGCAGCCCCGACGGCGTGATGATGCCGAACAGGCCCTGCAGCGGCGTGAATGCCACTGACGAACCGCCCACGCGGGTCAGCCCCGGGCTTTCGCGACGGACGAGATTGCGCTCGTACATCGACGGCATGCCGTAGGGATTGGCCGCCACCGGCTTGCCCAGCATCGTGGACCACGGCTGCAGTTCGAGAATCGCCGGATCACCGGCGGACTGCGCATGCGCCACCGCGGGCGCCGCGGCTGCCGCACTGGCGGCGATGAATGCCTTGCGCAGGAAATCGCGCCTGCCCTCCTTGACCGACTGAATCTGCTCGTCGCTCAGGAAGTTTTCCGGCGCAGGCCTGACCCGGCCAAGCCGGGCATCTGTGAGTGCCATGCGTACGCTCCCCCCATTGGTGCGTTGTTGACTGCGGTTTGTGGTGTTGAACGCTTGTCTTGTTGATCTTGCGCGCCAGCCGTCTCCTCCTCCAGAGTGCTGGCTCAGGGTCCGCCGCCGAGATCCTGTTCGAGGCGCAGCAGGCTCTCCCGCCGCGGCATCGAGGTTTCGCTGCGCGAAGCGATGCTCACGCACACGGTGCGGCACAGATCGGTGAAATTGGGATCGACGATGCGGTAGAAGACCTGGCTGCCTTCACGGCGGCGGTCGACTACACGGGCGCGGTAGAGCAGGTTGAGGTGGCGCGAGGCGTTGGCCTGGGTAAGCCCGACGGCCTCCACCACTTCATTTACGGCCAGCTCGCCGTTGCACAGGCAGTGCAGGATCTTCAGGCGCGTCGGCTCGGCAAGCAGACCGAAGTACTCGGCCACGCTCTCGAAGACCTTGTTCAGCTCCTCCATCTCGCCCCCACCTGCGTTCTTATTAGTGGAAAACTTTATAACCATGAAATCATATGGTCAACAAATTGTTATTGTGCGCTGCACACGAAATGAAGGGCCTCGCTTTGACATGGATCAAATCCCCTTTCGATAGATTGTCTTCTCTCCCACGTGGGCTATACTGCGCCGGCAGCGTGTTCCGCCAGAGGACCCCGGACACAGGGGCCGGCGGTCGCGCCGATGCGGATCAAATAAATGGAGAGGAGGAAAGTCTTGAAGCTCAAATTCGCACTCGCCACCGTCTGTGCGCTCGCCGCCGGCGGCCTGGCCCACGCCCAGGATCCCAATCTGGCCCGCAACCTGGCTGCCACCTGCGCCAACTGCCATGGCACCAATGGCAAGAGCGTCGGCGGCATGGACAGCCTCGCCGGCGAACCGCGCGACAAACTGCTGCAGAAGATGCTGGACTTCAAGAGTGGCGCCAAGCCCGCCTCCATCATGCACCAGATTTCCAAGGGCTATACCGACGAGCAGCTTGAGCTGATCGCCGCGTATTTCGCCGCACAGAAATAAGCCAGGGGGAGGACGAAGATGCTTAACAGACGTGACTTTCTGAAATCCGCCGGCGCCATCGCCGCGGGCTCCACGGTACTCGGCGGACTGGCGGGCTGCGCCACCAGCGGCGGCGGCAAGGGCGGCCATGTGGTGGTCGTCGGCGGCGGCTATGGCGGCGCCACGGTGGCCAAGTACCTGCGCATGTGGAGCAAGGGCAGCGTGGCGGTGACCCTGGTCGAGCGCAACGCACAGTTCATCTCCTGCCCGATCTCCAACCTGGTGATCGCCGGGCAGAAGACCCTCGCCGACATCACCGTCAGCTACGACAACCTGAAGTCGAAGTGGGGCGTGAAGGTGATCCAGGACGAGGTGCTCGGCATCGACGCCGCCAAGCGCGAGGTGCGCCTGGCCGCCGGCGGCACCCTGAGCTACGATCGCGTGGTGGTCTCCCCGGGCATCGATTTCATGCCCGGCGCCATCGAAGGCCTCGACGGCAACGAGGAGCTCATCCCCCACGCCTGGAAGGCCGGCGCCCAGACCGTACTGCTGCGCCAGCAACTCGAGAGCATGGCCGACGGCGGCGTGTTCGCCATCCAGATCCCCAAGGCCCCCTACCGCTGCCCGCCCGGCCCCTATGAGCGCGCCTGCGTAGTGGCCAACTACTTCAAGACCCACAAACCGAAGTCGAAGGTCATCATCCTCGATGCCAACGACGACATCCAGTCGAAGAAGGGCCTTTTCCTGCGCGCCTTCCAGGGCCCCTACAAGGACATCCTCGAGTACCGCCCGAACAGCGCGATCATGGAAGTCGACGCCCGCAACCGCATCGCCAAGCTCGAGTTCGGCGACGTCAAGGCCGACGTCCTCAACGTCATCCCGCCCATGCGCGCCGGCAACATCGCCGTGCAGGCCGGCCTGCCGCTGATCAACGAGCGCTGGGTGGACGTCGACTGGCTGAGCATGGAAGCCAAGGGCATGCCCGGCGTACACGTGCTCGGCGACGCTCTCTTCCCCGCGCCGACGATGCCCAAGTCCGGCCACATGGCCAACCAGCACGCCAAGGTTGCCGCCGCCGCCATCCTCAACCTCTTCGAGGGACGCGAGCCAAGCGCCACCCCGGTGGTGATGAACACCTGCTACAGCTTTGTGGACGACAGGAACGTCATCCACGTCGCCTCGGTACACCAGTACAACGCCGAGAAGCAGACCTTCCTGCCCGTGGAAGGTGCGGGTGGGGTGTCGGCGGCCGCCAACGAGATCGAAGGCAAGTATGCGCTGGCCTGGGCCAACAACATCTGGGCCGACATGCTCGCCTGAACGCCGGCATCCAGCCAAGGCAGACGGGGCCCGCAAGGGCCCCGTTTTTCATTGCCGCGCCTGCGCCGCACGGGCGCCGCATGTGCTCAGTCGAGCGTGGCAATGTAGAGCGACACGGCCTTGATCTCCAGCTCGGTCAGGCGCGAGGCGATCGAGTGCATCACCGCGTTGTCGTTGGTGCGCTCGCGCTTGTTGAACGACTTCAACTGGCTTTCGGTGTATTGCGGAACCTGCCCGGCCAGACGCGGCAGCGCCGGCGAACCGAGGCCGCGCTCGCCATGACAGGAGGCGCAGGCGGCGACGCCGGAATACTCGTTGCCACGGTGGAAGACGTAGCGCCCAACCCCGGCAAGATCGGCATCCTGGACGGCCTGCGCGCGCGTCGGCTTCTTCTCGAAGAACACCCCGAGGGCCAGCATCTCGTCGGCGGTGAGGCCTTCCACCATGCTCACCATGGTATCGCTCTTGCGCCGCCCGGCCTGGAAGTCGGCGAGCTGCTTGGCGATGTACTGGTAGTGCTGTCCGGCCAGGCGCGGGTAGAGTGCGGTCGAGCTCTCGCCGTCGACGCCGTGACACAGGAAGCAGCGCCCCATGTTGATTTCCTCGGCACGACCGAGATCGACATCCGGCAGCTCACCGGCAGCCAGCACCACGGGCGCCGCGGCACCCAGCGCCAGCCCGGCCAGCGCGCGTCTCCAGTTCATTCCCATCTCCCCCTCCTCGCATTCATGGATATTGTCGTAGGCGCGCCGCACGCGGCGCAGCGGGGAAAGACTATCAGAATCCGTTGATACGCTGAATAGCGCCCGCAGCCTTCACGCCCAGCCCAGCTCCAGCACCCACGGCCCCGCCCCGGCAGCGAGCGCAGCAGCGACATAGGGCACCATGGCGGGCGGCAGCGCATCGCGCCGATACCAGCCCAGTGCATCGCACTTGTGCGGTTCGGCAATCCGTGCCGTCCCCGTCCACTGCGCGGCGCGCACGAAGAAATCCACCCGGTTGGTGTCGGACAGCCGATGCACCACCCCCAGCATGTGCAACTGTGCCGCCTCGACGCCGACGGCGAGTTCCTCCGCGCACTCGCGTGCCGCGGCAGCGAGGATCGACTCGCCGGCCTCGACATGCCCGCCCGGCAGGCTGTACAGCCCGTCAAAGAAGCCCGTGCCGGCGCGCCGCATCAACAGCACCTCGTCACCGCGCTCGAACACCACGTGCACCCCTACCGGGATGCCGGCATGCCCACTCACGCTCAGTGCTTGCCGGTACTGCCGAACCCGGCCCCGCCGCGCTCGCTGCGGGAGAAGTCGTCCACAATGTTGAAACCGACCTGCAGCACCGGCACCACCACCAGCTGGGCAATGCGCTCCATGGGCTGGACGGTGAAGCTCTCGCGGCCACGATTCCACATCGACACGAAGATCTGCCCCTGGTAGTCGGAATCGATCAGACCGACCAGGTTGCCGAGCACGATGCCGTGCTTGTGACCAAGGCCGGAACGCGGCAGGATCATCGCCGCCAGCCCGGGATCGGCCAGATGGATCGCCAGTCCGCTGGGTACCAGCGTGCTCTCACCCGGATGCAGCACCAGCGGCGCATCGATGCAGGCGCGCAGATCGAGCCCTGCCGCCCCCGCCGTGGCATACGCCGGCGGCTGGTTGCGCAGGCGCGCATCGACAATCTTCACGTCTATCTTGTGCATCAGGCTTGCTCCATGGAAGGGCCGCGGCGCTCCAGCAGCGCGGCCAGATGATCGACGATGCGCGCAGCCAGTTCGCCCTTGGCGGCACGGCCGAGCGCGTGGCGTCCGTTGTCGTCGTACAGCACCACCTCGTTGTCGTCGCCGCCCAGGCCATCCTGGACCAGGTTGCCGACCAGCAGCGGCAGGCGCTTGGCCGTCCGCTTGCCCGTCGCATAGGCATCAAGGTCGCGGCTCTCCGCGGCAAAGCCGACGCAGAAAGGCGCCTGTGGCAGTGCCGCGACCTCGGCAAGGATGTCGGGATTGGGGGTCAGGCTCAACTGCAGGACATCACCGGACTTCTTGATCTTGTGCTCCGCAGCCTGCGCCGGACGATAGTCGGCAACCGCGGCCACGCCAATGAAGACATCGGCGCCAGGCAGGGCATCGAACACCGCCGCACGCATCTGCAGCGCCGAATGCACCCCCACGCGCTGCACCCCCAGCGGCGCGGCGAGGGCCACCGGCCCGCTGACCAGCACCACCTCGGCACCGGCCTGGCGGCAGGCGCGTGCCAGTGCATAGCCCATCTTGCCGGAGCTGCTGTTGGTGATGCCGCGCACCGGATCGATGGCCTCGAAGGTGGGCCCGGCAGTGAGCACCACCTTGCGCCCGGCCAGCACCTTGGGACGGAAGGCCGCCACCACATGCTCGACGAGCTCCTCGGGCTCGAGCATGCGCCCGGGCCCGACCTCGCCGCAGGCCTGCTCGCCTTCCCCCGGGCCGAGCACCGTCACGCCGTCGCCGAGGAGGGTGGCGACGTTGCGCTGCGTGGCCGGGTTCGCCCACATCTGCCGGTTCATTGCCGGCGCCACCAGCAGGGCGCAGTCGCGCGCCAGGCAGAGCGTGCTGAGCAGATCGTCGGCACGCCCCTGCGCCAGCCTGGCAAGCAGGTCGGCGGTCGCCGGCGCCACGAGGATGGCGTCGACCTGACGGGAAAGGTCGATATGGGCCATGCCGTTGGCCGCCCCACCCTCCCACAGTCCGCCGTGCACCGGGCGTCCGGAGAGCGCCTGGAAGGTCACCGCGCCGACGAAACGCGCACCGGCCTCGGTCAGCACCACATCGACCTCGGCGCCGGCCTTGACCAGCAGACGGGTCAGTTCGGCGGCCTTGTATGCCGCCACGCCGCCCGAAACGCCGAGAATCAGCTTCCTGCCCTTGAGCTCTTTCATGACATTGGGTTTAATGCATCATCGTTCGTTGATCGGTCCGCCCTGCCCATGGCAATCTCCGACTGGCCTGCCGCCGAACGCCCGCGCGAGAAGCTGCTCGCCCGCGGCGCCCATACCCTCAGCGATGCCGAACTGCTCGCCCTCTTCCTGCGCGTCGGTGTGCGCGGACGCAGCGCAGTCGACCTCGGTCGCGACCTGCTGGTGCGCTTCGGCAACCTGACCCGCCTGTGCAACGCCGAAGCGGCGGAATTTGCCAGCATCCCCGGCATGGGGCTGGCGAAGTATGCCCAACTGCAGGCGGTGATGGAACTGTCGCGACGCGCGCTGGCCGAGGAAATGAGCGCCGGCGACATCTTCGACACCCCCCGCTCGGTGCGCAACTGGCTGCGCCTGCGCCTCGGCAGCCTGCCCCACGAGGTATTCACCGTCCTGCTGCTCGATGCGCGCAACCGCCTCATCGACGCCGTCGAACTGTTCCGCGGCACCCTCACCCAGACCAGCGTCTATCCGCGCGAGGTGGTCAAGCTGGCGCTCGCACACAACGCCGCAGCGGTCATCCTCGCCCACAACCACCCCTCCGGGGCCTGCGAACCCAGCCACGCCGACGAACTGCTGACCCGCAGCCTCAAGCAGGCGCTGGAGACCGTGGACGTGCGCGTACTCGATCACTTCATCGTCACCGCCCACGGCGCACCGCTGTCCTTCGCCGAACGCGGACTGCTCTGAGCCGCTGCAGGACATCGCCGAACACCACGGGGCTTGCGCGAGGGGGTGACGATGCGGTATCCTCCACCGCTTTTCGCAAACCGAATTCCCTGGAGCATCGTATGGCTCGCGTCTGCCAAGTAACGGGTAAAGCCCCGATGGTGGGAAATCACGTTTCCCACGCCAACAACAAGACCAAGCGTCGTTTCCTCCCCAACCTGCAGAACCGCCGGTTCTGGAGCGAGGCCGAGAACCGCTGGATCAGCCTGCGCGTGTCGAATGCCGGCCTGCGTACCATTGACAAGAAGGGCATCGACGAAGTCGTCGCCGAACTTCGCGCCCGCGGCGAGAAGCTCTGAGCCCCGCACTGAACGGAGACCATCATGGCTAAAGGCATTCGCGAAAAGATCAAGCTGGAATCGACTGCCGGCACCGGTCACTTCTACACCACCTCGAAGAACAAGCGCACCACCCCGCAGAAGCTCGAGTTCAAGAAGTACGACCCGGTCGCCCGCAAGCACGTCCTGTACAAGGAAATCAAGCTCAAGTAAGCCGGTCGGCAGACCGGCCCGCGCGGGCCCAGATCTCCAGAATGGCAAGAGGCCACCGCATGCGGTGGCCTCTTGTTCTTTGGCGTGGCGGAAACAGGCTCAGTTGCACTCAGCCTCTCCGACACCCCATGACCGTACTCGACAACCAGCCTGCAAAGCCACCGGCACGCTGCCGGCAACCCCTGTGTGCGGTACGGCGCTCCGCGTCGAACGCGGCTTCCTCAAGCCTTCTGGATGTTGGAAGCCTGCTTGCCCTTCGGACCCTGGGTGACTTCGAAGGAAACCTTCTCGCCTTCCTTCAGGGTCTTGAAGCCGCTCATGTTGATCGCGGAAAAGTGCGCGAAGAGATCCTCGCTGCCGTCATCCGGGGTAATGAAGCCAAAACCCTTGGAATCGTTGAACCACTTAACAGTGCCAGTTGCCATATACCATCAATCCTTCAAGTGTGCATGTAACGTACCGGAACCACCCGGCCAGCATGTCTTGCAGAGGAACCGGAACCCGCACCGAAGCAACCCGAGGTCACTCCTGAGCCCTGCCAGCAGCCACATCGCGGCGACAGCCCGACAGGGTCAGCGCACTGCTCTTTGCACGACATACGGAAGTGCTTTTACGCAACTGAGCCCACAGCGTCAAGCATTTCTTGCGGCATTTTCTTGCGCGGCGCAGCATCGCCACTCCCACGGATAAGCCGATGCCCCCTGGCATATAAATCGCTTGTAATCGCCCGAAGGCAGCGCGAAAGTACACCGCACACGCCCTCCAACGAGGCGAAAAACCCCTCTGCGCAGCGTTGTTGCACTCTGCCGACACTTGATTAGAATGGTTCGCATGGCCACACACAAGCAGGACGAATTCGTACTGGAGGCGACACGCGCACGCACCACGCCGCCGCCGCTCTACAAGGTGCTGCTGTTGAACGACGACTTTACGCCGATGGACTTCGTGGTCGACGTGTTGCAGAAATTTTTCGGCATGGACCGCGAACGTGCCACGCGGGTCATGCTCCAAGTCCACAGAGAGGGCATGGGGCTTTGCGGCGTCTTCCCGCGGGATGTCGCAGCGACCAAGATCGAGCTGGTCGTGTCTTATGCCAGGCAGCACCAGCATCCGCTGGCCTGCGTGATGGAGGAAAACTGAATGATCGCGCAAGAGCTTGAAGTCAGCCTGCACATGGCCTTTGTCGAAGCGCGCCAGAAGCGCCACGAGTTCATCACCGTGGAGCATCTGCTGCTCGCACTGCTCGACAATCCCTCCGCCGCGGAAGTGTTGCGCGCCTGCAACGCCAACATGGACGAGTTGCGCCGCGAACTCACCGAGTTCATCAACGAGCACACCCCCAAGGTCGAGGGCACTGCAGACATCGACACCCAGCCGACCCTGGGTTTCCAGCGCGTCATCCAGCGCGCCATCCTCCATGTGCAATCCTCCGGCAAGAAGGAAGTCACCGGCGCCAACGTGCTGGTGGCGATCTTCGGCGAGAAGGATTCCCATGCGGTGTATTTCCTCCAGCGCCAGAACATCTCCCGCCTCGACGTGGTGAACTTCATCTCCCACGGCATCGCCAAGACGCCCCCGCAAGGTGCGGGCGCACCAAACCAGAGCGAGGGCGAGCACAACGAAGCGGAGGCGGAAAGCCCGCAATCCGGCGGTGCACTGGAGAACTACACCCAGAACCTCAACCAGCAGGCCCTGGTGGGCAAGATCGACCCCCTCATCGGCCGCGAGAAGGAGGTCGAGCGCGTCATCCAGACCCTCTGCCGGCGGCGCAAGAACAACCCTCTGCTGGTTGGCGAGGCCGGCGTCGGCAAGACCGCCATCGCCGAAGGGCTGGCCCACCGCATCGTCGACGGCCAGGTTCCAGAAGTGCTGGAGAACGCCCAGGTGTACGCCCTCGACATGGGCGCGCTGCTGGCCGGCACCAAGTACCGCGGCGACTTCGAGCAGCGCCTGAAGGCCGTGCTCAAGCAACTCGTCGAGCAGGAAGGAGCGATCCTGTTCATCGACGAGATTCACACCCTGATCGGTGCCGGAGCGGCCTCGGGCGGCACCCTGGACGCCTCCAACCTGCTCAAGCCGGCACTGTCCTCCGGGCAGCTGAAGTGCATCGGCGCCACCACCTACACCGAGTACCGGCAGATCTTCGAGAAGGACCACGCGCTGTCGCGGCGCTTCCAGAAGGTCGACGTGGTCGAACCCTCGGTGGCCGAAACCATCGAGATCCTCAAGGGCCTCAAGAGCCGCTTCGAGGAACACCACGGCATCAAGTACTCGGCGGCCGCACTGTCGAGCGCCGCCGAGCTGTCGGCCAAGTACATCAACGACCGCCACCTCCCCGACAAGGCCATCGACGTCATCGACGAAGCCGGGGCGGCACAGCGCATCCTGCCGAAGTCACGCCAGAAGAAGACCATCGGCAAGAACGAGATCGAGGAGATCGTCGCCAAGATCGCCCGCATCCCGCCGCGCACCGTCTCCAATGACGACAAGGCGGCGCTGAAGACTCTCGACCGCGACCTCAAGAACGTGGTCTTCGGTCAGGATGCGGCCATCGATGCGCTCGCCAAGGCGATCAAGATGTCGCGTTCGGGACTCGGCAATCCGGCCAAGCCGATCGGCTCCTTCCTGTTCAGCGGCCCCACCGGCGTCGGCAAGACCGAAGTCGCCCGTCAGCTCGCCTACACCCTCGGCATCGAACTGGTGCGCTTCGACATGTCGGAGTACATGGAACGCCACGCCGTCAGCCGCCTCATCGGTGCGCCGCCGGGCTATGTCGGCTTCGACCAGGGCGGCCTGCTCACCGAGGCGATCACCAAGAAGCCGCACTGCGTGCTGCTGCTCGACGAAATCGAGAAGGCCCATCCGGACATCTACAACATCCTGCTGCAGGTCATGGACCATGGTGCCCTGACCGACAACAACGGCCGGCAGGCGGATTTCCGCAACGTCATCATCATCATGACCACCAACGCCGGCGCCGAGGCAATGCAGAAGTCGGTGATCGGTTTCTCCGCCAAGCGCGAGACCGGCGACGAGATGGCCGAGATCAAGCGCATGTTCTCGCCGGAGTTCCGCAACCGGCTGGACGCGACGATCTCCTTCCGGGCGCTGGACAGCGAGATCATCCTGCGCGTGGTGGACAAGTTCCTCATCGAACTCGAAGCGCAGCTGCACGACAAGAAGGTCGAGGCCCATTTCACCGACGACCTCAAGGCCTGGCTGGCCGAGCACGGCTTCGACCCACTGATGGGCGCGCGGCCGATGGCGCGCCTGATCCAGGACGCCATCCGCGCCGCGCTGGCAGACGAGCTGCTTTTCGGCCGCCTCGCCGGCGGCGGACGGGTGACCATCGACTTGGACGACGACGGCAAGGTCAAACTGGTCTTCGACGAGAAGGAAGTCGCCACCGTCTGATCCGCACGCTCGCCAGCACAGCCCAGCCCCCGCGCGTGGCCTCACATGCGGGGGCTGGGCTTTTTTCCTCTTTGCAAGAAAGACCGCGCGGACTGCATCCTGACAGCGGACGCAGGCAATTGCGCGAGCACTGCTGGGTTATCATCGCCGCCACCATTGAGCCACCGGAGAGATCGCCATGACCATCCAGACCGCAGACCTGTGCGACGCCAACGAAGGCCGCGTGCGCATTGTCACCCCGATGTTCCGCAGCTACGGCGGGCGCAAGGCCTTCGGCGGCGTCATCACCACGCTGAAGGTATTCGAGGACAACTCGCTGGTGCGCAGCGCCCTCGAGAGCCCGGGCGAAGGCCGTGTACTGGTGGTCGATGGCGGCGGCTCGCTGCGCTGCGCGCTGGTCGGCGACCAGCTCGCCGTGCTCGGCGTCAACAACGGCTGGGCCGGCGTCATCGTCTATGGCTGCATCCGCGACTCGAAGGCCATCGGCACTATGGACCTTGGCGTGCTGGCACTTGCCACCCATCCGCTGAAGAGCATCAAGAAGGGCGTTGGCGATCGTGACCTCGCGGTCAGCTTCGGCGGTGTCACCTTCACCCCTGGCCACTTCGTCTATGCCGACGAGGACGGGGTCATCGTCGCCGAGCAGGCCCTGATGTAACAGACTGCCGCCAGAACCGCGGGACTCACGGTGCAGCGCAGCAGGTTTTCGTTTCACAGAATCGATTTTCTTTTCGCCATGCGGGATGCGAGACACAAGGCGCTGACTTTAAACAACTAATTTTTTTCTTATATCTTATATAAGACCTATTGTTGCAGAGCCAGAATCTTCCTATACTGTGCTTCATTCGACGCCGCTCCCGGGCCGCGTCGAGACCGTGACAGGCCCGCCCCGGGGGCGGGCCGCAACACCCTCCCCACCGTCAGCCAGTAAGGAATAGACATGACTCTGACCCGCGAACAGCAAATCGCCGCCCTCGAAAAAGACTGGGCTGAAAACCCCCGCTGGAAGGGCGTCAAGCGCGGTTACACCGCCGCCGACGTGGTCCGCCTGCGCGGCAGCCTGCAGCCCGAGTACACCCTCGCCCAGCGCGGCGCCAAGGTGCTGTGGGAGAAGGTCAACGGCGGCGCCAAGAAGGGTTATGTGAACGCCTTCGGCGCCATCACCGCCGGTCAGGCCATGCAGCAGGCCAAGGCTGGTCTGGAAGCCGTGTATCTGTCCGGCTGGCAGGTCGCCGCCGACGGCAACACCTCCGAAACCATGTACCCGGACCAGTCGCTGTACGCCTACGACTCCGTGCCGACCATGGTCCGCCGCATCAACAACACCTTCAAGCGCGCTGACGAGATCCAGTGGTCGCGTGGCATCAACCCGGGCGACGAAGGCTTCATCGACTACTTCCTGCCCATCGTGGCCGACGCCGAAGCCGGTTTCGGCGGCGTGCTGAACGCCTTCGAACTGATGAAGAACATGATCGCCGCCGGTGCCGCTGGCGTTCACTTCGAAGACCAGCTGGCTGCCGCCAAGAAGTGCGGCCACATGGGTGGCAAGGTGCTGGTGCCGACCCGTGAAGCCATCGAGAAGCTGATCTCCGCGCGCTTCGCCGCCGACGTCATGGGTGTGCCGACGCTGATCCTGGCCCGTACCGATGCCGAAGCCGCCAACCTGATCACCTCCGACTACGACGCCAACGACAAGCCCTTCCTCACCGGTGAGCGTACCCAGGAAGGCTTCTACCGCGTCCGTAACGGCCTCGAGCAGTCCATCTCCCGTGGTGTTGCCTACGCCCCCTACGCCGACCTGGTGTGGTGCGAAACCGGCGTGCCCGATATCGGCTTCGCCCGCGAGTTCGCCCAGGCCGTGCTGGCCGCCTGCCCCGGCAAGCTGCTGTCCTACAACTGCTCGCCGTCCTTCAACTGGAAGAAGAACCTCAACGACTCGCAGATCGCTTCCTTCCAGGAAGAACTGTCGGCGCTGGGCTACAAGTACCAGTTCATCACCCTGGCCGGTATCCACGTCAACTGGTACAACACCTTCAAGTTCGCCCACGCCTACGCTCGCGGCGAAGGCATGAAGCACTACGTCGAGATGGTTCAGGAGCCGGAATTCGCTGCGCGCGAACAGGGTTACACCTTCGTGTCCCACCAGCAGGAAGTCGGCACCGGTTACTTCGACGAAGTCACCACCGTGATCCAGGGCGGCTCCTCCAGCGTCAAGGCGCTGACCGGCTCCACCGAAGAAGAGCAGTTCCACTAAGCTGCGTTGCCCCGTAACATCGCGGGCAGACGACGGGGCCACCCTGACGGGTGGCCCCGTTTTTCATTTTCCCGGCCGGCACCACAGCGATGACCCAGCAAGCGCTCAACAACACCCTCGCCCTCACCCTGCTGCACGGCGCCACCTTCAGCGCGACGCTGTTCGACAGCGTGCTCGCCGCCTACCGCGACGAGTTGCGCGCTGCCCTCGAACCGGATGAGGACGACGCCCTGCTCTGCCTGGTGGTGGAAGGGCGCGAGGTCGCCATCTGGCTGCTCGAGACCGATGGCAGCGAGCACGCCAATGAAGCGGCACGCCAGCGCCTGCAGCAGATGTGGGCGGAGTCCTACAGCGGCAACGTCCGCGAGCTCATCCCCGGCTTCGTCGAACTGCTCGATCAGGGCATGCTGGCAGTCGGCGGCGTCAAGTGGTCCTGAGCGTACACAACTGAAAGGGGCGCCCGCAGGCGCCCCGCTGACCACTCAGTGCCGGCGCCGCTCAGCCACGCCCGGCGCCGCGTCCGCCTTCACGCGGAGCGCCTTCCCGACCCGGCCCCATGCCGCGCGGGCCATGACCGCCGAGCGCGGCGAAGTCGGCGTCGAAGACCTTCTTCTGGGCGTCCGAGAGGGTGCCATAGAAGCGTTCCACGGCACGGCGGGTCTCGGCCATCTCGGTCTGGCGCGCTGCGCTCATCGCCTCCATGCGCTGCAGACGCTCCACCGCGGTGGCCGGGGCGCCGGCCTCGCGGCCTTCGCCCATCGTCGCTGCCATCTTCTGCGCGCGCTCGCCCATTGCCGTCTTGAAGGCATTCCAGGCGCCCTGCTGCTGTGGCGTCAGGGCCAGCGCCAGTTCCAGGCGGGCGAGCTGCAGATCGACACGCTGGGCGATGCGTTGCTGCATCTGCTCCGCGCTCGCGGCCTGCCAGCCGCCCTTGCCGCCGGGGCCGAAGCCGCCGCAATCGCCGCCGCGGGCCAGGGCAGTGCCGGCGCCCAGGGCGGTAACGGCGATCAGCGATGCGGCGATGGTGGTTTTGGTCCAGGTTTTCATGATCATGCTCCTTGTGTGTTGTCGGTCCTGCGTCCGTCACTGCGGACGACGGAGCCATTTGACCACCGCGATGTAAGCGCCATTTGTCCGCCGCCGGCGCCTTTGCACCCGCATGTCTCCAGCGCCGCCGCAGATACGCTGGGATACAAATCCCCTGCTCCCTCGCCTTAAGATGGCGGCCAAGGAGAATCGCCCCATGAGCCACCAGCAAGACCATGTGCTGATCGTCGACGACGACCGCGACATCCGCAGCCTGCTTGCCGACTACCTGGAAAAGCAGGGCCTGCGCTGCACCACCGCCGCCGACGGGCGCGAAATGAAGAGCGCCCTCGAACGTCACCGCGTCGACCTCATCGTCCTCGACGTCATGATGCCCGGCGACGACGGCCTCACCCTGTGCCGCAACCTGCGCGCCGGCGGCGGCGCCGCGGCCAACACTCCGGTGCTGATGCTGACCGCGCGCGGCGAAGACATGGACCGCATCCTCGGCCTCGAAATGGGCGCCGACGACTACCTGCCCAAGCCCTTCGTGCCACGCGAGCTGTACGCCCGCATCCGCGCCATCCTGCGCCGTACCCGCGCACTGCCGCCGAACCTGGAGGCTGCCCCGCCGGCCCATGCGCGCGAACTGCACTTTGCGCACTGGCGGCTGGATACCGTCAACCGCCACCTCATCGATGCCGCCGGTACCGTGGTGCCGCTGTCGGGGGCCGAGTACCGCATGCTCGGGGTCTTCCTCGCCCACCCCCAGCGCGTGCTCTCGCGCGATCAGCTGATGGAGCTCACCCAGGGGCGCGAAGCCGACGTCTTCGACCGCTCCATCGACCTGCTGGTCAGCCGCCTGCGCCAGCGCCTGGGCGACAACGCGCGTGAGCCGGCCATCATCAAGACCGTGCGCAACGAAGGCTATGTGCTCGCCAGCGAGGTACGTGCGCACGACGGTGAGGCGTCCCGATGAGGATGCCGTGGCCGCGCAGCCTGTTCTCGCGCCTGATGCTGATCTGGCTGATCGGCATCGCCGTGGTGCTCGCGGTCAGCCTCGCGCTGTTCGTCGGCGAACGCGACCGCGTCGAGCGCAGCGCACTCTTCGAAGGCATCGCCCAGGAGATCGCCGCGGCCGCCGACGTCCTCGACCGCCTCACCCCCGGCGAGCGCGAACGCTGGATCGACGAACTCGGCCGCCGCCGCCTGCGCCTCTCGCTGCGCCCGCTGCCCGAGCACCTGCGCCCGCTGCCCCCTGGCCATGCCTTGCGCGCCGCACTGCGCACGGCAATGCCCGAGCGCGCCAGCGAGATCTACCTCATCCACCGCGGTGACGGCCCGCACGGCGGCGGTGCCCTGGTGGTCAGCGTACGCCTGCACGACGGCAGTCCGTTGAACGTACGCCTCGCAGGCATTCCGCCAGCCGCGGATTTCGTCGCCCCGCCACCGGGGCGCCTGCTCGCCGCCCTCCTCGCCCTCCTCGGCGGCGTCACCCTGCTCACCTGGCTGGCGGTGCGCATCGCCACCCGCCCGCTGTCCCATCTCGCCGCAGCCGCCCGCACCCTCGGCGAGCACCCCGAAAGCGCACCGCCGCTCGATACCCGCGGCCCCCAGGAGGTCGCCCTGGCCGCCGCAGCCTTCAACCAGATGCAGACCCGCATCGGCGAGCACGTTGCCGAACGCACGCGCATCCTTGCCGCCATCTCGCACGACCTGCAGACCCCGATCACTCGCCTGCGCCTGCGCGCCGAACAGGTGGACGACGAACACCTGCGCAGCCGCATCCAGTCCGACCTCGATGCCATGCAGGCGCTGGTGCGCGAAGGCCTCGCCTACGCCCGCAGCATGGACGCCTCCACCCCCGCGCAGCCGGTCGATCTGCGCCACCTCGCCGAAGCCCTGCGCGACGACGCCATCGACATGGGCTGGCAGATGGAGATCAGCGGCGCCCCGGCACGCCCCTGCATCGCCCGCCCGGCGGCACTGCGGCGCGCGCTGTGGAACCTGATCGAGAACGGCGTCAAGTTCGGCGGCAGGGTGGAGGTCGAGCTGCGCGAAGACGGCGGCCATTTCGACATCTGCGTGCGCGACCACGGCCCCGGACTGGCGGAGGACGAACTGGAAAAGGTCTTCGAACCCTTCTACCGCACCGAAGCCTCGCGCAACCGCGAGACCGGCGGCACCGGCCTCGGACTGGCGATCGCGCGCAACCTGGTGCGCGCCATGGGCGGCGAGCTGAGCCTGCACAACCACCCCGACGGCGGCCTGCTCGCGCGCATCACGGTACCGGCGCGCGCCGCGGACCCCGCCCCACGTCCTCAACCCAGCCGGTAAGCTCCGGCAAGCGCGCTGAAGGCCTGTACCTGCGCCGCCGCCCAGCGCGCGTCGCGTCCCAGCTCCGCGGCCATCAGTGCGGCCACCGCCGGCGCTGCGGCCTGTGCCAGCGCGGCATCGACGAACAGCGCACGGTGCCGGCGGGCGAGCACGTCCTCGACGGTGCGCGCCAGCTCGCTGCGCACCGCATGGCGCACTTCCGCCTCGCTCAGCACCAGTCCCTCGTGCACACGGCGAGCGGCGCCGGGCAACGCATCGACCTGTGCGCGTTCGCTGCCGTAGGGGTCGGCACAGGGTCCCGCCGGCGCGCCATGGAGGCGCAGCGTGGCGGTGCATGAGGCACGCCCGGGCAGGCCGGCATGGGCACTGGCGGCATCGACGGCATCGGCCCCCATGCGCCGGTAAGTGGTCCATTTGCCACCGCTGAGGGTCACCAGTCCGCCCGGCGACACTTCGATGGCATGCTCACGCGACAGTCCGGCGGTACTGCCGCCCTGGCCGCTGCCGGCCAGCGGGCGCAGCCCGGCAAAGACACTCAGCACGTCGGCGGGCGTGGGCGGGCGGAGCAGATAGCGCGCCGCGGTGGCGAGGATGAAATCGACCTCGCCGGGCAGCGCGTGGGGTTCCAGCGGCATGTCGGTGCGCGCGCTGTCGGTGGTGCCGAGCAGCACGCGGCCCTGCCAGGGGATGGCGAACAGCACCCGCCCGTCGGTGGTCTTCGGCACCAGCAGGGCATCGTCACCGGGAAGAAACTCGCGCCCCACCACCACATGCACCCCCTGGCTGGGGCGCAGCGCGGCGGCCACGTGGGGGCGCTCGAAACGGCGCACGGCATCGGACCACACTCCGGTGGCGTTGATCACCACGCGCGCGCGCAACGCGAAGGCGGCGCCGCTCTCGGCATCGTGTGCACACACGCCGACCACCTTGCCGGCTTCAAGGAGCAGGCCATCGACGGGAGCGTAGTTGAGCGCGCAGCCGCCCAGCCCGAACAAGGTGCGCACCAGACACAGCGCCAGGCGTGCATCGTCGAAGCGTGCATCCCAGTAGGCGACCCCTCCACGCAGGCCGGACGGACGCACGGTGGGCAGCGCCGCCACGGTGCGCGCGGCGTCGAGCACGCGGCGCGGTCCAATGCCGTGCTCGCCGGCAAGGAGGTCATAGAGCCCGAGGCCGAGACCGAGCATGGGCTTCTCGTGCCAGCGGTAGACGGGCACCACGAAACGCTGCGGGTGAACCAGATGGGGGGCGTTGGCAAGCAGCAGGGCACGCTCGGCAAGGGCCTCCCGGACCAGCGGCAGATTGCCCTGGGCAAGGTAGCGCACACCGCCATGAATGAGCTTGGTGGCACGCGAACTGGTGCCCTTGGCGAAGTCGTGCGCTTCCAGCAGCACCGTGCGGTAGCCGCGCGCCGCGGCATCGACGGCGCAGCCGAGGCCGCTGGCGCCGCCGCCGATGACCACCACATCCCATTGCGTATCGGCACCCAGCTGCGCCAGCAGGGCCGCACGGCTCAGTTCGCTCACGCTTCGCCCTCGTCGGCCGCCCAGCCGCGACTGCGCTCGATGGCGCGCCGCCAGCGCGCCAGCAGGGCGTCGCGGCGGCCATCGGGCAGCGCTGGCTCGAAGCGCCGCGCCGCTTGCCAGCGCGCCGCCAGCTCGGCGGTCGAGGACCACAGGCCGACACCCAGCCCGGCCATCATCGCAGCACCCAGCGCGGTGGTTTCCAGCATCTGCGGCCGCACCACGGGCACGCCGAGCAGGTCGGCCTGGATCTGCATCAGCAGGTCGTTGGCGGCGGCACCGCCGTCGACACGCAGTTCGCGCAGCGGCGCCGCGCCATCGGCCTTCATCGCCGCCACCAGGTCCACGGTCTGCAGCGCAATGGCCTCCAGCGCCGCGCGGGCGATGTGGCCGGCCGCACTGCCACGGGTGAGGCCGAACAGCGCCCCGCGTGCATGTGAATCCCACCATGGTGCGCCCAAGCCGGTAAACGCCGGCACCATCACCACCCCGGCGCTGTCGGGCACACTGGCTGCAAGTGCCTCGACCTCGGCGGCATGGCGGATGATGCCGAGACCGTCGCGCAGCCACTGCACCACCGCGCCGCCCATGAAGATGCTGCCTTCCAGCGCATACGCCGACAGCCCGCCGCCGCGCCAGCCCACCGTGCTGAGCAGGCGGTTGTGCGAGGCGACGGCCTGCGCACCGGTGTTCATCAGCAGGAAACAACCGGTGCCATAGGTGTTCTTCGCCATCCCCGGCGCAAAGCAGGCCTGCCCGAAGGTGGCGGCCTGCTGGTCGCCGCCGATGCCGGCAATCGGCACTGCAGCGCCGAGTACTTCGGCAGCGCTCTCGCCGCACACGCCGATGCTGTCGACCAGCCGCGGCAGCAGCGCGCGGGGGATGCCGAAGAGCTCGCACAGCGCGTCGTCCCAGTTGCCGTCAGCGAGGCTGTAGAGCAGTGTGCGCGAGGCGTTGCCATGGTCGGTGACATGCAGACGGCCACCGCTGAGGTGCCACAGCAGCCAGCTGTCGACGGTGCCGAAGGCCAGTTCGCCAGCCTCGGCGCGTGCCCGCGCGCCCGGCACGTGATCGAGCAGCCAGGCCAGCTTGGTGGCGGAGAAGTAGGGATCGAGCTCCAGCCCGGTGCGCGCGCGCACCCAGTCGGCACAGCCGTCGGCGCGCAGGCGTTCGCAGTGCGCCGCGGTGCGGCGGTCCTGCCAGACGATCGCCGGGGCCAGCGCGCGCCCGCTGGCACGCTCCCACAGCACCGTGGTCTCGCGCTGGTTGGTGACGCCGATGGCGGCCACGGCCGCAGCCGGCAGCCCCGCAGCGGCGAGGGCCTCGCGCGCGCAGGCGAGCTGGGTGTCGAGGATCTCCTGCGCGTCGTGCTCGACCCAGCCGGGGCGCGGATAGTGCTGGGCGAACTCGCGCTGGGCACAGGCGCACACGCGCCCCTCGGCATCAAAGACCATCGCCCTCGAACTGGTGGTGCCCTGGTCCAGGGCCAGTACATGGCGCATGCGTGCATCCTCGCGGAGGAAGCGGGCTGCCGCCCGGATGGCGGAAGACTAACCCGAAAGCGCCGCACGCTTCCATCTCCGCGTCGGCAGGCGGGCTATCATGAGCGCCCCGCCACCCTGCCCTGCCTGCCATGCCCGCGCTGTGGATGATTGTCGCCAGCCTGCTGTTCGCCTGCATGGGCGTCTGCGTGAAGCTCGGCAGCGCGCATTTTTCCGCCGGCGAGATGGTGTTCTGGCGCGGTGCCGCCGGCGTCCTGCTGGTCGCCGTGCTCGCACGTGCGCAGGGCGTCGCCCTGCGCACGCCGCGCTGGCGCCTGCAGGTCTCGCGGGCGCTGGCCGGCTCGCTGGCGCTGATGTGCTACTTCATTGCCATCGGCGCGCTGCCGCTGGCCACCGCGGTGACGCTCAGCTACACCTCGCCGATCTTCGTCGCCGTGCTGCTCGCGGTGTTCTTCGGCGAACGCCTGCGCTGGTCGACGGCGGCGGCGGTGGGCATCGGCTTTGCCGGCATCGTGCTGCTGCTGCGCCCCACCGTGCAGGCCGAACTGTGGCTCGGGGCGCTCGCCGGCCTCGGCGCCGGGGTGGTCTCCAGCCTCGCCTACATCAACGTGCGCGAACTCGGCCGCGCCGGCGAACCGGAAGCCCGCACGGTGTTCTGGTTTGCCGCCATCACCGGCTTGCTCGGCCTGCCCTGGGTGATGGCCGCCGGCGGTTTTCACCGCATCGACGGCAGCGGCGCGCTGATCCTCGCCGGCATCGGCCTCTTCGGCACCGCCGCCCAGCTCGCCATGACGCGTGCCTACCGCTATGGACGCACCCTGCTGTCGGCCAGCCTGGCGTACACCACGGTGATCTTCTCCAGCCTCTTCGGCGTGCTGCTGTGGGGCGAGCACCTTGCCGCGGGGGCATGGCTGGCGATCGCGCTGATCATCGCCAGCTGCGTGCTGACGGGGCTGACGACACGGCCGAAATGACCGCCTGGCGCGGCACGGCGATTGAATGCGCCGACGCCGGGGGCTATAGTAGTCCGCACCACCCACCCTGCTGCGGAGGCTGCCATGATCAACATCGACCACGGCCCCAATCTCGTCGCCGTCACCGTCTTCGGCGAATTCACCCTGAGCGACTACAAGGAATTCGAGGAACTGGTCAATTTCAAGATCAAGTTCGAAGGCCCGGTGAGCCTGCTCTTCGATCTCCGCGAAATGGCCGGTTTCACCCTCGACGTGGCCTGGGAGGAGATCAAGTTCTCGCGCCAGCACGCCCACGATTTCCGCCGCATTGCGGTGGTCACCGACGACCAGTGGCTGACCTGGAGCGCCTGGCTGACGCAGATCTTCGTCGATGCCGACGTGCTCGTATTCGACGCCGAGGACGAAGCCCGCAGCTGGCTCGCGGCCGCCGAGGAAACCGCCCCGTGAGTGCCGGCTACGCCACCCTGATCAGCGCCGCCGAACTCGACCGCCACCTCGGCACCCCAGGCTGGGTGATCGTCGATTGCCGCCACGATCTCGCCAACCCGGCCTTCGGCCGTGACGCCTACGCCCGCGAGCATCTTCCCGGCGCGGTGCATCTGCACCTCGACGACGACCTCTCGGGCCCGCGCAGCGGTCGCAACGGCCGCCACCCGCTGCCCGACCCGGCCCTGCTGGCGGCGCGCCTGGGGGCCTGCGGGATTGCCAACGACAGCCAGGTGGTGGCCTACGACGACGCCGGCGGGATGTATGCGGCGCGCCTGTGGTGGCTGCTGCGCTGGCTCGGACACGAGCGCGTGGCAGTGCTCGACGGCGGTTACCAGGCCTGGTGTGCAGCCACCAAGGTGCTCGACAGCACTCCGGCACGCCCCCCTGCGGCACACTTCAGCCCCCGCGTGTGCGCCGGGCTGGCCGTGGATGCCGACTACGTCGCCGCGCATCTCGACGATGAGGCGATGGTCCTCATCGACGCCCGCAGCCCCGACCGCTTCCGCGGCGAAAACGAATCCCTCGACCCCGTCGGCGGACGCATCCCGGGCGCCTGCAACCGCTTCTTCCGCGACAACCTCGACGCCAGCGGCCGTTTCCTTCCCGCCGCACAACTGCGTACCGACTTCACCGCCCTGCTCGGCGGACGTCCGCCAGCCGCGGTCGTCAATCAGTGCGGCTCGGGCGTCACCGCCTGCCACAACCTGCTGGCAATGGAGATCGCCGGCCTCCCCGGCGCGCGGCTGTATGCCGGCTCATGGAGCGAGTGGTGCGCGGATCCGGCGCGACCGCTGGTCAGCGGCTGAGCATCACCATTCGATGCGTTCCACCACGCCCAGCGAGCGCCCCAGGAAACGTTCGCCGATGGTCTGGAAACGCAGCGGCACATCGGTGACCACATAGCGGTAGTGCGCCGCTGCGCTGCCGCTGCGCGCGAGGCCGAGGGCCTGCAGGCGCGCGGCGGCCAGTTCGGCGGTGGTGATCGCCGAGTCGACCAGGCGCACGCCGTCGCCGGCCACTTCCTTGAGCAGGGGCTTGAGCAGCGGATAGTGGGTACAGCCCAGCACCAGGCTGCCGACCTCCTCGGCCAGCACCGGGCGCAGGTACTCCTGCGCCGTGAGACGGGTCACCGGATGCTCCAGCCAGCCCTCCTCGACCAGCGGCACGAACAGCGGGCAGGCCTGCGAATACACCCGCAGCCCGGGATCGAGGCAGTGCATGCGGTGGGCGTAGGCATTGCTGTTGATCGTCGTCGGCGTGCCGATCACCCCTACCCCACGCCCCTGTGCGCCCGCCACCGCGGCCATGGCACCGGCCTCGATGACGTCGAGAACGGGAACGTCGCCGGCACGCGCCTTGACCACCTCGGCAGCCACCGCGGCCATGGTGTTGCAGGCAACGATGAGCATCTTGACGCGCTGAGCGAGGAGGTAGTCGACGATCTGCGCGGTGAAGTGCTCGATGGTGGCCACCGACTTGATGCCATAGGGCACGCGCGCGGTATCGCCGAAATAGACGATGCTCTCCAGCGGCAGGCGCTCCATCAGCGCACGCACCACGGTCAGCCCGCCGATGCCGGAATCGAAAACCCCTATCGGGCGTGAAGCGTCCATTGCGGTCGGTGTGGCGGGCGGAGGAAAGGGCGGAATTCTAACCCGCATTTCTCACACCATCCCTACTGCGGGTGCCGATGCACTCGCCGTGGCACGCCGTACTCCCTCACGCCGCCTCGACGTAGTGTCAGCTACGCCTTCGGCGTCGAGCGGTCCGTGCGGCGCACCACGGCGGCGCCTCGCCCCCCTCGCGACGTGAGGGCGTGAGAAATGCGGGTTAAGCCTTGCGGCGCGCTTCGTGTTGAGCCAGGGCCCAACCCACATGCTCGCGCACCATCTCCTCGGCATCCGCCGCGCGTGCCTGCAGCGCCGCCAGTACCGCCTCATCGCCCGGCGCATTGCCGAGCGCCACGGCAATGTTGCGCAGCCAGCGCGAATAGCCGATGCGGTAGATGGCGCTGCCTGCCATGCGCTCGGCAAAATCGGTCGCCGACCACGCGAACAACTCCACCAGTGTGGCGCTGTCGAGCGCGTGGCGGGGGGCGAAGCCGGGTTCCGCGCCGCGGCTGGCGAAGCGGTTCCACGGACATGCCAGCTGACAGTCGTCGCAGCCGTAGATGCGGTTGCCGATCGCCGCCCGCCAGCGCTCGGGGATGGCGCCGTGCAGTTCGATGGTGAGGTAGGAGATGCAGCGCCGCGCGTCCACCTGGTAGGGGGCGACGATGGCACCGGTCGGACAGACATCGATGCAGGCCGTGCAGCGCCCGCAATGCGCAGCCCGCGGCTGATCCTCGGGCAGCGGCAGATCGGTGAAGATCTCGCCAAGAAAGAACCACGAGCCCGCCTCACGATCGAGCAGCAGGGTGTGCTTGCCGCGCCAGCCCAGCGCTGCGCGCGCCCCCAGCTCGACCTCCAGCACCGGCGCCGAGTCGACGAAGACGCGGAAGCCATGGGGCAGCTCGGCACCGATGCGTTCGGCGAGGGTCTGCAAGCGGCGGCGCAGCACCTTGTGATAGTCGCGCCCCAGCGCATAGCGCGACACATAGGCGCGGCGGCCGTCGGCGAGCGCCGCCGCGGCGTCGGCTGCAGCCGGCCAGTAGTTCATCCGCGCACTGATCACCCGCAGGGTACCGGGCAGCAGATCCGCCGGGCGCGCGCGCTTCATGCCGTGGCGGGCCATATAATCCATCTCGCCGTGAAAACCGGCATCGAGCCAGGCCTGCAGCCCCGGCTCGGCATCCCTGAGGTCGACGCCGCTGACTCCCACGGCGTCGAAACCGAGTTCCCGGCCCCAGTCCCCGATGCGCCCGCGCAAGGCACGCAGGGTGACGGCATCGGGCCGTTGCGGCCGCGAGGAGAGCGTCTGATGATCGATCGTATTCACCCTGCCGATGATAACGGCAGCCCGCTGTGCATGCACTTGGCCACCGAAGCGGAGACCGCCGCGCTCGGTGCGGCGCTCGGCAACGCCCTGCATGCCGGGCTGGTGATCTACCTGCTCGGCGACCTCGGCGCCGGCAAGACCACCCTGGTGCGCGGCCTGTTGCGCGGGCTCGGCCACCGGGGCAGTGTAAAAAGTCCCACTTACACCTTGATTGAACCTTACGTAGTTTCTAGATTAAACTTATATCACTTTGATTTTTATCGCTTCAATTCGCCCGACGAATTTCTCGACGCCGGGCTGGACGAATACTTCGGCGGGCAAGGCGCCTGCATGGTGGAATGGCCTGGAAAAGCCGCCCCCCATCTGCCCCCACCCGATCTCGAAGTGGCGCTCAGCCTTGCCGGCACGGGCCGGCAGGTCGAGCTGAAGGCAGGAACGGAGGCGGGACGACGATGCCTGACCGAACTGAGCAACGCCCTGCGCGCGCCCCCGGCGCCCGCCTGAGCCGCCGCGAACTGCTGAAGTTCGCCAGCGCGTCGTTGACGCTGCTGGTCAGCCCCGTCGGCCACGCCGCGGCCACCAGCCTGGTGGCGGTACGCGTATGGCCGGCACCGGAATACACCCGCGTCACCCTCGAAGCACGCCGCGAGCTGCGCTTCAAGTACATGAGCCTCGACAACCCCCATCGCCTGGTGGTGGACCTCGAAGACGTCGAGCTCAACAGCGTGCTGCACACGCTGCCGTCGAAGATCCTCGACAGCGATCCCTACATCAGCCTCGTGCGCGCCGCGCAGAACCGCCCCGGCGTGGTCCGCGTGGTGCTGGAGCTGAAAACCGAGATCAAGCCACAGGTGTTCACCCTGCAGCCGGTAGGCGACTACGGCCACCGCCTGGTGCTCGATCTCTACCCGACGCAGCCGGTCGATCCCCTGCTGGCGCTGATCGAGCGCTCCAGCCCGATGGAGGCCGCCGCCGGCGATGCTGCACCCGACGGCACCACCGAGGCTGTGGGAGACAGCACCCCGCAGCGCCCCGCACAGCCCGAAGCCGAACGCATCTACACCGTGGTCCTCGACCCCGGCCATGGCGGCGAGGACCCCGGCGCCATCGGCCGTCGCGGCAGCTACGAGAAGAACGTCACGCTGTCGGTCGCCCGCCGCCTGAAGCGCAAGATCGATGCCGAACCCGGCATGCGCGCGGTGCTCACCCGCGACGGCGACTTCTTCGTGCCGCTCTACCAGCGCGTCGCGCGCGCGCGACGGGTGCAGGCCGACCTCTTCGTCTCCATCCACGCCGATGCCTTCGTGCGCCCGGAAGCCCGCGGCAGTTCGGTCTTCGTACTCTCCGAGCGCGGCGCCACCAGCTCCGCTGCGCGCTGGCTGGCAGAAAAGGAAAACGACGCCGACCTCATCGGCGGGGTCAACCTCGCCAAGCAGGAGGGGCACCTCGCGCGCACCCTGCTCGACCTCTCGCAGACCGCCACCATCAACGACAGCCTCAAGCTCGGCCGCGCCGTGCTCGGCGAACTGGGCGGCGTCAACACCCTGCACAAACCGCAGGTCGAACAGGCCAACTTTGCCGTGCTGCGCGCCCCCGACATCCCCTCCATCCTCGTCGAGACCGCCTTCATCAGCAACCCCGAGGAAGAGCGCCGGCTCAACGACGAGGCCTACCAGGAGCGCATGGCCGAGGCCATCCTGCGCGGCATCAAGCGCTACTTCGCCGACAACCCCGCGCCGCCGGCGCGCACCCGCGTCGCCCGCCTCGACTAAGCGCCGCGCGCACCCTCTTGGCGCTATAATTACCGCTTTTTGTCAGGCTGTTCATGCAGGTCTTACGCGGTTTTCCGCAACACGCTGCGCAGCCCTCGGTACTGACCATCGGCAACTTCGATGGCGTGCATCGCGGCCACCGGGCGCTCCTTGAGCTGCTCACCGCCAAGGCCGGCGAACTTGGGCTGCCCGCCACGGTACTCACCTTCGAACCGCATCCGCGCGAATTCTTCGCCCCGGAGAAGGCCCCCGCGCGCCTGTCCAACCTGCGCGAGAAGCTCCTCATGCTCGCCGCCGCCGGTGTGGACCGGACCTACGTGTGCCGCTTCAACGCCGCTCTGGCGAATCAGCCGGCACAGGATTTCATCGACCGCATCCTCTGCCACGGCCTCGGCGTGCGCCACCTCTTCATCGGCGACGACTTCCGCTTCGGCGCCGGCCGTCATGGCGACTTCGCCATGCTCGCGGCAGCCGGGCACAGCCGCGGCTTCGGCGTCGAGGCCATGCCCACCCTCGACCTGGCCGGCGAGCGCATCTCCAGTTCGGCGGTGCGCAGCGCCCTCGCAGCCGGTGACATGGATCACGCCGCGCGCCTGCTCGGGCGCCCATACAGCATCGCCGGACGCGTGGTACATGGGCAAAAGCTCGGCCGCACCCTCGGCTTCCCCACCGCCAACGTACAGATGAAGCACCGCAAGCCTGCGCTCAACGGTGTCTATGCCGTCACCGTCGAAGGCCTGCGGGGGACGGCGGTGGGAGGCGTGGCCAATGTCGGCAGCCGCCCGACCGTCACCGGCAGCGGCCGCCCGACGCTCGAGGTACATCTTTTCGACTGGCAGCAGGACTGCTACGGTGCGCATCTGCGCGTACACTTCCTGCACAAGCTGCGCGACCAGGCCCGCTTCGACTCGCTCGCCGCACTGAGCGCACAGATCGGCATTGACGCCGTATCCGCGCGCCGCTGGCTGAGCGCCCACCCCGATCTCTCCGCTCCCTTTGAAGGCTGAAAGAAGACCGCCATGGCCGACTACCGCAAGACCCTCAACCTGCCCGACACCCCCTTTCCGATGCGCGGCGACCTCGCCAAGCGGGAACCGGGCTGGATCGCCCAGTGGCAGCAGCGGAAGCTCTACCAGAAGATCCGCCAGGCCGCCGCCGGCCGCCCCAAGTTCATCCTTCACGACGGCCCGCCCTACGCCAACGGCAGCATCCACATCGGCCATGCGCTGAACAAGATCCTCAAGGACATCATCGTGCGTTCGCGCACCATGGCCGGCTTCGATGCCCCCTACGTGCCGGGCTGGGACTGCCACGGCCTGCCGATCGAGCACAAGGTGGAGGTCACCCACGGCAAGAACCTGCCCGCCGACCGCGTGCGCGAGCTCTGCCGCGCCTACGCCGCCGAGCAGATCGAAGGCCAGAAGACCGACTTCATCCGCCTCGGCGTGCTCGGCGACTGGGACAATCCCTACAAGACCATGGCCTTCGCCAACGAGGCCGGTGAGATCCGCGCGCTCGCCGAGATGGTCAGGGCTGGCTACGTGTTCAAGGGCCTGAAGCCGGTGAACTGGTGCTTCGACTGCGGTTCGGCGCTGGCCGAAGCCGAGGTCGAGTACGCCGACAAGCAGTCGCCGGCGATCGACGTCGCCTTCCCCTGCGCACAGCCCGAACGCATCGCCGACATCTTCGGCGTCGGTACGCTGGCCAAGCCGGTACTGGCGGTGATCTGGACCACCACGCCGTGGACCATCCCCTCCAACCAGGCCCTCAACATGCATCCGGAGATCGACTACGCACTGGTCGACGCCGGTGAGCGCTACCTGCTGCTGGCCCACGACCTGGTCGCCGCCTGTCTGGAGCGCTACGGCCTCACTGGGCGCATCGTCGCCTCGGCGAAGGGCGCGGCCTTCGACCAGGTGCTTTTCCGCCACCCCTTCTACGAGCGCAATTCGCCGGTCTATCTGGGCGACTACGTCAGCCTCGATGCCGGCACCGGCATCGTGCACAGCGCCCCGGCCTACGGCCTCGACGACTTCCAGTCCTGCCGTGCCAACGGCATGGCGATGGACGAGATCCTC
This sequence comes from Pseudothauera lacus, assembly GCF_003034845.1. Lineage (GTDB taxonomy): Bacteria > Pseudomonadota > Gammaproteobacteria > Burkholderiales > Rhodocyclaceae > Pseudothauera > Pseudothauera lacus. The sequence goes on along the minus strand of NZ_PZKC01000008.1, from coordinate 9,782 downwards.
ACCCCGGTCACCGGCGACGGCCACTTCGCCACCGACCTGCCCTTCTTCGGCGGCATGAACATCTGGAAGGCCGCCCCGGAGATCCTCGCCAAACTGCGCGAAGTCGGCTGCCTGATGGCGGACGCGAAGATCACCCACAGCTACATGCACTGCTGGCGCCACAAGACGCCGCTGATCTACCGCGCCACTGCGCAGTGGTTCGTCGGCATGGACAAGACCGTCGCCGACGCCTCGACGCTGCGCGAGCGCGCCCTGCGCGGCGTCGAGGCCACCCGCTTCTTCCCCGCCTGGGGCCAGGCCCGCCTGCACGCGATGATCGCCAACCGCCCGGACTGGTGCATCTCGCGCCAGCGTAACTGGGGCGTGCCGATCCCCTTCTTCCTGCACAAGGAGAGCGGCGAACTGCACCCGCGCACCGTGGAGCTGATGGAAGAAGTCGCCAGGCGCGTCGAACAGGAAGGCATCGAGGCCTGGTTCAAGCTCGATGCCGCCGAGCTGCTCGGCGACGAGGCCGCCCACTACGACAAGATCGCCGACACGCTCGACGTCTGGTTCGACTCCGGCACCACCCACTGGCACGTGCTGCGCGGCTCGCATCCGGACGGCCATGCGGAGGGACCGCGCGCCGACCTCTACCTGGAAGGCTCGGACCAGCACCGCGGCTGGTTCCACTCCTCGCTGCTGACCGGCTGCGCGATCGACGGCCACCCGCCCTACAAGGCCCTGCTCACCCACGGCTTCGCGGTCGATGGCGCCGGGCGCAAGATGAGCAAGTCGCTGGGCAACGTGGTGGTACCGCAGGAGGTCACCGGCAAGCTGGGCGCCGAGATCCTGCGCCTGTGGGTGGCATCCACCGACTACTCGGGCGAGCTGTCGATCAGCAAGGAGATCCTCGACCGCGTGGTCGAGGTGTACCGCCGCATCCGCAACACCCTGCGCTTCCTGCTCGCCAACACCGCTGACTTCGACATCAACAGCGACGCCCTGCCGCTCGACCAGTGGGTGGACATCGACCGCTACGCGCTCGCCTTCACCCGCAAGCTGGCCACCCAGTGCGAGGCCGACTACGAGAAGTTCGAGTTCCATCGCGTGGTGCAGGCCCTGCAGGTGTTCTGCGCCGAAGACCTCGGCGCCTTCTACCTCGACATCCTCAAGGACCGCCTGTACACCACCCAGCCGGGTTCGGCCGCGCGCCGCTCCGCGCAGACCGCGCTGTGGCACATCACCCACACCCTGGTACGCCTGATGGCACCGGTGCTGTCCTTCACCGCAGAGGAAGCCTGGGCGGTGATGAACGGCGGCGACGAGGAGGACAGCGTGATGCTGCACACCTTCCACGCCCTCCCCGAGCAGGGCGGCGAGGCTGGCCTGATCGCGCGCTGGGAGATCATCCGCAGCGTGCGCGCCGAGGCGCTGAAGGTCATCGAGGCCCTGCGCAGCGAAGGCAAGGTGGGCGCCTCGCTGCAGGCCGTGCTCGACCTGCGCCTGCACGAGGACGCCTACAACGCACTGGCTGCGCTGGGCGACGACCTCAAGTTCGTCACCATGACCTCGCAGGTCAGCCTGGCCTTGCAGGCCGAGGATGCTCCGCAGCAGATCGTCGCCACCCCCAGCACCCACGCCAAGTGCGAGCGCTGCTGGCACTACGCGGAGGATGTCGGCAGTGACGCCGAGCACCCGACGCTGTGCGGGCGCTGCGCGGGCAATCTGTACGGTGCCGGCGAGCAGCGCCGCCATGCCTGAGCGCCGCCTGCTGCCCACCGGCGTAAGCGGCTGGCTGGCCATCGCTGCCGTGGTGGCGGTGCTCGACCAGCTCACCAAGCAGCTCGTCCTCGCCAGCCTGGAACTCGGCGAGGCCGTGCCGGTGACGCCCTTCTTCGACATCGTGCTGGTCTATAACCCGGGCGCAGCGTTCAGCTTTCTCGCCGACCAGCCGGGCTGGCAGCGCTGGTTCTTCACCGGGCTGGCGGCAGTGATCTGCACCTGGCTGACCGTGCTCCTCCGCCAGCACCGCCGCGAGCGCCTGCTGCCGGCCGCCTTCGTGCTGATCATCGGCGGCGCCGTGGGCAATGTCGTCGATCGCCTGCTGCATGGCGCGGTGGTGGACTTCCTGCACTTCTACGTCGGCCGCTTCAGCTGGCCGGCCTTCAACCTCGCCGATTCGGCAATCACCGTCGGCGTGGCACTGATGCTGTGGGGCAGCTTCCGCCATCCCGCGCCCGACCCCGCCAAGGAGAACCACGCGTGACCCAGACCGTCCAAGCCGACCAGCTCGTCACCCTGCACTACCGCATCGCGCTGCCCAACGGCCAGCCGCTGATCAGCACCTTCGAGGGCACCCCCGCCACCCTGCAACTTGGCGCGGGCGAACTGCTGCCGGCGCTCGAAGCGCTCATCACCGGCCTCCCGGTGGGCGAACACAGAAGCTTCGAACTCGCCGCCGAGCAGGCCTTCGGCCCCTACCGCGACGAACTGGTGGAACGCGTCAAGCGCGTCCACATGCCCGCCGAGGAGATCGAAGCGCTGAGCATCATGGAGTTCACCGCACCCGATGGCTCGCGCTATTCCGGCCTGGTGCGCGAGATCGACGACGAGTCGGCACTGATCGACTTCAACCACCCGCTGGCCGGCAAATCCATCCGTTTCGAGGTGGAAGTGATCGGCATCCTGTAAGCGGCAAACCCACAGAGAGCAACAAGCGATGAACGACAAGGAAGTGCTGCTCGCCACCCCGCGCGGCTTCTGCGCCGGCGTCGAGCGCGCCATCGAGATCGTCGAGCGCGCACTGGCGCTGTTCGGCGCACCGATCTACGTGCGCCACGAAGTGGTGCACAACAAGTTCGTGGTCGATGACCTGCGCGCCAAGGGCGCGGTGTTCGTCGAGGAACTCGACGAGGTGCCGGCCGGCAACACGGTGATCTTCAGCGCCCACGGCGTCTCGCTGGCGGTGCGCGCCGAGGCCGAGCGCCGCGGCCTGCGCGTCTTCGATGCCACCTGCCCGCTGGTCACCAAGGTGCACATCGAAGTCGCCCGGCACCGTGCCGGTGGACGCGAGATCGTCATGATCGGCCACAAGGGCCACCCCGAGGTGGAAGGCACCATGGGCCAGGTCGGCGACGGCATCCACCTGGTGGAATCGGCTGCAGACGTCGCCACGCTGGAGGTCGCCAACCCCGCGCAGCTTGCCTACGTCACCCAGACCACGCTGTCGATGGACGACGCCGCGGCCATCATCGCCGCTCTGCGCGAGCGCTTCCCGGCCATCGTCGGCCCGAAGAAGGACGACATCTGCTACGCCACGCAGAACCGTCAGGATGCGGTGAAGATCATGGTGCCGCAGGCCGACGTGGTCTTCGTGGTGGGCTCGAAGAACAGCTCCAACTCCAACCGCCTGCGTGAAGTGGCAGAACTGCGCGGCGTCCCCGCCTATCTCGTCGATAACGCCGACGGCATCGATCCGGCGTGGCTCGCCGGCAAGCGCCGCATCGGCGTGACCGCCGGCGCCTCAGCGCCGGAGGTGCTGGTACAGGCGGTCATCGACCGCCTCGGGGCACTGGGTGCGGGCACCGTGCGCCAGCTCGAAGGCGTACCGGAGAAGGTCACCTTCCCGTTGCCGAAGGAGCTCCTGCAGGATCATTGAGCTGATCACTGGCAGGCGTAGACAAGGAAGCCGGGCATCGCCCGGCTTCTTCATTTTGCAGCACAGTGCATCAGAGATGCGGCTCGACGATCCCGCGATAGAACTCGTGGAAGTGCTGCATGCCGTCCTCGAAGGGCGACTGGTAGGGCCCCACCTCGTTGCGCCCTTCCTTGAGCAGGGCCAGGCGCCCGCGGTCCATGCGCTCGCCGATGTCGTCGTCCTCGATGGCGGTCTCCATGTAGGCGGCCTGCTCGGCCTCGACGAACTCGCGTTCGAACTCGACGATCTCCTCGGGGTAGTAGAACTCCACCACGTTGGTCGTCTTGTTGATGTCGGTCGGGATCAGCGTACTTACCACCAGCACGTGCGGATACCATTCCACCATGATGTTGGGGTAGTAGGTGAGCCACACCGCGCCCTGCGCGGGCTTGTGTTCGCCGTAATAGTCGAGCACCGCCTTCTGCCACTTCCCGTACACCGGCGAGCCGGACTTGGCCAGCGAGGTGATGCCCACGCGCTGCACCGAATACCACTCGCCGAACTGCCAGGTGAGGTCGTCACAGGTGACGAAGTTGCCCAGCCCGGGGTGGTAGGGGACGACGTGGTAGTCCTCCAGATAGACCTCGATGAAGGTCTTCCAGTTGTAGTTGCACTCGTGGATCTCGACGTGGTCGAGCTTGTAGCCGGAGAAATCGAATTCGCCCGCCACCTGCATGCCCGCGAGATCGGCATTGGCCGAACGCGGTCCCTTGAAAAGCAAGCCGTTCCAGCGTTCCAGCGCGTCGCGCTGGAGGTTCAGGCAGGGGTTCTCGGGGAAATGCGGCGCGCCCAGCAAGGAGCCCTGCTGGTCGTAGGTCCAGCGATGGATCGGGCAGACGATGTTGTCGGCCTTGCCGGCGCCCTGCAGCATGATCGCCTGGCGGTGGCGGCAGATGTTGGAGAGCTGGTGGACGCCCTCGCCGGTGCGGAACAGGAGCTTGGAATGATCCAGCCACTCCAGCGAACGGTAGCTGCCGACTTCCGGTACCATCAGCTCATGGCCGACGTACCCGGGACCGGCATCGAAGAGGAGCTTCTTCTCTAGTTCGAAGATCTTCTCGTCGAAGTACCAGGAAACCGGCAGTTGCGAAACAGCCGGGGCCAGTCGTGCCTTGGAAGCGATGTCGGACATCACCGAACCCCCCTCTTGTTAACCAGAAAACCGGCAGAACAAACGGGCTAGTTTAAGCCAGAAGCCGTTTGACCGCCAATAGCGCGATCGGTTATTTTCCCACCTTTGTAGCCCCTCGCCTTACCCCATGGTAAAGACCGCAGCCGCCCCGAAGAATTTCGAATCCGCCGTCGCTGAACTGGAGACCATCGTCCGCGACATGGAGGCTGGTTCGCTGGCCCTTGAGCAGGCTCTGGAGCGTTACCAGCGCGGCACCGAGCTGCTGCGCTACTGCCAGCAGACCCTGAGTGCCGCGGAAGCGCGCGTGCGCGTCCTTGAGGGCGACAAGCCCGTGGCCTTCGGCGCAGAGGCGCAGTGATGGACATGGTCAGCGACTTCAAGCAGTGGATGGCAGCCATCCAGCAGCGCACCGAGAGCGCGCTGGCCGCCCGCCTGCCCGCCCCTGCTACCGCCCCCCAGCGCCTCCACGAGGCCATGCGCTACGCCGTCCTCGGCGGCGGCAAGCGCGTGCGTCCGCTGCTCGTGCATGCCACCGGCGAGCTGGTCGGCGCCTCCCCCGAGCGCCTCGACCGTGCGGCCTGTGCCGTCGAACTGATCCACGTCTACTCCCTGGTGCACGACGACATGCCGTGCATGGACGACGACGTCCTGCGGCGCGGCAAACCGACGGTTCATGTCGAATACGACCAGGCCACCGCGCTGCTGGTCGGCGACGCCCTGCAGGCGCTGGCCTTCCAGGTGCTGGCCGAAGCCCCGCTGTGCGGCAGCGCCGCCGAGCAGCTCGACATGGTCGCCCTGCTCGCCCGCGCCGCGGGCTCGCGTGGCATGGCCGGCGGCCAGGCCATCGACCTCGCCGCAGTTGGCCAGCAGCTCGACCGCAGCGAGCTGGAGTTCATGCACATCCACAAGACCGGCGCCCTCATCCGCGCCGCCGTGATGCTCGGTGCCCATGCCGGCGAGCCGCTGGCGGTTGCCGACCTGGAGCGTCTGGACCACTTCGGCAAGCTCATCGGTCTGCTCTTCCAGGTCGTCGACGACATCCTCGACAGCGAAGCCGATACCGCCACCCTGGGCAAGACCGCCGGCAAGGATGCCGAGCACGACAAGCCCACCTACGTCAGCCTGCTCGGCCTCACGGAAGCGCGGCGCTACGCCGAAGAACTTCTCGCCGCCGCGCGTGGCACGCTCGCCCCGATGGGCAGCGGCAGCGCCCACCTGCTGGCGCTGGCCGACTACATCGCGCGGCGATCGTTCTGATCAACCCCACCCGGCTGCACCCCACCATGTCTCCCTATCCGCTCCTCGAACGCATCGGCAACCCCGCCGCCCTGCGCGCCCTCGACCGCCGCGAACTCGGGGAGCTGGCCGCCGAACTGCGCGCCTTCCTCATCGAATCGGTGTCGAAGACCGGCGGCCACCTGTCCTCCAACCTCGGCACCGTCGAACTCACCGTTGCCCTGCACTACGTCTTCAACACCCCCGACGACCGTATCGTCTGGGATGTCGGCCACCAGACCTATGGCCACAAGGTCCTCACCGGGCGCCGCGAAGCCATGGCCGGGTTGCGCCACTGGGGCGGCATCTCGGGCTTTCCGCGGCGCTGCGAAAGCGAGTACGACACCTTCGGCACCGCGCATTCGTCCACCTCCATCTCCGCCGCCCTCGGCATGGCCGTCGCCGCCCGTGACCGCGGTGAGGAGCGGCGCGCCATTGCCGTCATCGGAGACGGCGCAATGAGCGCGGGGATGGCGTTCGAAGCCCTCAACAACGCCGGCGACATCGATGACGCCAACCTGCTGGTGATCCTCAACGACAACGAGATGTCGATCTCGCCGCCGGTCGGCGCCCTCACCAAGATCCTCGCCCGCCTGATGTCCGGCAGCACCATCAATGCCGCGCGCCGCGCAGGAGAAAAGGTGCTCGGCGTCGCTCCGCCGATGCTCGACTTCGCCCGCCGCGTCGAGGAGCACGTGAAAGGCCTGATCAGCCCCGGCACGCTGTTCGAGGAATTCGGCTTCCACTACTACGGCCCCATCGACGGCCACGACCTTGACGCCCTCATCCCCACCTTGCAGAACCTGCGCAAGCTCAAGGGCCCGCAGTTCCTTCACGTCATCACCCGCAAGGGGCAGGGTTACAAGCTCGCCGAAGCCGACCCCATCCTCTACCACGGGGTCAGCAAGTTCGACCACACCGCCGGCATCCAGGGCGGCAAGGGCGCCGGCAAGCTCACCTACACCCAGGTCTTTGGCGACTGGCTGTGCGACATCGCCGCCAGCGACCCGCGCATCGTCGCCATTACCCCGGCAATGCGCGAAGGCTCCGGCCTGGTGCGCTTTGCCGCCGAGTTTCCCGGACGCTACTACGATGTCGGCATCGCCGAACAGCACGCCCTGACCTTCGCCGCCGGGCTCGCCTGTGAGGGCCTCAAGCCCGTGGTGGCGATCTATTCGACCTTCCTGCAGCGCGCCTACGATCAGCTCATCCACGACATCGCCCTGCAGAACCTGCCGGTGGTGCTGGCCATCGACCGTGGCGGCCTCGTCGGCGCGGATGGTGCCACCCACCACGGCGCCTTCGATCTGTCCTTCATGCTGTGCGTGCCCAACCTCCTCGTCATGGCCCCGGCTGACGAAAACGAATGCCGGCAGATGCTGTACACCGCCGTCTGCCACGACGGCCCCGCCGCCGTGCGCTATCCGCGTGGCAGCGGTTGCGGTGCGCTCCCGCGTGCCGCCATGGAAGCCTTGCCGGTGGGTAAGGGCGAGGTGCGCCGCCACGGCCGCCGCATCGCCCTGCTTGCCTTCGGCAGCATGCTCTGTCCGGCCCTCGAAGTGGGCGAACGCATCGATGCCACGGTGGCCAACATGCGCTTCGTCAAGCCGCTCGACGAGGCCCTCGTCGCCGAACTGGCCGCCACCCACGACCTCCTCGTCACCCTTGAGGAGAACGCCGTGGTCGGCGGTGCCGGCAGCGAAGTCGCCCGTGTCCTCGACACCCTCGCGCAACGCCCCCGGCTGCTGCGCCTCGGCCTGCCCGACCACTTCATCGATCACGGCGACCAGGCGCAACTGCTCGCCGCAGTCGGCCTCGACGCCGCCGGCATCGAAGCCGCCATTGGCCGTATCTATCCCCTCAATAGTTGAGCGTTTTTGTCGGGAATGCTAGGATGCACACTCGTTCCCGACAGCCCCCTTCCGCAGAGAACAGCTTATGAAACCCGTCGAGGCGCACGCCATTCCCGATGTCCAGAACAGCGCCGACAGCCGTCAGATCGCCATCAACAAGGTCGGCATCAAGTCCATCCGCCACCCCATCCGGGTGAGCGACAAGAACGGCGGCGTCCAGCACACCGTCGCCGTATTCAACATGTATGTCGGCCTGCCCCACAATTTCAAGGGCACCCACATGTCGCGTTTCGTGGAGATCCTCAACGGCAATGAGCGCGAGATCTCCGTCGAGTCCTTCGAGCCCATGCTGCGCGAGATGGTCGCGCGCCTGGAGGCCGAGACCGGCCATGTCGAGATGACCTTCCCCTACTTCATCAACAAGACCGCGCCGGTATCCGGCGTGCAGAGCCTGATGGACTATGAGGTCACCTTCACCGGAGAGATCCGCGAAGGCGGACGCTACGAGTTCACCATGAAAGTCGTCGTGCCGGTCACCAGCCTGTGTCCGTGCTCGAAGAAGATTTCCGAGTACGGCGCCCACAACCAGCGCTCGCACGTCACCGTCACCGCCACCACCAACGCCCACCTGTGGATCGAGGAGCTGGTGCAGCTGGTGGAAAGCCAGGCCTCCTGCGAGCTCTTCGGCCTGCTCAAGCGCCCCGACGAGAAGTTCGTTACCGAACGGGCCTACGACAACCCCAAGTTCGTCGAGGACATGGTACGCGACGTTGCCGGACTGCTCGCCGCCGAGCCGCGCATCGATGCCTACGTAGTGGAGTCGGAGAACTTCGAATCCATCCACAACCACTCCGCCTACGCCCTCATCGAGCGCGACAAACGCAAGCCGTCCTGAAGGCTCCATACGCGTGAAGAGGCCGCCACCCGTACCCCGGGTGGCGGCCTCTTCACATTCACACCTGAGCTTTCCGCCTTCGCGTCAGCTGCGCGCCGGCACAAGAATCTCCGCCTCACCTTCGAGCACGACCTTGCCGGCCACCGTGCACACCGTATCGAAGATCGCCCGACGCTTGGCCGCATTCAGCTCACGCACCGTCACCCGCGCAACCACGGTATCGCCGATCTTGACCGGGGCCTTGAACTTCAGCGTCTGCGACAGATAGATGCACCCGGGGCCCGGCAGGCGGGTGCCAAACACAGTGGAAATGTAGGCCGCGGACAGCATGCCGTGAGCGATCCGTCCGCCGAACATCGTCGACGCGGCAAACTCGCCATCGACGTGCACCGGGTTGGTATCGCCGGAAACGCCCGCAAAGGCGAGGATGTCAGCTTCGCTGACCGTTCTCGCCACCGCCGCGCTCATGCCGATCTGCAGCGCCTCGAAGTCATGGCCGTAAAACTCGCTGAAGTCACGTTGCTCGGTCGTCATCTCTCGTTCTTCCTCTTGTCGATGTCTCCGCCGCGGCTCCTGCCACAGCTCTGTCGAGGATACCGCAGTCGCGTGACGCTTTGCATGCGGTAGACGCAACAAAGCCGCGAGATCGATTTGATCTTGCGGCTTTGTTAATGTGGGTTAGTCTGACGATGACCTACTTTCGCGAGGGGAACCTCACTATCATCGGCGCGGTCTCGTTTCACGGTCCTGTTCGGGATGGGAAGGGGTGGTACCGAGACGCTATGGTCGTCAGACTTTGAGCGGGTAACAAATGTGGATAGCAGTTGTGTGGGGTAGTGATTGTTTTAGAGTTGTGTTGCGCAAGGTTATAGGATCAAGCCGCACGGGCAATTAGTATCGGTTAGCTACACGTGTTGCCACGCTTCCACACCCGACCTATCAACGTTG
>NZ_PZKC01000007.1 GCF_003034845.1 Pseudothauera lacus | reverse complement strand
GCTGCAGGCCCTTCAGCTTCAGATGCTTGAGATGGCTGTCGTACTGCCGGGAAAAGTCGGCGGGAAAGTTCGATGGCATGCTGGTCACTCCTCACGAAGTCATGCAGAATCGACGCCATCACCGTGATGGAGTCGTCATGCAGGATAGTTCGTGGGTGCCCGGCGGGCGACCTCTCCGCGTAGCGGCTTCGTTCAACCCTTCCATCGAGAGGACGCTTTCCGGCCTACGGCCTCCAAGCGCCTCTCATGTCAAACGTTGGGCAGCTTTCAGCCCGTCGCCAAGATTGACTGCGTGTAGCCGCGCGACTACAGTCGCTGTATGATCGAAATTCGAAAGACCGATGCCTTCACTCATTGGCTCGACGCATTGCGTGACCTCCAGGCACGTGCGCGGGTGCAAGCCAGAATCGAGCGCCTCGCGGCCGGGAATCCCGGTGACGTCGAGCCCGTCGGCGAAGGCGTCTCCGAGTTGCGTATCAACTATGGTCCCGGTTATCGGGTGTATTTCAAGCAGCGAGGGCGTGAGTTGATCATTCTCTTGGCCGGTGGCGACAAGAGCACTCAGGCCAAAGACATCAAGGCAGCTTTACGTCTCGCTCGAAGCCTTTCGGAGTAGCCGCTATGGCCAAGACATCTACCACTCGCTACGACGTTTCAGAACATCTCCGAACCCCTGAGGAGATGGCCGCCTATCTCGAAGCTTGCCTTGAAGAGGCAGACGGAGATGCCGCCTTTATCGCAAAGGCCCTTGGCGATATCGCCCGTGCCAGAGGCATGGCCCAGGTCGCCCGCGATGCGGGACTCTCCCGCGAAAGCCTCTATAAGGCTCTTTCCGGCGAACGCAGCCCCGGCTTCGACACAATTCTTAAGGTCGTTCGCGCTCTCGGTTTGAAACTTCATGCCGAGGCGAGTCACACCTAACAAGGTGCCCAGCCCCTCCGCCAACCGGACGCCCTGCCCGCTACGCTGCGGAACAAGCGCAGGAGCTGTTGGTGCTGATTACGGACGAGCCGTACCGCAAGCCGCCGCCGTCAGCGAGGTTCACCGGTGACTCGCCTACTCCCGCACCGCCGCCGGCAGGCGGTGGCCGATCCTGGGCAGCCACCAGCGCAGGCAGGGGGTGGTGACCACGGTGCTGGCGATGGCCATGATCACCAGCATGGTGAACACTTCCTGCGAGATCACCCCGAGGTCGTAGCCGACGTTGATCACCACCAGTTCCATCAGCGCGCGGGTGTTCATCATGATGCCGAGGATGCTGGCCTCGTGGTGGCCGAGGCCGCAGCGCCGCGCGGCGAGCCAGGAGCCGCCGAACTTGCCCAGGGTGGCCAGCCCCACCACCAGCACGCACCAGCCCCAGGCTTCCAGTGAATCGAGGCTGCCGATGTCGGTGCGCAGGCCGGTGTAGGTGAAGAAGATGGGCAGGAAGAACACCGTGACGAAGTGGCCGACGCGGGTGTTCCAGGCTTCGCGCAGGCCGGGTTCGTCGTGCAGGATCACGCCCATCATGAAGCCGCCGAAGATGGCGAAGATGCCGAGCTGGTAGGTGCTCATGCCGGCCACGAAGATCAGCGCCAGCAGCGCGCCCATCAGGGTGGGCGGGAAGCGCCCGCGGCGCGGGCGGGCGGCGCGCACCATGCGCTTGGCAAGCGGGCGCACGCCCCACCAGCACAGCGCGAAGAAGCCCAGCACCATGGCGATCTTGAGGCCGAAGGCGAGCGGCTGGAAGTGCGATACCGCGAGGGTGGAGACCAGCGCCAGCAGCAGCCAGCCGATGACGTCGTTGATCGCCGCGGCGCTGATGGCGATGACGCCGAGCGGGCTGCGGGTGAGCTGGAACTCGATCATGATGCGCCCGAGGATGGGCAGTGCGGTGATCGAGAATGCGGTGGCGATGAACAGTCCGGTGAGCAGTGCGCTGTTGCCCGGCACCTGCATCGCCGGCACCGTCCAGCCCAGCCCGAAACCGAGGGCGAAGGGCGTCAGCAGGCCGGCGCCGGCCACCCACATCACGGTGCGGCGGTGCTTGCGTTCGTTGAGGTGGCCGAAGTCGAACTCCAGGCCGATCTGGAACATCAGCAGCAGCAGGCCGACCTGGGAGAGGATCTGCATCGGCTCGGGCGGCGCGCTGTGGAAGACGTAGTCGAACACCTCCGGCATCGCCCAGCCGAACAGCGAGGGGCCGAGCAGGATGCCGGTGATGATCTCGCCCACCGCCGAGGACTGCCCCCAACGCACCGCCAGGATGCCGCCGGCGCGCGCGGCGAGGATGATGATGGCGAGCTGCAGCAGGGTGAAGAACAGCAGCGTTTCGGCGTGGTGCACGCTGACGGCTTGCAGGGCGTCCGCAGGGGTGGTCATGATTTCAGATCATCCCGCCGTTGATCGAGATCACCTGGCCGGTGATGTAGGCGGCCTGGTCGGAGGCCAGGAAGCCGACCAGGTCGGCGACCTCCTGCGGCGTGCCGGCGCGCTTCATCGGCACCAGGCGGGATACCGCCTCGGTGTCGAAGCTGCCTTCGATCATCGCGGTGGCGATGATGCCCGGTGCCACCGCGTTCACCGTCACCCCGCGTGGGGCGAGCTCCAGCGCCAGCGCCTTGGTGGCGGAATGCAGCGCGCCCTTGGCGGCGGCGTAGTTGACCTGGCCGCGGTTGCCGGCCAGTGCGGCCACCGAGCTGATGTTGATGATGCGCCCGCGGCGGGTGCGGATCATCGGCAGGGTGAGGGGCTGGGTGACATTGAAGAAGCCGTTGAGGTTCACGTCGATGACGCGCTGCCACTGCGTGGCCGACATGCCGGGGAAGACCGCATCGTCGTGCAGGCCGGCGTTGTTCACCAGCACCTGTACGGCGCGTTCGGCGAGCAGGGCCTCCAGCGCGGCGCGCGTGGCTTCGGCGTCGGTGATGTCGAAGGCCACCGCCCGTGCCTGCCCGCCGGCGGCCCGGATCTCCGCGGCGATGGCTTCGGCGGCGGCCAGATTACGGTTGGCGTGAACGATGACTTCGTAGCCGTCGGTGGCGAGGCGCAGGCAGATCGCGCGGCCGATGCCGCCGCTGCCGCCGGTGACCAGGGCGCGCTGGGTCATATGCGGGGCTTCCCGTTCAGGAGGTTGAAGGAGGGGTGTCGGCCTGCAGCACCACCGCCGCACGCCCGCGCAGCAGCGTGCGTCCGGCGGCCGCGACGGTGAAGGCGTAGAGCAGGGTGCGGGCGTCGCCCGACAGGCGTTCGGCGGCGATTTCGAGCGGTGCGTCGAGGTCGTCGAGGCGGTCGACCAGGCATTCCACCCCGCGCGCGCTGCCGAGGAAACCCGGCGCCGGCGGGGCGTCCGCGCCGGCGAGCAGCGCGCCATGCACAGCAATGGCCTGGGCGGCGTACTCGATGCCGGTCATCACCCCCAGGCGGCCGTGGGCGCGCAGCGGATTGGCCGCGTCGCGGTGGCTGCTGGCGGTGCAGCGGACGTGGACCGTGTCCCAGGCGGTGACGGCATCGAGCAGGCACATGCTGCCCTGGTGCGGGATGTGCGCGAGGATCCAGGCGCGGTCGGGGAACGCGGCAGTCATGCCGTTCAGATTCACCTTGCGCTACCGTTCGCCCTGAGCCTGTCGAAGGGCGTTCTCAGGCAGTGCCTCCAAACGGGCTTCGACGGGCTCAGCCCGAACGGTGCTTGACCGACCGACATCCAGCTCGAACTGCAGGTGCAGGCCGTCGAGGTAGTCGAGTACCACGCCGCCGCTTTCGCCGCGCGCCAGGCGGGCGAGCAGGGGCAGCGCGCGCGCCGCCGGGATGCCGCGGCGCAGGGCTTCGAGGGCCGGTTCGGCAAGGGTGTCGACGGGCGCGGCGGTGAAGCCGCTCAGGCTCAGCAGCGGGCCTTCGCCGGCCTCTGCCGGGCTCAGCAGCAGCGCCATGCCGAAGGCGTCGGGCAGCGGGCGGGTGGCGTCGAGCGGGGCGGGGTAGGGGTGGTCGTAGACGATCAGCAGCACCGGCGCGCGGCTGTCGGCGATCAGCGCGAAGGCTTCCAGGAGGCCGGCGCCGAGGCTGCCGTCGAAGGCCGACACCGTGGTCGAGGGTGCCATCGCGCGCACCGCGATGCCCCAGTAGCCGGAGGCGGCGTTGTTCACCGAATTGTGGAAGCGGGTCGGCGAGATCAGCCGGTCCGCCCCTGCCAGGGTTTCGCAGATGGCGTGGCAGTTGGCGCCGTCGCCGCCCGAAGAGGCGAACACCGTCGCCAGCGTCGCCGCGTCGCCGCCCGCGGCGCGCACGGCCTGCAGGCCGGTGGCGATGGCGAGCTTGACCACCGCGCCGAGGCGGCGGCGTTCGGCCGCCGGCAGCAGGTCCGGGGTGGGGATGCGGGTGGCGGCTGGCTCATGGGCGGAGCTGCCGGCCAGCACGGCGCAGGCGGCCGGCCAGTCGTCGAGGCCGGGGCCGATCAGGCCGATGCCGGCAATGCGGGCGGTCAGCGCGCGGGTGGGGGTGGCGGTCAGGGTCATCGTTTCAGGCCTCCGCCGCGCGTGAGAACACCAGGCTGCAGTTGGTGCCGCCGAAGCCGAGTGAGTTGCTCAGCACGTGGCGCAGCCTTGCCGGGCGCGCTGCGCGGGCGTAATCGATGGCGATCGCGGGATCCACCGCAGTGGTGCCGGGGCTGCCGGGAATCAGCCCGTCGGCCAGCGCCACGGCGCAGAACACCGCCTCCAGCGCGCCGGCCGCGCCCAGGGTGTGGCCGGTAGCGCCCTTGGTGGAGCTGGCCGGGGTGGCGGTGCCGAACAGGGTGTGCACCGCCAGCCCTTCGGCGGCGTCGTTGGCCGGGGTGCCGGTGCCGTGCAGGTTGATGTAGTCGATGTCGGCCGGTGCCAGGCCGGCGCCGGTGAGCGCCGCCTCCATCGCCAGGCGCGCGCCCAGGCCCTGCGGATGTGGCGAGGACATGTGGTGGGCGTCGCTCGATTCGCCGCAGCCGGAGAGCAGCACTGCGCCGGGCGGCGGCGTCTGCGGCGCGCGTTCAAGCAGCGCGAAGGCGGCGGCTTCGCCGATGGAAATGCCGTTGCGTGCCGGATCGTAGGGCCGGCACGGCGAGGCCGCGACCAGCTCCAGCGAGTTGAAGCCGTACAGCGTGGTCAGGCACAGCGAATCCACCCCGCCGACGATGGCGGCATCGACCAGCCCGGTGGCGATCAGGCGCGCGGCGGCGGCGAACACCTTGGCGCCCGATGAACAGGCGGTGGAGATCACCCAGTCCGGCCCGGCGGTGCCCACCGCGCGGCGCACGAACTCGGACACCGAGTGGATGTTGTGGGTGCTGCGGTAATCGAATTCCGCCGGCAGAGCGCCGCTGCGCGGATCGCGCTGGCGGTAGGCGAGTTCGGTTTCGAGGATCGCCGAGGTGCTGGTGCCGAGGATTACCGCCACACGCTGCGCGCCGTAGCGCGCCACCGCGGCGCGCGCCGCGGCGAGGAAGCCGTCCTGCTGCAGGCCGAGCAGGGCAAGCTGGTTGTTGCGGGCGCGGTAGGCTTCCAGCCCGGGGGCCATGGCCACGTCCTCAACGCCCGCCACGCGGCCGATCCAGGTGTCCAGGGTGACGGTCTCGAAGTCGCAGCGGGTGAGGCCGCTGCGCCCGTCGGCCAGTGCCGCACGGGTGGCGGCGAGGCCGGCGCCCAGGCAACTGGTGGCGGTGTAGTGGGAGAGGATCAGGGGCTTCAAGGAGGTGTTCCGCTGGAATATCGGGCGATTCTAACAAACCCGCCCGGCTCAGCCGTTCTCTCCGCCCAGCCGCGCCAGCAGCAGGGTGTTGGCGAAGGGGGTGCCGGCGTCCATCGGCATGCTGCGCACCGCGAAACCCAGCGACTCCAGCGTGGCACGCCAGTCGGCCGCCGGGCGGCAGTGCAGTTGCCCGAGGCGGTGGCCGCGCACGAAGGTCACCGTGCGGTCCACCCACATGCACAGCTTGAAGGGCAGGCCGGCGGCAGCGTCGCCCACCCGCAGTACCAGGGTGCCGGCGGGCGCCAGGGTGTCGCGGATGCGCGTCAGCACGTCGTTCTGCGCGGCGATGTCGATGTAGTGCAGGGAGTCGAGGATGATCGCCAGATTGGCCTGGCCGAAGTCGCTGTGGCGGATGTCGCCGCACACCACCTCGGCGCCCGGCGGCAGCGCCGGTTGCGCGCGCGCCACGTCCTTGGGCATCAGCTCGATGCCGCGGTAGCCGGTCAGTTGTGGCGGCGGCGGCCAGTCGGCTGGCCAGTCGCCGGCAGCGTGCAGGCGCTGCGCGGCGGTGAGCAGGTTGGCGAGCAGGGCCTGGCCGCAGCCGAGGTCGATGATGCGGCATGCCGCCGGCAGCATGCCCTCGCGCAGCAGGGCAAAGAACACCGGGTCGCGGCTGAGTTTGCCACGGGCGAAATGCCAGGCGAAGTGCCCGGCGGGGCGATAGGGGGCGGTGGCGGCATCGAGCAGCCGTTTGCGAAAGGCAGCGGTCATTGCAGGGCGTGGCGCAGGGTGACGGGGCGCAGGCCGGCGGCGGCGATGCGTTCGAGCAGGGCGGGCAGCACGGCGAGGATCACCGGCCGGCCATCGGCTGTGCGGGCGGCATGGCCGTCGTGCAGCAGCAGGATGTCGCCGGCGGTCAGCCCCTGGCAGAGGCGGGCGAGCACGCGCGCGGGGTCGCCCTCGCGGGTGTCGTAGGCGCGCCGCGTCCACGCCGCCAGGCGCAGCCCCAGGTGCGCCAGCACCGGCTCCAGGAAGGGATTGCGCAGGCCCGCCGGGGCACGGAAGAAGTGCGGGGTGCTGCCGGCGAGCTGGCCGAGGGTGTGCTGTGCGGCGGCGACATCGGCATGGATGCGGCGCGGGCCGAAGAGCGAGAAATGGTGGCGGTGGTGCTGCGAGTGGTTCTCCACGGTATGCCCGCGGCGGACGATCTCGGCGATCAGCTCGGGGTGGGCGGCGGCGCGTTCGCCGATGCAGAAGAAGCTCGCCCGCGCGCCGGCCTCGTCGAGCAGCGCCAGCACCTGCGGGGTGACCTGCGGATCGGGGCCGTCGTCGATGGTCAGGGCGATCTCGCGGCGCGCGCAGGCGGCCGCCGGCAGGCGGGTGAGGTTGGGCCCCAGCAGGCTGCAGCGCGGCAGCAATCCGGCCACGGTAAGGGCGAGATGGCAGGCGAACACCGCAGCCAGCGCCACCGCCCAGTGCTGCGGCCATGCCAGCAGCGCGCCGAGCGCACCGAGGTGGGTGCCGATCGACAGCTGGATGAGCGGGGACGGGCGCCAGCGGCGGGGTGCAGGGGGCGTCATGGGCGCGATTGTAGCGTGCAACGTGCGCCGTTCGATGGCGATCCTCCTGGCACTTGCGACGCTGAGGCCGCTCCTGCCATCCTCAGGTGCTGGCGCTGCGCAGGATCGTCGCCGGCGACAAACGCAGCTGGCGCAGGAGGTAATGCGCACCCGATCCAAGTGCCCCCAGGCTGATTGCCGTTGCCACCGCGGGGCCGGCGAGCCAGCCCGGGGGCGCGCCGAGTTCGAGCCGGTAGTGCAGCAGCAGTGTGGCCAGCGCACTGCCGGCAACGCTGGCGAAGGCTGTCGTCAGTGCGGCGAGCAGCAGATGTTCCAGGTACAGGGTGCGGCCGATGACACCGACTCTGGCCCCTAGCGTGTTGAGCAAGGTGGCGAGATAGATTTGCCGCGTGCGGCTCGCGGCGATGATGCTGACCAGCACCAGCAGGCTGGCGCTCAGGGTGACTGCGGCAATCGCGCTCAGGCCGGCCGCAGCCCGACCGAGGATGGCGCGTGCTTCGTCAAGGAGCAGGTCGGTGCGCACCGTAACCACATTGGGTTGCGCGGCGGCGATGCGATTCTGCGTGGCGACCGCATCAGTTCCGTTCATGTAGGCCATGCCGACGTAGCGGGTGATGAAGGGGTCGAGCGCGCCGTCGGAGAAAATTGCCTCCAGCCACAGACGCGACTGAAAGCGCTTCTGGGCATAGATGGCGACGAGTTCGGCGCTGATCCGCTGGCCAAGGATCTCGAACACCAGTGTGTCGCCGATCTGCAGGCCGAGCTGATCCGCTTCGCGGTCCTCCATGGCTACCCGTGCCGGACCACGGTAGCCGTCCGGCCACCAGGCGCCACGGGTGATAACTACCTGGTCGAAATTGTTCTGCAGGGTGCTCATCTTGTGCTCGTCACGTGCTTCCAGGCGGCGTCGCGGGTCGGCGCTGTCGCGCAACTCCTCGGCGCTGACGGCCGCAAGTCGGCCCAGCACCAAAGGCGCGAGATCGAGCTGGTCGAGCGAGGGGGCTTCATGCACCAGGGCATCGAAGTCGTCTTTCTGCGCGGCGGCGATGTCGTAGAAGACCAGCGCCGGGGCGCGCTGCGGTACGGTTTCCTCGATGGTGTGGAGCAGCGCCAGCACCACCACGGTCGACGCGACCAACAGCGTGAGCGCGGAACCCAGTGAGAGCAGTGTCGGACGCAGCGGCGAGTCGGCCCGGTACAGACCGGTGACGGCCATGCGCAAGGCGAATCGTCCCAGCAGCCAGGGGCTTCCGGCCAGACGCCGCGCCGCCCTTTGCAACAGTCGCACCAGGCCTTCGAGCAAGGCCAGCACCAGCAACAACGCGGCAACAAAGGCAAGGCCGAACAGCGGGTCGGGCATCACGACGAGCAGAAATCCGATCGCCACCAGGGCGCAGATGGCGGTCAGCCGCCAGGCCAGGGTCGGGGTGCGGGTGGTGACGCCGAGCACGCCACGGAACAGGGCCGCCGGCTCGACGGTCAGCGCGCGGCCAAGCGCGGGCAGCGCGAAGAGCAACGCGATCAGTACCCCCATCAACCACGCGGCGGCGAGCGGCGCGAGCAGCAAGGTCCAATTCCCGGCGAGCGGCAAGCGCTCGGCCACGACGCTGCTGCCGATCATTGCCAGCAAGGCGCCCAGCAGCACTCCGGCGAGGGCCGACGCACTGGCCAGGATGAGGATCTGCAGCAGGTAAACGGCCGCAAGTCGTCCGTCGCGCAAGCCGATGGCTCGCAGTGTGGCGAGGGTGCCGAGTTTGCCCTGCAGGTAAGCCTGGACACTGTTGAACACCCCCAGGCCTCCGATGAACAGCGCGCTGAAGCCGATCAACAGCACGCCTGAGCCGATCTGCCCGAGTACTTCACCGAGGCGGGCATTGCGCTCGATGAAGGTGCGCACCTCGGCTTCGCTGTCTGGAAAGGCGCTCATGAACGCCTCGCGCCAGGCCTCCGGCGGGGTTTCGCTGCGTACCCGATAGCGATAGTCCGGACGACTGCCCGGTTGCAGCAAGGCCGTGTCTGCAAGCGCTGCGGCGGAGATCAGCACCGGCGGACCGCTCCAGTCGGCACGCAGGCTGCGGTCGGGCTGGCGCGCGATGATGGCGCGCACTTCCAGCAGGCTGATGCCCAGTTCGATGTGGTCGCCGACCGCCAGGGCCAGCCGGTCGGCAAGGACGCGGTCGATTGCCGCGCCGTGAACGCCGTCCCGGGTGGCGAGTGCGTCAGTCAAGGCCTGAGCGGGGAGGAGGTGCACGGCGCCGTAGAGGGGATAGGCGTCGTCGGTGCTCTGCAGTTCGACCAGATGCGCATCGCCAGCCTCTGTCATCAGCATGGTGCGAAACTCGATCAGGCGCGACACCGTGCCGCGCGCCTGCATCCACTCCAGCATCCCCTCGGGCAAAGGCGCCCGGGTGCGGACCTCGACATCGCCACCGAACAGCACCCGGGTATCGGCAAGCAGGCTGGCGCCGACCTGGCGGTACAGTCCACCACTGGCCGCGATCAGCGTCACGCCCAGCGTGAGGCAGGCGCAGAACACCCACAAGGTGCGCCCGCTGCCGCGCAGATCGAGCCAGGCGAGCCTAAGCAGGGAGCGCATCGGGTGTCTCCGCGGGCGATTCACTCTCGACGAGCCGGCCGCCGGACAGGCGGAGCACACGGTCGCACTGGGCCGCGAAGCGCATGTCGTGGGTGACCAGCACCAGGGTCGTTCCGCTCTCGGCGTTCAGATGCAGCAGCAACTCGCCGATCGCCGCACCGGTGCGGTCGTCGAGGTTGCCGGTGGGCTCGTCGGCGAGCACCAGCTTGGGTTCATGTACCAGCGCGCGGGCGATCGCCACGCGCTGCTGCTCGCCGCCGGAAAGCTGTCCGGGGTAGTGGTCGAGCCGCCCGCCCAGGCCAACGCGGTCGAGCATCGCCCGGGCGCGCTCGCGCGCATCGCGCCGGCCGGCAATTTCCAGCGGCAGCGCGGCGTTTTCCAGTGCGCTCAGGCTGGGTACGAGATGGAAGGACTGAAACACGATGCCCATCTGGTCGCGCCGCAGATCGGCGAGTTGATCGCGATCCAGCGTCTCCAGCGCGCGGCCGTCGAACAGCACCGATCCCGCCGCGGGCTTTTCTAGCCCGGCGAGCAGCAGCAGCAGCGAGGTCTTGCCGGTGCCCGAGGGGCCGGCAATCGCCACGCGTTCGCCCGCGGCGATGTTGACGCTCACGTCGCGCAGGATGTCAATGCGCGAGTCGCCCAGGGTGTAATGCATGCTCAGGTTCTGGAGGCGGATCATCAGGGCATTGATCTCATGGGCAGGTTGGTACGGCAGGCGATGCTCGGGCCTGGCTGCGGCGTCGGGTCATCAGTGAACGGGACCCATGTTCGTCTCGCGTGCCGGCATTTCGTTCCAGGCTCGGCGGCGGAGAGCCCCATGCAGCGCAAGCGCACATTCGACGAAGGCATTTTCTGCTAGTCTCGTGGCTTCTCAACTGCAGCGTCCGGCACACCGGTACACGCCTTTCATGAACGACCCTGAGCCTCGATCTTACCTTTCCTCCCGTTTCCTTTTCTGCGTCGGCCTCCTGCTTCTTGGTCCGGCGCTACCGGCAGCCGCGGACACCGGTCTGGTTGCCGATCCGTCGAGCAGCGACGTCATCCTGCTCCTCTCCTATGTGCTGCTGGCATTGCTGTTCTCCTTCATGTGCTCGGTGGCGGAAGCCGTCCTGCTCAGCATCACGCCGTCCTTCATCGCAGAGCTTGAAAGTTCGGACCCCAAGCGTGCCGCCCTGCTCAAGAAGCTCAAGGGCGAGAACATCGACCGCTCGCTTGCCGCGATCCTCACCCTGAACACGATTGCCCATACGGTAGGGGCAATCGGCGCCGGCGCCAAGGCGACGGTGGTGTTCGGCAGCGCCTGGTTCGGCGTGTTCTCCGCCGTGATGACCCTGCTGATCCTGTTCCTCTCCGAGATCCTGCCGAAGACCCTGGGGGCCGTGTATTGGCGCAGCCTGACCGGCGTTACCGCGCTGTATGTGAACTTCCTGATCAAGAGCATGTATCCGCTCATCCTGGTGTCCGAGAAACTCACCAAGCTGATCGCGCGCGGGCAGACGGTGCATGTCTTCAGTCGTGACGAGTTCATCGCGATGGCCAGTATTGGCCAGCAAGCCGGGCACATCAACGATCGCGAGTCGCGCATCATCCGCAACCTGTTCCGTTTCGGCTCGCTGCGGGCTCAGGACATCATGACGCCGCGCACGGTGATGGTCGCCCTGCGCGAGAGCCTGAACATTTCCGATGCCTTGCAGGCCAAGATGAACACGCCCTTCTCACGCATTCCGGTTTACGCGGCCGACCTCGACGCAGTGACCGGTTTCGTGCTCCGCGAGGACCTCCTGATGGCAGAGACGCAGGGTACCGGCGACCGGCCGCTGACCGCCCTGCGCCGCGATATCCTCGCCGTCGCTGGCGCCACCCCCTTGTCCACCCTGCTTGAACTGCTGCTCGACAAGCGCCATCACATCGCGGTGGTGATCGGCGAGTATGGCGAAACCAAGGGCGTGGTTACCCTCGAAGACGTGGTCGAAACCCTGCTTGGCATCGAGATCGTCGACGAGGGCGACAAGGTCGACGACATGCAGCATCTCGCCCGGCAACTGTGGGTGAAGCGGGCGCGGGCGCTCGGACTGGAAGTGGATGCGACAAACGGAGCCTCTTCCGCCGATGCCGGGCCGAGCGGGCATTGAGTTCCGGCTCCGTCCCTGCGGGGATTGCCTCGCCGGCGAGGTGACAGGCGGACGACGATCCTGCATGATCGCAAGCTTCTTCATCGATGAAGGATGTCGCGGGGTCGCTTCAGATCCCGCACTATGAGTTGCCCCATTCCCCTTTCGGCCAGCGTGCCGAGCTCAGCCGTCGGCGATGCCCCCGTCGCTTGCGCGGTCAGGCCTGCCGGCCTGCTCGGGTCGCCAATGCCTGGCGGCCCGTATCATTCATCCATCATCCCGGTTAAGGGGGGCTCGCGCCTTGCTGTTCTCCGGGTACCCGTTCATGCCTCTCGGCAGGCTTGTTTTCGTCCGTCTTCGCACGACCACTGACCATGGACATCCTGATACTTGTCATCCTGATTCTGCTCAACGGCGTGTTTGCCATGTCGGAAATCGCCCTGGTCACGGCGCGCCGCGCACGCCTGGCGCGACTGGCCGATGATGGCGACAGAGCTGCGGCAGTTGCCATGAAGCTTGGTGAGGATCCGAACCGCTTTTTGTCCACCATCCAGATCGGCATCACCTCGATCGGCATCCTCAGCGGCATCTTCGGCGAGGCAGCGCTCGCCAGCCCGCTGGCCGAGTGGCTTCAGCGGCTGGGGATGGCCGAGCGCCCGAGCGAAATCGGAGCTACCACCCTGGTTGTCGTGGTGGTCACCTATGTATCCATCGTGGTCGGCGAACTGGTGCCGAAACGCCTTGGTCAACTCGACCCGGAAGGCATCGCCCGTCTGGTGGCGCGGCCGATGAGTCTGCTGTCAGCGGTCTCGCGCCCGTTTGTTCACTTCCTCTCGGGCTCGACGGCGATCCTGCTGCGTCTGATGGGGCAGCGCGAGACTCAGGTTTCTACGGTTACCGAGGAAGAGATTCACGCTCTGTTGGACGAAGGGTCCGAGGCTGGCGTGATCGAGAAGAGCGAGCATGAGATGGTTCGCAATGTGTTCCGCCTCGACGAACGGCAGATCGGTTCGTTGATGGTGCCGCGTTCGGAAGTGGTTTATCTTGACGTCAACCGCCCCGTCGAAGAGAACCTTGCCCTGGTTGCCGAATCGGCGCATTCGAGCTTCCCGGTCTGCCGCGGCAGTCTTGACGACATCACGGGGGTGGCAAGCTCAAAGAAGCTCTTCGCGCAGATGCTCCGTGGAGACCCGGTTGACCTCACCAAGGATCTTCAGGAGGCGGTGTACGTGCCAGAGTCGCTGACTGGCATGGAATTGCTCGACCGCTTCAGGACCTCGGGCACCTACTTTGTGTTCGTGATCGACGAGTATGGCGAGGTCCTTGGCATGGTCACCCTCCATGACGTGATTGAGTCGGTTACAGGTGAGTTCGTGACCGAAGGTGACGAGGACGCCTGGGCCGTCCAGCGCGAGGACGGCTCCTGGCTGCTTGACGGGCTCATCCCCGTCGTCGAGATGAAGGACCGGCTCGGCTTCAAGCAGGTGCCCGAAGAAGACAAGGGCCGTTACCATACCTTGTCGGGGATGATGATGTGGCTGCTCGGCCGCCTGCCCGGTACGGGCGACATTGCCACATGGGAAGGCTGGCGCCTGGAGGTGGTCGACCTCGACGGCAAGCGCATCGACAAGGTGCTGGCGGTTCCTCTGCCGGAACCGGATGCCGGGCTCGTGAGAGAAGACCAGTCGGACACCCCGGCAGAGGGCTGATTTCCCCAGTGAGGCTGATGCGCTTGCGTGCGCATTGCCGCGCTGAGTGTGGCAAGACCGCGATCTGCCGGGTCTTCGTGTGATGGTCGGTCAGGTTGCCGAATGCCTGGTGCGGAGGGTTGTCCTCGCGGTGCTGATGGCAGTGTCGACTGCCCTTCTGGCGCAGCAGATCAGGCGCAATGCCGGCAGTTCCTCATGTTCGCCCGCCGGGCGCAGGGCGCATTGCCCGAATGCCCGCGATGAGGATGAACTTCATCGCCTCTTCCCGAGACCAGGCCAGCGTTGTTACCGCCTCGCGCGGAACGAAGACTGTATAACCACCTACCATGTAACTCATCGGCAGATAGACCGCCACTTCGCCTTCGTGCCCTACCCCCCGGGGCAGATCGGAGAAGTCGCTGCGGGTCACGAAACCAATCAGGCGCATGCCGGTACCGGGCAACTCCACCGCGACGACCTGCATCCGCGCTTCCTCGTCGCGCTCCACAATCAGGCCGAGCAAGTCGCGCACCGCGGCGTAGATCGAACGTACCAGCGGAATGGCGAGCAGGAGGCGCTCGGCGCGCGCGGTCAGCTCGCGGAACAGCCAGGCGCGCATCAGCAGCCCGACCAGGAAGATCATGAGGCAGACCACTGCGATGCCCATTCCGGCAACGTAGTAGATGTCGGGAATCAGCTGCCGTACCTGTGCGCCGACCAGGCCTTCGGCCGCCTCGACGAACCATACGATCAGAAATACGGTGGCAAGGACGGGGATCACGGTGAGCAGACCCGTAACGAATACCCTGCCTATTGATTTCATCATTCAGTCTCCAGGTGACGGTGAGCAGGTGGAGTCTGACATGATCGTGAGCAGTGCAGTCGACGCTTTGACGAGCATGCGGAGGCCCGGGTGCGCTGGCTATTGCCTTTTGCCATTGTCATTGTTTCAGCCAGTGCTGCCACAGTGCCAGCCAGGTCGGCCAGTCGTGCCCGCCGGGCGGCACGCATGTCGCGCCGGGGGGGAGCGCGGCGGCCATCAGGGCGTGGCCGCTGGCGAAGCGGTCGGCGCTGCCGTAGCCCAGCCATGGCGGCTGGCCGTCGGCGCCGAGGCGCTTGAGGGCGCGCCAGCCGCGCCGTTCGTCATTGGCGGCATAGTCGCCGTCGCCCGCCCAAGCGCCCACTCCGCCGGCGGCGGCGATCTCGCCGGTGACTGTGCGGTCGCCGGGGTAGGGGGCGAGCAGCACGAGGCCGTCGCTGCCCGCCGGGAAGGTGTCGGCGTGCATCAGTGCGGTGAGCGCGCCGATGGAGATGCCGCCGCTGAGCACGCGGCGGTAGCCGCGGCTGCGTGCGGGGGCGAGGACCTCTGCTTCGAGGCGGGCCGGCAGGCTGCCGTCGCACACCGCGGCGAGATCGCTTTCGACCAGGATCAGATCGATGTCGCGTGCGCTGGCGTGCAGGGCATCGATGAAGCCGGCGCTGACGAAATCCTGCGGGCGGTCGCAGGCGCCGGCCAGCAGCACCAGCAGGGTGTCGGCGTGGCCGTTGCCAATGGTCAGCGTGTTCAGCGTGCCGCTGCAGGCAGGAGGAAGTGGCGGAATCATCGCGCCGTCTTGCCGTCGCTGAGTGCTGCTGAGAACAGCAGCGCGAGCAGGGCGCCAGGGCCGACGGTGATGCCGATGGCCTGCAGTACCGGCACTTGCGAGAAGGCCAGCAGGCCGAAGCCGGTCATCGTCGTGAGGGTGGCGAAGAGCAGCGAGGCGAGTGTGCGCGGCGCCGGGGTGCCGCCGCTGCGGGCAAAGAAGAGGGCGTAGTTGGAGCCCACCGCGACCACCAGCAGCATGCCGACGAGGTGGAGCAGGATGAGCTGGCGGCCGGCGAGTACCAGCGCCGCGCTGACCACCAGCACCGCGGCGGCCAGCGGCAGCATGACCTGCACCAGCGCGCGCGTGCTGCGCAGGAAGAAGGCGAGGAGGACGGTGATCACCGCCACGCCGCCGAGCGACAGGCGCAGCGCTTCGTCGAGGTAGCCGCCGTAGAGGGCGTCGGACTCGTGCTTCAGGTCGATGAACAGGGCGCTCTGTGCGCTGCCGGCGAGGGCGGCGCGGACGGCGTCGGCGTCGATGTGGTGGGCGCCGTCCTCTGGCGCGCGCAGCGGCAGCAGCGCGCGCCAGCCGTGGTCGGTGGCCAGCAGCAGGCCTTCGACGGCCAGCGCCAGCGAGGTGCCGGCGAGCTCGGCAGGCCCCTGCGGCGGGCGCTGGCGGGCGGCGTCGACCTCGTCGAGGAACTCGCCCAGGCGTTCGGCGCGCAAGGGCAGGCCGGCGGTGGCGGCATGCAGGCGCTCGGCCAGTTGGTCGCGGGCAGGCAGCGCGGCGAGGCGCTGGCGCTGGGTGGCGAGGCTGGGCAGGTAGCGGTTGGGGCCATCCCAGCCGGCGAGGACGCCTTCCGCGACCAGCTGCTCAAGGGTGGGGGCGAGGGCTTCGGCGGCCTGCAGCGCCGCTTCGGCGTCGGCACCGTCGACGACGATCAGGTAGCGCACGTCGGGCGCGCCGAGCTCGGCGCGCAGGCGCAGGTCGAGGGCCTGATCGGCGGCGGGCACCGGACTCAGCGCCAGCAGCTCGTCGTTCCACAACTGCCCGCGCTGGCTGGCGAGCACCGCGGCGGCGGCCGCTGCCAGCACCACCACCGCCCAGCGCAGGCGGCGGGCATGGGCAAGGGCGCCGCCGAGGCGTTCGCCGAGCGGGCGCAGATCGCGCAGGGCGAATCCGGCGGGGAGCAGCGCGGGGAGCAGGAAGCGGGTCACCAGCGCTGCCGTGGCCAGCCCGGCGATGGAGTACAGGCCGAGCTGCGCGAGCCCCGGAAAGCCCGAGGCGAGCAGGGCGCAGAAGCCGCACAGCGAGGTCAGCAGGCCGAGGCGGATGGTGGGCCAGAAGGCGGCGCGGGCGCGGCTGCCCTCGTCGTCCTCGTGGCCGGACTGGACGAACAGGTAGATGGCGTAGTCGACCGCCTCGCCGATCAGCGTGGTGCCGAAGCCGAGGGTGAGGCCATGGACCACGCCGAAGCCCAGGCTGACCGCGGCGATGCCGGCCAGCGCGCCGCTGATCACCGGCAGCAGGCCGAGCAGCAGCACCGGTACGGAGCGGTAGACGAGGAGCAGCAGGGCGACGATGAGGGTGCTGCCGATGAGCGCGATGCGGGTGACGTCGCCCTTGATGGCGGCGCGCGAATGCACCGCGAAGACGCCCGGACCGCTCAGTTCCAGGCGCAGCCCGGGGTCCGTGGCGCTGGCCGCGAAGGCGCTGCGCAGTGCGGCGATGGCGGCTTCCTGGCCGTCGAGGTCGCCGCCCTGGGCGCGGGTGAAGGCCAGCAGCAGGGCGCTCTCGCCGTCGGCGGAGACCCAGATGCCGTCGGCGCTGTGCGGTTGCTGGTCGCGTTCGAGGGTGGCGAGCACGGTGAGCAGCTCGCCGGTGGGGTCACGGGTGACCAGCGGGCGCGCCAGCATGCCCACCGGCGAAGCGAGCAGCGCCAGGGTGTCGCTCAGAGCGGCGCGCAGGCCGTCGACGCTGAAGCGCTGCGCATCGACCGCGGGGCTGAGCGCATAGCGGTGTTCGAACAGCCACTGGCGGTCGGCTTCGAGGTGGGTGGCGGCGCCGTTGTTCACCGACACGAAGCGTGCATCCTCGTGCAGCGCGGCGGCGAGCGCGCGCGAGCTGTCGGCACGCCCCTGCGCGCTGCCGCCGCTGATGCCGACGAGGATCAGGCGCGATACCAGGCCGTCGCGCAGCTGGTCGACCAGCAGGCGCTGTTCGGCGGTGGGTTCGGCGGGCAGGAACACCGACATGTCGGCGGTGAAGCTGGCGCGGCTGACTACCGTGCCGAGGATCGCCACCAGCAGCAGCCACGCGCCGAGGGCGAACAGGCGGTGGCGACGGCTCATTGTCCGGGCGGCCAGATGCGCATCGACGAGCGGTCGCCGTCGGCCTGGAGGATGTCGACGCGGCTGACGTGGGCGCCTTCGCCGGCCATGCTGATGCGCAGCACGATGCGCGCCAGCTCGCTATCGTGGGGCAGCAGGTCGAGCGTCCATGCCGCCGCGCTGCCGCCAACCGAGAGCGCGTAGTGGCGTTCCAGCGCCGCACGGTCGCCGGCCAGGGTGGCGCGGATGCTGTCGATCAGCGCCGCTACCTCGGGATAGTCGCGCAGCCGCAGGGTGTGACTGCGCCCGCCGCGTTCGAGGCTCAGGGTGCCGCCGGCGAGCACCATGCTTTCGCGCTGCGGCGCCTCGGTGTGGCGTTCGAGGCGGTCGGGGGGGACGAAGACGAGTTCGCCGCGGCTCTCCAGTGTGCCGTCGAGCAGGCTGATGTGGCGGGTCTCGACGAAGCGCACGCGTCCGCCGGGGTTGCCGGCGAGCACCTCCATCAGCGCGGCGACGTCCCACTGGCCGGCATACGCCGGCGCGGCGCCGGCGCCCAGGCCCAGCCAGGCGCCCAGCAGCAGCGCGCGGCACAGTGCAGGGAGGGGCAGGCGGGATGTAGGCCTGCGCTGGCAGGCTGGCGCCGTGGTCGGTTTCATGGTGGTGGCGGGTCGGCCCAGAAGGGAAAGAAATTGAACCAGTTCGACGGTTCCGCGCGGCAGCAGGTTTCCAGCTCGGCGGCGTAGGCGCGCATCGCCGCGTCGATGTCGTGCGCACGGCTGTCGCGGGTGGTGGCGGAAAAATCGGCCAGCTGGCGGAAGCGTACGGTGTAGCGGTTGCCGCCATGGTACAGGCCTGCCATGAAGATCACCGGTGCGCGCAACATCGCCGCCATGCGGAAGGGCCCACTGGGCAGTGCCGCCGGGCTGCCCAGGACAGGCACGGCGACGCGGTCGTCGCTGCTCAGCGAGCGGTCGGCGAGCACGCCGACCAGCGCGCCTTCGTCGAGGCACTGGCGGATGCGCAGCATGGCGTCGAGGCGGCCGAGGGGAATCACCTCCGGACGCGCGGCGGGGTTGATGGCGGCGAGCAGGGTGTTGATGCGGCGGGCGTTGTCCTCGTACATCGCCAGCGCGATGCGCAGCCCCGGCTGGTGGCGGCCGACGGCGCGGATGACTTCGAAGCTGCCGAAATGGGCGCCGAACAGCAGGGCGCCCCGGGCGCCGGCAGCGGGCAGCAGTTCGGCCCCGTCGACATCGATGTCGAAGAGGTCGAAGCGGTCCTTGAGCAGGTACAGGCGGTCGTGGATGGTGGCGGCGAAGGCGAAGACCTGGCGGTAGCCGTCGGCCAGTCGCGCCGGGCGGCCGAGGGCGCGCGGCAGGTAGTCGCGCGAGGCGCGCCGCGCGGCCGGCGAGAAGGCGACGAAATAGGCCGCGATGAGGTGCAGCAGGGCGCGCCCGGCGGGGCGTCCGAGACGCAGCGACAGCCACGCCATCAGGCGCAGCATGGCCATGTTGCTGCGCTCCGGGCGCTGCGCCCAGGCGGTGGCAGCGGGCGGCGCGCTCATGCCTGCGGGCGCGCGCTCAGGGAGCCGCTGGCGACCGCATCCTCGCCGCAGCGGATGGTGAAGTTCAGCGTCCCCGCGGTTGCCGCCGCCTGCCAGTGGATGTCGACGGTGCTGTCGGGGCCGAGGGCGCGGATGAACTTCGCCGCGCCGAGCTGCCAGCCGCCGCGATGGCCGGTGGCGGTGGCGATGGCGTGCACGGCGGCGTCGAGGAGGACGACCCCGGGCACGATGGGGCGGCCCGGGAAGTGGCCGGCGAAAGCCGGGTGGTCGGCGGCGAAATGGCACCGGACGTGGCCGCTGCAGGCGTCCATCAGCGTTCTCCGTGGCGGTGGGCGGCGAGCAGGGCGGCGCACGCGGCGCGCGGCAGCTTGCCGGTGGCGTTGCGCGGCAGGCTGTCTACGAAGAGCAGCGGGCGCGGCAGGAAGGCGGCATCCATGCGGGCGCGCAGCGCACTGCGCAGTGCGGCCTCGGTGAGTCCGGGGGCGACCACGAAGGCGGCAAGGCGGACGATGGCGCTGCCGTCGTCGTCGGGCAGGTAGAAGCTGCCGTCGACAACCCCGGGGATGCCCAGCAGCTGCTGGTTCAGCCAGCCCAGCGAGGTGCGCTTGCCGGCGATGTTGACGAGGTCGGCATGGCGGCCGCGGAGCAGGAAGCGGCCGTCGGCGAGGTGCTCGATGAGATCGGAGAGCGCCACCTCCTCCTCGATGTGGCCGCCGCCGGCCCAGGTGCGGGTCTCGCGGGTCTCCAGGCGCACGCCGGGAAAGGGCGTCCAGGCCTCGTCGCAGGCCGGGCGCCGGGTGGCCACCTGGCCGGTTTCGGTGCTGCCGTATATCTCCAGCAGCGCGGCCCCGAAAGCCGCTTCGGCACGCCGGGCGAGGGCGTCCGGCAGGGGCGCGGTGGCTGACAGCAGGAGCGCGGCGGGTGGCAGCGCGATGCCGGCATCGAGCACCTTGGCAAGGTGGAAGGGCGTGCTCACCAGCACCGCCGGTGGGCGTGCACGCGCCAGCGCGGCGGCGATGTCGGCGGGGTAGAAGGGGCGTCCGGCATCGAACGCGGCGCCGTTGAGGAGGGCGAGCAGGACGGTGGATTCAAAGCCGTACATGTGCTGCGGCGGCACCGTGCCGACCAGTGTCGCCGGGTGCGCCGGGTCGAAGCCGAGCGCCGCGGCCTCGGCGCGGACATTGGCGACCAGCGCCCCCCAGCGCTTGCGGTGCGGGACCGGGGTGCCGGTGGAGCCGGAGGTGAACACCCAGGCGGCGACGTGGTCGGCGGCAATCCGCGGCACCTCGAAGGCGCCGTCGGGCTCGGCATCGTCGAGCGCCGGAAAGCGCATCGCCGGCAGCACCTGCGTTGCCGGGTCGTCTTCGCAGAGGAGGTGGCAGTCGGGGGCGAAGTCGGCAAGCTGGCGCAGCGTGTCGGCGGTGTAGGTGGAGGGCAGCAGGCTGGTCTTGCCGGCCAGCAGGGTGGCGCAGAACCCCACCGCGAAACGGTAGCGGTCGCTGCAGGCGTTGAGGATGTGGCCAGCCGGCGGCAGCATCGCCGCCAGCGTGCGGACATCGGCCAGGAAGCGGCGGGCGCTGATCGCCGCGCCGTGGCGCCAGGCCACCACGGCATGCGGGTCGGTGTGGGCAATCAGCGGCAGGTGCACGGTGCGGAAGCGCTCTAGGCGGGCGGGGCGTTGCGGCGCCCGTTGCACGCCACCACGCGGATCGAGTCGATCAGGCCGGTGCGCATGTGGCCGGGCAGGACGAGCAGGCGGACGATGAACTCGGCAGCGAACATCGCCGCGGTGAGCGCCGGGGTGAGCAGGGTGACCAGCAGCGACCACGCGCTCATCGGCCCGAAGAAGAACAGCGCCGCCGAGCTGGCGCTCATGGCAGCGAAGAACAGCGTCCACGCCACGGTGACCGCGCGCGTGTAGCGCAGCAGTTCGATGGGCAGCGGGTCGCCATGCACCAGCCGCGAGAAGTGCGTGATCATCGGCGTCGCGCCGGCACCCAGGGTGCGTCCGAAACCGATCGTGAGCAGGGTGAACACGCCGATGTGCTGGATGAAGTAGAGCCATTCGAAGTGGCTCTCGATGTGCCCCCATTGCCAGATAATGGCCAGTGCCACCGTACCCCACGCCAGCAGCGCGGGGATGCGGTGGCGAGCGCGCAGCGCCATTGCCAGCGCGATGCCCATGTAGGGCACCACCGCGACGAGGGCGCCGAAGGTGCTCGGTTCGCCGCTGGCGGTGGTCAGGTAGGCCAGTACCAGCCACAGCAGCACGGCGCTGCCGACCAGCACGCTGCGCCCGAAGCGCAGGCAGTTTTCCATCACTGCGTCCGGTTGGCGGCGATGTGCTCGCACAGGCTGCGCAGCGAGGCGAAGATGCGCAGGTTGTCCTCGTTGTCGGCGCGCAGCGAGAAGCCGTAGCGTTTGGAAACCACCAGTGCGACCTCGAGGATGTCGATCGAGTCGAGGCCGAGGCCTTCGCCGTAGAGGGGCGCGTCGGCTTCGATGGTGTCGGCGCCGTTCTCCAGGTTGAGGGCGGCGACGATCAGTTCGGCGACTTCGCGATGGAGGGCGGCGGGCTGCGGTGCTTCGGTCATTTCTTTGGCGTGCTTCTGGGCTGGGAAAGAGGAACGCGCCGGAGTTCCGGCAGCGTGGAGGGCGAATTTTCGCCCGTTTACGTTTCCGAGGGTAGGAAAAAATGCGTCTTTGGCCGTAAACTCACGACACTTGATCCGTGCATCGCCTGCGCCGTGCAGACGCTGCGGACGCCCAGATGGAATGAGCTGCAATGAACGAACCGAAGAACGTTTCCCCCCGCGCCCGTCTGCAGGAATTGCTCGCCATTCCGGACAGCCACCGCAGCGATGCCGAATGGGATGAACTGAACGAGCTGGAAATCATGTTCGCCCCCGGCAACCGTGTCGGTGGCCCCGAGTACGGCGCCCGCCAGGGCGGCGGTGGCAGTGGCGGGGGGGGCAGCAATGCCGCGCGGCGGCGCAAGCCCGGCGGCGGTCAGTCGCAGCCCCGGCCGCAGCAGCCCGCCGCTGCGCTTGCCAGTGGCGCCGGCAATGGCAATGGCAACGCCGCCGAAGCCGGCGGCGCGCGCAAGCCTGCGCGCAAGTTCCGCAAGAAGCCCCCGCGCGCCAAACCGCCTCAGGAAGGCTGAGCGTGCGCTGTCCGTGGGCCGGTGAAGATCCGCTCTACGTCGCCTATCACGACGAGGAGTGGGGCGTGCCGGTCCGCGACGAGCGCCTGCTGTTCGAATTCCTCCTTCTCGAAGGTGCCCAGGCCGGACTGTCCTGGTACACGGTGCTGAAGAAGCGCGCGCACTACCGCGAGGTCTTCGATGCCTTCGATCCCGTGCGCATCGCCGCCTGGGACGATGCGCGCCAGGCTGCACTGCTCGCCGACGCGGGCATCATCCGCAACCGCGCCAAGGTCGCCGCGGCGGTGGACAACGCCCGCGCCTGGCTGCGCCTGCGCGCCGAGGGCATCGATCCGGTGGCATGGCTGTGGAGCTTCGTCGGCGGCCAGCCGCTGCACAATGCCTGGCAGACGCTCGCCGAGGTGCCCGCGACCACGGCCGCAAGCGAGGCCATGAGCCGTGCGCTGCGCGCCCGCGGCTTCCGCTTCGTCGGGCCGACCATCTGCTACGCCTTCATGCAGGCCACCGGGATGGTCAACGACCACCTCGTCGGCTGCCCCCGCCACCAGGCCTGCGCCGAACTCGCCCGCGCCCTCTGAGCCGGCTCCCGCCATTCGCCCTGCATGCTGCAGGGCAATGACGCGGGCGGCGGTCGGTGATAGCATTGCGCACCGGAGAGAGGACAGCCGGGCTTGCCCGCATTTCCCACCCCGGCACCCAGCAGGGACGGGGTGAGAAATGCGCGCCAGGGTTTCGCGGCGCCGTGGGGGTGAATATGGGAGACGACGACAGGGGTGCGCGAGTGCGCTGCGGGTGGCAGAAGCCACACGCAGCTGTCGCCACGCCGTGCACGTTCTGCCGCAGTGGCCGGGGAGAGGCATGCGCCAGCGTCTAGGCACGGTGGTCTTCGCCGACCTCAGTGGCAGCACGGCGCTCTACGAGGCGCTGGGCAACATGCTTGCCACCCAGCTCATCACCCGCGCGATGCAGGCCATGGGCTGGCAGTTCAGCTCCGCCGGCGGGCGCGTGGTGAAATACCTCGGCGACGGCGTGCTGGTGCTCTTCGATGACAGCAATGCCGCTGTCGACGCCTGCGTGCGCCTGCCTGCCGCGCTTGCCGAACTGTCCAACGGCAGCGCCAGATCGGCGGTGCCGTCGATCAAGGTCGGCGTCGAGTACGGCGCCATCGTCGAGCACGATGGCGACTGTTACGGCGACGCGGTGAATGTCGCCTCGCGCCTTTCCGACCTTGCCGAAGCCAACGAGATCCTCCTCGGCGATGCCGTGTTCACCCGCCTGCGCGACGACCAGCGCGCCGGCTGTCACAGCCTCGACCGCATCGCCATCAAGGGCAAGTCGGAAGCCGTGCGGGTGTGGCGGGTGGACTGGGGGCGCACCGCCGAGGCCACGCTGATCTTCCCTTCCGTGGTTGGTGAGGAACCCGCCGGCAGTCCGCGCGAGCGGGCGCTGGAGCTGATCTGGCTGGACCTGCAGCGCCGCTTGCCGGCCAGCGAGGGGCCGCTGGTCATCGGCCGTGGCGAGGAAGCCGGCTTCATCGTCAACGATCCGCGCGTCTCGCGCCGCCATGCGCGCATCGAATGGTCCGGCGGGCAGTGCCTGCTGACCGATTTCAGCAGCAACGGAACCTGGGTGCGGCTGGCCGGGTCTCCGCAATCGTTGATGCTGCGCCGGGACGGCTTCGTGCTCCACGGCGAGGGCGAGATCGCCCTCGGCGCCGCACCCGACGACTTCACCGTGCCGACGCTGGGCTTCCGCGTCCTCGACTGACCCCCTTCTACGGCCTGCCTGCACAGCCCCCGGCAGGCGGCTCCAGGAACGGATCCCCGCGCGCATGAAAACCCTGATTGCCCTGATCTGCATCGCCCCCGCGCTGGCCTGGGGCGGACAGTGGTCGACGCGGCCGCTCGCCGAGGTCGTCCAGTACCCCGAGTACCGCGCGCCGGCGCAGGTCGTTGCCGCCGAGCGCGCCCGCGTCGCCGCCGAGGTGAGCGGCCGCATCGAGGCCCTGCCGGCGCGCGTCGGCCAGCGTTTCGAGCGCGGCGCCGAACTGCTGCGCATCGACGACCGCAGCTACCGCCTCGACGTCGAACGGGCGCGCAACCAGGTCGAGCTGCTCGCCAACCGCCTGCGCCTGGCCGAGGCCCAGCTCGCCCAGCATCGCGCGCTGGCGGCGCGCGGCTTCCTCAGCGCCGACGCCCTGCGCATCAAGGAAACCGAACTGGCGGTGCTCGGCAGTGAGCTGGGGGCCGCGCGCCAGGCCCTCGACAGCGCCCGCCTGCAGCTTGCCCGCACCGTCATCCGCGCGCCCTACGCCGGGGTGGTCGGCGAACGCCTGGCCAGCGTCGGCGATTTCGCCGCCCCCGGCACGCCGCTGCTGGTGCTGGCGGCGAGT
The DNA here is from genome assembly GCF_003034845.1 of Pseudothauera lacus. GTDB lineage: Bacteria > Pseudomonadota > Gammaproteobacteria > Burkholderiales > Rhodocyclaceae > Pseudothauera > Pseudothauera lacus. The sequence continues at coordinate 157,965 of NZ_PZKC01000007.1, read as the reverse complement.
GCCGGCGCAGAGGTGCATGCGCAGGTGCCGGTGAGCCTGATGGCAACCCTGCGCGCCGCTGCGGGCTGGCAGCTGCATGCCGGCGGCGAGGCGGTGGCGGTGACGCTGCAGCGCGTGTCGCCGCTGGTGTCCACGGCCGGACAGATGCAGGAGGCGGTGTTCACCGCGGCCGCGGCGCTCACGCCGGGGCTGGCCGGCGAGCTGCGCTGGCGCAGCACCACGCCCCATCTGCCGCCGGCCTGGGTGCAGCGGCGTGACGGCGAGGCCGGGGTGTGGGTGCTCAGCGCCGGGCGTCCGCTGTTCGTCGCCTTGCCACATGCCGAGGCCGGGCGCGCGGTGGCCGTCGATCTGCCCGCCGACACCGCGCTGATCGATGCCGAGCGCTTCAGCATCGGCCTGCCGGAGGCGGCGCAGTGAGCAACTGGTACGAGCGCCTGATCACCAATCATCCGCTCGCCAACATCGCCTTCGCCCTGGTCATCATTGCCGGCATCGCCAGCTACCTGGGCATGCCGCGGGCGCAGGACCCGGAGATCAACTTCAACTGGGTGAGCATCGTCACCACCCTGCCGGGGGCCTCCGCCGAGGACGTCGAACGCGAGCTCACCGCGCCGCTGGAAGATGCGCTGGCGCAGATCAAGGACGTCAAGTTCGTCTCCTCGTCGAGTCGCGAGGGGGTGTCGTCCATCCTCGTGCGCTTCGAGGAGATCGGCGAGCGCCTGTTCGACAAGCGCATCGCCGACCTGCGCCGCGAAGTGCAGAACAAGGCCGCGGCGGAGCTGCCCTTCGATGCCACCGACCCGCAGGTGCTCGAGATCACCTCCTCGAACGGCTTTCCCACCGCCATTCTCGCCGTCTATGCGCCGGCAGGCGGCGAGAACCTGCGCCGTGCGGCGTTCACGCTGAAGAAGGACATCGAGCAGCTCGCCGGTGTCGACCAGGTCCTCGCCCTCGGTCTCGACGAGCCCGAACTGCACGTCGATTTCGACCCCGAGCGCGTTGCCGCCGCCGGGCTTTCGCCGCTGCAGGTCGCCGACAGCGTTGCCGGCTGGTTCCGCAACACCCTCGGCGGGCGCATCCGCGTTCATGACCGCGAGTGGCTGGTGCGCCTGGAAGGCAAGACCACCGACCCCGAACTGCTCGCCGACGCTGCGGTGATCACCGCGCAGGGGCGGGTGGCGCTCGGCGAACTCGGCCGCGTTGCCCGCGGGCACGACCGCACCGCCCAGCTGGTGGCCTACAACGCCATGCCGGCGATCATGCTGTCGGTCAACAAGCAGGCCGGCACCAACACCCTGGAGCTGGTTGCGCGCCTGAGCGATTTCGCCGCGGCGCGCAACCAGCTGCTGCGCGCCCAGGGCGTGCAGCTGGTGATGCTCGACGACCAGACCCACGAGACCCGCAGCGCCATCGGGGTGATGGAGTCCAATGCGCTGATCGGCCTGCTCGCCGTGCTCGGCATGTGCTGGCTGTTCCTCGGCAGCCGCATCGCGGTGCTGGTCGCCATCGGCATCCCGTTCGCGCTCGCTGGCGCCTTCATCGTCGTCGATGGCATCGGCTCGACGCTCAATCTCACCGTCCTGCTCGGCGTGGTGATTGTTCTCGGCATGGTGGTCGACGACGCCGTGGTGGTGGTGGAAGCCATCTACTACCGCCTGCAGCGCGGCGAGCCGCCGCTGGCCGCGGTGGTCGGCGGCGTTGCCGAGGTCGGTGCGCCGGTGCTCTCGGCCATCCTCACCACCATCGCCGCCTTCCTGCCGCTGATGCTGCTCGACGGCATCCTCGGCGACTTCATGTTCGTGGTTCCCTTCGTGGTCACCGTGGCCCTGCTGATCAGCCTCTTCGAAGCCTTCTGGATCCTGCCCGCCCACGTCCTCGCCCTGCGCCCCGACTTCAGCAAGGCGCCGGGGCGCGCCCAGCGCCTGCGCGAGCACTACACCCATCTCCTCCGGGTACGTTATGCCCGTCTGCTGATCGCGGTGATGCGCCGCCCGCGCAGCGCGCTGGCGCTGGTCGTGGTGCTGATCGCCGGTGCGCTGGCGGCGGTCGGTACCGGGGTGGTGCGCACGCAGTTCTTCGCCTTCGATTCCATCCGCCTGTTCTACATCCACATGGACATGCCGCCCGGCGTCACCCTGGCGCGCACCCTGGAGCAGAGCGAGCGTGCCGCGCAGGTGGTGCGCGAACAGCTCGGCGCGGACGAGCTGCGTTCGGTGGTGGCCTCGGCGGGGATCAAGTTCACCGAGACCGAGCCGCTCTACGGCGACCAGTACGGCCAGGTGCTGGTGTCGCTGCAGCCGCGTGTCGGCGACATGGCCGACAGCGCCGAGATCATCGAGCGCCTGCGTCCGGCGATCATGGCCCTGGGCGGCGAAGCGCGGCCGGCCTTCCTGGAGATGAAGGGCGGGCCGCCGACCGCCAAGCCCATCAGCGTCAAGCTCAAGGCCGACGACTACGACCAGTTGCGCCCTGCCGCCGATGCGCTGATTGCCGCGCTCGCCGCCATCGACGGCACCCGCGACATCACCGACGACGACGTTGCCGGGCGCAGCGAGCTGCGCCTGCAGCCCAACCGCGAGAAACTCGCCCGCGCCGGCGTCTCCGCCGCCGAGCTGGCCCGCCTGCTGCGCCTCTATGGCGAAGGCGAGGTGGTCGGGGTGACCCGCGACCATGGCGAGAAGATGGAGGTGGTGGTGCGCGCGCGGCCGGCGGAGATGGTCGACGTCACCGAAGTGCTGCAGCGCCCGGTGCGCCTCGTCGACGGCCGCGTCATCCAGCTCGGCGAACTGGTGGATGCCGAGTTGCGGGTATCCAAGGGTTACATCCGCCATTACCAGTTCAAGCGCGCGATCACCGTGGAGGCTGAACTCGACCGCGAGCGCATCGATACCGTTGCCGCCAACGAGCGCCTGAAGGCCGCGTGGGCCGAACTGCAGCCACGCTTCCCCGGCGTCGAGCTGGACTTCTCCGGCGAGCTCGACGACATCTACGAGAGCCTCGACTCCATGGCGCGCCTGTTCGCTCTCGGCCTGGGGCTGATCTACCTCATCCTCGCCACCCAGTTCCGCAGCTACTTCCAGCCCCTGATCATCCTCGCCACCGTGCCCCTGGCCTTCACCGGCGTGGTGCTGGGTCTGCTGGTGTCGGGGAATCCGCTGTCGCTGTACACCCTCTACGGCGTCATCGCGCTGACCGGCATCGCGGTCAACTCCGCCATCGTCCTCATTGCCGCCGCCAACGAACGCCGCAACGCCGGCATGAGCGCGCTGCACGCCGCGGTGTACGCCGCGCGGCGGCGCGTGGTGCCCATCCTGATCACCTCAGTGACCACCATCGGCGGGCTGTTCTCGCTGGCGGTGGGGCTGGGCGGCAAGTCGCTGATGTGGGGGCCGGTGGCCGCCAGCATCGTCTGGGGGCTGGGCTTCTCCACCGTGCTGACGCTGTTCGCCATCCCGCTCATCTACCGCCTGGCGATGGGCGCATCGCCGCAGGCCGCCGCCTGAGCGCCGCGCCGTGGATGCGCGGCTGATCGCCGATGGCCTGCTGGTGCTGCATCTGGCCTTCATCGTCTTCGTGGTGCTGGGTGGTCTGCTGACGCTGCGCTGGCCGCGCGCCGCCTGGGGGCACCTGCCGGCGGCGCTGTGGGGGGCGACGGTGGAGCTGGGCGGCTTTCTCTGTCCGCTCACGCCGCTGGAGGACCACTACCGCCGCGCGGCCGGGCAGGCCGGCATCGAGGGCGGTTTCATCGAGCACTACCTGCTGCCGCTGATCTACCCCGCGGGGCTGACCCGCGAGTTGCAGATCGGCATGGGGGTGTTCGTGGTGGTGCTCAACCTGGGGATCTATCTGTGGGCCTGGCGCCGGAACTGCCGGGCGGGCAGACACTCCGAGTAGAATCACGCCCTTACCCCGCAGCAGGCCTCCCCCGTGTCCCCCGATAGCTCCACCCCCGCGCCGATCTTCGCCGGCGCGCGCGCGCCGCAGCAGGCCGCGCCCTTCCTGCCGATGTCGCGTGCCGAAATGGACGCGCTGGGCTGGGACGCCTGCGACGTCATTCTGGTCACCGGCGACGCCTACATCGATCACCCCAGCTTCGGCATGGCCCTGGTCGGCCGCCTGCTCGAGGCACACGGTCTGCGCGTCGGCATCATCGCCCAGCCCGACTGGACCAGCGCCGCAGCCTTCCGCGCCCTCGGCCGCCCGCGGCTGTTCTTCGGCGTCACCGCGGGCAACATGGATTCGCTGGTGAACCGCTACACCTCGGACCGCAAGATCCGCTCCGAGGACGCCTACACCCCCAACGCCGAAGCCGGCCGGCGGCCGGACCGTGCGGTCACCGTGTACGCCCAGCGCGCGCGCGAGGCCTTCCCCGACGCCGCGGTGGTGATCGGCAGCATCGAGGCCAGCCTGCGCCGCATCGCGCACTACGACTACTGGTCGGACAAGGTGCGCCGTTCGGTGCTGGCCGATTCCAAGGCCGACCTGCTGCTCTTCGGCAACGCCGAACGCGCCCTGGTGGCGCTGGCCCGGCGCCTGGCGGCCGGCGAGGCGATCGGCGAGATCCGCGACCTGCGCGGCACCGCCTTCATGGTGCGCGGCGACTGGCTGCCGGGTGCCGAATGGCAGGAGATCGACTCACTGGCGCTCGACCGCCCCGGACGCATCGCTCCGCATCCCGACCCTTATGCAATGGATCCGGCCATGGAGCCCGCCGCGGCGAACCCGGCCCCGTCGGACGGCGCCCAGCCGGTGCGCATCGTCAGCCGTGCCGAGCGCCTCTCCGGGCGCCGCGCGCAGCGCGCCCACACCGTGGTGCGCCTGCCGTCGTATGAAGAAGTGAGCGCCGATCCGGTGCGCTACGCCCACGCCTCGCGCGTCTTCCACCTGGAGTCCAACCCGGGCAACGCCCGCGCGCTGCGCCAGGCGCACGGCGAAGGGGCGGGGCGACGCGACGTGTGGATCAACCCGCCGCCGCTGCCGCTCACCACCCCGGAGATGGACTTCGTCTACGGCCTGCCCTACACCCGCGCACCGCACCCGTCCTACGGCGGGGCGCGCATCCCGGCCTGGGAGATGATCAGGTTCTCGATCAACATCATGCGCGGCTGCTTCGGCGGCTGTACCTTCTGCTCGATCACCGAGCACGAGGGGCGCATCATCCAGAGCCGCTCGGAAGCCTCCATCCTGCGCGAGATCGAGGACATCCGCGACAAGATGCCGGATTTTCGCGGTCATATCACCGATCTGGGCGGCCCCACCGCCAACATGTACCGCATGGCCTGCAAGGACCCGCAGATCGAGGCCTCCTGCCGCCGCCTGTCCTGCGTCTATCCGGGCATCTGCGAGAACCTCGGCACCGACCACGGTCCGCTGATTGCGCTGTACCGCAAGGCGCGCGCGATTCCGGGGGTGAAGCGGGTCACCGTGGGCTCAGGGCTGCGCTACGACCTCGCGGTGCGCTCGCCCGAATACGTCAAGGAGCTGGTCACCCACCACGTCAGCGGCCTGCTCAAGATCGCCCCCGAGCACACCGAGGCCGGCCCGCTCTCCAAGATGATGAAGCCGGGCATCGGTACCTACGAGAAATTCCGCGAACTCTTCGACAAATACTCGAAAGAGGCGGGCAAGAAGCAGCATCTGGTGCCTTACTTCATCGCCGCCCATCCCGGCACCACCGACGCGGACATGGTCAATCTCGCCCTCTGGCTGAAGAAGAACGGCTTCCGCCCCGACCAGGTGCAGACCTTCCTGCCCACGCCGATGGCGCTCGCCACCACCATGTATCACAGCCGCAGGAATCCGCTGAAGAAGGTCACGGCCGATTCGGAAAGCGTCGACACCGCGCGCGCCGGCAAGTCGCGCAAGCTGCACAAGGCCCTGCTGCGCTGGCACGACCCGGAGAACTGGCCGCTGATCCGCGAGGCCCTGCAGGCCATGGGGCGGCGTGAGCTGATCGGCAACCGGCCCGATCAACTGGTGCCTTGGCAGCAGCCGCTGGCCGCCGCCACCGCCCGTGCCACGCCGCCCGCGCCGCGCGCGGGACAGGCTGTGCGGCGCGGGCGGCGCTGAGCCTGGCGGTCAGTTGCCGGTCGGCTGCACCGAGATCAGGTAGCGGCCGCCGCCGACGTTGTCGAAGGCGCTGCTGGTGAGGCGGTAGTCGCCCGCACGCAGGTTGAGCTCCAGGCGGGCATCGGTGCTGCCGGTGCCGTCGTCGTCTTCCACTTCCACGCCGTTGCCTTCCAGCTTCAGGTAGGCGTCGAACTCTGCCGAGATCAGCTCGATGCGGTAGCTGCCGGCTGTGGCGATGCGCAGCGTCGCGGTGGCGCTGGCGTTCTCGGCGAGCACGCCGGTAACGGTCTGTCCGGGCACTACCACCCCGCCGATCGGGGAGACCGCGCTGAGTTCCGTGGACAGCGTGAACAGGCCGCTGCGGCCATCCACCGTAGACGGCGTGATGGTGTAGGTGCCGGGCTCGACGAGGGCGAGGATGCGCGCATCGAATTCCTGGCCGGCGCCGTCGTCATCGACGACGTCCACACCCGGGCCGCTGAGGTGGAGGTAGCTGTCCACGTCCGCAGAGCGCATCAGCACGCGCAGCATGCCGCGCTCGGCCACGGTTACCGTGTATGCGGGCGCATTGCTGCCGATGAAGCTGGTGATTTCCTCGCCGAGGGCGATCTCGCCTTCGGTGCGCAGCGTCACGCCGGGAGGCAGTTCGCGGCGTTCGGCGCGCAGGGTGTAGGTGCCGGCGTCGCTGCGGCTCAGGCCGGTGGCGGTGACCTGGTAGGTGCCCGGGACGAGGTAGGCAGTCAGGCGCGAGTTGGTCTCGCCGTTGCCGGCGCCGTCGTCGTCCTCCATGTCGAAGCCTTCGCCCTGCAGGCGCAGCACGGTGTCGAACTCCTCCGAATCGAGTGCCACCAGATAGAGGCCGTCCTCATTCACCGTGAAGCTGTAGGTGTTGCCGTCGCTGCGTCCGGGCAGTACGCCAGAGATTTCCTCGCCGAGCCCGAGAGCGCCGTCGTTGCGCACGCTGACGGTCTTCAGCGTCAGCGTGAACGGGCCGTAGGCGCTGTCGTCGACGCCGCTCACGGTCAGCGTGTAGCGCCCGTCGCGTGGCGCTACCAGATAGGCGACGTCGCGACGCGGCCCGCTGACCACGCGCTGCTGCGCGTCGAGCAGGGTCAGCATGGCGCCGGACAGGGCCCCTTCGCGGCTCACCCGTACCATCTCGCCGGCGCGCATCTGCAGCGTGAAGGTCTGGTAGCGCGAGCCGTCGTTGACGTTGAGGGCGCTGCGCGTGGTCAGCTCCCCCGACAGTTCTTCGGGAATGGCCGATGCGGCGACGCCGCTCAGCGGGGTGGAGGCGCAGCCGCCGAGCACGAGGGCGGCGACCAGGGTCTTGGTCATGAACAGGCGGTTGAACCGTGTGGAGGCGGATGACATGGTGTTCCTTTGTCGCGGACTGATGCATGGGCTGGAAAAAGGCGCCGCTGCGTCCATCCCGGCGTCGCCGGTGGATAGCGTGCGTGCGCGGGGAATATACGCCCAATTGCGCGGCCGGTGTATCCGGAAAGAATATTTTTCAATTGCGGAATGTTTCTGAAATTTCTGTCTTGACAGAAATAAAGCGCCGGCTATCATGAGCTCATGAAACTCACACCGGTCTCCGAACGATTCATCCTGCACTGGGGAGAAATGGGTGCGCGCTGGGGCGTCAATCGCAGCGTCGCGCAGATCCATGCGCTGCTCTACCTCGCCGAGCGCCCGCTGGCTGCCGACGAGATTGCCGAAACCCTCGGCCTGGCGCGCTCCAATGTCAGCAACAGCATCAAGGAGCTGCAGTCCTGGCGGCTGGTGCGCATGGTGCATGCGCTGGGCGACCGCCGCGATCACTTCGAGACCTCGAAGGACGTTTGGGAGCTCTTCCGCCTCATCGTCGAAGGGCGGCGGCAGCGCGAGATCGAGCCCACCCTCGACGTGCTCGCCGAACTGCTGGAAAGCGAGGACTTCGCCCGCGAGTCGGCCGGCGCCCGTCAGCGCATTGCCGAGACGCGCGAATTCATCTCTCTGCTCACCGTGTGGGCCGACGAGATGCTGCGCCAGGATCCCAGGACGCTGATGAAGGTGCTCAAGCTCGGCGCCGGGGTCAGCAAGCTCATCCGCCGCGCGCCCGAGTAGGGCGCAGCCGTCGGGCAGGGGCTGCGGCCCATTTTTTTGCAGCAACAGTTTCTCTTTTGACAGAAATTACGGAAACGAAAATAGGAGGCTTCGATGGACCCGCGAATCTACCCTTTCGAGTTCCTCTACGACGGTGACTGCGCCCTGTGCCGCGCCGATGTCGCCCGCCTGCAGCGCCGCGACCGCGATGGCCATCTGCGCTTTATCGACGTCCGCGCCGACACGTTCGATCCGTCCCACTACGGACGCACGCAGGCGCAGCTCCTGGCCCGCATTCACGGGCGCTGTGCCGATGGCCGCATCGTCGATGGGCCGGCGGTGTTCCGCATCGCCCTGGCCGCCACCGGCCTTCGCCGCGTGGCCGCTGCCATGGGCTGGCCCGGGGTGGCAGCGATGCTCGAACTGGGTTACCGCCTTTTTGCCCGCCACCGGCCCTGGCTGTCGCGCCGCCTCGCGCGCTTCTGCGCTGCCGACGCGGCCGCGTGCTCCAGCGCCGCGTGCGAACGGAGGCAGCCATGAGAATACTCGTCTGCGGTGCCGGCGGCTTTCTCGGCCGGGCGATCTGCACCGCCCTGAGCGCAGAGGGGCATCTGGTCGTGCGCGGGCTACGACGCCCCGCAACAGCCGACGACATCGCCATCGACTTCCGCCAGGACACCTCCGTCGATACCTGGCTGCCGCGCCTTGGCGGCATCGACGCGGTGGTCAACGCGGTCGGCATCCTGCGCGAACACCAGGCCGGCGACTTCGATGCCATCCACCACCGCGCACCGGCCGCGCTCTTTGCCGCCTGCGCGCAACGGGGCATCGACAAGGTCGTGCAGATCTCGGCCCTCGGCGCAGCGCGCGGCGGCACCGCCTACCTCGACAGCAAGGCGCGCGCCGATGCCGCCCTGCTCGCGCAGCCGGGTGGCGGCGTAGTGCTGCGCCCGGCGCTGATCTATGGCGAGCACGGCACCTCGGCGCGCTTTTTCCGCACCCTCGCCAGCCTGCCGGTGCACCCCGTGCCCGCCGGTTGCCGCGTGCAACCGGTGCATGTGGACGACCTCGTCGACTTGATCGTCAGAGTCCTCCGCTCGGTGCGTCCGCACCCGGTCATCGTCGATCTTCCCGGCCCCCGCCCGCTGAGCTTCGCCGAGCTGCTGGCCTGCTACCGCAAGGCGCTGGGGCTCGCGCCGGCAATGCGCATTCGCATACCCGGCCTGTGCTTAAGCCTTGCCTCAGGCGTCGCCGAGCGCTTTCCCGGCAGTCTGCTGACCCGTGACACCTGGGCCATGCTGCGCGCCGGCAACTGCGGCGACCCGGCGCCGGCCACCGCCCTGCTCGGGCGCCCCTTGCGCGATTCGGCGGACTTCGTTCCAGCGGCCCGATCACCCGAGCTGCGCCAGGCGGCTCTGGCGACCTGGCGCAGGCCCATGCTGCAAGGCGTATTGGCGCTGATCTGGCTGGTCACCGCCTGGGTCTCGCTCGCGGTGTGGCCGTGGGCGGACAGCCTCGCCATGCTCGCCCTCTTCGGCCTCAGCGGCGCACTCGGCGTGAGCGCGCTGATCGGCGCCAGCGTGCTCGACCTCGCCATGGCGGTGCTCACCGTGGTCCGCCCCGGGCGGCGTCTGTGGCAGGCGCAGTTGCTGCTCATCGGTGCCTACAGCGCGCTGATCGCCTGGCAACTGCCGGAATTCCTGCATCACCCCTTCGGCCCCATCCTCAAGAACCTCGCGGTGGCGGCCATTCTCGTTCAACTCTGGGCGGAGGAAACATCATGAACAGCTATCTGGTGGTCAAATACCTGCACATCCTCTCCTCGGTGCTGATGGTCGGCACCGGCTTTGGCACCGCGTTCTACCTGTTCTTTGCCAACCGCAGCGGCAGCCTGCCCGCCATCAGCGTAGTCAGCCGCCTGGTAGTGCGCGCCGACACCTGGTTCACCACCCCCGCGGTGATCTTCCAGCCACTGTCCGGCCTGTGGCTGATGTACCAGGCCGGCTGGACGCTGGAAACCGGCTGGATCCTCGCCTCGATCGCACTCTTCCTGTTCACCGGCCTGTGCTGGCTGCCGGTCGTCTGGCTGCAGATTCGCCTGCGCGACATGGCCGTGGCGGCCCAGCAGGGCGGCAGCGAACTGCCACCGCGCTACTGGCGCTATGCACGCATCTGGGAAGCGCTCGGCTACCCGGCCTTCATCGCCATGATGGTGGTGTTCTACCTCATGGTGGCCAAGCCGGCGCTGTGGTGAGGGCGGGCATCAGCCGGGCAGCCCCGCCAGCGGTGCCACGCCGCTGCCGGCAGGCGCCGGGGTGCGGGCGACGTTCATCACCCATGACACGCAGGCAAAGTAGCCGATCAGGGTGGTGAGTTCGACCACGCCCTGCTCGCCCCACAGCGCCAGCGCGTCCTGGTAGGTCGGTTCGCTCACCCCGTGGGTGTGCAGCAGTTCGCTGGCAAAAGCCCAGGCGGCGCGTTCGTCCTCGGCGAGCTTGCGCGGGCACAGGCTGCCGGCCGCCACGTCATCCAGCGCCCGCGCATCGACCCCGGCCGCCAGCGCCAGCGGCTGGTGGATGGCCCATTCGAACTGGTTGCCAACATGGCGTGCCACCACGGCGGTGACGAACTCGTTGATGCGCGTGGGCAGCGCGGACTCGAAGCGCAGGTATTCGCCTACCCTGGCCAGGCGCTCCATCAGCACCGGACTGCGCAGCAGCGGGATGAAGGGGCCCTTCACGCCCTTGCGCGGGCCGTCGATCAGGGCCTGCGCAGCGGCGCGCTGGGCGTCGTTCATCGCCTCGGCGGGCGGCAGCGGCAGGCGTTCGCGGGTGTCGGGGCCGAAGCCCTGCGGGGTCGTGGTCATGAGCGGATCTCCATTTGGGGTTGTGGGTCGGGGCTGCCGTGGAGGAGCAGCGAGCTGCTTGCCAGCAGGCCCGCGGCGCCCAGCCACAAGGCCGCCTCCAGTCCGAGCCCGAGGGCCTGGATGGCGTTGGCAATCAGCGGGCCGGCGAGCTGGCCGGTGGCGAAGGCGGCTGTCATCGCGGCCATCAGGCGGCGCGCGTCGTGACCGCCGCAGGCGCGTGCCTCCTGCAGCCCGAACAGGGTGACCAGCATGAAGGTACCGCCGACGCACAGCGCGGCCAGGCCCAGCGCCGGCAGGCCGGGCTGCACGGCGGGCAGGATCACGCCGATGGCCATCAGCACCTGCGCCACGGCCCAGCTGCGGCGCCGCGGCCAGCGCGCGAGCAGCCCGGCAGCGAGCGTGGACAGCATCGCGGCGAGGCCGAACAGCGGCCAGATCCAGCCGAACAGCGCGGGGTCGGCCAGCAGCATGCGGGCCTGTGCGGGCAGGTAGGTGGCGGGCAGGATGTAACCGAGGCCGAACAGGCCGTAGCACAGCACCAGGCGACGGGCCTCCCGCGGTGCGACGCGGTGGACGGGGGGCTGGGATGCGGCGGCGGCGTCGGTCGGCGCGGATGCCGTGCGATCTGCGCCGTGCATCGCTGCTGCGCCGGCCCGTGCGGCAAGGCCGGCGAGCAGGGTGCCGCCCAGGGCGAGCGCAGCCAGCCAGGCCCAGCCGCTGGCGGAGCCGGCATCGGCAAGGGCGACCGCGTGGCAGAGCAGGCCCGCCAGCGCAATGCCGGCGCCGACGCCGGTGAACACCACGCCGCCGAGCCCGGCGCGCCCGAGCTCGGCGAGGCGCGGCAGGGCCAGCGCGGCGGTACCGACCAGCACCCAGGCGCTCGCCACCCCGGCGGCGAAGCGCGCGGCAAGCCATACCGGGGTGGCGCCGGGCAGCGCCATTGCCGCGGTGCTCGCCACCACCGCCCACAGGCCGATGCGCAGCAACCGTTGCGGCGCGGCCCCGCGGCGCCCGGCGAGCAGGGCGCCGAGCAGATAGCCGAGGTAGTTCGCCCCCGCCAGCCAGCCGCCGGTTGCCAGCGAGATGCCGGCATCGGCCTGCATCAGCGGCAGCTGCGGGGTGAACGCAAAGCGGCCGATGCCCATCGCCACCGCCAGCGCAGCCAGGCCGCCCAGCGCGATCCACCACGCCGCGCGTTCGGTGGCGGCGGGAACGGCGGGCAGGTCGGGTTGGGGTGTCGTGCTGTCCATGCCGCACTGTAATGGGCTAGTATTTTTCCTTCCAGTGAAAAGTTCTGAACGTTTGTTCTCAATATGAGAAATATTGATCTCGACGATCTGGAGATCGTCCATGCGGTGATCGCGCATGGCGGGGTGGCGCGCGCGGCGCATGTCCTGCATCGCGTGCCGTCCAATGTCACCACGCGCGTCAAGCAGCTCGAAGCGCGCCTCGGCGTCGCTCTCTTCGTGCGCCGCGGCCGCGGGCTGGTACCCACCGAGCAGGGACGCCTGCTGTCCGCCTACGCGGAGCGCATGCTGCGGCTGGCCGACGAGACCGAGTCGGCCCTGCGCGCCGGTCGCCTGCTCGGCACCTTCCGTCTCGGTTCGCTGGAAAGCACCGCCGGCAGCCGCCTGCCGGGCGTGCTGGCGCGCTACAACCAGGCGCACCCGGCGGTGCGCATCGAGCTGGTTACCGGTACCACCGGCGCGCTGATCGGCCGTTTGTCGCGCCATGACATCGAGGCGGCTTTCGTCTCCGAACCGTTCAACGCGCCCGGCCTGGCGGCGCAGGCGGTGTTCGAGGAGGAGCTGGTGCTGATCAGCGGGCACAACGTCGGTGTGGTGCGTCGTCCGGCCGACCTCGGGCGCGCCACCCTGATCGCCTTCGCCAACGGCTGCTCCTACCGGCGCCGGCTGGAGGAATGGCTGGGCGAGGGCGGCATGCTGGCCGACGCTGTGCTGGAGTTCGCGTCCTATCCGGCCATCGTCGCCTGCGTCGCAGCCGGTACCGGGGTGGCCATCGTGCCGCGCTCGGTGCTGCTCGGCCTGCGCGCAGCCGAGGCGGTGCGCGTGCATCCGCTACCCGCCCACCTGGCGCGCAACCGCACCCATCTGCTGTGGCATCCCGGCCAGGAGTCGCTTGCCCTGCAGGGCTTGCGTTCGCTGCTCGGCGCTGCGTCGGCAATCGACGGGGCGCCGCCGCCGGTGGATGCTGCCTGCCGCCCGGTGAGCGGACGGCAGGCCTAGCAGCCTGTCGGACTTGAGACTGATCTGCTACGCCAGTGGGAGAAGCGGTCCATATCCGACCGTTTTCTCGTTGCATAGAACCACTATGCGCCTCGAAAACGGCCGAATCTGGCCTCGCTTTCCCACTTGGCTCGCGACGATCGCTCAAGCCCGACAGGCTGCTAGGGAAGCACTGATTTATTCCCCACCGTTCGGCCTGTCGAAGCCCGCTCGAAGGCACTGCCATCAAGTGCCCTTCGACAGGGCGAACGGAGTACCCGTTTCCCGCGCTTGCTCTGCCACGCCGCGGCGGTGCTTCCTTAACGGCTGGGACGCGTCGAACGTGCGTTTGCTATAGTCGGAGCGGGACGAACACAGGCTGTGACCTGGCGCCGCAAGGAGGAATGCGAATGCGGTTGAGCGAACGGGAAATTGAGGCGATCGCCACCACGGCCTCCGAGGTGTTCGGTGCCGATGCCGAAGTCCGGCTCTTCGGTTCGCGTACCGACGACGACAAGCGAGGTGGAGACATCGATCTCTACATCACCGTTTCGGAGCGCGATGTCGAGCGGCTCGTGCGAGCCGAGCTGAGCTTTCTGGCCCGCCTGAAGCGCTGCATCGGCGATCAGAAGATTGATCTCCTCATCGATTATCCGGGGCGCAAGCACCGCCCGGCCGTCCTCGATGTCGCGCGCCAGACCGCTGTTCCGCTGAGGGCGGTATCTTGAGCGCGGCCGACATCGGCATGTTGCGACTGCAGGACGCCTGGCGGCAGGCCTGCCGCCATGTCCACCACATGCTGCATGCGCTGCGGGCGGTGCAGCCCGCGCTGCTGGAGTTCCTGCAGGAGCCGTATTCGACCCGGCCGATGCTGGACAAGCTGCATCGCCTGGAGCAGCTCGGCTATCTCGGAAGCGTGGAGGATTGGCAGGTATTGCGCGAAGTGCGCAACCGCTTCACGCACGACTACCCGGATGGTGCGGAGCGCAATGCTGCCAGTCTGAACGTGGCGACTTCGGCTGCCGTCGACCTGCATGCCTGCCTGGCCCGGGTTGGACAGCAGCTTGCCGTCGATCAACCCGGGCTGGCGCTCGAGCCCCTGGAGGCATTCTGATTGGGCCGCGGCGGCGTCAGCCGCCGAGCGCAGCCCGCTCCGCCACGCCCCGCGCCCCGCGGCGCAGCTCCCATTCCTTCACCAGCGCATAGATCGCCGGTATCACGATCAGGGTGAGCAGGGCCGACGACAGCATGCCGCCCACCATCGGCGCGGCGATGCGACGCATCACTTCCGAGCCGGTGCCTGTGCTCCACATGATCGGCGCCAGCCCCAGGATCACCGTGATGGTGGTCATCATCTTGGGGCGCACGCGGTCCACCGCGCCTTCCATCACCGCGGCGTAGAGTTCGCCCACTGCGGGGGCGCGGCCTTCTTGGCGGCTGCGTTCGAGCAGGCGCTGCCAGGCGTGGTCGAGGTAAATCAGCATCACCACCCCGGTTTCGGCCGCCACCCCGGCCAGCGCGATGAAGCCCACCGCCACCGCCACGCTCATGTTGTAGTCCAGCCACCACATCAGCCAGATGCCGCCGACCAGGGCGAAGGGCACCGAGAGCATGACGATGAAGGTTTCGGTGAGGCGGCGGAAGTTGAGGTAGAGCAGCAGGAAGATCACCGCCAGGGTCACCGGCACCACGATCGCCAGCCGTTCCCTGGCGCGTTCCATGTACTCGAACTGGCCGCTCCAGGTGGCGTAGCTGCCGGGCGGGAAGGCGACCTGGGCGGCGACCGCCTGGCGCGCCTCGGCGACGAAGGAACCGATGTCGCGGCCGTGCAGGTCCACATACACGTAGGCCACCGGCAGTGCGTTCTCGGTGCGCACCACCGGCGCGCCGCGCACGATCTCCACCCTGGCGACCTGGCCGAGCGGCACCATGCCGCCATCGGGCAGCGGCAGATAGACCTCGCGGGCGATGCGCTGCGGGTCTTCGCGCAGCGCGCGCGGGTAGCGCACGGTGACGTTGTAGCGCGCCGGGCCTTCCACCGTGGCGGTGACCGGCTCGCCGCCCAGCGCGGTGGCCACGGTGTCCTGCAGCATGCCCACGGTGAGGCCGTAGCGCGCCAGGCGTTCGACGTCCGGCACGATGTCGAGGTAGAAGCCGCCGGTGACCCGCTCGGCGTACACGCTGCTCGCCCCAGGCACGCCCTTCACCACGCGCTCCACCTCCTGTGCCACCTGCTCGATGGTGGCCAGCTCGGGGCCGAACACCTTCACGCCGATCGGGGTGCGGATGCCGGTGGAGAGCATGTCGATGCGTGCCTTGATCGGCATGGTCCACGAGTTGGCCAGGCCGGGGAAGCGCAGCGCCGCGTCCATCTCGGCGATCAGGCTGTCCACCGTCACCCCGGGGCGCCATTCGGTTTCCGGCTTCAGGTTGATCACCGTCTCGAACATCTCCAGCGGTGCCGGGTCGGTGGCGGTGTTGGCGCGTCCGGCCTTGCCGTACACCGATGCCACTTCCGGGAAGCTCTTGATGATGCGGTTGGTGGTGGCGAGCAGCTCGCCGGCCTTGGTCACCGACATGCCGGGCAGCGCCGCCGGCATGTAGAAGATGGCGCCTTCGTTGAGGGTGGGCATGAACTCGCTGCCGATGCGCGCCGCCGGCCACAGACTGACCAGGCTCAGCAGCACGGTGACCACGATGGTGGCCGCCTTGTGGCGCATCACCCAGGCGATCACCGGGCGGTAGAGCGCGATCAGCACGCGGTTCACCGGGTTCCGGTTCTCCGGCAGGATCTTGCCGCGGATGAAGATCATCATCAGCACCGGGATCAGCGTGATGGAGAGCAGCGCCGCGCCCGCCATGGCAAAGGTCTTGGTGAAGGCCAGCGGCGAGAACAGCCGCCCCTCCTGGCCTTCCAGCGCGAACACCGGCAGGAAGGAGACGGTGATGATCAGCAGCGAAAAGAAGATCGCCGGCCCCACCTCGCGGCAGGCTTCGATCATCGCCGCGGCGCGCGCGCGGCCGTCGGCGGCGCGTTCGCCCAGGCGTTCGAGGTGCTTGTGGGCGTTCTCGATCATCACGATGGCGCCATCCACCATCGCCCCGATGGCGATGGCGATGCCGCCCAGGCTCATGATGTTGGAGCCGATGTCGAGCGGGCGCATCACCAGGAAGGCGATCAGCACGCCGATCGGCAGGGTGACGATGGCCACCAGCGCGCTGCGCACATGCAGCAGGAAGACGATGCACACCGCGGCGACGATCAGGCTTTCCTCGATCAGCGTGGTGCGCAGGGTGGCGATGGCGCGCTCGATCAGCTCCGAGCGGTCATATACCGGGAAGATCTCCACCCCTTGCGGCAGGCCGGGCGCGAGTTCGGCGATCTTCGCCTTCACCCCGCGGATCACCTCCAGCGCGTTCTCGCCGAAGCGCGCCATGACGATGCCGGAGGCCACCTCGCCGGTGCCGTTGAACTCCGCAATGCCGCGCCGCTCCGCCGGCACCAGCTCTACCCGCGCCACGTCGCGCACGCGGATCGGCGTGCCGCCGCTGGCGCGCAGCACGATCTCGCCGATGTCCGCCGCACTGCTCAGGTAGCCGCGCCCGCGCACCATGAATTCGGTTTCCGCCATCTCCACCACGCGCCCGCCGACGTCGCGGTTGGAGCTGCGGATGGCCTGGCTCACCGCCTCCAGCGCAATGCCGTAGCTCGCCAGGCGGTAGGGGTCGACGGTGACCTGGTACTCGCGCACGAAGCCGCCGATGCTGGCCACCTCGGCCACACCCGGCGCCTGGGTGAGCGGGTAGCGCACGAACCAGTCCTGCAGGCTGCGCAGTTCGGCCAGCGAATGGTCGGGGCCGTCCAGCGCGTACTGGTACACCCAGCCCACCCCGGTGGCGTCCGGGCCGATCTGCGGGCTCACCCCCGCCGGCATGCGCCCGGCCGCGCTGGACAGGTATTCCAGCACCCGCGAGCGCGCCCAGTAGATGTCGGTGCCGTCCTCGAAGATCACATACACGTAAGAGGCGCCGAACATCGAGATGCCGCGCACCACCTTCGCGCGCGGCACCGCCAGCAGCGCCGAGGACAGCGGGTAGGTGACCTGGTCTTCCACCACCTGCGGGGCCTGGCCGGGGTAGTCGGCATAGACGATGACCTGCACGTCGGAGAGGTCGGGCAGCGCATCCAGCGGCGTGCGCAGCATCGCCCAGATCCCCGCCACCACCAGAAAGGCGGTGGCGAGCAGCACCAGGAAGACGTTGCGGGCGGACCAGGTGATGATTCTGTCGAGCATGGGTGCCTATTCCTTCCGACTGACTTGCCGCCCGAACGGGCTGGCTGTGCAAAGCCGGCCCTGCCGGGCTGGGGTGGGGATGGGTTTCCACTGGCGCACAGAAAGACCCATCCCTCTCCCGGCCTCCCCCTTGAAGGGGGAGGCGTAAGGTGGCGCGAAGCTCATCGCGCCACCGCCTCGACCTTG
This sequence comes from Pseudothauera lacus, assembly GCF_003034845.1. Classification (GTDB taxonomy): domain Bacteria; phylum Pseudomonadota; class Gammaproteobacteria; order Burkholderiales; family Rhodocyclaceae; genus Pseudothauera; species Pseudothauera lacus. The sequence goes on along the minus strand of NZ_PZKC01000007.1, from coordinate 140,236 downwards.
GTCACCACGAATTCCCCCGGCCCGCGCGCCTCGAACTCGAACGCGATCGGCGTGCCCGGTGCCAGCCCTTCGACCAGCGCGGGCGAGGCCAGGTCGAAGTCCATGGTCATTGCCGGCCACTGCAGGGCGGGAATCGGTTCGTGGGTCAGCGACACCGCACCGTCCTCGTACAGTTCCTCGAACACGCCCTGGGTGCGGTAGACCTGCACCGCGGCGTCGTCGGCGGTGAAGCCGGCCAGCGCTGCACGCAGGCGGCTTTCGGCGTCGATCAGGAAGTTGGCCGCCACCACCACGCGGGCGCCGTCTTCCAGGCCGTCGAGAATCTCGATCCACTCCGGGTCGCGCCGTCCGGTGCGCACCGCCTGCGGGCGGAAGCGGCCTTCGCCTTCGGCCAGCAGCACCAGCTGGCGCTCACCGTCGTCGATGACTGCGGAATCCGGCACCGCCAGCACCGGCGCGGCCTCGCCGGTGGCCAGCGCCACCTGGGCGAACTGCCCCGGGCGCAGCCGGCCGTCCGGGTTGGGCAGTTGCAGGCGCACCCGGGTGGTGCGGGTGGCAGGGTCCAGCGTGGGGTAGAGGTAATCCACCGTGGCGGCGAAGTCCTCGCCCGGCCAGGCGTCCAGGCGCACCGTGGCGGGCTGGCCGGGGCGCACCCGGGCGATGTCCTGTTCGTATACCTCGGCCAGCACCCACACCGTGCTCAGGTCGGCGATGCGGAACAGGGTGTCGCCGGCGCCAAAACGCATCCCGGCCACCGCGTTGCGCTCCAGCACCACGCCCTTCATCGGCGCGCTGAACTGCTGGCGGGCGCCGCTGCCGGCGCGCATCTCCCAGTTCGCCAGGCGTTCGCGGGTGGCGCCGGCCAGGCGCTCGGCACCGGCGCGCGCCTGCGCGTCGGCTTCGGCGCCCAGGCTGCCGGCCAGGGTTTCGGCAATCTGCAACTCGGCCGCGGCGGACACCAGTTCCGGCGCATACACGGTAAACAGCGGCTGGCCGGCGCGCACCGGGTCGCCCACCGCGGACACGTGCAGGGTCTCGATCCAGCCTTCGAAGCGCGGCGCCACGTCGCGGATGCGGCGCTCGTCCACTGCCACCTGGCCCACCGCGCGCACCGGTTGCAGCAGCGCGCGCCGCTCCGCGCTGGCCACCCGCACGCCCAGCCCCTGCATGCGCGCCGGGCTTACCGTCACCGCGCCGGAATCGTCGTTGTCCTCGCCCTCATAGACCGGGATGTAGTCCATCCCCATGCTGTCCTTCTTCGGCACCGGCGAGGTGTCGGGCTGGCCCATCGGGTTGCGGTAGTAGAGGATGCGGCGCTCGCCGCTGCCTGCGGTGGTCGACGCGGCGGCCGCGGTGGCGCCCGCTTCGTGGCTGCCGTGGCCACCCTGGCCGCCGGCCCAGTAACCGGCGGCGCCGGCCAGCGCCAGCGCGGCGACGATCAGGAATATGCGCGCAGGGCTCGAGGTCCGGCTAGCGCTGCCGTTCGCCCTGTCGAAGGGCGCTGCCTGACCGGCATCCGGATTCTGGCTTGGATGGTCTGTGCTCAAAGTTCTTCTCCGGCCAGGCTCTGCAGTTCAAAAAGTGCCATGCGGCCGTCGGCCTGCGCGCCGAGCAGCGCCAGGCGGCTGTCCTGCAGGCGGCGCCAGGCTTCCAGCACGGTGTCGAAATCGGCGCGCCCGGCCGCATAGGCGGCGCGTGCGGCCTCGAAGCCGGCGCTGACCTGCGGCAGCAGGCTGGCGGCGGTCAGGCTTTCGCGCGTGCGTGCGCCCTCCAGTGCGGCCAGGGCGCTGCCCAGCGCACCGCGCAGGCGGGCTTCTTCAGCGCTGCGGCGGGCGGCGGCGGCCTCGCGCATGCGCTCGGCTTCCAGTTCGCGGGCGTGGCGCGGGGCGCGCTGCAGCGGGATGTTCATCTCCAGCATCAGGTCGTAGCTGGTGATGCCGTTGCGCGGGCGGTTGTAGGTGAGGCCGACGCCCACGTCCGGGTAGCGCTCCAGCCGGGTGCGTTCGGCGCTGAGCCGGGCGGCATCGATCTGCATGCCCAGGCTGGCCAGCGCCGGGTGCTCGCTGCGCAGGCGCTCGAACAGCGCGGCAGCATCGGGGCGCGGCAGCGCGGGCAGGGCGCCCGGTGCGGCCAGCGCGGCGTCGGCCGGGCGGTCGAGCAGGCCGTTCAGCGCCGCGCGCGCGCCGGCCAGGGCCTGCTCCGCGCTGGCGATGCGCAGGCGCAATTCGGTGTGTTCGCCCTGCGCGCGCAGCACCGCCTGCTGGCTGCCGGCGCCGCTGCGGTAGCGCGCCAGCGCGGCGTCTTCCAGCGCCGCCAGGGTGCCGAGCTGTTCGCGGTACAGCGCCAGTTCATGGCTGGCGGACCAGTAGCGCAACCACGCCGCCTTGAGGCTGCCGGCCAGCTCCCGCCAGCCCGCGTCCACCGCCGCTTCGCGCGCCGCCGCCAGCGCGTCGGCGGCCTGCGCCTCCAGCGCGCGCTTGCCGCGCCACGGCAGCATCTGCACCACCCGGTAGCGCGTCTCGCCGACCTGGCCGGGCAGCACGGAAAAATCGTTGCGCCCGCTCATGGCGTTGTTCACGTCCATCAGCTCGATGGTGAAGCGCGGATCGGGCAAGGCCCCCGCCGCCCCGGCCCCGGCGCGCGCCGCGGCAGCTTCCAGGGTATCGGCGGCAAAGCCCGGATGGTGCATGCGCGCATGCGCCAGCACCCCGCCCAGATCGGCCCCCAGCCCCGGCTCGCCGGCGCTCGCCGGGGGCAGCCAGAGCAGCGCCAACCCCAGCAGCGCTCCCCGCAACCCCCGCAGCTTCCGTAGCCCGGATGAAGCGCAGCGCAATCCGGGACCGGTCCCTGGCGCAGCAAACGCCGCCCACCTCACGCCGCACGCCATGCCCCCCACCGGCTCACGCATGATGGCCGCGCTCAGTTGGCCGCTTCGAACCCGTGCAGCATCAGCTTGCCGCCCTGGTCGCTGGCCTCGAAGCGGATCTTGTCGCCCGCCTTGAGGGTGGACAGATCCACGCCTTCCGCGGCATTGAAGCTCATCGTCATCGGCGCCATGTTCATGTGCGGGATCGGTCCGTGGGCAATGCTCACCGTACCGCGCGCCGCATCCACGCGGCGAACCGTGCCTTCGGCCACGCCCTTGGCGCTGTCGGCCGATGCGGTGGCAGCGGGCGCGGCATGGCCGTGGTGGCCGTGATGCTGGGCCTGGACGGCGAGGGGGGTAAGCAGGGCGAAGGCGAGCAGGGCAGGGGCAAGCTTGGTCATGGCAGGCTCCGGTATCGGTGAATGGATGCCGGAATGATGACCGCCCGCCCCCCACGACAAGCTGACGCGGGGATTACAGATCTGTAATCCGTGGGGGCTGTGCTTGGGTGAGTGCGAGGGGGTGTCGGTGCGTGAGGTGCTTCGGGCGCGATTGAGGCCAGCCTGCCAACAAGGGGATGAAAGAGGGGAGAGAAACGATTGATCTCTGCTGATGGATGGCGCCTTGTCGACCTCAGCCGTCATTCGACAGCCGCTTCCGGTGCAGCCGCAATGCGACGGTTACTTGCCGCTCGACCACCAAGCTGTAACGACCGGCAACCTCTCTACCCCTGTGAGCCTGAACTGACAACGCGTTTGTCGCTCACGTCGCATTAGATGGGGGGCGCTGACAAAGTACTGCGACCGAGCACCGCAACTACCGTCTATCATTCCTCGAACAGTTCGGAATGCGTGCCCGCACGCACGAAGATGATGACATTGCCATTCATCCTGTAGATCAACAAAAAGTCGCCGCCGATGTGACATTCCCGGTGATCCGCCCAAGCCCCCTTCAGTGGATGATCGAGCCACTCTGCGCCCAGAGGCGAATCGTTGGCGATGAGGAGCAACATCGCCTCCTTCAGACGCTTGAGGTCGTAACGGCCCGAGCGGGAAAGGCGATCCCAGTCCTTGAGGAAGGTCTTGGTGTAGTCGCACGCCCTGGGCGGCGTGGCCCGCTTACTGCTGGCGGGCCTTTTCGAGCTCATCGATCAGTGCGTCGGCAGAGTTAAAGCGCGTAGCGCGGGCCTTCGTCATCACGCGTGCTTCTTCCATCGCTTCACGGGTTTCGGAGTTCGGAACCTTGAGTTCCAACGGGAAAGCCTGGTCATTGACCACGCGCTTGAGCAGGATGCGTACCGCATCCGACACGGACAGCCCCATGGCTGCCAGAGCCTCGCTGGCTTGCGTCTTGATTTCGTTGTCCACCCGGACGTGCAGCATCGTGGAATGGGCCATAGCCGGATCCTCCATTTTCGGACATTTTGTATCTCTTATGCGATACAGTCAAGGAGCTCAGGCCAACGGTAGCTTGTGGTCGTTGCGACTGCATGGCCACAGTGCCCGCAGGCGGTCGGGCGCCAGCGTCGAAGTAAGCCCCGCTGCGGGCGCAGCTTCGGCGAGCCGCCAGCTCATCCCGGTGCGCCAAAAGCGTAACGCCATTAGCGTTACGCAGGTGCTAGACTGACAGCACCCACACAGGAGTCCTCATCATGAGAGCCGCCACCGAAGCCCCGCGCCGCGACACGCTCAACCTGCGTATCCCGCCCGAGGAACGCAACCTCATCGACCGCGCTGCCGAAGCCGCCGGCAAAACGCGCACCGACTTCATCCTCAGCGCCGCCCGCCGTGCCGCGGAAGACACCCTGCTGGATCGCGCCATCCTCTCCGTCAGCCCCGAGGCCTACGCCGAGTTTCTCGCCCGGCTCGATGCACCGGCCCAGCCCAACGAGCGCCTGCGCAAAACCATGCAGACCGCCGCTCCCTGGACCAAGGCCTGATGCTCAGCGCGCCCTGCCTGCTCGGTGCCGAACACAATCTCTCCGCTTTCGACTGCGGCGAACCCACGCTCAACGAATGGCTGCGCCGCCGCGCCCCGCAGAACCAGGCCAGTGGCGCATCGCGCACCTTCGTCTGCTGCGAGGGGAATGCCGTGGTCGGCTACTACGCACTTGCCGCCAGCGCCGTCGCCCCGGCTGCCGCACCGGGGCGCTTCCGGGGCAACATGCCCGATCCCATTCCCGTTGTCGTACTCGCCCGCCTCGCCGTGGCTGCCAGCCATCAAGGCCAGGGGCTGGGCCGCGCCCTGTTTCAGGATGCTGCCCGCCGTGCCCTGTATGCGGCAGACGCCATCGGCGTGCGCGGCCTCATCGTGCATGCCTTGAGCGATGCCGCCCGCGCCTTCTACCTGCAACTCGGGCTTGAGTCTTCACCGCTCGACTCCATGACCCTCATGACCACCTTCACCGACCTGCGCGCCGCCCTCGGCGACGCCTGACGCACACCACACCCCGGATCGCCGGCGAGTTCAAGAACCGCATCGACAGCCTCTGGGCCGAACCCTGGACCGGCGGCATCACCAATCCCCTCACGGTGTAACGATGGGGATCGTGAACGTCGGGATCATGAAGGCTTGGACATCCCAGTTCCGCCGGTAGCTGGCGCTTTCGGCCGTGTCCTTGGCAGTGGCTGATGCGTGAGGCCATCGAGCAGTATGTGGTTTGCTACCGCTTCGATGGCGAGTTGGTCACGAAGCGGGTCCTTCGACAGGCCGAACGGTATCTGGTTGCCGGGTTAGTAGCCTGCCGGGCCAGGATGGACGTGGGGGAATGAAGCGACTACGTTATCACCAAGTATTACCGCTCGATTCGAGGTCCATCATGGCAACGTCTCTCAAGATCGACGACGCGCTGAAGCATCGCGTCCAGCAACTGGCCAGTCAGCGTCGACGCTCGCCGCACGGGGTGATGCTCGAAGCCATCCAGCAGTACGTCGAGCGCGAGGAGGCCCGCGAGCGCTTCAAGCAGGAGGCTTTGGCTTCGTGGGCGTCCTACAGGGAAACAGGTCGCCATTTCACCGCTGAGGAGGCCCGCGCCTGGCTCAACACCTGGGGCACCGATGACGAAGTGACTGTGCCAGAGTGCCACGAGTAATCGTTACCGAACGCGCCGCGCACGGCTTGGAGCGCTGCCGGCGCTTCCACATGCCGAACCGCGCTTACGGCCGTGTCCATGGCGCTGGCGAGCGCGTTGGCCAGGGTGCATACTGTAGTGCGCTGTATTACAGGAGACGACTTATGGCTACGCAGCCTGTTTCGGTGCGTCTTGATGAACCGCTCAAGGCGCGCGTGCGCAAGTTGGCCGAGCAACATCGGCGACCGATGCACTGGCTGATGCGCGAGGCCATCGAGCAGTATGTGGTTCGCGAGGAACAGCGCGAGGCGTTTCGGAAGGAAGCGCTCGACGCGTGGGATCACTATCAGCGCACTGGTTTGCACCTGACCGGTGCCGAAGCGGATGCCTGGCTGGCCGAACTGGAGGCCGGTAACGATGTCGAGCCGCCCCGAGTTCATCCCTGATGCCGCGCCTGATCTGGTCTGCGCCGGCAGTTGCAAGTGTCCAGCGGCTGTATCGATTTCTGGCGATCATTGATCCGGCTGCGGCTCAACGGGCGGTGGCGGCGATCCGCGTCGGTGTGAGGATCCTCGGGGCACATCCCGAGGTCGGGCGGGTGGTCGAGGAGATGGACGAGCGCTTCCGAGACTGGCCGATCGACTTTGGTGGCAGTGGCTATGTGGTTCGCTACCGCTTCGATGGCGAGTTGGTCACGATACTGACCGTACGGCACCAGCGAGAGGGCTCGTTCAAGTCGGACTGACTAGCTGCGGGGGCCGACGGACATGCCGTCGCTGCAGCCGCAGGCCCCATCCGCCGCATCCAGATCCGCCAGGATCGGGCAGTCCGGGCGCTGGTCGCCGTGGCAGTGCTCGGCGAGCGTCTGCAGGGTGGCGACCATGCCTTGCAGTTCGTCGATCTTGCGTTGCAGGGCGGTGATGTGGGCGGTGGCGATGCGCTTGACGTCGGCGCTGGCGCGGCCCTGGTCGCGCCACAGGGTCAGGAGCCCGGCGATGTCATGCACGCTGAAGCCGAGGTCGCGGGCGCGGCGGATGAAGCGCAGCACGTGGATGTCGTCGGCGCTGTAGTGGCGGTAGCCGGCGTCGCTGCGCTGGGCGGGGGTGATGAGGCCGATGGATTCGTAGTAGCGGATCATCTTGGCCGATACGCCGGAGGCGCTGGCGGCCTTGCCGATGTTCATCATGCGGCGCCTCCGGGGGCGTGGAAGCGGCGCAGGCGCAGGGCGTTGCCGAGCACGAAGACGCTGGACATGGACATTGCCGCGGCGGCGAAGACCGGCGACAGCAGGGCGCCGAAGGCGGGGTAGAACACCCCGGCGGCGAGCGGGATCAGCGCGCTGTTGTAGGCGAAGGCCCAGAACAGGTTCTGGCGGATGTTGCGCAGGGTGGCGCGCGACAGCGCGATGGCGCGCGGCACGCCGGCGAGGTCGCCGGACATCAGCACCACGTCGGCGCTTTCGATGGCGACGTCGGTGCCGGTGCCGATGGCGATGCCGATATCGGCCTCGGCCAGCGCCGGGGCGTCGTTGATGCCGTCGCCGACGAAGGCGACGCGGCGCGGTTTGCCCCCTCCGCCGGCGCGCAGCTTCTGCAGCGCGGCGACCTTGCCGTCCGGCAGCACTTCGGCGACCACTTCGTCGATGCCGGCCTGGCGGGCGATGGCGTGGGCGGTGCGGGCGTTGTCGCCGGTGATCATCGCCACCCGCAGGCCCATTGCGTGCAGGGCCTGCACGGCCTGGGCGGAGGTGGGCTTGAGCGGGTCGGCGACCGCGATGATGGCGGCCAGGCGGCCGTCGATGGCGGCGTAGAGCGGGGTCTTGCCCTCGTCGCCCAGGCGTTCGGCTTCGGCGGCGAAGGTGGAGGTGAGGGCAGGGTCGTGGCCCAGGCTGCGCATCAGGCGGTCGGCGCCGACGTCCACGCGGCGGCCGGCAACGCGGGCGCGCACGCCGTGGCCGGCGCTGGCCTCGAAGTCTTCCGCTTCGGCCAGTGTCAGGCCGGCCGCACGCGCCGCGGCGACGATGGCTTCGCCGATGGGGTGTTCGGAGCGCCGCTCCACCGCGGCCACCAGGGCCAGCACCTCGTCGCGTGCAAAGCCGGGCGCGGGCACCAGGTCGGTGAGGGTGGGACGGCCGACGGTGAGCGTGCCGGTCTTGTCCAGCGCCACCACTTCGGCGTCGCGCAGCACCTGCAGCGCGCTGCCCTGGCGGAACAGCACGCCCAGCTGGGCGGCGCGCCCGGTGGCGACCATGATGGAGGTCGGCGTGGCCAGCCCCATCGCGCACGGGCAGGCGACGATGAGCACCGCCACCGCATTGACCAGCGCGAAGGTGAGCGCCGGCGCCGGGCCGAAGGCGAGCCAGACCAGGAAGGTGAGCAGCGCTACCCCCATCACCACCGGTACGAACACCATGGTGACCTTGTCCACCAGCGCCTGGATCGGCAGCTTGGCGCCTTGCGCCGTCTCCACCATGCGGATGATCTGCGCCAGCACGGTGTCCGCCCCCACCTTGGTGGCGCGGAAAGTGAGCGCGCCGCGGGTGTTGAGCGTGCCGCCCACGACTTGCGCGCCGGTGCGCTTTTCCACCGGCAACGGCTCGCCGGTGATCATCGATTCATCGACGAAGGAGCTGCCGGACACCACCTCGCCATCCACCGCCACCTTCTCGCCGGGGCGCAGTTCGATCAGGTCGCCGACCGCGACCTCCTCGATCGGCAGTTCCTGCACGCCGCCCTCGCGCACCACCCGCGCGGTGCGCGGCTGGATGCGCAGCAGGTGCTGGATGGCTTCGCTGGTGCGGCCGCGCGCGCGCGCTTCGAGCAGGCGGCCGACCAGGATCAGGGTGACGATGACTGCGGCGGCCTCGTAATACACGTTGATCGTGCCGGCCGGCAGCAGGCCGGGGGCGAAGGTGGCGACCACCGAATAGCACCAGGCCGCGCTGGTGCCCAGCGCCACCAGGGCGTTCATGTCCGGCGCGCCGCGCAGCAGGGCGGGCACGCCTTTCTGAAAGAAGCGCAGGCCGGGGCCGAACAGCACCGCGCTGGTGAGCGCGAACTGCAGCCACCAGCTCTGCTGATGGCCGAGCGTGGCCATCACCCAGTCGTGCATCGCCGGGATCAGGTGCGAGCCCATCTCCAGCACGAACACCGGCAGGGTGAGCACGACCGCCAGCCACACCGCGCGCTGCAACTGGCGCTCTTCGGCGGCGGCGTCCGCGGCGCGGCGCGATTCGCTCACCTCGGCACGCGGGCGGGCGCCGAAGCCGGCCTTCTTCACCGCCTCGATCAGCGCCGCCGGCGCCACCCCGCCCGCGGTTTCCACATGCGCGCTGCGCGCGGCGAGGTTCACGCTGGCGTCCACCACGCCGGGCACGCGCTTGAGCACCTTCTCCACCCGCCCCACGCAGGCCGCGCAGCTCATGCCTTCGATGTCGAAATCCAGCGCATCGCGCCGCACCTCGTAACCGGCCTTGGCCACCGCCTCGGCCAGTTGGGCAAAGCCGACGGCGGACGCCGCGGTGACGGTGGCGGTCTCGGTGGCGAGATTCACGCTCGCCGCCTGCACGCCCTCCACCTTGAGCAAGGCCTTCTCCACATGCGCCACGCAGGACGCGCAACTCATCCCGCCAACCTGCAGGATGCGCACGGTGCCGGCCGGTTCTGCCAGGGTGTTCATGAGCCTTGCTCCAGTCCGATGATCTTCATGGGTACCACTGTAGACTTTGACATGGTGGGAAGGTCAACGAGTTCTTTGAGTTTGTCGCAGGTGCCTGCCAGCAGGTCCCCTCCTCTTCAAGGGGGTGAGGGCGGGCGGGGTTTCGCGGAGCACTGCTCAGGGAAGGATGGGATGGGTTGCCAGCGGGCATCAAACGATGCATGTGCGAACCTCGTAGGAAACCCATCCCCACCCCAGCCCGAGAGTCTCTGCTTCGCTCCGCCGCTTTGGCGGCGCAGAGCGATGCTCTGCGAAACCCCGCCTCCGCCCCCTTGAAGGGGAGGGAGCCTCGCCGTACCAACTTGGGTGCCACACTGTGCGCAGAGCAAATTAGCAGGTCCCTTCCCCTTCAAGGGGAAGGACAGGATGGGGATGGGTTTCTGAGGCGGGCCTCGCAGCCCCCCATCCCCCACCCCAGGAGTCGTTGCTTCGCCTCTCCGTCCCAGCCCAGGTGCCACGCTGCGTGAAGCACAGCACCAGAGGTGCGCCAGGCAAACGCAAAGCTTGCCGCCCGATTACATCTTCGTAATCCGGGCGCCGCGCGGCGGTGGCGCTGGCACAATGCGGGCAAGGCATGAAGGCGTACCAACCATGAAAATCCTGATCGTCGAGGACGAACCGAAGACCGGCGACTACCTGCGCCAGGGGCTCTCCGAGGCCGGCTTTGTGGTCGATCTGGCGCGCAGCGGGCCGGATGGCCTGCATCTGGCGCAGAGCGGCGACTACGACCTGCTGGTGCTCGACGTGATGCTGCCCGGGCTGGACGGCTGGGGGGTGTTGCAGGGGCTGCGCCGTGGTGGCGGGCAGATGCCGGTGCTGTTCCTCACCGCGCGCGACGCGGTGGAAGACCGCGTGCGCGGCCTGGAGCTGGGTGCCGACGACTACCTTGTGAAACCCTTCGCCTTTGCCGAACTGCTCGCCCGCGTGCGCACCCTGCTGCGGCGTGGCAAGAACAAGGAGGCGGACGTGCTGCGCGCGGCCGACCTGGAGCTCGACCTGCTGCGCCGCCGGGTGTTGCGCGGCGGGCGGCGCATCGACCTCACCGCCAAGGAGTTCGCCCTGCTGGAACTCTTCATGCGCCGCCCCGGCGAGGTGCTGCCGCGCTCGCTGATCGCCTCCCAGGTGTGGGACATGAACTTCGACAGCGACACCAACGTGGTGGAAGTGGCGGTGCGCCGCCTGCGCGCCAAGATCGACGACGACTTCGAACCCAAGCTGATCCGCACCCTGCGCGGCATGGGCTACGTGCTCGACGTGCCGGAGGCCGGCTGAGCATGGCCGCGCGCCGCCCGCTCTCGCTCACCGCGCGGCTGGCGGTGCTGTTCGCGCTGCTCGCGGCCAGCCTGCTGCTGGTGGTGGGGGTGGTGCTGGGGCGCGCGGTGGAGGCGCATTTCGACGAGCTCGACCACCACGACCTCTCCGCCAAGCTCACCGTGATCACCAATCTGGTGGCGCGCACCGACAGCGAGGCCGCCTTCGATGCCCTGCCGCAGCGCCTGCGCGACGCACTGTCCGGGCACGAGAACGTTGCCGTGCTGCTGCGCGACGCGCACGGCAGCGTGATCTTCGCCGAGCGCCCGCAGGCCTTTGACGCTGCCCACCTTGCCGGTGCGCCGCTGGCCGCCGCCGAGCGCACGTGGACGCTGGACGGGCGCCACTACATCGGCCGCGAACGCGCGCTGCTCGCCCCGCTGGCCGAAGCGCAGCCGCTCACCGCGCTGGTGGCGCTGGACATCACCCACCACGCCCACTTCCTTACCACGGTGCGCAACCGGCTGTGGATCGGCATTTCGCTGGCCGCCGCGGTGGCCGCGCTGCTCGGCTGGCTGGCGGCGCGCCAGGGCCTGGCGCCGCTGGCGCGGGTCACCGCCACGGCGCGCCGGCTGTCCGCCGAACGCCTCGGCGAGCGCATCGCCGAACGCGACGCGCCGGCCGAAGTGCGCGAACTGGCAGAAGCCTTCAACGGCATGCTGGACCGCCTGGAGGCCTCCTTCCGGCGCCTCTCGGAGTTTTCCGCCGATCTCGCCCACGAGCTGCGTACGCCGATCTCCAACCTGATGACCGAGACCCAGGTGGCGCTCTCGCGCAGCCGCGCGCCGGAGGCCTACCGCGAGGTGCTGGTCTCCAACCTGGAGGAGTTCGACCGCCTGGCACGCATGGTGAGCGACATGCTGTTTCTCGCCCAGGCCGACAACGGCCTGCTGCCGCGCCCCGCGGAAGCGGTGGAGCTGGCCGAGGAGGCCGCGGCGCTGGCCGACTTCTACGAGGCCCTGGCGGAATCGCGCAGTGTCCGCATCGCGGTGCACGGCAGCGCCTGCGTGCGCGGCGACCGCCTGATGCTGCGCCGCGCCCTCTCCAACCTGCTCTCCAACGCCTTGCGCCACACGCCCGCGGGCGGCACTGTGGGCATCGACATCCACGCCGCAGACGGCGAGGCCGCGCTCAGCGTGCGCAACCCCGGCACCGCCATCCCGGCCGACCAGCTCGGCCGCATCTTCGAACGCTTCCACCGCGTCGACCCTGCCCGCAGCCGCGACGGCGGCGAAGGCACCGGCCTCGGTCTGGCCATCGCCCGCTCCATCGTCGTTGCCCACGGCGGCCGCATCGAGGTGCATTCGGCCGCCGGCGCAACCACCTTCACCCTGCATCTGCCGGCGTACGCCACAAGGTCCGCTGCGCCCCCCACCCCCGCATGAGGAATCGCTCCATGAACACCCTGCCTGCCATCCTCCGCCGCGCCTTCGGCGCTGCCGCCCTCGCCCTGATTACCGCGCTGCCCGCCTTTGCCGGCGATCCCGAAGTGGTCATGTACAAGGACCCGGACTGCGGCTGCTGCGGCGCCTGGGCAGAGCACCTGCGCGAGAACGGTTTCACCGTCAAGGAAATCGCCACCCGCCAGATGGCCGCAGTCAAGCGCCAGGCCGGCGTGCCGCAGGCGCTCGGCTCCTGCCACACCGCCACCGTCGGCGGCTACATCGTCGAAGGCCACGTCCCCGCCGCCGACATCAGGCGCCTGCTGGCCGAAAAGCCCCCCGTCGCCGGCCTCTCCGCCCCCGGCATGCCCCTCGGTTCCCCCGGCATGGAAGGCCCCTATCCCGCAGAGCGCTACGACGTCATCAGTTTCGATCACCAGGGCAATACGGCGGTGTTTGCGAGGCACTGACAGCGGGCTAGAATGCCCGCATGTCATATGAACTGATGCACCACGGCGGCTACGAAGGCGTTACCGGCTCGTGCCACCAGTTCCGCATTGACCCGGCCAACAGCATTCTGGTTGACTGCGGTCTGTTCCAGGGCGCGGAAACCTCTGCAGACGGGCGCCGCGCAGACGATGCGCTGGCAGTCGGCTTCCCGGTTGCAGACATCCGTGCGCTGGTCCTTACCCACGTCCATATCGACCACGTCGGGCGGCTGCCGTGGCTGCTTGCTGCCGGCTACAAGGGGCCGATCTACTGCAGCGAAGCCTCGGCGCGGATGCTGCCCACCGTGCTGGCCGACGCCTTCGAGATCGGCGTCAGCCGCGACGCCCGCTTTGTCGAGCGCTACCTGCAACTGGTGGAAAGCCGCCTGCGCCCGCTGCCGTGGAAGCAGTGGGCGGAGGTCCCCACCCACGGCGGCGCAACATGTCGCATCCGTCTGCAGCGCGCCGGCCACATCCTCGGCTCGGCTTACGTCGAATGCGATGCCCTTGCGCCCGGTGCCGCTGCCCACCGCATTGTCTTCTCGGGCGACCTCGGCGCGCCGTGGACGCCCCTGCTGCCCGCCCCGGGCTCGCCCTGGCGGGCCGACCGCGTGGTGCTGGAAAGCACCTACGGCAACCGTGTGCACGAATCCCGCCGTACCCGCCGGCAGCGCCTGCAGGCAGTCGTCGAACACGCACTCGGCAACGGCGGCACCGTCATCATCCCGGCCTTCAGCATTGGCCGCACCCAGGAACTGCTCTACGAGTTCGAAGACATCCTGCATCGCCAGGCGCGCGCCGCCGGCCCGCACGCACAGCGCTGGGCGCAACTGCCCATCTACCTCGACTCCCCCCTCGCCAGCCGCTTTACCGCCCTCTACCGCGAGTTGCAGCCCCACTGGGATGCCGAAGCCCACGCCCGCGTGCGCGCCGGCCGTCAACCGCTGGCGTTCTCCCAGCTCCATGCGATCGAGGGGCATGACGCCCATCTCGCCAACGTCGCCCGCCTGACCGCCAGCGCCGAACCGGCAGTCGTCATCGCCGCCAGCGGCATGTGTGCCGGCGGTCGGGTGGTGAACTACCTCAAGGCCATGCTCCCCGACCCGCGCCACGACGTGCTCTTCGTCGGCTATCAGGCTGCCGGCACGCCGGGGGCGGCCATTCAGCGCCATGGCCCGCGCGGTGGCTACGTCGAGCTGGATGGCCAGCGCATCCCCATTCGCGCCGCCATCCATACCCTTGCCGGCTATTCCGCCCACGCCGACCAGCGCGACCTCGTGCGCTTCATTACCCGCATGCGCCACCGCCCAGCGGAGGTCTGCCTGGTGCATGGCGAACCGGCAGCACGGCTTGCCCTGGCGCAGGCACTGACCGAGGCTCTTGAGGGCAAGGTGCGCGTCATTGCCTGAGCGGCCCCGGCAGGAATCAGCGCCGTGCCGATGGGCCAGTCAATCCGGCCGCTCGGGAAACACAGATTGAATCCGGTCGCCCTGTCGAAGCCCGGATGACACGAACGCCCTTCGACAAGCTCTCCAGAAACAGCTTTCTTCGCTCAGTAGTTCGTGCGTGCCGCAAGGTAGCTGCGCAAGGCCAGCTTGCGCGTGCGTGCCTGCCGGTACCTGACGAACAGGGGGCGGATCTGCCAGAGCAGGAAGAGCATGCCGAGCAGCAGCGGCATCAGGCGGATGAGGGCGGGTTGCAGATCTCCAGGGGTGAGGCGCGTGTCGATCTCGATGACCAGGTCGCCGTGCGGATCCAACGCGCTGGCAGCCACCGTCCCGCTGAGTTCAAGCAGGCGGTGGCCGGGGTTGGCGGCGTGGGCCTGCAGTTGCCCCCAGCGCGCGACCCAGCCCTCTTCCGGAGTCGGCAGGTCATCCTCCTCAAAGACGAGGCGGTGCATCTCCTCGGGCTGGGCGTCGCTGCTGCGCCGCTCGACGATGACGACGCCGCCGCGCCTCTGTGCCCATATCTTGCGCACCGCAGGGGCGTACTGATCGCTGAGCAGCGGCGCGGCGACGGTGCGCAGGTCGCTCTTCAGTCTGAACATGGCTCCTGCGGAGAAGATGGCCATGTCATCGGTGCCCGCCATGGCGCCGCTTCTGGCCTGCTCCACCAGGGTCTTCCAAGGCAATGGGGTGTCGGCGCTCAGGTCCTCTCTCTCGAGCGCTTCGATCAACTGCCGGCAGGCCAGGAAACTGGTGTGCCTGACCTTGGCGCAGATGGCGTCGACGCCGATGATGAAGGCGCTGTAGTCGCTGATGACATGGAGCTGCGGCGCCCCGCCGGGATATGGCGTCCGGGCGCCGCGCATCTGCTCGATTGCCTGGAGATAGGCGATCTGTTCGATGAGCGGGTTCCTGGTGGTCCGCGGCAGGCGGCCCTGGTCGATGTCTGCAAGCAGTGGGTCCGGAATGACTTCCTCGACCTCCAGGGCGTCGCCGCCCCAGCGCAGGCGGCTGCAATCCACCCATGGCACGGTGCCCGGCCGTCTTCCGGAAACGTCGCACTGTGCCCTGTCGGCGAGGACGTAGATGCCTTGCCCGCGCTTGGGCGGGTCAGCGAGCAGCGCTTCCGCCGAGGTGAATGATGCCGGTCCTCCGCTCAGTCCGTGGCGCAGTTGAGCAAGGTCGGACTCGAAATCGTCGTTCATGCTCCACCCCAGCAGGAGTGCCGACAGGCCGAACAGCACCAGGGTCAGATGGCGCCCCCAGTGAATCGGCGGAAAACGCCGGGCTTCGTCGTCGATGGAGAAGCGTTCCCCCAGCCGGACCACGGCCAGGTCGTCGGGGTAGACGTCAACCCTCAGCGGCCGTGACGGCGGCGTCTCCATCGTGGTCAGCCAGTGGTAGGGCAGCTGGATGCTGATCCTGCCACCGAGGAACCAGCGCTTGATGGTGGTGCCGGTGCCGGTCGGGCTGGCGACCTCGATCTGCTCGACTCTGCCTTCGAGGCAATTGACCTTCCTCCGTGGCGGAAGACTGTCCGGGGGGCGCAGCATCCATCCACCCAGCGCCATGAACGCTGCTGCGGCCACCATCCATGCCGTAGGCGAGTCACTGTGGCCCGCGCCAATCAGGAACAGCAACCCCGGCAGGAAGCCCAGCGCAGTCGGCATGAAGGCCACCCCCGGGCGCAGGCGTGCAGAGAGCTCGGCCGGCGTCTCGTCGCGCTGGCCGAGCAGGACGGCATCGCCGATGTCGAGCCGGTGCCCGGGCGCGCCATCCAGCCCCTGCCCGGCGGTGTTTGCCGTGCCGGCAGTGGCCGCGGCGCCGCCCGACTCCCATTGGTGCAACGCATCCTGCCGGGCCACACTCATCCTGTGGGCGGTGTCGATGTCGAACTGTCCGTTCAGGCGCAGGACGATGGCGTAGTCGTGCCGGGTCAGCACGACCTCCGCGAGGTTCTCTCCCTCGACCAGATAGCTCGCCGCATCGAAGGGCAGCAGAACATCCAGCCCACCGATCAGGTGGTGCATGGAAGCCGTCTGGCTGTTGGTCGACAGCCCGTGCCCCCGCCATTCTCCACGAAGCTCGTAGACCTCCTCGCCATTCAGTTGCAGAACCTCCCCCGGCTTCTTGGGGCTGACCAGAAAGGGCTGGATGAGCGTCTTCTCGGCGGCGCTCAGGGTGCGCACGGGCGCCGCCGTTTTCATGAAGCGGTAGTAGGCGCGGCGATCCCTGGCGCGTCGCAGCAGATATGTGAGCAGGCTGACAATGGTGACCAGCAGGATCAGCAGGTAGATGATGGTTTGCAGCGTCTGCATGTGATGGGCGTCGGTATGGTCTGGGTCCGGCGGGTGATGCCGTACGGGTAGTGATAGGCCGAACTCCGTCCAGCAGCGGTGGCGCTGCGGGATCAGGGCTGGCCGGCGGGGACGTTGTTGCGGTGGGCGGGGGGCGCTGCCGGGGTGTCATCCGGGGCGTCATCGTACTCGCCGTGAATCATCTCGACAAAATACCACTTGCATGGCCGCTCGATGAAGACCTGCGGCCCCAGGACCAGACGCGCGGCGATCAGGCCGTCGACGCCCTGCCAGTCGATTCCATGCTCCGGTTGCAGGCGGCGCTGCTTGAGGGCCTCGATCACATAGGCCATCATCCTTGCTTCGTCGTGCCACAGGGCGTGCCGGCCGAGGGCGTGGACCGCCTCCAGGCCGGCGGCGTTGAAGGTCCGGGCCGCGCTCAGGGCGCCTTCGTCATTGCCCGTCCAGGCGAACTGCAAGGTGCCGTAGGGGTCGTCCTGGGGCACATAGACGCCGGTGCGCGGCGGGCGGCGGCCGGTTTCGGCAACCACGTCGGTGCGCACCCGCAGGCGGGGCAGGCGGGGGAAGTCGGAGGCGTAGTCCAGCCAGTAGGCCGCCATGCACGAATCGCGGAGGTTCTTTCCGGTTGTCTCGCTTATGCGGTATGCGTAGGAATACACTGCTTCGAACTGGGCCTTGAAGTGCTGTTCCTCTTCCTCCGTCATCCAGCGCGAGGAGGTCTCGTCGAGCATGCGGGCGCATTGATAGGCGCCGGTGCCGCAGAATACTTCGTTGGCCCGCCAGGCGATCAGTCTGATGGTCGACTCCCTGAAGTCGGCGAGTGCCGGATGGGCGTAGGTTGACCAGTTGGCGGAGGTGTCGCGCACGCCCCAGCGCGCGCTGCTCACCAGGGCATCGCGCTGCTGGCGCCTGGAGAGGTCGAGGAGGACGTCGGCGCCGTCGATGAGGCGATCGATCATGCGCTTGAGTTCCTTGAGGTAGTCGAGCGACATCCAGTGGTAGAGCAGGGTCGCCTGGCGCTTCTGCCACAGCGACAGGGGCAGGGGCGGCTGGGGGATGAGGTCAGCGCTCATTGAGCCGTGCCAGGCCCCTGGTCGTGCGCCCACTGCCAGAAGGTGTGGCCGTAGCGGCTGCCGAGCTCGGGCATGATCTCGCCGTACTGGAAGTTCCGCCGTGGCAGGGTGTCGGCGGGAGAGAACCACCAGCCGGCCTGCGGGCAGGGCTGGCCGGCGGGGACGTTGTTGCGGTGGGCGGGGCCGCCGGGGTTGCGGCGGGCGGCATCGGGCCAGTCGCTGTCGGGGTCGAAGCGGGCCATCCAGCGGCGGGCGCTGTCGAAATCGAAGCGCGGGTTGGGGTCGTCGTCCCAGGTCGCGAAGGTGACCAGATTGAGGCCGTCGCAGCGGATGGGGCGGATGAGTGCGCTGGCCTTGACGAGCAACTCGGGCACGCCGCGCTCGACCGGATGCAGGTCGAGCTCACCCAGGCGTATCCACAGGGCGGGCTCGCCGTCGGGGTTGTGGGGGCCGGTGGCGTATTCGATGGCGGAGATGTCGATGCGCGGATCGTCGAGCGCGGCACGCACCTGGGCCTCGCTCAGGCCGAGCTTGCGGCGCCAGAAGGGAGCGAGGAGGAAGCACCAGGTGGGGGTGCGCAGACCGGCACCGAGGTCAGATGGGTCGACCCTGTCAACGGCTGAGGGAGTGTCCTTGACCAGTTCCGGCACGAACAGCGCATCATCCTTATGAACGCGGAAACTGTGGAAGTCCATCTTGGAAGGATGGTCGACGTCCATGCCATAGAGATGGTCGGCGCACTGGCGTTCCAGGGTGTCGGCCTCGTAGGCCCCGAGGATGTTGAAGCCGCCGTTGCCGACCTCGAAGCCGCTGTAGCAGTGTTCGGGCTGCAGGGTGTGCAGGCAGTGGCGCACGAAGGCATGCCAGCGCTCGCGGTTGTTCCGGTACCACTTGAGGCGGAAGGTGAGCTTGAGGTGGCTGTAGCGCATGATACCGCTGTCGACGGTGGCACTGACGGCCCAGCGTGCAGAGGTGGTCTCGGTGTGCTGGTCGGTGGCGCCGAGCATGAACACCCGACCTTCGTCCAGGCGTTTGCGGGCTTCTGCGCGCAGATCCGTCGGTAGACGCTTGTCACCGGCCTTCAGCCAGACCTGGGTTTTGCTTTTCCAGATCAACTGGAAGGGCTCGTCGATGAGCGCCTCGAAGGCTTCGTGCACCGAGATCATGCGATCGGCCACGTCCAGGTAGGCATCCGGACCGTGATAAATGTAGAAGCTCACGAAAGGGCACAGGCCCAACATGGCGTCTTCTTCGCCAAAGACGTAAAGGTTGTCGTCTGCAAGGGTTTCCCGGATGAACTCATCGAGTTCTTCCGGGTAAAGAAAGGGCTCGGCGGTGCTCATTGATGATCCTTAGTTGCTCTGTTGGCCACGCTGGCCATCGGGTTGATCGGGATCCGCCGGGAGCACGGGTGGATTGAGTGCGTTGTCCGAGAGCGTAGTCGATGAACTCGAGCATCAGGCTGGCGCCATCCTTGCGCGAATAGTCTGCGCAGCAACTACTCGCTGCCGTGCTGTGCCGGTTCTCCGTCACAACGGCAGGGCGCCTCCATTTCCGGCGGAAACGGATCGGTCCTGATGTTGCGGGTGAGGTAGTAAAAGATGATCTCGGTGGGGCAGGTGATGAGATCCCACAGGATGACGACCGGTAGGGTGAAGAGGTTCAGCACGTTGGTGGTAAATGAATGATCCCTTCTCCATAGCTTCGGCAGGCGGAACTCTTTGACGATTTCTGCGAGCTTCAGGTCGGCTTCAAAACGATTCCTGTGCACGGGAGGCAGGTGTTCGGGGCCTTCGTCCATGTAGCAGCGGATGTACTCGGCAAGGGCAGCAGCCTGCTCGACCTTGGTCAGTGGCAGGTGGTGGAGTTCGGTGACGATCAGTACGTCAAATGGCTTGCCTGTTCTGTCGTGAAAGCGGACATTGATCTGCGGCTCTCCGGACGGCGGGGCTATTGGAGAGAAAACGAACTGCTCCTTGAACTGGATCTGCAGGGTGTCCCAGTCCTCGATGTAGGTCTCCCCCTTCCAGTGGAAATAGACCTTTCGGTTTTTGCGATTGAAACGTAGGGGCAGGTGGGTACGCCAGACGCGCAGGGGCCAGATGTAGAGGGTGGCGCCGAAGCCCGATGCGGCAATGAGCAAAAACGGAACTCCCCCGCTAAGCGCCGCAAGGGGCTCTCCGCTGAAGACGGCGACACCTGCTACGAGGACCGCACACATCATCGTCCCCCAAATCAGCCACCACGCCATCCCACTTCGGCCCTTGGCGATATAGGCGCTTTTGACATTTACGTCCATGCAGCACTCGGTCACGCGTTCAATGACGTTATTGGCTGCAGGCTCAATACGCTGGGCAGCGCGGCGCTGGTGCGAGGAGGTGGGCATCTGTGATGTTGACTAGCGGACGACAAAATCAAGTTCAAGCATGGCATCGTATTCGACGGAAGGCTGGTAGCGAACATTGAAGTGAGCCTCTTGGGTGGCGCCATTCTTCGGCAGGCGCACGGCGAAACGCAGCAATTCCGGGTTGTCTCCTGGTTGTGCTGGTTCGGGGTCAACATAGTGGCCGTTGACGGTAACGGCAATGTGGCTGATGCCGTGGTGGTAGCCGGGCATGCGTACGGTGGCGCGGGCGGTGCGGAAGGGGGCGGCGAAGCCCCCTGAAAGTTCGCTATTGACAATCTGGGGCGCGTAGAGTGCTGCGCTGAGGACGTCGAGCTCCTCCCTCAGGCCCTCATGCTGGAGACTGCCAGACAGGGAATGGAGGCCGAACGATGAGCTGTCCAGCCAGCGTTCGACAGGGGTGTCTTCGTCGTTGTCGCCTGCTACGGTAAACACCAAGGCCGTACCAATGAGCACGACGCCTAGGATAAGCCAGCCCGCAGGTATCAATGTGGCTGCGACGGTGATTCCTTTGGCTGCGACCAGCATTGCGCCGCCGTGCGTCATGGCCGAGCCACCGGCTACAGCCGTGACGGCCGCTCCTGCGTACCAAAGCCCTGCATCGGTGTCGCCTGCACGCAGACGCCGATAGCTGTCAATGCCGAACACCGCGCCACCTAAAAAGGCGCCGCCGTAACCAAAGAAGCGGTACGTTTTCAAACCCATGAGCCTGTTGACGAGATCTCTCTCAGCAACTATTGCATAGCGTGTAGCCAAGGCCCTTGTGCCTCGATCAAACGCAACTGGGGCTGCACCCCTGAAGGCGTGCAGCCCGCCGTGAATACCACTGCCAACAGCGAATGCTGCAGCGCCGATATCGGCATAGCTGGCTGCATCGTTTGTATCAAAGCTCTCCAGAGCCCGCTTCATGTTGAGCATATATACCAGCCCTGCCAGGGCGCTGACACCAGCTGTGCCCCAACCCCGCAGTGGGCTGGGGCGAGCTGTAGGTGCATGCCGGGTGGTATGCACCTCTGTGACTCGGTACTGCACCCTGCCTTCCGCATGCAGGGTTCCGGTTCGAGCGGGGGGATCCCAGCGTGTTGAGGGTGGTGTGGGGCCGGGGCGGTGTTGTGGGTAGGGCGTGCGCTGTGTCTGTGGGGGCAGTTCCTCGACGGAGATCTGGGATCCATAGCGGCCTTGCAGCACTCCGCCGAGCTCCTTTGGGGCCGTGCTCCCAGCGATTCGATCCAGTGTGTTGTCGATGGTGCCGAGTACCGCGCCGCGCCACCGCTGGGACCGAGTGATGGTGTAGACCGTAATCACGTGCACGATCTCATCGGTACCTACGGTGGCGGGGAACAGTCTGTAGATGGCCTCGATGGCATTTGCCGCACCTTCTGCACCACTGGCAATGTTGGTCGCAGATGCAATGACATGCTGGCGCAGCGGGGTATGCCCGAATAGTGCGCGGTATAGCGGGCTGTCGTCGACGGCGGTGGCCAACCATTGGCCGAAGAGGGCCATTTCGCCATCGAAGACGTTCTCCGTACGCCCGTCCGGCGAAATGCCCAGTGCGGCCATCGAGCGTGCAAAGCTGAGCTCGAACTGCCTCCAGTCCTGTTCGTCATCCATGTCGAAGCGCGCCCAGGCGGCCTTGAGGGTATCCGGGCGGGTGGTGTGCGCCCAGGTGTGGAGCCAGGCGAGGCGATCTTGGCGGTGTTGGCTGAGCTCGCGGTTCAGCCGACTGACTTCGGCATCGAACTCACGCAGGAATTTGCGCCGGGCCGCTTCGTCGACGTGCTTGATCAGGCGCGCCGCAGCGGGGTTGGTGCTGGCGCCGGTGACGACGTCGCGGCGCAGTTCGGCCAGAGTGGGCTCGGACTTGCCGCGGTTGGCCGGTTCGCCACGCCAGTGCTCGAGGCGCATCCGGGCGAGGGTGTCGGGGTCGCTGCGCGCGCTGTAGCTGTTCTCGTAGAGACGGCCGATGGTGTCGGCGATGATCTTGCGGCGGTAGCGTGCACGCCGGGCGTCGAGTGCGGGATTCGGTGCCGGCTCTTCGGTTACCAGCGATGGGATGCCTGTTGCGCTGTTGCTCTCTGCTTGTTTGGCGGCGGCCTCTTCGCCCTCGCCGGGCTCAGGTTCATCCGGGTCCTGGACATAGTCGGCCAGTTCCTTGAGAGCGTTTTCGACCAGCGCCGCAAGATCGTGGCTGATGCCGATGGGGTCGTCGAGGGCGATAACGTGGGCGCCGCCACGGGCGAGTTCTGGGAGGCGCTGGTAGTCTTCAGTGCGGCGCGGGGCCGCAGGGTGGTCGCTCCAGGTGTATTGGCTGGCGCGACCTGCGTATTCCTCAACCTCGGTGCCAAGGGCGTCTAGGCCAAAGGCATCGTCTTGGGGGGTGGCGAGGCTGAAGCGCTGCATGCCCCGGGTACGAGCGCCGTCGACGTCGGCTATGGCGCGCCGGCGCTGAGCGGGGCTCCACTCGTGATCGGAGAAGGCGATATAAATTTCGCCCCAGGACTGCGGAAAGAGCAGTGCGGCGAACTCGATCAGGATGCCGCTGCTCTCGGCCTCGGCGCCGTGAGGGCGAAGGTGGCCACCGGCGGTGACGGCGAAGTCGTGCAGCTTGCCACGCGCAAATACGTAGACCATGCCGGCGCGCAAGTGGCGCAGCACGTAGCTGGCGCGGTTGATGGCAGGCAGATTGCGCTTGAGCGTAGGGGCAGTGTAGCGCGTGACTCTCTCCCTGACGGTGCGCTGTGCGACGGCGTAGCGGACCGGGAGCAGGGCAACGTGCGGGTCGGCAGGCGGGCGATCGACGTGTCGGCTGTCGCGAACCAGTACTTCCTTGCGGCGCGTGTTACTGATCGGCGAAGTGACCGAATGGGCGACGATGGGCGGGGGCGATTCGGCGCGAGTGGTGGGAGGCTGGGCGCTCATGGGTCGAGTTCGATCTTGAGTTGCTCCGTTTCCGGGGCCATGACGACGTGGGTGCGCCCTTCGGAGTCGGTAACGCCGGGTTCCCAGGTGCCGTCGGCGCGCTGGATGCGGTAGTGCACGCCGACCATCGGTTCGCCGGTTTCCTGGTTGCGGATGATGAAGCCTTCGTCGAGGAGCTTGACCCGCGAGTCGGGCAGCTGATCGAGCGCAATGCTTTCCTTCGCCCTGGCCTTGAAGACGTGCCCGGCGCCCTTGATGCAGAACTTGCCGGGGCAGCGGAAGGTGATGTTGCCGCCGTGCAGGACGAGGTCGGTGCTGCCGGCGGCGATGCGGATGCGGTCCTTGGCGTGGATGTGGATCTCGTCGGTGGAGCTGGTGACGGTGATGTGGGTGCGCGCGCGGGCGGCGGCGCGGTCGGTGTGGGCGTGCACGGAGAAGGGGCCGGCGGCGGCTACGGCGCGGATGCCGCCGCGGTGGCAGAACCAGCTTGCGGCGTGGCCGACGGCTGCGGCCCAGGTGTGGGCGGCGGCGAAGTGGGCGTCGTTGTGGACGGTGGCGTGGAGGTGCCCGGTGGCGTGGATGAGGGTGGCCGCACGGCTGTTCAGGCCGATGTCGCCGGGCACTTCGGCGAGCACCACGGGTTGGGCGAAGCGCTCGGTGGGGTCGCCGGGCTGGCGGCTGCCGGGCTGCGCCTTGAGGGCGGGCTGGCCGCCGGGTTCGCCGCTGTAGCGTCCTTCGTCCTGTGGGTCGAGGCCGGCGATGAAGCGGCGTTGTTCGGCGTTGGCCTGCAGCGGGCGGGCGTGGTGGGCGGCGGCGGCATCGGACAGGCGCTCGGCGGCTTCACGAGCGGCGTGGAGCTGGCCGACCGCCTCGGCGATGTCGAGCTGGGTGGAGGCGCCGTGGGCGCGGGTGCTGCCCGAGAGCAGCAGGCCTTCACCGGCGCGCAGCACGGCCCAGCCGTCGGTGCGCAGTTCGAAGCCGCTGCCGCGCCAGGCGCCGCGCTGGGCGCTGCCCGGGCTGTGGTGGATGAGGTGGCCGAGGCCCAGTTCGCTGCGCAGGGGGTGGGCGGTGAGGCGGGTGCGCAGCTGCGCCGGGGCGTCGTCGACCACCCACTGGTTGAAGCCGTCCTGGTGGTTGTGCGAATGCCAGCCGGAGAGCACGCCGGGGTGGTTGGCGGCGCTGTCCTGGCCGGCGGCGAAGGGGGGCGGGTCGGCGCCGTTGTAGTGGCTGCCGACGACCAGCGGGCGGTCGATGTCGCCGCCGTCGAAGGCGACCTGGACCTCGGAGCCGATGCGGGGCAGGAAGTGGCTGCCCCAGTCGGGCCCGGCGAGCCACTCGGTGACCCGCACCCAGGCGGCGCAGCGGTGGTCGCCGGGGGCGCGGTGGGGGTGGGGTTCGGGGGCAGGCAGGCCGCCGGGGTTGGGCTGTTCGCCGCGCTGCCAGTGGAACTGGATGCGGATGCGGTGATCGCGTTCGGTGTCCAGCGGGGTGTCGGGCAGGCCGACGACGAGGGCGCTCTGCGCGGGGACGACGGGCTTGGGCAGGGGCAGCGGCAGCACCGGGATGGCGGCGGGCTGGAGCATGAAGTGGTTGTGGTAGGTGCCCGGTTCGATGTGCTCGGCGTCGTCGAGGCGGGCGGCTTGGGCGCCGAGGTTGTTGGCGGCGCGGTGTTCGACGCTGAGCACGGTGAAGGCGTCGTCGGTGCCGTCGTAGGTGTCGTGGATGGCGATGCGGATGCGCGTGCCGGCGGCGAGCTGGCGCACGCGGCCGTGGCCGCGCAGGCGGCGGTAGCGCGCTTCGTGGGCGCCGAGGGCGAGTGCGGTGCGCAGGGTGGCGGCGTCGTCGGATTCGAAGCGGTACTGGGCGGCGGCGTCGAACAGTTCGAGCTCGGGCTGGGTGCCGTTGTCGAGGGCACTGTGGGCTTCGGCGGCGGTGGCGTGCAGGCGCTTGTAGTCCCAGCCGGCGAGGGTGAGGACGTTGGGGGCGGTACGGCGGGCGTCGCCGAGGCGCTGGACGGTGTCGTCGGCTTCCGGGGCGTCGGCGCGGTGGAAGCGGATCTGCGCCTGGGTGCCGGCGGGCAGTTCGGCGTCGCGGTCGAAGATGACCAGGGTGTGGCGGGTGTGGGGGCTGTCGTCACCCGCGCAGGCGTGCTGGTCGTGTTCGAAGTACCAGGACAGGCCTTCTTCGGCGAGCAGGCGGGTGATGAAGGCGAGGTCGGTCTCGCGGTGCTGGGCGCAGATGCTGCGCTGGCGCAGGGGCTGGCTGACGTCGAAGCGCCAGTGGGCGAAGCCGTAGGCGGCGAAGACGGCATCGCAGATGCCGCGCAGGTCGAGGTCCTGGAAGATGCGGCTGTCGTGGCGCAGATCGAGCCAGGCGAGCCAGGGGCGCAGGCTGAGCCGGTAGCGCACCAGGCCGCCGTCGGCGCCGAGGTTGGCGGTGGCGGTGAGGTGGCCGTGCCAGCTGCGCAGGCTGCCGTCGGCCTGCAGCAGGCGCAGGGTGAGCTCCTCGCCGACGAGTTCGTGGAAGTCGATGGCGACGGTGGGCGAGACGCAGATGAGTTCGAAGCTGAAGGGGGCGGAGACGGCTTCGGTGCCGTGCATGGTCTCGACGGCGAGCAGGGTGCCGGGCAGCGCGGTGTGCAGCTCGACGAGGCGGGCGTGCTGGGAGAGCAGGACGGGGAAGTCGGCGAGGTCCATGGCTGCGACGGTCGCTTACGGCAGGGTGATGACGACGTGCGGCGCGCGCGGCGGCATGCTGACGAGGTTGTTGTAGTCGGCGAGCGCGAGGCGGGTCTGGTCGTCGAGGTGGTGCTTGATGCCGATGTAGGCGAGCAGGCCGAAGAGCGCCAGGGTGGCGGCCACCACCCATACCGGCAGCACGCGGCGCAGGGTGTGGCTGACCTGGTCGGGGGCGGCCCAGTGCGGGGCGAAGGGGGCGCGCTTGCCCTTGATGTGGGCGATCTGCTCACCGAGCTGGGCGGTGAGGTAGGTGTGTTTTTCCTGCCCTTCGAGCATGTAGCGGCCCTTGAAGCCGAGCAGCAGGCACATGTGGAAGACTTCGAGCGCGGGCAGGCGGCGCTTGCCGACGTTGCGCGCTTCTTCGAGCTTGTCGAAGAAGGCTTCGCCGGCGAGCTGGTCGCCGAACATGGAGAGCTGCAGGGGGCGGCGTTCCCAGTCGTCGCGGACGGCGTAGCGCGAGGACAGGATGGCTTCGTCCACGGTGGCGCAGAAGGCGTACTTGGCGTCGTAGATGTCCTCGGCCTCGAAGCCTTCGCGCTTGGCGTTGCGTTCGAAATCGGTGAGCAGGGCGACGATGCTCTTGCGGAAGGCTTCGGCGTCGCGCGGGCCCTTGCCGCTGCGCAGCAGGAAGACGAGGTAGAAGCCGTCGTAGAGGAGGTCGGCGAGCGAGGGTGCGTGGCGTCCGGCGTCGGCGGCAGAGGTGGCGGGCTGGGGGGGCGCCGATGCGCTGCCGAAGAGGGTGGGCGGGGGAGCGGGCACGGAGGTCATGGCATCACCGCGATGAGTTCGAGTTTGAGGTCCTGGTAGCCGTTGGGGGCGTAGATGGTGATGCTGCGCGCCTTGAGCATGCGCTCGTAGAGGGGGCCGCGCGAGTCAAGGGCGAAGTAGCAGGCGCCGGGGCGGACCGGGATGGCGGGCGGGACCTGGGCGGCATGGACGAGCTTGACGCCGCTCATGGCCGAGAGGACGAGTTTGTCGACGTCGTCGGGGGCGCCGACCTTCATGCGCAGGGGCACCGATTCGATCAGTTCGGCGAGCGGCTGGGCGGCGGAGACGGCGAGGTAGAGCGCGGTCTGTTCGTCGACGTTGTCGCTGTCGAGGCGGCCGACATGGAAGCCGGCGCGCGGTTCGGTGAGGGCAATGGAGAAATAGCGCGTGGAGATCACCGTTTCGAGCAGGTCGCGGAGGATCTGTTCGAGGCGTGCGAAGCTCGGGCCGGGGTTGCCGTGATCGTAGGCGGGGAGGTCGTCGAGGGTGAGGATCTTGGAGAAGGTCATCAGCCCGCCGGCCAGGCGCAGCAGTTCCTGGAACAGGCGCTCGGGGTGCAGGGCGGGGTTCTGGTGAATGTGGACGAGGGCGCCGTAGGCGCTGCTGACGGTGTGCAGCAGCCAGAAGGAGGCGATGTCGCCGGAGCGGAATTCGATGACGTTCTTCGACGGTTCGCGGTGAAAGCCGTACAGCGCGGCGGCCTTGGCCTGCAGGGTGTCGAGCAGGCGCTGCAGGCGCAGCAGCAGTACCGGTGAGCTGCGCAGCGCCACTGTTGGCGGCATGAACAGGGGGTCGAGCTCGAAGGCGTTGGTGGCGTTGGTGCGCAGGCGCGCCACCGGCAGGGTGACGAACTGTTCGAGCGGTTCGCTGGCGCTGCGGATCTGCCCCTGCTTGCGCAGCGCGGCGATGTCGGCGCTGGCGGCGTCGGTGAACAGGTCGTTGCGTTCGCCGTTGGCGATGGCGTAGCGCGTGGCGCAGCTGTCGTCGCCGCTGGCGGCGGCATTGGCGCCATGTTCGCGGAGGTGGTGCACGGCGAGGTGGAGCACGGTGCCGTCGCGCCCCAGGCGCGTTTCGTCGAGCTGCAGCGGGGGAGGCAGCAGGTCGCGGTCGGGGGCGATGTAGGGCTCGCCGTCGGGGAGTACGGCGTCGATGCGGTTGATGCGGAAGATGCCCCGCGACAGGGCGTCGGCATCGATGCGCAGCTCCCGCACACCCCAGCCCAGCGGCTGGGCGGTGAGCAGGGCGTCGCGGGAGAGCGACTCGTGATAGCTGTCCTGCTGCTGGAAATGCTGCGGGCGCAGGAACAGGCCTTCGCCCCAGAGTACTTTCGCCGGTCTCATCAGATGCCTTGCAGAGCGGTGGAGGTGGCGCATTCGGCGGCGCCGGTGGTCTTGCCCTTGTCGTCGATGGCGACCAGTCCGCAGGCGTGCACGCCGATGACCAGGCCGCTGCGTTCCTTGCCGCGGCGCTCCACCGCCAGCCGCCAGCGTTGCGAGGCCGGCTTGCGCAGCAGCGCGGCGATGCCGATGTGGGTGACGTCGCCGGTGACCTGTTCGTCGATCTGGTAGGTCCGCCCGGGCAGCAGGGTGATCTCGCGGGCGCTGGCGAGGGCGTCGCCGAAGAGCGCCTTTTCGGCATCGGGGTTGCCGACCTGGGCGTAGCCGAGGTTGTCGAAGGCGCTGTTGCTGCGCAGCTGGTAGATACGCACGACCACCGACAGCGGCTCGCCCTCGTCGGTGGTGTTGGCGTCCGCCGCGGTGGTGATGGTGATCGGCTGCGAGCGCAGGGCGGTGGGCGACGAGGGCGTCTTCAGGCCGGCGGTCTCGAGCGCGGCGTTCATTGCCGCGCCGGCGATCTGGATTGCCGAAGTGGAGCTGCACGCGCTGATGGTGAGGCTGGCGAGCGCCGCCGCCACGCAGGTCAGTGCGTGCCTGGCGGGTGAGCGGCCTGCGGCGGAGGGTCTGTCTGTCTTTGCGCTATGCACAGTGGAAATACTGTTCAAATAGTCATTGTGATTTTGAGGATGGCATTGTACTATCCCGCCCGCAACTTTACAAATTCAAACAGAATATAAGCGAAGGAGTTTTGCGTGCCCTTGCGTCTGGTATCCCTGCTGTCCTGCGCCTTGCTGATCGCCCTCACCGGTTGTGCCACCACGGCTCCGGTCGAGTCGCCGGAGCAGGTGCGGGCGCGACACCTCGGCGAGGCCGTCGCGCAGGTCGAGGCCTTGCAGGCCGCCGGCAAGAAGGTCGAGGCGGTGGCGGTGATGGCCCGCTTCGTCGAGCTGTATCCGGACAGCGGTGACGGCTGGCTGCAAATCAGCCGGATGAATTTCGATGCCGGCGAGTATGGCGCTGCCATCGTCGCCGCCGAGAAGGTGCTTGGTCTCAAGGGCGACCACCGGGTGGCGCGCAGCGTGCAGGCGGTGAGCGGCCTGCGCATTGCCGCCGAGGCGCTCAGCGCCCTGCGCGACGACGAGGAGATGACCGGCTCGGCGCGCGCCGATGCGGTGAATCTGGCGCGCGTGCTCAGGGAGACCCTCGGTGAGTCGGTGCTGGTGCGTCCGCGCACGCAGGCTGCGCCGCGTCCGGCGGCACGCCCGCCGCAGCAGCCCGCTGCGCGTGCGCCTGCCGCCGCGCCGGCGCGTGCGCAGCCGGAAGTCGATGGTGATCCGTTCAGTGTCCTGCGCTAGCGCCCCGGGCGCGCTGTCGCGGCGCGGCCCGGCTGGCCGCGAAATCCGATAAGCCTACAAGGAGTGCCGTAGTGTCGAAGAAGCAGAGTATCCAGAAGCGCCTGCAGAAGGTGCGCCCGCCGCGTGTGCAGCTGACGTACGACGTCGAGATCGGTGACGCCATCGAACAGAAGGAGTTGCCCTTCGTCGTCGGCGTGCTTGGCGACTTCTCCGCGCAGAGCGAGCAGTCGCAGGGCAAGCTGCGCGACCGCAAGTTCGTCAATATCGACATGGACAACTTTGACGACGTGATGGGGGCCATCGCTCCGCGCGCGGCGTTCCGGGCGAAGAACAAGCTCTCGCCGGAAGGCGGCGAGATCGGCGTCGATCTGACCTTCCGCAGCTTCGAGGACTTCCGTCCCGAGTCGGTGGTGCAGCAGGTTGCTCCGCTGCGCAAGCTGATGGAGGCGCGTTCGCGGCTTTCCGACCTGCGCAACAAGCTGGCGGGCAACGAGAAGCTCGATGACCTGCTCAGCGAAGTGCTGAGCAACACCGAGCAGCTCCAGCGCCTCGGTGCCGAGCACAAGAGCGGGGAGGAGCAGCCGTGAACAGCGCCCAGCTTGCTCCCGCCGCACCGGCCGCCGCCGAGCAGGGTGGCCTGCTCGACCAGATCATCGAACAGAGCCGCGTGGCGCGTTCGGACGCCGAGCGCGATCGCGCCCGCGACATCATCGCCGAACTCGCCGCCCAGGTGCTCGAAGGCGAGGTGGTGGTGTCGGAGAACCTCGCGGCCTCGCTCGACGCGCGGGTCGCCGAGCTCGACCGGATGATTTCCGAGCAGCTCTCCGAGGTCATGCACAACCCGGCCTTCCAGCAGCTCGAAAGCGCGTGGACGGGCCTGCGTTACCTGTGCCGCCAGACGTCCACCGGCACCCAGCTGAAGATCAAGCTCCTCAATGCCAACCGCAAGGAGCTGATCAAGGACTTCAAGGCCGCCATCGACTTCGACCAGAGCGCGCTGTTCAAGAAGATCTACGAAGAGGAGTTCGGCACCTTCGGCGGTTCGCCGTTCGGCACCCTCATCGGCCAGTTCGAGTTCACCCGCCAGCCCGAGGACATGTACTTCCTCGAGCAGATGTCGCATGTCGCCGCGGCGGCCCATGCCCCCTTCATTTCCGCAGCCTCGCCGGAGCTGTTCGGGCTGGAGACGTTCACCGATCTGGGCAAGCCGCGCGACCTCTCGAAGGTCTTCGATACCGTCGAGTACGCCAAGTGGAAGTCCTTCCGCGAGGGCGAGGATTCGCGCTACGTTGGCCTGGCGATGCCGCGCTTCCTCGGCCGCCTGCCCTACAACCCGGTCGACGGCATCACCACCGAGGGTTTCAACTTCGTCGAGAACGTCGACGGCACCGACCACTCGCGCTATCTGTGGTGCAACGCCGCCTTTGCCTTTGGTTCGCGCCTCACCAATGCCTTCGAGAGCTACGGCTGGTGCGCGGCCATCCGCGGTGTCGAGGGCGGTGGTCTGGTCGAGGACCTGCCCACCCACACCTTCCGCACCGACGATGGCGAGATCGCCCTCAAGTGCCCGACCGAGGTGTCGATCACCGACCGCCGCGAGAAGGAGCTCAGCGACCTCGGCTTCATGCCCCTGGTGCATTGCAAGAACACCGATTACGCCGCCTTCTTCGGTGCGCAGTCGACGCAGAAGCCGAAGAAGTACGACACCGACTCCGCCAATGCCAATGCCTCGTTGTCGGCCCAGCTCCAGTACATGTTCGCGGTCTGCCGCATCGCCCATTACATGAAGGCGATGATGCGCGACAAGATCGGCAGCTTCGCCTCTGCCGCCAATGTGCAGACCTACATCCAGCGCTGGATCGACCAGTACGTGACGGCGGACGATTCCGCCTCGCAGGAAACCAAGGCGCAGTACCCGCTTCGTGAAGCCTCCGTGGAGGTCAGCGAGGTGCCCGGTCGTCCGGGCGTGTATCGGGCGGTGTCGTTCATCCGGCCGCACTTCCAGCTCGATGAGCTTTCCGTCTCGCTTCGTCTGGTCGCGGAGTTGCCGCAGACCGGCAAGTCTTGATTGACCCCTAGCAAAAAAGGAGAAGTTCCAACATGAAGGACATTTACGTCGAATTCAAGGGCAGCGACATCAAGGGTGATTCCCGCGACCAGGCCCACAAGGACCAGATCGAGGTGTCGACCTGGTCGCACGAGATGCGCCAGCCGAAGTCGGCCACCGCTTCCGGCTCCGGCGGCCACACCGCCGAGCGCTGCGAGCACGGCGAGATGGTGTTCACCAAGGACATCGACGGCTCCAGCCCGAAGCTCTATCAGGCCTGCTCCTCCGGTCTGGTGATCAACGACGTGGTGATCTATTTCTACCGCGCCCATGGCGGCCGCAACACTGCCGGCAATCCTTCCGACACCCAGAACCGCCACCAGTACCTGAAGGTCGAGCTGAAGAACGTCATCGTCGCTTCGGTGTCGCCGGCGGTGAGTTCCGAAGGCATTCCCACCGAAACCTTCGCGCTCAAGTATTCCGCGGTGCGCTGGACCTACGATGAGCTGAACATCGACGGCAGCAAGACCGGCAAGGTCAACATCCAGGGTGCCTGGAACCTCGCCAAGAACACCCCGAGCTTCTCCTGATCGATGCGTCTCCGGCGGCCCTGGCCGTCGGTGCCGGATCGAACCCGGGCGCCGCACGCGGCCGGTGACCGCCTTCATGGGGCACCGCGCGTGGCGGCGCTCTTGTACGTCTGCAGGCTGCGGCGATGAACGCGACGGCGCGGGAGGCGCCCGGAAGGGGATGCCTCTGCCGGCCTGAGGGGCACGCGTGGGGGCGTTCCGTGCGAGTCCATCCGTTTTTCCTTCTGTGCGCGCAATGAAAGGTTTCGAACCCACGCTTTTCGACAAGCTCTTCGACGACTCGCCGATGACGCCGGTGCGCTGGCGCCTGTCCGTCGATCAACTCAAGGACAGCGTGGCGCGCGACCTCGAAGCGCTGCTCAACACCCGCAGCATCTTCGACGAGGCGCTGGCGGAGGCCTTTCCGGAAACCAGTGCCTCGCTGTTCAGTTACGGGCTTGGCGACTTCGCCAGCCTCAGCCTGAGCAGCGTGCATGATCGTGCCCACATCTGCCGTGCGCTGGAGCGCGCCATTGCCCACCACGAGCCGCGCCTGCAGAACGTGCAGGTGATGCTGGAGCTCGACCGCCGTTCGGTGAGTGCGCTGTACTTCAGCATCAAGGCGCTGCTGGTGGTGCGTCCGGCGCAGGAGCCGGTGAGTTTCGACGCCCTGCTGCACCCCACCCGCCTGCAGTACTCGGTCAGCAAGCAGCGCGCGCGCGCGACGGTGGCCTGACGTGGACGACCTGCTCCCCTACTACGAACGCGAGCTGGCCTTCCTGCGTCGGGATTCGCGCGAGTTCGCCGAACGTTACCCGAAAATTGCCGCACGTTTGCTGCTGAACGGCGAGGGCTGCGACGACCCCCACGTCGAGCGCATGATCGAATCCTTCGCGCTCCTCAGCGCGCGGGTCAGCAAGCGCCTTGAGGACGCCTATCCGCAGTTCACCGAAGCGCTCCTTGGCGTGCTCTATCCGCATTACCTGCGTCCCTTCCCGTCGTGCTCGATTGCCTGCTTCGACATCTCCGGCGCCGAGGCCCAGTTGTCGAATGCGCTGACCCTGCCGCGCGGCACCGAGCTCAACACCCGTCCGGTGAAGGGGGTGCAGTGCCGCTTCCGCACCGCCTGGGCTGTCGACCTGCTGCCGGTGCGCGTGGCGGCACTGCAGTTCGAACCGATCGCGCGTGCGCCGCAGGGCGTGACCCTGCCGGTGGGCTGCAGTGCGGTGTTGTCGATCACCCTTG
Source organism: Pseudothauera lacus (assembly GCF_003034845.1). Taxonomy (GTDB): domain Bacteria; phylum Pseudomonadota; class Gammaproteobacteria; order Burkholderiales; family Rhodocyclaceae; genus Pseudothauera; species Pseudothauera lacus. The sequence goes on along the minus strand of NZ_PZKC01000007.1, from coordinate 107,181 downwards.
AGAGCCTGGGCCAGGAGGGCGGCTGGGCCGCCCACGCCGGGCGGGCGCTGCGCTTCTTCATCGATGCCGAGCCGTCGGTGGCTGCGGCCCTGCGCGACACCCTCTTCATCCGCGTCGGCAAGGCCTTTGCGTCCGCGGCCGACGGACGCTGGCTCGGCGCGCAGGCGAGCCCGGTAGGCGAGGTGGGCTTTGCCAGCGATGAGGCGCTGATCGATTTCCCCGACAATGCCCATGAGGCCTACCGCCATCTCACCGAGTACTTCGCCTTTCCGGAGAAGTACAACTTCTTCGACCTGCGCCTTGCCGACCTGCCCGCCGCGGCGCTGAGCGGCGGGCGCGTCACCGTCCATCTGGCGTTGCGCGACCTGCGCGCAGACAGCGATACCGCCCGCCTGCTGCAGACCCTGGAGGCGGCCAATCTGCGTCTGGGCTGCGTGCCGGTGGTCAACCTGTTCGCCCAGCGCGGCGACCCCATCCGCATCACCCACCAGCGCACCGCCTACCCGGTGGTCGCCGACGGCCGCCGTGCCTTTGCCTACGAGGTGTATGCGATCGACGCCGTGCAGCGCGTGCGCCAGACCGCGCAGGGCGAGAGCATCACCGAGTTCCGCCCGTTCTTCTCCCTCTACCACGGCGAGTCGCCCGAGCGTGAGGGACATTACTGGCATCTGCAGCGCAACGAGGCGGTGGCCCGTCACAGTCCCGGCTACGAGACCGAGATCAGCATCGTCGATGCCGACTTCGATCTCTGGCAGCCGAAGAACGACATCCTCAGCGTGCAGCTCACCTGCACCAACCGCGAGCTGCCCAGCTATCTGAGCGTCGGCCTGCCGGGGGGCGACCTGTTTACCGAAGGGGGCACCCCCGCACGTGTCATCAGCCTGCTGCGCAAGCCCACCCGTCCGCACCGTTTCGAGCACGGGCGCAACGGCCAGTGGCGACTGATCTCGCATCTGGCGCTGAATCAGCTGTCGCTGTCGGGCAGCGGCGTGCAGGCCTTCCGCGAGATGCTCACCCTCTACGATCTGCCGCGTTCGCCGATCTCGCGCCGGCAGATCGACGGTGTCCACGCCATCGACCAGCGCCCGGCGACGGTCTGGCTGCCGGGCAACCCCTTCGCCAGCTTCGTGCGCGGCCTGGAGGTGCGTCTGACGGTGGATGAGGAGAGTCTGGTGGGTACCGGTATCGACGTCTTTGCCCGTGTCGTGGACCGCTTCCTGGGGCTGTACGCGCACCTCAACAGTTTCGTCCAGCTCGTGCTGGTCTCCAAACAAAGTGGCGAGGAGCTGATCCGATGCGCACCGCGCGCCGGCGAATCGATCCTGGGCTGATCGAGCAGCTCGCCGAAGAGCCCCAGCGCTTCGAGTTCTTTCAGGCGGTGCGCCTGCTCGAGCGCCATTTCGGCGGCTCCGCCGGGGGGGCGGACGGTTCGGCGTCGGCGGTCGCCGAGCGTGTGCGTTTCCGCAACTCGGTCAGCCTGGGCTTTGCGCCCAGCGAGGTCGAGGAGCTCGCCATCGAGTACGAGGCCGCCGATCCGCAGGTCAGCACTCCCGCCGCACCGCAGCGGGTCGTTCTCACGCCGGCCTTCATGGGCCTGCTGGGGCGTCACGGCGTGCTGCCGGTGCATTACACCGAGCGCATCGCCGAGCGCGAGCGCTATCACCGCGACCACGCCGCGCGCGCCTTCTTCGACCTCTTTTCCAACCGTGCCGTCGGCCAGTTCTACCGGGCCTGGAAGAAGTACCGCCTGCCGCTGGAATACGAGGGCGACCGCCGCAACCGTTTCCTGCCGCAGGTGCTGGCGCTCTGCGGCCTGGGGCAGACGGCGCTGCGCGACCGCCTGCGCGAAGGCAAGGGCGCCATCGACGACGAGTCCATCGCCCACTTCGCCGGGCTGCTGCGCCAGCGCCCGCTGTCGGCGGCAACGTTGCAGCAGATGCTGGGCGCCTATTTCCGCGTACCGGTGCGCATCGAGCAGTTCGTCGGGCGCTGGTACGCCTTGCCGTCTACCCAGCAGTCGGCGCTCGGCGGGGCCAATGCGCTGCTCGGCAAGACCCTGCTGCTTGGCGAGCGGGTGTGGCAGCGCAACCTGCGCGTGCGCGTTCACCTTGGCCCGCTCGATCGCGCCCGCTACCGCGCCTTCCTGCCCGGCAGCGAGCTGGCGGCGGCGCTGCACAAGCTGCTTACCCTGGCCGCAGGCACGCAGTTCGAGTTCGAGATCCGCCCTGTGCTGCGTGCCGCCGATGTCGCGCCCTGTGCGCTGGCCGCCGATGACGGCGCCCGCCTGGGCTTCGATGCCTTCCTCACCACCCGTCCGTGCACGACCGATCGCGGTGATGCCGCCTTCGCCGTGCATGCCGTCCACGCCAACGCCTGAGACCCATGACCGCATCCCTGAAGACCCTCATCGCAAAACTCAACGGCAGCTGCCGCACCGCCGCCGAACGTGCCGCCAGCCTGTGCATGTCGCGCGGGCATTTCGAGGTCGACCTCGAACACCTCATGCTGGCGCTCTGCGAGCAGCCCGACAGCGACCTGGTCACCGTGCTCAGGCGCAGCGCGGTGAGCATTGCCGAGCTCGAACGCGACCTCCACGACGAGCTTGGCCGCCTGCGTAACGGCAATACGCGTACCCCGGTGTTCTCCGCCCATTTGCCGCGACTGTTCTCGCAGGCCTGGCTGATCGCCTCGCTTGACACCAGCCTGCCGCGCATCCGCTCCGGCCATCTGCTCCTCGCCCTGCTCACCGACCCCGAGCTGGCACAGCTCGCGCAGCGCGGTTCCGCACTGTTCGCGCAGGTGCGCGTCGATGCGCTGAAGCACGAGTTCGACAAGCTCACCGAAGGCTCCGCAGAGGCACGCGAGGCCGCCGGCATGGCGCCCACGGCGCCGGTGGCCGGCGAAGCGGCGGAGCATGCCGGCGGGCCGCTGGCCGCCGCCACCCCGGCGCTCGACCAGTTCACCACCAACCTCACCCAGCGCGCCCGCGACGGCAAGCTCGACCCGGTGATCGGGCGCGACGGCGAGATCCGCCAGATCATCGACATCCTGCTGCGGCGGCGGCAGAACAATCCCATCCTCACCGGCGAGGCCGGCGTCGGCAAGACCGCGGTGGCCGAGGGGCTGGCGCTGCGCATCGCCGGCGGCGACGTGCCGCCGCCGCTGCAGGAGGTCGAGCTGCACGTGCTCGATCTCGGCCTGCTGCAGGCCGGGGCGAGCGTCAAGGGCGAGTTCGAGAACCGCCTCAAGAGCGTCATCGACGAGGTCAAGAAGAGCCCGCGCCCGATCATCCTCTTCATCGACGAAGCCCACACCATGATCGGTGCCGGCGGCCAGTCCGGCCAGAACGATGCTGCCAACCTGCTCAAGCCCGCCCTCGCGCGTGGCGAGCTGCGCACCGTGGCAGCGACGACCTGGGCGGAGTACAAGAAGTACTTCGAGAAGGACGCCGCGCTGGCGCGGCGCTTCCAGGTGGTCAAGGTCGAGGAACCCTCCGAGACGGTTGCTGCCGACATGCTGCGGGGGATGGTGCCGCTGATGGAGGCGCACTTCGGCATCCGCGTCCTCGACGACGCCGTCACCGAAGCGGTGCGCCTGTCGCATCGCTACATCAGCGGTCGCCAGCTTCCCGACAAGGCCATCAGCGTGCTCGATACCGCCTGCGCGCGCGTCGCCCTTGCCCACAGCGCCACCCCGGCGCACATCGACAGCGCGGAAAAGCGCCTCGACTGCCTGCGCGCGGAAGTTGCCGCGCTGCGCCGCGAAACCCTCTCCGGCGGTGCCCACAAGCCTCGCCTGGACGAACTGCAGACGCAGATCGATGCCGCCGAGAGCGAACTGCAGGCGCTGCGTGCACAATATCAACGCGAGCGCGAGCTGGTTGGCCAGGTGGTGGCCTTGCGCAGCGAACTGGAAAGCGGCGAGGCCGGGTCGGTGCCCGCGCGCCGCGGCAAGGATCCGGCGCCGGTGGCCGAGCTCGAACGCCTGCGCGCCGAGCTCGGCGCGCTGCAGGGCGAGACGCCGATGGTGCCGCTGCAGGTCGACGGTCACGTGGTGGCCGAGATCGTCGCCGGGTGGACCGGCATCCCGCTCGGCAAGATGGTGAAGGACGAGATCCGCACCGTGCTCAACCTCAAGCCCTTGCTGCAGGCCCGCGTCATCGGCCAGGACCACGCCCTCGAAGCCATCGCCCAGCGCATCCGCACCGCCCGCGCCAGCCTGGAAGACCCCAACAAACCCAAGGGCGTGTTCCTCTTCGTCGGCCCCTCGGGGGTCGGCAAGACCGAAACCGCCCTTGCGCTCGCCGACATCCTCTACGGCGGCGAACGCAAGCTGGTGACCATCAACATGAGCGAATACCAGGAGGCCCACAGCGTTTCCGGGCTCAAGGGCTCGCCGCCGGGCTACGTCGGCTACGGCGAAGGCGGCGTGCTCACCGAGGCGGTACGGCGCAATCCCTACAGCGTGGTGCTGCTCGACGAGGTCGAGAAGGCCCACCCCGATGTCCTCGAGCTGTTCTTCCAGGTCTTCGACAAGGGCGTGCTCGACGATGCCGAGGGCCGCGAGGTGGATTTCCGCAACACCCTCATCATCCTCACCAGCAACGTTGGTTCGGCGCAGATCATGCAGGCTTGCCTCAACAAGCCCGCCGCCGAACTGCCCGCCGCCGACGCCCTTGCCGAGGCGCTGCGCCCGGTGCTGTGCAAGCATTTCAAGCCGGCCTTCCTCGGTCGGGTGAAGGTGGTGCCCTACTATCCGATCTCCGACGACATCCTCACCGCCATCATCGATCTCAAGCTGCAGCGCATCCGCGAGCGCATTGCCGCCAACCACAAGGCCGCCTTCCAGTGGTCGGACGCACTCGTCGAGGCCGTGCTGGCGCGTTGCACCGAGGTCGATTCCGGCGCCCGCAACGTCGATCACATCCTCAACGGTACCTTGCTGCCGGCGGTCGCCGACGCCGTCCTTGGGCGCATGGCCGAAGGCCAGGCCATTGCGCGCATCAAGGCGGGGGCGGACAAGCGCGGACAGTTCAAGTACACCATCGCGTGAACGCGGGCGGCGGGCGGCGGGCGCGCTCAGCGCGCGCCGTCGTCGATGCGGAAGTACTCCATCAGCTCATGCAGCTGCTGCGCCTGACTGCCCATTTCCTCGGCGGTGGCGGCGAGCTCTTCGGAGGCGCTGGCGTTGTGCTGGGAGGCTTGCGAGAGCTGGCCCATGGCGGTGTTGATCTGGGCGATGCCAGCGGCCTGCTCGGTCGATGAGGCGGCGATCTCCTGCACCAGCTCGGAGGTGCGGCGGACGTCGGGGACGATCTTCTGCAGCATGCCGCCGGCCTTCTCCGCGGTACTGACGCTGCGCGCGGCGAGGGTGGAGATTTCTTGTGCGGCCTGCTGGCTGCGTTCGGCGAGCTTGCGTACCTCGGCGGCGACCACCGCGAAGCCCTTGCCGTGCTCGCCGGCACGGGCCGCCTCGATGGCGGCGTTGAGGGCGAGCAGATTGGTCTGGTAGGCGATGTCGTCGACGATGCCGATGCGGTCGGCAATCTGCTGCATGGCGGCAACCGTTTCCTGCACCGCACCGCCACCGTCCTCCGCTTCGCGCGCGGTTTGGCCGGCGATGCCGTCGGTGGTGCGGGCATTCTCGCTGGTGTGGTCGATGCTGGCGGTGATCTGCTCGATGCTGGCAGTGGTCTCCTCGACGCTGGCTGCCTGCTCGCTGGAACTCTGTGACAGCGTCTGTGCGGTGGCGCTGATCTGCCCGCTGGCGTTGGTGAGCTGTTCGGCGGCGGAGCGGATCTCGCCGATGGTGTGCGACAGCCTCTCGACGATGTGCTTCATCGACATGAGCAACTGGCCGGTCTCGTCCATGCGGCTGATCTCGATGTTCTCGGTGAGGTCGCCGCCGGCGATGCGCTCGGCCGATTCCATGGCCCGGCGCAGCGAGGAGACGATGCCGCGTACGACGAAGCCGAACCACAGCGCCAGGGCGAGGCTGGCGAGGGTCAGCAGGCCGCCGACCCAGAGTTCGAAGCGGGCCTCGCGGGCGAGGCGGGCGACCAGGGTGTCGAGCTCGGCGGAGAGCAGGTCTTCGACCAGCTTCATGTCGTCGATCTTCTCGGTGATGGTGGCGAACCAGGCGGCCGGCTCGATGCCGAAACCGCCGCTGTCGGCGCGTTCGAAGGCAATCCCGCGTATGCGGTCGACCTCGCGTGCGGCGCGCGAGGCGAGCTTTTCTTCCAGCAGGGCACGGGCGCCGGGGCTGCCGAAATCGCGGAAGGCGGCGAGGTAGGTGTCCTGCGCGGCGACGATGGTGATGAAGCGGCGGTACAGTGCGGCATCGAAGGCGTTGGCGGCGAACGCGGCGTTGAGGGTGGCGCGTTCGCGTCCGGCCTGCTCCTTGGCGTTGAGGAACATCACGTAGCCGAGGATGGCCTGGGAGACCTGCTGGTGTTCGCTGAGCTGGTTGATGGTGGTGATCAGCGCCAGATAGGCGTCGATGCTGGCGGTGTAGTAGACGAAGGAGTCGGCGCCGCTGGCGGACAGCGCCCGCACGCGGCTGCGGGTGTCGCCGAGGCGGTCGATCTGCCCGCGCGCGGCGTTCAGGCTGGTGGTGAAGCGGCTGCCCAGAGCTGTGGCATCGAGGGTGTCGAGCTGGCTGCGCAGCTCGCCCAGGTAGCGGTCGGTGAGGGTGTGCTGAGTGGCCAGCTCGGACTGGAAGCGCGTTCCGCGCGAGGCCAGGAAGCCGGCGGAGAGGCCGCGTTCCTTCTGCAGTTCGTGGACCAGCGCGCTCGAACGCACGGCGACCGTGGACAGGGTCTCGATGGTGGCGAGCATGCGCGCGGTGTGGATGCGTTCGACCACCTGGCCGATGGCGAAGTACAGCAGCCCGCCAACCAGCAGGGCGATGGCGGTGAGCAGGCGGGCGCGGATCGAGGTGTGCTTGAGTGCGGCGAACATACAGGTGTCTCCCCCGGTTTGCGGGTGCTTGTCGTGCCGGCAGTCTGGCGCGTGCCTGCTGCCGGCCTCTTGTGTTTGCTAACGGCCCCGGTGCGAGGCGACTTGAAGCTCTTCGCGGCCTGGGGCCGTCCTTGACCGGGGTCGATGAAATCCTAACCCCGCGCAGCAGCCGGGCAAAATGTCCTGAATCAAGCGCCGGGGTGACAGCACGCCGTGCCGGGGCCACAATTGCGCCCTTCGCGGGTGCGCCCGCCAGCGTTAATGGGAATACACCCCAATGACTCCTGATCTGTGGTGGCTCGCCTATCTGGCGCTCGGTGCGGCGGTGGGCTTTTTTGCCGGGCTGCTGGGCATCGGCGGCGGCGGCATCATGGTGCCGATGCTGACCACGCTCTTTCTCGCCCAGGGTTTTGCGCTCGACACCGTGGTGCATATGGCGCTCGGCACCTCGATGGCGGCCATCGTGCTGACCTCGATCGCCAGTCTGCGCGCCCATCATGCCCACGGCGCGGTGCGTTGGGACATCGTGCGGGGCATCACGCCGGGCATCCTGGCGGGGACCTTCGGCGCCACCTTCATCGCCTCGCGCGCCAGTACCGCCGGGCTGGCGATCTTCTTCGCCTGCTTCATGGCCTACGTGTCGCTGCAGATGCTCGCCAACATCAAGCCCAAGCCGTCGCGCAACCTGCCCGGGGCGCTCGGCATGAGCGCGGTCGGGGTCGGCATCGGCGGGGTGTCGGCGCTGGTGGCGATCGGCGGCGGTTCGCTGTCGGTGCCCTTCATGACCTGGTGCAACGTGAAGATGCAGAACGCCATCGGCACCTCGGCGGCGATCGGTCTGCCGATCGCCCTGGCCGGCACGCTGGGGTATCTCGCCAACGGCTGGGGGGCGCCCGGGCTGCCGCCGTTGACCCTGGGCTATGTCTACCTGCCGGCGCTGGTGCTGGTGGCCGCGGTGAGCATGTGGACGGCGCCGTTCGGCGCACGCCTCGCGCACCGCCTGCCGGTGGTGACGCTGAAGCAGATCTTTGCCGGGGTGCTGATGGCGCTGTGCCTGAAAATGCTGCACGGCATCTTCGGCTGAAGACGCTCAGCGCCCCTTGAACACCGGCTTGCGCTTGCTGAGGAAGGCGTCCAGCCCTTCGCGGTAGTCGTCGGTGGCGAGGAAGTCGAAGGCGGCGCGCTTCTCGGCGGCGGACAGCGGTTCGGCGCGGGTCAGGCGGTGCACCCACTGCTTGTGCCAGCGCGCCACCAGCGGTGCGCCGGCGGCGATGCGCGCGGCGGCGGCGCGGGCTTCGTCCATCACCGCTTCGTCGTCCACCACGCGGGTCAGCAGGCCCTTCTGCAGTGCCTCGCGCGCCGGCAGGATGCGCCCTTCGAGGAGGATCTCCAGCAGTACCGCGGGGCCGACCAGTTCCAGCAGGCCGGCCATTTCGCCCGGGTACATGGAGAAGCCGAGCTTGTTGATCGGTGCGCCGAAGCGCGCCGATTCGCCGGCGATGCGCAGGTCGCAGCAGCCGGCGATCTCCAGTCCGCCGCCGATGCAGGCGCCGTGGATGGCCGCCACGGTGGGGATGGGGCAGGCGCGGATGGCGTCCAGCGCACGCGCCACCAGCTCGTCGTGGTAGTGCAGGGCGTCGTCCACGGTGGCGCGCACGGTGAGGAATTCCTCGATGTCGCCACCGGCCGCAAAGGCTTCGCCGGCGCCGCTGAGGATCACGCAGCGCAGGCTGTCGTCGGCATGGATGCGCGCCATCGCCTCGCGCAGCTGCACCCACATGGCGGCGTTGATGGCGTTCAGCCGGCCGGGGTTGGACAGGGTGAGGAGGGCGACGTCGCCGTCGCGTTCGAAAAGGATCTCGCCGCTCATGGTCTGGGTTCGCTCGGGTGGGGCTGCGGGTGGAGGTGTGCTCCATACCGGTCGGTATGGAATCGGGCGCATGATAGCCGATCCGCGCTCTCGTTTCGGCGGGAAGGGCTGCGGCGGGCTATCTTCCAGGAAGGAGTACAACCCGCCGGAGACCGCCATGAACACCGCCGCCACCCGCCGCGAAACCGATTCCATGGGCGCCATCGAGGTGCCAGCCGGGCGCTACTGGGGGGCGCAGACCCAGCGCTCGATCGAGCACTTCCCGATCGGCGTGGCGCGTTTTCGCTGGCAACGCCCGATGATCCGCGCGCTGGGCGTGCTGAAACGCGCCGCCGCCGAGGCCAATGCGGAACTGGGCGAACTGCCGGCGGACATCGCTGCGCTGGTCGTGCGCGCCGCCGACGAGGTGATCGCCGGGCAACTGGACGAACACTTTCCGCTGGTGGTGTTCCAAACCGGTTCCGGTACCCAGTCCAACATGAACGCCAACGAGGTGATCGCCAACCGCGCCATCGAGCTGGCCGGCGGCGTGCTGGGCAGCAAGGCGCCGGTGCATCCCAACGACCATGTGAACCGCGGGCAGTCGTCCAACGACACCTTTCCGACGGCGATGCACATCGCGGTGGTCGAGCAGCTGCATGCGCGCCTCTTTCCGGCAGTGGCCGTGCTGCGCAATACCCTGGCCGAGCGTGCGGCGCGCTTTGCCGGGGTGGTGAAGACCGGCCGCACCCACCTGCAGGACGCCACCCCGGTGACCCTGGGGCAGGAGATCGGCGCCTGGGTGAGCCAGCTCGACTTTGGCCTGGCCGCGGTGCATGCGACGCTGCCCGGCCTGCACGAGCTGGCCATCGGCGGCACCGCGGTAGGCACCGGGCTCAACGCACACCCGCGCTTCGGCGACATGGCGGCTGCGCGCATCGCCGCGCTCACCGGCCAACCCTTCGTCAGCGCGCCGGACAAGTTCTTCGCGCTCGCCGCGCACGACGCGCTGGTGCAGGCCTCGGCCGCGCTGCGCACCCTGGCCGGCGGGCTGATGAAGATGGCCAATGACGTGCGCTGGCTGGCCAGCGGGCCGCGCTGCGGCATTGGCGAGCTGGCGATTCCGGAGAACGAGCCGGGCTCGTCCATCATGCCGGGCAAGGTGAACCCGACCCAGTGCGAGGCGCTCACCATGGTCTGCGTGCAGGTGTTCGGCAACGACGCCGCGGTGGCCTTCGCCGGCACTCAGGGCAACTTCCAGCTCAACGTGTACAAGCCGGTGATGGCGCACAACGTGCTGGAGAGCATCGAACTGCTGGCCGACGCCTGCGCCGCCTTCGAGCACCACTGCGCGCGCGGCATCGAACCGGTACGGGCGAAGATCGAGACCAACCTGGCCGCCAACCTGATGCTGGTCACCGCGCTCAACCGCCACATCGGCTATGACGCCGCGGCGGCCATCGCCAAGCACGCGCACAAGGAGGGCCTGACCCTGCGTGAGGCGGCGCTGGCCTCGGGCAAGGTGAGCGCAGAGGATTACGAGCGCTGGGTGGTGCCGGTGGAGATGACGCGCACCAGCGGCGCGTGAGCGGGGGGTTGTAGGAGCGGGCTTGCCCGCGATGCGGCCTTTCGGAAAACGATCGCCGCATCGCGGGCAAGCCCGCTCCTACCGATGCCCCGGCGGTTCGTCGGGTCGCGGCCACGAATTCCGCGATCACCCCGGGTGGCGCGAACGCCCCGCACGGCGCGGTGTTAGACTCTGGGGCCGGCCGTACGTCATAAGCGTCCGCCTTCGCCGGCAAGGAGTCATCGTGTCGTTGTTCAATCAATTGCTGCTCATCTTCGCGCTGATCGCGGTCAGCGCCTTCTTCTCCATCTCCGAGATTTCGCTCGCCGCTTCACGCAAGGTCAAGCTGCGCCTGATGGCCGAGGGCGGGCATCCCAATGCGCAGCGCGTGCTGGCGCTGCAGGACAGTCCGGGCAATTTCTTCACCGTGGTGCAGATCGGCCTCAATGCGGTGGCCATCCTCGGCGGCATCGTCGGTGAGTCGGCGCTCTCGCCCCACGTTGCGGCAGCGCTGCGCACGATGTACGACGGACCGTGGCTGGACACCGTCAGCTTCGTCATCGCCTTCGTCTTCGTGACTTCGCTGTTCGTGCTCTTCGCCGACCTGATGCCGAAGCGCTTCGGCATGGTGCAGCCGGAGCGCGTGGCGGTTGCGGTGGTGCGGCCGATGCAGTTCTGCATGACGCTGTTTGCGCCGCTGGTGTGGGTGTTCAACGGCCTGGCGAACCGCATCTTCCGCCTGCTCGGGGTGCCCAGCGTGCGCGTCGAGGACATCACCCCGGCGGACATCATGGCGATGGCCGATGCCGGTGCGCAGGCCGGGGTGCTGCTCAACCAGGAGCAGCACCTGATCGCCAACGTCTTCGAGCTCGACTCGCGCATCATCCCCTCGGCGATGACCGCGCGCGAGAGCATCGTCTTCCTGACTCTGGGCGAGGCCGAGGAGAGCATCCGCGGCAAGATCGCCGAAACCCCGCACGGCAAGTACCCGGTGTGCGAGAAGGACGGTATCGACTCGGTGATCGGCTATGTGGACGCCAAGGACATCCTGCCGCGCATCGTCAACGGGCAGAAGCTGTCGCTGCGCACCGAACCCATCGTGCGCAAGATCCTCGTGCTGCCGGACACGCTGAATCTCTTCGAGGCGCTGGAGCGCTTCCGCGACGCCAAGGAGGACTTCGCCGTCATCGTCAACGAGTACGCCCTGGTGGTCGGCCTGCTGACCCTGCAGGACGTCATGAGCACGGTGATGGGCGACCTGGTGAGTCCCTTCCAGGAAGAGCTGATCGTGCGCCGCGACGACAATTCATGGCTGATCGACGGGGTGACGCCGATCGAGGACGTCATGGCCGCGCTCGATATCGACGTCTTCGAGGGCTTCCAGAACTACGAGACGGTGGCCGGCTTCCTGATGTACATGCTGCGCAAGGTGCCCAAGCGCACCGACTTCGTCGAGTATGCCGGCTACAAGTTCGAGGTGGTGGATATCGACAGCTACCGCATCGACCAGGTGCTGGTGACGCGCGCCGGGACGCTGCCGGCGGAGTAAACGATAGCGCTCGCCCTGAGCGAAGTAAGCCCCGCCGCGGGCGTGGCAAAGCGGACGCAGGACACGGGTACTCCGTTCGCCCTGAGCCTGTCGAAGGGCACTTGATGGCAGTGCCTTCGAACGGGCTTCGACAAGCTCAGCCCGAACGGTGTTTGGCATGGCGACGTGTTACGCCGCGCGGTTCTTCGCCTTGGCGATGCGCGCCAGCGCGGCGCGGCCGCTGCTGATGTGTTCGCGCATGCGCTGCTCGGCGGCATCGGCGTCGCGCGCCAGCAGGGCGTCGAGCAGGCTGCGGTGTTCGGCGCGCGACTGCTCCAGGCGGCCTTCGGAGAACAGTGAGTTGTGGCGCGAGAGCTTGATTACCTTGCGCAGGTCGGTGATCACCTGCAGCAGCCAGCGGTTGTCGGCGATCTCCTGCAGGGCGTGGTGGAAAGCCTGGTTGGCTTCGAAGAAGCCGTTGATGTCGTCGGTGTCGGCGGCGCGTTCGAGGTCGGCATGGATGCGGCGCAGGCGTTCGAGATCGGCGTCGCTGGCGCGCTGCGCGCTTGTGCGCGCGCACTGGCCTTCGAGCAGGGCCATCACGGTGAACACTTCGTCGAGGTCGCGTTCGGAGATTTCGGTGACGTAGCAGCCGCGGCGCGGCTTGAGGGTCACCAGCCCTTCGGAGGCCAGCACCTTGAGGGCTTCGCGCAGCGGCGTGCGGGAGATGCCGTAGTGCTCGGCCAGCGCCTGCTCATCCACCCAGGTGCCGGGCGGCAGCTCGTGCGAGAAGATGCGCTGGCGCAGTCTTTCGGCAACTTCCTGGTACAGGGCCAGGGGAGCGATGCGGGATGCGGTCATGGGCGATGTCATTGTGCTGGCGGCGAAGGCCGCCGTGAAGGGCGGCAAGATAGCCTGAAAAATGCCGGCTTGCCAGCCCGTTGCATTCATAATTATGGATAAAGTATTATTCGCCCATTGCAACAAGTCAACTTTCCCTGCGCGGCGTAGCATGGGAGGTTTCGCGCCCCGGCGATCTTGCGCCGGCCGGTGTGAAATGTAAGTGTGAGAGGGCTGCGCCGCGTAACGGGGCGTCGGCGACCGTCCGTGGCATCTGCTGCGGGCGGTCTCGTCGTCGCTGCCGGGGGTGGGGCGGTTCCGGCCGCGTCCGTCGCCAATTCCGCAATGCCGCCGTGGGCGGTGCATGAGTCAACGAGGCTTTATCCATGTCCAACGCCAATCAGCCCACCTATCCGCAGCCGGACCTCGAAGCCTGGATGAAGGCTGCGTCCAAGCACGCGCCGGAAGGCAAGGTCGAGAACCTCAACTGGATCACCCCGGAAGGGCTGACCGTCAAGCCGCTGTACACCAAGGCGGATACAGCCGACCTGCCGCATGCCGACACCCTGCCGGGTTTCGAGCCCTTCCTGCGCGGCCCGCAGCCGACCATGTATGCGGTCAAGCCGTGGACCATCCGCCAGTACGCGGGTTTTTCGACCGCCGAAGCGTCCAACGCCTTCTACCGCAAGGCGCTCGCCGCCGGCGGCCAGGGTGTGTCGGTGGCCTTCGACCTTGCCACCCACCGCGGCTACGACTCCGATCACCCGCGCGTGACGGGCGACGTCGGCAAGGCCGGCGTGGCGATCGACTCGGTGGAGGACATGAAGATCCTCTTCGACGGCATTCCGCTCGACAAGGTCTCGGTGTCGATGACCATGAACGGCGCGGTGCTGCCCATCCTGGCCGGCTACATCATCGCCGCCGAAGAGCAGGGCGTGTCGCAGGACAAGCTCTCGGGCACGATCCAGAACGACATCCTGAAAGAATTCATGGTGCGGAACACCTACATCTATCCGCCCACCCCGTCGATGAAGATCATCGCCGACATCTTCGGCTACACCGCGCAGCACATGCCGAAGTTCAACAGCATCTCGATCTCCGGCTACCACATCCAGGAAGCGGGTGCGAACCAGGCCATCGAACTGGCCTTCACCCTCGCCGATGGCGTTGAGTACGTGCGCACCGGCATCAATTCCGGCATGGACGTCGATACCTTCGCCGGCCGCCTGTCCTTCTTCTGGGCGGTGGGGATGAACTTCTACCTCGAGATCGCCAAGATGCGCGCCGCGCGTCTGCTGTGGTGGCGGCTGATGAAGCAGTTCAACCCGAAGAGCCAGAAGTCGATGATGCTGCGCACCCACTCGCAGACCTCGGGCTGGTCGCTGACCGAGCAGGACCCGTACAACAACGTCGTGCGTACCACCATCGAGGCGATGGCCGCGGTGTTCGGCGGCACCCAGTCGCTGCACACCAACGCGCTCGACGAAGCCATTGCGCTGCCTACGGAGTTCTCCGCCCGCATCGCGCGCAACACCCAGATCATCATCCAGGAAGAGACCCACATCTGTAACGTGGTCGACCCCTGGGCCGGCTCCTACATGATGGAGAAGCTCACCCAGGACATGGCCGACAAGGCCTGGGCGCTGATCGAAGAGATCGAGTCGATGGGCGGCATGACCAAGGCGGTCGAGTCCGGCTGGGCGAAGATGAAGGTCGAGGAATGCGCCGCCGACAAGCAGGCGCGCATCGACTCCGGCAAGGATGTCATCGTCGGCGTGAACAAGTACAAGCTCGCCAAGGAAGACCCGATCGAGATTCTCGACATCGACAACCACGCCGTGCGCGAGTCGCAGATCGCCCGCCTCGCCCAGGTGCGCGCCAGCCGCGACGCCGCCGCGGTGCAGGCCGCGCTCGATGCGCTGACCCAGTGCGCCGAGTCCGGCCAGGGCAACCTGCTCGACCTGTCGGTGAAGGCCATCCGCCTGCGCGCCACCGTGGGCGAAGTCTCCGACGCGCTGGAGAAGGTCTTCGGCCGTTACCGTGCCAACCCGCAAGCCGTGTCCGGTGTGTATGGAGCCGTGGTGGAAAACGACGCTGACTGGAAGGAACTGAAGGCCGAGATCGAAGCCTTCGTCGCCGAAGAGGGCCGCCGCCCGCGCATCATGATCGCCAAGCTGGGCCAGGACGGCCATGACCGCGGCGCCAAGGTGGTGGCCTCGGCCTTCGCCGACCTCGGCTTCGACATCGACATCGGCCCGCTCTTCCAGACCCCGGAAGAGGCCGCCCGCCACGCGGTGGAAAACGACGTGCATGCGGTGGGCTGCTCCAGCCTTGCCGCCGGCCACAAGACCCTGGTGCCGCAGATCGTCAATGAACTGAAGAAGCTCGGCGCCGACGACATCATCACCTTCGTCGGCGGGGTGATCCCGGCGCAGGACTACGACGCGCTGTATGCCGCCGGTGCCAAGGGCATCTTCGGCCCCGGCACGCCCATCCCCAAGGCCGCGCGCGAAGTGCTGAAGCAGATTCGCGCGGCGAAAGGCGCGGCGTAGGGAGCAACAAGGGCAGGCTCACGCTTTAGGACATGCGTTCAGGAGGATATGCGATGGATGCCAAGTTGTTGGCGAGGATTACCCTCGAGCCCGGCAAGCGAGGCGGCAAGCCTTGCATTCGCGGCATGCGCATTACTGTCTACGACGTCTTGGGCTGGATGGCGTCCGGCATGCCGGTACAGGAGATTCTTGCCGACTACCCCGAACTGGAGGCCGATGACATCATCGCCTGCCTGGCCTTTGCTGCCGAACGCGAGCAGCGCATCAGCCGGGTGGCCGCTTGAAGCTGTTGCTCGACCAGAATCTCTCGCGTCGTCTGCTGCCGGAACTGGAGTCGCATTTTCCGGGTTCCTCCCATGTGCAATTGGTTGGTTTCGAGAGCGCGAGCGACGGAGCACTGTGGGAATTCGCCAAGGCGAACGGCTACGCGATTGTCACGAAGGACGTTGACTTCGTCGAGATCATGCTGGTCCGCGGCTTTCCGCCGAAGATTGTGTGGCTGAATTGCGGCAACGTATCGAATGCCGTGACCAGAGACCGACTCATGTCCCGGAGCACCGAGATTCGAACGTTCCTCGTGTCGGCTGACGAAGGCGTGCTTGAGATTGAATAAGCCGATGAACGAAACGCTTCTGGAAGCCGCCGACCGCGCCCTGGTCGACGGCGTGCTGGCGCGCCAGCTGCGACCGCTGGCGAAGACCATCACGCTGATCGAATCGCAGCGTGAGGATCACCAGATGCGTGCCCAGGGTGTGCTCGAAGCCTTGCTGCCGCACAGCGGCGGGGCGATGCGGGTGGGGATCTCGGGGGTGCCGGGGGTGGGCAAGTCCACCTTCATCGAGGCCCTCGGCCTGTACCTCATCGAGCAGGGGTTGCGGGTCGCGGTGCTGGCGGTGGATCCGTCGTCGTCGCTAAGCGGTGGCTCCATCCTCGGCGACAAGACGCGCATGGAGGGCCTGTCGCAGTGTCCGCAAGCCTTCATCCGCCCCAGTCCTTCGGCCGGTTCGCTGGGCGGGGTGGCCGAAAAGACGCGCGAGACCCTGCTGGTGTGCGAGGCCGCCGGTTTTGACGTGATCATCGTCGAGACCGTGGGCGTCGGGCAGTCGGAAACCGCGGTCGCCAACATGACCGACATCTTCTGCCTGCTGCAGCTGCCAAATGCCGGCGACGACCTGCAGGGCATCAAGAAGGGCATCATGGAACTGGCCGACCTGGTGGTGGTGAACAAGGCCGATATCGATCCGGCCGCGACCACGCGGGCGCAGGCGCAGCTGAAGACTGCCCTGCACATGCTGCGTCCGGCCAGCCCCAACTGGAGCCCGCCGGTGCTCACCCTGTCGGCACTGAAGAAGGCCGGTATCGAGGATTTCTGGCGTACCGTGTGCGACTATCGCACCACCATGACGCGCAGTGGCGAGTTCGAGGGCCGGCGCCGCCATCAGGCGCTGGCATGGATGTGGGAGCTGATCGACGCCGGCCTGCGCCAGCGCTTCCGCCGTCATCCGCGGGTGCGTGCGGAGCTGGCGGCGATCAGCACCGCGGTCGAGCTTGGCGAGAGTACCCCCGCAGTCGCCGCACAGCGCCTGCTGCAGCACCTGAATTGAAGAACGCCGTCCGTCGCAGCGTCTGGCGCGGACAACCGGAAAACTGTAAGGAGGTCATCAATGCACGAAATCATCCGCCAACTGGATGAGAAGCGCCAGAAAGCCCGCCTCGGCGGTGGCCAGAAGCGCATCGATTCCCAGCACGCCAAGGGCAAGCTCACTGCGCGTGAGCGCATCGAGCTGCTGCTCGACGAAGGCAGCTTCGAAGAGTGGGACATGTTCAAGGAGCACCGCTGCACCGACTTCGGCATGGGCGCGGAAGCGATCCCCGGCGACGGCGTGGTGACCGGTTATGGCACCGTCAATGGTCGCCTGGTGTTCGTCTTCAGCCAGGACTTCACGGTGTTCGGCGGCTCGCTGTCCGAGACCCATGCGGAGAAGATCTGCAAGGTCATGGACCACGCCATGAAGGTCGGCGCGCCGGTGATCGGCCTCAACGACTCGGGCGGTGCGCGCATCCAGGAAGGCGTGGATTCGCTCGGCGGTTACGCCGACGTGTTCCAGCGCAACGTGATGGCCTCCGGGGTGATCCCGCAGATCTCCATGATCATGGGCCCGTGCGCAGGCGGCGCGGTGTATTCGCCGTCGATGACCGACTTCATCTTCATGGTGAAGGATTCCTCCTACATGTTCGTCACCGGTCCGGAAGTGGTCAAGACCGTGACCCACGAGGAAGTGACCGCCGAGGAACTGGGCGGCGCGGTGACCCACACCAGCAAGTCCGGCGTCGCCGACCTGGCCTTCGAGAACGACGTCGAGGCGCTCGCCCAGCTGCGCCGTTTCATCGACTTCCTGCCGCTGTCCAACCGCGAGAAGCCGCCGGTCCGTCCCACTGCGGATTCCGCCGACCGTATCGATGAGTCGCTCGACACCCTGGTGCCGAGCAACGCCAACCAGCCCTACGACATGAAGGAGCTGATCACCAAGGTTGTCGATGAAGGCGACTTCTTCGAACTGCAGCCCGACTACGCCAAGAACATCCTCATCGGCTTCGGCCGCATGGAAGGCCAGACCGTCGGCTTCGTCGCCAACCAGCCGCTGGTGCTGGCCGGCTGCCTGGACATCAAGAGCTCGATCAAGGCGGCGCGCTTCGTGCGCTTCTGCGACGCCTTCAACATCCCGGTGGTCACCTTCGTGGACGTCCCCGGCTTCATGCCCGGCACCAGCCAGGAGTACGGCGGCATCATCAAGCACGGCGCCAAGCTGCTCTACGCCTATGCCGAATGCACCGTGCCCAAGGTCACCGTGATTACCCGCAAGGCCTATGGTGGTGCCTATGACGTGATGAGCTCCAAGCATCTGCGCGGCGACGTGAACCTGGCCTGGCCGAGCGCGGAGATTGCCGTGATGGGCCCCAAGGGCGCGGTCGAGATCATCTTCCGCGAGGAGAAGAACGACCCCGAGAAGATCGCCGCGCGCGAAGCCGAGTACAAGGAAAAGTTCGCCAACCCGTTCGTGGCGGCGCACCGCGGCTTCATCGACGACGTGATCATGCCGCACAACACCCGCAAGCGCATCTGCCGCTCGCTGGCGATGCTGCGCGACAAGCAACTCGACAATCCGTGGCGCAAGCACGGCAACATCCCGCTCTGATCGCCCGGAGGACACAGACAAATGTTCAAGAAGATTCTTATCGCCAACCGCGGTGAAATCGCCTGCCGCGTGATCAAGACCGCCCGCAAGATGGGCATCAAGACTGTCGCGGTGTATTCCGAGGCCGACAAGGACGCGCTGTTCGTCGATATGGCCGACGAGTCCGTATGCATCGGCCCGGCCGCATCCAAGGAATCCTACCTGGTTGCGGACAAGATCATTGCCGCCTGCAAGCAGACCGGCGCCGAAGCGGTGCACCCGGGCTACGGCTTCCTCTCCGAGAACGCCGAGTTCTCGCGCCGCCTGGAAGAGCAGGGCATCAAGTTCATCGGTCCCAAGCACTACTCGATCGCCAAGATGGGCGACAAGATCGAGTCCAAGAAGCTCGCCATCGAAGCCAAGGTCAACACCATCCCCGGCTACAACGACCCCATCGCCGGCCCCGAGCAGGCGGTGGAGATCGCCAAGGGCATCGGCTATCCAGTGATGATCAAGGCCTCCGCCGGCGGCGGCGGCAAGGGCCTGCGCGTGGCCTACAACGACCAGGAAGCCTTCGAGGGCTTCTCCTCCTGCGTCAATGAAGCGCGCAACTCCTTCGGCGACGATCGCGTGTTCATCGAGAAGTACGTGCTCGAGCCGCGCCACATCGAGATCCAGGTGCTGGGCGACAGCCACGGCAACTACGTGTATCTGAACGAGCGCGACTGCTCGATCCAGCGTCGCCACCAGAAGGTCATCGAAGAGGCGCCGAGCCCCTTCGTCGATGCCGAAATGCGCAAGGCCATGGGCGAACAGGCGGTGGCCCTGGCGCGCGCGGTGAACTACGAGTCGGCCGGTACGGTCGAGTTCGTCGTCTCCGGCGCGACCAAGGAGTTCTACTTCCTGGAAATGAACACCCGCCTGCAGGTCGAACACCCGGTCACCGAACTGATCACCGGGCTCGACCTGGTCGAACAGATGATCCGCGTCGCCTACGGCGAGAAACTGCCGCTGACCCAGGCCGACGTCAAGATCAACGGTTGGGCGATGGAATGCCGCATCAACGCCGAAGACCCCTTCCGTGGCTTCCTGCCCTCCACCGGCCGTCTGGTGAAGTTCCAGCCGCCGGCCGAGGTGGATGGTCTGGTGCGTGTCGATACCGGCGTCTATGAAGGCGGCGAGATCTCGATGTACTACGACTCGATGATCGCCAAGCTGATCACCCATGGCGCCAACCGCGACCAGGCCATCGAGCGCATGCGCGAGGCCCTCAACGCCTTCGTGATCCGCGGCATCAACTCCAACATCCCCTTCCAGGCCGCGCTCATGCAGCACCCGCGCTTCATGTCCGGCATCTTCGACACCAGCTTCATCGCCAAGGAGTACCCGCAGGGCTTCGACGCCTCGCTGGTGCCGCACGACGACCCGATGGTCTTCGTCACCGTGGCCGCTGCCCTGCATCGCGCCTTCGAGGACCGCGACGCCGAGATCTCCGGGCAGATGCCCGGCCACGAGCGTCTGGTCGGCGACGACTACACGGTGGTCCGTGGCGAGGAGCGCACCCTGGTCAACGTGCTGCCGATCGAGGCCGGCTACGAAGTGCGGGTCGGCAGCGAGTGCTTCGTTGTCCATACCGGCTGGCAGTTTGGCGAAATTCTTGTCAACGGCACCATCAACGGGCGCCCCTTCACCCTGCAGATGGAGCGCAACGGCCTCAAGTACCGCATCAACCACAATGGCACCCAGGCCAACGTGATGGTGATGAGCGCGCGCTGGGCCGAACTGCAGGCGCTGATGCCGGTGAAGCTGCCGCCCGACATGTCGAAGTTCCTGCTCTCGCCGATGCCCGGCCTGCTGCGCGAAGTGGCGGTCAGCGAAGGCCAGGAGGTCAAGGCCGGCGAAAAGCTGGCGGTGATCGAGGCGATGAAGATGGAGAACGTCCTCAAGGCCGAGCAGGACGGCAAGGTGAAGAAGGTCGTCGCCAAGCCCGGTGCCAGCCTGGCGGTGGATGAGATCATCGTCGAGTTCGAGTAAGCGCCGATCCGCCGCCCGGCCGGCGAAGCCGGGCGCGCAAGTTTGCTATCGATGGGGAGGGAGACCCGCTGCCCCCAGCGGCGGGTACCTGTCGAGGGATGGGGCCTGCACATGCGGGCCCCCTTTTTTTCCACAATGCCTGTGCGAGCGATGCGACGGTGGCCTTTGGGTGGGGCGCCTGCCAGCAGTCAGCGGCTGCTCGCGCTCTGATACTGCGACAGCCTGTCGGTGAGGCGTTCCAGGTCGGCAAGGGATGCGGACTGTGCGTCCGGGCCCCAGCCTTCGTCGAGGGCAAGCCGGGTGGCGAGGCTGTCGAGTGCCTGCAGGGCCCGCCGGACGGCGTTCGATGCCTGTGCCGCGCGTTCATCGATCAAGGACGAATCAAGCTTCAATGCACGCGATTCGTCGAGTAGCAGCCTGAGTTGGTCGAGGATGCGAACGGTGTCGTCGACGAGCTCCTGGATGCTGTGCATGTAGCGCTGGTAGGTCACCTCGGTGGTGCTGAAGCGTCGTCCGAGCCAGGACTCGGCAGTTCCCCGGGTTTGCTCCATCTGCTCTACGAGCAGCGACAGTTCGTTTCGCCCATGCTTTTCGAAGTGCCAGCGCAGCGAGGCGGTAGTCGATTGCCTGCTATCGGCCGGTGACGCCTGATGGTCGCCGAGAACTTGCTCGATGCGCTGGATGATTTCCTGCGGCTGCCAGAGCCATTCATGAAAGGCGACAGGAAGAATGTTGAGCCCGGTGCGCTCAAGCAGGGTGTAACGCTCGCAGGCCCATGGCTGCCCGATGGGTTCGGCAACGCCGACGAGGTCGATGGCGAGGGAGGATTGGCCGGCAACCACGAGGAGGTCGATGATGCTGCCGCCGAGCGCGAAATCGGGCCAGCACCGGTAGCCTTTCTCCTGCAGTGCGACGATCAGTTCGTCGCGAGTGCTGCCAGCGCCCCGTGCGAAGGGCTGAGCGGGCACCGGGCGCTCGGGGGCGAAGGCCAGGTAGGCGCCCAGCAGGCCATCCTGAGCTTGAGGCGCACTGCCCTGGCCAATGAAGATGATCTGTCGGTCGCGGGCGCGGGTGGTTGCAACGTTGAATACGTCGGGCCGCTCCATGTACTGGCGAGCGGTTCGTGACAGTTGGGCGTGAACACCGGTGGCGAGCAGGATGACGTCGCGTTCCTCGCCCTGGAAGCCGTACGGGGTGGCCACAAGGAGGTTGTGCCGGGCAAGTGTCTCCAGCCGGAACGCGGCCTGAATGCGTGCCTGCAGTATCTGGGCAAGGGCGGAGAACATTGCCACGACGCCAACCTTGGAAGCGTCCTCATCGGGCAGGTCGTTCTCCTGCTCGATGAGCTGGCGCAGATGTTCGATGACGCAGTCCACCTCGCCCTGGTTGACCCCATCGTTCAGTTGCAGCGGACACTCAACCACTTGCCTTGGCAGGGAGTTGGTCAGCCGACGCATGCCGGTGAGTACTTTCAGGCGCCCTTCGTAGAAACGCCGGTTGTTGAACTCGATGAGGTCAGGATGGCTGCGAAAGTGCTCGTCCAGCCAGACTTGTGCGTCGGCAGAGCGCAGTGCCTGCATTGCATAGTCGATCAGCGATTGGTCGCGGTAATCGAGGCTGATGCCTTGCCCCTCCACCCCGTGCTCGGCGGCAAACTGCTCCTGGCGGCGACGGGCGAGGAAGGAAAAGTGTCTCAGTTGGCGGGGGTCGCCAACGATGACCGCGCGTCTGGCGCGCTGCAGTGCGGGCAGTGCCAGTGCCAGATTGCACTGGGTGGCTTCGTCGATCACGACGAGGTCGAACAGGCCGTTCTCCAATGGCAGTGCGCGGTCGAGCGACTGGGCTGAGGCAACCCATACCGGGAACGCCCGCGTGAGTGTGGCCCAGTCCATTGCCGCCATGCGATCGACGCGATAACCCGAGTTTCGCGAGCGCAGCGCGACCGACAGGGCGGCCAGCTTGTGACGGCTGCTGCGCAGCAGCGCGTCCCGCGCTGTCTGCGTGCTGAGGTGGAGGAATCTCCGCGCACTGGCCTGGTGGCTCGATGCCTGATTCTGAAAGGTCGTCCAGTGTTTGCTGAGTGGTGGCGACTTCCTCAGCTTGAAGCGCGTCAATTGTCGACGCAGCGCGGCGATCGGGCTGCGTCGGCGGTCGCGCAGGACCTCACCGCCGGCATGCGCAAGCGCGAGCGCCTCGGCGAACCTGCCGGCCAGAAACTGTTGCGCGAGCGCGCTGTGCGCCAGCATCTGCCGGGCCCGTGCGACTGCCGGAGAGACCTCCCCTGAGGTCTCCTGTGAGCGTATGGCGGGTGGGTTTGGCGATGCGGGTTGGGCGGTGCTGAGCAGGGCGTCGAGATCTCGCAGCAGGCGTTGGCGGTACTCGCCTTGTCCTGCACGTACCACGAGATGGCTGTCGTCTCCGTATGCGAAAGCCTCGGCGAGCTTGGTGAAGACGACGTCTGCCGCATGTTCGTTGCCGCAGACGATGAGCACTCTCTCGCCGTTGATTACGCGGTCTGCGGTGATGCCACCGATGGTGTAGGTCTTGCCTGTGCCGGGAGCGCCGTAGACCACGCTCAGCGTGTGGGCGGTGGCGTTGATGAGGGCCTGCTTCTGCGCAGCACTGAGTCGCGTGGGTATCGAGTCGGGGGTCGTGGAGGGAGGCGCTGCCGGGGTGTCTTGCGGGTGGCCGAGGATCTCGCGCAGGCAGGGCGAGAAGCTGGCGGAGGCGGCAAGGGCTTCAAGCTCGTAGGCCGTGCTGGCGGCGACCCGGCTGCGCTGCGTGAGCCACAGCAGGCGGGCTTCGACCCTTCTCAGTGCGGGGCTGCGCAACGCAGGCAGGCGGTTGGCATGCTCCTTGAGCGCAAGCTCCGGCAAGGCGTCGAGACGGCCGATGAATTCTCCGAACCTGGGGTCGTTCTCATCGACTTCGGTGATGTAGTCGCGCGGCAGACCGAGTGCCACCAAGGCAACGGGGTTGATGCGCAGTGAGCCGGGCAGGGGCTCGGCGTGATACCCCCCTTTGGTGGAGCTCATCTGCACGCTGGCGAGGAAGGCCGGGGTGCGCAGCCTCCGTTCCCCCCGCTCCGGGTGCATGCCGCAGATGAAGCGCCAGCCCAGTTGCAGTTCGCGCTCCTGTCGCTGCATGCTGGCCGCATGAAGCAGCTCGCGTTTCTCGGTCCAGTTCAGCCAGACCGGGGCGAACGCCTCGTCCTGGGGCCCGGATCGCACCAGATGGTGACTTGCCTCTCCGGTGGAAAAGGCATCCTCCAGTTCCCGTTCGCCGCCGTCAGCGAGCAGGCAGTCACGAAAGTAGCGGACCAGCGCGGCGAGTTCGGTCTCGGTGTTGTCCGTCACGCGGCTCAGCTGCCGTGGCTGGCTGGCAGACGTTCGATCAGGCTGCCGGCTTCGCGGGTAATCTCGTCGAGGGCCAGGATGTTCCTGGCCATTTCGGGCAGCGCTTGCTGACGGAAGGATGAGACCTCATCCAGCGCGCCGCGGATGTCCGCAAACGCCTGGCGCAGCACGCCGATGTCGAGTTGCGAAGAGGCGGCCTGGCGGTGGATCTCAGCGCCCTGCTCGCGGAGCATGCGGGCACCGTCGCCTATCATGCGCTCGGTGGTGCGATTGACCGCGTTGACCTTGTCGAGCACGATGCGTTGATTGGCCAGTGCGGCGGCGAGGCTGACGACCACCTGCAGTGCGTTGACCGTCACTGTCAGGGCGCGGTTGACCCCACGGATGAGTTCTTCGTTGTTGCGAACGATGAGGTCGCTGGTGAGCAGACCTTGCTGGGTGACAGCGAGCTGCTGCTGGATGTCCTGAATGCGCTGACGAAGCGGAAACAGCAGATCCCGGGCGATCAAGTCGGCACGAGGGTCGTCGGCAGGAATGTCGATCTCCAGTGCCTCGCTCAGCCGGGCGTCGATGAGTTGTGCGTTGTTGGCCGTGCGCGTCAGCTCTCCGGCGAGCGCTCGCAGGTCTTCCTGATCGGCGCGCAAGGTGATGTTGTCGCGTTTGAGCTCTTCCCGCCCGCGCTCCAGCGAAGCGACTATCGCATCGATGACGGTGGATGCCGATTCGTACCTGGAGAAATAGCGCTTGACCGGTGTGCCGACGAAGGGGAGGTAACCGAACAGTCTGGAAAGCCAGCCGGCGGAAAAATCGACCCTCGCCGGGTCGAGCGCTTCAACCTGCATCTTGAGGTCGATGAGCGTGTTGGCAATGCTGCCACCGTCTGCCGCCCGGGCAGAGAGCTGATGCATCGGCTGCAGCAGCAGTTCGCTCTTGCGTGCGGCCTTGACCTGGAGTGACTGCCCCAGGCCATTGAGTGCATCGCGAATACCCTGCAGGGAGTGTTCGCCCTCGGACAATGCGGTGACGATCTGCCTTGCCGCTTGATCCGGGTCGGTGCCCTCTGCGATGGCTGCCCCGAGAGTGAGCGCTGTGGAAGACTCGTTCATGATGGAGACGGCGTGAAATGACGATCAGGAATGCTATACGAATCGCCGTATGCCTTCAATTGCGGCTTCCCCGCGTGGATCGCCCCGGACGTCGGGGTTGCCGTCTTCTGCCGGTATCGCAGCTGCCTGCTGGCGGACTCAGATCGGCTGTACCACCAGCCCGCCGTCGCCTTCCGCGGCAGGTTTCTTCACCCGTCGCGAGACCTTCACCGGCGACATCGCGGCGATGGCGTCGGCCTGCAGCTCCGGGCTCAGGAAGGGCTTCAGGCCGCTGGGCTGGCGGGGGTGCGGGGCGAAGTTCTGCTTGGCGGCCTCCAGCTGCGCCTTGTTGGCGCTGAAGTAGCGCGCCGCGCGGATGACCTCCGGCAGGTGGCGGACGATGTGCCACAGGCTCCAGCGGTGCGCCCACAGCCGTTTCGCGAAGCGGCGGCGGTAGGGCTTGCTGTCGTAGAAGCGGCGCACGTGCCAGTTGTAGAGCGCGTCCATCTCTTCGCGCGACTCGAAGCCGTTGGGCTTGTAGACGAAGTTCAGGCAGTTCATCAGGCGCCAGTCCTCGATGAAGTCGCCTTCCTTGCCGGAGACGCATTCGTCCCAGATCGGCGCGCCGTACATCGGGCTGAACTTGGTCATGTTCATTTCGTCGAGGTCCAGCGAGAGGATGAAGTCGCTGGTGACCTTCACCGTCTCCGGCGTCTCGCCGGGCAGGCCGAAGATGAACAGGCCCTTGGCGCGCAGCCCGGCGGCGTGGATCTGCTCCACGGTCTTCTTCACCTCCTCCAGCGTCACCCCGGTCTTGTGGCGTTCCATCATGCCGGGGTCGGCCGATTCGATGCCCATCGACACCATCAGGGCGCCGGCGCGCTTCAACAGCCCGAGCATCTCGTCCGAGGTGTGGCCGGTGCGGATCGCACAGTTGAAATCCACCCCCAGCGGCTTGGCGATCAGCAGTTCGCACAGTTCGAAGATGCGCTTCTTGCTGGCGGTGAACAGATCGTCGTAGATGTTGATGTGATGCACGCCGAAGTTGTCGCGCAGGTGCTTGATGTGGTCGTACACGTACTGCGCGGAGTTGTACTTGTAGAGGCGCTCGTACACCGTGCGGTCGCAGAACGAACAGGTGTAGGGGCAGCCGCGCGAGGTGATCATCGTGGCGCCCCAGCGCTTCTCGTAGGAGAACAGCGGCAGATGGTAGCCGTGCGGGAAGCCGGCGAGCTTCTCGTAGGCCGGGAAGGGCAGTTCGTCGAGATCGAGGATGCGCGCGCGGCGCGGGTTGATCACCGGCTGGCCGTCGCTGCCGCGGTAGATGATGTTGGCTACGTCGCGGTCGGCGAGGCCGTCGGCAATGTCGAGGATTGCCCCTTCGCCCTCGCCGATGCACAGGTAGTCGATCTCCGGAAAGTGCTCCAGCAGCGGCGCGCCGATCGACGACACATGCACGTTGCCGAAGAAGATCTTCACGTGGGGGCGCCTGGCCTTGATGTAGGCCGCCAGATCCACCGCGTCCATGAAGCCCGAGGTGGTGGCCGAGAAGCCCACCATCTCCGGGTCGGTGGCCAGCACCTGTTCGGCGTTCTCCTCGATGGTGGGCGGCGCGTAGGGGCCCAGGCAGTCATGCACCTGGGTGGGGTGGCCGTGCTTTTCCAGCCAGGAGGCGAGCTGCAGGATGCCGATCGGCGCCATGCGGTTGGCGAGTACGGAAAAGTCCGGCTGGCCGGGGACGAAGTTGAAGCCGGCGGGGTGAACCAGGGTGACGCGCATGGCGGGCTCTCGGCGGGGATGTTGTTGGACGCTTGTGGGCCGATTGTGCGGGAAAAGTGCGCTGGCGATAAGGTCAGAAGTCCGGTGACGGGCGTTCGGTCGATCTGCGCGTGGCTTGCGATGTCAGACAGACTGCACCAAAATGCATGCATAGTGATGCAAGTCTGGAGCCAATCGATGCCGACCCTGCAGATCCGCAATGTTCCCGATGACGTCTATCAGGCACTGGCGTTCCGTGCGGAGCGCGCGCAGCGCAGTCTGGCGCAGCAGGCGCTGATCGAGCTGCGCGGTGCGGGCGCCGGGCAGGAAGGCGGGCGACGGGCGTCCCTGCTGGCGGCGATCAAACGCAGCCTTCCCGAGTTTGCGGCGGCTCCCTCCGAGCGCCCGGAAGCGCTGATTCGCAGCGACCGCGAGCGCTGAGTCGATGCGTGCGGTGCTCGATGCTTCCGCCGCGGTCAATGTGGTCATGCGCACCGACCGCGCGGCGGACCTGATCGGCGCGCTCGAAGGCTGCGATCTCGTGCTGGCGCCGACGCTGTTCCATGGAGAGGTTGCCAACACCTTGTGGAAGTACGTGCGCGCCGGGGTCATCGACAAGCAGACAGCGCTGACCCGACTGGATGAGGCGCGCGGTCTGGTCGATAGCTTCGAAGCGGATGAGGGACTGGCTACCGAGGCCATGTCGCAGGCCATCCTGCACGCTCACCCGGTGTATGACCTGCTCTATCTCGTGCTGGCGATGCGCTACGGTGCGCGTCTGCTCTCCGCAGACGGCAAGCTGATGGAGCTGGCTGCCCGTATCGATCCGAGCATGGTCTGAGTACCCCGTCGCAGGCGCCCCCGCGGACGGCTCAGTTTCCTGCCCACAGCGCCTCGCCCCCCGCCTCCAGGTGGCTCAGATACACCCGCAGGTCGAATTCCAGCTGATGGTAGGCCGGCTCCATGTGGCAGCACAGTTGGTAGAAGGCCTTGTCGTGCTCCGGCTCCTTGAGGTGGGCCAGTTCGTGCACCACGATCATGCGCAGGAACTCTTCCGGCATGGCCTTGAACACCGCGGCGACATGGATCTCGCGCTTGGCCTTCAGACGCCCGCCCTGTACGCGCGAGATGCGCGTATGGGTGCCGAGCGCATTGCGCAACTCCTGCAGCTTGCCGTCGAAGGCGACCCGGGCGAGTGGCGGTGCGTTGCGCAGGTAGTCGCCCTTCATCGCCTGTACATAGTCGTAGAGCGCCTTGTCGGTGCGCACCGCGTGCGCCTGCGGGTACTTCCTGCGCAGGATGGCGCCCATCTTTCCGGCGGCGATCAGGGCGTCGGCCTGGTCGACGAGTTCGGGCGGATAGCCGGCAAGGTAGCTTGGCATGGGCACAGGGCGGGGGGAGGGCAGGAGGTGTGGCGGGAGCTTACATCGAATGACTTCGATTTGCGTATCGAAAAATAGCGATCTATAGTTCGAAAAACTACGATATTAATTTCGTCATTCGTCGATCAATGAATCGACTTGTGACGATGTTTGCGCGGCGGACCCACATGGATCTCGACGAAGTCATCAAGGCGCTCGCCCACCCGGTGCGGCGCGAAATCCTGCAGTGGCTCAAGGAGCCGGAGAAGCATTTCGCCGATCAGGAGCATCCGCTCGAAGTCGGCGTGTGCGCGGGCAAGTTCGCCCGTTGCGGGCTGTCGCAATCCACCGTGTCCACCCACCTGGCGGTGCTCACGCGCGCCGGCCTGGTCAGCACCCGGCGCATCGGCCAGTGGGTGTTCTACAAGCGCAATGAAGAGACCGTTGCCGAGTTTCTGCGCCAGATCGGCCACGAGCTTTGACCCCCTCATGCCTTACCCCCGGAGACCGCCCCCATGACTACCCTCTTCGACCCCCTTGTCGCCGGCGAACTGAAGCTCGCCAACCGCATCGCCATGGCCCCGCTCACCCGCAACCGCGCGCCCGGCGCGGTGCCGGCGGCGATGACTGCCACCTACTACGCGCAGCGCGCCAGCGCCGGCCTGCTGATCACCGAGGCCACCGCGATCAGCCATCAAGGACAGGGCTATTCCGATGTGCCCGGCCTCTACGCGCCTGAGCAGATTGCCGGTTGGCGGCGGGTCACCGAGGCGGTGCACGCCGCAGGCGGCACCATCGTCACTCAACTCTGGCACGTCGGTCGCGTCTCGCACAGCGCGCTGCAGCCCGGCGGTGCGGCACCGGTGGCGCCTTCGGCCATTACCGCGAAGACCAAGACCTACCTCGTCAATGCGGACGGCAGCGGCAGCTTCGTGCCGACCTCCGAACCGCGTGCGCTGGACATCGACGAGATTCCCGGCATCGTCGAGGACTACCGCCGTGCCGCGCGCGCGGCCATCGAGGCCGGTTTCGATGGTGTCGAAGTCCATGCCGCCAACGGCTACCTCATCGACCAGTTCCTGCGTTCGGGCAGCAACCAGCGCACGGACGCCTACGGCGGCAGCATCGCCAATCGTGCCCGTCTGCTGGTCGAGGTGATGGACGCGATCACCGCCGAGATCGGCGCCGGGCGCGTGGGCATCCGCATCTCGCCGGTCACCCCGGCCAACGACGCCGCCGACCCCGACCCGCAGCCGCTGTTCACCTACGTGGTGGAGCAACTGGCGCGCTGGCCGCTGGCCTATGTGCACATCATCGAAGGCGCCACCGGCGGGCCGCGCGACTTCCAACAGGGTGAGGCGCCCTTCGACTACGCCGCGCTGCGCGCCGCCTATGCCCAGGCCGGCGGCCAGGGCGCGTGGATGGTGAACAACGGCTACGACCGCGAGCTGGCGATCGCAGCGGTGGCCGCAGGGCGCGCGGACATTGTCGCCTTCGGCAAGGCCTTCATCGCCAACCCGGACCTGGTGCAGCGTCTGCGCGAGAACGCGCCGCTCAACGCCTGGGACAGCAGGACCTTCTACGGCGGCGGCGAGCACGGCTATCTCGATTACCCTGCACTGAGCTCAGCCTGAGCTCTGCCGGGCGATGAATATGTCACGGCCAAGGAGGGATGGGCGGCGTCCATGACCACGACTGTGCTATGGTCTTGAGTAGACGGCCCGCCCGCGCTGGACGGAAGGGCTCATGCCGGGTTGCCAACCGCGCATCAACGGCCGAGGAACAGCGCTCATGAAACGCCTGTGGGTGGTGGCAGTTCTCTTCTTCGCCTGCCTGGCTGCGGGCGTCGCGCTGCTGAACTGGAACCATGACGACAAGGAAAGGAGTCTGCTCGGGCAGTACTCCGAAGTGCTGGAAACCAGTTACCGCGCCAGCCTGAACAGTTTCGCGATTGCCACCGACACGCTGTTCACCGAGACGGTCAGCCGTCCGGATGTGCTCAGGGTGTTCGCCGCCGGCGTGGATGCCACTGGTGCGCAGCGCGATCATCACCGTGCCGAACTGTTCGCCCTGCTGGGCCCGTCCTATGCCGCCATGCAGCGCCGCAACCTGCGCCAGCTGCATTTTCATCTTGCCGACGGCACCAGCTTCCTGCGTTTCCACCAGCCCGACCGCTACGGCGATCCGCTGTTCGATGCGCGCCCCTCGGTACGCATCGCCAACACCGAGCGCCGGGTGGTTTCCGGTTTCGAAACCGGCAAGGTGGTGGCTGGCTTCCGCTACGTCTACCCGCTTGCCCTCGATGGCCGTCATCTGGGCAGCGTCGAGACCAGTGTCAGCTTCGAGGCCGTCCGCAGGGTGCTCGCCGATCTTGCCGGTGAGCGCGAGTACGCCTTCATCATGGCGCGTGGGGCGGTCGAGGAGAAGCTCTTTGCCGGGCAGGAGCGTCTGTACGAGGCAGCGCTCATCCATCCCGACTTTCTCGTCGAGGATCCCGACCGCCGCCTGCCCAGCAGCCCGCCACCGCCCTCGGCAACGGTGCGGGCGATAGACCGCCAGTTGCGTGACGATGCCCGCGTCCAGCACATGCTCGGCCAGGGCGTCTCGGGTACCGTCAGCGTCAGCCACGAAGGCAGCTACTACGCCGTTTCGCTGCTGGCAGTGCATGACGTCGAAGACCGGCTTGCCGGTTTCGTCATCTCCTACACCCCCGCACCGGTGCTGGGTACCTTGCACAAGGAGCTCTTCGCGAGCATTGCCGGGCTGCTCGCGCTGCTCCTGCTGGCCATTGCCATGGCCTACCGGGTGATCCAGGCGCGGCGCGCGGCGGAAGATGCCAGCCGCGCCAAGAGTGACTTCCTGGCCAACATGTCGCACGAGATCCGCACGCCGATGAATGCCATCATCGGCCTCACCCACCTCGCCCTGAAGACCGAGCTGAGCGCGCAGCAGCGCGCCTACCTGCGCAAGGTGCAGGATGCCAGCCGCCATCTGCTCGGCATCATCAACGACATCCTCGACTTCTCCAAGATCGAGGCTGGCCAGTTGAGCATCGACGCGCGCCAGTTCGACCTCGAGGACGTGTTCAACACCGTGGTCGTGCAGCTCAGCGACCGCGCCGCGGAGAAGGGGCTCGAACTGGTCATCGACGTGCGTCCGGAGGTGCCGCGCTTTCTCTTGGGCGACGACCTGCGCCTCGGGCAGATCCTGCTCAACCTCGGCAGCAATGCGCTGAAGTTCACCGAGGCCGGGGAAATCTACATCCTCGTCGAGCGGCGGGCCCAGACGGGCGAGAAGGTGGAGCTGAAGTTCACCGTGCGCGATACCGGCATCGGCATGGACGAAGCGCAGGTCGGCAAGCTCTTCCAGAGCTTTCATCAGGCCGACACCTCGATTACCCGCAGGTACGGTGGCACAGGTCTCGGGCTGGCAATATCGAAGCGCCTGTGCACCCTGATGGGGGGCGACATCGGCGTGCGCAGTACTCCGGGGCAGGGCTCGGAGTTCTGGTTCACCGCGTCCTTCGAGGTCGGTGGCGAGACGGCCGCGCGGCGCGTGCCGCAGCCCGAGTTGCGCGGTTTGCGGATCCTCGTGGTGGACGACAACGATCATGCCCGCACGGCGCTGACGGAGATCCTGCAGTCGCTCACCTTCCGCGCGACTGCGGTTGCCTCATCCGAGGCCGTGTTGGTCGAGCTGCAGTCCGCGCTCGATGAGGGCGACCCCTACCGGGTGGTGATGCTCGACTGGCAGATGCCGGAGATGGATGGCATACAGACTGCCTGTGCGATACAGGCATGCGGCCTGGCGGTGGCGCCGACCCTGGTGATGGTCAGTGCCTACGTCTGCGATGATCTGCGCGAGCAGGCCTACGCTGCGGGCTTCGTCGAAGTGCTGCCCAAGCCGGTTTCGGCATCGCAGGTCTTCGACACGGTGATCCGCCTGATGGGGGGCGATCACGTCGGCGACGTTGCCGCGCTTACCAGCCAGCGCCCGCTCGACGGCGCCCGTGTGCTGCTGGTCGAGGACAATCCGCTCAATCAGGAGGTGGCCACCGAGCTGCTGCGCGATGCCGGGGTCCGCGTCACCCTGGCGCAGAACGGTGCCGAAGCCCTGCAGCGCATCGCCGAAGAGGATTTCGACGCCGTGCTGATGGACATGCAGATGCCGGTCATGGACGGGCTCACCGCCACCCGCAGGATCCGCGCCCAGGCGCGTTTCAGCGCGCTGCCCATCCTGGCGATGACTGCCAACGCGATGGACTCGGATCGCGAGCGCTGCCTGGCTGCCGGCATGAATGACCATATCGGCAAACCCATCGAGCCCGCGCTGCTGCTGGACAAGCTGCGCGAATGGATCGACCCGCACAGCCCGCATCTGCTCAGGCTCGAAGCCGCAAAGCAGGCCGCCAGAAGTGATCCCATGCTGCTGCCGGAGGCGGTCGCGGGGGTGGATCTGCAGGCCGGGCGCCGCCTCACCGGGGGCAACGACACGCTTTACCGCGCCCTGCTCGACCGCTTTGTCGACGCCCACCGCGATTATTCGGCACGCCTTGTCGAAGCGCTGCAGCGCGGCGATCGCACGCTTGCCGAGCGCCTCGTGCACACTCTGGTCGCCAGCGCCGGGCAGATCGGCGCCGCTGCGCTCAGTGCGCAGGCGGATGCATTGCAGCAGGCGCTGCGCGCGGGGCAGCCGGTTGACGACGTGCTCGCAGCAACGCCCGCGCTGGTGGGGGCTCTGGATGAGCTGCTGGAGGCGCTGCGCGCAAGCTTGCCAGACAGGCGCAGCCCCGAACCCGCAGCCCACCCCAATCGCGCGCTGCTCGGCGAGCGCTGTGCGCAGCTGCGCGATCTGCTTGCCGTCGACGACTTCGAGGCCCACGCCCTCTTCGCCGACAATGTCGCCCTGCTGAAAGCGGGATTGGGGCCGTACTTCCACCCCCTGGAACGTGCAATGCGCGCCTTCGACCTGGTCACGGCGCTGAGCGTGGTGGACGCCGCGCGCCCCCTGTGGGATGGCGCTGCGCCGCCGCCGACCTCCCCCGGGCGGGAAGCATGAATACGGCGCCGCCGCCCTCCGCCGCCGCGCGGCCGGTCGTGCTGGTCGTCGATGACGCCCCCGACAACCTCGTCGTCATCGGCGAGCTGCTGCGCAAGCTGTACACCGTGCGCGTGGCCAACTCCGGGGCCAGCGCGCTGCGTGCGGCGGCTGGCGCGCCGCGCCCGGACCTCATCCTGCTCGACGTCATGATGCCCGACATGAGCGGCCATGATGTCATCCGCCGCCTGCATGCCGAGCCGCTCACCCGCGACATCCCGGTGATCTTCGTTACCGCCATGGATGCCGACGAGAACGAGGAATACGGCCTCGCCCTCGGCGCGGTGGATTACGTGGTCAAGCCGGTGCGGCCGGCAATCCTGCTTGCGCGGGTGCGCACCCAGCTCGAACTCAAGCGCGCCCGCGACCTCCTGGCCCGCCACAACGATGAACTGGAGGCCGAGGTCGCGCGGCGCTCGCACGAGAACAACCTGATCAAGGAGATCAGCCTGCAGGCCCTGGCGATGCTGACCGCCACCCGCGACAACGAGACCGGCAACCATCTCAACCGCACGCGCGCCTACATCGAGGTTCTCATCGACGAACTGCAGGGCCACCCGCGCTTTGCCGCGCAACTGAGCAAGCGCCAGTGTCAGCTGATCGCCGCTGCGGCGCCCCTCCACGACATCGGCAAAGTCGGCATCCCCGACCGCATCCTGCTCAAGCCGGGCGCCCTCGACGCCGCCGAATTCGAAATCATGAAGCGCCATGCACAGATCGGTGCCGATGCCATCGTCGAGGCCATCCGCACCGTCGTCGGGCCACAATGGACCCCGGCAGCGAGCGCAGGCGAAGAGGCCCCGCTGGCCTTCCTGGAAGTCGCGCGGCAGATCGCCGAATGCCACCATGAACGCTGGGACGGCAAGGGCTATCCCAACGGCCTTGCCGGCGAGGCCATCCCGTTGCCCGGCCGCCTGATGGCCATTGCCGATGTCTTCGACGCCCTCGCCAGCCATCGCCACTACAAGGCGGCGCTGCCCTTCACGGAGGTGGTCGAACACATCCGCAGCGAGCGTGGCCGGCATTTCGACCCCGACATCACCGATGCGCTGCTCAGGCGCCAGGACTACTTCATCGACATCGCCCAGCGCTTTGCCGACCATGCCTGAAGGGCGTGCGGCAGCAGGCCGCGCAGCGGCTAAACTGCAGCCTTGTTTCCTTCCCCGTCCGCCTCATGAAGATAGACCATCTCCCCCTCGGCGCCCGCTTCCAGTGGAAGGGGCAGACCTACACCAAGGTGGGGCCGATGACGGCCTCGGCCGATGCCGGCGGCACCGCCTTCATCCCCAAGCACGCGGTGCTGCAGCCGATGTCCGGTGAAGCACCCCCCCAGCCTGAAGGGCCGCCCGCCGCCGCACAGGTGGATACTGCGGTGCTGCAGGCGGCCTTCGAGGACTATCACCGCTGCGCGCTGGCGCTCGCCGGCGCGGCCGCGCAGGGCGAGCTGGAACGCGCCCGTCAGCGCTTCTGGTCGGCGCTGGGATAGCTGCCCGGGATGAGGATGTCGCGCCCCACCTTGCGGATGTCGGTGTGGCCGCAGAAGGCCATGGTGATGTCCAGCTCGCGGTGGATCAGCTCCAGGCACTTGCTCACCCCGGCCTCGCCCATGGCGCCCAGGCCGTAGAGGAAGGGGCGGCCGATGAGCGTGCCGCGTGCGCCCAGGGCGACGGCCTTGAGCACGTCCTGGCCGCTGCGGATGCCGCCGTCCATCCATACCTCGATGCGCTCGCCCACGGCATCGACGATGCCCGGCAGGGCGTGGATGGAGGAGGGCGCGCCGTCGAGCTGGCGGCCGCCGTGGTTGGAGACCACCAGCGCATCGGCGCCGCTGTCGGCGGCCAGGCGGGCGTCCTCGGCGTCCATGATGCCCTTCAGGATGAGCTTGCCGCCCCACAGCTTCTTCACCCACTCCACGTCCGCCCACGACAGCGCCGGATCGAACTGCTCGGCCGTCCAGCTCGACAGCGAGGACATGTCGGCCACCCCCTTGGCGTGGCCGACGATGTTGCGGAAGGTGCGCCGCGGCGTGCCCAGCATCCCCATGCACCAGCGCGGCTTGGTGGCGAGGTTGATGAGGTTGGCAAGTGTCGGCTTGGGCGGTGCGGAAAGCCCGTTCTTGAGGTCCTTGTGGCGCTGGCCGAGGATCTGCAGATCCAGCGTGAGCATCAGTGCCGAACACTTTGCCGCCTGCGCACGCTCGATCAGGCGGCGGATGAAGTCGCGGTCGCGCAGCATGTAGACCTGGAACCAGAACGGCGCCGTGGTGTGCTCGGCAATGTCCTCGATCGAGCAGATGCTCATCGTCGACAGCGTGAACGGCACACCGAACTTCTCCGCCGCACGTGCCGCAAGGATTTCGCCGTCGGCGTGCTGCATGCCGGTGAGCCCGGTCGGCGCCAGCGCCACCGGCATCTTCACCTGCTGCCCGGCCATGGTGGTGGCAAGACTGCGCCCTTCCATGTTCACCGCCACGCGCTGGCGCAGCTTGATGGGCTGGAAGTCGCTTTCGTTGGCGCGATAGGTGGTCTCTGTCCACGACCCCGAGTCGGCATAGTCATAGAACATGCGCGGCACGCGCTTGACGGCCAGACGGCGCAGATCCTCGATGCAGGTGATGACGCTCATGCCTTGTCTCCGTAGTTGTGATGTTGCCGACCGGCTGGCTGCATTTGATCGGTGGGCCAGGGCGTGTCCGGCGGTCTGGACATCGTCGCCGATACAAGCCGGACGGACCCGGAAGAAAGTTCACCCGTGCCGCGAAAGAAGTTCCGCCGCCTCGGCCTCGGCGGCCCTGCATACCTCGCGCAGCCAGGCGGTGAACACCGCCGCCGCCCCCTGGGGCGCGGCGTGGGCAATGTAATACTGCGTGCGCGCCGCCGCCTGGAGGCCGAACAGCGGCACCAGCGCGCCGCTGCGCAGCCACGGACGGGCCAGCGTCGGCCGTCCCGGCGCCACGCCCTGGGCACTGGCGGCGGCCTCCAGCAACAGGCCGAGGTCGACCAGTCGCGGCCCGCTGGCCGGCTCTTCGCGCCCCGCCAGCCCCGCCGCCGCGAACAGCGCTGCCCAAGGCTCCAGTGGGCTGCGCAGCAAGGGCAGCCCGGCCAGCGTCGCGGGGCTGCCGCGCGTATCCATGCCGGCGACCAGGGCCGGTGCCGCCAGCGGCACCACGACGTCGTTCATCAGCACCTCGCCGCCATGCGCGGCAACGTCGCCGTGGCGCACTTCAAGCTCGGCGTCTGCGGCGCCGAGGTCGAGATAGGGCACCGAGAGCACGATCTCCAGCTCGATCTGCGGCTGCGCCCGGGCGAAGGATGCCAGTGCCGGCACCAGCACCTGCCGCGCAAAGGTCGGCGGTGCGCACACCCGCAGCCGCTCGACGCGCTGCGCGGCACGCTGGTGCAGGGGAACCGCGGCCAGCAGGGCGAGCGCGGCGCGCACCTGCTCCAGGTACTCCTTGCCCAGCGCGGTGGGCGTCAGCGCCTTGCCGCCGCGGCTCAGCAGACTGGCGCCGAGCAACTCCTCCACGGTCGCCACACGCTTGCTCACCGCACTGGCGGTGACATGCAGTTCGTCAGCGGCGCGCTCGAAGCTGCCCAGTCGCGTTGCGGCCTCGAAAGCGCGCAGACCGTCGATGGAAGGGAAGCGGATGTCGGGGGTGGCGGGCATGGCGGCTATGGTACGCCACCGCCGGGACGGCGCGACAGGGTGCTTCGGCGCGTTCGCGGTGCATTTCTCACACTGCCCCGGCGGCGCGAGCGAGTACGGCGTGCCACGGCGAGTGTATCGGCACCCGCAGCAGGGACGGTGTGAGAAATGCGGGTTAAGATGCCGCCAGGGCGGAAACCGTGCGACGCCCGCAGAATCCCGTAGTAGCCCGGTTTTGCCCATGCCCGTCACCGTCCATGCCATCCACCGCTACCCGGTCAAGGGCCTCGGCGCTGAAGCCTTGCCCGCGGTGGAGCTCGCGCAGGGCGAGGCGATCCCCGGCGATCGCCGCCACGCTCTCGCCCGTGCCGGGCATGCCGCGGCAGCGCAGGATGCGGGCTGGCAGCCCAAGCGCTGCTTCATCGCCCTCGACAGCTGTCCGCAACTGGCCGCCGTCAGCGTGCGTCGCGCCGCCGACGGGCACGCGCTGGTCCTGAAGTACCGCGGTGCCATGCTGGCCGCGGGCGATCCGGACGACAGTGCCGGCCGACTCACCCTGGAGGGTGCGCTGAGCGGACTGGCGGGCGCCCCGGCAAAGCTCGTCGGCGGCCCCGTCAGCCGCTTTACCGACGCTCGCCAGGCGCTGCTTTCCATCGCCTGCCTGTCTTCGGCCGACGATCTCGCCGCCATCGTCGGGCACGCCGTCGATATCCGCCGCTTCCGCGCCAACCTCATCCTTGCCGGCGGTCTGCCCTGGCAGGAGCTCGACTGGGTGGGTGAGACCCTCACCGTCGGGGCCTTGAAGTTGCGTGTCGTCGAACCCATCCTGCGCTGTGCCGCCATCCGCGCCAACCCCGGCAATGGAGATGCCGACGTCGATCTGCTCCGTCCGCTGGCGCGACGCTTTGAGGAGCCCTTGTTCGGCGTCTACGCCGAAGTGGTCGCTGGCGGGCGCATCGCCGTCGGCGCCAGCGTCACTGTTCCCGAACGCTGCGGCCGTTTGCGCGACCGCAGCGCGCTGGGGGTGCGGTGAGTCAGCCCCGGCGCATGAACACGTAGTGCTTGGTCACTGGCTCCAGCACCTCGAACAGCCCGGTGAAGCCGGACGGAATCACGCAGGCCTCGCCGGGGCCGAATTCGTGCGCCGTGCCGGAGTCGTCGGTGATGCGGATGCGCCCGCTGATCACATGGAAGAACTCGTCGGTGCCCTCGGCGAAGGCGATGCGCCAGGCGCCGGGTTCGCACGACCAGGTGCCGGCGGACAGGCCGTCGCGCTCGAAATGCTCCCGGGTGGTGCGCAGCGGGTTGCCGGCCACCAGGCGGTCGGGGCGGGGGCGGTCGAACTCGGGGGCGGTGGTGGCGCCGGTGAATGCGGTCAGGGTGTTGTGCATGGTGGGGGCAGTGTCATCGGCAGGTGGCCGCATTCTAGCCGCGCCGTGCGTTGCATCGGCGGACGTACTTTGTCGTATGCTGCGGGCCGGACATCAACGACCACGAGGGAACCCGCCGATGATCGCGCGCGCTGCCGTCGAACTCAACAAGGCCTATCTGCTGCTCAACCACGGCCCGGTGACGCTGGTGAGCAGCGCCGCCAACGGCCAGCGCAACGTCATGGCGGCATCCTGGGCGATGCCGCTGGACTTCGATCCGCCCAAGGTGGCGGTGGTGATCGACCGCAGCACCCTGACCCGCGAGCTGGTCGAAGCCAGCGGCGAGTTCGTGCTCAACATACCCTCGCGCGCCATTGCCCGCACCGTGCTTGCCGCCGGCTCCAGCAGCGGACGCGACGGCGACAAGTTCGCGGGGCTGGGCGTGGTCACCGAACCGGCTGCTCAGGTTGGCGCGCCGCTGGTGGGCGGCTGCCTGGCCTGGCTGGAGTGCCGGGTGCTCCCCGAACCCGACAACCAGCGCAAGTACGACCTCTTCATTGCCGAGGTGGTCGCCGCCTGGGCTGATCCGGCAGTGTTTGCCA
This sequence comes from Pseudothauera lacus, assembly GCF_003034845.1. Taxonomy (GTDB): domain Bacteria; phylum Pseudomonadota; class Gammaproteobacteria; order Burkholderiales; family Rhodocyclaceae; genus Pseudothauera; species Pseudothauera lacus. Next base: position 68,402 of record NZ_PZKC01000007.1, on the reverse strand, counting down.
ACGGCCGCTGGCGCTTCGCGGACGCCGCGCAGCGCACCATCCACTACCGTGCCGGCGGGCACTTCTTCGCCACCGGCGATGGCTTCGATGCGGGGCCTGCGGAGGGCTGAGGGGGAGAGGCAGGGCCCGGTTTGACTGTCCGTGAGCGGCGTCAGGATGGCGGCGTATCCGCCTGTGGATGCCCTTCGTCTAGCTCCAGCCCCCAGTCGCCGTAGGTGTACCAGTCGTCGCCGAGCAACTCCGCCGGGTGCTGGGTGCGCCCGGAGCCGTTGCCACAGCCAAGATCGTCGGCCGCGCAGTACTTGTCGCAGCCCCAGCAGATGCGTTCGGGGTGGCGGGGGTGGAGGGGGAATTTCTTGGCCATGGGAGGGTCGGGCGGGAACCGGGTGGAGGATAACCGGCGGCGGGCGGCGGGCATTGATGGCGGTCAAAGCGGCGGCCCTGTCGGAATCGTTCAAGACCGTGTGCGCCTCACCCGCTATCCTGCAGGCATTCCTGTCACCCCATGCGGAGAGCTGTCATGAAGCTTGGCTACACCATCCTCTACGTTGCCGACGTGCCGCGCACGCTCGCCTTCTATGAAGCCGCCTTCGGGCTGCAGCGCCGCTTCCTTCATGAAAGCGGTGATTTCGGCGAGCTGGAAACCGGCAGTACCGCGCTGGCTTTTTCCTCGCGCCGGCTGATGAGCGAACTCGGCAAGAACCCATCGATGCCCGATCCGCACGCGCCGTGCAGCGAGATCGCCCTCGTCACCGAGGAAGTCGCCGCGGCGGTTGATCGCGCAGTAGCCGCCGGTGCGCTGCTGGTGCAGCCCCCGGCGCAGATGCCGTGGGGGCAGACGGTGGCCTATGTCGCCGACCTCGATGGTTTCCTGGTGGAGTTGTGTACCCCGGTGGCTCAGGCGTAGCCGGGTTCCAGTGCCATCGCCAGCAGCACCGGGTCGGCGCGCAGGCGTGCCGGCGTGGTGGCGAACCAGCGCCGGAAGGCACGGTTCATGTGGGCCTGGTCGGCGTAGCCGTGGTCCGCGGCGATCTCGGCAAGCGCCTGCCCGCCGGCCAGTGCGGCGGCGGCGCGACGTGCGCGGGCGAGGCCTTGCCAGTAGCGCGGCGAGCGCGCCGTGGCAGCCTGCAGCAGGCGCTCCAGGCTGCGTTCGCTGACCCCCAGCGCACGGCAGGCAGCGGTCACGCGGGGGCCGGAGGCGAGCGCCTGCAGCGCTTCGGCGACGCGGGTATCGAGGCGGGCGTGTTCCTCGATGCGGTTTCCCAGCGCCAGCGGGTCGTCGGCGTCGAGGCGGCTGGCGGCGGTGAGCAGTGCCGCTTCGTCCAGGCGCACCGCGGGGTGGAAGCGCAGGCCGGCAAAACGCTCTCCAGCTGCGCCAGCGACCTGCAGTGCGCTGTCGGCCAGCGGGGAGATGAACCAGCGCGGCGCACCGTCAGTGGCGCGCGCGACGATGAGGTCGCGGCAGCCGTCGGGCAGCACCACGGTGGTGGATGCATGTTCCACGCTGAAGTGCCAGTGGCGCAGCACGATGGTCGGCAGGGAGCAGGGCGGGGCCATGCTGCATTGTATGCAAGGGGCCTCGCCGGTGGTGCTGCCTCAGGTCTGCGCCAGCCCCACCCAGCGGCAGTGATGGGTTGTTTCGCCCGGTTCCACGGTGCCGCACAGCACCAGGGTGTGGCGCGCGCTGCGCAACTGCAGCGCGGCCAGCTGCAGCAAGCGCGGCCAGCGCAGCGCTTCGTCGCCGCCCCAGGGCAGGTAGAGGGCGGCGTCGAGCGTCGCCAGTGCGTGCTGCAGCGGAATGGCGGCGAGTACGGCCTGGGTGGCAAGAAAATCGAAGGGCAGTGGCGGTGCGTCGTGCAGGCAGAGTTCGTCGAGCACGGTGGCGGTGGCGCTGCGTACTCCGGCGCGTGAGGTCCACAGCGCCGCGGTGCTGCCGCGCGGCGCCTGCTCCGGCAGCGCGGCAAGGCAGGCATGGACGCCGGCGACGACGAGCTCGACGTGTGTGCCGGCGCGCCGCAGCGGTGTCCCTGCGGCGGCGCGCACGCGCTGGCGCAGCGCGGCACTGTCGAGTTCGAGGGCAAGGTCGGCGAGGATGACGATGCCGGCCGGGACCTGCAGCGCGGCGCTCATCGGGGCGTCGCCGCGCGGGTGAGGGCGAGTGCGGCGATGCTGCCGCCGAAGCCGATCAGGTTGAGCAGCACGCGACGGGCGTCGCTCCCTGCAGCGGCGAGCGCACCGAGCAGCGCGGTGGTCTCGGCCATGCCGCTGGCGCCCAGGGTGTGGCCGAGGCAGGGCTTGAGCGCCATCTGCGCCGGCAGCCGGGTGCCGAACACCGTGGCCAGTGCGCGTGCCTCGGCCTCGTCGGTGGCCGCCAGCCCGCCGCAGTGCGGCTTCAGCAAGTCGATGTCGGCGGGGGCGAGGGCGGCGGCACGCAGCGCACGGTCGAGCACCGCGGCGATGCGCGCGCCGTCGGGCGCCGGGCCGGTGGGCGAATGGCCGTCCACGCCGAGCGCGCTGCCGGCAATGCGCCAGCCGCTGTCACCGGCAACGGTGCTGTCGTCGGCGGCGCACAGCAGCATCCCGGCCACCGCTTCGCCGAGCACCAGCCCGCTGCCGGCGGGGGCGTCCGCGGCAGCGAGCAGGCCGAGGGCGGCAAAGCCCGCCATGGTGATGTCGTTGGCCAGCTCGATGCCGAGCACGATGGCGTGCTCGATCTCGCCGGCGGCGATCAGTGCGGCGGCGGCATCGAGTGCCGCGAAGGCCGACGTGCAGGTCGTGGAGAACACCCAGGGGGTGCCGCGCAGGCCGAGCCAGTCACCCACCTCGGTAGCGAAGGCCGCGGCATCCTCCGGCAGCTCGATGCGCCCGCTGTGGCGCGTGGCCTCTTCAAGTGCGCCGGCCTGCAGCGACGATGAGGCGACAAAGAGCGGGATGTCCTGCCAGCGTGCGTCAGTGCCGGCGGCCAGGGCGCAGCGCAGTTCGGCGCCCACGCCGCGCACCGCGGCCTGCGCACGCGCCGCCCAGGTGTCTTCGGCGAGCGCCAGCGGGTACCACGGCCAGTCCTGCTCCAGCACCCGGCGGCGCGCCGGTGGCGCTGGGGGCCTTGCGCGCAGGCCGGTGGCGAGCGTGGTGCCGGCTGTGCGCGTGTCGCGCCCGAGCGCCGAACAGTGGCCGAGCGCGGCGATGCGCACGCGCTTCATGGTGCTGCCTTCATTCGCGCGCTGCCAGGAAGGTTTCCAGGTGCGCGGCGAGGGCGCCGACGCTGCTCAGGATGCGGCGGGTCTCCTTGCTGTCGGTGAGGCGCAGGCCGTACTTCTTCTGGATCGCCATGGAGAGCTGCAGGGCGTCGAGGGAGTCGAGCGCCAGCGGTGCTTCGGGGCCGAAGAGGATCTCGTCGTCGGTGATCGCGGCGGGATCGCAGTCACGGTCGCAGGCGTCGACGATGAGTTGCTTGAGGTCGTCCTTGAGGGTCATCGCGGGCGTGAGCGCAGGTTCAGGATCAGGGCCGCGCCCAGCGCGGCGAGGGCGAAGCATAGCAGGGCGGCGGCCGGGCCGATGGCCTGGGCGCTGCCGCCGTGCTGCAGCAGCACGCGGTGGAAGCCTTCCAGCGCCCAGGCCATTGGCGAGAGCTGGGCGAGCTGCTGCATGAAGGCGGGCATGAAGAAGGCCGGCACCATGATGCCGCCGACCGCGCCCATGAGGATGTTGCCGACACCGCCGATGACCGTGGCCTGTTCGACGGTGCGTGCGAGGCTGGCGATGAGCAGCGCCCAGCACACCGCGGCGGCGCTGACGGCGGCGGAGACCAGCCACAGCGCGGCAAGGGCGTCGGTGCCGGCAGGCAGCACGAGGGCCTCGCCGCCGGCCAGCGGTACCAGGTAGAGGCCGACCAGCACCATCAGCACGGCCTGCACCTGATTGACCACGAAGAAGGGCAGCAGCTTGCCGGCCAGCACCAGCGCGTAGGGCAGCTGCTGGCTGGCCAGGCGCTGCAGGGTGCCGTGCTGGCGTTCGGCGATGAACACCGCGGAGAGCGGAATGACGACGAAGAACATCGAGAAGATCAGCCACGCCGGCACGCTCTGCTGCACCGAGCTGGGCAGCGCGGCGAGCGGATCGCGGCCGCTGCCGCGGGCGGCGAGCACTTCCACGGGCAGGGCGAGGGTGGCGGGATCGAGGGCCTGCAGTTCGGGGATCATCAGCGTGCGGCCGAGGCGCTGGAGCAGGGCTTCGGCCTGAAAGCGTCCGAGTTCGGCTTCGGTGTGCAGGCGGAAGGCGGTCTGCAGGGCCTGCGGCACCACCGGATCGACCAGCAGGCGCAATGCCGGGCGTGCCTCACGGGGGGCGGCGCCGTCGGGTTGGGCAGCGCCAAAACCGGCGGGCAGCACCAGCGCGAAACCGATGCGGCCGTCGGCGAGGGCGGCACGGGCGGCGGCCTCGTCGGCCAGCATGCCGGTGTCGCGGAAGGTAAGCAGGCGGCGCAGGCCCTCGGCGTAGCGTGCCGAAGCGGCACTGTGGTCGAGGTCGACGATGGCATAGCCGAGATCGCTGGCCGCGCCAACGTCGAAGGCGTCGCGCAGCGCCAGCGACATCACCAGGATGAAGATCATCGGCATCAGGAAGAGCGCCGCCAGCCCATGGCGGTCGCGCAGCAGGGCGATGGTCTCCTTCCTCCAGAGGGCGAGCAGGCGGGTCATCGTCAGTCGCGCAGCGAGCGCCGGGTGAGGCGCATGAACAGGGTTTCGAGGTTCTGGCGGCCGTAGTCCACGGCTTGTGCCGGGCAGCCCGCGGCGGCCAGTTCGGTGAGCAGGGCGGGGAGGGCGGCGGGTTCCAGGGCGGGCAGCAGCACCTCGCAGCCGTGCGTGTGCAGTGCCGGATGCTGCGCCGCCAGGCGTGCGGCGAGTGCCGCGGGCAGCGGCTGCGCGAGGCGCAGGGCGAGGCGCCCGGCGTCGTCATGGAGCAGGCCGGCGAGGGTGTCGGCGGCGAGTACGCGGCCGTGGTCGATGATCGCCACGCGGGAGCACAGCGCCTCGACCTCGTCCATGTAATGGCTGGTGTAGATCACCGTGCGACCGTCGCCGGCGAGGCCGCGGATGGTGTCGAGGAGGAAGGCGCGCGACTGCGGGTCGACGCCCACGGTGGGTTCGTCGAGGAGCAGGAGGCGTGGCGCGCCGAGCAGGCCGATGGCCAGGTTGAGGCGCCGCCGCAGGCCACCGGAGAGGGTTTCCGCGCGCTGTCCGGCCACCCCTTCGAGCTGCGTGGCGGCGCTTGCCGCGGCCACCCGGGCGCGTGCTTCTGTCCGCCCGAGGCCGAGCACGCCGGCGAAGAAGCGCAGGTTCTCGGTCACCGTCAGCATCGGGTAGAAGGCGTGCTCCTGCGGCACCAGGGCGATTGCCGCGGGGTGGCGGCGGCGGTAGGCAGCCAGTGACTCGCCGTCGATGTCGATGCCGCCGGCGTCGGCGTCGAGGAGGCCGGCGAGGATGGAGATCAGCGTGGTCTTGCCGGCACCGTTGGGGCCGAGCAGGCCGAACACGCCCTCGCCCGGCACGTCGAGGTCGATGCCCGCCAGCGCCGGCTGCGGCTGCCGCGGGTAGTGATGGACGAGGCCGCGGATGCGCAGCATCACAGCGCCCGTTCGAGGGCCTGGAAGAAGGCGCGTTCGTCCGCCGCCTGGCGGCGCAGCAGGGCGCCCAGCGCGCTTGGCGCAAAGGCGTCGCGGCCACGGATCATGCGCGCCGCGGCGAGGGCGAACTCGCGCCAGCCGTCGCCGATGTCGACCAGGCGGTCGCCCAGTTCGGCCAGCGCCGGACGCTGCGCGAGGCCGGCGGCTTCCTGCAGGAAGGCCGCATACATGAAGCGGAAGCCGCCGCCGCCGGTGCCGATCTCCTCCTGCATGCGCACCAGATGGCCGATGAAGAGCAGGCCCTGGCGGGTGTCGCCGCTGGCCGGCAGGCGTTCGATGGCGGCGGCGACACGCTCCATGGCGCGGGTGCCGACGATGGGCAGCGGGGTGCGCAGCATGACGCGCACGGTCTTGCGGATCGCCGCGGGGATCACCGTGCCCCAGTCGGGCTCCTGCGGCTGCCCTGCGGGGTAGTAGAGCAGGCCGCGGGGGGCGAGTACGCCGCGGGCGAAGCGGGCCCTGGCGAGATCGGCGGCGGCGCAGCGCACCGGCTCCTCGAACACCGGGTCGGAGAGCAGGTAGTCGCCGCTCGCCGGGTCGCGGCCGTAGGCCAGCACGTTGTGGGCGTTGAAGTGAAAGCGCAGGTCCTGCGGGAAGTAGGGCAGCCAGAACACCGAGGTCTGCAGGCCGACGACCTTGCCCTCGTCGAGCAGGGCGTCCAGCCGCGCTGCGCCGCGCGCCGGGGTGCGGAAGGTTTCGGTGCGCATGCGCAGGCCGAGTGGCTTCTGCAGGCCGCGCACGATGGCCCGCGGCGGCATGCGGTAGGCCACCAGCGGCAGGCCACCGAGCTTGATGAAGGGCAGCCAGGCGAAGGACAGCGCCGAGGCGAGGCCGAAGGCCATCGGCTCGGAGAGCGGCAGGCCGTAGTGGCGCACGATGGCCGACATCACCCCGCTTTCGCAGTGGGAGGCGTGCCGGTGCTGGAAGGCGCTCATCGTGGCGGCGTGCTGGTGAGCGTGGCGACGTCGATGCCCAGTGCCGCGGCGTAGCGCGTCAGCAGGGCCGTGGACAGGCGGGCGAAGACCGCCGGGCGCAGGTGGCGGCGCACCCGCCAGCGCCACAGCCCGGTGCTCTGGGCGAGCAGGCTGTCGTCCATGCGGGCGCGGTACATGTGGTATTCAAGCAGCGAGGCGGTGCCCGCATGCACGCCGGCCAGCGCGGCGGCGGCGCGGCGGTCGAGCTCATCGACGGCCTGCCGGGTGACGATCTCCTCGACCTCCCAGCCCGCCGAGGCGACGGTGCCGAGACGGCCGTCGGCGCCGCGCGCGTACATCGCCTTGCGCCGGCCACCGAGGGTGGCGTTGCCTTCCTGGGGGACCTCGCCCGCGTCCATCTCAGACCACCGTGAGGTGCATGAAGGCGCTGGAGAAGCGCCCGCTCTCGGGGACGAAACAGAGCAGGCGCTGGCCGGCGGCGAGGCGGCCGCTGCGCACCAGTTCGTCGAGCATGATGAAGATCGACGCCGAGCCGGTGTTGCCCTTCTCGGCGAGGTTGGTGAACCAGCGCGTCGCCGGAATCTCCAGCCCCAGTGTGGCCAGCGCGTCGGCGATGGGCTGGCGGAAGTAGTGCGACGACATGTGCGGCAGGAACCAGTCAATGTCCGCCGCGCGCAGCCCGCGGCGGGCGATGAGGCCGGCGAGGGGAATCTCCAGGGTGTGGCGGACGACGTTGTCGTTGAGCAGGCGGACATCCTGCTTGATGGCGAAGATCGACTGTGCCGCCCACTGCTCCGGGCTGTGGCGGGCCCAGCCGTCGAGCGTACCGTCGTCCTTGCGCGCGGCGCCGGCGTACATGCAGGTGGGCAGCACGTGAGCCTGCGAGGAGAGCTCGATCCAGTCGATGCGCAGCGCGCTGCTGCCGGGGCGCGGGGCGCGCTCGACGAGCACGGCGCCGGCGCCGTCGGAAAGCATCCAGCGCAGGAAGTCCTTCTCGAAGGCGATCTCGGGGTGGCTTTCGAGTTCGGCGACGCGGGCCTCGCTCTCGGCGGCGAAATGTTCCCCGCGCAGCACCGGCGAACACAGCTCGGAGCCGGTGGCCACCGCATTGCGCGTGCTGCCGGCGAGCACCGACAGCCAGGCGTGCTTGAGGGCGGTCATGCCGGCGAGGCAGATGCCGGCGGTGCTGACCACCTCACAGGACGGAATGCCCAGTTCGCCGTGCACCATCACGCCATGGCCGGGCATCAGCTGGTCGGGCAGCGAGGTGCCGCATACCAGCGCCTCGATGTCGTCGAGCGCGAAGCCGTCGGCGGCCAGCGCACGCACGGCGGCGGCGGTGAGCTGTGCGTTGCTGTGGGTAGGGGCGCCGGTGGCCGGGTCGATGGCGTAATGGCGCAGGCGGATACCGTTGTTGCGCAGCACGATGCGGCGCGCGCGCGACGGACGGTCGCCGATGCGGCCGAGCACGGTTTCGATGTCGTCGTTGCCGACCGGGGCGTTGGGCAGTGCGGCGGCGGTGGCGGTGATGTAGGCGTGGCGGTCGGTCATGGAGGCATGCGTTCCGTCCCCGAGCCGGAAGGCAGCTCGTGCTGCGCGCGCAGGGCGTCGAGGCGCGGGCGCAGCAGCGGGGCGAAGACACGCTGGAGCAAAAGGCTCAAGGGTACCACCGTGACGATCATCAGCAGCAGGTAGGTGAAGAACAGCAGCAGCACCGGCTTGCGCCGCCACTGGCCGCGTCGTCCGCAGGCGCGGATGAGCCCCGACCAGAGCTTGAAGGCGCGCTGGCCGGCACGCTCGGAAATGATCAGGCGCGGATTCACGCGCACCGCGCGCAGGCCGCTGAGCAGCGGTGCGGCAGCGCGTTCGCGGTCGGTGGCGAGGGCTTCGGCAAGGGCGTGGCCGAAGCGCGCGGCGCCGCTGATCTCCTCTTCCGCCACCCCCGCCGGCGGCAGGCCGAGAAAGCTGTCGCGGCGCCCGCTGAGCACCCAGCGCGGGGTGGTGATGAAGGTCGCCAGCGGGTGGGCGCTGTCGGTAAAGGCAAGGTGATCGCTGAGGCGGCCGCCGGCCTCGCGCACCAGTTGCGCCATCTTCTCCTGCGCACCCAGCCACATGTTGCGGCAGGCCACCACGGTGACCACCGGGCGCCCGGCCACCAGCCGCCGCCCCTCGGCGCTCTGCAGGAAGGCGGTCATCGGCATCGCCGGTGCCAGGTACCACACCTGATAGGCCAGGATGACCAGGTCGAAAGGCGTTTCGGGGTCGATGGCGGGCGGCTGATTGGGCGGCGGGTCGAGGCGGAAGGATTCCGGAAAGGCGTCGAGGAAATCCAGCAGCGGCCACGGAAAGGGGTAGGGCTGGCAGGGGCGGAGGATCTCCTCATGCACCGCGATGCCGGCTGCGCGCAAGGGCGCGACGATGTTGCCGGCGATGCGGGCGAGCTGGCCGGACTGCGAGAAATGGACGACGAGAACCTTCTTCATGCGCGCGGCCGGGCTCAGCGGCGCTTCTGGCGCAGCACGAGGCCGGAGTAATGGACCTCGCGCGCGCCGTCGGCCTCGACGATGCGCAGGGTTTCGCCCTTGCCGGTGCCCAGCCCGGAGATGATCGCCTCGGTTTCCGAAATCGGCTGCAGCGCCGCGCGCAGCACAAAGCCGGGCATCTGCGAGAAGCTCGCCTCGCCGACCAGCAGGCCGTCTTCCAGGCGCAGCGCGAGGTGGTCGGGGGTGAGCCCGCCGGGGTTGCCGACGATCTCGTAGTCACCGACGTAGTCGAGCAGGCGGCGCGGAATCGGCGAGCGCCTCAGGCGCTGGCCGACCAGCATGCTGTGGCCGCCGATGTGACCGACCAGCACCTCGTGTTCGCCGATGTTGGCCAGCGAGACCTGGATCTGCTCGAACAGCGGCACGCGCACCGGAATGAGCCCGAAGAGCTTGTAGCGCAGGCCGAACAGCCCGTCCTCGGCGGGGTCGAGCTGGAAGGTGTGGCCGAGGGCCTCGGCCTCCAGGCTGCGCCGCCCGGCATTGACGCGCACCAGGCCGATCATGGAGTCGTACCACGCCTGGTAGGCCTGCAGATCCACCTCCGCCGCCGCCGCAGAGGCGCCTTGGCGCGGCGGCGGGGTGACGGGCGGCGGCGGCAGTCCGGCCTTCGCTTCGAGAGCCAGTTCGAGCATCGCCGTGGCGATCTTCTTGACGCTGGTCTGCGCGGTGCCGCTGTTGCTCATCACCACCACCCCCAGACCGTGCTCGGGCAGCAGCGCCATCAGGCTGTGCGAATCGAGCAGGGTGCCGCCATGGTTGGGCACCGGGCCGCCGTGATGCACGCCGAGGCCGTTGAACATCCAGCCCAGGCCGATGCGCATGTCGAGGTCGAGGGCGACGTGCTCGTTCTGCGGGCGCATCATCTCCGCCAGCGTCGCGGCCGCGATGACGCGCTGCCCGCCGCTGCGCCCCTCGCTGAGCACCATGCTCATGAAACGGGCGATGTCCTCCACCGTGGACACCAGCCCGCCGGAAGGCAGGTCGCGCAGCGCGATCGGCTCCACTTCCTGGCCATTGCGGTACTCCTTGAGCGCCGGGCGCGCTTCGAAGGACGAACTGCGCATCCCCAGCGGCTCGAACAGCGCCTGCTGCATGTGGCGCGCATAGGGCTGGCCGCTGACGCGCTCGATGCCGACGCCGAGCAGCGTGTAGGCGAGGTTGGAGTAGGAGAACACGAACTCCGGCGGATAGGCCAGGTAGTCCTCGCGCACCGCATCGACCAGCGTCGCGATCGGCGCCGGCTCGCCCCCCAGCATGCCGTGGAGGTGGTTGGCCGGCAGGCCGGAGTGGTGGTGCATGATGTTGCGCGGGGTGATCTCCGTGCCGGCGCCGAAGCGGCTGCGCACGGAGAACTCCGGCAGCATGTCGACAAAGGGGCGGTCGATGTCGATGCGCCCGGCCTCGGCCAGCTGCATCGCCGCCGTCGCCGTCAGCACCTTGGCGATCGAGCCCAGGCGGTAGCGCGTCGCAGCGCTCGCCCGCGTGCCGGCAACGAGATCCTCGTAGCCGTAGCCCGCCGCCCACACCAGGCGGTCGCCGTCGACCAGCCCCACCGAGAGCCCGGTGATGTCGTTGGCGCGCATCTCGCGCTCGATCAGCCAGCCGACGTGGCTGCGCAGGTAATCGTAGTCGCCCTGCACCCACTGCGCCGGCTTCGGCGGCGCGCCCGCACAGGCGCTCAGCAGCACGGCGGCGAGCGTCAGGGTGAGAGCGCGATGCAGGGCGCCGAGGGCGGCGCGCTGCGACAGGAAGGCAAGAGGCATCGAAATCAGGGGGCCGCCGGCTGCGGGGCAAGTGTAAAAAAACGCAACCGCGGATTATAAGGGATCAGCGATGCTGCCAAAGGCAAATCGGTCACGCCTGGGTGGCGTGTACATGCACCGCCAGCCATACCGTGGCCGCGCCCGTGGCGGCCACGCGGTGGCGGCAGCGGGCGGGGATCAGCACCCAGTCGCCGGCCTCCAGGGCATGTTCCGCACTGCCGTCAAAGGCCAGCGTGGCACTGCCCTGCACCAGCATTACCCACTCGTCCCCGTCCTGTTCGTACCAGAACCCCGGCGGGCTGGTGTGGCCGTGCGAGACGATGCGCTCGACGCGGCAGTGCGGGGTGGCGAACAGCGTCTCGAAGGACTCCTCCGCTCCCGCTGCCGGCAGCGCCGCAAGCAGGTTGCCGAAGCATGGCGGGGCGGACATCTCAGCCCCCCTGGCGGACGTCGACGACGCGGATGTCCGGAATGCGGTGCAGATCGTCGGCCGACAGGCGGAACACCGTGTTCGGCGTACCCGCCGCCGCCCAGATCGGATCCAGCGCCCACAGCGCCTGATCCACCAGCACCGTAACCGCCCCCGCATGGCCAACCGGCGCCACCCCGCCAATGGCAAAGCCGGTGCGCAGGCGCACGAAGTCGGCGTCCGCGCGGCCCACCTTTTCGCCCAGCAGCGCAGCGAGCTTCTTCTCATCGACGCGGTCGGCACCGCTGGCGATCACCACGATGCACGCCTCCGACTGCTTGCCGCGAAAGACCACCGACTTGGCAATCTGCGCCACCTCGCAACCGATTGCCGCAGCCGCTTCCGCGCTGGTACGCGTGGAGGCGCCGAACTCGACGATTTCGGAGGGCATGCCGAGCGCGCGCAGGGCGGCTTCGACGCGGGCGCGGGAACTGACCGGGACTGCGGCGGTGTCGGTGCTCATGGGCTTACGGTGCGGGGGATGGAAAGGCGGTAGTGTATAGCGCCCATGCGCCGGTTGATCGCCATCCCGCCCCGCGGCTCTGTATCATTCATCCGGTCAAAACAGATGAGCATGCCCGAGGGGTGAATCCTTCAACCCCCCGGACTGCCGAAGGCAGGCATACGGATGGCCCGGCGGCGCAACAGGAAACGCGAACAAGGTCTCTTTGAGATCGCCACCCGCTCGGACTGGAAACTCTCCGCCGGCATCGCCGCGGCCTGCCTCTTCATCGGCTTGGTGCTCATTCCGGTGTTCTTCGCCGGCAATCCCCTCCTTGCCCCCATGGCGGGGATATTTTCCACGCTCGCCGTCTTCTTCGCCCTCGGCTTCGCCGGCATCGCCCTCATCCGCTACTTCAAGCAGGCTTCGGCGGGGTCCGCCGCGCGCGCGGATGGCCGCAAGCGCCCCGCCGCCGGCAACAGCAACCAGTTCGCCGAAGCGGTGACGATGATCGCGCCCGTTCCCCAGGCCGCCAAGACAAAGCCGGAAAACCCCCCGCCACCGCCACGCCCGCAAGAGTGGTCGCTCGACGTCCTCGACAGCATCGAATGGAAGCGCTTCGAAGACCTCTGCTGCGCCTTCTACCGCGAAAAGGGCATCCGCGCCCAGACCACCCGGCTGGGTGCCGACGGCGGCATCGACATCCACCTCTTTCAGGACGAAGCCGACCCCGCCCGCGCCACTTCCATCGTCCAGTGCAAGGCATGGAGCAAGCCGGTGGGCGTCCGCGAAATGCGCGAACTGCGTGGCGTAATGGCCCACGAGAAGGTCGACAAGGCCTTCTTCATGGCCCCCAACGGCTACACCGACGAAGCCCGCGCCTTCGCCACCGAAAACCGCATCACCCTGCTCGACGGCAAGCTCTTCCTCGCCATGCTGCAGCGCCTGCCCGAAGAAACCAGCAAGCGCCTGCTGGACTTCGCCACCGAAGGCGACTGGACCACGCCCACCTGCCCCAGTTGCGGCGACCGCATGACCGCACGGCAAGGCAAGTGGGGGCCGTTCTGGGGGTGTGTGAGCTACCCAAAATGCCACGCAAAACTGGGCATGCGCACCAAGTCTGCCGCCCCCAGGGCTTGATTCGGTCAACCCAGGAAGCCATGCTCATTCGAGCGTCAGGTCCACGTCGAAACCTGTCCGAGGATCTACTTCGGCTACTCGGCCTTTGCGGTCGTTGCTCCTGAGCACGGAATCAGGCAGCAATGTGGCGCTTACTGGTCGCTCATGGCTGAGACGCAAAGAACGGCGGCCTCCAGATATGACGATGCGATGATTCTTGGGATGCCTAGCAATAGACAAATGACATTCAGGCGCGTCCGAGGCACAATGCAGCTAAACGATACCTTGAGACTGAGAATGTGGACCAGTAATGTTGGTCGCACTCGGATTGACAGGCACATCAAAGTGGTAGCCACTGACGTGTTAGCCGGAATGGGCCTGTTTGTTTCGGATGCCATTAGGATGTTTCTCACTCGCATTTCAGCCGACAGAACCCCTCCATTAGATTCAATTCTGCTCAGCCTCAGTCGGATACCAACAGACAATGAGGCGCACTCTGTGATATTCCAATAACATTGATTCACGAGCTAGAACCCATGGATCGAGTACAGCAGCTCAACTATGAAAAGGACTTCCGCATCGCCTTCTTGGAATCCAAGGGGGACGGGTTTCAACGCCTGTTCGAGAAACTGATGTCGAAGGCGCACCCCAACGATTTCATGGCTTGCCGGCCCTGGGGCAACGTTGGAGACCGGAAGAACGATGGCTATTTGCCTTCTGCGCGAATCCTGTTCCAGAGTTACGCGCCGAATGAAATGAACGCCGCCGAGGCCACCAAGAAGATCAACGAGGACTTCGAGGGGGCCAAAGAGCACTGGGAAAAATACTTCGATGAGTGGACCTTCGTCCACAACGCACCCGACGGGCGTCTGGGCCCCCACATCATCGAAGCGCTGGCCAAACTCAGGCAAGACAATCCGGAGATCAGAATCGGACATTGCGGATATGAGGAAATGTTGGAGAAGTTCCGCCAGTTGAGCCTTCAGGATCTTGAATCCTGGTTTGGCCCCTCGCTGACAATGGAAGCGAACGTCAATTTGGGCTTCAGCGACCTGGCTGCTGTGCTCACGCATATCAGTACCACGCCCATACCCACGACGAGCGAGGTGAAGGACGTATCGCGCGGAAAGATCGAGGCCAATCTTCTGTCTCAGGCTGTCGCCGACTTTCTGAAGATCGGCATGCAGAAGTCGCCGCTCGTTGCACAGTTCTTCAATAGCTGGAAGAACCCTACCTACGGCGAGCAGATCGCGCAGGCGTTCAAGAACGAATACGTGGGGCTACGGGATGGAGTTCCTCAGCTCCATCCTGATGAGATATTCGGCCGTCTCGAAGCATGGGCCGGGGGCACGGCGAACACCACGCCCGCGCACAAGGCCGCCGTGTTGGCCGTGATGGCCTACCTGTTCGACAAGTGCGAAATCTTTGAAGATGCTCAAGCGGTGGTGGCGGCATGATCCTTCCATCCAAGCATCTGCCGCAGGATCGTGCGCTGCTGACCGTTGGTGCGCATGTTTTGACGTTCCTCGCTCACCCCAAGACTGTCTCCGCGCTTTGGGAGGAATTGAACAGAAATGACGCTGGCTTGGCGGCGACGCCCCGGCGCGTTACCTATGACTGGTTCCTGCTCGCCCTAGACCTCCTGTACGCCCTTGGAACCATAGAACTCGAAAGCGGCCTTGTGGCACGGAGGACAGCGTGATCCATCACATCTTCAGCACGCTGCCTAGCTTCAAGAATCTTGGCGATCTGAAGCCCGGCCTGAATGTGCTGCTCGCCCAAAAAACCGAAGGGGCGACCACCAAACAAACACGCAATCGCGCCGGCAAAACCAGTTTCGTTGAGCTGGTGCATTTTCTGCTGGGCGCCGACGCCGGGCCGGACTCAATTTTCCGTACCCCGGAGCTGGCAGAACATACCTTTGGCATGGACTTCGATCTGAAGTCAGAACGGACGGTGGTAGAGCGCAGCGGTAGTTCCAAAGCCAAAATCTTCGTGACCGTCCCGCCTGCCGCGAAGGTCAAGTTCTCGGCCACCGAGTGGTGTACGTTCCTCGGCGAGCAAATGTTCGGTCTGAGCAGCCTTGAAGCTGCAGGCAGCAAGCCGCCTTCGTTCCGGTCACTGTTTGCCTACTTTGTGCGCCGACAGGCGAGTGGTGCGTTCATGACACCGGAGAAGCAGGCCACGATGCAGGGCACTGGCGACATGCAAATGGCGCTGATGTTCCTGCTCGGATTGGACTGGCAAATCGCCCGAGATTGGCAAGCTGTGCGTGATCGCGAAAAAACCCTGGATGAGCTGAAGAAGGCGGCTGGGAACGGCGCGTTCGGTTCAATCATCGGCAAGGCCGCCGACCTGCGCACTGAGCTGACCATTCAAGAAGCCCGCCTCAAGAAGCTCCATGCGGAAGTTGAGACTTTCCAGGTCTTGCCGGAATACCGGGAACTGGAAATCGAAAGCGCCACGCTGACACGGCAGCTCAACGAGTTGGCCAACGCCAACACCATCGACTTCTCGGCCATTCGTGATCTGGAAAGCGCACTCGCCTCTGAGGTTCCTCCCAACCATGAAGACCTTCAGGCGGTCTATCAAGAAGCAGGCGTCGTGCTACCGGGCTTGGTCAAGCGCCGCTACGAGGACGTAAAGAGCTTTCACGAATCGGTGGTTCGCAATCGCAAGGACTATCTGTCCAGCGAACTCGAAGCGGCGAAGCTGCGTATCGAGCTGCGCGATAGCAAGAAGGCGCAACTCGACCATCGGCGCGTTGAAATCCTGGGCATTCTCAAGAGCCACGGCGCACTTGAACAGTTCCTCAAGCTGCAAGGCGAACTAGGGCGACTGGAATCCGAAGTGGAATCATTGCGGCAACGCTTCGAAGCAGCCGAGCAGCTCGAAGGCACCAAGAACGAGTTGGAGATTGAGCGGAACCGCCTCACGATCCGCCTAAGGCGTGACTTCACCGAGCAGAAGGATAGACTGGCGGAGGCAATCGTCGCCTTCGAGGAAACCTCGCAACGCTTGTATGAATCGGCCGGCAGCATGACGGTCGACGAGACCTCCAACGGACCGATTTTCAAGTTTCCGATGCAGGGCGAACGCAGCAAGGGCATCAAGAACATGCAGATTTTCTGCTTCGACATGATGCTTATGCGCTTGTGCACAAAGCGGCAGATGGGGCCTGGATTCCTGATCCATGACAGCCATCTCTTCGATGGCGTTGACGGGCGCCAGGTCATCAGTGCGTTGCGTCTTGGCTCAGAAATTGCTCAGGAACTTGGCTTTCAGTACATCGTGACGATGAATGAGGATGACGCCTTCAAGGAAACTATTGAAGGATTCGATCTCAACGACTATGTGCTTCCCACGCGCTTGACCGATGCCACGGAAGACGGTGGCTTGTTTGGCATCAGATTTGGATAGATGCCGAATTTATGGAAATTGAGTCCCGAGGGTGCGCTCGTCTGCCGGGAGTTTCGGACCATCGGAAGCAAGCACAGAGGGAAGGCAACGCCCCTGTCCTGAAGCCTATGAAAGATCGCAAGCATGATCGGACAAAGAACCCGCCATTCGTTCGCCCAGTTCCTCGGGCTGCAGGAGCCGATGACTTCGATCGTGCTTCTGAGCAAGTACGGCGTGCAGCATCTGCCGTTGTCGCATGGGCAACTGCTGTACGGTCTACTCAATACGTTGCGCGATCTGGATGACCGCACACTAATGCTGGCGCTGGCTGAGGTCGTTGCAACTTCGGGCGATCTGCGGGCCAGAGTCAATCCGAAGTATCGGTTCGACGAGCGCCAGCATGATCTGGCGCAATGCCTCCTGCTGGACGGCTACATCATCCAGGACAAGAAGCTGATCCAGACAGATCCGTCGATCTCTGATGCTGCGCCCTTGGAGGATGCCCTGATCACTGCGCTACAGAGCTCTGGCGCACCTCGTGCGGAGGAGATCATCGCCAAGATCAACGATTCGGCTGGCGCGTTCCGGGCAATTCCGCCCGACTACAACGCATCGCTTGTGAACGCCCGCGTGGCGCTGGAAACTTTGGCCGGCGACATAGCCGCCCATGTCGCCTCGCAACGGCAGACACCCGCCGCTTACAACCCATCGAAATGGGGCGAGGTGCTTGCGTTCCTGCGCAGCAGCGGCGAGATGACCACAGAGGAGGAAAAAGGCCTAGCCGGTGTTTTCGGCTTTCTCAGTCCTGGCGCACACCGCCCGGTGGGAATCCCTGAAGATCAGATGACACGGCGTGGCCGTTCATTCGCGCTCAATATGTGCTGGTTCCTGCTCAAGAACCATCTCATGCGAATTTCACAGCCTTGCCCCCCGACTTGAATGCGCAAGGACCAACAACATGCCGTTTGAGATCAGGCCTTGGGAAGCGATTGCGGAAAACTACGGCTGCACAATTCTCCTCGGCAATGGTGCCAGCATTTCCGTCAGTCCGAGCTTTTCCTACGGCTCGCTGCTGCAACATGCCGCCGAGCAGAACCTGCTTCGCGAGGATGCTCAGCGGTTGTTTGAGTTCTTTCAGACCAACGACTTCGAGTTGGTTCTTCGGATCGTCTGGCAGGCATCAAACGTCAATCGTTCGCTACGAATACCGGATGCGCAGACCCATGCCGCCTATGTCGGCCTTAGGGACTGCCTCATCCAAACAGTCCGCGACATTCACCCGGAGCACGGCACGGTAAGCGTCCACCTGCCGAGCATCTATCAATTCCTGAAACGGTTCGGAACCGTCATCTCGCTTAACTACGACCTGGTGGTGTACTGGGCTATGACCTACGGGTTGGACATCGACGACCAGCATGCATTCAAAGACTGCTTTGTGGGAGGCGGCGCCTTCGACGATGACTGGCGGCGATTCAGGCAGCCGATCCGAGGAGACCGTTCAGTCTCGCTGGTGTTCTATGCGCATGGCAGTCTGGTGTTGTGCCGAAACTTGGTAGAGCAAGAGCGCAAGATCCACAACCTTCGGGACGGGTTGCTGGAGGCGGTCCTGCAACGCTGGCAAAACGGAGAGGTCGTGCCTTTGTTCGTGAGCGAGGGAACGTGGCCGCAAAAAGTTGCATCCATCCAGAACAGCTACTACCTCTCCACCGTCTACAGAGAGGTTCTGAAATCGCAGCGGGATACTCTGGTGGTCTATGGCTGGGGCTTCGCCGAGCAAGACATTCACCTCCTGCAACGCATGAAAGACACGGGCATCAATCGTGTAGCGGTGTCAGTATTCCGAGGCGAACAGGCGTACTGCAATCGGGTCGTCCAGATAATCCATGATGTATTGGGAGCGCACGTCGAAGTGGAGTTCTTCGACAGCGAGAGTCCCGGTTGCTGGATCCACCCAATCCACTAAATAATACGCCGTGTCGTGTAGCGCGAAGCTGGGCTAGACCCGCAGTAAGACGTGGGGGGCATACCTTGAATTCGTGCTCATTGACGCGTTCGGCGGCACGTGTGGCCGTTGTCCTTGGCAAACCAGCCGTTTCATTCAACGCAACTGAATGGCAGCTCCGGCCGACGAGCACTCGGTCGCCAAGTCGCTCGAATGACCGCTGCAATCAACTGACTGCCGTTGGATAGTTGCAGCGACGAAAGGCAGCAACGGGTCGATAGCTGTCGGTGAGCCGTTTTGGCTGTCCTGTGCTCGAACCTTCCGCCCGCCCCGTCTTCCTGAGACCACGGTCAGGTGGCTGAAACCGTCTTCTGTTCCACCAACGGCACCACCCCAGGAAGCTCGAAGCGCTTGCGCCCCGGCTCCATTGGTGAGGCGTCGTGTGTGTTCCGCCAAGATCATCAAGGGGGCGCGCAGACGTCCTGTATCACCCCGCGAAGCCAGCGATGCACCGGATCCCTGTGGAGCCTCGGGTGCCAGAGCAGCGATACGGTAATTTCTCCAACGGCAAAGGGCAGGGCAAACGAGTACATGCCGTCGCGGAGGTTTCCGGTGTGGCGTTCGGGTACGCTTGCGATCAAGCCCGAGACCCGCGCCAGCGCTACGGCAGTCGAGAAGCCGCCGACGGTGGTGACGACCTTGCGCTGCAGACCCAGGGCAGCCAGTGCGTCATCGACCGGGCCGTGTGGCACGCCGCGCCGCGAGAGGCCGATATGCCGGCCCGCGGCGAATGAGGAAGGGGTGATCTCTTCGCCGCAGAGCGGGTGTCCTGCGCGTACCACGCCGATGAAACGGTCGCGAAACAGCGCCTGAACACGAAGCTCGGGGCCCATGCCGCTGCCGAGTACGCCGGTTTCCAGATCGACCGTGCCGTCGCGCAGCGCGTTGCTGTCGCGGTCGAGCTTGGGCACGAAGCCCAGGCGGATGCCCGGCGCCGCCTGGGCTACGCGGGCCAGCAGCGACGGTCCGAAGTTTTCTACGAAGCCTTCGCCGGTGCGCAGGGTGAAGCTGCGTTCCAGCGTTGCCAGGTTGGGGGCTTCCACTGGACGCAACGCGGCTTCCACGTCCTGCACCAACTCGCTCACCTTCTCACGCAGCTCCAGTGCGCGCGGCGTGGGCACGAGCCCGCGTCCGGCGCGGACCAGCAGCGGGTCGCCCGTTGTCTCGCGCAGTCGCGCCAGTGCGCGGCTCATGGCCGAAGGGCTGAGCCGCAGGCGCTCGGCCGCGCGTGCCACGTTGCCTTCGGCCAACAGCACGTCCAGCGTGAGGAGCAGGTTGAAATCGGGCCTTGACATGCGCGCACCATAGCACGGCATTTGAGGGCATGGCGTTTCATGCACTGATTAACTGCAAACGGTGCGCCTTCCGCCTTGCGAGCGACCTTTCTACCATCCGGACATCGTGGTCGAGGAGTCGAAAAATGGCGTCGAGAGCTGTGCCTGGTCGGGCAAACAACGGGGATGTCGCCGGGGGTGCCGCGCCCGACGGCGCTGCGCGCGCCATGGGGCGCGAGGAATGGAACCGGCGCTACGCGGTGAGCGAGTTCCTGTGGACCGTCGACGCCAACCGCTTTCTGGTCGCGGAGGTGGCAGGTTTGCCGCCCGGGCGGGCGTTGGACCTGGCCACCGGCGAAGGACGCAACGCCGTCTGGCTGGCCGAGCAGGGCTGGGATGTGTGTGCCGTTGATTTCGCCGAGCTGGGCTTGCAGAAAGCCCGGCGGCTGGCGGGTGCACGCGGCGTGGCGGGGCGCGTGAGCCTCGAGGCCGCGGATCTGCGCAGCTATCGGCCCGAGCCCGGCGGCTTCGATCTGGTCACGCTGATCTATCTGCAGGTTCCTCAAGCGGAGCTGCAACCGATCCTGCTGAAGGCCGCGCAGGCCGTGGCGCCGGGTGGCACCTTCCTGCTCGTCGCTCACGATACATCGAACCGGGCCGACGGCTTCGGCGGTCCGCAGGACCCTGCGGTGCTCTACACGGCGGAGCAGGTGGTGACCGCCGTCGGGCACGAACTGGTCATCGAGAAGGCGCACACCGTAGAGCGTATCGTCGGCACCGACGACGGCCCCCGGGTGGCCATCGATTGCCTCGTGCGTGGCTGGAGGTTGCCATGAGCAAGCTTGATCATCCGATTGGCGCAAACGCGCCGCGGAATGCTGCCTCGCGCTGGGCGATGACGAGCCTGTCGCTGTCCATGCTGCTGTCCTCGCTGGGCACCAGCATCGCCAACGTGGCTCTGCCAACGCTGGCACAGTCCTTCGATGCATCCTTTCAGGCGGTCCAGTGGGTGGTGCTGGCCTACCTCCTCGCCGTTACTTGCACGATCGTCGGCGTCGGCCGCCTGGGCGACGTCATCGGCAGGCGCCGACTGCTGCTCGTCGGCCTTGCCGTGTTTGCTGCGGCCTCCGTACTGTGCAGCGTGGCGCCCGGCCTGGGGTGGCTGATCGCGGCGCGCGCGCTGCAGGGCGTGGGGGCGGCGATCATGATGGCGCTCACCATGGCGCTGGTAGGCGAGGCCATACCCAAGGCGCGTACCGGCCGCGCCATGGGCCTGCTGGGCACCCTGTCCGCGGCGGGCACGGCGCTGGGGCCGACGCTGGGCGGCATGCTCATCGCCGTTGGCGGCTGGCAGGCAATCTTCCTGATCAAGTTCCAGCTCGCGGTGGTGGCGCTGCTCCTGGCGCTGCTTGGCCTGCCGGCCGCTGGCAGTTCGACCGGAGATGCGCGCCCGCCGTTCGACAAGGCTGGCGTAGTCGTCCTGGCGATGACGCTCGCGGCCTATGCGCTGGCGATGACGCTTGGGAATGGGCGCTTCGGCGTCGTCAACGGTGCGCTGCTGCTCGCGGCCATCATTGGAGCCGTGCTCTTCCTGTGGGTCGAAGCGCGGGCGCAGGCGCCGCTGCTGCGGCCGGGTCTGTTGGGTCAGGAGGGCGTGCTTGGTGCCGGGTTGGCGATGAGCGTCCTGGTCAACGCCGTGGTCATGGCGACGCTGGTCGTGGGGCCGTTCTACCTTGCCAGTGTTTTTGCCCTGGATTCGACACGGGTGGGGCTGGTGATGTCGAGCGGTCCGCTGGTGGCCGCGTTCGCTGGCATGCCCGCCGGGCGACTGGTGGATCGCTTGGGGGCACAGTGGATGACCATCGTCGGTCTGGGGGCGATGGCACTGGGCGCCTTTGCGCTGCCCGCGTTGGCCGCTACGGTGGGGCTGCCGGGTTATGTCGGCATGCTGGCGGTCATCACCTCAGGCTATGCGCTGTTTCAGGCGGCGAACAACACCGCGGTGATGATCCGCAGCAGTGCCGACCAGCACGGGCTCGTCTCCGGCCTGCTCAACCTGTCGCGCAACCTCGGTCTGATCACCGGCGCGTCCTTCATGGGCGCCGTCTTTGCTTCGGGCGCGGGTGCGGCCGATTTCACCTCGCTCGCTCAGCAGGCGGCCTCCTCCGGCCTTGCGGCTGCCTTTGCCGTCGGTGGCGGCCTAATGCTGGTTGCGCTGTTGATTGCCGTGCGGACAACCGTCGCAACGCGGCGTGCGGTGCTCCGGCGCGCGGAGTGATCCACAGCCGGTCTATCTCCCGTCAAAGGGCGACAACGCCATGGAGGCCCCGCAGTCGTGCAGTACGACACTGCCGTGAACTCAAAGCACGAGTTCAAGGAGCTTCAGGACCTTTTCCTTCGAGGCAGCGGGTTCCTGTAGCAGGTCGTATACCCTCAGCACGAGCGCTGCCTTTTTCTCAGCAGAAACGGTGGGATGACCGGCCCGGCTCAAGCTGGTTTCGACAGTCTCCAGTGCCGCTTGCAGACGTTTCGCGCAAGGCGCCGTTGGTTCCACTGCAGGTGCAGTCATGGGACCTTCGCCCGTTAGCAGCCAGTTGGCATCGACGCCCGCGCGCACAAAACGCTCGATGGCGTCAGCGCCGGGCAGGCTGAGGTTCATCTCATACTTCTGATACGAACTGTATGGGACTCCAAATAAGGATGACGCGTCAGCCTGCCTGAGTCCCTTCGTCTCGCGCCAGGCCTTCAAGCGCGATCCGAGGCTGCCGGCCTTGACCGTCGCTCGCGGTACAGTGGTTTGCGGGGGAGCGGCAGGTGCTGTGGGCTGGGCACGCATGTGGGGGCAGTGCTCTTCTTGGGGGCCTATGTGATCCAAATAAGGAGTTTTCTGTGTTGACCTGTAACCAGATAAGGAGTAATTTCGTCGTATGACAAGCGTGATCCTATCTTGGGGGCTGTGAGCGCGTGCAGCCGCCCACTCTCTTCAATGGGTGCTTAAACGCTTGGTAAGGCGCTGCAGTCCACGGGCGTGTTGTCGTCTTTTGGGACTCCGTGGCGACGGCATCGCTCTGGGCGCAAGTAGGTGCACTGCCTATCCGGGTCGATGTCCGTGCCCGTTCGGGGGAGTCTCTGTGGTGTCCTTGGACCTCCTGGGGGTGGTATGGTCAGTGTAACGCCAAGGAAAAGTAATACAACGCAGAAACGGCTTTCTGAGGGGAACGGTAAGGCCTCTTTGCCCACTCCGGGTAGTTTGGGGTGGGTTGAGTGGCCTGTCACGCAGTGTCGTTCGGAGATCTCCAAAGCGCCGGGGGCGTTATTCTCATGACTGCACTTCCCTTGGTGCGGCGAGGAACGCTGGCCTTCCTCTGCATCGCGCTGGTCGCTTGCCTCGTAGTATATCTCGGCCACGATTACTACCATGTCGTTTCCGCCGAGAGCCTCGGGTTGTCCAACCGGCTTGCAGACACCGCTGGGACCCTGATCATCGTCGGTGTTGCCTATGGCGTCTATGCCTTGTACTCCAGGCTGTTTTATCGGGATCTTGTCCTCGGTCTCGGAGTGAATGCGGGTCACCTTCGAGACCGCCAGCATGCCCTGACGCGGCATCAGCACGAGGTGCTGGAGAGCTTGTCGGAGTTGCGGCAGGTGGGTCGGCTGACGCGCGAGCAGTTGGGGCAACTCGTTGAGCTTACCGAGACGGCCGCGGTCGATATCGTCGGCGAGCTGCAGTTGCTCGATGTGTCGATGCGCGACCTGAAGGGTGGGGTATCGCGTGCGACGGAGCTGAGTGCCCGGCTGATGAGCGACGCCAGGGCAAGGATGCAGAGCAACCATGACGTGGTGGTGAGGCTCGGGCATTACATGGAGGAGCGCCTGGCCGAATCTGAGCGAGAGCGCCAGCGCATTGCACGAGTAGTGGATGAGAGCCGCGATCTGGGCAAGTTGGCGGATGCGATCCGTGGCATCGCCAGTCAAACCAACCTGCTGGCGTTGAATGCTGCAATCGAGGCAGCCAGGGCGGGGCAGGCAGGGCGGGGTTTTTCTGTGGTGGCGGACGAGGTTCGCAAGCTTTCCACGGTCGTGGGCGAGGCGGCGGGCAGTATCCAGACGGGCATTGCCACAGTGGCGGAGACGATTGCCTCCCAGTTCGAAGCTCGGCTCAATGACGATGGCGTGGTTGCGGAACGGCGCTCCCTGCAGGCCATCGCGGAGCAGCTGGAGAGCCTCACCCAGGGAATCCAGCAGGTCATCGAGGGTGAGGCCGATACCCTTCAACGAATCAACGACGCTGCGCAGTTGCTTGACGATGGCATTTGCCGGGCGATGAGCTGCATCCAGTTTCAGGACATTGCCCGTCAACAGATCGAGCGCATCCAGGATGTCGTCATGCGGATGGAGGCGCACATCGGCTTGTTGGCCGAACTGACTTCCAAGCCCGGTTCGCCCGTGCCCGGCAGGGGGGCGGTGAACGAAGCCGCTGTCGGTATTTATGACGGACATGGTCGTTCAGCCCCTGGCGTCGTGGCGGTTGAGCTGTTTTGAGTGGCCCCGCGGAGGTGGTTGAGGAGGCTCCCAAGGATGTTGTGGGCACTGCCCCATCTTGCGCTGACGAGGTGGCTCCATCGGGAGATGCCCGTGAGATTTGCCGGGAGACCTGCAGCGAGTGCTTCGTCAGTCGCGTGGATGGCGTTGGCTCGCCCCATCCTGAGAAGGTGGGGCGCACCATTGCACTGGCACTGCTGGTGTACTTTGCGTGCGGGTTGGCCTGGGTGTTCGGTGGCAGCGATGCTCTGGCTGCGGTGTTTCCTGACGGAGGTGCCGGCGGCAAGGGTGAGGTGATGCTGATGCTGTTGGCGAGCGTTCTGTTTGCCGCTTGGTTGGCTGGGTACCGGTCGCGGATGGCGATGCGCCACCTTGGGAGTCACGGGCAGCGTCAGCGCCTGGTGTCCGCAGTGTTCGCTTCCATGCGCGAAGGCGTGGTGGTGACCGACCTGGAAGGACGAGTCAGGGTGGTCAACTCCGCTTTCCGCTCCATTTCGGGCTATGCGGAAGAGGAGCTGCTTGGTCACAAGCTCAGCATGCTCAAGTCTGGCCGTCATCCCAGTACCTTTTACAGCGAGATGTGGAGCAGCTTGGCACGGGATGGGTTCTGGCAGGGTGAGATCTGGAATCGGCGCAAGAATGGTGATCTCTACGCGATCTGGCTGACCATCAGTACGGTTCCGGACGCGAGCGGCGCGCCCTACAGCTATGTCGGCGTGCTGCTCGACGTGTCTCCCCTCAAGCAGTCGGAGCGGCAACTGGACTATCTGGCCCATCATGATGTCCTGACGGGTCTGGCGAATCGACTGATGTTGCTGACGCGCCTGCAGAAGGTCCTCCGCCAGTCCCGCCAGCCGGAGCAGGGGGGCGCGCTGCTGTTCATCGATCTGGACCGTTTCAAGCATGTCAACGACAGCCTGGGACACCCCGCCGGGGACGAACTTCTGTGCCAGGTCGCCGTTCGGTTTGGCGAGTGCCTGCGCGAGACGGATCTCCTGGCACGCTTTGGCGGCGATGAGTTCGTCGTCCTTCTGGAGGGGGTCGCGAGCGCGAACGGTGCCGCGACCGTTGCTGAAAAGCTGTTGCAAGGCCTGGCAAGGTCCTTCCTGGTGTGCGGAGGCAACGAGGTGATCGTTGGGGCAAGCATAGGCATCGCGTTGTATCCAAGGGATGGCGATAGTCCCGATGCCTTGATCCAGCACGCGGATTCAGCGCTTTACAACGCTAAATCGTGTGGAAGCAACGCTTACCGGTTCTATGCCGAGGCGCAGACAAGGGCGGCTGACGAGCGTTTGGCCATGGAGGTGGCGTTGCGCAGGGCGCTCGATCATGATGAGTTTGTCCTGTACTACCAGCCGCAGGTGGATGCGCGCGATGGCAGCCTGATCGGGGTCGAGGCGCTGGTGAGGTGGCGGAGCTCGCAGCGTGGCCTGGTGTCACCGTCAAGGTTCATTCCGCTTGCCGAAGAAAGCGGATTCATCGTTGCGCTTGGGGATTGGGTGCTGCGCGATGCATGTGCGCAGGCCCGTGCCTGGTTGGATGAGGGTGTGCCATTGACCCGACTGGCGGTGAACCTGTCAGCGCGCCAGTTCAGGCAGCCTGATCTCGTCGAGCGGATACGGGCCATGCTTGACGGCAATGGACTGAGGCCTACGCTTCTTGAGCTGGAGATTACCGAGAGCGTGTTGATGGATGTGGCAGGCGCGATGGAGAAGCTCGGGCAGTTGGCCAGCATTGGGGTGCGTATCGCCATTGATGATTTTGGTACGGGCTACTCGTCGTTTGCCTATCTCAAGAGCATTCCCTTTGACGTAATCAAGATAGACAAGAGCTTTGTTGGAGACATCGGCCGTGATCAGGCCAGCTCCCGCATCGTTGCGACCATCATCCAGCTTGGCCACGGACTCGACCGTGAGGTCGTTGCCGAGGGGGTGGAAACGGCGGAACAACGGGATTTCCTTCTCGCCGCGGGTTGCAGTTCATGCCAAGGCTATCTGTTCTCCCCGCCGTTCCCCGCTCGCGAGTTGGACGCGTGGCTGAGGGGGGAGCCCTACTGAAGCGGTGCTTCATCAGGGCGCAGCGGCGGTTCCGCGCAGAAGTTTCCCACTCTGGGTACGTTCTGCGTCATTCGCCCTTCTTCACATCCACCAGCGGCACCACCCCCGGAAACTCGAAGCGCTTGCGCCCCGGCTCCATCTCGGTGAGCGGGGCGCAGGCCTTCAGCGTGGACAGGCTGCGCACGGTGAGGTCCTGGTAGCAGCGCGTGCCGTCGACCTTCCAGGCCATTTCCTCTTCGGAGAGCGCGCGCATGACCTTCGCCGGCATGCCGGCGGCGAGCATGCGCGGGGGGATTTCCATGCCGGCCTTGACGAAGGCGCAGGCGCCGACGATGGCCGATTCGCCGACGATGGCGTTGTCCATGATCACCGCGTTCATGCCGATCAGCGCATTCCTGCCGACCCGGCAGCCGTGCAGCACGGCGCCGTGGCCGACGTGGCCGTCCTGTTCGATGACGGTGTCGGTACCGGGGAAGCCGTGCATCACGCAGGTGTCCTGGATGTTGCTGCCTTCTTCCAGCACGATGCGGCCGAAGTCGCCGCGCAGGGAGGCGAGCGGGGCGACGTAGCAGCGCGGGCCGACGATGACGTCGCCGATCAGCACGGCGTCGGGGTGGACGAAGGCGTCGGGGTGGATGACCGGGCGCAGGCCGTCGATTTCGTAGCAGGGCATGGGGGGCTCCTGGGGGTAGATGTTGGTGCAGTGCTGCGTGCTGAATGGTCCCTGCACTTCATCGCCACAATGAAACTCCCTCCCCTTCAAGGGGGCGGAGCAGGGGTTTCGGCGAGCACCGCTCGCCGCCTGCGTAGCGGCGTAGCGTAGCGGAGACTACCGGGTGGGGGTGGGGATGGGTTGCGGGCTGAATTCCGTCGCATGCGTATCTTGCTCGCTGGAAACCCATCCCCCTCCTGTCCGTCCAGGGCCGGCTTTGCACAGCCGGCCCGCTCAGCCGGCGCGAAGCTGTGCTTCGCGAAACCCCGGCTTCGCCCCCCTTGAAGGGGGAGGGACGCAGGTCATGGGCTGCGGAGCAAACCTGCCTGCGTCCTCTCCTGATGGGGAAGGGACCTGCTAACCAGCTTACTCGACGTGGTAACGCCGCTGCACCACGCGGAAGCGGTTGGCGACGAAGGCAGCGTCCGAATACGAGGCGTTGGCGGCCGGGTTCATGCCTACGCCGTGGTAGTCGGAGAAGGCCGCGGACTGGTTCACGAACACCCCGCCGGTGAGGTTGATCGACAGCGCGACGCCGGCGTTGAGGGTGGCTTCGGTCATGGCGTCGAGGATCTCCGCGCGGGTCGAATACACGCCCACGGTGAGCGCGCCGTGCTTGCGCACGATGCGTTCGGAGAGCGCCACCGCGGCGGCGCCGTCGGCGACCTTGACGACGAAGGCAATGGGGCCGAAGCGTTCTTCCATGTAGTTCGACTCGTCGGCGGCGTCGCAGGCCAGCAGCACCGGGGTGCGCACTTCGGCGCCGGGGAATTCGGGGTGCTCGATCTTGCTGGAGCCGAGCACCACCTTGCCGAAGGCGCCGGACTGGCATTCCTCGATGCGCGCCAGCGTGGCTTCGGACTGGATGGCACCGAGCACCGCGGTGGCCACTGCGGGATCGGCGAGGAACTTGCTGATCGCCGCGCCGAGGTCGGCGGCGACTTCGTCGAAACTCTTGTGGCCCTGGTCGGTCTCGATGCCGCCGGCGGGCACCATGATCGCCTGGGTGGTGGTGCACATCTGCCCGGAGTAAAGGCTGAGCGTGAACGCGAGGTTCCTCAGCATGGCCTTGTAGCTGTCGGTGGACTCGATCACCACGTTGTTTACCCCGGCCAGCTCGGCATACACCTGGGCCTGGCGGGCGTTGTCGAGCAGCCACTGGCCGAAGACGTTACCGCCGGTGAAGTCGATGGATTTCACCGCCGGGTGGGTGGCCAGCGCCTGGGTGGCGGCGCGCTTTTCCACCACTGCGAGGCTAACCAGGTTGGGGTCGAGACCGGCTTCGGCGAGCACTTCGCGGATGATGCGCACGGTGATGGCGGCGGGCAGGATGGCGTTGCTGTGCGGCTTGACGATCACCGGGTTGCCGGTGGCGAGCGCCGCAAACAGGCCCGGATAGGTGTTCCAGGTCGGGAAGGTGCCGCAGCCGATCACCAGCGCCACGCCGCGGCCGACGATCTCGTAGTGCTTCTGCATCTTCAGCGCCGGGTTCTTGCCCTGCGGCTTTTCCCAGATGGTGGTCGCAGGGATGCGGCTCATCTCGTCCCAGGCGTAGGCCACGGCTTCCAGACCGCGGTCCTGCGCGTGCGGGCCGCCGGCCTGGAAGGCCATCATCCAGCCCTGGCCGGTGGTGTACATCACCGCGTGGGCGATCTCGAAGCTCTTCTTGTTGAGGCGGTCGAGGATCTCCAGGCACACGCCGACGCGGCCTTCGGCGCCGATCTTGCGCCAGCCCGGCATGGCGGCCTGGGCGGCGGCGATCAGCGCGTCCACGTCACACACCGGATAGCGCACGTCCAGCTTCACGCCGTAGGGGCTTTTCTCCGGCGCGGCCCAGGCGCTGGCGCCGGGCTGGTCGAGAACGAAGTCCTGGCCGGCGAGTGCCTCCACCGCGGCCTTGCCGTCGGCCATGGCGGTTTCGCCATACACCTTGGGGCTGGGCATCTCGGGGTAGGGGGTCCAGTAGCCGCGGCTGTGGATGGCGTCGAGGGCCGCGTCCAGGGTGGCGCGGTGCTTGTCGAACAGCGGGTGGGTCATGGCGTCTCCTCCATTGACGGCGTCTGTGCGCCGTGAAAAAGGGTCTTCGCGGGGTGCGAAAAATAGTGCTTGTTTTTTGATCTGGATCAAGACTACTATTGATTGACCGGTCGGTCAAACGACTTTGCAGAGACCGGACAGAGGGCATCAAGCCCCGGCATGGAAGAGACAGCGTGCCCCACGGCGCGTAAAAGAACAAGGATGGAGGAGACCCTCATGAGCACTGCCCACAGTGCCGCGGCCCAGCCTTTCGAGACCATCGCCCTGACGGTGGCCGAAGGCGTGGCGACGCTGACCCTGAACCGCCCCGAGCGGCTCAACAGCTTCAACGATCAGATGCACGCCGAAGTGCGTGCGGCGCTCGCCGCGGTGCGCGCCGGGCGTGCCGACGGTAGCGTCCGCGTGCTGGTGCTGACCGGCGCCGGGCGGGGTTTCTGCGCCGGCCAGGATCTCTCCGACCGCGCCGTGGCGGCCGGCGACGAGGCCCCCGACCTCGGCGCCTCCGTCGAACGCAACTACAAGCCGCTGGTGCTCGCGCTGCGTGCGCTCGACCTGCCGGTGATCGCTGCGGTGAACGGCGTTGCCGCAGGTGCCGGCGCCAACCTCGCGCTGGCCTGCGACCTGGTGTTCGCCGCGCGCTCGGCGAGCTTCATCCAGTCCTTCGCCAAGCTCGGCCTGATCCCGGATACCGGCGGCACCTGGATCCTGCCGCGCCTGCTCGGCCCGGCGCGCGCCATGGGCCTGGCCCTGCTGGGCGACAAGCTGGGGGCCGAACAGGCCGAGCAATGGGGCCTGATCTGGAAGTGCGTGGACGACGAGGCATTGCTGCCTACCGTGCAGCAGGTCGCCGCCACGCTGGCGCAGGGGCCGACCTTCGGCTATGCGCAGACCAAGCGCCTGATCTGGACCAGCGATGGTGAGGATTTCGAATCCCAGTTGAACCGCGAACGCGACGCCATGACTGTGTGCGGCCGCTCGCACGACTACCGCGAAGGCGTGGCCGCCTTCATGGAAAAGCGCGCGCCGCGCTTCAAGGGGGACTGAACGGTGAGTGCAGCACTCTCCCCCGACCTGAAGGTGCTGGTGGTCGGCGCCGGCGCCATGGGCAGCGGCATCGCCCAGGTGGCGGCCGCGGCCGGCCACACCGTTTACCTGTATGACAGCCGTGCCGAGGCGGCCGACCAGGGCCGTGCCGGCATCGTCGCGGCACTCGACAAGCTGGCCGCCAAGGGCCGCATGAGCGCCGAAGCCGCACAGGCCGCCGCCGCCCGCGTGCTGCCGGTGAGTGAACTGGGCGCGGCGCGCGACGCCGGGCTGGTGGTGGAAGCCATCGTCGAGGATCTGGCGGTCAAGCGTGCGCTGTTCGCCGAGTTGGAAGGTCTGCTGGGGGCCGACGCCATCCTCGCCAGCAACACCTCCTCGCTGTCGATCACCGCGCTCGCCGCTCCGCTGGCCCGCCCGGGGCGGGTCGCCGGTCTGCACTTCTTCAACCCGGCACCGGTCATGAAGCTGGTGGAGGTGGTCTCCGGCCTCGCCACCGACACGGAGGTTGCCGACGCCCTGCATGCCACCGCGCGCGCCTGGGGCAAGGTGGCCGTGCATGCGAAATCGACCCCGGGCTTCATCGTGAACCGCGTCGCCCGCCCCTATTACGCCGAAGCGCTGCGCGTGCTCGGCGAAGGCGCGGCCGATGTCGCCACGCTGGACGCGGTGCTGCGCGAAGGCTGCGGCTTCCCGATGGGGCCCTTCGAACTGATGGACCTCATCGGTCACGACGTGAACTTCGCCGTGACCTCCTCGGTGTTCGACGCGTACTTCCAGGACAAGCGCTTCACTCCCAGCCTGATCCAGCAGGAACTGGTGCTCGCCGGGCGGCTGGGGCGCAAGAGCGGACGCGGTTTCTACGACTACGCGGAAGGCGCCGCGCGCCCCCTGCCGGCGACCGAGGCGGCGCAGCAGGGCGAAACCATGGTGGCCGTGGTCGGCGACCTGGGCGTTGCCGGGGCGCTGATCGCCCGCCTGGAGGCGGCAGGCATCGCCGTGCAGCGCAAGCCGGGAAGTTCCGCGCACGGCGCCGGCTGGCTGGAAATTGGCGGCGCCCGGCTGGTGCTCTCCGACGGCCGTACCGCCACCCGGCGCGCGGCGGAAGAGGGCGTGCCCAATCTGGTGTTGTTCGACCTCTGCCTGGACTACGCCACCACGCCGCGCCTGACGCTGGCGGTGGCCGAGCAGTGCGGCACCGGGGCCTGGCGTGCGGTGGCCGGCACCTTGCAGGCCGCCGGCCTGGCGGTGACCCGCGTGGACGACGTGGCCGGCCTGGTGGGCCTGCGCACGGTGGCGATGCTGGCCAACGAGGCCGCCGATGCGGTGCTCGCCGGCATCGGCTCGGCGGCGGACATCGACACCGCGATGCGCTTCGGCACCAACTATCCGAAGGGGCCCCTGGCATGGGCCGACGAGATCGGCGTGGCCAGCGTGGCCCGCGTGCTTGCCAATCTGGCCGCACACTACTTCGATACCCGTTACCGTACCTCGCCCTTGCTGCAACGCAAGGCCATCACCGGAGCGAGCTTTCATGAGTGAGGCAACTTTTCGGGACATCAGCGGCGGGCTAGATCCGCAGACCCTGGCCGAGCGCGTGCGCGACGGCATGTTCGAGCGCGATCATGCGGCGCGCGGCCTGGGCATGGCCTTCGTGGATGTCGGTCCGGGCCGGGCGACGATGACCATGGAAGTGCGTGGCGACATGCTCAACGGTTTTCAGATCTGCCACGGCGGCTTCATCACCACCCTCGCCGATACCGCCTTCGCCTATGCCTGCAACAGTGGCAACGAGCAGACGGTGGCCTCCGGCGTCAGCGTGGACTTCATGGCCCCGGGTCGTCCGGGTGACCTGCTCACCGCTGCCGCGCGCGAGGTCTTCGTGGCCGGGCGCACCGGGGTGTACGACATTACCGTGAGCAACCAGAAGGGCGAGCTGATCGCGGTGATGCGCGGCAAGTCCTACCGCCTCAAGGGGCGGCCGGTGGTCGAGTTGTAGTTATGCCAAGAGTATTATGACGGCGGACGCAGAACTGCCGCATTGACGACAACGAGGAGGATGTGAGGATGCCGATCAACAGCTTTGCCCCGCCGCAGCTCGACCAGATCGAGAAGGCCAGTATCGACGAGTTGCGCGCGCTGCAGCTCGAACGCCTGAAGTGGAGCCTGCGCCACGCCTACGACAACGTGCCGCACTACCGCAAGAAGTTCGACGACAAGGGCGTGCACCCGGACGACCTGAAGTCGCTGGCGGATCTGGCCAAGTTCCCGTTCACCACCAAGCACGACCTGCGCGACAACTACCCCTTCGGCATGTTCGCGGTGCCGATGGAGAAGATCGCCCGCGTGCATGCGTCCTCCGGCACCACCGGCAAGCCGACGGTGGTGGGCTACACCTTGCGCGACATCGACACCTGGGCCACCGTGGTGGCGCGCTCCATCCGCGCCTCCGGCGGGCGGCCGGGCGACATGGTGCATGTGTCCTACGGCTACGGGCTGTTCACCGGCGGCCTGGGCGCGCACTACGGCGCCGAGAAGCTGGGCTGTACCGTGGTGCCGATGTCCGGCGGGCAGACCGAGAAGCAGATCCAGATCATCCAGGACTTCAAGCCCAAGATCATCATGGTGACGCCGTCCTACATGCTCACCATCCTCGACGAGATGGAGCGCCTGGGGATCGACCCGAAGAGCACTTCGCTGAAGATCGGCATCTTCGGCGCCGAACCCTGGACCCCGGCGATGCGCCTGGCGATGGAGGAGCGCTCCGGCATGGATGCGGTGGACATCTACGGCCTCTCCGAAGTGATCGGCCCGGGGGTAGCCAACGAGTGCGTCGAAACCAAGGACGGTCCGACCATCTGGGAAGACCACTTCTACCCCGAGATCATCAATCCGGAAACCGGCGAAGTGGTGGCCGACGGCGAGGAGGGCGAGCTGGTGTTCACCTCGCTCAGCAAGGAAGCAATGCCGGTGATCCGCTACCGCACCCGCGACCTCACCCGCCTGCTGCCGCCCACCGCGCGCAGCATGCGGCGCATGGCCAAGATCACCGGGCGCTCGGACGACATGCTGATCATCCGCGGGGTGAACGTGTTCCCCACGCAGATCGAGGAACTGATCTGCAAGATCCCCAAGCTGGCCCCGCACTACCTGCTGGAAGTGGACAAGCAGGGTCACATGGACACCCTCACCGTGAAGGTGGAGATCAACCCGGAAGCCGGCGTCGGCCGCCACCCGGAGCAGAAGGAAGCGCTCGCCAAGGAGCTCACCCACCACATCAAGAGCCTCATCGGCGTGTCTGCCAAGGTGCAGGTCGGCGAGCCCTTCAGCATCGAGCGGGTCACCATCGGCAAGGCCAAGCGGGTCGTCGATCGCCGGCCGAAGGGCTGACATTGCATGCGCCGGCATGGCCGGCGCCCCCCCACAGAGAAGGAGCACATACATGTATACACAAGCTCTGGACATTCCCCAGCCCAAGGGCGAGCCGAAAGGCCCGCGCGTGGTCGAGAACGCCGACTACCAGGCCGAGTTCGACGCCAAGATCGACGCCGGCGGCTTCATCGAGGCCAAGGACTGGATGCCCGAGGCCTACCGCAAGACCCTGGTGCGCCAGATCAGCCAGCACGCGCATTCCGAAATCGTCGGCATGCTGCCTGAGGGCAACTGGATCACCCGCGCGCCCAGCCTCAAGCGCAAGGCCATCCTGCTCGCCAAGGTGCAGGACGAGGGCGGCCACGGCCTCTACCTGTACGCCGCCGCCGAAACCCTGGGCGTGTCGCGCGACGAACTCTACGAAGCCCTGCTCGACGGTCGCGCCAAGTACAGCTCGATCTTCAACTACCCGACGCTGACCTGGGCGGACATCGGCGTGATCGGCTGGCTGGTCGACGGTGCGGCGATCATGAACCAGATCCCGCTGTGCAAGTGCAGCTACGGCCCCTACTCGCGCGCCATGGTGCGCATCTGCAAGGAAGAGTCCTTCCACCAGCGCCAGGGCTACGACCTGCTGCTGCAGATGATGAAGGGCACGCCCGAGCAGCGCGAGATGGTGCAGGACGCGGTGAATCGCTGGTGGTGGCCGTCGATCATGATGTTCGGCCCCCACGACAAGGACAGCCAGCATTCGGAAACCTCGATGCGCTGGGGCATCAAGCGCATCTCCAACGACGACCTGCGGCAGAAGTTCGTCGACGCCACGGTGAAGCAGGCCGAAGTGCTGGGCATTACCCTGCCGGACCCGGACCTGAAATGGAACGAGGCACGCGGCCACTACGACTTCGGCGCCATCGACTGGGAGGAGTTCTGGTCCACGGTGAATGGCCACGGGCAGTGCAACGTGGACCGCATCGCGGCACGGCGCAAAGCCTGGGAGGAAGGGGCATGGGTGCGCGAGGCGGCGCTGGAGCATGCGCGGAAGCAGGCGGCGCGGGAGAAAGTCGCGGCTTGAGGGTTTTCTCCCTCCCCTTCAAGGGGGTGAAGCCGGGGTTTCGCGAAGCACTGCTTCGCGCCGGCTGAACGGGCCGGCTGTGCAAAGCCGGCACTGGACGGGACAGGGTGGGGATGGGTTTCTTGAGGTCCGGCACAGCCTGAACCGAAACCCATCCCCCCTCCCGGCCTCCCCCCTTGAAGGGGGGAGGAGCTTACAGCGCCGCCTTTGGCGGCTAGGAGATTTGAATGGAACGCAAGGAATGGCCGCTGTGGGAAGTCTTCGTCCGCAGCAAGAACGGCCTCGATCACAAGCATTGCGGCAGCGTGCACGCGCCCGATGCCAGGCTCGCGCTGCAGGTGGCGCGTGACGTCTATACCCGCCGCCAGGAAGGCGTGTCGATCTGGGTGGTGCGCGCGAGCGACATCGTCGCCTCCGACCCGGACGCCAAGCCCGAGCTCTTCGACCCGGCGGAAGACAAGATCTACCGCCACCCGACCTTCTACACCCTGCCCGACGAAGTCAATCACATGTGAAGCGGGGGAGAGACCGATGACCCAACAGAACATCGCAACGCCGGAGCACATTGAATACGTGCTGCGCATGGGCGACAACGCGCTCATTCTCGGCCAGCGCCTGTCCGAGTGGTGCGGGCACGCGCCGGTGCTGGAAGAGGACATGGCGCTGGCCAATACCGCGCTCGACCTCATCGGTCAGGCGCGCCTGCTGCTGACCCACGCCGGCAAGCTGGAAGGCCAGGGCCGCGACGAGGACCAGCTCGCCTTCCTGCGCGTGGAGCGCGACTACCGCAACGTCACGCTCACCGAGCTGCCCAACGAGGATTTCGGCCGTACCGTGGTGCGCAACTTCCTCTTCGCCGCCTTCCAGGTGCTGCTTTACCAGCGTCTGGCGACCAGCAGCGACGCGGAACTGGCCGCCATTGCCGCCAAGAGCCTGAAGGAGGCGCGCTACCACCTGAGCCACGCCGGCGAATGGGTGATCCGCCTGGGCGACGGCACCGAGCTCTCGCACGCCAGGGCGCAAGCCGCGCTCGATTACCTGTGGCCCTACACCGCCGAGTTCTTCGCCGCCAACCCGGCTGACGATGCGGTGGCAGCCGCCGGCATCGGCCCGGCCTGGGCCAGCCTGGAGCCCGAGTGGGAGGCCCTGGTGGTGCCGGTGCTCAATGAGGCCACGCTCACCGTGCCGGCACGCACGCCGTTCAGGACCTACGGCAAGTTCGGCCGCCACTCCGAGCACATGGGCCACTTGCTGGCGACCATGCAGTACATGCAGCGGACCTACCCCGGCGCGCAATGGTGAGCCGACGCATGGATATTAGCCCGGCAACGAAATGCGCTACCCCGTTCGCCCTGAGCCTGTCGAAGGGCGTTCGTGTCGACTGGGCTTCGACAGGCTCAGCCCGAACGGTATTTGACTGCCGGGTTAATAGGCCTATTGCGCGAAGCGGGGCCGCCCCTGCGATGCTCGCCGTACCTCTTGTACGGCTGCGCTTCTCGCGTCGGCCGCGGCCCGCTCGCTACGGCTTCTCCAAGCGTCTTGGAGAGCAAGAATGCTGAGCGAAACCCAGGCCTGGCAGGTGCTCGAAGGCGTGCCCGATCCCGAGATCCCGGTGGTCTCGGTGGTCGAGCTCGGCATCGTGCGCGAGCTCGCCTGTGGCGAGGACGGCCTGCGCGTGGTGGTGACGCCCACTTACTCCGGCTGCCCGGCCACCGAGGTGATCGCCGAGAGCATCCGCGCCGCGCTGCAGGCGGCCGGGGCAGGGGAGGTGGACATCGAAACCCGCCTCGATCCGGCATGGACCACCGACTGGATCGGCGAGACCGCACGCGACAAGCTGCGCGCCTACGGCATCGCGC
Source organism: Pseudothauera lacus (assembly GCF_003034845.1). Taxonomy (GTDB): domain Bacteria; phylum Pseudomonadota; class Gammaproteobacteria; order Burkholderiales; family Rhodocyclaceae; genus Pseudothauera; species Pseudothauera lacus. The sequence goes on along the minus strand of NZ_PZKC01000007.1, from coordinate 32,078 downwards.
CACCCTCGGGCAAGGCCGCGGTGGGCGGCGCGCAACCGATCCGTTTTGTGGCCAAGGCGCAGACCTGCCCGCGTTGCGGCTCCACCGACACCGAACGCCTGTCCGAATTCGGCGCCACGGCCTGCAAGGCGCTGTACCGCTGCCGCGCCTGCCGCGAACCCTTCGAATACTTCAAACCCATTTGAGCGAGAGCGCGCAGACGCTTGCCGGAGACAACCCATGACGCCGAAATTCCACTCCCTGAAAATTGCCGAGCTGCGGCGCGAGACCGCCGACGCGGTGAGCCTGCGTTTCGAGGTGCCGGCCGCACTGGCCGAGGACTACCGCTTCGTGCAGGGCCAGCACCTCACCCTGAAGGCCCGTGTGGGTGACGAGGAGCTGCGCCGCTCCTATTCCATCTGCGCCGGCGTGAACGATGGCGAACTGCGCGTGGCGATCAAGAAGGTAGCCGGCGGGCGTTTTTCCACCTGGGCCAACGGCGGCATCAAGGTGGGCGACGTGCTGGAGGTGATGACCCCGGAGGGGCGCTTCCACACCCCGCTCGACCCGGCGCAGGCCCGGCACTACGTGGCCTTTGCCGCCGGTAGCGGCATCACCCCCATCCTGTCGCTGATCAAGACGACGCTGGCGGCCGAGCCGCAGAGCCGCTTCACCCTGGTGTACGGCAACCGCCGCCAGGCCAGCGTGATGTTCGCCGAGGCCCTGGAAGACCTCAAGAACCGCTATCTGGCGCGCTTCACGCTGTACAACCTGTTCTCCCGCGAGGAGCAGGAAGTGCCGCTGTTCAACGGCCGCCTGGATGCCGCCAAGGTGGCGGCCTTCATGGACACCCTGCTGCCGGCGGATACCATCGACGAAGCTTTCATCTGCGGCCCCGGCGCGATGATCGACGAGGTGGAAGCCGCGCTGCTGGGCGCCGGCCTGAGCGCCGAGCACATCCACCTGGAGCGTTTCGGCGTGCCCGATGCCGCCCCCGCGCATCACGTCGAGGCGGGCGATGCACCGCAGGCCACCATCGTGGTGGTGGCCGACGGCCTGCGCCGCGAGATGGAGTTCCATGCCAGCGATCCCTCCATCCTCGACGTGGCGCTGCGCGCCGGCATGGACCTGCCGTACTCGTGCAAGGGCGGGGTGTGCTGCACCTGCCGCGCCAAGGTGGTGGAAGGCAAGGTGCGCATGGACAAGAACTACACGCTGGAGCAGCCCGACGTGGACGCAGGTTATGTGCTGACCTGCCAGGCCCACCCGCTCACCGAGCGGGTGGTGATCAGTTTCGACGAGCGCTGAGGGGAAAGACCACAGTGGAGCTGAGGGCTTCGAGCGTGTATGGTCGCGGGCGTGGCGGAGAATTCCGCCACGACGCGCGGTTCGTGCGCCCGGCGGCGAGGCATCTGAAACCGTTCGCCCTGAGCCCTTCGGCTGTGCTCAGGAGAGCCTTGTCGAAGGGCGTTGGTGTCGACCGGGCTTCGGCAGGCTCAGCCCGAACGGTGTTTGATTGCCGGGCCGTTGGCGCGTCCCCTTTCCCGCAACGCTCGAAATCCGTCTGAACATCATGGCCCGAGGAAAAGCCCCCACCTTCGAAGTGCAGCGCGCCACCATCCTGGCCGAGGCCGCACGCCTGTTTGCCATGCGCAGCTTCCCCAATGCGTCGATGGCCGAGCTGGCCAAGGCCTGCGGCGTCTCCAAGCCGCTGCTCTATCACTATTACCGCGACAAGGAGCACATCCTCTTCGACATCGCCGACAGCTACATGGACCAGCTGCTCGACATCGTCGCCGGGGTGAAGGCCGCCGCGCTGGCGCCGCAACCCCACCTCGAAGCACTGCTGACCCGCTTCATGGACGAGTACGGGCACTCCCAGCACCGCCACATGGTGCTGGTGCAGGACGTCAAGTTCCTTCAGGCCGAGCAGGCGGAGCAGGTCACGGCCAAGCAGCGCCGCGTGGTGGCGGCCTTTGCCGAGGCGGTGGAGCGTGTCGAGCCCGGGCTCCGGCGCCGCCACCTCGACAAGCCGGTGGCAATGATCCTCTTCGGGATGATCAACTGGACCTTCACCTGGCTGCGCGCCGACGGCCGCTTTACCCATGCCGACATGGCACCGGTGGTCTGCCGCATCGTGCTCGAAGGCATCAGGGGGCTGGTGGACAAGGATGTGATGAAGCACAAGGAAAAGAGTCCGGCGCATTAGCGCCGTGCCGTGAAACGGGGCGCAGGCGGCGGAGAAGACTGCCGCGCCCGCAAGGAGGAGTGAGACGTGAGTGACAAGAGCCTCAGGGACGCCTACATCTGCGACGGCATCCGCACCCCGATCGGTCGCTACGGCGGCGCGCTCGCCGGCGTGCGCGCCGACGACCTTGCCGCCATCCCCATCCGCGCGTTGATCGAGCGCAATGCCGGGGTCGATTGGGCGGCGGTGGACGACATCTACTACGGCTGCGCCAACCAGGCCGGCGAGGACAACCGCGACGTTGCGCGCATGGCCGGCCTGCTCGCCGGTCTGCCGATCGACGTGCCGGGCTCGACGCTGAACCGCCTGTGCGGCTCCGGCATGGATGCCACCGGCACCGCTGCACGCGCCATCCGTGCCGGCGAGGCCGAGCTGATGATCGCCGGCGGGGTGGAGTCGATGAGCCGCGCACCCTTCGTCATGGGCAAGGCCGACAGTGCCTTCTCGCGCACTGCGAAGATCGAGGACACCACCATCGGCTGGCGCTTCGTCAATCCGCTGATGAAGGCGCAGTACGGCATCGACTCGATGCCAGAGACCGCCGAGAACGTCGCCGGCGACTTCGTCATCGCGCGCGCCGACCAGGACGCCTTCGCGCTGAGGAGCCAGTTGCGCTATGCCGCCGCTGCACAGCGCGGCTTCTTCAGCGGTGAGATCGTGCCGGTGAGCATCGCACAGAAGAAGGGCGATCCCGTGGTGGTGGACACCGACGAGCACCCGCGCGCCACCACGCTGGAGGCGCTGGCCAGGCTCAAGGGCGTGGTGCGCGCGGACGGCAGCGTTACCGCCGGCAATGCCTCCGGCGTCAATGACGGCGCGGTGGCCCTGCTGCTCGCCAGCGAGGCGGCCGCCGCGCGCCATGGCCTGAGGCCGCGCGCGCGTATCGTCGCCATGGCCACCGCCGGAGTGGCGCCGCGCATCATGGGCATCGGTCCGGCGCCGGCCTCGCGCAAGGTGCTGGAAAAAGCCGGCCTCAGCCTGGCGCAGATGGATGTCATCGAGCTCAACGAAGCCTTTGCCGCGCAGGCGCTGGCGGTGATGCGCCAGCTCGGCCTGCCCGACGATGCCGCGCAGGTGAATCCCAATGGCGGGGCCATCGCGCTGGGCCATCCGCTGGGTGCGTCCGGGGCGCGGCTGGTGCTCACCGCCATGCGTCAGCTCGAAGCCAGTGGTGGGCGCTATGGCTTGTGCACCATGTGCATTGGCGTCGGTCAGGGCATCGCGATGATCATCGAACGGGTGTGAACGACACCTGCGCGATCTTCACAATTCGTCATGTTCAAACGAATTAGTAATGTGATAATTTTTCGCCACCAGTAGCCGGGCAGCCTCGATCCCGACTACTGCACATAACCACGAGGAGGAGACACCATGAAGCTGAAGAAGACCCTGCTGGCCGCCCTTGGCCTTGCCTTTGCCGCTTCCGCGGCGCACGCCCAGATCACCGTCGGCGTTACCGTGTCGGCCACCGGCCCGGCCGCCTCGCTGGGCATCCCCGAGCGCAACACCGTTGCCCTGATGCCGCAGGAGATCGCCGGCCAGCGCATCAACTACATCATCCTCGACGACGCCTCGGACACCTCGTCGGCGGTCAAGAACATCCGCAAGCTGGTCTCCGAAGACCGCGTCGACGTGGTGCTCGGCTCCACGACCACGCCGAACTCGCTGGCGATGATCGACGTTGCCGCCGAGACGCGCACGCCGATGATCTCCTGGGCGGCATCGAGCCGCATCGTCGAGCCCGTGGACGACAAGAAGCGCTGGGTCTTCAAGACGCCGCAGAACGACGCCCAGATGGCCACCGCCATCGTCGAACACATGACCAACAACAACGTCAGGACGGTGGGCTTCATCGGTTTCGCCGACGCTTACGGCGAAGGCTGGTTCGAGCAGTTCAAGGCCATCGCCGAAGCGCGCGGCATCCGCATCGTCGCCAATGAGCGCTTCAACCGTACCGACACCTCGGTCACCGGCCAGGTACTGAAGATGATCTCCGCCCGCCCGGACGCGATGTTCATCGCCGGTTCCGGCACGCCGGCCGCGCTGCCGCAGAAGGCGCTCAAGGAGCGTGGCTTCACCGGCAAGATCTACCAGACCCACGGTGTCGCCAACAACGACTTCCTGCGTGTCTGCGGGCGCGACTGTGAAGGCACCTTCCTGCCCGCCGGCCCGGTGCTGGTAGCCGGGCAACTGCCCGACAGCAACCCGGTGAAGGCCAGCGCGCTGACCTACATCAACGCCTATGAGGCCGTGCACGGCAAGGGCAGCGTGTCGACCTTCGGCGCCCATGCCTGGGACTCCGGCGTGCTGCTGCAGGCTGCCATTCCGGTGGCGCTGAAGACCGCCCAGCCGGGCACCGCCGAGTTCCGCGCGGCGCTGCGCGATGCGCTCGAGAACGTCAAGGAAGCGCCCGCCGCTCATGGCATCTTCAGCATGAGCCCGACCGACCACCTGGGCCTGGACCAGCGCGCACGCGTGATGGTGCAGATCCAGAACGGCGCCTGGAAGCTGGTGCAGTAATACCGGCCTGAACCGCGGGCGGCGGCCACCGTGCTGCCGCCTGCGCTCCGACAAGTTTCTGTGTTTGCAGGGAATTAGACCGCACCACGGGGCACAGGCCGCGGGTGGGGCGGGAGGGTTCGTCCATGGATTTGCAAATTGCCCTTATCCTGGGGCAGGACGGGATCACCAACGGGTCCATCTATGCGCTGCTGGCGCTGGCCCTGGTGCTGGTGTTCGCGGTGACCCGGGTGATCTTCATTCCGCAGGGTGAGTTCGTTGCCTACGGCGCGTTGACGCTGGCGATGATGGAAAACGGCAACGTGCCGGGCACCATCTGGCTGCTCATCCTCGCCGGCATCGCGGTGACCGTGCTCGATGGCATCGCTGCGCTGCGTGCCGGGCAGGTGCGCAGGCTGGGCGCCATCGCCGGCATCAACCTCATCTACCCACTGGCCCTGCTGGGGGTGCTCTCCGCGCTGCCGCTGGGCGACCTGGCGCTGCCGCTGCAGGTGCTGGCGACGCTGCTGATCGTGGTGCCGCTGGGACCGATGATGTACCGCCTGGTGTATCAGCCGATTGCCGAAGCCCCGGTGCTGATCCTGCTGATCGTCTCGGTGGCCGCGCACGTCGCCATGGTCGGCCTCGGCCTGCTGTTCTTCGGCGCCGAAGGCTATCGCACCCCGCCGTTCTCCGAGGCGCGCTTCGAGGTCGGCCCGATGATGATCACCGGCCAGACCATCTGGGTGGTGCTCTCCTCGCTGGTGCTGATCGTCGCCCTGGCGCTGTTCTTCGGTCGCACGCTTTACGGCAAGGCGCTGCGCGCCACCGCCATCAACCGCACCGGCGCGCGCCTGATGGGCATCTCGCCGGCGCTGGCGGGCAAGCTGACCTTCTTCCTGGCGGCGCTGATCGGCGTGCTCTCCGGCGTGCTGATCTCGCCGATCACCACCATCTACTACGACACCGGTTTCCTGATCGGCCTGAAGGGCTTCGTCGGCGCCATCATCGGCGGCCTGGCGAGCTACCCGATCGCCGCGGCCGGCGCGCTGCTGGTTGGCGTGCTGGAGGCCTTCAGTTCGTTCTGGGCCAGTGCCTACAAGGAAGTCATCGTGTTCACGCTGATCATCCCGGTACTGCTGTGGCGCTCGCTGAAGAGCCATCACCTGGAGGAGGAAGAATGAAATTCACGCTCTCTCCCCGCGTGGTGCTCGGGGTGTTCATGGCCTTGCTGCTGGTCGCCCCGCTCACCCTGTCGCCCTTCTACGTCACCCTGCTCAACTACATCGGCCTGTACGCCATGGTCGCCCTGGGCCTGGTGCTGCTCACCGGCGTCGGCGGGCTGACCAGCTTTGGCCAGGCGGCCTTCGTCGGCATCGGCGCCTACACCACTGCGGTGCTGTCCACCGCCACTGAACTGCCGGGCTGGCTGGCCTGGCTGGGCTGGTCGCCGTGGCTGTCGCTGATCGCCGGTCTGGTGATCACCGCGGCGGTGGCCATCGTGCTCGGTTCGCTGACCCTCAAGCTCTCCGGCCACTACCTGCCGCTGGGCACCATCGCCTGGGGCATCAGCCTGTACTTCCTGTTCGGCACCATGGCGATGCTGGGCGGCCACACCGGGCTGACCGGCATCCCGCCGATCAGCGTGTTCGGCTACAAGCTGTCACAGGGCCACGAGATCTATTATCTGATCTGGGCCTTCCTGCTGATCGGTGTGTATACGGTGAGCAACCTGCTCGACTCGCGCGAGGGTCGTGCCATCCGTGCGCTCAAGGGCGGCATGGTGATGGCCGAGGCGATGGGGGTGAATACCGCGCGCTCGCGCATGGTGATCTTCGTCATTGCCGCGCTGCTGGCGTGCGCCTCGGGCTGGTTGTACGCGCACATGCAGCGCTTCGTGAACCCGACGCCGTTCGGTCTGCACATCGGCATCGAATACCTCTTCATGGCGGTGGTCGGTGGTGCCGGCCATGTCTGGGGGGCGCTGGTCGGTGCCGGGGTGATCACCGTCCTCAAGCAGTGGTTGCAGGACATCCTGCCCAAGCTCTTTGGCCACAGCGGCAACTTCGAGGTGATCTTCTTCGGCGCCCTGATGGTCCTCATCCTGCACAAGGCGCGCGGCGGTCTGTGGCCCATCCTGGTCAGCCTGGTCGGTCGCGTGGTGCCGGTGCAGGCCACCCAGCGCCGCATCGACGCGGCCGCCGAGCCACTGCCGCGGCGCGAACTGCCCCAGCCCGGCGAGGTGCTGCTGGAGGCCAGGGATGTCACCCGCCGCTTTGGCGGCCTGGTCGCCAACAACAACATGAGCCTCTCGGTGCGCGCCGGCGAGATCCTCGCGCTGATCGGCCCCAACGGCGCCGGCAAGAGCACCATGTTCAACCAGGTCTCCGGGGTGGATACGCCGACTTCGGGCGAGGTGCTGTTCCGCGGTGAATCGGTGCTTGGCCTCGGTGCGCGCGCCATCGCGGCGATGGGCATGAGCCGTACCTTCCAGCACGTCAAGCTGCTGCCGACCATGAGCGTGTTGGAGAACGTCGCCATCGGCGCCCATCTGCGCGGCTCCAAGGGCGTGGTCAGTTCCGCCTGGCGCTTCGATCGCGCCGAGGAGGCCCGCCTGCTGGCCGAGGCGGCGCGCCAGATCGAGCGCGTCGGCCTGGCCGAGCACATGTTCGACGAGGCCGGTGCGCTGGCCCTGGGCCAGCAGCGCATCCTGGAGATCGCCCGTGCGCTGTGCTCCGACCCCTGCCTGCTGCTGCTCGACGAGCCGGCCGCCGGCCTGCGCCTGAAGGAAAAGGAGGCGCTCGCCAGCCTGCTGAAGAAGCTGCGCGGCGAGGGCATGGGCATCCTGCTGGTCGAGCACGACATGGACTTCGTCATGGGCCTGGTCGACCGCGTGGTGGTGATGGAATTCGGCGAGAAGATCGCCGAGGGCCTGCCGGAAGAAGTGCAACAGGATCCGGCGGTGCTGGAAGCCTATCTGGGAGGGGTGGAATGAGCACCGCGACCGTCAACAACGTTCTGGAAGTGCGCGACCTGTGCGTGTCCTACGGCAAGGTCGAGGCCCTGCACAACGCCAACATCAGCGTTGGCGAAGGGCAGATCGTCACCGTCATCGGCCCCAACGGCGCCGGCAAGACCACCATGCTGTCGGCCATCATGGGGGTGCTGGGCTCACGCGGGCAGGTGAACTTCGACGGCAGCATCGAGGGCGTGCCCGAGGTCGAGCGCATGGTGGCGCGCGGCATGAACCTGGTGCCCGAAAAGCGCGAACTGTTCGGCGAGATGAGCGTCGAGGACAACCTCGTGCTGGGGGCCTTCCAGCGCTACCGCATGGGCAAGCGCGACCACGCGCAGACCATGGACGAGGTCTACGACATCTTCCCGCGCCTCAAGGAGCGCCGCACCCAGCTCGCCGGCACGCTGTCCGGCGGCGAGCGCCAGATGCTGGCGGTGGGGCGCGCGCTGATGGCCAAGCCGAAGCTGCTGATGCTCGACGAACCCAGCCTCGGGCTGGCGCCGCTGATCGTGCGCGAGATCTTCCGCATCATCGCCGAGCTGCGCCGCCGCGGGGTGTCCATCCTGCTGGTGGAGCAGAACGCGCGCGCCGCACTGCAGGTCGCCGATTACGCCTATGTGCTGGAAACCGGCGAGGTCGCCATGGAAGGTCCGGCGCACAAGCTGGCCGACGATCCGCGCGTGATCGAGGCCTATCTGGGCCTGGGCGGAAAACATCAGGACAAGCTGGCTGGCCACTGACGGACAGATACCAATAACCGTTCGCCCCGAACCAGTCGAAGGGCGAGTGTGCCAAGTGGGCTTCGACCAGCTCAGCCCGAACGGTCGGAGTCTGCGGCGGCCCCACAAGGACGAGAGAACATGGAAGCCATACGCATCATCGAGGACGAACACCAGTCGCTAGCCGCCATCCTGCACGCGGTGCGCTACATGCTGAAGGAGATCGGCAAGGGCAAGCTTGCGCCGGACTTCCGCCTGCTGCGCGCCATGGTGCATTACCTGGATGCCTATCCCGAGCAGCGCCACCACCCCAAGGAAGACCAGTACCTCTTCGCCCTTCTCAAGCAGCGCACCGACGAAGGTGCCGAGGCGATGGCGCGCCTGGAGCAGGAGCACGCCGGCGGCGAGGCGCGCATCAAGGCACTGGAGACTGCGCTGCACCTGTACGCCAGCGGCGACCGCGACGGTTTCGACGCCTTCAACCGCGCCTTCGAGAACTTCGCCGACTTCTACCGCAACCACATGCTGCTGGAAGAACGCGAAGTGCTGCCGCTGTGCCGCAAGCACTTCACCGACGAGGACTGGGAGGCGGTGGCGGCGGGATTCCGCGAGAACAACGATCCGATGGGCGGCACCCGCGAAACCGAGGACTTCCAGCGCATCTTCTCGAAGCTGGTTGCCGCCGCGCCACCGCCGATCGGCCTCGGGGCGGGGCCGTACAAGGACGATTGAGTCCTTGCGCCCGTGTCAGCGGGCGCCATAAGTGCAACGGGCCATCGGCGGCTTGCCGCGGTGGCCCGTTTGTATGGCCGTGCTGCGCTGGCGTTTCAGTCGTTCGCCGCCTGCGCCAGGCGCGCCGCGGCCGTGGTTTCCGGCAGCCGGTAGCGCTGTTCGCGGTACAGCCAGGCCGGCAGCAGCGCATGGGCGAGCGCGCGGCGCGCCAGCTCATCGCCGTCGTCCGGCGCGGCGCCGTTCTCCAGGCGCTTGCGCTGCGGATCGTAGCGGCCGTGGGCGGGCGCCTGGTCGGGGCGCAGCACCACCACCCGCTCGCCTTCCATCCAGGCATAGTTCTGTTCGTACTGCATCATCGCGCGGCCGGGCTCGTCCGCGGCGGCGCGCGTGAGGTCGCGGCCGATCATCGGGTGTTCGGCGGCAATCCCCATCAGCGACAGCAGGGTCACCGGCAGGTCCACCTGGCTGGCCACCGTGCGGATGCGGCGCGGCTCGATGTCGCCGCCCAGGATCAGCGCCGGGATGTGGAAGCGCTCGACCGGCACCAGGCTGTCGCCGCGCACCCGGATGTCGTGGTCGGCGACCACCAGGAACACGGTGTCCTGCCAGTAGTCGCTGGCGCGCGCCTGCTCGAAGAAGCGCCCCAGCGCGTAGTCGGCGTACTTGACCGCGTTGTTTTCGGTGGCCTTGTCGGCGTCGTGCAACGCGATGCGGCCGTCCGGAAATTCGAAGGGCGAATGGTTGGACGAGGTGAACACCAGGGTGAAGAAGGGCTTGCCGGCGGCGTGGTGGCGGCTGAGCTCTTCGTGGGTGCGGGCGAACAGATCCTCGTCGGACACCCCCCAGCTGCCCTTGAACACCGGTGCCGGGTAGTCGTTCTGGTCCACGATGCGCTGAAAGCCGTTGCCCTTGAAGAAGCTGCGCATGTTGTCGAAGTGCGACTCGCCACCGTAGATGAACTCGGTGTGGTAACCCTGGCGGGCGAGCAGTTCGGCGAGCGAGAAGAAGCCGGTCTGCGACAGCGACAGCTTCACCACGCTCTGCGCCGGGGTGGGCAGGAAGCCGGTGACGACCGCCTCGATGCCGCGTACCGAGCGCGTGCCGGTGGCGTACATCTGCTCGAACCACCAGCCCTGTTCCTTGAGCTTCTCCAGTTCCGGGGTTACCGGCAGGCCGCCGAGCGAGGCCGCGAAGGTCGCGCCCAGGCTCTCTTCCAGCACGATCACCAGGTTCAGCGGGCGTACGCGCGGGCGGGTTGGCTCAAGGCGGGTCAGGGTGGGCAGTCCGGCTTCGGGCAGGGTGACGGGCCGCAGGCCTGCATCCGCCTGGCCGCGTCCGCCCAGCGTCAGTGCCAGCATCTCCTCGACCGGCATCTTGCCGTAGATCTCGCTGGAGCCGGATTCATGCTTGAGGTTGTAGATGGCGTGGGCCACCGACCAGGTGGAGTTGAGGATCAGGCTGTTCACCATCGGGTCGGTGGTCAGCGCAAACAGCGCCGGGTTGGCCGGGCGGTGATCGGTGGTGGAGCGGATGGTGATGGCTGCCAGCAGGAACACGAAGGGCCACGACAGCCACAGCTGCCAGTGCCTGCCGCGGCGCTCGACAGCCAGCCAGGGGCGCATCAGGCGCAGCATGGCCCAGGCCGCCAGCGCGGTCGCCGCCAGGCCGGCGAGCAGGTGGGCGCGAAATCCCAGCCAGACCATGGAGAGCACTTCCTGCGGGTACCTCAGGTACTCGACGAAGAGGCGGTTCGGGCGGGTGTCGTATTCGCCGATGAAGGCCGGAGTGGCCAGTTCCATGAACACCAGCACGGTCACCCCGGCCACCGCCCATAGCCAGGTCAGCCGGCGCCACAGACGCCAGCCCGGCGCGGTGGCCAGCAGCGGGGCGAGCAGCAGCGCTGGCAGCACCAGCAGGCCGAGCTGGATCAGATCCACGCGCAGGCCCTGCAGCAGCATGGTGCCGGCAATGCCGGTGGCGGCGACGCGCTCCCACTGCCAGAGCATCAGCCCGAGGCGGGAGGCGGTCAGCACCGCAAGGCCGGCAAGCACCATCATCGCCAATGGTGCATAGGGGCCGAGGCGGTTCAGGGTGGACCACCAACGGTCGATGAGGCGGAGGGATGAGTCTGGCTGGATCACGCGCAATGTGCCCGATGTTGAGACGGGCGCAGTTCAGCATGGCAAACTTAAGACCGGCTTAACCCGCATTTCTCATCCCCTCACGTCGCGAGGGGGTCGAGGCGGCGTGAGGGAGTACGGCGTGCCAGGGCGAGTGCACCGGCACCCGCAGCAGGGATGGTGTGAGAATGCGGGTTAAGGCCCTGCGCCCCGCCGTTCGCCCTGAAGCTGATTAAGCCGGCCCGGAGGCACTGCCGATAAACGCCCTACTGCAGGGCAAACTGCTGTGGCTGACTCAATGATTCGTTTGGCCGCGCCCACGGCGGGGCTTGCTGCGCTCGGCCCGAACGGTATCCGACTGCCGGGTTAATGACGAAGCGCCCGCCTTGAACAAAATATCTACGTCGCCGACCTCGCAAATCGCATTGTTTGCTTCCTGCAAGCCGCGACAGTGCTAGAATCCTGAGCGCAGAACCGTATTCCTGTCCTACTCACACCAATCGAGGATAAAGCATGAACAAAGGTGAATTCGTCGAAGCCCTGGCCGACCGCCTGGATGTTTCCCGCGCGCAAGCCGACCGTGCCCTTTCCGGCGTGCTCGAAATCATCGCCGAGCAGCTCTCCAAGGGCGAAAAGGTCGCCTTCACCGGCTTTGGCTCCTTCGAGGTCTCCAAGCGTGCTGCCCGTACCGGCCGCAACCCGCAGACCGGCGCGACCATCAAGATCGCCGCTTCCAGCGTGCCCAAGTTCACCGCTGGCGCCACCCTCAAGGCTGCCGTGAACGGCAAGTAAGCCTGCCTGCTTCGCTGCATGCGGCCCGGCGCTTCACCGCCCGGGCCGTTTTTACGTCCGGCGGTGGATTTTTCCCCACGGCTATGCCCTTTAGGGTACACTGCGCCTCGTTGTGCAATGCAGCAGCAGGGCCATCGTGGTACTCGAAGCGTTCCGTCACCGTCGGTGACGCCCTTCCTGACCCGGCCCCAGGGACTGTAACCACAGCCCCATCGCCCCCGACCTCCCTTCAGTCGAACTCCATTCGTTCCTGCGATCGTCTGGCATCGAGATAACCGGTTGGTGCCGATGCGCGGTCGTCCGAGCCATGCCTTCCGGCGTGCCGGCGACCGGCCCACGCTCATCGTGCGCCCCCGTTTCCGGTGGCCTCGCGTCCGCGACCATTACCCATGGTCTGCGGGCGGTGCGATGTCATGCGGCCCGTTTTTGCGGGCCTGATCCGGCTGTTCCGGCCCATACCCTGCCGGCCAGCCATGCAAGGAAGATTACGAATGACGTTCGATCAACTTGGCCTCGACGCCGAACTGCTGAAGGCCATCCAGAGCTCCGGCTATACCGTACCCACCCCCGTGCAGCTGCAGGCCATTCCCGCAGCGATCGCCGGTGGCGACCTGCTGGTGTCCTCGCACACCGGCAGCGGCAAGACCGCAGCCTTTACCCTCCCCACCCTGCAACGCCTCATCGGCCGCCGTCCGGCGCCCGGTGCCGGCCCGCGTGTGCTGGTGCTCACGCCGACCCGCGAGCTCGCCCTGCAGGTCGAGAAGGCGGTCAACACCTATGGCCGCGCGCTGCGCTGGCTGAACACCGCCTGCCTCGTCGGCGGCGCCCCCTTCTTCGCCCAGGTCAAGCAGCTTGCCCGCAATCCGGACGTCATCGTGGCGACCCCGGGCCGTCTCATCGACCACCTCGAACGCCGCAAGCTCAAGCTCTCCGACATCGAAGTGCTGATTCTCGACGAAGCCGACCGCATGCTTGACATGGGCTTCCTCGAAGACATCGAGACCATCGTTCGCGCCACTCCGGCGAGCCGCCAGACCCTGCTGTTCTCCGCCACCCTTGACGGCGTGGTCGGCAACCTGGCCCGCCAGCTCACCCGCGACCCGCAGCGCATCGAGATCGCCGGCACCGACGAGAGCCGTGGCAATATCGAACAGCGCCTGCTCTACGCCGATGGCCTTGGCCACAAGAACAAGCTCCTCGAAGCGGTGCTGGGTTGCACCACGCTGAATCAGGCGGTGGTGTTCACCTCCACCAAGCGCGGCGCCGAGGAAATCTCCCTGCAGCTGCAGGAAAAGGGCTTTGCCGCCGCCGCGCTGCACGGCGACATGCACCAGGGCGCGCGCAACCGCACCCTGCAGCAGCTGCGCCAGGGTCGCATCAACGTGCTGGTGGCGACCGACGTGGCCGCCCGCGGCATCGACGTCGCCGGCATCAGCCACGTGGTGAACTTCGATCCCCCGCGTCAGGCCGAAGACTATGTGCACCGCATCGGCCGCACCGGCCGTGCCGGCCGCACCGGCATCGCCATCACCCTCTCCGGCCCGCGCGAGACCGGCATCATCCGTGCCATCGAGCGCTACACCGGTGACCGCATCGAAGTGCACACCATCGAAGGTCTGGAGCCCAGCCCGCGCGCAGCCAATCCGCGCCCGGCGGGCAACAAGCCGCGCTTCGGCAGCGGCGGCAAGCCGGGCGGCTTCGGCGGTCGCGGCGCCAACAGCCCGTGGCCGTCCGAGCAGCCGCGCCGCAGCAGCAGCGGTGGCTTCGGGCGCAACGCCGGTGGCGAGGGCCGCTTCAGCAGCGAGCGCCCGCAGGGTGCCCGCCGTCCGCGCCCCTGAGCCTCTCCGGGGGGAAAAGAAAATACCCGCCGCGGCGGGTATTTTTTCGTCTGCCGGGTCGTGCCGGCGCTTACTTCTTCAGCGCTTCGATCTCCGCCGCACGCAGCTGTGCGGCGAGCTTGTCGAGCACGCCGTTGATGAAGCGGTGGCCGTCGGTGGCGCCGTAGCCCTTGGCGAGCTCGATGGCCTCGTTGATCACCACGCGGTAGGGCGTTTCCAGGCGGCACTTGAGCTCATGGGTGGCGAGCAGCAGGATGGCGCGCTCGACCGGCGACAGTTCGGCGAGCGGGCGGTCGATGTAGGGCGCGAAGTCGTACTGCAGGTCGGCGACGTTGTCGAGGGTGCCGCGCAGCAGCTCGACGAAGAGCTCGCGGTCGGCCTTGTCGAAGCCCGACACCTGGCTCATGTGGTCTTCGATCACCGGCACGCTGTTGCCGGAGAGCAGCCACTGGTAGATGCCCTGCAGGGCGAACTCGCGCGCACGCCGGCGCGGGGACTTGGCGCTGCTCATTGCAGGGCCTTCAGCAGGTTGGCCATCTCAACTGCGGCGCGGGCGCAGTCGCTACCCTTCTCCTGCATGCGGGCCAGCGCCTGGTCGTCGTCTTCTGTGGTGAGCACGCCGTTGGCCACCGGCACGCCGGTATCGAGGGTGACGCGGGTGATGCCGGCGCCCATCTCGTTGGACACCAGCTCGAAGTGGTAGGTCTCGCCGCGGATCACCGCGCCCAGCGCCACCAGGGCGTCGAAGCGGCCGCTGCGCGCCATGGTCTGCAGGGTGAGGGGAATCTCCAGCGCGCCGGGCACGGTGGCGATGCGCATCAGCTCGGGCGACACGCCGAGGCGCTGCAGTTCGTCCACGCAGGCCGACAGCAGGCCTTCGCAGACATCCTGGTTGAAGCGGCTCATGACGATGCCGACGCGCAGGCCCTGGCCGTTGAGGTCGGTTTCGTACTCGTTGATGAGGTCAAAGCGGGGCATGGGAACTCCGTGAATTGCGGGGCGGGCGCGGCGGCTCAGTCCGCGTCGCCGTGGAAGCCGGTGATTTCGAGGCCGAAGCCGGCCATGCTGGGAATCTTGCGCGGGCTCGACATCAGCCGCATGCGCCCGACCTTGAGGGCACGCAGGATCTGCGCGCCGACGCCGAACAGGCGCGGATCCCAGCGCGCCGGGCGATCCGCGGTACCGGTCAGGCTGGCGAGCAGCTCGCGCCCGCTCTGCGGGCGGTAGAGCAGGACGATGACGCCGGCCTCGGCAGCGGCGATGGCGGCCATTGCCGCATTGACGCCGTAGCTGTGGCGACCGCTCTCCGGGTCGAGGAAGTCCACCACCGCGATCGGTTCATGCACGCGCACCAGGGTTTCGCGCGCCGGGTCGATGTCGCCGCGGCTGAGGGCGAAATGCACGTCGCCGGAGGTCTTGTCCTCGAAGGCGGAGAGGCGGAAGCGGCCGTGGGGGGTGTCCACTTCCTTCTCGCAGACCTGCTCGACGAGGTGCTCGTTGGCGGCACGGTACTCGATGAGGTCGCGGATGGCGCCGATCTTCAGGCCGTGCGCCTTGCCGAACTCGACCAGGTCGGGCAGGCGGGCCATGGTGCCGTCGTCCTTGAGGATCTCGCAGATCACCGCTGCGGGTTCCAGCCCGGCAAGCTGGGCGAGGTCGCAGCCGGCCTCGGTGTGCCCGGCGCGGATCAGCACGCCGCCCTTCTGCGCCGTGAGCGGGAAGATGTGCCCTGGGGTGACGATATCGTCCGGGCGCGCATGGCGGGCCACCGCGGCCTGCACGGTGCGGGCGCGGTCGTGGGCGGAAATGCCGGTGGTCACCCCGGTGGCGGCCTCGATCGAGACGGTGAACGCGGTGCCGTGCGGGGTGCGGTTGTCGCGCACCATCTGCTGCAGGCCGAGCTGGCGGCAGCGCTCCTCGGTGAGGGTCAGGCAGATCAGGCCGCGGCCATGCTTGGCCATGAAGTTGATCGCCTCGGGGGTGACGAACTCGGCGGCCATCACCAGATCGCCTTCGTTCTCGCGGTCTTCCTCGTCGACCAGGATCACCATGCGCCCGGCACGGATG
The DNA here is from genome assembly GCF_003034845.1 of Pseudothauera lacus. Lineage (GTDB taxonomy): Bacteria > Pseudomonadota > Gammaproteobacteria > Burkholderiales > Rhodocyclaceae > Pseudothauera > Pseudothauera lacus. Next base: position 16,068 of record NZ_PZKC01000007.1, on the reverse strand, counting down.
TCCTCGACGATCTCGCTGATCGGCGACAGCGCGGTCATTGCACGGCCTCCTCGCGCCAGGCCAGCATGCGCTCGACGTAGCGGGCGATGAGATCGATCTCCAGGTTCACCCGGCTGCCGGCGCGCAGATGCTTGAGATTGGTCACCGCCACGGTGTGGGGGATGAGATTGATGGAGAAATCGGTGCCGTCGACGCGATTCACCGTCAGGCTCACGCCGTTGACGGTGATTGAACCCTTGCGCGCAATGTAGCCGGCGAGCGCCGCCGGCGCGCGGACGACCAGCTCGTGGCTTTCGCCCACGGGCTCGAAGCGCAGCACCTCGCCGACGCCGTCCACGTGGCCGGTGACCATATGGCCGCCAAGACGGTCGTTGAGCTGCAGGGCCTTCTCCAGGTTGACCTCGTTGCCGACGCCGTCGAGGCCGACGGTACAGTTGAGGGTCTCGCGGGAGACGTCGAAATTGACCCGCGTGCCATCGATGGCCACCACGGTCAGGCACACGCCGCTGTTGGCGATGCTGTCGCCGATGGCGACGTCGCCCAGATCCAGCCCGGCGACGTCAACGCTCAGGCGCACGCCGTCTTCGAGCGGCTCGATATGTTCGATACGGCCGCAGGCGGCCACGATTCCGGAAAACATTGGGGGGACCGTACGGATGGGGAAGGCGCCATTGTAGGGCAAAGCGCGGCGTCGGGGCAGTTCGATCCGGTGATCCACAGGCACTGCGCCTTGGGCGACCGCGGTCGGTTCGTCCTGCGGTGAGTGAGGGGCATGGCGCTGGGCCCGCCGGGCCCGTCCGCAGCGTGTGGGCATCGGCGCCCTCTTATCGACTGGATGGGCATCCCCAGCCGTGACGTGCTGCTGGTTGCGGACTCGGCCAACCGGGACGCACTCCAGCGCCTCGGGGACACCGTCAGGGAGATCCATGCCACGGGTGCCTGCAGCCTGACGGCCGATCTGTACGAGCGCGTCGATGGCGGCTGGAGGAAGCTTGCCGGGAAGACGCCAGGGAAGAACTGAGGGCCGGCGGGTGGGGACTCACCCCCGGATTGCGGGATCCTGGCGCAGCGCACGGTCGAGAATCTCCGCAAACGGCGCGGCGCGCATGAAGCCGACCACGCGCAGTTCCTCGTGCTGGGTGCCGGCGGCGTCAAAGAAGATGATGCCGGGCGGGCCAAAGAGGCCGAAGCGGCGCAGCAGGGCCTTGTGGTCGTCGCTGTTGGCGGTGACGTCGGCCTTCAGCAGCAGCATTCGCCCCATGCGTGCGGCGACGGCGGGGTCGCTGAAGGTGTAGCGCTCCATTTCCTTGCAGGAGACGCACCAGTCGGCGTAGAAGTCGAGCATCACCGGGCGGCCGGCGGCGGCGACGCGGGCGTCGAGTTCGGCGAGCGAGTCGATGCGTTCGAACTGCAGCGCCGTAGCCGGTGCGGCGGCCTGCGCGCGCAGCACCGCGAGTGGCTGCAGGGGATCGCGGGAGCCGGCCAGGGCGCCGACCAGCATGGCCGCGCCGGCGAGCAGGAGGACCACGCCGAAACCCTTCCAGAAGCGCTGCCAGCCTCGCGCATGCGCCGGCAGGGGGTCGAGGGCATGCAGGAAGATGGCGGAGAAGAGCAGCAGCGCGGCCCAGCCGAGCATGGTGGCGAGGGCCGGCAGCACCGGGTCGAGCAGCCATAGCGCAACGGCCAGCAGCATCACCCCGAAGGCTTTCTTGACCCCTTCCATCCACGGCCCGGCCTTGGGCAGCACGCTGCGCGCGGCGACGCCGACGACCAGCAGCGGGGCGCCCATGCCCAGCGCCATGACGAACAGCGCAGCGCCGCCGAGCACGGCGTCGCCGGTCTGGGCGATGTAGAGCAGGGCGCCGGCCAGCGGTGCAGCCACGCAGGGGCCGACGATGAGGGCCGAGAGCACGCCCATCACCGCTACCCCGCCGAGGCTGCCGCCCTTGCGGTGGGCGGCACTGTCGGCCAGCCTGCTCTGCAGGGCGGCAGGCATCTGCAGTTCGTAGAAGCCGAACATCGACAGCGCCAGGGCCACGAACACCAGTGCGAAGGCGCCGAGTACCCAGGCGTTCTGCAGTGCCGCCGACAGCAGGGTGCCGGACAGCCCGGCGGCGACGCCGGCAAGGGCGTAGGTCACCGCCATCCCCAGCACGTAGGCCAGCGACAGCAGCAGCGCGCGCATGCGCGAGATGTGGTGGCCGTGGCCGACGATGATGCCGGAGAGGATGGGAATCATCGGGAAGGTGCACGGCGTGAACGCCAGCAGCAGGCCGAAGCCGAAGAAGCTGGCGAGGATCAGCGGCACGCTGGCGCCGGCGAGGAGGCCGGCGATGCGTCCGCTCTCGTCGGCGGCGGCGGCTGCCGCGGGCGCGCCGGGGCTGCTCTCCGCGGGACGCGGTGGCGCCGTGGTGGCGGCCGGGGCGCCGCCACGCAGGCGTTCGAGAAGGCTGCCGCGGCCGCTGTCCGGCGGCGCGTCGAGATCGATGGCGACAGCCTGGGTAGCTGGCGGGTAGCAGATGCCGCCGTCCCAGCAGCCCTGGCTGTTGACCGTCAGGGTGAAGCGCCGGGCGTCGTCGGGGGCGCTGACCGGCAGCAGGATGCGCACATCGCCGCGGTGGGTTTCGACGGTACCGAAGAAGTCGTCGTCCTTGACCGTGCCGGGGGGAATCAGCGCTGCGCCGAGGCTGACTTCGGCGAGGTCGGCGGCAAAGCCGAACTTGTCGCCGTAGAGGTAGTAGTCCTTGTGGATGCGGAAGCTGACCTCGACGGTCTCGGGGTCGAGCGCGCGGGCGCTGAGCGCGAAGGCGCGTTCCGGATCCATCGGGTGGGTCTGCGCGTGGACCGCCGGCACCAGCAGGGCGAGGGCGAGGAAGAGCGCGGCAGTGGCGCGGGCAAGCAGGGACGCAGGGAGGCGAAGCATGGGGCGGGGCTCAGGTGTGCGGGGCAGGGGGCGTGGTTTCGGCAGTCACCCAGGCGAGGTAGCCGGGCAGTCCGCGCTCCACAGGGACTGCGACGATCTCCGGAAGTTCGTACGGGTGGGCGAGGCGGATCGCCGCTTCCAGTGCAGCGTAGTGCGTGCGCGTGCTCTTGATCAGCAGCGGCACCTCGGTGCTGGCCTCGACCTCACCCTGCCAGCGGTAGAGCGAGGTGCACGGTGCAAGCACGTTCACGCAAGCTGCCAGGCGCGCGTCGATGAGGCTGCGTGCGATGTGGCGGGCGCTGTCGGCGTCCGGCGCGTTGGTGAACACCAGCAGGACCTCGCTTTCACTCATCGCTGTGTGCTCAGCCGGCCGGCGGACGGGTGTCGACGAAGGCCGGACGGGCGAACAGCGGCTCGGCGTAGGCCTGCAGCGCGGGGTGGCGGTTGCGCCAGTCGATGTCGGGGTGGCGCAGGTCGAGATAGGCCAGCGCCACCGCCGCGGCGACGTCGCCGAGGCCGATGGCCTCGCCGTGCAGCCAGCGCCGCGTGCCGACGCGCCCGGCGAGGGCCTCCAGGCCGCGGACGATCTTTTCGCGCTGGCGGGCGATCTCGGTGCTGCTGCGCTCGCCGTCGGGGCGGCGCGATTCGAGCAGCGCTGCCACCGCGGCGTCGGTGATGCCGTCGGCGAGCGCCTCGCTCTGGCGTACCCGCACGGCCCCCAGCGCGTCAGCGGGGAGCATTGCCGGTGCGGCACCGAGCGTTTCCAGGTAGCCGGCGATGACCGGAGAGTCGAAGAAGGCTTCGCCGCCGTCAGTGATCAGCACCGGCACCTTGCCGAGCGGATTGAGCGCGGGGATGCGGGTGTTGGCTTCCCACGGCGAATCCACCACCAGCTCGAAGGGCAGGCCCTTCTCGGCAAGCAGGATGCGGATCTTGCGGGCGTACGGGCTGGTCAGCGAGGCAAACAGTTTCATGGTCAGGCTCCCGGGGGCGATCTACAGTGGAGTCCAGTTGCGGGCGATGAGTTCGCGGATGATGTGCAGTTTGCCGTGAAAGAAGTGGTCGGCGCCGGGCACCACCACCACCGGCAGCTCCTGCGGGCGTGCCCAGTCGAGCACGTTGGCGAGCGGTACGGTGTCGTCGGCCTCGCCATGCACGATCAGGCTGGAGAGTCCTTCGGGCAGCGCCGGGGTGTCGTACTGGCGGGCGCCGTCGGCGGCGCTGCCGGCGGCCATGCCGACCAACGCCAGGCGCTGCACCGGGGTGAGGCTGCCGGCGAGGCGATTGGCCACGCGGCACTGCACGAAGCCACCGAAGGAGAAGCCGCCCAGCGCCAGCGGCAGGCTGCCCCAGCGCGACTGTGCCCAGCCGAGCACGGCGAGGATGTCCTCGGTCTCGCCGTTGCCGTGGTCGTGCGTGCCTTCGCTCCTGCCCACGCCGCGGAAGTTCGGCCGCACTACGGCGTAGCCGAGATCGCGCAGGCTGCGCGCCAGCGTGTGCGCCACCTTGTTGGTGTTGGCGCCGCCGTAGAGCGGATGGGGGTGGCAGACCACGGCGATGCCGCGCACCGTCGCGGGGCTGTCGATGAGCGCATCGATGGCGCCGGCGCCACCGCGCAGCAGCACGCTCTCGGTGGGGGCGGGGCGGCTCACGGGGCGTCCTTCAGGCGCAGGCGTTCGACGATGCGCCCGCCGGCAAGGTGGCTGTCGATGATCTCGTCGATGTCTTCCTGGTCGACGTAGGTGTACCAGACGTTGTCCGGGTACACCACCAGCACCGGGCCGTCGTCGCAGCGCCCGAGGCAGCCGGCCTTGTTGATCCGCACCTGCCCGCGCCCCTTCAGGCCGAGCGCGGCGATGCGCTCCTTGGCGTGGGTCTGCAGGGTGCTGGCGTTATGGTCGTTGCAGCAGCTTTCGCCGGCCTGGCGCTGGTTGCAGCAAAAGAAGACATGGTGCTTGAAATAGCTCATGCGGACTCCCGTGGAATCCGCTGATTATAAGCGTCGGCCGCCGTTCAGGTGCTCGCCGCGCCACAGGCCGAGGGCCGACAGGTAGGCGAGGGCGAGGAAGGGCCAGGCGCTGGTCACCAGCGTGGTGAGACCGTGGAAGTTGAGGAAGTGGCCGGAGTCGAGCATTGCCGGGTTGAGTGGCAGGTAGGGATTGGCGGGCATCAGGTTGACCAGCAGGGTGGCTGCCAGCAGCGCGACGCCGGCCAGCGCGTGCTGGATCACCCGCGGCAGCAGCAGGCTGGCGCCGAGCAGGGGGAGGCCGATGGTGAGACCCAGTCGTGCGCCGGGGGTGAGCCAGGCCAGCGGATCGTCGGTGGAAAAAAAGGAGAAGGTCGCCAGGGTGTTGGCGCCGCAGGCCAGCGCGAGGAGCAGCAGGATCGGCCAGATGCTCGGAGCGCTCATCATGCAGCGTGCCAGCAGGCCGGCGGCGAGCACGGTGGCGGCGACATGGGCGGCCTCCAGGCGGATGAAGGCGGCGGGCTGGAACAGCACCGGGCTGGGCAGGCTGAGGGCCTGGCGCAGGTCGCCGCTGCCGAACAGCAGGCCGTCGGGGGTGAGCTGGGTGAGCAGCCACAGGCCCAGCAGCATCAGCCCGGCATCGCCCATGTGGCCACCCACGATGCGGCGCGCGCGCCAGCGCTGCAGCCAGCCTTGCTCGCCGAACAGCCAGTTGCCGAGGAGGGTGCCGAGGAGGGCACCGAGCAGACCGCCGGCGGCGTTGGCACCGAGGTCGATGTTGGAGGCGACGCGGGTGGGGAGGAAGTTCTGCGCGGTCTCCAGCCCCAGGCTGAGAAGGGCGCACAGCAGCGTCGCCAGCACGATGCGCAGCAGCGCGGCCCAGCGCCGCGGCAGCGCCGCCGCGGTGACGAAACCGAGCGGCAGGTAGCCGAGCACGTTGAGGACGATGTCGTCCACCTCGTAGTACTTCGGCCACGGCGCCAGCAGGAAGTCGAAGGGGGCAAGGCCGCTGCCCTGCCAGCCGGTGAACGGGTGCAGGCAGGCGTAGGCCACCAGCCCTGCATAGGCGAGGGCGAGGTGGACCGGCAGGGCAGAGGCGGTACGCGCCATCGCTTTGCCCGTGCACTCAGCCGGCGGTGGGCGCGGGAGGCGCCACGGCGGGCATCAGGCGGCCGTGCGCGGGCGCGTCGCGAACAGCGCCGGCAGGGGCAGGCGGGCGAGCAGTGCGGCGGGCGACCAGCGGGCGTCGACGGCCTCCCAGTCCACCGCGTCGAGGGTGTTCTTGACCAGCAGGCCGAGATCGGTGTCGCCCTCCATCACCAGGCGGCGGCTGAAGAACAGCGTGTCGGCGTCCTCTTCGCGGGCGGCGAGGGCGATGAAGTCGCGCACCGTGGCGCTGAGGGTGAGGTCGGGGCGGGCAGCGCCCGCCGGCAGCGTGCGGAAACCCTTCTCGCCAAGGCCGAAGTCCAGTGTCAGGCCGGCGTCGAGTACGCGCAGGCGCAGTCGGCGGCCGTTCAGCGGGGCGAGGTCCTCGCGCGGCAGGATGCGTCCGAGGGCGAGGTTGAGCGCTGCGGTGAGGGCGAGGGTGGGCGGCTGCTGCGGCAGGCGGGCGACGATGCGGGCCACCGCGGGCGGCAGCACGAAGGTGGGCAGGCGGCGGGCGGCGTTCTGCAGGGTGGCCAGATCGGGCAGGGCGGGCAGGGCGGGCATGGGGCGGGGATCCAGGAAGGGGGCGGTTACGCAGCGACGTATTGTTCCACACCGGGGCGTCCGTGCCAGAAACCGTTGCACGGGGCGTCGTTCATCCACTGGCGGCTGTGCTCCAGCGCCGCCGCCGGGCTGAGCTCGCCGGCCAGCGCGGCGCGGAAGGTGTCCACCAGCGCGCGGGTATGCTCGCCCTGCGGGCTGATGCGCAGCACGCCGGCGTGGGCGCGCAGGGCGGGCAGGTCGCCGAGCAGATTGTAGACCCGCGCCGACTGGGTCTGCACGCCGTTGAGGGTGAGGAAGGGTTCGCCTTCGCGGGTGCGCAGCACGATGCCTTCGCTCATCCCCAGGCAGCGGAACTCGCAGGTGTCCTTCTGCAGGTTGAAGTGGCGGGCGGTGAAGCAGCGCGCGGAGTGCGCCAGCGGCAGGCGTCCCCAGGCAAAGACCTCGGTCTGCGGGGTCTGCTCCATGCCGGCGAGCAGGTCGGCGAGGGCTGCGCCGGACATTTCCGGGGCCATCACCCAGCGTCGCGCACCGGCGTCCTGCAGCAGGCCGAGGGTGGCGGGGTTGAAGACGTTCAGGGTGGGGCCGGCGACCCAGTCGCGGCGCCCGGCCGCAGCGAGCAGGCGCACCGCGCCCATGTCGTTGGCTTCGACGCCGAACTCGCCCTGGGCGACGATGCGGCGCAGGGCCTTGAGGTCCGATTCGGACTCGATCAGCGCCTGGGTGGACAGCAGCACCTCCTTGCCGGCCGCGGCGAGCACGCCGGCCACTTCCAGCCAGTCGTCGAGGCGCAGTTCATGGCGGCGCGAGCACACCGTCTCGCCGAGGTAGACGATGTCCACCGTGCTGTCGGCAATGTCGGCGTAGAAATCCAGTGTGGCCTGGCGCGGCCAGTAGTAGAGCAGGGGTCCGAGGGCGAGTTTCATGGCAATCTCATTGGTCTTTCCGCCACCGTTCGCCCTGAGCATGTCGAAGGGCGATTCCCGGCGGAGGCAATCGGGCTTCGACACGCTCAGCCCGAACGGTGTGGTATCGGTGCGTACGCGCGCTTACTTCCACGGCCGGTAGTAGGCGCCCAGGGTGTGGCTCTGGCCTTCCGAGACCTTGTTGAGCTCGGCCATCCACGCCGGCTGCACGGTGAAGTTGTCGGCGTCGGCCATCACGCGGTCGAGCGCCGCACGCCACACCTTGGTGACCTGGGTAACGTAGGCCGGGCTGCGCTGGCGGCCCTCGATCTTGATCGCGCGCACGCCCGCGCGGGCGATCTCGGGCAGCAGTTCGAGGGTGTTCAGGCTGGTGGGCTCCTCGATGGCGTAGTAGGTCTCGCCATTGACGTCGAAGCGGCCCTTGCACAGCGTGGGGTAGCCGGCGCGCTCGCCGTCGGCGAAGCGGTCGATGAGGATGCCGTTCAGCCGCGTCTCCATGCCCTGCGGGGTCTGCTCCCAGCGCACATGCTTGCCGGGCGAGCAGGCGCCGTTGCAGTTGGGCGACTCGCCGGTGGCGTAGGCCGACAGCGCGCAGCGCCCTTCCACCATCACGCACAGCCCGCCGAAGCCGAATACCTCGATCTCCACCGGGGTGTTGGCGATCACCTGTTCCACCTGGGCCAGCGAGAGCACGCGCGGCAGCACCGCGCGCTGGATGCCGAAGCGCTCATGGTAGAAATTGATCGCCTCGTAGCTGGTTGCCGAGCCCTGCACCGAGAGGTGCAGGCGCAGCTGCGGATGGGTCTTGGCGGCGTAGGCCATCAGCCCGGGGTCGGCGAGGATGACCGCGTCCAGTTCCATCTCGGCGGCGCGGTCCACCGCGGCGGTCCAGTCGCCCCAGTTGCCGGCCTGCGGGTAGGTGTTGAGCGCCAGCAGCACCTTGCGGCCGCGCTGGTGGGCGTAGCGCACGCCTTCGCGCATGCTCGCCGGGTCGAAGTTGAGCCCGGTGAAATTGCGCGCGTTGGTGGCGTCCTTGAAGCCGAGGTAGACGCAGTCGGCGCCGTGGTCGATGGCGGTCTTGAGCGCGGGCAGGCTGCCTGCCGGACAGACCAGTTCGATGCGTTGGGAGGGGTTCATTTGGTTGCGGGGCGAAAAAAGCCCCGCAACCTTATTCGCTGTGCCGCGCCCGTGCGTTGACCGGGGTCAAGGGCGGGTCGCGGCGCCTGCGCTCAGCGTGCGACGTGGTGCGTGGCGGCAGCGGCGCGATGGTGGCCGGCGTGCGGGCGGTGATGGCTTTGCGGGCCGAGGTAGCCGCCGATGAGCATGCCGATGATGGCCGCAACCAGGCCGATCAGCTGCGGTTCGACGTCGCCTTCCGGTACGGTGAATTCGAGCAGCAGCCAGGTCGCCATGCCGAAGGCGATCGCCAGCGCGGCGCCGAGGTTGTTGGCACGCTTCCAGAACAGCCCGGCGGCCAGCGGCACGAAGGCGCCGGCCAGGGTGACGCGGTAGGCGTTCTCCACCATGTGGTGGATGGTGGTTTCGGTGGAGGTGGCGTAGATGGTCACCAGCACGGCGAACACCGCCACGGTGATGCGCGTGCTCCACAGGAACTGGCGGTCGCTCATGTTGGGGATGAAGCCGCGCAGGATGTTCTCCGAGAAGGTCACCGACGGTGCCAGCAGGGTGCCCGAGGCGGTACTCATGATCACCGACAGCAGGGCGCCGAAGAAGATCACCTGGGCGGCGAAGGGCATGTAGTTGACGATCAGGTGCGGCAGGATCAGCTGCGTGTCCTCGTCCATCAGGCGCTCGACCATCCCGGGGTCGATCAGCGTCGCCGAGTAGGCGAGGAACAGCGGCACCGCGGCGAAGAAGAAGTAGCTCACCCCGCCCAGCGTGGTCCCCCACACCGCGATGCGCTCGTTCTTCGACGAATTGACGCGCTGGAAGACGTCCTGCTGCGGGATCGAGCCCAGCGCCATGGTGAGCAGCGCGGCGGTCCACGCCAGCATGTCGAGGGCGTCGAGGCTGGGCAGCCACTCGAACTTGCCGTCGGCCGCAGCGCGTTCGATCACGGTATTGAAGCCGCCGGCCATGTCGCCCGCCAGCCAGGTGACGTAGAGCAGGCCGGCGACGATGACGATCATCTGCACGAAGGTGGTGATGGCCACCGACCACATGCCGCCGAACAGGGTGTACAGCAGCACCACCGCGGCGCCGATCACCATGCCCTGGTTCATGGTCACCACACCGTCGGAGAGTACGTTGAAGACCAGGCCCAGCGCGGCGATCTGCGCGCCCACCCAGCCCAGGTAGGAGGCGATGATGCACAGCGAGAGGATCAGTTCGGTGCTGCGGTTGTAGCGCACGCGGAAGAAGTCGCCCAGGGTGAGCAGATTCATGCGGTACAGCGGGCGGGCGAAGATGAGGCCGAACAGCACCAGGCAGATCGAGGCCCCGAGGGGGTCGGAGATCAGTCCGCGGAAGCCCTCGTCGATGAAGGTCGCGGAGATGCCGAGCACGGTTTCGGCGCCGAACCAGGTGGCGAACACCATGGCCAGCACGATGTACATCGGCAGGTTGCGGCCGGCGACGATGTAGTCGCGGGCGTTGTGCACCTTGGTGGCGGCCACCAGGCCGATGCCGATGGAAATGACGAGGTAGGCGACAACGAGCCAGAGCAGCATGGGCGGCCTCTCCGCACGGTTCAACGAGGGGTGGAATTCAGCGGGGCGAAGTGTAGCAACGAATACCGCTGCCGTGGGGGTAAAACGCGATGAAACGGCACCCAATTGCGCGCAAGTTGCCGCTTATGGCGCACAACGGTGGTGCATCAGCCGGATCGCCGCCCCAGTGCCGCGCAGGCCAGGTCGATCACCAGTCGCGCGCAGCCCCCATCGGGGTCCAGCGCGGGCACGTATTCGGTGATTTCCAGTGCGCGCAGATCGGCGCAGCCGCGCAGGGTGCGCAGCGCCGTGGCGAGTTCGCCGGCATCGATGCCGCCGGCCTCCGGGCACAGCACGGCGGGCATCTGCTGCGGGTCGATGGCGTCGAGGTCGAGGCTGACGCCGAAGCCGCCACCCTTGCCGCGGGCAATCCGCAGCGCCTCGGCAAACACCGCGTCGAGGCCGCGCCGGCGGATCTCCGCCATCTCGAAGATGCGTACGCCGAGGCGCTGCAGCAGGGCGCGCTCCTCGCCCTCCCAGGCGCGCGCACCGAGAACGCAGGTGCGCGCCGGGTCGAGCGCGGGGCCGCGCAGCCCGGTCAGTGCCGCCGCGCCCTCGCCGAGCAGGGCCGCCAGCGGCATGCCGTGGATGTTGCCCGAATGGGTGGTGGCGTCGGTGTGGCTGTCGAGATGGGCGTCGATCCACAACAGTCCCGGTGCGCCGCCATCGCCCTGGCGCACCCCGACGCCGCGCCAGCTGCCTGCGGCCACCGCGTGATCGCCGCCGATTACCAGCGCGGTGTGCGCCGCAGGGAGCGTGGCGATGCGCTCCGCCAGACGCCGGGCATAGTCGGCGCAGGCCTGCAGACGCTGGTGCATCGGCGTGCCGCAGGCGGGGGCGTCCTGCGCTTCCAGCAGCGTGGTGCCGGCCATCGCACAGCCAGCGTCCTGCAAGGCCTGGGTGAGGCCGGCCCCGAGCAACGCCCCGGGGCCCTGCTCGGGGCCGCGGCGCGGTGCGCCGGCGGCGGACGCGGCGGCGACCACGGCGAGGGTGCGGGAAACGCTCGCCACGGCTCTGAGCTCAGCCGAGCAGGCGCAGCACTTCCAGTCCCACCAGTGCCGCCAGCAGCAGGCCGACAATGGCGAGGATGCGGCTTTGCTGGCGCTGGGTGGTGTTGAGGCGGTCGAGCTCGTCGCGAATGGCGAGCTGCTGGCGCGACGGTTCGGTCAGCGCGTGATGCACCAGGCGGGGCAGTTGCGGCAGCGTGCCGGCCCATGCCGGGGCCTCTTCGCGCACCCCGCGCAGCACCGCGCGCCAGCCCATCTGCTCGTTCATCCAGCGTTCCAGGAAAGGTTTGGCGGTCTTCCACAGATCCAGCTCGGGGTCGAGCTGGCGGCCCAGCCCCTCGATGTTGAGCAGGGTCTTCTGCAGCAGCACCAGCTGCGGCTGCACTTCCATCTCGAAGCGGCGCGCGGTCTGGAACAGGCGCAGCAGCGTCTTGCCGAAGGAGATGTCCTTCAGCGGCTTGTCGAAGATCGGCTCGCACACCGCGCGGATGGCGCTCTCGAACTCGTCCACGCGGGTCTTCGCGGGTACCCAGCCGGCGTCGATGTGGGCCTGCGCGACGCGCTTGTAGTCGCGCTTGAAGAAGGCCAGGAAGTTGGTCGCCAGGTAGTTCTTGTCGACATCGGTGAGCGTGCCCATGATGCCGAAGTCGAGCGCGATGTAGCGCCCGTCGGCATGCACGAAGATGTTGCCGGGGTGCATGTCGGCATGGAAGAAGCCGTCGCGGAAGACCTGGGTGAAGAAGATCTCCACCCCCGCGCGCGACAGCTTCGACAGATCCGTGCCCTGCGCCAGCAGCGCCTGGGTCTGCGAGATCGGCACCCCGTGCATGCGCTCCATCACCATCACCGACTTGCCGCACCAGTCCCAATACACCTCGGGCACGATCAGCAGTTGCGACTCGGTGAAGTTGCGCCGCAGCTGCGAGCAGTTGGCGGCCTCGCGCATCAGGTCGAGCTCGTCGGCGAGGTGCTTGGCAAACTCCGCCACCACCTCGCGCGGCTTCAGCCGCCGCCCCTCCGGCCACAGGCGGTCGAGCAGCATCGCCGCCACCTCCAGCAGCGCCAGATCATGGGCAATGACGCGTTCGATGCCCGGGCGCAGCACCTTCACCGCCACCTCGGTGCCATCCGGCAGGCGGGCAAAATGGACCTGCGCCACCGAGGCAGAGGCCACCGGGGTGCGCTCGAAATCGCGGAACACCTCGTCCACCGGGCGGCCGTAGAAACCCTCCAGCAGCGCCAGCGCCTGTGCGGTGGGGAAGGGCGGCACGCGGTCCTGCAGCAGCGCCAGTTCGTCAGCGAGATCCGGCGGCAGCAGATCGCGGCGGGTGGACAGCATCTGCCCGAACTTGACGAAGATCGGCCCCAGTGACTCCAGCGCACGGCGCAGGCGCACCGCGCGCGGTTCGCGAAAACGGCGCCAGAAGAACAGCACGTTCCACAGGCGCGCCAGACGGCCGCTGCTGTCGGCATCGAGCACCATGCGGTCGAGGCCGAAGCGCAGGCCGACGGAAACGATCTTGATCAGGCGGAACAGGCGCACGGGAGGAGGGGCGGAGTGGGCAAATGCAGAACTGTATCGGAGGCAGGCCCATGCCGTCGAGCAGGGGCGCCGCCGGCATGCCGCGCACCGCGCGCTGCGCGGCACACTTGTGTGCATGTCATTGTGCTCTCATAATGCTGCAGCCATAAACCGGAGGACTCATCCCATGCCCGTCCAGCGCCTTCTCGCCGCCTTCCCCGCCGCCGTCCTCGCCGCCACCGCCGCACTGCCGGCGGTCGCGCAGGCCGACTACTTCTCCGCCGAGTTCGAAGGCGCGGTCATCGAGCTGGTCAATCTGGAGCGTGCCAACGCCGGCCTCGGTGCGCTGAGCTTTGACAGCCGCCTGCAGGCAGCTGCCCGCGCCCACGCCCACGACATGGCCAGCAACGGCTGCTTCTCCCACAACAGCTGCGACGGCGGCGTCTGGAGCGAGCGCATCTACAGTTACTACCCGCTGGCCGGCATCGGCGAGAACATCGCCGCCGGCTACAGCACCGCGGCCGCCGTGGTGGCCGGCTGGATGGACAGCGCAGGCCACCGTGCCAACATCCTCAACCCCGACTGGCTGGGCATCGGCGTCGGCTACTACTACCTCGGCAGCAGCGACTACCGCCACTACTGGGTGCAGAACTTCGGCACCCTCGCCCCCGTTCCCGAGCCCCACGCCTACGCCATGCTGCTCGCCGGGCTGGGTCTGCTGGGCCTCGCCGCCCGCCGTCGCGCCGCCGCCGGCCCGAGCCACGCCGCTTGATGGCCGCCGCCGCGCCGCCACCGGCGTCCTGGACCTGGGCTGATCAGCTCAGCAGCTGGCGCTTCTGGGCGCTGTTGATCGCCTATGTGCTTGTCGACGTGTTTTCCGGCGCCGCGCGGGGCTCGGTACTGCTGGATCTGCGCATCAGCTCCGGGCTAAGCCTGGCAGAGCTCGGCAACACCCGGCAGGTCGGCGCCGTGTCGGCCCTGCTGTGCCTGCCGCTGGCGTGGCTGGCGATCAAGTGGAAGCCTCTGCTTGCAATGGTGCTGCTGGCCGCCTTGACCTTCTGCGGGTTGCTGGTGGTGATGCAGGAAGGTCTGCCGCTCTGGGGCATGTCCATCGGCTGGGCTTTGCACGGGCTCGCTGGCGGAGCGCTCGTGTTCATCCTGCCCGCCGTCATCGCCGGCGGGCGAGGCGGCGCGGAAGCCTATCTCATCCCGTTCGGCATCGTCGCCACGCTGGGGTTTGCGGGCGGCACGCTGAGCAACGGGCTCGCAGGGGTCAGCTACGACCTCTGGGAGATGCGCAGCGTGCCTTACCTGGCGGCAGTTGCAGTGCTGGTCAGCGCCGCGCTGCTGCTCACCCTGCCGGCGCAGATGTTTGCCGGCCCGCCGCCGGAGCGGGGTTACGCACTCACCCCCCGGAGCAGGCCGCCGCTGCAGGTCGCGCTGCTCTTCCTGGTGCCGTTCTATGGCCTCTACTGGTTGTATCGCGTGCATGGCGAAGTCGCCGCGGTGGCGCCATCGCGCGCTTTGATGTCGCCGCGCGGGGCATTGCTCGGCGGCATCTTCATCCCCTTCCTGTGGCTCTTCGCCGTCGCCAGTCTTGCCGAGGTCCTGCAGCGCAAGTACCAGGAAAACGGCCTGCCAGCCCCTCCTTCAGTGCTCGGCACCAGCCTGTGGGCCCTGTTCCTGCCTCCGGTGGCCGCTGCCCTGCTGCAATCCCGCCTCAACCGCCTCGTGCCTGTGCCGCAGCCCGCGGAGTGAGTGGTGAGCCCCGCCATGGGGCTGCCCTGAACAGGCACGTTACTCCTTGACGTACGGGTCGTCCGCGGCGATCTCGCACGCGGCCTCGACCTCCGCGGGCCAGACCGGAATGCGGCTGGTCCATTTGGCGAACTGGCGGGTGATGGCGAGAGGGGTGAAGAGTGGCGCCAGGAGGCCGAACATGACCGGCATCGGTGCTCCGCCAACCAACTCTGACCACAGGCGTCGGCAACCATGCCAGAAGCGCTCCCGCTGCTGGCTGATCGGGGTGAGGCGTGCGATGCGCGGCACAGTGTCCTGAGGACCGTCCTCCATGTAGCGGCGGACGAACTCCCACAGTGACAGCAGCGCCGGCTCGTGGCGTCTCGCAGCGAAGGGAAGTGCGAAGGTCTCGCGCACCGTCGTGCCGTCGCTGGCGAGGACATGGGCCCTGACCTCCCACAGGCTCAACCCGCCTCCCCGGGGTTGCCGGCAGAGGGTGAAGAAGAGCTCGTCCCACGGTGCGCAAAGCACGCTGCCGTTGGTTCGAAAGACGTACACCATGCGGTTTCTGCGGTTGAAACGGATGGGGAAATGAGTGAGGGAAAAGGACTCGCTCAGCAAGAACCAGAGGCCTGCACCAAAGAGCGGCATGAAGATCAGCGTTGTCATGGCGAGGAATGCCATCCCATCAAGCATCTCTTGCTGGCTCGCCTGCTCAATGCCGTCCACGACACTGATCAGTGCCGCAGCCATGGCCAGGATGGAAATGCCGATGACCAGTAACGCGACCAGGCTTGCCTGCCCCTTCGCTCCGAAGAACTTGTCGGTGAGCTCCAGAAAGGTCGAGTTTGCACGTATGGCCGCCAGCTGCGACTGCGGCTCGACATCGTTGCGCCGGTCGACAGGCAGGTAATCCTCGATTTCCTCGCGCGTGAGTGGACGATTCGCGGGGTAGGAACTGATCAGCCCTTCAAACTCCATAAGTCCGTATCTGCCTTCTCAATGCCGGCCCGGGGGGGCGAAGGGCCAGGTCACCTCCTCGGTCCAGGCCGCATGGCGGACAGGGGTGTTGGTCGCCCCAGTACCTCGGCGCTGCGTTGACCGGTGGCGTGCCTGCCCGCCCATGACCATCAGCCCTTCACCTGCCGATCAGCCATGCCCAGCCGGCGATGGCGCACAGCAGCCAGAAGGCGCCGATGAACTGCTCGTGGCGCTGCAGGGGCTGGTGGTCGGGGCTCGCGCCCGGAGGCGGGCGCATGGGGCCGCCGCTGGCGGCGAGCGCTTCATGGGTGGCAGGCCAGTGCGGGGTGCGGCAGGTATGCATGGCAATGCCATGGGCGATCTGGAAACACATCAACACCGGCGCGAGCAGGCCGATGCCGGCGATCAGGGCCGCGGCCAGGGTGCGTTCGCGAGGAGGGCGGCCGGATGAGGTGAGGGTGGCGATGGGCGTGGCGCGCATCATGCCCAGCACATCGACGAAGGCGCGCAGGCCGCGCCGGCGCACGCTCAGGTAGTGGCGCACCGGGGGCAGCGCGGCCGGGCCCT
>NZ_PZKC01000006.1 GCF_003034845.1 Pseudothauera lacus | reverse complement strand
GCTCACCGAAGAAGGCCTGGGCTGGTGCCTCGAAGAAGACCCCGAGGCCCCCGCCGGCCACCGCCTGCTGCTCTTTGCCGACAGCGCCACGCTGGCCGAGGACGACACCAGCGCCAGCGCCCTGGGCGGGCCCGGCATCCGCTACCACCGCG
Organism: Pseudothauera lacus; assembly: GCF_003034845.1. GTDB lineage: Bacteria > Pseudomonadota > Gammaproteobacteria > Burkholderiales > Rhodocyclaceae > Pseudothauera > Pseudothauera lacus. The sequence continues at coordinate 257,926 of NZ_PZKC01000006.1, read as the reverse complement.
CCGACAGCCAGGAAGAGCAGGACGCCGTGCTGGCGCTGAGCTGCGAACAACGCGCCCACCCGACGCGCCTGTCGGCGCTCAGCCACGACTACCGCCGCAAGGCCGCCATCGCCGCCCAAGTGCCCACCGACAGCCCCCCCGGCGGCCCCGCGCTGCCCGAACTCGACAGCTACGACAGCCCCGGCCTCTACGCCTGGGCCAGCGCCGCCGAAGCCCAGCGCTACCTCACCCACACCATGCAGGCCCACGAAGTGCGCCGCACCACCTACCGCGCCCGCAGCACCGTACGCAGCCTGCGCGCCGGGCGCCGCCTGCGCATCACCGACGCCCCCGCCCCGGCCCCGGCCGCCGGCCTCCCGCTCACCGTCGCCCGCATCACCCACCTGGGCATCAACAACCTCACCGCCGCCCACCTCGACACCCTCGCCGAGCGCCTCGCCCAGCCCGCCTACTGCACCGCCTTCGAACAATTCCAGCCCCCCGGCGACGACGACGCCTTCGACGACGACCCCTGCGCCGATCTCGACGACCCCTTCCTCGACCCCTACTGCGCCAAGCCCCGCGCCGGCCCCCACGACCCCAGCAACCCCGACACCCCGCTGCGCCGTCCCGCCCCCCGCCTGCCCCACACCACCGCCGCCCACAGCACCCCCGCCGCACAACCGGCACGCGCCATCGCCCCCCCGGCCGCCCTCATCGCCCTGGCCCTCGCGCGCGGCTACGCCAACCACTTCACCGCCCACCCCACCGAGCGCCCCTGGCGCCCCCGCCAGCACGACGACAACGGCACCCGCCTCAACCCCCGTCCCACCGCCCCCGGACCGATGAACGCCATCGTCGTCGGCCCCCACGGCGAACAACACCCCGACGGCAGCGACGAGCTGTGGTGCGACGCCCTCGGGCGCATCCGCGTACGCTTCCTGTGGCAACAGGGCGAACACCCCGACGACCGCCTGAGCTGCTGGATGCGCGTGCTCAGCCGCCAGGCCGGCCCGCGCATGGGCTGGCAATGGCTGCCGCGCATCGGCCAGGAAGTCCTCGTCGACTTCATCGACGGCGACATCGACCGCCCCTACGTCCACGGCGTGCTCTACAACGGCCAGGGCGAAGGCGGCACGCCCCCCACCCCCGGCGGCGCCCACCTGCGCGCGCAGGCCAGCACCCTGTTCGAGCAGGCCACCGACCTGCGCCCGGCCGCCCAGGGCAACCACGCCGGCGGCCACGCCCCCGCCTGGCACGGCGGTGCCGCCGCCGGCCACCGCCACCCCGGCGCACTGTCCGGCTTCAAGAGCAAGGAGTTCGGCGGCACGGGCTACAACCAGCTCGTCTTCGACGACAGCAACGCCCAGCTGCGCATCCAGCTGCACAGCACCCAGGCCGCCAGCGCCCTGAACCTCGGCCACCTCATCCACCAGGCCGACAACTACCGCGGCAGCTTCCGGGGCGCCGGCATCGAACTGCGCACCGACCACTGGGGCAGCAGCCGCGCCGCCCAGGGCATGGTGCTGAGCACCTGGCCCGCCCCCGCGCCGGGCGCCGATGCGGCCCAGCCCGCCGGCGACTTCGCCCCCGGCATCGCCCTCATCGAACAGTCGCGCACGCTCACCGACACCCTCGCGCGCGCCGCCCGCCACCACCGCAGCGTCGATCTGGCCGCCGCGCGCGGCTCCACCGCCGCCGCCGGCAGCCGCCTCAACGACGCCGCCGCCCCCCTCGAAGCCCAGCACATCGCCGCCCGCGGCATGGTCGACGCCACCGCCGCCGCGGCCGCACGCAGCGACGCCGGCGCACGCACCACCACCGTCGGCGCCCCGCGCGTCCCCCACCTGGCCGACCCCCTCATCGCCACCGCCGCCCGTGCCGGGCTCGGCCTGGTCGCCGGCCAGGCCCTGCAGCTGGCCAACGGCGACACCCTCAGCTGGACCAGCGGCGCGCACACCAACCTCGCCATCGGCGGGCGCGCGCGCATCCACGCCGGCCAGGCGATCGGCCTGGTGGCCGGCGCCATCGCCCCCGGCGAAGGCAACACCGGCCTGGCCCTGATCGCCGCCCACGACGACATCGATCTGGCCGCCCACAGCAGCACCTTTGCCCTGCAGGCGCGCGACACCCTCGATCTGGCCAGCCTCGCCGAACACATCGACTTCGCCGCCGCCAAACGCATCGTCATCGCCGTCGATGGCGGCGCCAGCATCACCCTCGACGGCAGCATCACCGTGCGCTGCCCAGGCACCCTCACCATCCATGCCGCAAAGAAGAGCTTCAGCGGTCCCACGCGGATGGGCTACGCGCTGCCGCAGTTTCCACGGCATCTGTGTGAGGAGTGCCTGCTCAGCCGAGCAGAGTCCGGCAGCGCTTTGGTAAGGACAACATGAACATGACAAGTCCTGCTTGTGTGGATTTTCACACCCCGGCCAGCTTCATCACTGCAGCCTGCGGCTGCCCCCCCGCACCTGGTCGCCCTGCGCTGTTGCTGATCGATGGTGCTCGCGAACCGCGGCTCGACCACTGGGTCAGCCGTCGTCCAGACGAAGCTTGGTTCAGTCTTACCGGGGCTAAGCCGGGGACCACGCTTTTTGCGCGTTCCCCACTGCTAGTGGAGTTGCCGCCGGGGCCGCCCGACCTCTTCGTCACCTCCTTGCTCAACCCTCCCGCGCACCCGAGAGCTGCCTCGGTACTCCACAGTTCCGTGGGTGTACAAGAGTTGGGCGAACACATGCGTGCCCACCTGTACGTCAGCGAAGCCGACGGAACCACCTGGGGGCTGGCGATCTGGGATCCCTTTGTCCTTGCGGCGCTGGCCGGCAGCGCGCGCCCGATCAATGCCCTGGTTACCGACCCGATCCTCCGTCCGGCGCAGATTGCGAGCCTGCTAACGCCCTTTGAATGTTGGGCCTTCCGCCATCGTGATGGACTCCCCTGTGCGATTGCCTTGCCACTGCCAGGAGCCGACATCGAGCCACCTCCTTTCGTGATCGAAGCCTGGCAATGGGAGCAGCTTGTTGATTTGCCCATTCCTGACCGTGTGGCGGAGTTGCTGCGCCAGTCCTATCCCGAGTTGCGTGAAGATGCCGTGGAAGAGATGCTGCTTCGCTTCTGTGCAACAGCGATCCGGGAGTGCCGTACGCAGGGACGCGACGGCCTCGCCGCGTACAGCGAATGGGCTGCGAAAGCCCTGTCCGAAGCTCTTTCTGAACGTGGCCTGAGATGAACCAAACACCTGCAAGACACCGCAATGGTCTGCTGCCGGCGCTCGCCGTGACCGTTGCATTGGCAGCCGTGATGGCCTACGGGAGCTATCGCTGGGAGCTGCGGGATAGTCCCGAGCCAGATCAACTGATATCTGGAACCTTGAGCTTAATCAACTACACCGACGAATCTGTGTACTCCTCTGTACGCAACAGCAAGTATCCCAATCCTGGGCAAGGTGCCAGCTATGACGTGGGGCCGCGAGCAGGTGGCGGTGGAGTCATGTGCTGCGTGCCAATTCCTGCTCGCTGGCGACCCGGTATCAAGATGAACGTCAGCTATCGGTTTGGAAACTGGGAAAAAGGCCGAGAGGTGTTAGAGGTCGTAGAACTCCCAGTCTATCCGGATGGAGTGGGGCATTTGTATCTAATCTTTCACTCGGAATACGAGTTTGAGCTGCTGTCGACAAGCTACGAGCCGGGGCATCCCCGCTGGCCGGGGCGCAAGGTAGAACCCACGGTGGACTGGTTGGAATGAGCGCTCACATACCCGAACTCTCGTCTTTCCAGCCACTTGATTTTGATGGCCTAAATCGCCAGAGGTATTTGCGCGTGCTCGCAGAGCGGGCAGAACGAAATAGTGATTGCGGTCGAGAGCTGTTTGTTGGCGTGTTTTTTGATGGTACGAACAACAACCGCGACCGAGATAAGCCCGAATACAGCCAAAGCAACATAGCACGGTTGCACGACGCATTCCCTGATCGACGGCAGGGTGGATTCGTGAGGATCTACGCTCCTGGAGTTGGCACCCGCTTCGATGCCATAGGTGATAGCGGAGAGGGAGACGATCTGGTCTGGGGGGAAACAGACCGACGGCGCGGCCTGGCCTTCGCAGAGAAAGGGGAGGCTCGCATCGTCTGGGCACTGCTGACGGTAATGGATCAATTGCACCGATATTTCGTCTTTTCAGAGTTTCTCTCAGACCGGGAAATCACGAGACTCTCCAACGACCTCACTTCCGCCAACATTCCGTTATGGCGCTTGGCGTTGTCGCCGTCGGGGGCCGTACTTCAGCACTGGATGTCCAAGCGTCGGGCCATCGACAATGAGCGCAACCGGGTGCTGGGCGACCTGTGTGCCGAGCTGGGGCGCAGGATCGATGCGGTGCGGCCGCGGCGTCCGCTGCCGCATGAGCACGGCATCCGCCTGTCGGTGTTCGGTTTCTCACGCGGTGCGGCGCAGGCACGGGTGTTCGCGAACTGGTTTCTGGACATGTGCCGGGCGGCCTCCGGTAGCGCCACACTGGGGGGGCTGACGGTTGATTTCGACTTCCTCGGGCTGTTCGACACCGTCGCCTCGGTGGGGCTGGCCAATTCCACGCTGATTGCGGATGGCCACATGGAATGGGCCGATGCCGAGCGCAACCTGCGCATCCCCGCGGAGGTCCGGCGCTGCGTGCATCTGGTGGCTGCCCATGAGGTGCGGCGTTCCTTTCCGCTCGACTCGATCTCGGTGGGCGGCGTGCTCGACGCACGTCATCTCGAGGTGGTCTATCCGGGCGTACACTCTGACGTCGGCGGCGGTTACCGCCCCACCGAGCAGGGCCGCGGCACAGATCCGCAGGGGGCGGACCTGCTGTCGCGCCTTCCGCTGGCACACATGTACCGCGAGGCGCGTCTGGCCAATGTGCCGCTCAATGTCAAGGGCGGAGGGGTGGCCGGCGAAGGGGGGGGCGGTGAAGGGGTGGTCGGCGAGGCGGAGGCGGCGATGGCGGTGGCGCCGTCAACCATTGCTACCTTCAATGCCTACCTTGCCGAATGCAGGGTCAAGTCCGGGCGCCTGGCCGACATCATCGACGAGCAGTACCGCCTGTACGTGCGCTGGCGCCGGCTGCGGCTCGATGCGATGGCCAGAGTGGCCAGTGTGCAGCGCGCCACGGCGCAGGACCGCACCGATCTTCTGGAGGCGAACCGCGAGCTCGGTGAAGAGGCCCGCTTGCTTGCCGCGCCGCTGCTGATGCCCGCTCCTAACATCTTTGACGTACCACAGGTGACGGCGGTCAAGATCGTTACGCGCGTGCCCGAGGTGGTGTACAAGCGCGGCATCGAGCCCGGCCGCCATGCCGAGTGGCGGCGCCTGGAGCGCAGTTGGAACGATCCGGCCCACCTCGCCCCGGCGGTGGTGCAACTGTTCGACGACTGGGTGCATGACTCGCGCGCCTGGTTCAAGCCCCTCGGGGAAGACGACCATATCTGGGAGGCCAGGCAGCGCCGGCGCATGCTCGACCTCGAAGGGCGCGAACTGGTCAGTAGCTGGCAGGCCCATGTGCCACGCAACCTGCCCGAGGACGATCCACGCCATCCCAGGCGGCAGAAGGCAGCGCTGGAGGACTATCAACGCCGCGCCCGCGCCGCAGGGCACCCGGGGATCAGGATCTTCGGGGCAGGGACACGCCCGCTGGACGAGAACGAGCGTCAGGAACTGGAGGCGTGGCGGCGCGACGGCAGCTTGCCGACGCAGAAGAGTGGGCGGGAACCCTTCCAACTCGGCGCCGGATATCTGCGCTACCGGCGGGTCTATGCCGGCACCGACGCCAATATCGTCATGGCCTCGGTGCCGCAGCGACAGACGGCAGTGGCCTGAGGGCGGGTGCGGCGATCGAGTCGCTCAGGAAGCGGGAGGCAAGATTCAGCAGTCGGCTCCCATCTCACGGGCACGGCGGGCGCTGTCCTGCAGGGCTACGGGGTCGGCGGCGGGCAGTTCGCTCCAGTGGCCGAGGTGGCGGCGGGTGAGCGCACTGAGGGCGGCGATCCAGTCGGGGCGGTCGTTGAGGCAGGGGATGTAGTCGAACTGCTGGCCGCCATGGCCGATGAAGGCGGTACGGCATTCCATGGCGATTTCTTCGAGGGTCTCGATGCAGTCGGCAACGAAGCCCGGACACATCACGTCGACGCGCTTCAAGCCCTTGCTGGCGAGCGCTTCGAGGGTGGGCTGGGTGTAGGGCTGCAGCCATTCGGCGCGCCCGAAGCGCGACTGGAAGGTCACCAGCACGCGTTCGGCCGGCAGCTCAAGGGCCTCGGCGAGCAGGCGGCCGGTCTTGTGGCATTCGCAGTGGTAGGGGTCGCCAAGAGTCAGCGAGCGCTTGGGGATGCCGTGGAAGCTCATCACCAGCTTGTCGCCCTGGCCGTTCTTCATCCAGTGCTCGCGCACGCTCTGTGCAAGCGCGGCGATGTAGCCGGGGTCGTCGTGGAAGCTGCGCACGAAGCGCACTTCGGGCAGGTTGCGCCACGTCAGCATGCTGCGCGCGACTTCGTCCATGACGCTGGCGGTGGTGGCGGCGGCATATTGCGGGTAGAGCGGCACCACGAGGATGCGGGTGCACCCGGCGGCACGCAGCTGTTCGAGGACGTGGGGGATGGACGGCTGGCCGTAGCGCATCGCCCAGTGCACCTCGATGCCGGGCGGCTCCCCGCCCAGGCAGCCCTTTACCAGCTTGGCCTGGCGTTCGGTGTAGACCTGCAGCGGTGAGCCTTCCGGCATCCAGATGCTGGCGTATTTCTCAGCCGATTTCTTCGGTCGGGTGTTGAGGATGATGCCGTTGAGGATGGGCCACCACAGCAGGCGGGGAATTTCGACGACCCGCGGGTCGGAGAGGAACTGCTTGAGGTAGGGGCGCAGCGCCGCAGCGGTGGGGGCGGCAGGGGTGCCGAGGTTGACCAGTACCACCGCGCTGCGCGCAGGGCGGCCATGGGTATAGGCGGGTTCGGGCCGGTAGCGGGCCATCGGTGTTCCTCGTGGTAGGGCTCAGTCGCGTCCGGAGAGCGCGCTGGAGAGCAGTCTGGCGGTGATGTCGACGATGGGGATGACGCGGTCGTAGGCCATTCGTGTTGGGCCGATGACGCCGACCGAGCCGACCACCTGGCCGTCGACCTCGTAGGGGGCGGTGATCACGCTGCAGCCGTCGAGCGGGGCGAGGCCGGATTCGCCGCCGATGAAGATCTGCACGCCTTCGGCACGGTTGGACAGCTCGAGGAGCTGGACGAGTCCGGTCTTCTGCTCGAAGAGCTTGAACAGCTCGCGCAGGCGGGCCATGTTGGAGGACAGGTCCTCGATGTCGAGGAGGTTGGTCTCGCCGCTGATGACATAGCTGTCGGCGGTCTCTTCGGCCGCCGCGGAGCCGGCCTCGACGGCGGCGGTCATCAGTTCGCTCATGTCGCTGCGCAGCTGGCGCAGCTCGTCCTGCAGGCGGCCGCGGATCTCTTCGAAGGCGAGGCCGGCAAAGTGCTCGTTGAGGTAGGCCGCCGCGTTTGCCAGTTCGCTGCCCTTGTAGGCCCGGCGGGTGAGCAGGATGCGGTTCTGCACGTCGCCGGCGGTGGTGACGATGATCAGCAGGATGCGGGTTTCCGACAGGCTGATGAATTCGATCTGGCGGATCCGTACGGCGTCCTTGCGCGGGGCCACCACCACGCCGGCAAAGTGGGTGAGCTGGGAGAGCAGCTGCGAGGCGGAACTGATCAGGCGCTGCGGCTGGTCGGGCTGCAACTGGCCGCGCAGCTCGCTGATGCGCTCGCGCTCGAGCGGCTGCATGGTGAGCAGCGAGTCCACGAAGAAGCGGTAGCCGCGCGGCGTGGGAATGCGTCCGGCGGAGGTGTGCGGACTGGCGATGAAGCCCATCTCCTCGAGGTCGCTCATCACGTTGCGCACCGTCGCCGGCGACAGCTCGAGCCCCGAATGGCGCGACAGGGCGCGCGAGCCGACCGGTTGGCCTTCGACGATGTAGCGCTCGATGAGCGTCTTGAGGAGGATCTGCGAGCGGGGGTCGAGCGAAGCGTTCATGATGGGGCTGAATATAGCGCGGTTTGCCGCCCAGTGGAGGGCGTGACGCGTGCCGTGTGCCATTGCCGCGGGTGGTTGTGGTTTAATTCTCCGCCATGGCCCAGACCTTCTCCACCATCGCACTGATCGGCAAGTACCAGAGCCCCGACGTCGCCGAGTCGGTGCTGCAGCTCGCCGCCTTCCTGCGCGGCCGCGGAGTGGGCGTGCTGATCGAGCAGGGCACAGCGAGTGCGATCGGCGCGGGCGGCGATTTCGCCCTCGCCACCTATGAAGACATCGGCGCGCGCGCCGATCTTGCCGTGGTCCTCGGTGGCGACGGCACCATGCTCAACACGGCGCGTCGCCTGGCCGCTCACGAGGTGCCGCTGGTCGGCGTCAACCAGGGACGGCTGGGTTTCCTTACCGACATCGCACGCGAGGATGCCTGCGAGCGCATCGCCGAGATCATCGACGGGCGCTATGTCGCCGAGTGCCGCAGCATGCTCGCCGCCGAGGTGTTGCGCGGCGACGAGCGCGTCTTCCATACCCTGGCGCTCAACGACGTGGTGATCAACAAGGGCGATCTCGGGCGGATGATCGAGTTCGACCTCGCCATCGACGGCGAATTCGTCTACACCCAGCGTTCCGACGGCATGATCGTCAGCACGCCGACCGGGTCGACGGCCTATGCGCTGTCTTCCAACGGCCCCATCCTCCATCCGCGCGTAGGCGGCATCGCCATCGTGCCGTTGTGCCCGCACGCGCTCACCGCGCGCCCGGTGACCCTGCCAGACGACTGCCGCGTCGATCTCACCCTGCTGCCGCCGCACGATGCGCGCGTTCACTTCGACGGCCAGGCGCGTTTCGACGCCCGTGCCGGCGACTGCCTGCGCATCACCCGCTCGCCGCTGCAGGTGCGCCTGCTGCATCCCGAGGGCTACAGCTATTTCGCCATGCTGCGCGAGAAGCTGCACTGGAGTGCAGCGCCGCGCCACCCCTGAGGTTCGTCCGCCACCATGCTGCGCCGTCTGACCATCCGTGACTTCGTCATCGTCGATCGCCTCGAACTTGATTTCGAGGCCGGTTTCGGCGCCCTTACCGGCGAGACCGGTGCCGGCAAGTCCATCCTCCTCGATGCCCTCGGCCTCGTCCTCGGCGACCGCGCCGATGCCAGTGCGGTGCGCGTCGGGCGCGAGCGCGCCGAGATCAGCGCCGAGTTCGATCTGCCGCCGTCGGCGGCGCTGCGCGCATGGCTGGATGAGCAGGCCATCGAGGTCGAGGATGGCGCCCTCATCCTGCGCCGCGTGGTGGAAGCCGGCGGGCGTTCGCGGGCGTGGCTGAACGGCAGTGCGGTGGCGCTCAACCAGTTGCGCGAGCTCGGCGAACACCTGTGCGACATCCACGGCCAGCACGCCCACCATGCCCTGCTGCGCGGCGATGCCCAGCGCCAGTTGCTCGATACCCATGCCGGTGCTGCCGAGGCTGCCGCGGCGGTGGCTGCCGCGTATCGGCAGTGGCAGCAGGCGAGGGCGCGACGGGAGGGTGCCGAGCGCGACAATGCCGCCACGGCACGCGAGCGCGAGCTGCTCGGCTGGCAGGTCGACGAGCTCGCCGCGCTGGCCTTCGATGCCACCGAATGGGCCGAGCTCAACCACGAGCACGGTCGCCTGGCGCACGCAGCGGCGCTGATGGAGGGGGCCGACGAGGTTCTCGCCGCCCTTGGCGAGGGGGATTTTGCCGCCGCGCCGCTGCTCGGCCGCCTCGGCGTGCGCATCGATGCGCTCGCGGCGATCGACGGCGAGCTCGGCGCAGTCAGCGAACTGCTTGGCTCTGCGGCCATTCAGGCCGACGAGGCCTTGCATGCGCTGCGCCGCTACCGCGAACGCGTTGATCTCGATCCTCAGCGCCTGGCCGAGATCGAGGCGCGCATCGGTGCGGTGACCGACATGGCGCGCAAGCACCGCGTCGCCCCGGAAGAGCTGCCGGCACTGCTCGGCCAGTGGCGGGCGCGCCTCGAAGAGCTCGAGCTGGGCGCCGACCCGGCCCGGCTGGCCGCCGCCGAGACCGAGGCGCGGGCTGCCTACGAGGTTTGCGCGCAGCGCCTGAGCGCCTTGCGTGCACCCGCTGCGGCAGCGCTCAGCGAGCGCATCAGTGCCGCCATGCAGGGTCTGGCGATGGCTGGCGGGCGCTTCGAGGTGGCGCTGACGGAGGTCGCCGAAGGAGGGGCGCACGGCCGCGAGGAGGTCGAATTCCGCGTCGCCGCCAATCCCAGCCAGCCTCTGCGTCCGCTCGCCCGCGTGGCTTCGGGGGGTGAGCTGTCACGCATCGGGCTGGCCATCCAGGTGATCACCAGCCGCGATGCGGCGACGCCGACGATGATCTTCGACGAGGTCGATGTCGGTGTCGGTGGTGGCGTGGCCGAGATCGTCGGGCGCATGCTGCGCGAGCTCGGGCGCGAACGTCAGGTGCTGTGCGTCACCCACCTGCCGCAGGTGGCGGCGTGCGCGGACTGGCAGTGGAACATCGCCAAGGCCGAGCGCGACGGCGAGGTGCTGAGCCGTGTCGTGGTGCTCGACGAGGGCGCGCGGGTGGAAGAGATCGCCCGCATGCTGGGCGGCGTGAACATCACCGCCACCACGCGCAGCCATGCCGCCGAGATGCTCGGCGCAGCGGGGGCAGCCTGAGGGGCCGACAGGCGTCTAGAGCCCGCATTTCTCACACCATCCCTGCTGCGGGTGCCGATGCACTCGCCGTGGTACGCCGTACTCCCTCACGCCGCCTCGACGTAGTGTCAGCTACGCCTTCGGCGTCGATCGGTCCGTGCGGCGCACCACGGCGGCGCCTCGACCCCCTCGCGACGTGAGGGCGTGAGAAATGCGGGCTAGCTAGCGGAAGACCCCGAGGCGGCGCAGGATGAAGATCAGCAGCGCGGCGCCGCCGATGGCAACGGCAAAGCGCAGCAGGCCGCCGGCGGCGTTGATGCCGACCAGCCCGGCGAGCCAGAAGCCCAGTGCCGAACCGGCGATGCCGACCAGCACGTTGGCGATCAGGCCCATCTGGGCGTTGGTCTTCATGATGATGCTGGCCAGCCAGCCGACGATGCCGCCGATCACGACGGTGAAGATCCAGCTCATGCCCGTACTCCCCGGTAAGTGGTGAAATCCCGCTCTTTATAGCGCGGGCGGGCGTGGCGGCGGGTCAAACAGTGTGAAATCAGGCGCCGCCCTTGTTGGGGCACTTGTCCTTGGTGCACTCGGCGTACAGGTAGAGCGCATGCTCCTTGACGCGGAAGCCGCGCTCCTCGGCGATGGCATTCTGGCGGCGTTCGATCTCGGGATCGTAGAACTCCTCCACCTTGCCGCACTGCAGGCACACCAGATGGTCGTGGTGGCCGCCTTCGTGCAGTTCGAACACCGCCTTGCCGGCCTCGAAGTAGTGACGTTCGAGCAGGCCAGCCTGCTCGAACTGGGTCAGCACGCGATAGACCGTGGCGAGACCGATGTCCATGCCTTCGTTCATCAGCAGGCGGTAGACGTCCTCGGCGGTGAGGTGGCGCTGTTCGGAGTTCTGGAACAGGTCGAGGATCCGCAGACGCGGATAGGTCGCCTTGAGGCCGATACTTTTGAGGTTCTGAGAATTGTCGGTCATGGTCGCCTGTCGGGGAGGGGCTTGGATTGACGGCCATGCTTGCACAAACGCGGCCGCCCCGGTCACGCTATGATATATTTTTTAATCCAGCCTGAGAACGTTGCGCCAACCGGCGCACCAACCAAGATCCCATCCATGCGCTCCATGCACATCACGGCCCTCGCGGCCGTCTGCACTCTCGTTGTCGGCTGCTCGTTCGGCAACATCACCGACCGCGTCAACCCCTATCGCATCGACGTCCGCCAAGGTAACTACGTGGATCAGGACATGGTTGCCCAACTGCGTCGCGGCATGACCCGCGACCAGGTGCGCTTCCTGCTCGGCACGCCGCTGGTCGTCGACATGTTCCGCAACGACCGCTGGGACTACGTCTACCTGTTCAAGCCCGGTCAGGGACAGGCCCAGCAGCGCGTGCTGTCGGTGTTCTTCAACGGCGACCTGCTCGACCGTCTCGAAGGCGACATCGAGGCCGGCGACGCCCAGGGTGCCGCCGAGGCCGAGCGCAGCGTGCGCAGCCGGGTGATCGAGATCGAAGCGCCGGCCAAGTGAGCGCCGCGCCTGCCGGTGGGCTCCGAGGCCGCCGGGTCAAGCCGAAGGAATGCTGATGAGTGAATTGCGTATTGCCGTCGCCGGCGCCTCCGGGCGCATGGGGCGGATGCTGATCGAAGCCGCCCGCGCGGAAGAAGGGGTGTGTCTGGGGGCGGCTTTCGACCGTTCCGGCACGCCCTTCATCGGTCGCGATGCCGGCGAGTTTGCCGGTGCGCCGTGCGGGGTGAGGATCACCGACGATGCGCGTGTTGCGCTGGCGGCGAGCGACTGCCTGATCGACTTCACCCGCCCCGAGGGCACGCTTGCCCATCTGGCGCTGGCGCGCGAACTGGGCAAGGCCATGGTGATCGGTACCACCGGCCTGGATGCGGCTGCCCGCCAGGCTATTGCCGCCGCCGCTGCTGACATCCCGGTGGTCTTCGCGCCCAACATGGCGGTGGGCGTCAATGCGGTGTTCAAGCTCCTCGAGGTTGCCGCCCGCATCCTCAACGATGGCTACGACGTCGAGATCATCGAGGCCCATCACCGCTACAAGGTCGACGCCCCCTCGGGTACGGCGCTGCGCATGGGTGAGGTGGTGGCGCGCGAACTCGGTCGCGACCTTGAGCACTGTGCGATCTACGGTCGCGAAGGCGTCACCGGTGAACGCAAGGCCGAGACCATCGGCTTCTCCACCATCCGTGGCGGTGACGTGGTCGGCGACCACACCGTGCTCTTCGCCGGCATCGGCGAACGCATCGAAATCACCCACAAGTCGGCCAGCCGCATGCCCTATGCCAGCGGCGCGATGCGCGCGGCGCGCTTCCTTGCCGGGCGCAGCAACGGCCTGTTCGACATGCAGGACGTGCTCGGGCTGCGCTGAGTCATGAGCGACCCCGCCGCGGCCGGCCCCCACAGCGCAGCCGAAGACCGGCGCCTGCAGGCGCTGGCGGCGGAGAACGAACGCCTTGAGAGCGAGCTTGCCGAGGCGCGTGCGCGTCTCGACCTGGCCCTGCACAACACCGCCAGCGGGTTGTGGGACTGGGATCTGCTCGCCGGCCGGGTGCAGGTGGACAAGCAGTGGCAGGCGCTCTTCGGGCCTGGCGACGAACCCGAGGCGGCCATCGATGCCTGGGTGAAACTGATCCATGCCGATGACGCCGGGGCCATGCAGCAGTTGCTGCGCAGCCACCTGCGTGGCGACCTGCCGGTGTTCGAGGCCGAATGCCGGGTGCGCAGCCGCGACGGCGGGTGGAAGTGGCTGCAGGTGCGCGGCCAGGCCATGCACCGTGGTGCCGACGGCCGCTGGCAGCGCCTGATGGGAGCGTGGCGCGACATCTCCGGGCGCAAGAGCCGCGAGCTCGAGCTGCTGCAGGCCAAGGAGGCCGCGGAAGCGGCCAGCCGTGCCAAGGGCGAGTTTCTTGCCAACATGAGCCACGAAATCCGCACGCCGATGAATGGCATCCTCGGCATGACCGATCTGCTGCTCGACTCCGACCTCGACGACGAGCAGCGCGAGTACCTGCTGACGGTGAAGAGCTCGGGCGAAGCCCTGCTCACCATCATCAACGACATTCTCGACTTCTCCAAGATCGAAGCCGGCAAGCTGAGCCTGGAGCGCATCGACTTCTCGCCCGCCGCGGTGGTCGCCGAGACGCTCAAGTCGCTCGCCCTGCGCGCCCACGAAAAGGGGCTGGAGATCTGGTTCGAGGTCGCCGACGAGGTGCCGGCGGTCCTGCGCGGCGATCCCGGGCGCATCCGCCAGGTGCTGCTCAACCTGATCGGCAACGCCATCAAGTTCACCGCCGAAGGCGAGATCGAAGTCGGTGTCGGCGTCGAGCGCCGCAGCGCCGACGAGCTGGCGCTGCGCTTCACCGTGCGCGACACCGGCATCGGCATCCCCGCCGACAAGCAGGGCAGCATCTTTGCCGCCTTTGCGCAGGCCGATAGCTCGACGACCCGCAAGTACGGCGGTACCGGCCTCGGGCTGGCGATCTGCAGTCATCTGGTCGAGCTGATGGGCGGGCGGCTCACGGTCAGCAGCCGGGAAGGCGAGGGCAGTCGCTTCAGTTTTACCGCCCAGTTGCAGGTGATGGAGGAGGCGCGCGTGCTGCGTGTCGGCGACCTGGCCGGTGCGCGCGTGCTGGTGGCGGCGCGCAACACCGCCTTTGCCGCGATGCTGGCGCGCCGGCTGGCGGCCGCCGGCCTGCGTGCCGAACTGCTCGCCGATGCCGAGGCGCTGGTGGCGGCGCTGGAGGCGGCGCGCGACGGCCGCGATCCGGTCGACTTCGTGCTCATGGACGCTGCCCTGCCGCCGCCCGGCGGCTTTGTGCTGGCCGAGCGCTACCGCAGCGTCACCCCCTGGCTCGACCGCATGGTGGTGCTGCTCGACAGCCACGTGCTGCGCCGCGATCTGGCCCGCTGTCGCGAGCTGGGGCTGGAAACACGGATGTCGAAACCGTTCTCGCTCGAAGACCTGGTCGAAGCCCTCCAGCTCGCCCGCAGCGGTGGCGAGGACGCGCTCGATGACGCCTTTCTGGCCTTCGACCCGAGCGCCACGCTGGCCGAGGGCGAGGGCTTCGTCGAGGTCCGCAACGAGGTTCTCGAGGTCCTGCTGGCGGAAGACAATCCGGTCAATCAGACCGTTGCCACGCGCATCCTGGAGCGCGCCGGGCACCGCGTCACCGTGGTCAATAACGGCGAGGAGGCGGTCGACGCCTTCGATCACGGCCATTTCGACCTCATCCTGATGGATGTGCAGATGCCGGTGATGGGCGGTTTCGAGGCCACCCAGGCGATACGCGCGCGCGAAGCCCGGCGCAGCTGGGCGATGTCCGGGCGCTGGCAGGCCATCCCCATCGTGGCGATGACCGCGCACGCCATGGAGGGCGACCGCGAGCGCTGCCTGGAGGCCGGCATGGACGACTACGTCTCCAAGCCGGTGCGTCCGGCGGAGCTGCTGGCGACCATCGAACGTGCCCGCCGCCGCCACGACGAGATGGCTGCAGAGCTGAGTGATGTTGCCGATCGCAGCCTCCTCGACATCGGCGCCGCGGCGGTTGCGCAGGGCGCCGACGAGGTGGCCAATCTTGCCCACACCCGTGAACTGCTCGACGGCGACGATGAGGCGGTCGAGCAGTTGCTGCAGATATTCTTCCGCGACCTCGGCGGCAACATCTCCGCGCTGCGGGTCGCTGGCGAAACGGCTGACTTCCGCCGCCTCAGCGAGCTGGCGCACGCCATCAAGGGTTCGGTAGGCATTTTCGGCGGTTCGCGCGCGGAGAAGGCCGCGCGCCGCCTGGAGGCCTGCGCGCGCAACGAGGACCCCGCCGTCGGCGGCGAGCCGGTGGCCGACCTGCTGCGCGAGCTGAACCTCCTCGCCAACAACCTGCGCCCCCATCTGCGCCGGCGCTGAAGCGCCGCCCGGGGCTGCCCCGTGCGTTGCCTCGGGCGCACCAAAATGGTAAGATTCCAAAGATTATTCAGCGGGATGGCCCAGGCGGGCGGTCCCGTTTTTTCACATATGGACGAAGCCAGTTGCGTGCGCCGGCGCGCTCCGTCCGTGTTCACACCGGTTCAATTCAGGAGTTTCTCGTGACTGCTTTCCCGCCTGCCCTTCTCGCGCTTGCCGACGGGACGGTCTTCTTCGGCAAGGGAATCGGCGCGCCTGGCAGCACGGTCGGCGAGGTGGTGTTCAACACCTCGATGTCCGGTTACCAGGAAATCCTCACCGACCCCAGCTACTGTCGCCAGATCGTCACCCTGACCTATCCCCATATCGGCAATACCGGGGTGAATGCCGAGGACGTCGAGGCGGATCGCGTGCACGCCGCCGGCCTGGTGATCCGCGACCTGCCGCTGCTGGCCTCCAACTTCCGCATGGAGCAGACCCTCGACGCCTACCTGAAGGCGGAGAACATCGTCGCCATCGCCGGCATCGATACCCGTCGCCTGACCCGCGTGCTGCGCGAGAAGGGGGCTCAGGCCGGCTGCATCGTCACCGGCGCGGTGGGCGAGACCCTCAACGCCGAGGCGGCCGTCGCCCAGGCGCGTGCCTTCCCCGGTCTGGCCGGCATGGATCTGGCCAAGGTGGTGAGCGCCACCGAGACCTTTGCCTGGAACGAAGGCGAGTGGGTGCTGGGCGAGGGTTACGTGACCCAGGACAAGCCGCGCTTCCACGTGGTGGCCTACGACTTCGGCGTCAAGCGCAACATCCTGCGCATGCTCGCCACGCGCGGTTGCCGCCTCACCGTGGTGCCGGCACAGACCCCGGCGAAGGACGTGCTGGCGATGAAGCCCGACGGCGTCTTCCTCTCCAACGGCCCTGGCGACCCGGAACCCTGCGACTACGCCATCGCCGCGATCGGCGAGATCCTCGCCGCGCGCGTGCCCACCTTCGGCATCTGCCTGGGTCACCAGCTCCTCGCGCTGGCCTCCGGGGCGAAGACCATGAAAATGGCCACCGGCCATCATGGCGCCAATCACCCGGTGAAGGACCTGGATACCGGCAATGTGCTGATCACCAGCCAGAACCACGGCTTTGCAGTGGATCCGGCGACCATGCCGGCCACCCTGCGTGCCACCCACGTGTCGCTGTTCGACGGTACCAACCAGGGCATCGCCCGTACCGACGTGCCGGCCTTCTCCTTCCAGGGTCACCCGGAAGCCAGCCCTGGTCCGCACGACGTCGCCTACCTCTTCGACCGCTTCATCAAGATGATCGAAGCGGCCAAGTAAGACTTCACCCCGGCGGGCCCCGGCCCGCCGTCACCGATTCGAGAATACGGCAATGCCCAAGCGTACAGACATTCAGTCCATCCTGATCATCGGCGCCGGCCCGATCATCATCGGTCAGGCCTGCGAGTTCGACTACTCCGGTGCCCAGGCCTGCAAGGCGCTGCGCGAGGAAGGCTACAAGGTCATCCTGGTGAACTCCAATCCGGCCACCATCATGACTGACCCGGACACCGCGGACGTCACCTACATCGAGCCGATCACCTGGCAGGTGGTCGAGAAGATCATCGAGAAGGAACGCCCGGACGCCATCCTGCCGACCATGGGCGGCCAGACCGCACTCAACTGCGCGCTCGACCTGGGCCGCAACGGCGTGCTGGCGAAGTACGGCGTGGAACTGATCGGCGCCTCCGAAGAGGCCATCGACAAGGCCGAGGACCGCCTCAAGTTCAAGGACGCGATGACCAGGATCGGTCTCGGTTCGGCGCGCTCGGGCATCGCCCACAGCATGGAAGAGGCCCTGCAGGTGCAGGGCGGCATCGGCTTCCCGGTGATCATCCGCCCGAGCTTCACGCTCGGCGGCACCGGCGGCGGCATCGCCTACAACATGGAAGAGTTCCACGAGATCTGCAAGCGCGGTCTCGAGGCCAGCCCGACCAACGAACTGCTCATCGAAGAGTCGCTGCTCGGCTGGAAGGAATACGAGATGGAAGTCGTGCGCGACCGCGCCGACAACTGCATCATCGTGTGCTCGATCGAGAACCTCGATCCCATGGGCGTGCACACCGGCGACTCGATCACCGTCGCCCCGGCGCAGACCCTCACCGACAAGGAATACCAGATCCTGCGCAACGCCTCGATCGCGGTGCTGCGCGAGATCGGCGTGGATACCGGTGGCTCCAACGTGCAGTTCGCCATCAATCCGAAGGACGGTCGCATGATCGTCATCGAGATGAACCCGCGCGTGTCGCGCTCGTCCGCGCTGGCGTCCAAGGCCACCGGCTTCCCGATCGCCAAGGTCGCCGCCAAGCTGGCGGTGGGCTACACGCTCGACGAACTGAAGAACGACATCACCGGTGGCGCCACCCCGGCGTCCTTCGAGCCGTCGATCGACTACGTCGTCACCAAGATCCCGCGCTTTGCCTTCGAGAAGTTCCCGCAGGCCAACAGCCGCCTGACCACCCAGATGAAGTCGGTGGGCGAGGTCATGGCGATGGGGCGCTGCTTCCAGGAATCCTTCCAGAAGGCCCTGCGTGGCCTCGAAGTCGGCGCCTACGGCCTCGACGAGGTCGAAGCCGATCGCGAGGATCTGGAACACGAACTGGCCAACCCCGGCGCGCAGCGCATCTGGTACGTCGGCCAGGCCTTCCGCGAGGGCTATACCCAGGAGCAGGTGTTCAACCTGACCAAGATCGACCCCTGGTTCCTCGCCCAGATCGAAGACATCGTGCTCACCGAGAAGGCGCTCGTTGGCCGCTCGCTGAAGGCCCTGCAGGCCGGCGAGCTGCGTGCGCTGAAGCAGAAGGGCTTCTCCGACCGTCGCCTGGCCAAGCTGCTCGGCAGCGACGAGACCGCGGTGCGCCTGCACCGCCACACCCAGGGCGTGCGCCCGGTGTTCAAGCGCGTCGATACCTGCGCGGCCGAGTTCGCCACCTCCACCGCCTACATGTATTCCTCCTACGAGGAAGAGTGCGAGGCGCGCCCCACCGACAAGAAGAAGATCATGGTGCTCGGCGGCGGTCCCAACCGCATCGGCCAGGGCATCGAGTTCGACTACTGCTGCGTGCACGCGGCGCTCGCCCTGCGCGAGGACGGGTACGAGACCATCATGGTCAACTGCAACCCGGAAACCGTGTCCACCGACTACGACACCTCCGACCGCCTGTACTTCGAGCCGATCACCCTGGAAGACATCCTGGAGATCGTGCACATCGAGAAGCCGGTCGGCGTGATCGTCCAGTTCGGCGGCCAGACCCCGCTGAAGAGGGCGCAGGCGCTGGCCGACAACGGCGTGCCCATCATCGGCACCAGCCCGGACATGATCGACGCCGCGGAAGACCGCGAGCGTTTCCAGAAGCTGCTGATGGACCTCGGTCTCAAGCAGCCGCCCAACCGCACCGCGCGCACCCCGGAAGAGGCGGTGCGCCTGGCCGCCGAGATCGGCTACCCGCTGGTGGTGCGCCCGTCCTACGTGCTGGGCGGCCGCGCGATGGAAATCGTCCACGAGCAAAAGGACCTCGAGCGCTACATGCGCGAGGCGGTGAAGGTCTCCAACGAATCGCCGGTGCTGCTCGACCGCTTCCTCAACGACGCCACCGAGGTGGACGTGGATGCGCTGTCCGACGGCCAGCAGGTCATCATCGGCGGCATCATGGAGCATATCGAACAGGCCGGCGTGCACTCGGGCGACTCCGCCTGCTCGCTGCCGCCCTACACCCTGTCGGCCGCGCTGCAGGACGA
This sequence comes from Pseudothauera lacus, assembly GCF_003034845.1. Lineage (GTDB taxonomy): Bacteria > Pseudomonadota > Gammaproteobacteria > Burkholderiales > Rhodocyclaceae > Pseudothauera > Pseudothauera lacus. The sequence goes on along the minus strand of NZ_PZKC01000006.1, from coordinate 238,553 downwards.
ACTGCGCCGCCAGACCGAAGCAATGGCGCGCGCGCTCAACGTGGTCGGCCTGATGAACGTGCAGTTCGCCATCCAGGGCGAGGGCGACAACGCCGTGGTGTACGTGCTGGAAGTGAACCCGCGCGCCTCGCGCACCGTGCCCTTCGTCTCCAAGGCCTGCTCGCTGCCGCTGGCCAAGATCGCCGCACGCTGCATGGCCGGCCAGAGCCTGGCCAGCCAGGGTGTCAGCGGCGAAGTGGTGCCGCCCTATTACTCGGTGAAGGAGGCGGTGTTCCCCTTCGTCAAGTTCCCCGGCGTCGATACCATTCTCGGACCCGAGATGAAGTCCACCGGCGAGGTCATGGGCGTGGGCCGCAGTTTTGCCGAAGCCTTCGTCAAGAGCCAGCTGGCCGCCAGCGTGCGCCTGCCCGCATCCGGGCTGGTGTTCATCAGCGTCAAGCCCACCGACCGCCCGGTAGCGGTGGAAGTGGCGCGCGAACTGCGTGAGCTCGGTTTCAGCCTGGTGGCCACCCGCGGCACTGCGGCAGCCATCGAGGCAGCCGGCATTCCGGTGGCGGTGGTCAACAAGGTCAATGAAGGCCGCCCGCACATCGTGGACATGATCAAGAACGACGAGATCTGTCTGGTCATCAACACCGTCGAGGAAAAGCGCCAGGCTGTGGCCGACTCGCGCTCCATCCGCACCAGTGCGCTGGCCGCCAAGGTCACCGTATTCACCACCATCGAGGGCGCACGTGCGGCCTGCATGGGGATGCGCCACCTCGCCAGCCTCGAAGTCTATTCCGTGCAGTCCCTGCACGCCGAACTGAAGCAAGCACGATGAACAAGACTCCGCTCACCGTAGCCGGTGCCGAACTGCTGCGCGCCGAACTGCACCGCATGAAGACCGTCGAGCGCCCCAACGTGATCGCCGCGATCGCCGAGGCGCGCTCGCACGGCGACCTTTCGGAGAACGCCGAGTACGATGCCGCCAAGGAGCGCCAGGGCTTTATCGAAGGCCGCATCATGGAGCTCGAAGGCAAGCTCGCCACGGCACAGATCATCGACCCCAAGCTGCTCGATGCCGATGGCCGCTGCGTCTTCGGCGCTACCGTCGATCTGGAAGACATGGATGCCGGCACCACGGTGACCTACCAGATCGTCGGCGAAGACGAGGCCGACATCAAGCAGGGCAAGATCTCCATCAGCTCGCCCATCGCCCGTGCGCTGATCGGCAAGTACGCCGGCGACATCGCCGAGGTGCAGGCCCCCGGCGGCGTGCGTGAATACGAAGTGGTGGACGTGCGCTACATCTGAACCGATGCGCAGGCTCGCTGAAACCCTCAGTCTGGTCGCGGTGACGCTGTGGGTCGGTGGTCTGTGGGTGGTCGGCTATCTTGTGGTGCCGACGCTGTTCGCGATGATTGCCGACCGCAGCCTCGCCGGCGCCGTCGCCGGTCGCCTGTTCGCCCTGCTGGGCTGGCTGGGGGTGGGCTGCGCGGCCTGGCTGTTGCTCTACATGAGTCTGCGCCAAGGCTGGCTGGCATTTCGCAATGCAGCCTTCTGGCTGGTGGTGCTGATGCTCGGCATCGCGCTGGCGATCCTCTTCTGCATCCAGCCGCTGATGGCCGAGCTGAAGGCCATGGCGTGGCCACAGGAAGTGATGGAGAGCGCCTGGCGCGCGCGCTTCGCCACCTGGCACGGTGTGTCGAGCGTGCTCTATCTGTTGCAGAGCGTGCTGGGTCTTGCCCTCGTGGCAGTGTCCCGGCGCGCGCTGTTCAGGTAGCCAGGTAGCGGGTTACTTCTTACGGCTGCCCGTGCCGGGGCTCTTGAAGGCGCCGCCGGCGGTGCCGCGGCGGCCCGGCTTGTTGCGTGCGCTGGCGGCCTGCTTGAGCGCTGCGCGGCGCGCGGCGGCGGCAAAGGCGCCGGCCGACTTGGCCGTAGACGGGCGTGCGGCACGTCCGCCCTTGGGCAGCGCGGGGGTGGTGCCACTGCGCGGCACTTCCTCGCGGCGTTCGCGCCACACCACGAGGATGTTGCCGATATGCTGCACGGCAGCGGCTGCGGTGGCGACGCACAGCTCGCTCATCAAGGCTTCGCGGGCATCGCGGTCGGCACCGTAGACGCGCACCTTGATCAGCTCGTGAGCCTGCAGTGCGGCTTCGATCTCGGCCAGCACGGCGGGCGACAGGCCGTTGCCGGCGATGCTCGCCACCGGATGCAGGTGGTGGGCGCGGGCACGCAGTTCGCGGCGCTGGGCGGGGGACAGTTCGATCATGGATTTTCTCAATCTTTACAGGGCACGGATTCTACTCCGATGAAGCGAACCAAGACCAGCAAGGCCTGGATGATGGAGCACGTCACCGACCCCTATGTCCAGCAGGCCAAGGCCCAGGGCTATCGCTCGCGCGCGGCTTTCAAGCTCATCGAGATCGATGAGCGCGACCGCCTGCTGCGCACCGGCATGACCGTCGTCGACCTCGGCGCGGCGCCGGGTTCGTGGTCGCAGGTGGTGGTGCAGCGCATTGGCGGCAAAGGGCGGGTGTTCGCCCTCGACCTGCTGCCGGTGGAGCCGATCCACGGGGTCGCCTTCCTGCAGGGCGACTTCACCGACAACGACTTTGCCGAGCGTTTCGAGGCCAGCCTGGAAGGCGCGCCGGTGGACCTTGTACTTTCCGACATCGCCCCCAACATGTCAGGTGTGCCGACGGTGGACCAGGCGCGTTCGATTCACCTCTGCGAGCTCGCGCTCGACTTTGCCCAGCGCCACCTCAAGCCCGGCGGCAACATGCTGGTGAAGGTGTTTCAGGGCGAGGGCTTCGACGAACTGCGTGCACAGATGCAGGCGGCCTTCCGCAGCGTCCAGGTGCGCAAGCCGAAGGCCTCGCGCGATCGCAGCGCCGAGGTCTATCTGCTGGCGACGGGACTGAAGTAGGCGATGGGCTGCTTGGGGCGACGATTGCATTTGTTGATCGCCCCGATTGGTTTGCGGGCGGGAACGTTCGCCACTAGAATGGGTCCATCTTGCGCTGGCCCCCGTAAGGCTTTCGAGGAACGACGTTGAACAATCTCTTCAAGAATCTTGCCATCTGGATGGTCATCGGCGTGGTGCTGATGACCGTCTTCAACCAGTTCAACACCCGCCAGGTGGCGCCCAACACCATGGAGTACTCCCAGTTCCTGGAGGAAGCCAAGGCCGGGCGCATTGCCAAGGTGGTGGTGGAGGGCCGGATGGTGCGCGCGACCACCCTGGAAGGGCGGTCGGTTACCGTATATACCCCCGGCGTTCAGGACATCTGGATGGTTTCCGACCTGATGCGCTACGGCGTCACCGTGACCGCATCGAAGCCCGAGGAGGAGCAGTCCTTCCTCGCCAGCGTATTCGTGTCGTGGTTCCCGATGCTGCTGCTGATCGGCGTGTGGATCTTCTTCATGCGCCAGATGCAGGGCGGCGGCAAGGGCGGGGCGTTTTCCTTCGGCAAGAGCAAGGCACGCATGCTCGACGAGTCCGCCAACTCGATCACCTTTGCCGACGTCGCCGGGTGCGACGAAGCCAAGGAAGAGGTTTTCGAGCTGGTCGAGTTCCTCCGTGATCCCTCCAAGTTCCAGAAGCTCGGCGGCCGCATCCCGAAGGGCGTGCTGATGGTCGGCTCCCCCGGTACCGGCAAGACCCTGCTCGCCAAGGCCATCGCCGGCGAGGCCAAGGTGCCGTTCTTCTCCATTTCCGGCTCCGACTTCGTCGAGATGTTCGTCGGCGTCGGCGCGGCGCGCGTGCGCGACATGTTCGAGCAGGCCAAGAAGCACGCCCCGTGCATCATCTTCATCGACGAGATCGACGCCGTCGGCCGCCAGCGTGGCGCCGGCCTTGGCGGCGGCAACGACGAGCGCGAGCAGACCCTCAACCAGCTGCTGGTGGAGATGGACGGCTTCGAGGGGCAGGCCGGGGTGATCGTCATCGCCGCCACCAACCGTCCCGACGTGCTCGATCCCGCGCTGCTGCGTCCGGGCCGTTTCGACCGTCAGGTGGTCGTGCCGCTGCCCGACATCCGCGGGCGCGAGCAGATCCTCAAGGTGCACATGCGCAAGGTGCCCATTGCCCCCGACGTCGAGCCGCAGGTGCTCGCCCGTGGCACGCCCGGCTTTGCCGGCGCCGATCTGGCCAATCTGGTCAATGAGGCCGCACTGTTCGCCGCACGCGCCAACAAGCGTCTGGTGGATATGGACGACTTCGAGCGTGCCAAGGACAAGATCATGATGGGCGCCGAGCGCCGCTCGGTGGTGATGCCCGAGGAAGAGCGCAAGAACACCGCCTACCACGAGTCCGGTCACGCCGTGGTCGCCAAGCTGCTTGACAAGACCGATCCGGTGCACAAGGTCACCATCATCCCGCGCGGCCGTGCGCTGGGCGTGACCATGCAGCTGCCCACCGAAGACCGCTACAGCCAGGATCGCGACCGCCTGCTGCAGATGATCGCGGTGCTGTTCGGCGGGCGCATCTGCGAAGAGATCTTCATGAAGCAGATGACCACCGGCGCCTCCAACGATTTTGCCCGCGCCACCGATCTGGCCCGCCGCATGGTCACCCAGTGGGGCATGTCGGACAATCTCGGGCCGATGGTGTATGGCGAGGAGGAGGGCGAGATCTTCCTCGGCCGCCAGGTCACCACCCATCGCAATGTCTCCGAGGCGACGATGCAGAAGGTCGATGCGGAAATCCGCCGCATCATCGACGAGCAGTACGCTCTCGCCCGCCGCCTGATCGAGGAAAACAGCGACAAGGTCGAGACCATGACCCAGGCCCTGCTGGAGTGGGAGACCCTCGACGCCGACCAGGTCAACGACATCATGGCCGGCAAGCCGCCGCGGCCGCCCAAGCCCACCTCCAACTCGGTCAAGCCGCCGTCTGCCGACGACAGCGCCGGCGAAGCGCCCAACGCGCCGGCACCGGTGGCCTGAACCCGTTCCCGTCCGTTGCGCGGGCCGGCCATGTGCCGGCCCGTTGTTTTTGGGGGTGCGAACACCCCCCAGTGAGGGCAGCATGAGCATCCTGCAGTGTGGGCGCTTCCGCCTCGATCTGCGCCGTCCGGTGGTGATGGCGATCCTCAACCTGACCACCGACTCCTTCAGTGGTGACGGTCTTGCCGCCAACCCCGGCACACTGCGCGCGCGCGCCGAAGCGGCGCTTGCCGAGGGGGCCGGCATCCTCGACCTGGGCGCGGAGTCCACCCGCCCGGGCGCCGAGCCGGTCGCCGAGGAAGTGGAGATCGAGCGCATCGTGCCGGCCTTGCACGCCCTTGCCGATCTGCCCGTGCCGCTCTCGGTGGATACCCTGAAGCCCGCGGTGATGCGCGCCGCCCTTGCCGCTGGCGCCGACATGATCAACGACGTCAACGGCTTTCGTGCGCCCGGCGCGGTCGCCGCGGTAGCTGCCGGCAATGCCGCGCTGTGCGTGATGCACATGCAGGGCGAACCGCGCACCATGCAGGCTGCGCCGCAGTATCGCGAGGTGGTCGGCGAGGTCGCCGCCTTCCTCGATGAGCGCGTCGCCGCGCTGGAGGCGGCCGGGGTGGCGCGCGCGCGCATCGTCGTCGATCCCGGCTTCGGCTTCGGCAAGACCCTCGAGCACAACCTCGCCCTGCTGCGCCACCTCGACAGCTTCACCGCTGGCGGTCTGCCGGTGCTCGCCGGACTGTCGCGCAAGAGCATGCTGGGGGCGCTCACCGGGCACCCGCCGGCCGGGCGCCTGCCCGCCAGCATCGCCGCCGCGGTGCTGGCCGCCCAGCGCGGCGCGCGCATCCTGCGGGTGCATGATGTCGCCGCGACGGTGGATGCGCTGAAGGTGTTGGCTGCCGTCGATACCTAGTGTAGTGGTGCGTTCTTGATGGAACTTATCTGAAGCGTAGCAATTCACGTTGCAGCGGCCTTCTCCTCGTGTGCCGCGGAGCGAATTAGCAGGTTCCTTCCCCTTCAAGGGGAAGGACAGGATGGGGATGGGTTTCTTGCAGGCGCTTCGGAGTCTACCCATCCCCACCCCAACCCGGGAGTCTCCGCTACGCTACGCCGCTACGCAGGCGGCGAGCGGTGCTCGCCGAAACCCCTGCTCCGCCCCCTTGAAGGGGAGGGAGCTTCGTTGTGCAAACTTAAGTTCCCGCAAGAGTGAAACACTACACTAGCAGGGTGTTGCTGCTGCGCCTCAGGGGCGCTGGCGAGCGCGCGGGTGCGAGTACCCGCCGTGTGCACTGTGCCGCGCACCGATGGCGCTCGCCCTGTCATAATCCGTCCCCTGTGAATGAACGCCAGCGAGGGACAGATGGGACGCAAGTATTTCGGTACCGACGGAGTGCGCGGACGGGTTGGCGAGGCACCGATCACGCCCGAGTTCGTCATGCGTCTGGGCTACGCCGCCGGGGTCACCCTGGTGGCGCGCGAGCATCTGCCCCATGGCGAGCATCCGGCGGTGCTCATCGGCAAGGACACGCGGATCTCCGGCTACATGCTGGAGGCGGCGCTGGAGGCGGGGTTTGCCGCTGCCGGTGTGGACGTCATGCTCGCCGGTCCGGTGCCGACGCCCGCAGTGGCCTACCTGACCCGGGCGCTGCGCCTGCAGGCCGGCGTGGTGATCTCGGCTTCGCACAACCCCTTCTACGATAACGGCATCAAGTTCTTCTCCGCCGGCGGCGCCAAGCTGCCCGATGCGGTGGAGGCGGAGATCGAGACCCGCCTCGAGGAGCCCATGGGCTGCGTGGACTCGGCGCGCCTGGGCCGTGCGCGGCGCATCGATGACGCCGCCGGACGCTACATCGAGTTCTGCAAGAGTACTTTCCCCAACGAGCTCGATCTGCGCGGCCTGCGTATCGCCCTCGATTGCGCCCACGGCGCGGCGTATACCATTGCGCCGGCGGTGTTCCATGAACTCGGCGCGGAGGTGCTGGCGGTGGGGGTGGAGCCCAACGGGCTCAACATCAACGACGGTGTCGGCGCCACCCGTCCGGAGAACCTGCGCGCGGCAGTGCTGGCGCAGGGGGCGGATCTGGGCATCGCCCTCGATGGCGATGCCGACCGCCTGATCATGGTCGACCGCAAGGGCGAGATCTACGACGGCGACAAGCTGCTCTATGTCATCGCCGCCGCGCGGGCGGCAGAAGGGCGTCTGGAGGGCGTGGTCGGCACGCTGATGAGCAACCTCGGCTTCGAACATGCGGTGGCTCGCCTCGGTGTGCCCTTCGAGCGCGCCCGCGTCGGCGACCGCTATGTGCTGGAGATGCTCCACGAGCGCGGCTGGAAGCTCGGTGGCGAAAACTCCGGCCACATCATCTGCCTGGACCGCCACAGCACCGGCGACGGCATTGTCTCCGCGCTGCAGGTGCTCGCCGCCCTCAAGCAGCGTGGCCAGTCGCTCGCCGAGGCCTGCGCCGACCTCGTGTTCTACCCCCAGCGCCTGATCAACGTGCGCCTGCCGGCCGGCTTCGACTGGCGTGCCGACCGCGCCATTGGCGCAGCCGCCGAGGCTGCCGAGACCGCCCTCGGCGCGCGTGGGCGGGTCCTCCTGCGGCCTTCGGGCACCGAGCCGCTGCTGCGGGTGATGGTGGAAGGGCAGGATGGTGCCGAGGTCGACACCCTGGCGCGCAGCATTGCCGACACGGTCAAGGAGGCGGTGGGCTGAGGCGACAGATGATCATTTTGTGACTTTCATCGTTCTGTAATGTTTGGTGGCGACAATCTCGCCATCGAAGCGCGGACAGCTTATGGCTCCAGGTGCTTCGAAGCCACCACACACTCAGAGGATGATTGACATGATGCTGAAGAAGCCCCTGGTTATCGGTATTGCCGCCGCGCTCGGCCTGTCCGCCGGTATCGCCTCCGCCGATGTTGATCCGAAACTGCCGAATTACCAGCGCGTTTCGGGTATCTCCGGCAACCTGACTTCCATCGGGTCCGATACCCTGAACAACCTCATGACGCTGTGGGCCGAGGAGTTCGCCAAGTTCTACCCCAACGTCAATATCCAGATCCAGGGTGCCGGTTCTTCCACCGCGCCTCCGGCGATGGTTGAAGGTACCGCCAACTTCGGTCCGATGAGCCGCGCCATGCGTGCCTCCGAGATCCGTGCGTTCGAGGATCGCCACGGCTACGCGCCGACCGAAGTCCCGGTCGCCATCGACATGGTTGCGGTGTATGTGAACAAGGACAACCCCATCGCCGGTCTGTCCATCCCGCAGGTTGATGCGATCTTCTCCGCCACCCGCGCCTGCGGTTACAAGGAAGACATCACCACCTGGGGTCAGGTCGGTCTGACCGGTGCCTGGGCCAATCGTGACATCACCCTGTACAGCCGCAATGCCGTCTCCGGTACCTATGGCTTCTTCAAGGAAACCGCCCTGTGTGGCGGCGACTTCAAGTCCTCCATCAACGAGCAACCCGGTTCCTCGGCCGTGGTTCGCGGTGTCGAGCAGACCATCAACGGCATCGGCTACTCCGGCATCGGCTACAAGACCTCCGGCGTGCGTGTCGTGCCGTTGGCAAAGGAGCATGGTCAGCAGCCGGTTGAGGCGAACGGCCTGAACGCTGTGAACGGAACTTATCCGCTGGCGCGCTTCCTCTACGTCTATGCCAACGCCAAGCCCAACGGCGGCTGGAACCCGCTGGAGCGCGAGTTCTTCCGCATGGTGCTGTCCAAGGAAGGTCAGGGCGTCGTGCATCGCGACGGCTATGTGACCCTGCCGGCGACCGTGGCTGAACGCTTCCTGGTCGAGAAAGGCCTGAAATAACAACAGCCTGTATCAAGCGGGGCTTCGCTGCGAAGGTGGCGAAGCCCTGTTTTTTGCCGCGGAACCGGCGTTTCGAGCGTTCCAGTCCGAATTCAGGAGTCAGACGAGATGTCAGCCATTCCAACCGATGGCGGCGTGCTGCGGGAGTCCCTGCTGCCGTCCGCCGAGAAGCGCGAGAAGTTGCGCAAGACCCGCATGTTCCGCGACGCCCTGTCGAGATACGGGGTGGGTTCGGGTGGTATCGGGGTGATCTTCGCGCTGGCTCTGATCTTTCTTTACCTGTTCTACGAGACGTTGCCGCTGCTCAAGCCAGTGAGTGTGGAGCAGGCCTACTCTTATGCGCTGCCAGTGGACGAGACGGCCTCGCCGACCCTGCATCTGACCGTCGACCGTTTTGAGGAGATCGGTGGCCGGTTTGCCGAGTCGGGTGCCATCACATTTTTTCAGGCCTCAACAGGGCGCATCCTCTCCAGTGTGCGTGTGCCCCTGCCTGAAGGGGTGACGATCACCGGCTTCGGGCGTTCGGAGACCCGCAAGAGCCTGTTCGTGTATGGCCTGAGCGACGGTTCGGTGCTGCCGCTGAAGGTCGATTACGATCTTACCTATCCCGCCGGCGTGCGGGTCATCACCCCGCGCCTGAGCTACCCTCTGGGCGAGCAGCCTATCCGCGTGGGGGAGCGCGAGAATGACGACGAGGCGGTCGATTACAGCGCCTTGACCATCGTCGAGGGACGCGGTGGCTACGTGGTTGCAGCCGGTACCCGTGAGGGCGAGATCGCCATGGCGCTGTTCTCGACCTCAACCAGCATGCTCAGCGGCACCGTGGAAATCCGCCGCCAGGATTTCCGCCTGCCTGCACTGGGCAAGCCGGTGCGCCAGCTGCTGGTCAACGAATCCCTGCGCAACCTCTTTGCCATCGACGAGGACGGCGTTCTGCATCACTTCGATATTGTCAATCGCGGCAATCCCGTGCTGGTCGAAACCGTTGCCCTGACCCGTCCCGGAGTGGATGTGCGGGTGGCAGAATTCCTCGTCGGGTCGCGGTCGCTGATCGTCGGTGGGTCCGACGGGTCGCTCACGCAGTGGATGCTGGTACGCGAGGATGGCGGCAACGTGCAGAGGCTCGCGCTGATCCGTGAGTTCCGCCGCCACGACGCGGCGATTACCTTCATTGAACCCGAGCACAGTCGCAAGGGCTTCATCGCGGGTGACGAAAGCGGAACGGTAGGGCTCCACTACGCCACCTCAAGCGTGACCCTGAAGTTTCTCAAGGTCGTCGATGCGCCGGTAGAGCGCCTGGCGATCTCGGCAATCAACAGCATGGCGCTGGTCGAAGGCCGGGGTACCGCCAGCCTGCAGGTCCTGCGCATCGACAACCCGCATCCGCAGACCTCGCTGAGCGGGCTGTGGGGTAAGGTGTGGTATGAAGGGCGCGATGGGCCGGCCTACATCTGGCAGTCCTCGTCCGCCGACGATGCCTTCGAGTCCAAGCTCAGCCTGGTGCCCCTGTCCATCGGTACCCTCAAGGCGGCACTCTTCGCAATGCTGCTGTCTACCCCGCTGGCGATTGCCGGGGCAATCTATACCGCGTACTTCATGTCGGCGCCGATGCGCAAGCTGGTCAAGCCTTCCATCGAACTGATGGAGGCGCTGCCGACGGTGATCCTCGGTTTCCTTGCCGGTATCTGGCTGGCGCCCTACATCGAGAACAACCTGCCCATTCTGCTCATCGGCCTGGTGATCTTCCCGCTCGGCATCCTTGCCTGGGGCTTTGCGTGGAGCCGCATGCCCGCATCGCTACGCAACAGTGTTGCCGGCGGTTGGGAAGCGGCGATGCTGATCCCGGTGGTCATAGTGCTGGGGTGGATTGCGGTGACGCTCAGCCCGTGGGCAGAGCTGGCGTTCTTCGATGGGTCGATGCGTCAGTGGCTGACCAGCGTCGGGATCACCTACGACCAGCGCAACGCCCTGATCGTCGGCCTGGCAATGGGCTTTGCGGTGATTCCGACCATCTTCTCGATTGCCGAGGATGCGGTGTTCAACGTCCCCAAGCACCTCACCCAGGGATCGTTGGCGCTCGGTGCGACACCCTGGCAGACGGTGGTCGGGGTAGTCTTGCTGACCGCCAGCCCGGGCATCTTCTCGGCGGTGATGATCGGCTTCGGGCGGGCCGTTGGCGAAACCATGATCGTGCTGATGGCCTCCGGCAACAGTCCCATCGTGAACTTCAGCATCTTCGAAGGGATGCGTACGCTGGCGGCAAACATCGCCGTTGAGCTGCCCGAGACGGCCGTGGGGTCGACGCACTTCCGTGTCCTCTTCCTCTCCGCTCTGGTGCTGCTGGCCTTCACCTTTGTTCTTAATACCGCCGCGGAAGTCGTGCGCCAGCGTCTGCGCAAGCGCTACGCCTCCCTTTGATCCGAGCCCGAGAGGTTGATGAAATGAAACAGTGGTGGAAAAGCGGCGCGCCGTGGATCTGGTTGAACGGCGGTGCGGTGAGCATCAGCATCATCATGGTGTTCGGCCTGCTGGCGCTGATCCTGGTGCGCGGTTTCGGTCACTTCTGGCCGCACAGCCTGGTGAGCACGACCTACGTGCAGCCCAACGGCGAACAGGTAGAGGTCATCGGCCAGCTGCGCAAGTCCGAGACGCTCACTGCACAGTCCCTGCGCGATGCTGGCCTCAAGTTGCCCGAGGAGCAGCGCCTGGTGACACGTCATCTGTTCAAGCTGGCAAACCGCGATGTCACTGGACGCGACTTCAGCTACATGGTGGAAAATTTCCTCGGCGAATGGACTTATCCGAAGGACATTACTGCCTTCGAACGTCGCGAGTGGGGTGATTTCTACGGCCAGCCCCTGCGCCTGCTGGAACGTGGCGAGGTGGTGGCCAGCGGTGACGGGGTGTGGCCGGCGCTGCAGGAACGTCTGCAGCGCAGCAACCGCATCTTTGACGAAGTGCGGAAGATCGAGCGTGTGGAGATCGGCAACATCAACTTCCGCCTCGAAAGAGTGCGCCTCGATCAGCGCCGCGCCGAGTTGCGCGGTGAGCTTAACGACGCTTTGCGGGCGCAGTTCGACGAGCGCCGGAGGGCTCTCAACACTGAGTACGAAGAGCTGCAGGAACGCCTCAATGCGCTGATTGCCGACATGCGCCGCGATGCAGTGGTGATGCGGGTGGCGGGTGGTAAGGAAGTTACCGTCGGTCTGAATACCATCGTCAAGGCCTGGCAGCCGAACAACATGTCGGTAATTGCCAAGGTGGGTTTCTACATCGAAGCGTTCTACGACTTCATGTTCGGTTTCCCGCGCGAGGCCAATACTGAGGGCGGTATCTTCCCGGCCATCTTCGGCACGGTGGTGATGGTGCTGGTGATGTCCATCATCGTCACGCCCTTCGGCGTGCTGGCGGCGATCTATCTGCGCGAGTACGCCAAGCAGGGGCCCTTGCTGAAGGCGATCCGCATCTCGGTGTACAACCTCGCCGGGGTTCCATCGATCGTTTTCGGGGTGTTCGGCCTGGGCTTCTTCGTCTATGTGCTCGGTGGCGCCATCGATAGCGCCTTCTATCCCGAAGCCCTGCCGGCACCGACTTTCGGCACGCCGGGCCTGTTCTGGGCCTCGCTGACGCTGGCCCTGCTCACCTTGCCGGTGGTCATCGTATCGACCGAGGAAGGTCTTTCGCGCATCCCCTCGACCATCCGCATGGGCTCGCTGGCGCTGGGTGCGACCAAGGGCGAGACCTTGTGGAAGGTGGTGGTGCCACTTGCCACGCCGGCGATGATGACCGGCCTCATCCTGGCGATTGCGCGCGCCGCAGGCGAAGTGGCGCCGCTGATGCTGGTCGGCGTGGTGAAGCTGGCGCCGACCCTGCCCATCGACGGCAACTTCCCCTTCATCCACCTCGAACGCAAGATCATGCACCTCGGTTTCCACATCTACGACGTCGGCTTCCAGAGTCCGCACGCCGAGGCCGCCGAGGCACTGGTGTACGCCACCGCTCTTATCCTGGTGCTGCTGATCGTCCTGCTCAACCTCAGCGCGATCTCCATCCGCAACCACCTGCGTGAGAAATTCCGCGCCGAAAGTGACTGAGCACTGCCTTGCAGTGCGAGAATTGAACAGATTATCGGAGATTTACCCATGAACCAGATCGCCACCCCCGAGGCTACCGCGCCGGTGCGCAGCATGAATGCCGGCCTCTTCGACGGCTCTTCCCGCGAGCACCTGTCGATCGAGGACGAAGTCATCGCCATCACCGTCGACAAGCTCGATCTCTACTATGGTGCCGACCGCGCGCTGAAGTCGGTGAGCATGAAGATCCCCTCCAAGCGGGTGACCGCCTTCATCGGGCCGTCGGGTTGCGGCAAGTCGACGCTGCTGCGCTGCTTCAACCGCATGAATGACCTTGTCGACAACTGCCGCATCGAGGGCTCGATCAACCTTCATGGCGAGAACATCTACGCCAAGGGTGTGGATGTTGCCGAACTGCGCCGCCGCATCGGCATGGTGTTCCAGAAGCCCAACCCCTTCCCCAAGACCATCTACGAGAACGTCGCCTACGGCCTGCGCCTGCAGGGGGTAAACGACAAGCAGGTGCTCGACGAGGTCGTCGAACGCTCGCTGAAAGGCGTAGCGCTGTGGGACGAGGTCAAGGACCGTCTGCAAAGCAATGCCTTCGGGCTCTCCGGTGGTCAGCAGCAACGTCTGGTGATTGCCCGTGCGATCGCCATCGAACCCGAGGTGTTGCTCCTCGACGAGCCGACTTCGGCGCTCGACCCCATCTCCACGGCTAAGATCGAGGAGTTGATCGAAGAGCTCAAGGAGCAGTTCACCATCATCATCGTGACCCACAACATGCAACAGGCGGCGCGCGTCTCAGACTTCACCGCCTACATGTATCTGGGTGAGCTGATCGAGTTTTCTGATACCCGCAAGCTCTTCGTCAGCCCCGACCAGAAGGCCACCGAGGACTACATCACCGGCCGTTACGGTTGATGACGTTTCTGCGCTTGTTTGCGGCCGGATCGGATGTCACGATCCGGCCGTTGCCTTTTCTTCGTCCCGGAATCCCCATGCTGCGTTTCCTCTTTCTCGCGCTGTGCGTGATCGTGCTGCTGCCTCATGGCGCTCCGGCCCATGCGGGCGATGGTGGCGCGGCGGAGCACGAGGCCCGTGCCCATCAGGCGATGAACCTCGAACCGCCCGACTGGGTGCTCGCCCGCGAGCAGTTCGAGCATGCTGCTGCGGGCGGCTCGGCGCGCGCGGCGTCCTACCTCGGGTGGATGTACGAGAATGGCCATGGCGTGCCCCCTGACCACCGTCTTGCCGCGCAGTGGTACGAGCGCACCGCGCGCGCCGGGGTGCCCGACTACGCCGTCAAGCTGGGCTGGATGTACATGGGCGGTTCACAACTGCCCGCCGACCGCGAGCGCGCCGAGTACTGGTTTGGCGAAGCCATAACCGCCGGTCATCTGCCCGCCAACATCGCCCTGGCCTCGGTGCTGATTGCCGATGCTCTCGGCGGGCTGGCACCTGAGCGCGTCTTCGAGGCCAGGCCCTTGCTTGAGCAAGCGCTCGACGGCGGCCTGCCGCTGGCGGCGTTCTTCCTCGCGCGGCTGTATGTGGAAGGAATTGGAGGGCATCCGCGCGATGAGGTTCTTGGCGCACGGTACACCCGTATCAGCGCTGAAGACGGTCAGGCGCTGATGCAGGGCTGGCTGGCGCGCATGTACCTGACCGGCAGCGGGGTGCCCGAGGATCGTCAGGAGGCGGCCTTCTGGGCAGCTCTGGCGGCGGCGGGCGACGATCCCCTGGGGCGCCAGCTACATGCTGCCTTGAGTCAGGAACTGGACGACGACAGCCGCCGCGCAGTGCTCGAACGCACCATGCGCTGGGTGCTGCAGCGTCAGCCCGGCGCAGTCGACTGAAGGGGGCGCCCGTGTTGCGCGTGATCCTCGTCAGTCTTGCCGCGCTGGTGGTGGTGGCCATCGTCATGCACAGCAGCGGCCTGACGCCGGGCGAGGCCGAGCGCCAGTTGCTGCTTGCCGAGCTCAATGCCGAGGAGGGGGCGGCATACCGCAGTGCCAACCGCCTGCGCCCGGGTGTGCTCGCTCTCCCCGACGACCTGCAGGTCGAAGTGCTCGAACTCGGCGACGGCGCACAACCGCATGGCGACGACTGGGTACAGGTGCATTACCGCGCGGCGCACATCGATGGACGGGTCTTCGAGGACAGCCGCCGCGGCGGCGAACCGGCGACGGTGCCGGTCAATCGCACTATCGCCGGCTGGCAGCGCGTGCTCGTCGATACCCCGGTGGGTTCGCGGCTGCGCCTGGTGATCCCGCCCGCGCTGGCATATGGCCGTGGCGGCGGTGGTCCGGTGGGGCCGGAGGAGACCCTTGTGTTCGAGATCGAACTGCTCGCCATCGTGCCCGCGCCCGAGAGCCCGTCTACCGAGCGTGACCCCTTGCAGCAGGCGGTGCCGGGTCTAGGCGGATAAGCTGCTCCCTCAGGCGCGGACGGGGAGGTAAGTAACGTTCAAGCGGCCGCCAGCCGCCACAGCGCCGTGCGCTCGGCGGCGCGGGCCTCGTGCAGGGGATCATCGACAGCGCTGGCGCGCGGGTGACGGGGGGCGATCTCGCTGCGCCCGAGTACCCGCAGGCCGGCCTTGCTGATCCAGCCCAGCAACTCCTCGCGGCTGCGCAGACCGAGATGTTCGGCGAGGTCGGAGAGAATCAGCCAGCCTTCGCCGCCGGGATTCAGATGGGCGCGCAGACCGTCCAGGAAACCGCGCAGCATGCGGCTGTCGGGGTCATAGACGGCGGCGTCGAGCGCCGATGCGGCACGCCCCGGCAGCCAGGGCGGGTTGCACACCACCAGATCGGCGCGCCCCTCGGGGTAGAGGTCGGCTTCCTCGACGCTGACCCCGGCGCTCACGCCAAGGCGGGTGAGGTTGTCACGTGCGCAGGCCAGCGCCGCAGGCGAAAGATCGGTGGCGACGATGCGGGGGATGCCACGACGGGCGAGCAGGGCGGCGATCACTCCGCTACCGGTGCCGATGTCGAAGGCGCTCTGCGGTGGCGGTGCGGGCAGTGCCGCAGCGGCGAGCAGGTCGAGGTATTCGCTGCGCACCGGGGCGAAGACACCGTAGTGGGGATGGATGCGCGCGCCCAGAGCGGGCACTTCGACGCCGCGCAGGAACCACTGCCAGGCGCCGAGCACGCCGAGCAACTCCCGCAGCGACAGGGCAAAGGGCACTGCTGGCGATGGCCCATATGCCGCCTCGCAGGCCGCCTGCACGTCGGGGGCGCGGCGCAGCGCGATGTGGTAGCCCGGTTCGCAGGGCAGCAGTAACTGCCCCAGCAGGCGCGCGCGTTGTGCGCGCGCAAGGCGTTCGCGATGGAAGCGTTCAGTGGGCGCCAGGGCTGCGGCAGGCTTGCGGGCGCCTTTCGCAGCGCTGCGCGCGATGCGCCGGGTGATGGCCTGCAGCAGCTGGCGGGCATTGTGGTAATCGCCCTGCCACAGCAGGGCCGTTCCCTGGCTGAGTTCTCGATAGGCGGCGTCCGCCGTGCAGCGGTCGTCGACCGCCAGCACGCGCTGCGGCGCGGCTTGTTGTGCGGCGGACAACCAGGCCAGTTGCCGGGAGTGGCCTTGTTCGTCTGTCCAGCTGATCGTCATCCTGTCTGCTCCTTTGCGGCGTGTTCCGCGAGCACTGGGCGCGCGGGGGGAGAAGTATCGCCGATTCGTGGCAGGCAGCGTATAGGAGTCCTTGTTCAGCCTTCGTCGCAGAGGCCGAGATCGAGGTCGGGCGGCAGGACAGGGATGTATGCGGGCTTGTCCGTCGAGGGTGTCTGTGCCGGTCGGGGTGAGGAGGGCACCAGCACGCCGGCGGAGGTTCCATGAGCGGGCTCTGCTGCGTCCGGAATGGGGGCTTGATCGGCGGCCTTGGACGATGCCGCGATGAACAGTTGCAGCAGGATTGCGGTGGCGATCATGGTGCAGCCGGGGCGCGCGGTGACGGTGCTGTTCATGTGCCGGCCTCGGTGGCGAGGATGCGCAGATCGACCAGCAGGGTCTTGCCGGCCAGTGGGTGATTGCCGTCGAGTACGGCACCACTGTCGGTTCGCCGCAGCACGCGCAGACGGAAGGCGGGGCGGTCGCCGCTGCCGCTGAACAGCTCCGTGCCGGGGACGAGCGGAGTGTCCGGGGGGAGGTTGGCGGCCGGTGCTTCGAATACCAGTTCGGGACGGTGCGGGCCAAAGGCCTGGTCGGGCGTCAGGCGCAACTGCAGGTGCTCGCCGCTGCTGCAGCCGAGCACGGCATTCTCGATGGCCGGTAGCACGCTGGCGCGCCCGTGTACGAAGACCATCGGGCCGTTGCGCGTGCTGCTGTCGATGAGGGTACCGTCTTCGTCGTGGAAACTGTAGTCGGCGGTGACCCGGGTGCCAGGCTGGATGGTGCTCATGTGGGATTCTCCGGTGATGTGCGGGGAGTTGTCCGGCGTAAATGGCGCAGGACGAAGACGGCAGGTATGGTGAGGAGCAGCCCGAGGGCTATGAGTTCGAATACCGCGCGGCGGCGCGGGGCGGGGCGGACGGTGGTGAGGTAGGCTGCGATGATGGGCCTCTCCCCGCTTTTGAGCTCGGCACCGTTGATCCATTGCATGCGCCAGATGAGAGCTTCCCAGGCCAGGCGGGTGCGTGGGGTGAGCAGCACCAGCTCCATCGGGTGGCAGTTCAGGCAGCGTGCTTCGAGCAGTTGTTCACCGGCTGGGCGCTCCATCAGGACGGCGGCCTGACGGGCAGATTCCGCGGCGCGCAGGCGCGCCTTTTCAGCAGCAATGTGGTGCGCCTGGGCCCGCTCGGCGAGCACGCGGGCGTGCTGGCGGCGTGCTTCATCCGCGCTCGACGGTTGCTGTGGGGGTGGCAGGTAGTCTTCGATGTCGAGGCCCGTCGAGGCCGGTACGGCGGTGGTCAGCACAGTGGCGACGATGGCCATGCGCAGCACCCGCTCAGCCTGCCTTGCGCATGCGCGGGAGTTCCATCGGGCTCAGGCCCATCGCGCCAGCGCGGCAATCCGGGCAGACCTGCATGTGATCGGTGGCAAGACCCTGTGCTCGTAGCACGGCAATCATGCCGGCAAGATCGCCGGCAGGTACGAAGGGGCGGGAGCAGACCGTGCAGGCGCTGTCTTCCTGGAGGTGAGGTGCGGCTGTAGCGGGCGGAGGCTTGTCGAGCAGGCCGGTGGATGCTGCAGGTTGCGGCAGCAGATGCTGGACAGTCATGGCGTCGGCAGCAAGGGCGTGGTGGGCGAGGCTGCACAGCTTCCCGTACAGCGGCAGCAGGTGGTACTCGTCCTCTGCCTTGAGTATCTGCGCATGCAGGCGCTGGAGTGCCGGCAGGGCGTGGCGGACGATACTGTGATGGAGTTCGCCGAGGATGGCGAGGGCAGCGTCGTGCTCGGCGCGCTCCTGATGGTCGATTGCACGGGCGAGCATCCAGCCGACGAACTGCAGGTAGAGGGCGAGGTGGTCGGCGGTGTCGCGGAAGGCGGGGTCACGGGCAAGGCCGTGCGTGCGGAAGAGATCTTCGATGGCCTGGCAGCTGCCGCCCTGCAATCCGCCATCGAGGTAGAAGCCGAGGTTGAGCAGTGCCGGAGCGGGGGGGGAGAGGAACAGCCTGCTGTAGGTGGCGAGCACGGTGGTGGCATCGGGCAGGGTGCTCAGGGTATCGCACAGCTCGTCGATTTCGCCATCGCCGAGCACCGCCAGGCTGCTATTGAGCTCGCGCAGATCGGCGGGCAGGTCGGTGCACAGGGCATCGAAGTCGGCCTGCCGGGATGGGGGAAGAAAGCAGCGGGCCAGGCAGAGCTGAAGCTCGGCGCGGCTGCTGAGCTTGAGGTCGGGTTGATGCATGGTGGAGAACTCCTGCGGGTGCCGGGAGGAGCGCCCGGGAGGTGCAGAGGCACCACCCGGGCGGCAGAGGGACGGTGGTGCTCAGCTGTGCGCAGTGGCGGCAGCTTCGTCCGCGTTGCCCCGCATGACAGTTTCCGGCGGCATCGCGGAGAGGTTGAGCAGACGTTCGCCCAGAACCCAGAGGGTAAACAGCATCGCCGAACCCATGACGGTCAGGCTCCACTCGGTTGCCGACGGCGTGTAGCTGAGGATGTCCCATTCCCAGGTACCCTTGAACAGGGGGATGACCTGGCCGCCGACGACGAAGAAGAAGCGCTCGGCGAACAAGCCGCCGAACACCAGGATGGCCACCAGTACCTGCGTGCCGGCCAACGTGCGCAGCGAGCTCATCAGCATCAGTACGAAGGGCAGCAGGATGCCGAGCCACAGCGAGGCCTGGTACACCGGCGAGGCGAACAGGTACTCTGACCATACCAGGTGGATCTCCGGGTTGTTGCTGTACATCCCGGTGATTGCGCGCACGGCGATGAACAGCAGCGTGCCTCCCAGCACCGCACCGAAGAACTTCGGCAGCGCGCCCTCGAGCAGGTTGCGCAGCGGGGCGGACATGTTGTCGCGGCTGAAACCGTGCGCGAGGTAGGTGAAGAACACCAGTGCTGCCAGGCCGCTGGCCACCGCGGTGAGGTAGAAGTAGATCGGCAGCAGGCCGTCGAACCAGAACGGGCGCATGCTCATCATGCCGAAGATCAGCGCCAGGTTGCCGGAAGCGAGCAGCACGGCCAGGAAGGAGCCGATGCCGACCTGCTTGCTGGTCTTGCTGTCCCACTCGCCTGCGTCCATCTTCTGGAACTTCCACAGCAGGAATACCAGATCGACCAGGTAGAACACACCCATCCAGAACATTGCCGACTGGATCTGCAGGTTGAGCGGAATCACCCACAGCATGCGGAAGACGTTGCCCAGTTCAAGCGCCAGCACCGCCATCCCGGAGATCAGGATGATGAAGGCGAGGAAGATGCAACGCTTGACCACCGGGTAGAACTTCCTGAAGCCGAACACCAGCGGCAGCGAGGCGATCAGCCCCAGGCCGGAGGAGGCCAGGGCGAAGTACAGGTAGGTGGCGATGGGCTGCCCCCAGGGCACTGTCGAAGTGGCGTTGAAGGCTGCGTGCCCCTGGCTCGACAGGCTGGTGATGGCGTAGCCGAAGGAGGCCAGCAGGACGATGGCGGAGAGCGCCAGCAGGCCGAGTCCGGCGGGCCCCTTGATGATGTTTTCTTGGTTCATTGCTCAATACCTCCTCAGGAACGCGGCTTGGGCTCGAAGGCGGGTACGCCGGCACCGGCGCCGAGGTAGTACACCTGGGGCTTGTTGCCGGTGTGGTCCTTCAGTCGTACACCGTGCTTGTCGCCGATCAGGCGGTTGACCTGGCTTTCCGGATTGTCGAGGTCGCCGAAGAAGCGTGCCTTCGGTGCGCAGGTGCGCACGCAGGCGGGCACATATTCCTTCAGCTCCGGGATGTCCTCATCGAGGTCCGGCGTGCCGGCCGGCGCCTTGCTCACCTTGTGGTAGCAGAAGGTGCACTTGGAGACCACGCCGGCAGGCTGGATGCCGATGCCCCGCTTCCAGTCCTGTTCCGGATTCTGGTAGGGCGGGCTCCACAGCTGGCCGTTGCTGCCCGGAAAGATGTCGCGCAGGTCGGGTTCGAGCAGCGGCTTTTCGTCGGCATAGAAGCGCACGCCGTAGGGGCAGGCGATCATGCAGTACTTGCAGCCGATGCACTTGTTCCAGTCCACGAAGACGATGCCGCCGGCGTCCATGTCCTTGTAGGTCGCCCGTGTCGGGCACACATGCACGCACGAGGGGTTCTCGCACTGCATGCACGGGCGCGGCAGCCACTTCATCTGCGCGCTCGGGTACTTGCCCTGGTGGTAGAAGAGCACGTCCTGCCAGCTCTCGCCGGGCAGGGTGTTGTTTTCCATTGCGCACGCCGTCGTACAGGCCTGACAGCCGGTGCACTTGTCGAGGTCGATGACCATTCCCCACTTTGCCATTGTCTCTAGCTCCTTTCAGTGCAGGGTTCAGGCCCGTTCCACGGTGACCTTGCCGGTGTAATAACAGGCAAGTCCGGAGATCGGATCGGATACGTTTTCGGTGATGTCGCCGGAGTGGCCCGGCAGGCGTCCCTTGGCCCAGCGTCCCTGCGCCCAGTGGCCATGCTCCATGGGCAGCACCAGGGTGTCCGGGCGGTGGGCTGGCATGTAGCGGCAGTAGGCCTCGATGCTGCCCAGGTTGGACTTGATGCGCACCTTGTCGCCGTTGCGGATGCCGCGAGCGCGGGCGGTGTCCGGATGGATCTCCAGATACACCGTCTTGCGCCCGCCGACGATGGGTTGCTGGTTGGCGATGGCGTGCGGGATGTTGCCGCCGCGTCCTTCGGCGTGCAGCGGGGTCTTGGGCGAGACGAAGTAGAGATCGCCCTGGCCGGTGTGCCGGGCTTCCACCCACTGCACCAGTCCGGCGCGCGCGGCCGGCACGCCCAGCGTGCGCTCGATGTAGTCGGCGTGTTTTTCCAGGAAACCGGACTTGAACTCGAACTTGCCGGTCGGGGTCTTGATCAGCTTGGCCTTGACCTCGTCCGGGCTCATGCGCACGTTGTAGCCGCGGCCGTCCCATTCGTAGAATTCCCCACGGCGCTGCTGCCACAGGTAGCGCTTCTTGTACCAGACGCCCTTTTCCTTCCAGCTCTCGAAACTGTTCACGCCGTTGTCGCCGGGGTCGGTCTCGAAGCCCTTGGCGCGGTGGCGCAGCACGTTCTCGACGCTGTCGATCGCCTTGTAGTACTCGCCCATCGGCCCCTTGATGCGCTTGCCGATCTCGATCAGTGTGTCGCCGAAGTGCTTGGTGTCATATACCGGATCAACCGCGGGGACACGCAGCGCCGCCATCGGCCAGCCCTCGAAGGGGTAGGTGGGCGAGTCCTGCAGGCGTTCCAGGTAGGTGTGGTCGGGCACCACGATGTCCGCATACATCGCGGTTTCGCCGGGGAAAGGCGAGGTGTCGATGACGAAGACGTCCTTCAGCGCCTCTTCCCAGACCTGCGGATTGGGCGCCGACCAGATCGGGTTGGTGTAGAAGAACATCGCCGTATCGAGTTTGTAGGGGTCGCCCTTCAGGTGGTTGGGGCCGGCTTCCTGCATCATGGTGCCGGACATCGGCCATTCTGCGGTGCCGGCCTTGTCGATGCGTGGCTGGCTCTTCCAGGCGCCGTTCCTGGCCCAGTCGTCCATGTAGTCCGCGGCATTCACCGGCAGGCCGCCGTACGATGGGCCCATCTGGTAGAACATGCCGCCCTCGGCCCACAGGCTGCCGACCAGTGCATTGAGCGCGTGGATGGCCATGCCGGCGTAGGTGCCGTTGGTGTGCGCGGTGGGGCCGCGTTCCATGATGGCGATGGCCGGGCGGGTGGTGCCGAACTCGCGCGCGGTGCGGACGATGTCGCGGGCGGAGATGGAGGTGACGCTCTCGGCCCATTCCGGGGTGCGGTCCTTCAGTTCCTCGTTCCACCATTCGGTCAGCCCGTGCACCCACTTTTCGGCAAAGCTGCCGGCGGGAATCGTCTGGCCGGTGCGGAAGCGCATCTCCGGGTCGACGAAGTCGCCGACGAACTCGCGCTCCCACAGCCCTTCGGTGAGGATCACATGGGCGATCGCCAGCGCCATCGCGCCGTCGGTGGCCGGCTTGATGTAGAGCGCGCGGTCGGAGGCCGCCATGGTCGGGTTCATGCGTACATCGACCGTGGTGATGCGGGTCTGCGGGCTCTTGCTGCGCATGTGCCCCCACATCTGCATCAGGTAGTTGTAAGGGCGGAAGGCCTCCAGGAAGCTGGCGCCGAAGTTGAGGATGTAATTGACGTTGCGGTAGTCGTAGGCGTTGTACGAGTTGTTGCCGTCGGTGGCCTGCTTGGCGCGCTTGCTGCCTTCCGCGCACATCGAGGCATGGCCGATGGCGGAGTTGGGCGTGCCGTAGAGCCTGCCGAAGTCACCGTACAGGCCGGCGTCCGAGGCGCCCCAGCCGCGGCCGTAGAAGTGGGCGAAGCGGTGCGATTCACCGGCCTCGCGCAGGCGGTTGAGGCGGCCGGCGATGGTGTCGAGGGCCTCGTCCCAGGAAATGGGCACGAAGCCCGGATCCTCGTTGCGCCCCTTGCGCGGGTTGGTGCGCTTCATCGGCCCCTTGAAGCGGTCGGGGTCGTAAAGGAAGTAGGTGCCCAGGTGGCCCTTGGGGCACAGCTTGCCGTTGGCGATCGGATTGCCGGTATCGCCGTAGATGGCGTGCACACGGCCATTGGTGGTGTACACGTCGATGCCGCAGCGCGCCGGACACTGTGCACAGATGTTCTTGGTGATCTTGGTTTCGCCGCGCGGGCTTTGTGCCTGCGCCTCGGCGACCGGGGCGAGCCCGGTGAGGCCGCCAAGACCGCCGGCGGCAGCGCCGCTGGCTCCCGCCACCGCGCTGCCCTTGAGGAAGCGCCTGCGGGTCATCAGGGTTTGCAGTACTTTCATTGCCGGTGTCTCCTCAGCGACAGGTATGGGAACGTCGGGTATGCATGCTGGTTTGTAGTGTGGTGATGCTCATCTCCTCCCTCCTTGGATTTGTCGGTACAGGTCAATGGCCGGCGAAGAGGCTGGCAAACAGCTCATTGCCCAGCGCCCGTGACTTGCTGCACGCCGGACACAGGGGATCGTCCAGCGCCTTGGCGGGAGCCTTGCAGGGCGCGCCGCAGTCGAAACAGGTGCTGTTGAGATGGGTGCTGAGGCGTCGCCAGCCCGGTGCCGGGTGCTGCTGTGCCACGGTTACGGCGAGTGCGTCTTCGGGACAGAGCCGGGCGCAGGCGCCGCAGCCGATGCACAGGGCGGGTTCGAAGCGCACCCCGCTGTGCGTGCCATCGTCGAAACTGCGCAGCGCTGCGACTGGGCATGCGTGGGCGCACACCTGGCTGTTGCAGCAGCGCTCGGGGTCGATGTGGAGTTGATGGAAGAAGGACACCGGAGGCACGGCGGCGAGCTCGCGCAGGTGGTGCAGAATGCTCAGGCGCTCCGCGGGCACGATGCGTGCGCGCCCGTCGACGGCCGCAGGGGCGCCGATGGGGGCGGGGGGGGCTTCGGTGATGCTGGCGGCATGACCGAGCAAGTGGCGCAGGAAAGAGCGTCGTCCACCGAGCGGAGCGCTGGCGTTGTCAGGCGAGTGGCGGCGGTGCTCGGCAGCGGGCAGGGGGCGATGCGCAATGGTGAAGTGAAGAGCCTTCTCGCCCGTGCCCGCCGTCAGCAGCGCGTTGGCGGCGTCGACCTGAGGGCGCGCGGGATGTGTCCGGCTGCCGGCATTGCACTGCGCACACCAGCCGCGGTCGAGGATGGTTACGTGGCTAGTTTCCGTGGCGAGTGCGAGCAGGTCACTGACCTTCAGTGCACCGCTGCACGGCACGCGCAGGGCTGCGGTGTCGCCGACCTCTTCCGGCACGCGCGTGCACTCGATGCGCACCTTGTTTCCTTTGTGCGCATTGGGTACTGGCGGCAGGCCGGGCAGGGCCAGCGCGTGGGTGGGGCAGACGGCGACGCAGCGTCCGCAGTCGATGCAGCCGGGAGCGAGGTCGAAGCCGTCGGTGGAGATGGTCAGCACGCCGAGTGGGCAGGTTGTCGAGCATGCAGAGCACAGTCCCGTGCCATGGCGCCGCCCCAGGCAGGCTTCGGCGTTGCCCAGCAGACGTGCGTCGGGTGCGAGGCGGGTGAGGCTGGCGACGGGCTGCAGGCGGATATCCATGCACTTCCGTCTGCATGATGTGTGCCATTGTGGAGAAACCTTGATATTGCAGTGGTTATGACTTTTGCGTGTTACCGGATGGAAACCATCCGCGTGGTGATACCCCGGGGAAGGTGTTACCAAGTGGTAACGGAGTCACTTCCGGAGCGCAGGGCTTTTCACTAAAGCATTGATAGTGTTTCTTATTTCGATGTAGCCGAGGAACGCCAACTAGACGCCGTGTCAGCCGGATGCGCGTTAAACTCGGTCAAACAAGAAGATTCAGGAGGAGACCAAATCATGCACCGGCGTGCTTTCGTGCTTGCCCTTGCTGCCTTCGGTACGTCGCGGTGGGCGCGCGCCGCGGATGTGCTCAACGGGTTCGAGTTGCGCATCGGCCTGACTCCGGTGTTCCTCGACGACCAGGCGGCATTCCTCAACCGCTGGCGGATCTACCTGAGCGAGCGCAGCGGGCTGCGGGTAAGCTTCGTGCAGCGTTCGAGCTACCGCGAGATTGCCGAGCAGATCAGCGGCCAGGCGCTCGATGTGGCGTGGTTGTGCGGCTACCCGTACGTGATGGCGCAGGAGCGTCTGAATGTGCTTGCGGTACCGCTGCATCTGGGGCGCCCGGAATACCACTCCTACCTCATCGTCGGCGCTGACGATGCAGCCACCGCCGGCTTCGAGGACCTTGCCGGCAAGGTGTTTGCCTTTTCCGACCCGAATTCGTTTTCCGGCTCCCTTTATCCCCGCTTTCTGCTGCATCGCATGGGGCGCAGTCCCGAGCAGTTCTTCCGGCGCAGCTTCTTCACCTGGTCGCATCGCAAGGTGGTCGAGGCGGTGGCCAGCGGTCTGGCCGATGGCGGTGCGGTGGCTGGCTACGTGTGGGAGACCCTGGCCCGCATCCATCCCGAAATCACGGTCGCCACGCGTGTGCTGGCGCGCTCGCCGGCCTACGGGTTTCCGCCCTTCGTTGCCCGCGCGGGTCTTCCCCGCGAGGTGGCAATGGCACTCCAGCAGGTGTTCTTCGGCATGCGCGCGGACGGCGAGGGCGCGCGCCTGCTCGAAACCCTCAATCTCGACGGTTTCGTTCCCGGGGACTTCTCCATGTACCAACCCATCCGCGACATGGTGCGGATGGTAGAGGGGCGTTGAGGTGCTGCGTTTCAAGGATCTCAGCTTCCGCTACAAGATTCCCCTGCGCGCCACCTTTCTGGTGCTGATCACCGCGGTGACCCTGACGTCCGCCAACGTCGCGCGTGAATACGATCAGTTGCGCAACGATCTCTTTGCCAATGCCGAGAGCCTGGGCAGCGTGCTGGCGTTGACGCTGGTCACCCCTTTGCTCCATGACGATCTCTGGCGTGCCTACGAGATCATCGGCATGCCGGTGCGCCACGAACCGCAGGCTGCACTGGGGGCGGAATGGCTGCTGGTGCTCGACGGCGAGGGCCGGGTGTATGCCTCAACGCGTCCGCGCGAGCACCCCGTGGGGGTGTCCGGCTCCGAAGTGGGTGGCAGTGTTGCGCGCCTGCTTGCCGACTACGATCTACCTGCGCTGCATGCCAGTCAGGCGGTCGAACTGGCCGATGCCAGCGAGTTCCACCTGCTGATGCCGATACGTTTCGACGGCGTCTATCTCGGCACCCTGGTGCTGGCCTACCCGAAGTCGATCTTCGTGCCGCGTTTCCACAGCATTGTCGTCCGCGGTGCCCTGGTCACCCTGCTGGTGCTTGCCGTGCTGCTGCCGATGAGCTGGTACTGGGGGCGGCGCATGGCCGATCCGCTGGTTCAGCTGGCCGATTGCATGAGCCGCGTCGGTGAGCGCATCCCGCAAATGAGCGAGTGCAGGCTTTACGAATCGCGTGACGAGGTCGGCCGCGCCGGTACCCAGCTCAAGCTGATGCTTGCCGCCTTGCGCGAGAAGGAAGCGCTGGAGCAACAGATCATCGCCAGCGAACGCCTGGCCGCGATCGGCCGCATCACCGCGGGTATTGCCCACGAGATCAACAACCCGCTCGGTGGCATGCTCAATGCCATCTCCACCTACAAGCGCCACGGGCAGCCTGAACACGCCACCGCTCGCACCTTGCCGCTGCTCGAACGCGGCCTGCTGCAGATCAAGGAGACCGTCGCCGCGCTGCTCGTCGAGGCGCGACTGAAGAGTCATCCGCTTACCACCCAGGATCTCGAGGACCTCAATACCCTGCTGCAGCCTCACCTGTCGCGGCGTCAGGTGCGTGTGCTGTGGGAAGGTGGCATCGCCGGCGAGCTGGCGCTGCCATCCACCCAGGTGCGGCAGATCCTCCTCAATCTGCTGCTCAACGCGGTGCAGGCGGCCGAGGCGGGCAGCGAGGTGGTGTGCGGCATCGAATGTGCCGGCAGTGTCCTGCGCTGCCGGGTCAGCAATCGCGGCGAGGCGATACCGGCCGAGCGCCTCAACCAGCTTTTCGAACCCTTCGTCGGCGCCGCCGGCGAAGGCAATGGCCTCGGACTGTGGGTGACCTACCAGCTGGTACAGCAGCTCGGCGGCAGCATCGAGGTGTACAGCAATGCCATGGAGGGAACCGTAGTGACAGTGATCCTGCCGCTGGAGGAAGGGGCATGAGCAAGCGCCCACGGCTGTGCCTGATCGAGGACGACGAGATCATGGGGGAGTCACTCAGCGACCGCTTTGAGCTCGAAGGCTTTGCTTTCGACTGGTACCGCTGCTGTGGTGACGCCGAGGCGGCTCTGCGTGAAGGGCGCTACGATGTCGTGCTCAGCGACATCCGCCTGCCCGACCGCGGTGGTGACGAACTCTATCTTGCCCTCCAGGGCGGCGGGCTGACCTTGCCGCCGTGGTACTTCATCACCGGTCACGGTGCCATCGATCGTGCCGTGGCCTTGCTCAAGGCCGGCGCTACCGACTACATCACCAAGCCCTTCGACCTCGATGCGCTGGTGGACAAACTTGCTGAGTGGCTGGTGCCGCGCAGCGATGACGACGCCTGCCGGCTGGGCGTGTCGGCGGGGATGCGCCACATCGAGACGCTGCTGCCGCGCATCGCCACGCAGGCGCGCACGGTGCTGCTGTCGGGGGAGTCGGGGGTTGGCAAGGAAGTCGTCGCGCGCGAACTGCACCGTCTGGCCGGCGGCCCTGCAGCGAGTCCCTTCATTGCCGTCAATTGCGGGGCGATCCCCGAAACCCTTCTCGAAGCGGAACTCTTCGGGCACGAGAAAGGTGCCTTCACAGGGGCGCAGCGCGTTCGTGCCGGGGTGTTCGAGCAGGCCCATGGCGGCACCTTGTTCCTCGACGAAATCGGCGACATGCCGCTGCCCATGCAGGTGCGGCTGTTACGCGTGATCCAGGAGCGCAACGTGGTCAGGGTGGGCGGCACGCGCGCCCTGCCGGTAGACTTGCGGCTGATCTGTGCCACTCACCGCGACTTGCAGGAGATGGTCGAGGAGGGCAGTTTCCGCGAGGACCTGTACTACCGCATCCACGTCATCCACCTCAAGGTGCCGCCCCTGCGTGAACGCCGCGAGGACATCCCCTGGCTAGCCCATCGCCTGCTCGAAGCCTGGTGCCGGGAGCACCCGGGCGAACGCAAGCGGCTCTCGCCGCAGGTTGAACAGGCCCTGCAGATGCACCAGTGGCCGGGCAACGTGCGCGAACTCAAGCACGCCATCGAGCGCGCCTGCATCCTCAGCGAGGGCAACGAGCTCGACCTCGCCGCACTGTTTGAGACGCCCCTGCCCGGCGAACTGCTGCACGGTGATTGTGGTGAGGGCTTGCAGGCCTACCTGCAGAGCTGTGAGCGGGCCTTCGTCAGCAAGGTGCTCGATGGCCATGATTGGCAGATTGCGCGCAGCGCCGAAGCGCTGGGCATCAGCCGCAAGAACCTCTGGGAGCGCATGCGCAGGCTGGGTTTGTCGGCGCCGGCCGCTCCCCGGGATTAGTAGCGGAAGCCCGCCATGCGGGCCCCCAGCGCCTCGGCCATGGCCTGCAGTTCCGCTGCGCTGGCCGAGACTGCGGCCACCGCAGCATTGTTCTCTTCCGCCATCTGCACCACCGCCTCGACGTTGCGGGCTATGTCGGTGGCCGCTTGCGACTGCTCGTTCATCGCGCAGGCGACATCGCGCACCTGTGTGGCGAGCGAGTCGGCGCGCGTGCCGACATCGACAAAGATCGCCTGCACGCGCTGCGAGGTTTCCGACTCGTGCTTCTCTTCTTCGGTCGTCTCGGTGATGGCCGTGGAAATGCTGCGCACCACTGCGGACATACCGTCGACGATCTCGCGGATGCGGGTGGCCTCGGTGTTGGTGCGCTCGGCGAGCTTGCGCACCTCGTCGGCGACCACCGCGAAACCCCGTCCGCTCTCCCCGGCCCGGGCAGCTTCGATGGCCGCATTGAGGGCGAGCAGGTTGGTCTGGTCGGCGATCTCGTGAATGGTTCCTACGAGGCCGTGAATCTGCTTCGACTCCTCGATCAGGCGTGTGGTGAGTTCTGCTGCGTGCTGCCCGGAATCGGTCAGCTTGAGGATTTCCGCGCTCGACGCCATGGCCAGACTGACCCCTTCGCGGCTCATCCGCAGGGTGCTGCCGGCGGTGTTCTCGGTATCGCTGGCGGTGGCGGCGGCATGGTTGATGCTGACGGTGAGTTCCTCCACCGCGGCCGCCATGGCCGCTGCCGCTTCGCCCTGTGCTTCCGCCGAGCGTTTGACCTGCGCGGTTGAAGCGGCCAGTGCTTCAGCCGCGCCAGCACCTGGCCAGCCGTGGTCGCGGTGGCCGCGACGGTCTCGCGCAGGCTGGCGGTCATGGCATTGTAGGCGCGTGCAATGTCGCCGACCTCGTCGGCGGACTCGGCCGCCAGCGTGGCGGTAAGATCGCCCTGGCCCTGCGCGATCTGCGCCATGCGCGCGGCGATGCGGCGTATCGGAACCACCACCAGACGGGTGGTGAGGAGGCTGACGGCGGCCATGATCGCGATCAGCACTGCGAGTGCGCCAAGCATTGTGCGTGTGGCCAGTGTGGCGAGGCGGTTGCGCTCGGCGCTGGCGCGTTCGAGTGCGGTGCCCACTGCCTGGGCGATGTCCTGCTGCATGCGCTCGACCTCTTCAAGGCGGCGGTCACCGTCGGTACTGCGGTTCTCCAGATACAGCGCAGTGACCGATACTAGCGAGGCGAAATAGTCCTGGAACGGTTGCCGCAGGCCGTGCTCGCCGAGTTCGTGCAGGGCCTCGTCGGTACGCAGCGCAGTGTGAGCGGCAGCGATGGCGTGTCTGTCACTGCGGGTGAGGATGCCGCTCTTGATCTGCGAGGCCAGTTCATGGGTGCCGGTGCGCACTTCGAGGAGCACTGCTTCACGAAGTGCCGCGGCGCGCAGGTGAGCCTCGATATTGTGCACGATGGCGAAGGCGCCCAGCACCGTGAGCGCAACGAGCATGAAGGGGAGAAGGATCTTGTGGGTCAGCCGGATGTTCATGAGGTCGGGGCTGCGCAGGCCGCTGTATCCTTCGAAAAGGTCGAGCGTGCTGCGCCCGGCCTCCTTGGTGACCCGGACCACCTTGAGATCGGGGCCGCCAATGGCCTGCCAGTTGTCGATACGGCCGCTGAAAAGATCAGCGACTTGGGAGCGGTCGAGTGCGGAGAGCGGGTTGTCGCGATGGACGATGATTGCGCGCGCATCGAAGCCGATGGTGGTGTATTGCAGGCGTGCGCGCTCCTCGGCAGTGAGTGCGCGCGATACCATTCCTACCGCGGCACGCCCTTCGAGCACGCTGCGGATACCGGCTCCGCTGCCTCAGGCCTGGATGTGTACGGCTTCGCCGCTGCGTTGCTCGATCGGAGCGTGCAGCGCTTCGAGGATGGGCTGGATGGTGCTGGCCCCGGCAATGTCGAGTGCTGCCGCGGGGGCAGCGGCACCGAGCAGGCTTGCGCTTAGTGCCAGTGTGCGCGGGATGTGCATCATGGTCGTCCTCTCTTGTGCGGTGTCCTTGCCTCGGTTTGCGCCAATCGCGTTGCTTGTTCCGTTACGGCGTATCGGCAGGGTTGGTTACGACTTTAGCAGGGAACGTCAGCCATTCACTTCCGTCTGGCCGTGGCGTTCGCTGCCAGAAAGGCTCCCAGCGCCAGTGCGGTAATGGCGGCGAGTACTGCGCCCATGGTGTCGTAGCCGCTGCCGTCGGCGACCAGCAAGGCGATTGCCAGCGGTGCCGCAGCCTTGGCGAGGAAGGCCGGGCGGGCGAGGCGGCCCATGGTGTCGCCGTAGGCGGCACGGCCGAAGAGTTCGCCGGGGACGGTGCCGCGGACGATGGTCATCACCCCGTTGGCCATGCCGTAGCAGGCCGCAAAGCCGAAGGCCAGCCAGGGCGAGAGCCCGGCCAGCCACAGCATCAGCATGCCGGCGAAGCTCACGATGAAGGCTGCCTTGCCGACCTGCAGTGGGCTCACGCGGGCGCCGGCGGCGAACTCCAGCATTCGCCCGATGACCTGCATGGGGCCGATCAGGCTGGCGGCAAGGATTGCTGTTTGCGGGTTGAGGCCGCTGGCCGCGAGCGCGCCCACGGCGTGCGCACCCACCGCGGAGACCACGAAGGCCCCCAGTGCGAAGCTGGCTGCCAGCCACATGAAGGCAGCGCCGCCAGCGCGCGGTGCAGGCGCAGGGGGGTGTTCGTCTGGCGTGTCGCGGGCAGGGGTACGGCGGGCATCGGGCAGGGCGAACCAGCACAGGGGTGCGGCGATCAGCAGCAGGATGGCGGCCAGAGCGAAGCAGGTCAGGCGCCAGCCGGCGTGCGCCTCGAGCATCCAGGCGAGCGGCCAGAACACCGTGCTGGCGAGGCCGCCGAAGAGGGTGAGGGCGGTGAGTGCCTTGCGATAGCTGCTGCCGGCAAGCTGGCTGAGGGCGGGAAAGGCGGCGTCGTAGGTGCACGCGGCGTTGGCCACGCCGACCAGCGCCCAGCCGGCGAACAGCGTCAGTGGCCCGGCGGCGGTGGCGATGAGGGCAAAGGCCAGGGCACCCAGTACGCAGCCCGCGGTGAGCACGCGACGGCCGCCGTGGCTGTCGATGGCGCGGCCGACGCGCGGCGACGCCAGCCCGGATACCGCCAGGGCTGCGGAGAAGGCGGCGAATACCGTGCTCTGGCTCAGCAGGAGGTCGCCGGCGATGGGCGCGGCGAGCACGGCAATGCTGTAATAGAGGATGCCCCAGGTGATGATCTGCACCACACCGAGGGCGACCACGATGCGGATCAGTACGGCGCGCGTTGGCGGGACGGGGGCGGCACTCATCGGACGGCGGGGTGTCGTAGGCAAAGCGCTCTTGTATCATGGGCGGCTCCAAAGGACGAAACCCGATGCGTATCCTCAACGAACGAAATGCCTGGCTGGCGATTGCCCTCGGCTCGGCGGGGCTTGCTGCGGCAAGCCTGATCCTGACCCCCTTGCTCGACCTTCACCCCTGCCCGCTGTGCATCTTCCAGCGCCTGCTGTTCATGGTCATTGCCGTGCTCGCCTTGTGCGCCGCCGCCGGGGTGCTGGTGTGGCCGACGGGCGGGCTGGTGATGGCGCTGGCGCTGCTCGGCATCGGTGTGTCGACCTACCAGAGCTGGTTGCAGAGCCAGCCCGCAGCGGACATGTTCTCGTGCGGCAGCGCCGACCCCAGCGTCATCGAGCGCTTCGTCTACTGGCTCGGCGAGCAGCTTCCCAGCCTCTTCATGGCGACCGGCTTCTGCGCCGACAAGGAGCTGGTGATCTTCGGCCTGTCGCTGGCCAACTGGGCATTGCTGTCCTTTGCCGGCATGCTGCTGGTTGGCGGCTGGGCGCTGCGCCGGCGCGTCGTGCGCCTGCGGCGCTCGCGGTGGTGAGCATGCGTGCGCTCATCGCCTTGCTGGCCGGGCTGCTCCTGCAGCTGCCCGCACACGCTCAGGTGCGCGACATTGACAATGCCCAGCTGCAGCAGCTCATCGAGCAGGGCGTGGCGGTGATCGACATCCGCCGCGCCGACGAGTGGCGGCAGACCGGGGTGGTGCCGGGCAGCCGCCTGCTGACCTTCTTCCAGGATCGTGCCTATCGCGTCTATGACATTCCGGCCTGGCTCGGCGCGGTGGCGCGCGAGATCCCGCCCGAGGCGCCGGTGGTGGTCATCTGCCGCACAGGCAATCGCACCCAGGCAGTGGCGGACCTGCTGCACCGCGCCGGTTACCGGCAGGTCTACAACGTCCGCGACGGCATTGTCGAGTGGCTGCGCGAAGGGCGCGCGGTGGCGCGCGTGGAGTGATCCGCGCCGCCGCCGGCGGGCCTCAGTGCGGGGCGCGCAGGGCGGCGTCGAGCTGGTCGACGAGTTCCGCCCAGTCGGCGTCCTCGGCCAGTTCCTCGCGCAGGAAGGCGGCCTGCGCGCTGTTCCAGAACGGTGCCTCGGCCAGCCGCACGTCCTCCGCAAGGGGGGCGTGGCTGCGGATGAAGGCGTCGATGGCCGCCGCGTCGGCGGCGAGGCCGAGCTGGGCGAAGAGTTCGCTGAAGTCGTGAACGGGCGCTTCCATGGTGCATCCTCCTTGTGCCGCGGCAGCGTAGCTGCCGGTGAGGACAGGCGCGCCGCGTCTGTGTGACCGCGCGCGCGGGCGGATGTTCGCCGGCACGCGCTACGGTGCGGATTCGAAGTGCAGGTAGGCGCGGTTGATGTTGAGACGGTGGAGTTCGGCAAAGTTGGCCAGATGTTCGAACTGCGGTGCCGCGGCCAGTGCGGCGACCGCGGCGTCCACGCCGGCCATCTCTTCGGCGAGCACTTTGACGTGTTCGACCAGGAAGGCGAGATAGGCGCCGGTCTGGGCTTCGGCGGTGGCGAGATCGGTGACGTTGCCGTGACCGGGGACGATTATCCTGGGTTGCAGGCCTTTGAGACCTTCGAAAGCGGCCAGCCAGCTTTCCGGATTGCTGCGCGGGCGCACCCCCAGCAGGCGGTCGACATAGACGTGATCGCCGGCAAAGGCGATGCCCTCCGCGGGCAGCCACACCACCATGTCTCCGGGAAAATGGGCATCGGCAAAGTAGTGGATTTCGATGCGCCGTCCGCCCAGTTCGAGCGTGCTGTGGTCATCGCCGAGCATCTGGCTGGCGTAGGCCGGGGTCGTGCCGGCGAGGCGTTCGCCGAGCACCGGGCGCAGCGCATCGAGCTGTTCGGCGGCCACCGCGCGCTGGGTGGCAACGGTGCGCTGCATGGCGATCACTTCCACGCCGCGCGCGCGGAAGTGATCGTTGCCCAGCCAGCGGTGATCCTGCGCGCCGGTGTTGATCACCCAGCGCACCGGCTTGCCGGTGAGGGCGACGGCCTGGCGTTCGAGCACTCCGGCAGCGCTGCGCGAGGCGCCGCTGTCGATGAGTATGGTGCCGTCGGCGGTGTCGATGACCCCGTAGTTGGCGTTGAGGGCGTGGTTGTCGAATGTCCGTGCGCCGGTCGGGCCGATCAGCGCATGGATGCCTGGGGCTACTTCCTCGGCGTGCAGGATCGATTCGTCGCTGGCCAGCGCTGCGCTGGGCAGCATGACGAGGGCGCACAGCAGGGTGGCAAGGCGGTGCAGGGCCATCGCGAATCTCCAGTTGTTCAATAAGGCACTGATGATACGTCGCGGGCTCTCAGCCGCCACGTGCGCTTGCCGGCAGCGCGCGTTCGTACCAGGCCCGGCTGCGCGTCACCGTGCGCACCAGCCACAGCATCACCGGCACTTCAATGAGCACGCCGACCACGGTGGCCAGCGCGGCGCCGGAGTCGAAGCCATAGAGCACGATGGCCACCGCCACGGCGAGTTCGAAGAAGTTTGAGGCGCCGATCATTGTGGACGGGCCGGCGATGTCGTGGCGTACGCGCAGGCGGCGGTTGAGCCAGTAGCCGAGGGCGGCAATGAGCAGGGTCTGCAGCAGGATGGGCACCGCAAGCATGGCGATGATGGCCGGCTGGGCGACGATGGTCTGGCCCTGGAAGGAGAACAGCAGCACCAGGGTGGCGAGCAGGGCGACGATGGAGAAGGGGCCGATACGTGCCATTGCGCTGTCGAACGCGGCCTGGCCGCGACGCAGCAGGCGGGCGCGAAGGAACTGGGCGATGGCCAGCGGGATGACGATGTACATCACCACCGAGAGGAACAGCGTGTCCCACGGCACCGGGATGGAGGAGACCCCGAGGAGGAGCGCAACGATGGGGGCGAAGGCGACCACCATCACGGCGTCGTTGAGCGCCACCTGGGTGAGGGTGAAGTTGGCGTTGCCCTTGCAGAGGTTGCTCCACACAAAGACCATCGCCGTGCACGGCGCGGCGCCGAGCAGGATGAGGCCGGCGATGTAGCTGTCGAGCTGTTCGGCGGGCAGCCAGGGGGCGAACACGTGGCGGATGAAGATCCACCCCAGCAGGGCCATGGTGAAGGGCTTTACCGCCCAGTTCACGAACAGGGTGATGCCGATGCCGGCCTTCTGCTGGCGCAGTTCGTGGAGTGCGCCGAAGTCGATCTTCATCAGCATGGGGATGATCATCACCCAGATCAGCAGGCCGACCGGGATGTTGACGTGGGCGACTTCCAGTGCCCCGACGGCATGGGCGACTTGCGGCGCGGCCTGGCCGAAGGCGGTGCCGGCGACGATGCACAGGAACACCCAGACGGTGAGATAGCGTTCGAAGAAACTGATCGGTGCGCCGGCGGCCTTGCGGGCGGTGACTTCACATTGTGCGGACATGGGTGGGGCTCGGGTAGGCGGTTCAGGAATGGCGCTGGCCGGCGGCCAGCGCCTGCAGGCGGGCGATGCCGACCGGCTCCTCGGCCTGCAGCGGGACGAGGGCGAGGCGCTGGGCGTGGAGGTTGCGCACGGCGTCGATCTGCGCCCATTCGGCGGCGGCGCGGCGCATCAGCAAAGGGCTGGTGGGTGAGGCGGCGGCGAGGCTGTTGTTGATCACCCAGGCCCACGGTTCGATGCCGGCGCGGCGCAGGTCGTCCTGCAGGCGGGCGGCTTCCAGCACCGGGGTGGTTTCGGCCAGGGTGACGATGAGCACGCGGGTCTGTGCCGGGTCCTGCAGCTGCATCATCGGCGTGGTGTAGTGGGTGATGCCGCTCTTGTCCATGTGGCGGGCCATCTCGCGGTGATAGGCGCCGGTGGCGTCGAGCAGCAGCAGGGTGTGGCCGGTGGGGGCGGTGTCCATCACTACGAACTTGCGCCCGGCTTCGCGGATGATGCGCGAGAAGGCCTGGAATACCGCGATCTCCTCGGTGCACGGCGAGCGCAGGTCTTCCTCGAGCAGGGCGCGGCCGTGGGCATCGAGATCCTTGCCCTTGGTGGTCAACACCTCTGCGCGGTAGCGCTCGGTCTCGGCGTGCGGGTCGATGCGGCTGACGGTGAGTTGTTGCAGGCTGCCTTCCAGGGTTTCGGTGAGGTGGGCGGCAGGGTCCGAGGTAGTGAGGTGTACCGGCAGGCCACGGCGGGCCAGTTCCACCGCCACCGCGGCGGCCAGCGTGGTCTTGCCGACGCCGCCCTTGCCCATCAGCATCACCAGACCGTGGCCGGCAGTGGCCAGTTCGTCGACCAGCGTGGCCAGCGCAGGCAGTGCGCCGGGTGCATTGGCGGGCGCCGCCGGCGTGGTGCTGAGAGCGCCGGCGTTGTCGTCGAGCAGGGCACGCAAGGCGGGCAGGCCGACGAGGTTGAAGGGCTTGAGGGGCACCTGGGTACGGGGCAGGGCGGCCACTGCGCCGGGCAGGGCGGCCAGTGCGCGCGCTTCGCGCGCGACGATGGCGGCGGCGAGCGCATCGCCGGCAGCCTCGGCCGCCGGCAGCACGCCGTTGATGACCAGATACTGGCGTTGCAGGCCGATGGCGGCGAGTTCGTCATGGGTGCGCGCCACTTCGCGCAGGGTCGAAGCCTGGGCGCGGGCCACCAGCACCAGGCGGGTGCGCAGCGGGTCGGCCAGTGCGGCGACGGCGGCGCGGTATTGCTGACGCTGCTTCTCCAGGCCGGCGAGCGGGCCGAGGCAGGAGGCGCCGTTGTCGTTGCTCTCCAGGAAACCGCTCCACGCCCCGGGCAGTTGCAGCAGACGGATGGTGTGGCCGGTGGGGGCGGTGTCGAAGACGATGTGGTCGAAACCGGCGATCAGGGCATCGTCGGTGAGCAGACCGGTGAACTCGTCGAAGGCGGCGATCTCGGTGGTGCACGCGCCGGAGAGCTGTTCCTCGATGCCGCGCACCACGTCCTCGGGCAGCACGCCGCGCACCGGGCCGACGATGCGCTCGCGGTAGGCGCCGGCGGCGGCCTCGGGGTCGATTTCGAGGGCGGTGAGGCCGGGTACCGCGTCAATCGTGACGAGGCGGTTGCCGATCTGCGTGTCGAACACCTGGCCGACGTTGGAGGCCGGATCGGTGCTCACCAGCAGCACGCGACGGCCGGAGTCGGCCAGCCGCACCGCCGTTGCACAGGCCAGCGAGGTCTTGCCGACCCCCCCCTTGCCGGTGAAGAAGAGGAAGCGCGGCGGCTGCTCGAGGAAGTCCATCATCGTCTCCGTGCTGCTGATCAGCAGCACTTGCCGCCGCTGCAGCAGTCGCTGCCCACGGCCTGCACCGGAAGTGCGCTGATGCCCGCCCAGCGTGCCAGTTCGGCACGTGTCGGGTAGCGCCCGGCGAGCGCCATCTCGCCATCGACCAGCACCAGCGGCAGCGCATCCTGCCCGGAGCGTTCGAGGAAGGCCTTCACTACGGCATTGCCGGCAAAGGCCA
This sequence comes from Pseudothauera lacus, assembly GCF_003034845.1. GTDB lineage: Bacteria > Pseudomonadota > Gammaproteobacteria > Burkholderiales > Rhodocyclaceae > Pseudothauera > Pseudothauera lacus. Next base: position 201,373 of record NZ_PZKC01000006.1, on the reverse strand, counting down.
GCGGCTGCTGGGCGAGGTTGTAGCGTTCGATGCGGGCGCCCTGCTGACGGGCCCAGTCGAGATCGGCGGCGGCGTTGACCAGGGCCTGGTCGACCTCGGTGCCGCATACGCCGGTGCTGCAGCACAGGGCGGGGTCGAAGATATGGATGGTTTTCATGGCGCGGTACTCCTTGGTGGTTGTTGCGCGGTGTTCAGGCGTTGAGCGTGCCGATGCGTTCGAGCGCGGCCCTGAAGGCGGCCGGATCCTGCTGCGCAAGATCTGCGGGCAGGGCGAGGAAGGCCTCGATGCGGGTGCGCAGGATGCGGTAGGCGGTGTCGAACGCCGCGTCGATCTCGGCGTCCGTGCCGGTGGCCTTTGCCGGGTCGTCCACGCCCCAGTGCGCGCGTGGCACCGGTGCCAGGTACAGCGGGCAGGTTTCACCCGCGGCGCTGGCGCACACGGTGATGACGATGTCGGGGGTGGCCGGCAGGGCGTCCCAGGATTTGCTGTGATAGCCGGTGGTGGCGATGCCTTCGCGTTCGAGTACGGCCAGCGAGCGTGGATGCACGTAGCCGGCGGGCTGGCTGCCGGCGCTCATGGCGCGCATGCCGGCCGGGGCGAGGGCGTTGAAGGTGGCCTCGGCGAGGATGGAACGGCAGGAGTTGCCTGTGCACAGGAAGAGGATGTTGGTCATTTGCAGGGGTTTTCCGTGGAGCATTGCAGAGCGGGAAGAAAGGCCGCGACGCCGGGGACGCCGGCGCGCAGTTCGGCGCATTCCTCGGGGTGGTCGCCGCAGCAGTTGGCGGTGAGGTAGGCGATGGTGGCGAGCATCAGCGGGATGTTGGCGCGGTAACGCTGGAAGCGGCCTTCCTGTTCGACATCGACGAGCCCGGCGGCAAGCAGGTTCTTGAGGTGGAAGGAGAGGTTGGCGGGCGGAATGTCGAGGGCGCTGGCCAGCTCGCCCGCCACCCGCCCCTGGCGCCCGGCCTGCACGAGGAGGCGGAAGGCATCCAGGCGCACACCGGAGGAGAGGGCTTCGAAGACCTGCAGGACGGCGCTGCGATCGGTGCTGGGGGCAGGAGGTGTCATGAACTGTTAAACAATTAAAGAAATGTTTGACTATTATTCGCCGCACGCCCGCTGGCGTCAACAGTGCTGCGGGAGGGCGCCTTGAGCGTGAGATAATTCCGCGCGCCGGTGCTGAAATCTGAACGAGTATTGCCTCGTTCTCGTGCAATGACTTTGCAATGCTTGGGGGCGCGGCTGTCGCGGTGGCGTGGGGCGCACCAGCGGGTGCTCCAGCCGGTCGTGCACGTGTTGCGAAGCGGTGGTCGACAGCAATGTCTGCTGCGTTGCGGCAGTTGTGGGCATGGTCGCGGGCTTTGCCGGATAATGCCGGCGTCCTGATCTGTAGAGGTGCGGTGATGACGACGAAGGGCAGTCTCCTGCGGGGGGTGTGGGTGGGCGCATGCGCGGCGCTGCTGCTGGCATTGCCGCTGCCGGTGCAGGCGCTGGCGCTCTCCCTGGCGGGGGTCTTCGGCAACCGCGCGGTGCTGGTGGTCGAAGGCGGTGCGCCGCAGACCGTGGCCCAGGGGCGCAGCACGCGCGAAGGCGTGCAGGTGCTCGAAGTCGGCAGCGACTGGGCGCTGGTTGACGTGCACGGGCGGCGCGAGCGCCTCGAGCTCGGGCGTGCCCCGGTGCAGGTCGAGGGGGCGGCGCGCGAGAGTGCCGGCGGCGACACCCTGGTGCTGGTTCCTGACAGCCAGGGGCATTACTACGCCGGCGGCAGCATCAATGGCGCCACGGTGCGCTTCCTGCTCGATACCGGGGCTACGATGGTGTCGATGGGGCGCGCCGACGCCCGCCGTGCGGGGGTGAACCTGCAGGGCGCACAGCGCGTGCGGGCGCAGACCGCCAATGGCGTGGTCACGGTCTGGCAGGTGCGCCTCGACAGCGTGCGCGTCGGCGACCTCGTGCTGCATGGTGTGGATGGCTTGGTCCACGAGGCCGACATGCCCCAGGTGCTGCTCGGGATGAGCTTCCTGCAGCGCATGGACATGGAGCGTCAGGGCGGGCACCTGCTGCTGCGCAAGCGTTTCTGAAGCGAACTGCGGCATGTGCACAGGGCGTGCGATTTGCCTGCAGGTGAGCACCCCCTTATAATCCCCCGGTTTAACCGACGGGGTGTCGCTGTGGCCAGCAAACTCGTAGCCGGAAACTGGAAGATGAATGGCGCGTTGGCGGACAACGCGGCGCTGCTCCGTGCGCTGGCGGGTGCCGGCGATCTCGCGGTGGCCTGTTCCGTGTGCGTGCCGTATCCCTATCTTGCCCAGGCGCACGACTGTCTGCAGGGTTCGGCGATCATGACCGGCGCCCAGGACGTCAGCGAGTACGTTGCCGGCGCCTACACCGGCGAGGTCAGTGCGGCGATGCTGGCGGAGTTTGGTTGCCTCCATGTCATCGTCGGGCATTCCGAGCGTCGTACACTGTTCGCCGAGGACGACCGTCAGGTCGGGCGCAAGGCGGCAGCGGCGCTGGGCGGTGGGCTGATTCCCATCGTCTGCGTCGGCGAAACCCTGGCGCAGCGCGAGGCTGGCGAGACCGTGGAGGTGATCCGCCGCCAGCTCGATGCCGTTGCCGAGGTGCTCGGTGGCGAGGCGCTCGGGCGGGTGGTGCTGGCTTACGAGCCGGTATGGGCGATCGGCAGCGGGCGCTCGGCCAGTACCGAGCAGGTCGGCGAGGTGCATGGGGCGATCCGGGCCTGGCTGCGTGAGCGCTGCGCGCAGGCGGATGCGGTGTCCATCCTCTATGGGGGCAGCGTCAAGCCCGCCAATGCCGCCGAGCTGTTCGCGGTGGCCGACGTCGATGGCGGCTTGATCGGCGGTGCCGCGCTGGTCGCGGAAGATTTTCTGGCGATTTGCCGCGCCGCGGCAGAGAGCTGAATGTGCAACGTTTCTTGCAAGGTCTGGAATGAATAACTTCGCTTTTTCGATGGTCCTTTCGGTCCATGTCATCGTCGGTCTGGCGGTCATTGCGCTGGTGCTGATGCAGCATGGCAAGGGGGCCGACATGGGGGCTGCGTTCGGTGGTGGTTCCTCGGGCAGCCTGTTCGGTTCCTCGGGTTCGGCGAACTTTCTCAGCCGCACCACTGCCGTGCTGGCGACCATCTTCTTCTGCACCAGCCTGGGTCTGAGCTACCTCGCCAGCAACAAGCCGGCGGCGCCCGCCAGTGTGATGGAGAGTGTCGCGCCGGGTGCCGTGCCGGCAGCGCCCGCAGTTCCCGCAAACGACGACGGGGCGGCCGATTCGCGTTCGCAGGCAATCCCGAAATAAGCTATAAATAGAGTTTGCGCACCGCAGGAAAGGACGTATAATTGCGGTCGCTGAAACAAGACGTGCCGACGTGGTGAAATTGGTAGACACGCCATCTTGAGGGGGTGGTGGCGCAAGCCGTGTGAGTTCGAGTCTCACCGTCGGCACCAGAGTTTCAGAAGCGCCCGCGCAAAGCGGGCGTTTCCTTGCAGGACAAGGCAGGGCAGGATAATTAAAACTATAAGAGTCTCAACTCAACGGGGGTTGTTGAACGATGCTGGAAAGCTATTTTCCCGTCCTGGTCTTCATTCTTGTGGGCCTTGGGTTCGGTATAGTGCCCATCCTGCTCGGGCGCCTGGTGGCGCCATGGCGTCCTGACAGCGAAAAGCTGTCGCCCTACGAATGCGGCTTCGAGGCGTTTGAAGACGCCCGCATGAAGTTCGACGTCCGTTACTACCTGATCGCCATCCTCTTCATTCTCTTCGATCTCGAAATCGCCTTCCTCTTCCCGTGGGCGACCGTCTTCCAGGATTTCATCGCGGCCGGCGAACATGCGTGGTTCGTGTTCGGCGCGGTCATGGTCTTTTTAGCCGTGCTGGTCATCGGCTACATCGTCGAGTGGAAAAACGGCGCACTCGACTGGGAGTAATGCATGAGCATCGAGGGCGTCTTTCGCGAAGGCTTCGTCACCACTTCGCTTGATGCGGTAATCAACTGGACGCGCACCGGCTCGCTGTGGCCGATGACTTTCGGTCTGGCCTGCTGTGCGGTGGAAATGATCCATGCCGGCTGTTCGCGCTATGACCTCGATCGCTTCGGGGTGGTGTTCCGCCCCAGTCCGCGCCAGTCCGACCTGATGATCGTTGCCGGCACGCTGTGCAACAAGATGGCGCCGGCGCTGCGCAAGGTCTATGACCAGATGGCCGAACCGCGCTGGGTGATCTCCATGGGGTCGTGTGCCAACGGCGGCGGTTACTACCATTACTCCTATTCGGTGGTGCGCGGTTGCGACCGCATCGTGCCGGTCGATGTCTATGTGCCGGGCTGTCCGCCGACGGCCGAGGCGCTGATGTACGGCATCATCCAGTTGCAGAACAAGATCAAGCGCACCAACACCATTGCGCGCTGACAGGTAGCCCGGAACCATGAGTGCGAAACTGGAAAGACTCGGCGAAACGCTGCGTACCGCCCTCGGCGACATGCTGCGGAGTGTCGTCACTGACCGCGGTGAGGTGAGCATCGAGGTGCTCGCGGCCGATTACCTGCAGGCAGCGCAGATCCTGCGCGATCATGCCGATCTGCAGTTCGAGCAGCTTATCGACGTTTCCGGGCTGGATTACTCCACCTACGGCAACGCGCCGCGCGAAGGCGGGCGCTTCGCCGTTGCCACCCATCTGCTGTCGATCAAGTACAACTGGCGCCTGCGTCTGCGTGCCTTTGCCGAGGACGACGCCTTTCCGGTGCTCGATTCGCTGGTCGGCGTATGGCCGAGCGCGAACTGGTTCGAGCGCGAGGCCTTCGATCTCTACGGCATCATGTTCAGCGGCCATCCCGACCTGCGTCGCATCCTCACCGACTATGGTTTTGTCGGCCACCCGTTCCGCAAGGATTTCCCCGTCTCCGGTCATGTCGAGATGCGCTACGACCCCGAGGCCGGCCGCGTGGTGTACCAGCCGGTGACCATTGCGCCGCGCGAGAACACGCCGCGCATCGTCCGTGAAGAACACTACGGGGACGTCGGTCATGGCTGAGATCCGCAACTACACCATCAACTTCGGTCCGCAGCACCCCTCCGCGCACGGCGTGCTGCGTCTGGTGCTGGAACTCGACGGCGAAGTCGTCGAGCGCGCCGATCCGCACATCGGCCTGCTCCACCGCGGTACCGAGAAGCTCGCCGAGACCCGTACCTGGGTGCAGTCGGTGCCCTACATGGACCGGCTCGACTACGTCTCCATGATGTGCAACGAGCACGCTTACTGCATGGCCATCGAGCGCCTGCTGGGCGTGCAGGTGCCCGAGCGTGCGCAGTACATCCGGGTGATGTTCGACGAAATCACGCGCATCCTCAACCACCTGCTGAACATCGGCACCCACGCGCTCGACATCGGCGCGATGACCATGGTGCTGTACACCTTCCGCGAGCGCGAAGATCTCATGGATGCCTACGAGGCGGTCTCCGGCGCGCGCATGCATGCGGCCTACTACCGTCCGGGCGGCGTCTATCGCGACCTGCCCGAGCGCATGCCGCAGTACGAGGTGAACCGCTTCAAGAACGAGAAGACCGTGCGCGAGCTCAACGAGGCGCGTCAGGGGTCGCTGCTCGACTTCCTCGAAGACTTCACCGAGCGCTTCCCGCGCTACTGTGACGAGTACGAGACCCTGCTCACCGACAACCGCATCTGGAAGCAGCGCACCGTCGGCATCGGCGTGGTCACCCCCGAACAGGCGCTTGCCTGGGGCTTCTCCGGCCCCATGCTGCGCGGCTCCGGGATTGCCTGGGATCTGCGCAAGAAGCAGCCCTACGAAGTGTATGACAAGGTGGATTTCGACATCCCGGTGGGCAAGAACGGCGACTGCTACGACCGTTACCTGTGCCGCATGGAGGAAATGCGCCAGTCCAACCGCATCATCCGCCAGTGCATCGACTGGCTGCGCAGCAATCCGGGGCCGGTGATCACCGACAACCACAAGGTCGCCCCGCCGCCGCGCGAGAAGATGAAGGCGAACATGGAAGAGCTGATCCACCACTTCAAGCTGTTCACCGAGGGCATGCACGTGCCCGCAGGCGAGGTCTATGCCGCGGTCGAGCATCCGAAGGGCGAGTTCGGCGTCTATGCGGTCTCCGACGGTGCCAACAAGCCCTACCGCCTCAAGCTGCGCGCCCCCGGGTTCGCGCACCTGGCGGCGATGGACGAACTTGCCCGCGGGCACATGATCGCCGACGTGGTGGCGATCATCGGCACCATGGACGTGGTGTTCGGCGAGATCGACCGCTAGCGCGCAAGGCAGGCAAGGGCAGGGCGTCGCGGCTGGCGGCGCGGCAGACAGGAACAGGCAGGCTGACGGGAAGACGAGTACGCAATGCTGAGCCAGGAATCACTCCAACAGATCGATCGCGAGGTCGCCAAGTATCCGCCGGAGCAGAAGCAGTCCGCGGTGATGGCGGCGCTGCGCATCGCCCAGGTCGAAAAAGGCTGGCTGGCCAACGAGACCATCGAGTTCGTCGCCAACTACCTGGGCATGCCGCCGATCGCCGCCTATGAGGTGGCGAGCTTCTACAACATGTACGACCTGCAGCCGGTCGGGCGCCACAAGATCACCGTGTGCACCAATCTGCCCTGTGCGTTGTCGGGTGGCGTGCATGCGGCCGAGTACCTGAAGGAAAAGCTCGGCATCGACTTCAACGAGACCACGCCCGACGGCCTGTTCACCTTGAAGGAAGGCGAGTGCATGGGCGCCTGTGGCGATGCCCCGGTGCTGCTGCACAACAACCACCGCATGTGCAGCTGGATGACCAAGGAAAGGATCGACCAGCTGCTGGCCGAACTGGGTGGCAAATGAGCGCACAAGGAATGATCCTCGCCGGCTGTGACGGCGACCGCAGCTGGCGGCTGCAGGACTATCTCGCCCGTGGCGGCTATGCCGCGCTGAAGAAGATCGTCGCCGAAAAGATTCCCCAGGAAACCATCATCGCCGAGCTGAAGACCTCGGTGCTGCGCGGCCGTGGCGGCGCGGGCTTTCCGACCGGGCTGAAGTGGAGCTTCATGCCGCGCTCCTTCCCCGGCGACAAGTATCTGGCCTGCAACTCCGACGAGGGCGAGCCGGGCACCTTCAAGGACCGCGACATCCTGCGCTACAACCCCCACAGCGTCATCGAGGGTATGGCCATTGCCGCCTATGCGATGGGCGCGGCGCGCGGCTACAACTACATCCACGGCGAGATCTTCGAGATCTACCAGCGCTTCGAGGAAGCCCTGGAAGAAGCGCGCGCGGCGCAGCTGATCGGCCAGAACATCCTCGGTTCGGATTTCTCCTTCGAGCTCTTCGCCCACCACGGCTACGGCGCCTACATCTGCGGCGAGGAAACCGCGCTGCTCGAATCGATCGAAGGCAAGAAGGGCCAGCCGCGCTTCAAGCCGCCCTTCCCGGCGAGCTACGGCCTGTACGGCAAGCCCACGACGATCAACAACACCGAAACCTTCGCCTCGGTGCCCTTCATCATGAACATGGGCGGCGAGGGCTTCCTCAATCTCGGCAAACCCAACAACGGCGGCATGAAGCTGTTTTCGGTGTCGGGTCACGTCAATCGCCCGGGCAACTACGAGGTGCCGATGGGCACGCCCTTCGCCGAGCTGCTCGAGATGGCCGGCGGCATGCGCGGCGGGCGCAAGCTGAAGGCGGTGATTCCCGGCGGTTCGTCGGCCCCGGTGGTGCCCGCCGGGATCATGATGGACTGCACCATGGACTACGACTCGATCTCCAAGGCGGGGTCGATGCTTGGTTCCGGCGCGGTGATCGTCATGGACGAGACCACCTGCATGGTGAAGGCGCTGGAGCGTCTGTCCTACTTCTACTTCGAGGAATCCTGCGGCCAGTGCACACCGTGCCGCGAAGGCACCGGCTGGCTGTACCGCGTGGTGCATCGCATCGAGCACGGCCTCGGCCGGCCGGACGACCTCGATCTGCTCAACTCGGTCACCGCCAACATCATGGGCCGCACCATCTGCGCCCTCGGTGACGCCGCCTCGATGCCGGTGCAGAGCTTCGTCAAGCACTTCGGCGACGAGTTCATGTACCACATCGAAAACAAGAAGTGCCTCGTGCCGCCCGAAGTGCAGTACGCCGGCAGCCAAATCTACGTGAGCCCCTCATGCTAGAGATCGAAATCGACGGCAAGCAGCTGGCGGTGGAGGATGGCAGCACCGTGATGGATGCCGCCACCCAGGCCGGCGTCTACATCCCCCATTTCTGCTACCACAAGAAGCTCTCCATCGCGGCGAGCTGCCGCATGTGCCTGGTGCAGGTGGAGAAGGCGCCCAAGCCGCTGCCCGCCTGTGCCACTCCGGTGACCGCCGGGATGAAGGTGTGGACGCGCTCGGAAGCCGCCATCAAGGCCCAGAAGGGCGTGATGGAGTTCCTGCTGATCAACCACCCGCTCGACTGCCCGATCTGCGACCAGGGCGGCGAATGCCAGCTGCAGGACATCGCGGTGGGCTACGGCGGCGTGACCTCGCGCTATCAGGAAGAAAAGCGCGTGGTGTTCAACAAGAACCTCGGGCCCCTGGTGTCCACCGACATGACGCGGTGCATCAACTGCACCCGCTGCGTGCGCTTCACCACCGAGATCGCCGGCGAGATGGAACTCGGTCAGGCCTTCCGCGGCGAGCACGCGGAGATCATGCCCTTCATCGAGAAGACGGTCGATTCCGAACTCTCGGGCAACATCATCGACCTCTGCCCGGTCGGTGCACTGACCTCCAAACCCTTCCGCTTCTCCGCGCGTACCTGGGAAATGTCGCGTCGCCGCGCAGTGAGCCCGCACGATTCGCTGGGTGCCAACCTGATCGTGCAGACCAAGCACGACGTGGTGATGCGCGTGCTGCCCTATGAGAACGAAGAACTCAACGAGTGCTGGCTGTCCGACAAGGACCGCTTCTCCTATGAAGGCCTCAACAGCGACGAGCGCCTGACCACGCCGCAGATCAAGCAGGGTGGTGAGTGGAAGGCGGTGGACTGGCAGACCGCGCTGGAATTCGTTGCCAACGGGCTCGCCGGTGTGGCGCGCGATCATGGCGGCGAGGCCATCGGTGCGCTGGCTTCGCCGCACGCCACGGTCGAAGAGCTCTTCCTGCTGCAGAAGCTCACCCGCGGGCTGGGTTCCGGCAACGTCGATTTCCGCCTGCGGCAGAGCGACTTCCGCGCCGACGCGGCGCGCGCCGGCGCGCCCTGGCTGGGCATGAAGGTCGCCGAGGTGGGCGAGCTCAACCGCCTGCTGGTGATCGGCAGCTTCCTGCGCAAGGACAATCCGCTGCTCGCCCAGCGCGTGCGCCAGGCCGCCAGGCGCGGCCTCCACGTCAGCGTGGTCGGTCCCACCGCCGACGACTGGCTGCTGCCGGTGCGCCAGCGTGCGCTGGTGGCGCCGTCGGCGATGGTCGACAGCCTCGGGCAGATCGTTGTTGCCCTTGCCGCCGAGAAGGGCGCCGAGGTGGACGCGCTGCTGCGCGACAGGCTGCCCGCGCAGGCCGGTGACGAGGCGCGCGCGATTGCCGCCAGCCTGGCTAGCGGGCGCAAGGTCGCGGTGTGGCTGAGCAACCTCGCGGTGCAGGATCGCCGTGCCGCCGAACTGCAGCAACTGGCCAACGAGATTGCCCGCCTGTGCGGTGGTCGCGCCGGCGTGATCGGCGAGGCGGCCAACAGCGTTGGCGGTTATCTGGCCGCGGCGCTGCCTTCCGCGGGGGGGCTGGACGCCCGCGGCATGCTCGAACAGGCACGCAAGGCCTATGTGGTGCTGGGGGCCGAGCCGGATCTGGATTTCGCCAACCCGGCGCTCACCCGTGCGGCGCTTGGCACCGCACAGCTGGTGGTGGCGCTTTCCGCCTTCGATGCCGAGAGCCTGCGCGAAGTCGCCGATGTGATGCTGCCGGTGGCGCCGTTTGCCGAGACCTCCGGGACCTTCGTGAATTGCGAGGGGCGGGCGCAGAGTTTCGTTGCCGTTGCCCGTCCGCAGGGTGATACCCGCCCGGCGTGGAAGGTGCTGCGCGTGCTCGGCAACCTCCTCGCGCTGCCCGGTTTCGATTACCAGGATTCCGAAGCGGTGCGCGACGAGGCCCTTGCCGGCGACATCGCCACGCGTCTCGACAACCGCGTCGGCGAGATCGCCCCGTTTGCCGTGGTGCCTGCGACCTGCGAGCGCGTCACCGACGTTCCCATCCATTTCGCCGATCCGCTCGTCCGGCGGGCGCCGGCACTGGCCCGCAGCCGCGACGCCGCAGCGCCGGTGGCGCGCGCCAGCGCCGCAACCCTGGCCGCGCTGGGCGTGGAGGCGGGTGCCCGGGTGCGGCTGGCGCAGGAAGGCGGGCGCGTGGACCTCGCCATCGTCGCCGACGACGGGGTTGCCGCCGGCTGCGTGCGCGTGCCCGCGGCCCATCCGGCCACTGCCGGCCTCGGTGCGATGAGCGGTGCAATCAGCGTGGAGCGTATCTGATGGAAGCAATGCTCGAACCGGTGGCGCAGTTCTTCGGTCCGACCTGGCCGCTGGTGTGGACCCTGGTCAAGATCGTCGCCATCATCGCCCCGCTGATGATCTGCGTGGCCTACCTGACGCTCGCCGAGCGCAAGGTGATCGGCTACATGCAGGTGCGCATCGGCCCCAACCGCGTCGGCCCGCTCGGCCTGCTGCAGCCCATCGCCGACGGCATGAAGCTGCTGTTCAAGGAAATCATCGTCCCGAGCGGCGCCTCCAAGGGCCTCTTCATCCTCGGCCCCATCCTCGCCATCGCCCCGTCGCTGGTGGCCTGGGCCGTGGTGCCCTTCGACGAAGGCCTGGTGCTGGCCAACGTCAATGCCGGCCTGCTGTTCCTGCTCGCGGTGACCTCCATGGAGGTGTACGGGGTGATCGTCGCCGGCTGGGCGTCGAACTCCAAGTATCCCTTCCTCGGCTCGATGCGCGCCGCCGCGCAGATGGTGTCCTACGAGGTGTCGATGGGCTTCGCGCTGATCTGCGTGCTGCTGATCTCCGCCAGCCTCAACCTCACCGACATCGTGCTGTCGCAGGGCTCGGGCCGCTTCCACGACATGGGTCTGTCCTTCCTGTCGTGGAACTGGCTGCCGCTGCTGCCGATGTTCGTGGTCTTCGTCATCTCCGGCATTGCCGAGACCAACCGCGCACCCTTCGACGTGGTCGAAGGCGAGGCCGAGGTGGTCGCCGGCCACATGGTCGAATACTCCGGCATGAGCTTCGCGCTGTTCTTCCTCGCCGAATACGCCAACATGATCCTGGTCTCCATCCTGACCTCGGTCCTGTTCCTCGGCGGCTGGCTGTCGCCGGTGGGCTTCCTGCCCGACGGCTTCCATTGGCTGGCGCTGAAGACCGCCGCCATCCTGTTCATCTTCCTGTGGGCACGGGCGACCTTCCCGCGCTTCCGCTACGACCACATCATGCGTCTGGGCTGGAAGGTGTTCATTCCCGTCACCCTCGTCTGGGTGATCGTCGTGGCGGTGTGGATGATGTCCCCGCTGTCGATCTGGCGCTGATAGAGGAAGGACCATGGGAGCCAAGGATTTCATCGGTAGCCTGTTCCTCAAGGAACTGCTCAAGGGCATGCAGCTCACCGGGCGGCATCTGTTCGCCCGCAAGATCACCATCCAGTTTCCGGAAGAGAAGACACCGCAGAGCAACCGTTTCCGCGGCCTGCATGCGCTGCGCCGCTACCCCAACGGGGAGGAGCGCTGCATCGCCTGCAAGCTGTGCGAGGCGATCTGCCCGGCGATGGCGATCACCATCGAGTCCGAGCAGCGCGACGACGGTTCACGCCGCACCTCGCGCTACGACATCGACCTGACCAAGTGCATCTTCTGCGGTTTCTGCGAAGAGGCCTGCCCGGTCGATGCCATTGTCGAGACGCGGGTGTTCGAATACCACGGCGAGCAGCGCGGCGATCTCTATTACACCAAGCAGATGCTGCTGGCGGTGGGTGACCGGCACGAGGCGCAGATCGCCGCCGACCGCGAACAGGATGCCAAGTACCGCTAAAAGGGCGCCCGCCTGAGCGGGACCCACAGGACCGAACATGGACTTCAAGACCTTTGTCTTCTACTTTCTCGGCGCCATCCTGGTGTTCGCCGCGCTGCGCGTGATCACCGCGCGCAACCCGGTGCATGCCGCGCTCTACCTGGTGCTCGCCTTCTTCACCGCGGGCGGCGTGTGGCTGCTGCTGCATGCCGAGTTCCTCGCCATCGTGCTGGTGATGGTCTACGTCGGCGCGGTGATGGTGCTCTTCCTGTTCGTCGTGATGATGCTCGACATCAACGTCGAACGCCTGCGCCAGGGCTTCTGGAGCTACCTGCCGGTGGGCGCGCTGATCGGCATCCTGCTGGTGGTGGAAATGACCATCGTGCTCGGCGGGCGCTACTTCGGCCTTGAGGTGATGCCCGAGCCGCCGGCGATGGCCGAGGGCTACAGCAACACCCGCGCGCTCGGCATGGTGCTGTATACCGAATACGTCTATCCCTTCGAGCTGGCCTCGCTGGTGCTGCTGGTGGCGATGATCGTCGCCGTCACCCTGACCCTGCGCAAGCGCAAGGGCACCAAGTACATCAACCCCGACGACCAGGTGGCGGTGAAACGCGAAGGCCGGGTCGAACTGGTGAAGATGCCGGCGGAAAAGGAATAAGCCATGCTCACGCTTTCGCTCTCGCACTACCTGATCCTCGGCGCCATCCTGTTCGCCATCGGCATCGTCGGCATCTTCCTCAACCGCAAGAACCTCATCGTGCTGCTGATGGCCATCGAACTGATGCTGCTGGCGGTGAACATGAACTTCGTCGCCTTCTCCTACTATCTGGGCGACATTGCCGGGCAGGTCTTCGTTTTCTTCATCCTCACCGTGGCGGCGGCCGAATCGGCCATCGGCCTGGCGATCCTGGTGGTGCTGTTCCGCAATCTGCGCACCATCCACGTGGATGATCTGGACAGCCTCAAGGGTTAAAAGGGACACGGCGCGATGATTATCAGCACCTACACGATGCTATCCAGTGGTTCTAAGCTAGCCCTTTTTATTGCCCTCACGGTCCTTGCTCTGCTTGCCGGGGCTCTTCTGGCCTTGAACGCACGCCGGCGGCTGTTTGGCTGCGCAGGTGCCCGCGCAGTGGGCTTTGTCGGCCTGGTTGCGGGACTGCCGGCCCTGATGATGGGCCTCTCCAGGGTCGAGATGGAGATGCTGTACCGCGTGGTGCCGCTGGCTCCGTTGGCCGGTGCGCTCATTGCCGGCCTGTTCGGCAAGGCGGTCGGGCGCGCGGGCGCACATCTCGTCACCAGCTTCGGCGTACTGGTTGCCCTCGCTGCGTCGATACTGATCTATGTCGATGTTCTCGCCGGCAACACCTTCAACGACACCGTTTATACGTGGATGGAGGCCGGCGGCATCACTTTCGAGATCGGCTTCCTGATCGACTCGCTGACCGTGATGATGATGCTGGTGGTGACCTTCGTGTCGCTGATGGTGCACGTCTACACCATCGGCTACATGTCGGAAGATCCCGGCTATCAGCGCTTCTTCAGCTACATCTCGCTGTTCACCTTCTCCATGCTGATGCTGGTGATGTCGAACAACTTCCTCCAGCTCTTCTTCGGCTGGGAGGCGGTGGGCCTGGTGTCCTACCTGCTGATCGGTTTCTGGTACAAGCGCCCGACGGCGATCTATGCCAACCTCAAGGCCTTCCTGGTCAACCGCGTCGGCGACTTCGGCTTCCTGCTCGGCATCGGCCTCATCGTTGCCTACACCGGCAGCCTCGACTACGCGGAGGTCTTCGAGGAGGCCGGCAATCTCGCCAGTCTGGAGATGGCCGGCACCGGCTGGCCGCTGATCACGGCGATCTGCATCTGCCTGTTCATCGGCGCGATGGGCAAGTCCGCCCAGGTGCCGCTGCACGTCTGGCTGCCCGATTCCATGGAAGGCCCGACGCCGATCTCGGCGCTGATCCACGCCGCCACCATGGTCACCGCCGGCATCTTCATGGTGGCGCGCATGTCGCCGCTGTTCGAACTGTCCGACGCGGCGCTCTCCTTCGTGCTGGTGATCGGTGCGACCACCGCGCTGTTCATGGGTTTCCTCGGCATCGTGCAGAACGACATCAAGCGCGTGGTGGCCTATTCCACGCTCTCCCAGCTCGGCTACATGACCGTGGCGCTGGGTGTGTCGGCCTACTCGGCGGCGGTGTTCCACCTGATGACCCACGCCTTCTTCAAGGCCCTGCTGTTCCTCGGCGCCGGTTCGGTGATCATCGGCATGCACCACGACCAGGACATGCGCAACATGGGCGGGCTGCGCAAGTACATGCCCATTACCTGGATCACCTCGCTGCTCGGTTCGCTGGCGCTGATCGGCTTCCCGCTGTTCTCCGGTTTCTATTCCAAGGATTCGATCATCGAGGCCGTCCATGCGGCGCAGATCCCCGGCGCCGGCTATGCGCTGTTCTGCGTGCTGCTGGGGGTCTTCGTCACCGCCTTCTACTCCTTCCGCATGTACTTCCTGGTCTTCCACGGTGAGGAACGCTTCGGCAAGGCGCATGACGCCCACCACCACGACGCCCACGCCGACGACGATCATCAGGACGACCACCACCATGGCCTCGCGCCCGGGCAGAAGCCCCACGAATCGCCCTGGGTGGTCACCGTGCCGCTGGTGCTGCTGGCCATCCCGTCGGTGCTGATCGGCTACTTCACCATCGAGCCGATGCTGTTCGGCGAGTGGTTCAAGAGTGTGATCTTCGTCGGTGACAACCACGTTGGCCTCAGCGAGCTCGCGGCCAGCTTCCACAGCCCGCTGGGCATGGCCGTCCATGGCCTGCAGACTGCGCCGTTCTGGCTGGCGATGGGCGGGGTGGCGCTGTCGTGGTACTTCTACATGAAGCGTCCGGACATCCCCGCCGCCATCCAGCGCCGTTTCAGCGCCGTGCATACGCTGCTGGAGAACAAGTACTACTTCGACCGCTTCAACGAAGTGTTCTTCGCCGCCGGTTCGCGCCTGCTGGGCCGTGGCCTGTGGAAGGGCGGCGACCAGGCGCTGATCGACGGTGCGGTGGTCAACGGCTCGGCCAGGCTGGTGGGCTGGATCTCCCAGGCCAGCCGCCTGCTGCAGACCGGACACCTCTACCAGTACGCCTTTGCGATGATCATCGGCGTATTCGTGCTGCTCACCTTCTGGTTCAACCGCGGCTGAGCCGGCCGCTCCCGCTCGCCCAACGACAAAGACGCCACAGCGGCAACGTACTGAACGGAAAGCAACAATGACGGACATGCCACTCCTCAGTCTCGCGATCTGGATCCCGATCTTCGGTGGTCTGCTGGTGCTCGCCACCGGATCGGATCGCAACGCGCCGCTGGCGCGCGCCCTCGCGCTGCTGGTCGCAGTGGCCGGCTTCGCGGTCACCGTGCCGCTCTATCTGGGCTTCGATACCGGCACGGCGACCATGCAGTTTGTCGAGATGGCGCCGTGGATCCGCCCCTACAACATCAACTACCACCTCGGGGTGGACGGCATCTCGGTGCTGTTCGTGATCCTCAACGCCTTCGTTACGGTGATCGTGGTGCTCGCCGGCTGGGAGGTCATCCGCGAGAAGGTGGCGCAGTACATGGCCGCCTTCCTGATCATGTCGGGTCTTATGAACGGCATCTTCTCCGCGCTCGACGGCGTGCTGTTCTACGTCTTCTTCGAAGCCTCGCTGATCCCGCTCTATCTGGTCATCGGCATCTGGGGCGGCGCCAACCGCGTCTATGCGGCGATCAAGTTCTTCCTCTACACCCTGGCCGGCTCGCTGCTGATGCTGGTGGCGCTGCTCTACCTCTTCCTGCAGGCCGGCGGCAGCTTCAGCATCCTCGACTGGCACCAGCTGCCCATCCCGATGGGCGCGCAGTCGCTGATCTTCTTCGCCTTCCTGGCGGCTTTCGCGGTCAAGGTGCCGATGTGGCCGGTGCACACCTGGCTGCCCGACGCCCACGTCGAGGCCCCCACCGGTGGTTCGGTGGTGCTGGCGGCGATCGCGCTGAAGCTCGGCGCCTACGGCTTCCTGCGCTTCTCGCTGCCCATCGTCCCCGATGCGGCGCAGTACTACGCGCCGCTGCTGATCACGCTGTCGCTGGTCGCGGTGGTGTATATCGGCTTCGTCGCCCTGGTGCAGACCGACATGAAGAAGCTGGTGGCCTACTCGTCGATCGCCCACATGGGCTTCGTCACCCTGGGCTTCTTCATGTTCAACCAGCTCGGCATCGAAGGCGCGCTGGTGCAGATGATCTCCCACGGCTTCGTCTCCGGCGCCATGTTCCTGTGCATCGGCGTGCTCTATGACCGCATGCACTCGCGCAACATCGCCGACTACGGCGGCGTGGTGAACAAAATGCCGAAGTTCGCCGCCTTCTTCATGCTCTTTGCCATGGCCAACGCCGGCCTGCCCGGCACCAGCGGCTTCGTCGGCGAGTTCATGGTGGTGCTCGGCGCGGTGCAGTTCAACTTCTGGGTGGCCTTCCTCGCCGCCACTACGCTCATCCTCGGCGCCGCCTACAGCCTGTGGATGTACAAGCGCGTGGTGTTCGGCGAGGTCGCCAACGATCACGTCGCCCAGCTCGACGACATCAACGGGCGCGAGTTCGCCTTCCTCGCCATCCTGGCCTTCTGCGTGCTGGCGATGGGCGTCTACCCCTTCCCGTTCACCGAAGTGATGCATGCCTCGGTCGATGAACTCCTGCGGCACATCGCCGTGAGCAAGCTCTGAGCGATCAGGCGAACCCCCTTTACGGACCGGTCAGAAGATGAATTTCGTAGTTCCCGACTTCTACCCCGCAGCGGCCGAGATCTTCGTCGCCGTGATGGCTCTCGTGATCATGCTCGCCGGCGCCTTCGCGCGCAGCGTGCGCTGGCTGGCCTACACGCTGACCCAGCTCACCCTGGTCGGCGCGGCGCTGATCACCATCTTCGTGCCCAGCGTCGATGTGAGCTACACCTTCAGCGGCATGTTCGTCTCCGATCTCTTCGGCAACGTGCTCAAGCTGCTCATCTATCTCGCCGTCGGGGTTGCCCTGCTGTACGGTCGCGGCTACCTCGCCGACCGCCGCATGGAGCGTCCGGAGTACTACCTGCTGGCGGTGCTGATGACCCTCGGGATGATGGTGATGGTCAGCGCCAACCACCTCCTGACCCTCTACATCGGCCTCGAGATGATGTCGCTGGCGCTCTACGGCATGACCGCCTTCGACCGCGACTCGGTGCGCTCCACCGAGGCGGCGATGAAGTACTTCGTCCTCGGCGCGCTCGCCTCCGGCCTGCTGCTGTACGGCATGTCGATGATCTACGGCGCCACCGGCGCACTCGACTTCGTCTCCATCAAGGATGCGCTGTACTTCCAGACCGCCAACAAGACCGTGCTGCTGTTCGGTCTGGTGTTCCTGATGGCCGGCATCGCCTTCAAGCTCGGCGTGGTGCCCTTCCACATGTGGGTGCCCGACGTCTATCAGGGCGCGCCCACCGCGGTCACCCTGCTGATTGCCAGCGCGCCCAAGCTCGCCGCCTTCGCGATGACCATGCGCCTGCTGGTGTTCGCGCTCTTCGAGCTCGCCGAGCAGTGGCAGGCGATGCTGATGTTCCTCGCCGTGCTGTCGATCATCCTCGGCAACCTTGCCGCCATCGCGCAGAGCAACATCAAGCGCATGCTGGCGTATTCGGGCATCTCGCACATGGGCTTCATGCTCCTCGGCCTGGTTGCCGGGGTCGTCAGCGGCGAAACCCACAATGCCATCACCGCCTACAGCGCGGCGATGTTCTACGCCGTGGCCTATGTGCTGATGAGCCTGGCCTCCTTCGGCATGGTGCTGCTGCTCGCCCGTGCCGGCTTCGAGGCCGAGGAGATCGACGACTTCAAGGGGCTCAACAAGCGCAGCCCGTGGTTTGCCGCGATGATGATGATCGTCATGTTCTCGATGGCCGGCATCCCCTTCTTCATCGGCTTCTTTGCCAAGCTCGCGGTGCTGCAGTCGGTGGTCGCCGCCGGCTACGTGTGGCTGGCGGTGCTGGCGGTGGTGATGTCGGTGATCGGCGCCTTCTACTACCTGCGCGTGGTCAAGGTGATGTACTTCGACGCGCCTGCCGACGACGCCCCCATCCACGCCCCGGCCGAGATGCGGGTTATGATGTCGGTCAATGGCCTGTCCATCGCCGCCCTCGGCCTGATGCCGCAGGGCCTCACCTACCTGTGCTGGATCGCGCTGCTGGCCTCGCTGACCTGAGCCCGGTCCTGTCCGACGGAGTACTCATGACCCAGACTGCAGGCGTCTACATCCTGCTCGGCCTCGCCTTCGTGGCCGCCAACCTGCCTTTCCTGTTCGAACGCGTGCTGTTCGTCGTGCGCCCTGCCGGCGGAGTGAAGAACTTCGCCTGGCGGCTGCTCGAACTGCTGCTGCTGTACTTCGCCGTCGGCGCGCTCGCCCAGGTCCTGGAAGTGCGCGCGCACGGCAGTGCCTACCCGCAGAACTGGGAGTTCTATGCCACCACGCTGAGCCTGTTCATCGTCTTCGCCTACCCCGGCTTCGTGTATCGCTACCTGTGGCAGGGCCGGCGGCGGCGTGCGGCGGCCGTTTCTGCATGAACGCAGGCGACGGCGCGGACGATCCGCTGAGCGAAACCGGGCTGGCCTCCGAAACCGTCTTTGCCGGCCGTCTGCTCACCGTGCTGCGCGACACCGTGCGCCTGCCCGATGGCAAGCAGGGGGTGCGCGAGTACGTGCGCCATCCTGGCGCGGTGGCCATCGTCGCGGTGCTGGCGGACGGGCGCCTGGTGTTCGAGCGCCAGTTCCGCTATCCGCTGCGGCGCGCTTTCCTCGAGGTGCCGGCGGGCAAGATCGATCCCGGCGAGGACATCCTCGCCTGTGCCCGTCGCGAGCTGCGCGAGGAGGCCGGTTACGAGGCGGCGCGCTGGGACCATCTGGGGGTCATGCACCCGTGCATCGGCTATGCCGATGAACGCATCGAACTCTTTCTGGCCCGTGATCTCGTCGAGGTCGGCAATGCGCTCGACGACGGCGAGTTTCTCGAACTGCTGACGCTCAGTCCGCAGGAGGCCGAAGCGGCGGTCCTCGACGGCCGCATCACCGACGGCAAGACCATTGCCGCGCTGTTCCGCGCCCTGCCGCTGCTGCGCGGCTGAGGCCGCAGGCTGACAACGGAGAGACCGCCATGCCCATGTTCGTCGACACGTCCCCGCCCGGACAGTGCATCTTCTGCCGCCTGGTGGCCGGTGAGATTCCCGCCGCGCGGGTCCATGAAGATGAGCTGACGCTTGCCTTCATGGACATCGGTCAGGTCAATCCCGGGCATGTGCTGGTGGCAGTCAAGCGTCACGCCGCCACGCTGCTCGACCTCACCGAGGAGGAGGCCGCGGCGGCAATGCGCACCGCGCGCCGTGTCGCCCTTGCGGTGCGCGAGGCCTTCGACCCGCCGGGCATCACCCTGCTGCAGGCCAACGGCAAGGAGGGCGATCAGACGGTGTTCCACTTCCATCTTCACGTCGTTTCCCGTCACGGTGACGATGGCATTGCCCTGTCGTGGCCGCGCAAGGATCCGCCCTTCGCCGTCCTGCAAGGCTACGCCGAGCGCCTGCGCGGCGTTCTCGCCGCAGGCTGAGCGCCCTCGCCGGGTGCTCCCGAGCGTGTTTTTCACCACTGCCCGCAGCAGGGGTGATGTACTGCTACAGGCTTCGCGCTATGCTGTAGAGAAAATGCTGTGGCCCGGTGCTGCGCGGTGACCGGGTGCGCCAACGGGGGGGGAAGATGCTGCGCATTGCGGAAGCCTTTTTCGAGACGCCGCAGGCCCTCGCCGTGGCCGGCGGCGACGATGCACTGGCGCAGGCCGATCTTGTCCTGGTGTTTGCCGCGCGGCAGTTCTTCGAGACCCCTGATTTTCCTGCCCAGCTCGCCCGTCTGTGCCCGCGCGCACTGATCGCCGGCTGTTCGAGCGCTGGCGAGATCCGTGCCGCGGGGGTCAGCGAAGACGGTTGCGTGCTGGCCGCGCTGCGTTTCCAGCACACCACGCTGAAGCTTGTCAGCACGACGCTTGCGGGGGAGGGCGACTCCCATGCCGCGGGTGCGCGTCTGGCCGCGCAGCTGCGTCCGCTGGCGCCGCGCGCGGTGTTGCTGTTTGCCCCCGGCGTGCATGTCAATGGCAGCGCACTCGCCGATGGCCTCGCTCACGGACTCGGCCCCGCGGTGGCGGTGGCCGGCGGTCTGGCCGGTGACGGCACGGCCTTTGCCCGCACCTACACCATCGGCCCCGCGGGGGTCGCCGACAATGCCGTGGTTGCGCTGGCCCTGTGCGGCGAGGCGCTGCGCTTCGGCGCCGCCGCGCAGGGGGGCTGGCTGCCCTTCGGCCCCGCACGGCAGGTTACGGCCTGCTCCGGCAACGTCCTTCATGCCCTCGATGGTCAGCCCGCGCTGGCCCTCTATCGTCACTATCTCGGCGACTATGCCGCCGAGTTGCCGGCGTCGGCGCTGCTCTTCCCGCTTGCCATCCTCGATGCGCAGATGCAGCCGAGCGGCGTGATCCGGACCATCCTGGGGATTGACGAGCGTGCCGGCAGCCTCATCCTGGCCGGCTCGGTGGAGGCCGGCAGCTACCTGCAACTGATGCAGGCGGGTACCAACCATCTCGTCGATGCCGCCGAGATGGCTGCCGAAACCCTTGCCGCGCAAACTGAGGACGCCGCCGCTGCGCTGGTCTTGCTGGTGAGTTGTGTAGGGCGTCGGCTGGTGATGGGGGCCAGGGTGGACGAGGAGGTGGAGGCGGTGGCGGCCACCATGGGGAGCGCGGCGCGTCTGATCGGGTTCTACTCTTACGGTGAGATTGGCCCCGCCGGGGGCAGCGGCCACTGCCTGCTCAACAACCAGACCATGACCCTGGCGCGGATCGCGGAGGACTGAGCCGTGGCCATGCACCGTACCTTGCTGCGCCAGCTCAGGCGCTCACTGGGGGTCGCCGACGAGGCTGCATGGGAGAAGCTGTGCGCGCGGCTGGAAGCGCTTGCCGATGGCGGCGGTGGCGACGAAGCGCTGCGCAGCCTGGCATCCGGGCTTACCAGCCTGGTCGCCCAGGTCGATGCCAGCTATGTCCAGGCCGAGCGCGACCTGGCACTGCGCACGCGCAGTCTTGCGCTCAGCTCGGCGGAGCTGAATGCCCTCAACGGCCGCCTGCAGGAGCGCATAGACGAGCAGGAGCGCGTCTTCGCTGCGGTGCGCAGGATGATCGACGAACTCGGCGGCCAGGCTTCACCGGCAGGCGGGGAGGGGCTGGATGAGCTGCTTGCGGGTATCGCCACGCTCCTGCATGAGCACGAGACCAGCCGGGTCCTGCTGCGCCGCCTGGTGGAGACCCTGCCCGATCTGGTCTGGCTGAAGGATGGCAACGGGGTCTATCTCGACTGCAACCCCCGCTTCGAGGCCTTCTTCGGGGCGCCGCGGGCGGAGATCGTTGGTCGCACCGATTACGATTTCGTGGACGCCGAGCTGGCCGCCTTCTTTCGCGCCAACGACCAGCGCGCGGTGGACAACGGTGGGCCGACGGTCAATGAGGAGTGGGTGACCTTCGCCAGCGACGGTCACCGCGAACTGCTCGAAACCACCAAGACGCCGATGTACGACGACCGCGGACGCCTGCTCGGCATCCTCGGCATCGGTCACGACATCAGCGCACAGCGGCAGATCGAGGATGCGCTGCGCGAAAGCGAGCAGCACTTCCGCACGCTGGCCAACACCGGTTCGGTGATGATCTGGACCTCCGGGCTGGACAAGCTGTGCAACTACTTCAACGAACCCTGGCTGCGCTTCACCGGCCGCAGTCTTGAAGAGGAGCTCGGTGACGGCTGGACCACCGGTGTGCATCCGGACGACCTCGCGCGCTGCATCGATACTTACGTGAACGCCTTCGAGCGCCGCGAGTCCTTCCTGATGGAGTACCGCCTGCGCCATGCCGACGGCGATTACCGCTGGATCGACGATCGCGGCTGCCCGCGTTACGACAGCCAGGGCGGCTTCCTGGGCTATATCGGCTACTGCAACGACATCACCGAGCGCAAGCGTGTCGAACTCGCCCTGCGCGAGAGCGAGCAGCGCTTCCGCAATCTCTTCGAGCAGGTGCCCAACGTTTCCGTGCAGGGCTATGACGCCGGGCGCCGGGTGATCTTCTGGAACGCCGCGAGCGAGAAGCTCTACGGCTACAGCGCTGCGGAGGCCCTCGGCAGGCGCCTTGAGGATCTCATCGTCCCGCCCGCCGAGCATGAGGATCTGCGTCGTGCGCACCGCCGGTGGATGGATGGCGGTGCGTCGATTCCTGCCGGCGAGCTGATCCTGCTGCGCAAGGATGGCAGCGAGGTGCCGGTTTTTTCCAGCCATGTGATGCAGCGCGGTGCCGGCAGCGAGCCGGAGATGTATTGCATCGACATCGACCTCTCGGCGCTGCGCGAGGCCGAGGCCCGCCTCAGGCTTGCTGCCAGCGTGTTCACCTATGCACGTGAAGGCATCACCATCACCGATGCCGCGGGGACGGTGATGGAGGTCAACGAAGCCTTCAGTCGCATCACCGGCTACGCGCGTGCCGAGATCCTCGGCCAGAACCCGCGCATGCTCAAGTCCGGCCGTCACGACGAGGCCTTCTACCGCCACCTGTGGGCCGACCTTGCCGCGCAGGGCTACTGGCAGGGAGAGATCTGGAACCGTCGCAAGAGCGGCGAGATCTATCCCGCCCTGCTGACCATCAGCGCCGTGCACGATGCGCGCGGCCAGGTGCTGCATTACGTCGGCCTGTTCGCCGATATCAGCGCGCAGAAGGCCCACCAAGCCGAGCTTGAATTCCTTGCCAACCACGACACCCTGACCGGTCTGCCGAACCGCAACCTGCTCCACGACCGCCTCGCCCAGGCCATGGCGCAGGCGCGCCGGCGGGGGCTGGCGGTGGCGGTGGCCTACGTCGATCTGGACGGCTTCAAGGGCATCAACGACCTTCACGGACACGAGACCGGTGACCGCCTGCTGCAGACCCTGGCGGCGCAGATGAAGGCCTCGCTGCGCGAGAGCGACACCATTGCCCGCCTCGGCGGTGACGAGTTCGTCGCCGTCCTCGTTGACCTGCCCGGGAACCAGGGCTTCCAGCCTTTCATCGAGCGCCTGCTGGCGGTGGTCGGCAGCGAGATCGACGTCGACGGAGTGGGGCTGCGCGTCTCCGCCAGCATCGGGGTGACGCTCTATCCTCAGGAAGAAGTCGTCGACGCCGATCAACTGCTGCGCCAGGCCGATCTGGCCATGTACGAGGCCAAGCTGGCGGGCAAGAACCGCTACCACGTCTTCGATGCCGAGCAGGAGCGCAGCACGCGCGGGCGCCACCAGAGCGTTGCCCGCCTGCGCCGTGCCCTGCTGGCCGGCGAGTTCGTGCTGCACTACCAGCCCAAGGTGGACATGCGCAGCGGCCGCCTGATCGGCGCCGAGGCACTCATCCGCTGGCAGCACCCCGAGCTCGGCATGCTGCTGCCGGGCGCCTTCCTGCCCGAGATCGAACACCACGCGCTGGCCATCGACGTCGGAGAGTGGGTGATCGACACCGCGCTGGCGCAGATCGGCGCGTGGGCGGCCGACGGCGTGGTAGTGCCGGTGAGCGTCAATATTTCCGCCCAGCACCTGCAGCGCGTCGACTTTGCCGAGCGCCTGCAGGCCCTGCTGCAGGCCCATCCGGAGGTCGA
Source organism: Pseudothauera lacus (assembly GCF_003034845.1). GTDB lineage: Bacteria > Pseudomonadota > Gammaproteobacteria > Burkholderiales > Rhodocyclaceae > Pseudothauera > Pseudothauera lacus. Next base: position 177,595 of record NZ_PZKC01000006.1, on the reverse strand, counting down.
GCCGGCGCTGCTCGAACTGGAGGTGCTGGAAACCAGCGCCCTCGAAGACATGGCCCACGTCAGCGCGGTGATGAAGGCCTGTGCGCGGATGGGGGTGGGTTTCGCCCTCGACGACTTCGGCACCGGCTATTCCTCGCTGACCTATCTGAAGCGCCTGCCGGTGAAGGTGCTGAAGATCGACCAGAGCTTCGTCCGCGACATGCTCGACGACCCCGAGGATCTGGCCATCCTGCAGGGTGTGCTGGGTCTGGCCGTGGCCTTTGGGCGCATCGCGCTGGCCGAAGGCGTGGAGAGCGCCGCGCACGGCGAGCGCCTGCTGCAACTCGGCTGCACCCAGGCGCAGGGTTACGGCATCGCCCGCCCCATGCCCGCAGCGGCGCTGCCGGGCTGGGCGCGTGCGTGGACGCCGCCGCCGCAGTGGGCGGCCGGGCGTATCCTCGACGCGGCGCGCCTTGAGCTGCTTCACGCCGCGATGGCCTTCCGCATCTGGAGCCGGCGCTGCGTCGACGGCCCGGCAGATGAGAGGGCGACGGCGGAGAGCGCGCCGGAGGCGCTGACCCTCTGGCAACTGCACGGTGAGGCCGGGGGCGGCGGCGATGCCGTGCTCGGCGAGGCCCTCGCCGGGGTCGCTGCGGCCTGGCGCGATGGTCCTGGCGACGAATCGGCGCGGGCGCGCCTGGTTGCCGCCGCCGATGTCGTACTGGCGCGCGTCGACGCCTTGTTGCGGGCCTGATCCGCAGGGCAGCGGCCCGCCGCGGTACTATTGCACGCTCGTGCCGGCGTCTTTCGGGTATCTTCCGATGCATCCGGAATTGCCGTGCGGCGCGCTCCGCATGCGCCGCCCTTCGTCACCGAGCTCCCAATGAACAAGCCCCTGCTTCACCTGCTCGCGCTGTGCCTGACCGGCCTGCTGGCGCTTCCCGCGGCCGCCGGCAGTGCGGCCGCCAACCGTTATTACGAGGACGGCCTGGCGCGTTTCGAGCGCAAGGACATCGCCGGCGCCATCATCCAGCTCAAGAACGCCCTGCAGCAGGACCGCAACCTGCTCGCCGCGCAACTGCTGCTCGGGCGCGCCTACCTCGCCGACGGCGATCTCGGCCCCGCCGAAGTGGCCTTCGGCGAGGCGCTGCGCCTGGGGGTGCATCGCGCCGAGGTGGCCACCGAGCTGGCCACCATCTACCTGATGCAGGGGCGGGCGCAGAAGCTCATCAACGACATCCCCGCCGACGGCCTGCCGCTGCAGACCCGCCTGCAGGTGCTGGTGATGCGCGGCAAGGCCCATGCCGCACTGGGCGATCCGGCGCGCGCCCTGCGCAGCCTGGAGGAGGCTGCCGACCTCGAACCGGCGGCGGCCGCGCCGCATAACGCCAGGGTGACGGTGCTGCTTGGCGAGGGACGGATCGACGAGGCCCGCGATGCCGCCGCGCGCGCCGTCGAACTCGGCCCCGGGCTTGCCGAAGCCTACAGCGCGCGGGCCTCGGTGGCCCATGCGGAGGGGGCGCTGGAGACCGCGCTGACCGATTATCGCCGCGCCCTGGAGCTCGATCCGGCGTTCGACGATGCCCGTGTCGCCCTTGCCGGGCTCTACCTTGATCTGCAGCGCGACGGCGATGCCCGCGCCGTGCTCGACGGTGCCGACGGTCGTCTCGCTGGCGATCCGCGCGCGGCCTATCTGCGCGCCCTGCTCGCCGGGCGCGCGGGGGATACCGAGCGCGCCGCCGCTCAGCTTACCGAGGCCGCCCGGCTGGTCGATGCCCTGCCGGCGGAATGGCTGGGCGGGCGCGAACAGCTGCTGATGGTCGGTGCGCTTGCCCATCACGCGGGGCGCCAGTACGAGAAGGCGCGCAGCTATCTGGAGGTGCTCGGCAGGCGTTTCCCGCGCAATCTCGGCGCTCGCAAGCTGCTCGCCGCAGTGTGGCTGGACAGCGGTGAACCGGGACGTGCCGAGGCGCTCATCGACGACGTCCTGCGCAGCCAGCCGGGCGATGCGCAGGCCTGGCAGCTGCGTGGTCAGGCCAACCTCGCCCTGCGCCGCTATGCCCGCGCCACCGAGGCCTTCGAGCGCGCCGCAGCGCTCGGCGCCGAAGGGCGGGTCGAGGGCGCGCTGGGTTTCAGCCTGCTCGGCGAGGGGCGTCACGGCGCGGCGCGCGACAGCCTTGCGGCGGCGTTTGCGCGCAACCCGGGCGATCTCGGCGTGGCCATCGCGCTGGCCACCCTGCATGCCCGCGAAGGGGAGCAGGCGGCGGCGCTGGCGGTGGCCGAGCGCGCCCTCCAGGCGCAGCCCGACAACCCCGCGGTACTCAATCTTGCCGGCCTCATGCGGGCCGCCGCGCAACGCCCCGGTGAGGCCCGTGCCGCCTACGAGAAGGCCCTGCGCATTGCTCCCGAATTCACCCCCGCAGCGCTCAACCTGAGCCGCGTGGAAGCCGCCGAAGGGCGTTTCGACGCCGCGCGTGCGCGACTGCAGGGCATGCTCGCGCGTGATCGCCGCGATGCCGCGGCGATGTACCACCTCGCCCTCGTCGAGCGTCAGGCCGGCAACCTCCAGGGGGCGCTCGAATGGGTTGACCGTGCCGTCCTCGAACGCCCGGCGGAGCAGCAGTACGGCGTCCTGCAGGTGGAACTGCGCGCTGCCGCCGGCAATGCTCAGGGCGCGCGTGAGGCCGCGCGCGAGATCGCCCTGCGCCATCCGCGCCGCCTCGACGTGCTCGCGCTGCAGGCGCAGGCCGAGATCAATGCCGGCGATACGCGTGCGGCGCTGCAGGTGTTGCGCGAGATGACCGCGCTGGCCGAGTTCGACGCCGGCGCCCTGGTGCGTATCGGTTACCTCCAGCTGACGGCAGGCGACCCTGCGGCGGCTGCCTACAGCGCCCACAAGGCCCTGCAGGAGCGCCCGCAGGATGGCGGGGCGCTCGCCCTCGCCACCCGTGCCGCGCTGGCGGGGGGCGATGCTGCGGCCGCCAGCACCCATGTGGCGGCACTGCGCCGCCATCACGGCGACAGCGTCGAGGCTCTGGTGCTTGCCGGCGACGTTGCCCTTGCGCGCGCCGATCATGGCGCCGCCGAGAGTGCCTTCCGCGAGGCCTTCCGTCGCCAGCCGGGCGCTGCGCTGGTGCTGCGTCGCGCCGGCGTGGCGGTGGCGCGGCAGAACCCGGCGGCGGCCCGCACGCTGCTGGAGGACTGGCTGCGAGCCAACCCCACGGAGCAGCCGGTGCGTCGGGCGCTGGCCGACCTGCATGTGCTGGTGCGCAACTGGAGCGGGGCGCGGGAGCACTACGAACAGTTGTTGCGCGAGGGCAGCGAGGAGGCCGGGGTGTACAACAACCTCGCCCACGTGCTCACCGAGCTCGGCGACTCCGCAGCCATCGCCCATGCCGAGCGCGCGGTCGAGCGCGCGCCCGGCAATCCCAACATGCTCGATACCCTGGGCTGGGCGCTGGCCCGCCAGGGGCGCCATGAGGAAGCCTTGCGCCACCTGCGCGAAGCCCGTCTGCGCCTGCCCAGTGCGGAGGTCAAATGGCACCTTGGCTATGTCCTCGCCCAGCTCGGCCGTGAGCGCGAGGCGCGCCGCGAGCTCGAAGCCGCGCTCGCCGAAGGCGCTGCTTTCGAGGGGGGCGAAGCGGCGCGCAGTTTGCTGCAGCGCCTGTCACAGTAGCTGCCACCCTGCCGCTTCACGCGGCCTGCCTATTGGCGAGCGCTGCCTGTGGCGTGTGCTACCTCGCGTGCGCCAGCACGACCGCCATCGCGCTCATCGTGTCGGTACTTGCGCCGTTGATCGCGGCGATCTCTTGGCGTTCGTCCTCCAGTAGGCGGTTGAGAGCGCCTCCGGTCTGGACCGCTGTGCGAACCATGCCCCGCAGTCCACGTCAAGGACGTTTGCATCCGGATTTTGGGTGCGGTCGAGCACGAAATGATCCGAAGAGAGCAGGCGCTCCCGGCGAGCCAGGCACACCACTTTATCGAAGGAGCGCCGGTGCGATACCCATCGCGCACACTGCGATCACCAGTATCTCCAGGAGCTCGTGGCGGGGGCCGTTGCTCGGCCTGCGGGGGTTTCCCTGCCTATTCAGTCTTTCCGTCAGGCTCGCTCCCGCTCCACTCATGCTGTCCGTCCAAAAGACGAGAGTAGACGCGTTTTCGAGCGGGTGATCAGGACTTTTACCTAGCTGTTGGGCATTAACGACTTTCTTGGCGGAGGTGGGTGTGCTGCATGTCATTCGAGTGGAGTGGCCCTGATCCCGCCCCCTGTCCATTGAATCAGGATTACTGCCCGTTCACGTGCCGTACCAGAGTACCGCGAAGTAATGGCAGCTGGTTCCGGTGAGCACGAACAGATGCCAGATGAAGTGGGCGTAGCTGAATTTTGCATCAACGGTGTAGAAGATCACCCCGATTGTGTACGCCATACCACCCGCGACCAACCACAGCAGGCCGGGTAACGGAACACGGGTGTACAAGGGTTCGGCTGCGATCACGATGAGCCAGCCCATCACCAGGTACAGCCCTGTCGACAGGATGGGGTGGGATGCCTTGCCATAAGCCTTCAAGGCCACACCGGCAAGGGCAAGACACCAGACAAGACCGAGTAGCGACCATCCCCATGGCCCCTTCAGTATCCCCAGCGTAAAGGGCGTATAGGTTCCGGCGATGAGCACATAGATTGCGGAGTGTTCCACGACCCGTATTACGCCCTTGGCCGGGCTTGCTGGCAAGGCGTGGTAGATGGCTGACGCCAGATAGAGCAGCACCATGCTCGTGGCGAACACCCCTGCGCCAATGAGAAAGCCGAGGTCGTCGTGGGTGTCAGCCTGGATGAGCAGAAAAGGGGTCGCAACCAGCGCGGCCACCAGGCCGACGCCGTGGCTGACGCTGTTGGCGATTTCCTCTCCGCGTGTCTGCTCTCGCCGACCACTATGGCAGGTTACCCGCAAGGCACGCTCCGTTGCCGCCATGTCGGTTTGAACGGAGGTGGTGCGCGTGGCCGGGGCCAGGTCTGCCATGCTGTGGCGCTTACCCCTTGCGACCGCCGAACGCCAGCATTATCCCGCCGATCACGATTGCTCCCACTCCTGCCCAGATCGGTACGTTGACGGTTTCCTTTTCGGCGACCGATAGCGACAGCGGCCCCACCTGCGCCTGATGGGTTTCCTTGGTGTAGGTGAAGCCCCCATACAGCAGGCCAAGAACGCCGGCGACGATCAAGGCGATTGCCGCAATTCTGATTCCATTCATGTCGACGACTCCGGTTGAAAAAAGGACTGAATTGCCAGCGCGCACGGAGGCGCCAGCACACGAATGCTGAAACCTGGGTGGGTTACGGTCCCCAGTGGGCAGGACTGGGGGAGTGCGGTAGGTGGAGTTTAAGACTGACTACATTCAGGCTCTTGGCGTCCACAAACTGCACCAGCCCTCGGCGCTGATCTGGCCCTCCACCATTGCGCATTCATTGGATGCGGCGATGAAGTTCCGGCAGCCGTTGCACTTTTCCTCGCCTCTGGGCTGGGTCTGGTACTGCACGCTTGTCTTGGGCGTTTTTGCGGATCCCGGCGGAGGTGTCAATCCGTTTCCGGTGGGCGGGGCTGCGGCCGGGGTGGTGTTGGTTGGTGCCGCCGGCTGGCGCGAGTCACAGCCTGAAAGGGCGATTGGCACCCACATGCCACAGCCGAACAGCAGCGCACCACGCAGCACAGTCCTGCGCGAGGGCACTTCCTCTGCCTGTGCCGGGTCTGTGCCGGCGTCCGGGTTTCCAGCACCTGATTTCTTGTCCATGGCGACCTCCTTTGCTGCGGGCTCCGGCGGGCACGGTTGCCAGTCGGGCATCGGTCATCGCGTGCGCCAGCGCACCAATTCCCCGCCCTGCAAGTCTCGGGTTGTGCAGGAGTGCTTTACTGCGACCGACTGCATGGGATTTCCGGATGCGCGCCGAAGACTAATCGCACCTGGATGCAACGTCGGTGCTGTACCGTACATGGATCATCTCGCCAGATCCAGCGCAGGTCTGAGCCTCGCTTGTCATCGCGCGGCCCACAGCTCAGCGTGGGCGGGTGGGCCAGCGTACATACGCGAGAGGAGATCGGGGCCACACTGAACTTGCAGTAAGCCACAGGCTTGCTGCGGGACTGATGGGTCGGGATACAGAGACCACTCGGCTCCAACCACACCCACAGGAGTACAGCATGAAAGTCATACTTCAAAACACGTTGATCGTCGGTGCAATTGCCGCACTGCTTGCCGGGCCCACATGGGCCGCAGGTGAAACCCAATCCCAATCTTCCAACCCGACCAGGACTGAACTGGGGCAACCCGAGCGCAATCAGTCGCCCAGCTCACAACCGATGAATCAGACGCCGCGAAGCGGCGCTGCCGCCAGCGCCAGCGCATCGGCGGGTAGCAGCTCGCTGTACGCGCGCTCCGCAGACGACCTGGAAGGCATGAAGGTGGTGGATAGTGCAGGCGACAAGGTTGGCACGATCAAGCAGATCGTACTCGCCGCTGACCGCAAGAGCGCACATGCGGTGATCTCGTCAGGTGGATTCCTGGGTATTGGTGCAACCGACATCCTGGTATCGCTTGACAAGCTCACTCCGGTGGGTGACAACCTGCAGATGCGCGCGACCAAGGAAGATATCGTCGCTTTGAAGGACAAGGAAGTGGATCGCGACAAATACGCCGAGGTGAAAGGCAGCGCACCGATCAGCGGGTCGATCGTGGAGTTCTCCGCGTTCGAGCCGGGCACGACACCGCGTAGCCCGGGCGCAGCACCGATGACCCCGCGATCAGATACCGACCGGCAGCGCGACAACCCTGGCTCACCCATGGGGCCCCGCTGATCCGCGTGTCTCATAGACCATGAGACGCTCTGACTCACGAGGATGCGCCGAACCGCGGCGCATTGACTCCCCGGCGGTCACGCCCCGACGCCGGGGATCATTCCGTGGGCGCGGCCTGGCTGATCGCAACAACATCGGTCACCCCGTCGCAATGGCTCAGCACAAGCTCGGGTGGTTCGAACGAAAAGATGAACGGTGCGGTACGTTGCAGGGCGTTGAGTCCCAGAATGGGCCGGGTGCTACCCGGAAACACGGCGACCTCGACGTCGCGCAACCAGCACGCATCGCCTATGCTGAGAGCGTCGACCGAATAGATCGGAACATCCAGTTCGCTGCCATCCGCAAGGCGACCGCGCAGGTTCTTGACGAAGCGCGCTGCGCCCTTGACCTTCAACAGCGCGAGGATGTCTTCGTTGATGGTCATGTAACCGGAGCCGGTATCAACCATCCAGTCGACGGCTCCGAGCCCGGTGATGAGACCCGGCACGTAGAAAGTGGTGCCGTTTCTTGCCTGCATCTCGATCGTGGTACTGAACTGTCCGCCGTTGGCCGATGAAGTCGCACCGACGAAAAGCATGAACAGGAGGCTGGCGAATTTGCGCATGGGGAATCCTTCGCAAGGCGACGCTGAAGCGGCAAAGGCGGCAATAGCGGGCAGGTGCGGCTGGGGTGGCAAGACGGCGTGATCGCGAACAGCGCTGGGGTCGAAGCCCGGCTGTCCGTAAGGAATTGGAGATATCCCCTACCGTACACCCTTTACGGCCCGAACAGGCAGAACTTGAGCCCCGCGGGTCACATCGCACTCTGACCTTGGAGGTACGCCATGAAGCCCTATCAGATCGCCGTCATTACCGGCAGCCTGCGCGCCGACTCGATTAACCGCAAGCTGGCCAGCGCGATTGCCCGACTCGCGCCAGGCGATTTTTCGTTTACCCAATTGGTAATAGGCGACCTGCCGCTCTACAACCAGGACGACGACGCGGATCCGTCCCCCGCGGTGAAACGCCTGAAGGGCGAGATCCTGGCCGCCAGCGGGCTGATCTTTGTTACGCCGGAGTACAACCGCGGCATTCCTGGGGTGCTGAAGAACGCCATCGACCACGCGTCCCGGCCGTATGGCGAGAGCGCCTGGGCGGGCAAGCCTGCCGGTGTTCTGGGCGCCTCGGTGGGGGTGATTGGCACCGCCGTGGCGCAGCAGCAACTGCGCACCATCCTTGCCTATCTGGACGTACCGACGCTGGGGCAGCCGGAAGCATTCATCCACGTCGGGGAAGGATTCTTTGACGAGGGCGGTGAGATTGCCAGTGCCGGCACCCGGAAATTCCTGCAGAAGTGGATGGATAGCTACGTGGCCTGGGTGAAGAAGCACGCAGCGTGAACCCGGCCTGAACCCTTTGGACTCCCCGTGTGGCCGATCACTGCAGCCCGTGCAGGCGGTTGGCTCACGACCATGCAGCGGAGGGTTGATGAACGACTCCATCGAGCTTGAGCGGACGCATACGCCGCGAGACTTTTCCGACCGCATCGCGCGTGCGTTCACCACCGTCATGCGCTTTTGCGCCGATACTCTTTTTGCCCGGCGCTACGGGCACCGCGCCGTGGTGCTGGAAACGGTGGCGGCCGTTCCGGGCATGGTGGCTTCGACCCTGCAACACCTCAAGTCGCTGCGCAACATGTCCGACGATCAGGGCTGGATCCGCACCTTGATGGACGAAGCAGAGAACGAGCGCATGCACCTGCTGACTTTCGTCGAAATTGCCAGACCAACCCGCTTCGAGCGCTGGCTGATCATTTTTGCGCAGGTGCTGTTCTACAGCGGCTTCTTTCTGCTCTACCTGATCTCGCCGCGCACCGCACATCGCGTGGTCGGCTATTTTGAAGAGGAGGCGGTGATCAGTTACACGGAGTATCTCGCCCAGGTCGATGCCGGTCGCCACGAGAACGTGCCGGCGCCGCAACGGGCCATCGCGTACTGGAATCTCTCCAAGGATGCGCGCTTGTCCGATGTGATCATCGCGGTACGCGCGGATGAAGCCGGACACCGTGACGTGAACCATGGGTTTGCCGACCAGCTCGCTGCGAAGAGCGCCTGAAGGGCATGCATCCCGGCGAGCGTGCGGCACCGCACGGAATCGAGTTCGTTTGAGGCGTATGTTGGGCGTCGTTAACCCGGCAATGAAATAGGCGCCACCGTTCGCCCTGAGCTTGTCGAAGCCCGTTCGAAGGCACTGCCATCAAGTGCCCTTCGACAGGTTCAGCCCGAACGGAGTACCCGTTTCCTGCGTCTGCTTTGCCACGCCCGCGGCGGGGCTTACTTCGCTCAGCCCGAACGGTATTTGATTGCTGGGTTAATAGTCAAAGCTGCCCTGAAGGCGGTGAATGTGAACATCTACCCTGGGCCTTGCGCCGCTGGTTTCCCTGATCGCCGGCATCCTCATCCCGGTCATGCCGCGCTTGCTCAACTACATCGTCGCCTTTTTACCTGATCATCATCGGCTTGATCGGCCTCTTCGGCGTCGGGATTTTCAACCTGCGCTGAATCATCGATCAGGGTAGGGCACGGCGAGGACTCGGCAACGAGTCGAGGAGATGAATGAACATGGACAAGGTGAATATGCTGTTCCTGCCCGGCCTGCTCAATGGCGCGAGTCTCTTTGAGCAGCAGGCGGATGTGCTTGCAGATGTTGTTGGTGTTGCGATCGCCGACCTGACGGGAGCGGATTCGATCAGCGGACTTGCGACGGAGGCACTGACACAGGCGCCCGATGGGCCGTTCGTGCTTCTCGGGATGTCGATGGGAGGGTACGTTGCATTTGAGATCATGCGCCAGGCACCCGAGCGGGTAGTCGCGCTGGCGCTATTGAGTACCAGTGCACGACCTGATACGAGCGCAGCAACCGCGACCCGCAGACAGTTGATCGAACTCGGCGAGAACGATTTTCCGGCAGTCATCGAAAGACTGCTGATGCGCATGACGCACCCCGAGCACACCAACACGCCCAGGGTCAGCGGCGTGTTTCATTCGATGGCGACCGCGTTGGGATACGATGTGTTCGTGCGCCAGCAACATGCCATCATTGGACGGCCAGACAGCCGCCCGGGACTCAAGAACATCAAGTGTCCGACGCTGGTGCTGTGCGGTCGAGAGGATCTCGTCACGTCGCTGGACGATCATCGCGAACTGGTGGCCGCGATTGGCGGAGCGCAACTCGAGGTCATCGAAACCTGTGGCCATCTGGCGCCGCTGGAGCAACCTGAGCGGGTAACCCAAGTCCTCTGCGATTGGTTGTACTCACTTGGCGTGCCCCGCGCCGAACGCATCGGTGCTGCCTGACGAGCATGCAGTCCGTCACCGCTTCCCCCCTCAATGCCCCGCAAGCGACATGCCAACACGTTCCATGAGGTGGGTGTTCAGCGTGCTCCTGGTCGTACTTGGGGGGCTGACGCACTTGGTGACCGCAAAGCTCGAACCGCTGTCACCGGTTGTCCATGTGCTGCCCATAGAGGGCGATATCGACCTCGGGCTGGCACCCTTCGTACGGCGCGTCCTTTCCCAAGCCGAGCAGGAGGGCGCGGCAGCGGTGATCCTCCAGATCAACACCTTTGGCGGGCGGCTGGATGCTGCCGTGCAGATCCGCGACGCGCTGATGGACTCCGAGGTGCGCACTGTTGCGTTCGTAAACAAGCGGGCCATCTCGGCTGGTGCGCTGATCGCCCTGGCCAGCGGAGAGCTCGTGATGGTCGAGGGAGGAACCATCGGGGCAGCGACCCCCGTGCACATGGGGGAGTTCGGTGCCACCGAGCGATTGGTGGAGGAAAAAACGGTTTCGTACGTCAGGAGAGAATTTCGTGCTACTGCCGAGGCGCGCAAGCGGCCGCCGCTTCTGGCTGAGGCGATGGTTGACGCCGATGTGGAGATTCCCGATGTCATCGAGAAGGGAAAACTGCTCACGCTGACGACTGAACAGGCTTTGCAGCAGGGCCTGATCGACTTCCGTGCTGACTCGATGGAAAGTGTGCTTGAGCAGATGGGTCTGGCGGATGCGGAGCGCATAGACGTGTCGCCAAACTGGGCCGAGAACCTTGTCCGCTTTCTGACTCGCCCGGTGATTGGTTCCTTGCTGATGAGCATCGGCATGCTCGGCATCATCATCGAGGTGCGCAGCCCCGGTTTTGGATTGCCCGGCGTGCTGGGCCTTACAAGCCTGGGCGCATTTCTCTGGGGACACCTGCTCGTCAATCTTGCAGGCTGGGAGGAGCTGCTGCTGGTGGGCGGTGGCATTGTCCTGCTCGGCATCGAGATCGTCCTTCTGCAGGGTTTCGGGATCGCCGGAATCGTCGGAATAACGGCCATGCTGGCAGGCCTTGCGATGAGCATGGTCGGTGCCGGCGCCACGGCAAGCTTCGTAATCGCCAGCACGGCGCGCGTCCTTGCATCCCTGCTGGCGGCTTTGCTCGGCAGTCTCGTGGTTCTGCGTTTCCTGCCCCACCTGCCATTCGCGCGCCGGATGGTACTGCACTCCGACCTGGGGTCCGGGCCAGCACACGGTTCGGCACCGGAAATCGATCAGCGCTGGCAGGGCAAGCAGGGACGAGTGCTTTCGGTACTCAGGCCGGCAGGCATCGCTGAGATCGAAGGCGAACGCGTGGACGTCGTATCCGACGGCGCGCAAGTGGAACCTGGCGAGCGCATCGAGGTGACCCATGTCGATGGCAACCGTGTCGTTGTGCGGCGGGTTCCGCACCACAACCAGGAGCAATGAAGCATGAACGAAGTAATGGCGGGACTGCTGGGAAGCCTGGGCTTGCTACTGCTGGTGGTGGGGACGCTGGCCGTTGTCCTGTACCTGGTGCCCATTCCTCTATGGATCGCGGCTTGGGCGTCGGGTGCCTATGTGGGCCTGTTCACCCTCATTGCCATGCGCCTGCGGCGCGTGCCGCCCGCTGTCATCGTGACGGCGCGGATAAGTGCCGTGAAGGCCGGGCTTGACATCTCCATCAACGACCTTGAGGCCCACTTTCTGGCCGGAGGAAATGTCGTGCGGGTCGTCAATGCGATGATCTCGGCCGACAAGGCCAACATCCCGCTACCCTTCAAGCGCGCCGCCGCCATCGATCTGGCGGGTCGCAACGTGCTGGAGGCTGTACAGATGTCGGTGCTCCCCAAGGTCATTGAAACGCCCCGCATCGCCGCGGTGGCCAAGGATGGCATCCAGCTCATTGCCATTTCGCGGGTCACCGTACGCACCAACATCGATCGGCTGGTCGGTGGCGCCGGCGAGGAGACGATCATGGCGCGCGTCGGCGAGGGCATGGTGAGCACCATCGGTTCGGCCGACAGCCACAAGCATGTTCTGGAGAATCCCGACCACATCTCCAAACACATCCTGAGCAAGGGCCTGGACGCCGGCACCGCATACGAGATCCTGTCGATCGACATCGCCGACGTCGACGTGGGCGAGAACATCGGTGCCAAGTTGCAGATCGACCAGGCCAACGCCGACAAGCAGATCGCCCAGGCCAAGGCCGAAGAACGTCGCGCGATGGCGGTCGCGCTCGAACAGGAAATGCGCGCGCGCGTGGTCGAGGCCGAAGCTGAAGTGCCGCGTGCGCTGGCAGAAGCGTTCCGACAGGGCAACTTGGGCATCATGGACTACTACCGCATGAGGAATCTGCAGGCGGATACGACCATGCGCGAAGAGATTGCCAGCGGGGCGGATGAACTGCCCGACTCGACGAGAAAGTAGGTGGATGACGATGGATGGCTTGCAGGCCGGGGTGGGCCTAGTTCTGGTGCTCGCCGTCGTGGTGTTGTTCAGGCACGCGATCGAGTGGATCGGACGGCGCGTGCAGCAGGAGGGGGCTACAGGGATGGAAGAGCAGCGCCCGAAGGGGACAGCACAAGGGGCGAAGATCGACCGGGCGGAGTCCGTCCGTGCCTGCGCCGACACGGCCCACTCCATTCGCACTGAGGTTCCGCGGGCTGTTCCGGTGAATCAGAAGCGTCGCTTTGCGCGACAGGCGTTGCTGACGAACAGACATGTGACTCAGAACGCGTTCGTCACGGCGACCATACTCGGCCCCTGTCGCGCCCGCCAACCCCATGGTGCCGATGATTGGTGACCCGGCTGCGATATCTCCACCGTTCATCCGGTGCCTGCCGAAGGGCGGGGTCGCGCAAAGTGCTTGGACCGCCCTGCGACAGACCTGTCCTGAGTGCAGCAGTGGTTTCAGCCCAGACGGCTTTCGGGGGGCGGGCTGGTAACGTGGTGTTTGGAGTTTCGAATGCCACCATGTCCGGTGCTGCCCCCGTTCCGCGCGATCCGTAGGGCAACGACGAGACCATGCTTCCCCTGCAGACGCGTCGTCGCCAGTGCGACGTCAAGCGCGAATTCGCCACCACTGGCATGACGCCCCAGAAAGCAATGCGACAATCCGTTTCCGCGCTGGAACGTTGCGTAGGCGAGATTGTAGCCGGGCGTGTTATTGCGCAGGGGAAGCCCGGGGATCAGTGCGGTGACTTCGGTACCGAGGACCTCGTGCGCTCTGTGGCCAAATATCCGTTCTGCCGCGAGGCTGCAGAAACGGATCCGCGCGTACTTGTCGAGGACGATCAGGGCACTGTTGGGTAGCGGCACTGCGTGGTGTCGAGTCCGGGCGCCAGTGTTCCCCGCGGTGGGTGAAGTCCACGCAGCTGAACTGGAAACACCGCGTGCGCGGTACACGTACCCTGATGGAATCGGCACGCCGTGATGGCGGGGCGCTGGGCTGCGCGATGGCGCTGCAGTGTTGTCAATGCCGGTGCTGACGTACATTTCGACCTCTTCCTCGTCAAAGTCATCTCCCTGGGAACCACCGGCGTCGACAGCCCTGTGCGCGGCGGTGCAGTACCGGGCCGGGTGTACCTCGCCTGCCATCTACTCGGCATCCATGCTCACCTCGACCAAGTGATCAAGCCGGTCATCGATGAGTCCGATCAGGCAGTCGTGCTGGGGGGTGCCGTCGACAATCATCCGCGGCGGCCTACGCTGGTTGCCACCCGTAACACGCGTTTGAACGACTGCAATGCGGTACACCGTGTCTTGGTACCGGTAGTCGATCCTCATCGTTTGCCAGTCCGGTGGCAGACAGGGGGCGAGTCGCAGCCGGTTGCCCTCCTCCAGCGTTAATCCGAGCAGGGATTCGAGCACGAGCCGGTACATCCACCCGGCCGACCCGGTATACCAACTCCAGCCGCCACGGCCGACATGTGGACGCAGCGCATAGACGTCGGCAGCCACGACATAGGGTTCCAGTTTGTAGGTTTCGATAGCGGTGCTCGATGACCCGTGATTCACCGGGTTGATCAGGTCCATCAGTTCCCAGGCGCGCTCGCGCTCGCCGAGTGCGGCAAATGCCATCGCCGCCCAGATTGCCGCATGGGTGTATTGCCCGCCGTTCTCGCGTACCCCGGGGAGATATCCCCGGATATAACCGGGGTCCATGTCCGTGGTGTCGAAGGGCGGGTCGAGAAGCTGCACCAGGCCGTCGTTGTGGTGTACCAGGTGCTCATGGAGGGCATTCATCGCCATGCGCGCGCGCCTGTCGTCGCCCGCCCCGGACAGTACCGACCAGCTCTGCGAGATCGAATCGATGCGGCATTCCGTATTGGCCGCCGAACCCAGCGCGGTGCCATCGTCGAACCAGGCGCGGCGATACCACTGGCCATCCCATGCATGGCGTTCAATGTTCCCCCGCAGTGCCGCGCCCGCCTCGCTGCAGGACGCCGCGAAGGCCAGGTCGCCCCGCGCGCGCGCCACCGGGGTGAACTGCTCGAGCACCGTGATCAGGAAGAAACCGAGCCAGACGCTCTCGCCCTTGCCCTGGATGCCGACCCGGCTCATGCCGTCGTTCCAGTCACCGGAGCCGATAAGCGGCAGGCCGCGCTCGCCGAACCGGAGTCCGTGGCGGATCGCCCGCACACAGTGTTCGTATAGGCTGGCCGTATCGGTCGAGTGGCCGGGAAGATCGTAGTAGCCGTCCTCTTCCGCACCGACCGGACGCCCGTCCAGAAACCACGCCTGTTCATCCAGCACGCCGGCGTCACCAGTACACATGACATAGCGGCACACCGCCAGCGGCAGCCACAGGTAGTCGTCAGAACACTGCGTACGCACCCCGCGGCCCGAAGGGGGGTGCCACCAGTGCTGGACATCGCCCTCCCTGAATTGCCGGCTTGCGCATAGCAGAAGGTGTTCGCGCACCAGGTCCGGCCGGGTGTGCACCAGCGCCATGACGTCCTGCAACTGGTCGCGGAAACCGAACGCGCCGCCCGACTGGTAGTAGCCGTTGCGCGCCCACAGCCGACAAGCAAGCGTCTGGTACACCAGCCAGCCGTTGGCCAGCACGTTCACCGCCGGGTCGGGCGTCTCCACCTGGACCGCGCCAAGGGTGTGGCGCCAGTGCTGCCGCAGCGCTTCGAGGGTGTCGGCGGCGGCTTTCGGCCCGCGGTAGCGCTGCACCAGTTCGGTGGCGTGCTCGGCATTGCGCCCGACGCCAAGCCGGAAGACGATCTCGCGCCTCGCGCCTGTGGGCAGGTCGACACTGACCTGGATCGCGGCGCATGGGTCGAGCGCCGCGCCGACTTTTCCGGAAAGGCGCGATCGTCTCATGGCGGCCGGGTCGCGCAGCGTGCCGTTGCGCCCGATGAACTCCGCACGGTCGCCGGTCAGGGTGCGCTCGGGGTCATCGACATCGAAGAACGCACGATGCTCCGCGAACTCCGCGTTGAAGGCATTGCGTGCGAGCAGTGCGCCGTCGCGCGGAGCGATTTCGGTTACGACGTGCATGGCCGATTTCGATCGCAGGTCACCCAGCACCCACTCGACGTAGCCGGTCGCGGAAATCCTGCGCGGTCGGCCCGATGCGTTGTGCAACTTCAGCACCGAGAACTTCACCGGGGCGTCCGCCGCCACGTAGACCCAGAGCTCCGAGCGGATGCCTTCGTCCTGTGTATCGAAAACCGTGTAGCCGAATCCGTGGCGGATCACGCACGGCCGCGCAGCGCGGATGGAAAGGGGTGTGGGGGACCAGACGCGGCCGGTGTCCTCGTCGCGCAGGTACAGCGCCTCGCCGCAGGCGTCGCTCACCGGGTCGTTCTGCCACGGTGTGAGCCGGAACTCATGTGCGTTCTCACCCCATGTGCAGGCACCGCCACTTTCCGAGACCAGCGTGCCGAAGCCGGGATTCGCCAGGACATTCACCCAGGGCGCCGGCGTGACCCGCCCAGCTTCCAGCACGATGACGTACTCGCGCCCGTCGGCTGTGAAGCCACCGAGCCCGTTGGACAGGATCAGGTCGCGCGGTGGAGCTGATGTGGGCCCATCCGCGGCCGGCGCCTCGGTCGCCGGCGAACGCTTCGGCATCAGGAGCGGCAGCGACGGTGCCGCAATCCGTCGGTGGTCGAGCTGATCGAGCAGCGTTCCGCGTTCATCCGTGATCACCGCACGGGCGACCGCCTGGAACAGGATGCGGTCCTCGCTGGGCATGTGCTCGCAGGAGCGCACGAAGATGCCCCCTGGCCGGTCGATGATGCTGGCCTCGATGCCCGAGGCGATCAGCCCCATGATCTGTTCATGCAGGCGCTCGCGGTAGCCCGCGCGGTCCTCGTTCCAGATCACCAGATCCACTGCCAGCCCCTTCAGCCGCCAGTAGGCATGGGCCTGCACGAGTTGGCGTACGAGGTCGATGTTTGCCGCATTCTTGATCTGCAGCAGCACGATCGGCAGATCGCCGGAGATGGCATAGCCCCAAAGCGCGGACTGCCCGCGGTGATTGATCGCCAGCACCGAGGGGGCGGCGCGCAGTCCGGGGCTGGCGAAGATGACGGCGGCGGCAAGGCGTGCATGGAGTTGTGCGTCGCCCTCGCTGGCGTTGAGCTGCTGGAGCACCACCTGGTTGTGGGTCCATGCCAGCTCGAAGACCCTGTCGGCGAGATGCCGATCCTGGAACTTCCCGACTAGGCCGAGCGCCATCTCGCGGCTCTCGGCAATGCCCGACACAATGTCGATGGTTACCGACTGGTATGGCTCGAGTCCGATCGGGCAGCGAATCGCGACAATGGGGTCCAGCACCGCGCCGTCGGTACCCGAAAGCGTCCCCGGCGCGCTCATCGCTAACGGCTCGGCAGTGCTGCCGGTGCGGCCGATGAAGCGCTGGCGATCGGTTTCGAAGGACATTTCGCCCGCCTCGCCGTCATGAACCGCTATCAGGTGCAGCATCCACGGCGGATTCTCGGCAACCGAGCGCGGGCGCCTCCGGCACAGGATGGCGTTGTGTTCGCGCAGGATCTCGGTCTGCACGAAGAGATTACTGAAGGCCGGATGGAGTGCGTCCGAAGTTTGTGGCGCAATCACCACCTCGGCGTAGCTTGTGAGGTCGATTTCGCGGCGCTGCCGTGAGCGGTTGGTGATGCGTACCCGGCGCAGTTCGATGTCGTCCTCGGGCGAGACGACGATCTCGGTGTAGGTCTCGAACTCGCCTTCGCCATCGGCGGTTGCATCGCGGCGGCGGAACTCGGCCCGCCCCTCGCAGAAGATCGCTTCGTAATCCAGCGGCTTCCTGCGCGTCGGCTGGTAGCCGCTCGACCAGTACGCACCGTTCGCCAGCGTGGTCGATCCACCCGTCGTCTCGCGGATATAGCAGAAGCTGCCCCAGTTGTCGCAGGTACCGTCCTCGCGCCAGCGTGTAACGGCCAGGCCCTTCCAGCGACTGTAGCCACCGCCCGCGTTGGTGATCAGCACATGGTAGCGGCCGTTGGACAGCAGCTGAACCTCCGGGCTGGGCGTATCCGGGGTGGCGAACACGCGCATCGGGGTCTGGGCCGCCTCCGCGGTGGAATGCACCGCGGACAGCTGGGCGGTATGGGAGAACAGCGTGGAGGCCCGCGGAACCCGTTCCTGGAGCAGCAGCATGACCGTCTGCAACAAGGGCTCCGATTCGAAGCGGCGCTGCATCGGGCGGTCCAGGATCTGGTAGGCCAGCGCCAGCAGGCTCATGCCCTGGTGATGAGCCATGAATGAACGCACCACGGTGTGCGTCTGTCCGCGACGCTGCCGTGCCGGCGTGTAGTCGATCGCTTCGAAGAAGCCGAAGCGACCGAGGAAACCCGCCGCGGCGAGTCGCTGCAGGTTCTGGCAGGCATGCTCGGGCGCCACCATTAGCGCGAGCACCGAAGCATAGGGGGCTACCACGACGTCGTCGGCTAGCCCGCGCTTGAGTCCCAGCCCCGGAACGCCGAAGGCGTGGTACTGGTATTGCAACTGGGCGTCGACGGTGTTGTAGCCGGATTCCGACATGCCCCACGGTACGCCGCGCTGGTTGCCGTAGGCGATCTGGCGCGCCACGGCCGCACTGCAGCTGCGCTCGAGCAGCGTGTTGTCGTAGGTCGGCATCACCAGCAGCGGCATCAGATACTCGAACATCGAACCGCCCCACGACAGCAGCACCGGTTCTCCAGCCGCATCGATGAGCAGCCGCCCGAGTGCGAACCAGTTGTCCTGGGGGATTTGCCCCTGGGCAATGGCCACGAAGCTGCTCAGGCGCGCTTCCGAGGCCAGTAGGTCGTAGTAGCTCGCATCGGTGCGTTGCGCGGAGACGTCGTAACCAATGGCGAGCAGGTGGCGCGTGTGGTCGTACAGGAAAGTGAAGTCCATGCGCGCCAACTCGAAGGCTTGCGCAGCCATACGCTCGATCGCTGCGATCCGCTCACGCGCCCGCTCGCTCCCGGCCGCGGCGAGCTCCCGCAGGCTCGGAAGCTTGTCGCCTGTTCGGTGTGCAGTGCCGTCGGCGAGTTCATCGAGTTCATCGGGCAGCGCCTGACACTGGCGGGCAAGTGCGTCCGCCCACCAGGCGAAGTCGCCGTCCGGTCCGGTGTCTTCGCTGGCACCGCGGTCCGCGGCAGCCAACTGCGCAAGCTCCGCAGCGCGTCTTGCCAGCGCCGAGTAGGACGAATGTGCCTGTGCCACGGTCGCCGGCGGGGCGGCGCAAAGCAGCTCCAGTTCCGTGCGCAAGCCTGTCAGGCGGAGCGCAATGGGCGTGCCCGCGTCACCCGCCACCTGCTCCAGGACGGCAAGGCAGTCGGCCAGCCCGTCGAGCCACTGCGCCCCCAGTACCTTGTGATCGGGTAGCGCCAGCAGTCCGGCGCGCAGGGTCAGCAGGTGGGCGGCGAGATTGCCGCTGTCCACCGTCGAGATGTACAGCGGCGGCAGCGCCTTCAAGGTCTGCGTGTCATACCAGTTGTAGAAGTGCCCCCGGTTGCGTTCGAGCGCGGCCATCGTGCGCAGTGTGTTGGCGCTTCGCTCCAGCAGCCGCCCGGCGGTCAGATAGCCGAAGTCGTAGGCTGCCAGATTCGCCAGCAACGCCAGTCCCATGTTGGTCGGCGAGGTGCGGTGTGCTATCGCGGCAACTCGATATTCCTGGTAGTTGTCGGGTGGCAGCCAATGATCGTCCGGGCCGACGAATCGGTCGAAGTACCCCCAGGTGCGCCGCGACAACATGCGCAGGAAGTGCACCTGGGAGCCACTCAGGCTCGCCTTGCGGCGTATCAGCGGGCGGCTGATCCACCAAGCGACGAACGGTGACAGGAGCCACAGGAGCAGGATCGGTCCGGCCACGAGCAACACCGCCGGGTCGGCAACGGCAAGCCAGCCAGCCATTGCGAAAGCGGTGGCGGGACCGACCCACATCCTCCGCCAGGCCTGGGCCAGGTCGTTGTGGGCGGGGCTCGCCGACTCGCGATCGATCTCGCCCGACGGCTTCCATTCGAGCAGCCGGCGGTGGGTCACCAGCAGCCGCCAGTGGGTACGCACGATCGCGTCCAGACTGAAGCACGCCTCGTAGGGAAGACAGGCAAGCTCGAACCCGACCTGCATGGTGCGACGTACGGCCGAGTGTGCAACAGCCGAGAGGTGCTGGCGCAACAGCACCTCGTCGGACTTGCCGCACAGGTCGACCGCGGTGAGGCACATGGTGGGGATCAGCAATATGCCCAGTACCGCCAGGGTCCACAGCCATGCCGCAGGCAAGGCGGTCCACCCCAGCAGCAGCAGCAGCGTCAGTGTGGCTGGCACCAGGCTGCGCCGCAGGTTGTCGGCCAGCTTCCATTGCGATAGCGTCGAAAGCGGATTCTTGCGGTGATATGGGCCGCCACCGTCTTCGTACCCGCACGGCACGCGCCGCAGCAGCCACGTGGTCAACTGCCAGTCACCGCGAATCCAGCGGTGGCGCCGGCTGACATCGACGCTGTAGCGTGCCGGATAGTCCTCGTACAGGCACACGTCGCTCAGCAGTCCGGCGCGTGCGTAACAGCCTTCCAGCAGATCGTGGCTGAGAATCCGGTTTTCGGGGAGGCATCCGCCCAGTGCCTGTTCGAAGGTGTCGACATCGAAGATGCCCTTGCCGATGAACGAGCCTTCGCCGAACACGTCCTGGTACACGTCCGATACGGCGCGTGTGTACGGATCGACACCCGGCTCCCCGCCATGGAGTTGCGCATAGCGGGAGCGGTTGGTGCTCGGCAGACTGATTGCGATGCGTGGTTGAAGAATGCCATAACCCTCCGTGACGCGGCGCTTGACCGGGTCGTAGTGCGGGCGATTCAGCGGGTGCGCCATGGCCCCGACCAGCTGGTTTGCCGCATCGCGCGGCAGCTGTGTATCGGTGTCCAGCGTGATGATGTAGCTCACTTCGGACAGCGCCGCGGTGTCACCGACCACGAGCGCGAAGGCGTCGCGGGCCGGTTCGTGTACACCCGCCGCGCAGTCGCGCAGCAGCGCGATCACGTCCTCCAGCTTGCCGCGCTTACGCTCGTACCCCATCCAGATCCGCTCATGGGGGTTCCACCTCCGCGGGCGATGAAACAGGAAGAAGCGGTCATTGCCGATGAGCCCCCTGGTGCTGGCGTACTTCAGGTTCAGCGCCTCTATCCTTGCCTGGACCCGTTGCACCAGCGCTTCATCCTCGGCAAGCGAGGCCTGCGGCGCATCCAGAAAGTCCGTCACCAGGCCGAAGTGCAGACATTCGTCGCGGTTCGCCAGGAAGCGCACTTCCAGGGCCTCCGCCAGGCTCTCGATGGCTGCGGCGCTGGAAAGCATCGTCGGGACTACCACCAGCGTGCGCGAGCGCGGCGGGATGCCGTTCGAGAAGTCCATGCGGGGCAAGGGTTGCGGGGTCACCAACAGGGTTGCGAGCCAGTTCACCAGTGCGACCGCGAGCTGACTCGCCGCGAGCAGCGCGAGAACGGTAGTCGGCACGGACACCCATAGCGCGACGTGCTCAATCCCGCCCTGTGTCAGCAGTCCTGCGGTCACGGTCAGTGCGATCAAGGCGATCGCGCCCAGATAGGGCAGCAAGGGATGCCGGTCTGCAAGTCTGCGCAAGATGTCGAGAGCGCCCGGACGAATCTGCGCCGCCCGCTCGAGGCGCGGCATGCCGCGGTCGATCAGGTAGTAGCCGACATGCGCCTGGCGCTCCCCGGCGCCGCTGTCTGCTGCCGCGCGCGCCAGTTCGAGCGCCTTGCGCGCAACCTCGACCTCGGACAGGCGGCCCCGCTTCGCGATCCGCTCGGTGGCATGGCGGTAGCGATCGCGGGTGGCGAAGTCCATCCGGCCATAGACGCCTCCCGGGTCCTCGACCAGGGTGTGCTCGACCACGCTCATGCTCTCGACGAAGGCGCGCCAGTCGATCGCCCCCAGCGCACGCAGACTGCCGATGCTGTTGCTGATCGACACCTGATCGGCTGCTTGCTGCTGACTCTCCGACTGCACCATCAACTCTGTGGTCAGGCCCGCTTCGGCCAGGCGCTGCTCGATCCATGACAGTGCAAGCGTCAGCGCCGGCCCTCGCCCCTGCAGGCGGCGCGCAAGCTCGGCAACGAAGGCGCTAGCCATCGGCGGGTTGGAGCGTGCCATGTCGGCAATCACCACGATCAGGTTCTTCGCATCCTGCTCTGCGGTCTCGATCATCCGGTCCGCCCAGGTGTCGGCCAGGTTGCGCTCGTCCCACGCCGTGGCGACACGCACCCCGACACGGCGCAGGTTCTCGATCAGCGCCAGCCGCAGCATGATCGGAATCGCCCACAGTTCGCCGAGCTGAAGGGTGTCGACATTTTGGTAGGAGGTTACGAAGCGGCTGAGACTGTCGGTGTCCACCCGGCCATCGCCATGGGCGACGAGCTCCAGCGCGAGGTCATAGACGCGCGGGCAGCCGGCCGACGGTCCTTGCGCCAGACGGGGGAGTTCGCGGCTGTAGCCCTTGGGCAGGTGCCGCTTGGCGGTATTGATCTGTCCTTCAATGAGATAGAAGTTGTCCAGCAGCCATTCGCCGGCCGGGGTGATGCGGCGGTTCTCGGTGACGGCTTCGGTCAGGCGCCTGGATACCCCGACCAGGGCCGACTCGTTCGCTGCCAGGCGGGCCAGCAGGCGGTCCGGTGCGTACGCGCGTACCACTTGGTGCGCCGCCGCCAATGTCCTGCCGTGCTGTACCATCTGGTCGGCGCTGAAGAGCTCGGAGCGCAGCGGCAACTCGTCGTCAGGGGATGCAGGCAGGGCCGTGCGCGCGCCAAAGCGTGCCTTCAGCGTGCGCCAGGATTCGACGAATTGAGGCGCGCGTTTCAATGCTCAGGCCCCCGGCAGTCGGGCCGGCCATGCCCAGTCGCGGATCTCGGGCATGTCCTCGCCGTGCGCGTGGATGTAACGGGTGTGCTGGTTGAGCCGGTCGCGCATGAGCTGCTTGATGTGCGCGGCGCGGGGGTGCAGCTTCGGTACCCAGGTGGCGACATCGATCACCAGGTGGAAGCGATCCAGGGTGTTGAGCACCACCATGTCAAAGGGCGTGGTGGTGGTGCCTTCCTCCTTGTAGCCGCGCACGTGCAGATTGCCGTGGTTGCTGCGCCGGTAGGTCAGGCGGTGAATCAGCCACGGGTAGCCGTGGTAGGCAAAGAGAATGGGGGTGGCGGGGCGGAACAGCGACACGAACTCGGCGTCGGACAGGCCGTGCGGATGTTCTTCCCGGGGCTGCAGCGTCATCAGATCGACTACGTTGATGAAGCGGATCTTCAGCTCGGGGGTGAGTTCGCGCAGGATGTCGATGGCGGCGAGCATCTCCAGCGTGGGTACGTCGCCGGCGGCCGCCAGCACGATGTCCGGTTCGCCGCCCTGATCGCTGCACCCCCATTCCCACAGACCGATCCCGGCGCCGGCATGGTCGATCGCGGCGTCCATGTCGAGCCATTGGCGTTCGGGTTGCTTGCCGGCCACGATGACATTTACCAGATCGCGGCTTCTCAGGCACTGGTCGGTGACCACCAGCAGGGTGTTGGCATCGGGGGGCAGATAGACGCGAATGATGTCGGCTTTCTTGTTCACCACATGGTCGATGAAACCCGGATCCTGATGCGAGAAGCCGTTGTGGTCCTGGCGCCAGACGTGCGAGGTGAGCAGGATGTTGAGCGAGGCGATCGGGCGCCGCCACGCGATTTCGCCACACACCTTGAGCCACTTGGCGTGCTGGTTGAACATCGAGTCGATGATGTGGATGAAGGCCTCGTAGCAAGAGAACAAGCCGTGCCGCCCGGTGAGCAGATAGCCTTCCAGCCAGCCCTCGCAGGCGTGTTCGGAGAGCATTTCCACGACCCGCCCGTCGGGCGCGAGGTGCTCGTCGTAGTCGAAACGCGCATCCATCCACGTCCGGTCGGTGACCTCGAACAGCGCCCCGAGGCGGTTGGAGGCGGTCTCATCGGGGCCGAACACGCGGAAGTTGGTCATGTTCCGTCGCATCACGTCGCGCAGATACGTCCCCATCGCACGGGTCGCCTCCGCTCGCACGCTGCCGGGTGCGGGCACGACCACCGCGTAGTCGCGAAAGTCGGGCAAGCGCAGGTCGCGCAGCAGGGTGCCGCCGTTGGCGTGGGGGTTGGCCCCCATGCGGCGAGTGCCGGCAGGTGCGAGTGCCGCGAGTTCGGCGCGCAAGCTGCCGTCGGATTCAAACAGTGCTTCCGGGCCATATCCGTGCATCCAATCTTCGAGCAGGCGGATATGGTCGGGGTTATCCATCTCCCCGAACGGGACTTGGTGGGAACGCCAGAATCCCTCGCTTTTTCTGCCGTCTACTGCCCTCGGGCCGGTCCACCCCTTGGGCGAGCGCAGTATGATCATCGGCCACCGCGGACGGCTGAGGGGGCGGCTCTGGTCACCCCCAGCCCGCGCTTCATGCTGGATCGCCCGAATCTCGACAATTGCTGCGTCGGTTGCCGCCGCCATTAGCGCGTGCATGACTTTTGGGTCCTCGCCTTCGACGAAGTGGGGCTGGTAGCCATAGCCGGTCATCAGGTGTTCGAGCTCGCAGTTGCTGATCCGCGCGAGAATGGCTGGGTTGGCGATCTTGTAGCCATTGAGGTGCAGTATCGGTAGCACCGCACCGTCGCTGCGCGGATTGAGGAACTTGTTTGAATGCCAGGAAGTGGCCAGGGGGCCGGTTTCAGCTTCACCGTCCCCAACCACACAGCAGGCGATCAGATCAGGATTGTCGAATACCGCCCCGTAGGCGTGCAGCAGCGCGTAACCCAGTTCGCCGCCTTCATGGATGGAGCCAGGGGTCTCCGGTGCAGCATGGCTCGGGATGCCTCCCGGAAACGAGAACTGGCGAAAGAGGCGACGCATGCCTTCCTCATCCTGCGAGATGTCGGCGTACAACTCGCTGTAACTGCCCTCAAGCCAGGTGTTGGCGACCACCGCCGGTCCGCCGTGACCCGGGCCGGCAATGAAGATCATGGACAGATCCTGTTGCTGGATCAGCCGGTTCATGTGAACGTAGATGAAGTTCAGTCCCGGGGTGGTCCCCCAGTGACCGAGCAGTCGCGGTTTGATGTGGGAGCGCCGAAGGGGCTCCTTGAGCAGCGGATTGTCGAGCAGATAGATCTGCCCGACCGACAGATAGTTGGCGGCGCGCCACCAGGCGTCCATGCGCGCAAGTGTCCCGTGGTCAAGTGCGGCAGTGGTCGAGGCCATTTGGTTCTCCTGGATCATCCTTGGCAGGCCGTTGATGAGGAGACTCCTCTGCGCAGTCGGGGGCGATCCGCCAGGCCTGTCCTGCAATACGCTCAACCGTGTGTCGAGCGTCCAGTCCACTTGCCGGCTTCGTCGGCGATGGTGTCGGAAGGCCTGCTGCATGAACGATTTCTGTGCGCGCTGCGCAACGTACTCTCGTGCATCCGCTTGCCGAAGCGTCTCATTCCCTTGATCCGGCTGTACCGACAGTACAGGCCGGACTGCGGGCACATCTGTTCGTTGCCGCACAGATGCCCGGATGGTGCAGGCCTTTTTGCTTTTGATGCGCCGACCTGAACATGACCCTGTTGGCCGAGCAGAAGAAGGAGTTGAGACTGGCCGTCTGACGGCCACCGCCGTGGTCGGCGCTTCGGACTGCGCCCTGTGCACCGGTCACGGCAACCCGGATTCAATTGATTCCCTGACCAGCCTGTGTGCGCGACTACGCGCACACAACTCGATTCGGGCTCGATCGCGCGCAGCAAGGTATGGGCTGTCGGATTTTTTTACATTTTTCCCGCGTACTGCCCACGTCGCTCGGCAAGTCTCTGATTGTAATCGGTTATGTTTCTTGGCTTGATTTTTGCTAATCAGGCGTGAGATTGCTTTTTACCGAGGTTTTGATGACTTTCAGCCCTTCCCGCTTGCTGGCCGCCTCCGCGCTGAGCCTCGCTGCCGGTCTCGCTCACGCCGGGGTCGACCAGAGCTGGAGCCTTACTTCGGGTTCTTCTGGGGTGAATGTCAGCGCCTGGACCGCGTCGAACACGACCAATCTGCTCAGTGCGGGTACGGTGACGAACTGGAGCGGTGGTGTCGGCGCCAGTTATTCGGGCGAGCCGACCAGCTCCCCGCAGCACGCGCTCGACAACCACACCCGCTTCGAGAGCCTGTTGCTCGATTTCGGCAGCGAAGCAGTGAATCTCAGCAAGATCGGTGTGGGTTGGTCTGAAGCATGGGCCAATCAGACTTCCTGCACCTGGTGGGGGAGTTGCTCGACCAGTTTCAAGAATGTCGGCAGTCAGACCGACCTTTTCGTGCTTGCCTACACCGGCAGCGACCCGTTCTCGGCGTCGAGCATGAGCGGCCTGTCCTACAGCCAGCTGCTCAACAACGGCTGGGAAATCGTCGCCAACGTCAGCGGCAGCACCGGGACGCGCGACATCGCTACGGCCACGCCGATCTACTCCAGTTTCTGGCTGATCGGCGCCGGTTCCTTCGAGGCCACCTCGGGCGGTGCTGCGATCACCACCGGTGACGGCCGTCATGATTTCATCAAGATCGCCGGCGTCACCGGCAGCGTCCGTCCGCCCCCGCCGCCGAGCACCGTGGCCGAACCCGGCTCGCTCGCCCTGCTGGGTCTCGGCATGCTTGGCATGCTGGCGCTGCGGCGCCGGCGCAGCGTCTGAACTGAACGGCGGCGACAGCATTTCCAGCGGGCCACGCACATAGCGTGGCCCGTTTTCCCGATGCAGGCCTTGACCGCGCGCTGCCAGCCCTTATCGTGACGGGCATGAACTACCTTGCCCACGTCTTTCTTGCCGGGCCGGCGCCGGCCGACCGTGTCGGCGGGCTGATCGGCGATTTCGTCAAGGGTGTGCTCGATCCTCCCCCGCCGGGGCTCGACGCCGCACTCATCGACGGTGTGCGCCTGCACCGCAGCATCGACAGCTTTGCCGACCGCCACCCTGCCTTCCAGCGCAGCCGCGCGCGGGTCAGCGCGGCGCGGCGGCGGGTGTCAGGCATCATGGTCGATCTGTTCTACGATCATTTCCTTGCCCGCCATTGGACAGCGCTGGCCGGGCAGCGTGGCTTCGACGCCAGTCTGCCGGCCAGCACCGCCGCCCTCTACCGCGAGGTCGGGAACTGGCCGGGGGCCTTGCCGCCGTCCTTCATCGAGGTGTTCGCGCGTATGGCTGCGCACGACTGGCTGGCAAGCTATGCCAGCAGCGCGGCGGTCGCTCTCGCGCTCGACCGCATGGCGCATCATCGCCTGCGCCAGCCCAATGCGCTGGCCGGAGCGGGGGCCGAGCTGCTCGATCACTACGACGGTTTCGAGGCTGATTTCTTTCTCTTCATCGCCGATGCCGAAGGCCATGCTGCCGCGCTCAGGGAGGGCCGTCGATGCGCTTGAACTGGCTCCGTGCGCTGCGCGGCAGGCGCGGAGAATGGTACGTCGCCGGCCAGGGTGCTCTGTTCCTGCTGCTTGTCGGCGGGCCGCGCAGCATCGGTGGCCTGCAGCCGTGGCCGTCCGGGCTGCAGGTCGCAGGAGAGGCGGGCGGCGCCGTGCTGCTTGCCACCGGGGCGCTGATCGCGCTGCTTGCCGCCACCCACCTCGGCCGCAGCCTGACGCCGCTGCCGCATCCGCGCGACGATGGCAGCCTGGTGTTGCGCGGCCTCTACCGCTGGGTCCGGCACCCGATCTACTTCGGTGTCATCCTGATGGCCTTCGGCTGGGCGCTCTACGTACAGGGGACGCTGACCCTCGTCTATGCGGGGCTGCTGTTCCTCTTCCTCGATCTCAAGTCGCGGCGCGAGGAGCGCTGGCTGCTGGCGCGCTATCCCCACTACGCCGCCTACCGCCGCCGCGTGCGCAAGCTGCTGCCCTTCCTGTACTGAGCGTCTGCGGCTGCTGCAGACGGCAACAGGCCCCGCACGCTTGCGCGTGCGGGGCCTGTTCATGCCGGCCTTGCAGCAGTGCTCAGCCGCAGGTGCCGACCGCGCCGCAGGCGGTGCAGAAATCGCAGCCGTCCTTGCGGATCACGGTGTGGTTGCCGCACTCGGAGCACAGCGCGCCCTGCATCAGCTGGGGTTCGCTGTCGTCGCGCGGCGACTCCAGGATGCCCATCTCGCGGGTCGGGTAGCCCTTCTCGTCGAGCACGCCGAGCATGGCGTAGCGGTGGATCATCAACTGGGCGATGTAGGCCACGGTGCTGGGGTAGTTCTGCTGGCGCTTGGTGCCCGGGATGAAGGCCATGAAGTCGCCCAGAGGTTCCGGGTAGTCGAGCAGCTTGCGCAGCTTCATGCCGATCCAGGCCGGGTCCATGACGCGCATGTCGAGCGACAGGATGCGGGTGAGGCCGTCGAGCGCGCGCGGGTAGTTGCCGGAGAGCCACACCGAGTAGGGGCGGGTGACGCCGTCGGGGAGGGTGATCTCCTTGAGGCCGAGGACGAAGTCTTCGCCGGTGGCCGGGTTGTAGATATCCACCGTCCACGACAGCGTGCCGTCGGTGCCGGTCTTGGGCTCTTCGAGGCTGAACAGGGTCTCCAGCACCGGGGAGGCTTCTTCGGTGTCGAAGCTGCCGAGCTGCTCGCAGCGGTAGCGCACCACCTGGGCGAAGGCCGAGACGGCGCCGGGCATCAGCTTCTTCTCGCCGTGCGGCGGGAAGGGCATCTCGAAGGACTTCTCGCCCACGGTGCGCGCCAGGGTGTCGAGCTTGAGCTTGAGCCAGCCGCGGTCGTTGGCGCGCATGTCCATCGACAGGGTCTTGGCCACCGCGCCCAGGCCGCGCGGCTGGTCGGCGCCGTTGACCCACACTTCGAAGGGGAAGGTGCCGCCGTTGGTGCCGAACTGGCCGACGAACAGCGCGAAGTCGCCGCTCGGCGTGGCGAGCATGTAGGTCCACGCCATGTTGCCGTCGGGCATCTCCGGGCGTCCCGGCCAGCGCAGGCTGGACAGCACCGGGGCAGGCAGGCTCTTGATCGAGAGGCGCTTGTTGGCGTCGGCGATCTCGACGTCGTGGGGCTGCTTCTGCTCGGTGGTGGGGGTCACCGACAGCACCGAACCCAGCACCGAGTTGGGCCGGTAGGTGGCCAGGCCCTTGAGGCCGGCCTTCCACGCGGTGAGGTAGAGGTCCTCGAACTCGGCGTAGGGGTAGTCCTCGGGTACGTTCACCGTCTTGGAGATGGAGGTGTCGATGTAGGGGGCGACGGCGGCGACCATGTCCTTGTGCGCCTGCGCGGAGATCTCCAGCGCGGTGACGAAGTAGGGCGGCAGCTTGTCGACCTTGCCGCCGAGGTGGCGGTACAGGCGCCAGGCGTAGTCCTCGACGGCGTATTCCTTGAAGGTGCCGTCGGCCATGCGCTTGCGCCGGGTGTAAGTGTAGGAGAAGGGCGGTTCGATGCCGTTGGAGGCGTTGTCGGCAAAAGCCAGGCTGATCGTGCCGGTGGGGGCGATCGACAGCAGGTGGGAATTGCGGATGCCGTGCTTGCGGATCTTGTCCTTCACGTCGGCGGGCAGGCGCGAGGCGAAGTTGCCGCCGGAGAGGTAGAGGTCGGCGTTGAAGAGCGGGAAGGAGCCACGCTCGCGGGCCAGCTCGACGGAGGCGAGATAGGCGCGGTTGCGCATGTAGTCGGAGATCTTGCGGGCTTCCTCGCGCGCTTCAGGGGTGTCGTAGCGGCGCGTGAGCATGATCAGCGCATCGCCCAGGCCGGTGAACCCGAGGCCGACGCGGCGCTTCGACTGGGCTTCGTTGAGCTGCTGTTCGAGCGGCCAGTGGGTGACGTCGAGGACGTTGTCGAGCATGCGGATGGCGACGTCGATGACCTTGCCGAAGGCGGGGTAGTCGAACTCGGCCTGCTCGGTGAACGGGTTCTTGATGAAGGGAGTGAGATTGACCGAACCCAGGCAGCAGCAGCCATAGGGCGGCAGCGGTTGTTCGGCGCAGGGGTTGGTGGCCTCGATGGTCTCGCAGTAGTAGAGGTTGTTGTCCGCGTTCATGCGGTCGAGGAAGAGGATGCCCGGCTCGGCGTGGTCGTAGGTCGAGCGCATGATCTGGTCCCACAGCTCGCGCGCGCGCACCTTGCGATACACCCACAGGCCATCGTCGCGCTGGTAGGCGCCGGCCTCCTTGACCTCGTCGGTGGGTTCGGACTTGTGGGTGAGTTCGACGTGGCCGTCGGCCTCCACTGCTTCCATGAACGGGTCGGTGACCCCCACGGAGATGTTGAAGTTGGTGAGGTCGCCGTGGTCCTTGGCGTGGATGAATTCCTCGATGTCGGGGTGGTCGCAGCGCAGCACGCCCATCTGCGCGCCGCGGCGCGCGCCGGCGGACTCCACCGTCTCGCAGGAGCGGTCGAAGACGCGCATGTAGGACACCGGGCCGGAAGCGTTGGAGGCGGTGCCCTTGACCAGCGCGCCCTTGGGGCGGATGGAGGAGAAGTCGTAACCCACGCCGCCACCGCGGCGCATGGTTTCGGCGGCCTGGGCGAGCGCGGTGTAGATGCCCGGACGGCCATCGACGGCCTCGGTGACCGAATCGCCCACGGGCTGCACGAAGCAGTTGATCAGCGTGGCCTGCAGCTTGGTGCCGGCGGCGCTGTTGATGCGCCCGGCGGGGACGAAGCCGCGCTCCTGGGCGTCGTAGAACTTGGCTTCCCAGTACGCCCGCTTGTCCTCGGCCTCGACGGCGGCCAGCGCGCGCGCAACGCGGCGGCGCACTTCGTTGATGCTGGTCTCCTCGCCCTTGGCGTATTTTTCGATCAGGACTTCGCCGGAAATCTCCTGCGGAGCGAGCGTGGCTGCACTGGCCTTGCTGCCCGCCTCGTTCTGGGTGGTAGCGCTCATCGTTGATGTGTCCGTGGTGGTGTGTAGGTGGTCTGTGGAACGCTGTGAAGCATAGCTCCAAATGCTTTGATGTGCAAAAAAATAAAGTTAATAAAAAACAATAGATTACGACCTTTGATCGTATGTCAACAATTTCTTATCTACTACATCTAGTAGCCTCATGAGACCTCTTTCATGCACTGAAAGCCTTGAAATGACAGGGTTGGAGGCCGAAAACATCGGCATAAAGACGTAGCGCAGGTCTATAATCGCCACAGTCAAACGGCAGGAGTCGCACCCATGGGCAGGCTCGACGCTTCGCAACTGGCGGCACAGGCGTGCACCCGCAACGGCGGGGATGCCACCCGCCTGCTGCAGGTGCTGATAGACGTACAGGAGAAGGCCGGCTGGCTGTCTGCCGAGCTGATCAGCGCAGTCGCCGCCGAACTCGGCGTGCCGCGGGTGCGGGTCGAGGGCGTGGCCGGCTTCTATTCCTTCCTGTACACCGAACCGGTGGGCAACTACCGGGTGCTGTTCTCCGACAACATCACCGACCGCATGCTGGGCGCCCCTGAGTTGATGGACGCGCTGTGCGGCAAGCTGTGGGTGGAGCGCGGCAAGCTCTCCGAAGATGGTCTGGTGAGCGTTGATACCACCTCCTGTACGGGGATGTGCGACCAGGGACCGGCACTGCTGGTCAATGGCCGTCCGCTGACGCGGGTCGATCACCGCCGCGTCAACCAGATCGCCGAGCTGATCCGCCGCAAGGAGCCGCTCTACGCCTGGCCCAGCGAGCTGTTCCGGGTCGACGACAACATCCGCCGCCGTGACGCCCTGCTGGGCCCCGACCAGCGCCCGGGCGAAGCCCTGCGTGCGGCGCTGACGCGCGGACGCGAGGACTGGCTGGCGCAGATGCGGCTGTCCAATCTGCGCGGTCGTGGCGGCGCGGGTTTCACCACGGCGGTGAAATGGCAGGCCTGCCGCGATGCCGCGGGCGCCGACAAGGTGGTGGTGTGCAACGCCGACGAGGGCGAACCCGGCACCTTCAAGGACCGCGTGCTGCTGAGCAGCTTTGCCGACCAGGTGTTCGAGGGCATGACCCTGGCGGCGTGGGCGGTGGGGGCGCAGCGCGGCTTCCTCTACCTGCGCGGCGAGTACCGCTACCTCCTCGACCATCTTCAGCACGTGCTGGCGCGGCGGCGCAGCGCCGGACTGCTCGGCAATGCCATCCTCGGCGAGACCGGTTTCGACTTCGACATCGACATCCACCTTGGCGCCGGTGCCTACGTCTGCGGCGAGGAAACCGCCCTGCTCGAATCGCTCGAAGGCAAGCGTGGCACGCCGCGCATCCGTCCGCCTTTCCCGGTCACCCACGGCTATCTGGGGCGGCCGACGGTGGTCAACAACGTCGAGACCCTGGCCAAGACCACCCTCATCGCGCTGCATGGCGGCGAAGCCTTTGCGGCCACCGGCACCGCGCAATCGACCGGCACCAAGCTGCTGTCGATCTCCGGTGACTGTGCCTACCCGGGGATCTACGAGTACCCCTTCGGGGTCAGCATCGAGCACGTCCTGGAAGACTGCGGGGCCTCCGACGTGCAGGCCGTGCAGGTCGGCGGGGCCTCGGGGATGACGCTGGCGAGCTACGAGTTCCACCGCCGCATCGCCTTCGAGGACGTGCCCACCGCAGGGGCCTTCATGATCTTCGATTCAAGCCGCGACATGTTCGAGGTGGCGCGCAACTTCGTCCATTTCTTCGCTCACGAGAGCTGCGGCTTCTGTACCCCGTGCCGGGTCGGCACCTCGCTGCTCGACAACTACATGAACAAGCTGGCGAGCGGTTACGGTGCCAAGATGGATCTCGCCGACATCGAGTGGATCAACCGCCTGCTGCGCCAGTCCAGCCACTGCGGGCTGGGTTCGAGCGCGCCCAACGCAGTGGTCGATGCACTGGTGAAGTTCCGTCCGGCCTTCGAGCGTCATCTGCGCAATCTCGACTTCGAGCCCGCCTTCGATCTCAACGCCGCCCTCGCCGGGGCGCGCACGGCCGCCGGGCGCGACGACCCCGGCGCCTTCCTCGACCGTGAGCAGGAGACCACGCGATGAGCAGGCAGTTTCTCTTCGACGGCCAGCCGGTTCCCTTCGAGGACGGCCAGACCATCCTCCAGGCCGCCCACGCCGCCGGTCACTACATCCCGCACCTGTGCTGGCATCCGGACTTTCCGCCGCACGGCTCGTGCAAGCTGTGCATCGTCAAGGTCGGTGGCCGGCACGTATCGTCCTGTGCGCTGCCGGCCAAGGAAGGCATGGAGGTGGAGAGCAATACCCCGGAGATCAACGGCGAGCGTCGCGCGCTGCTGCAGATGCTGTTCGTCGAGGGCAATCACTTCTGTCCGTCGTGCGAGAAGAGCGGCAACTGCCAGTTGCAGGCGCTGGCCTACGACCTCGAGATGCTCACCCCGCGCTTCAACCACTTCTTCCCCGACCGTCCGGTGGATGCCTCGCACCGCGACATGCTGCTCGACTTCAACCGCTGCATCTTCTGCGAGCTGTGCGTGCGCGCCTCGCGCGACGTCGACGGCAAGAACGTCTTCGCACTCACCGGGCGCGGCATCCACAAGCACCTGGCGGTGAATGCGGAGTCCGGGCGGCTTGCCGACACCGACTTTGCCGCCGACGATCTGGCCGCCAACATCTGCCCGGTGGGGGTGATCCTGCACAAGCGCGTCGGCTTTGCGGTCACCATCGGCAAGCGCAAGTACGACGCCAAGCCCATCCATACCGTGGCGCTGGAGGAGGGAGAGTGATGGACAACGCTGCCCGCGACGCCCGCCGGCCGAAGCTGCGCGTCGCCACCACCTCGCTGGCCGGCTGTTTTGGCTGTCACATGTCGCTGCTCGACATCGACGAGCGCCTCTTCGACCTCGTCGAGCTGGTCGATTTCGACCGCTCCCCGCTCACCGACATCAAGCACTGCGGGCCCTGCGACATCGGCCTCATCGAAGGCGGGGTGTGCAATGCCGAGAATGTCCACGTACTGCGCGAATTCCGCCGCAACTGCAAGATCCTGGTGGCGGTGGGAGCCTGTTCGGTGAATGGCGGCCTGCCGGCGCAGCGCAATCATCTCGACGTCGGCGCCTGCCTGCAGCAGGTCTACCAGTATCGCGAAGGGGTCGCCGGCGCACAGATTCCCAGCGATCCCGAGCTGCCGCTGCTGCTCGACAAGGTGCGTCCGATCCACGAGGTGGTGCGGGTCGATTACTTCGTCCCCGGCTGTCCGCCGTCTGGCGATGCGCTGTGGAAGTTCCTCACCGACCTGATCTCCGGCCGCACGCCGCGGCTGTCCCACCCCATGCTGCACTACGACTGACCCGCGCAGGACGAACGCCGATGAGTTTCGAATTGGAAACCGCACAGAACCGCGACACCCTGCGCCGCGTTGCCATCGACCCGGTGTCGCGGGTGGAGGGGCACGGCAAGGTCACCCTGCTCCTCGACGAGCACGACGAAGTGCGCGAGGCCCGCCTGCACATCGTCGAGTTCCGTGGCTTCGAGGTCTTCATCCAGGGCCGCCCGTACTGGGAGGTGCCGGTGAT
The DNA here is from genome assembly GCF_003034845.1 of Pseudothauera lacus. Lineage (GTDB taxonomy): Bacteria > Pseudomonadota > Gammaproteobacteria > Burkholderiales > Rhodocyclaceae > Pseudothauera > Pseudothauera lacus. Next base: position 143,544 of record NZ_PZKC01000006.1, on the reverse strand, counting down.
GGTGCAGCGCCTGTGCGGCATCTGCCCGGTCAGCCACCACCTCGCCGCCGCCAAGGCGCTCGACGTTGCCGTGGGGGCGACACCGGTCACCGCCAGCGCCGAGAAGATGCGCCGCCTGATGCACTACGGGCAGATGCTGCAGTCGCATGCGCTGCACTTCTTCCACCTTTCCTCGCCCGATCTGCTCTTCGGCTTCGATTCCGAAGTGGCGCGCCGCAACATCGTTGGCGTCGCCGCCGCGCACCCCGAGGTCGCCCGCCAGGGCGTGCTGCTGCGCAAGTACGGCCAGGAGGTCATCCGTGCCACCGCGGGCAAGAAGGTGCATGGCACCAGCGCGGTCCCCGGCGGCATGAACCGCCACCTTGCCGACGCCGACCACGAACTGCTCAGCCGCGACATCAACCAGATCGTGGACTGGAGCCGTGCGGCGGTGGAACTGGTGAAGCGCCTGCATCGCGCCGATCCCGCCCTCTACGACGTCTTCGGCAGCTTCGAGTCGGCGATGATGAGCCTGGTCCGTGCCGACGGTGCGATGGATCTGTACGACGGCGACCTGCGTTTCCGCGATGCCGACGGCAAGGTGCTGATCGACCACCTGTGCGATCAGGACTACGCCAGCGTGATCTGCGAGGAGGTCAAGTCGTGGAGCTACATGAAGTTCCCCTTCATGCGCGCGCGTGGCCCCGAGCAGGGCTGGTACAAGGTCGGTCCGCTGGCCCGCGTGCAGAACTGCGACTTCATCCCCACGCCCTTTGCCGAAGCCGAGCGGCGCGAATTCATCGATCACGGTCGCGGTCGTCCGGTGCACGCCACGCTGGCCTACCACTGGGCGCGCATGATCGAGATGCTGCATGCCGCCGAGGTGATCCGCGAACTGCTCGACGATCCCGATCTGCGCAGCGGCGAACTGCTCACCACCGGCACCCGGCGCCGTGAAGGGGTGGGCATCATCGAGGCCCCGCGCGGCACGCTGATCCACCATTACCGCATCGGCGAGGACGACCTGGTGACGATGTGCAATCTCATCGTCTCCACCACCCACAACAACCAGGCCATGAACACCGCCGTGCGCGAGGTCGCCAAGCGCTACCTTTCCGGCCGGCGCCTCACCGAAGGCCTGCTCAATCACATCGAGGTCGCCGTGCGCGCCTTCGACCCCTGCCTGTCCTGCGCCACCCATGCGCTCGGGCAGATGCCGCTGGTGGTTGAGCTGAGCACTGCCGACGGTCAGTGTGTGGACCGTGTGGTGCGTGAATCCACCCACTGTGGCTGAAGCCTTGCCGACGGTGGTGATGTTCGCGGTCGGCAACGAATCGCGCGGCGACGACGCCCTTGGCCCGCGGCTGGCGCGTGCGGTCGAACAGGCGGCGCCGGCGGGTGTGCGCGTGGTGGGCGACTTCCAGCTGCAGATCGAGCATGCGCTCGACATCGACGGCGCCGACCTGGTGCTCTTCGTCGATGCCGCGCAGCGCCAGGATGCCGCCCTGCGTTTCGTCGAGATCGCCCCCGTCGACGGCCGCGCGGCCTTCTCGCATGCGCTCGCTCCGGCCGCCGTGCTGGGTGTCTACCGCCAGTTGCGCGGCACGCCGCCGCCGGCCTTCGTGCTCGGCGTGGCCGGGGAGAACTTCGAACTGGGCGCCCCGCTGTCGGGCGCCGCGCAGGCTGCCGAGACTGCGGCACAGGCATTCCTCGCGCGGCTGCTGGGCACTCCGCAGGTCACGGCCTGGCGCAGCCTGTGCGGCTGATGTTCAGCGGTGGTGATGGGCGGCGGCGAGGCTGGGGAAAAACAGTGCGACGAAGGCGGCGAGATTGAGCTCGGCATCCTCGCGGACGCGTCCGAAGCTGTCCGGCGACATCTGCAACTGCTGCCACACCGCAGCTTCGATGCGTGCCGCTGCCGCCGCGCTCGGCTCGCCGTCGCGGTCGGCGAGGACGATGCGGCCGGCGACGTGGATGATGGCGGCGTCGAAGCTGCTTTCGCCTCCCAGGCGGGGATTGAGCTGGGCACCGAGGATGGTGGCGAAGCTTGCCGGCAGGCGCCAGTGGTCGGCCAGGGTGGCCGCCACCTCGGCATGGTCACAGCCGATGATGCGGCGCTCTGCGGCGGCAACGTCCTCGCTGCCGCTGACGGCCGCTTGCTGGGCCTGCCAGGCCAGTTCGGGGACGAGCTGGTACATCGCCAGGTGGCCGATGTCGGCGAGCAGGCCGACCACGAACATGCGGTCCGCCGACGGCAGGCCGCTGCCGCGGGCGATGCTGCGCGCGGCCAGGCCGCACATCACGCTGCCGCGCCAGAAGCGGTACATGTCCATGTTTTCCGGACGGATGCCGGCGAACACCGAGCTGATCGACATTGCCAGCACGAGGTCGTGTACCTGCTGCAGGCCGAGAATCTGCACCGCGCGGTTGATCGTCTCGACCTGTCCGCCATAGCCGTACAGCGCGCTGTTGACGACGCGCAGCATGCGTGCGGAGAGCGCCGGATCGGCACACACCAGGCGGCCGACTTCGGTCACCGAGCCCTCGGGTGAATCGAGTTCCTCGCGGATGCGGTGATAGACCGTGGGCAGCGAGGCGAGGGCGTCGAGTTGCGAAACCAGTTCCTGGGCCGAGTGCATGTGCGTGTTCCGGTGTGTAGCACGGCCATTATCGACGATTCGCCGCCCTTCGTGTGAGTGAGCTGGGGCGCGGTATCCGCCGTGCCGTCACACTGATGCGGCAGAATGAAGAACCTGGTGTCAGCCGTTGATGTTGAGGGGATGAGGATGAACGAGACCTTGCGCGTGATCAGCTGGAACATCCAGTGGGGCAGGGGTGCTGACGGGCGGGTGGATCTGGCCCGTACAGTGGATGCCCTGCATGCGCTGGGCGGCGCCCAGGGCGCCGCGCTGATCTGCCTGCAGGAGGTCGCCTGCTGCTTCCCCGGCCTGCCCGGCGGGGCGGAGGAGGATGAGGTGGCGCTGCTGCGGGCGGCTTTCCCGGGCTATCAGGCGGTATTCGGCGCCGGCGTGGATGTGCCGGGCAGCGCCGGCGGGCGGGCGCGTTTCGGCAATCTGCTGCTGTCGCGCCTGCCGCTCGGGCAGGTTTACCGCCATCTGCTGCCGGCCCCCGCCGATGGCGGCTTGCCGTCGATGCAGCGGGTCTGCGTGGAGGCGGTGGTGGAGGCGCCATGGGGGCCGTTGCGCGTTCTCACCACCCACCTCGAATACTATTCGGCGCGCCAGCGCATGGCGCAGGTGCAGGCGCTGTGCGCGCTGCAGGAGTCCGTCGTGGACAGTGCGCGGGTCGCCGCGGCGCCGCGCGTCAAGGAAGGCAATGCCAGCTTCGCGCCCTGGCCGCGGCCGCCCGCGGCGCTGCTGTGCGGCGACTTCAACTGCGAACCGGGCAGTGCCGAACACGCCGCGCTGCGCGCCGGCCCGCACTGGCACGATGCCTGGGTGGCCTGCCATGGCGATCTGCCACACGCGCCCACGGTGGGCCTGCACGGCGCCGAATGGCCGCAACGGGCCTACTGCTGCGACTATTTCTGCGTTACCGGGGAACTCCTGCCGCGTCTGGCCGACGTGGCGGTCGATGGCGGTACGGCCGCATCCGACCACCAGCCGGTGACCCTCGACCTTTTCAGCGCCCCGGGAGGCTGAGCCGGTCAGCGCTTCAGCCTGTCGTGCTGCCGAGGAAGTCGCGCAACGCGTCGCCCAGCGCTCCCGGCGCTTCGGCCATCATGGCGTGGCCGGCGCCGGCGAGGGTGTGCAGGCGCACTGCGGCGCCACCCCTGGCGAGGGCGTCGAGCAGCGGGCGGGTGGCCCGTGGCGGCGTCATCTGGTCGCGCTCGCCGCACACCACCAGGGTCGGACAGCCAACCCGCGCGGCGGCTTCGAGTCCATCGGTGTAGGCGTTGCAGGCGGCCAGATCGGCGGCCAGCACCCCTTCGCGCTGGCGCGCCATGAGGGCGGCATTGAGACCCGGCAGCCACAGCCCTGGGCAAGCGCTGGCGCCGATATGGCTGGTGGGGACGTAGGACCACTGGTTGATCATGGCGTGGGCGCGTGCGCGCTGGCTGCGTGCCGCATCGAGGAGCGGCGCGGCGACCGGCATCGGTGCGACGCTGCCGACCAGGACAAGGGCGCTGATGCGCGGGCTGCGTGCGCTGCAGGCGAGCGCCACCAGCGACCCCATGCTGTGGCCGACGAGGGCGGCGCGGGCGACACCGGCGGCGTCGAGCAGGGCCTCTATCCATTCCGCAAGCGCTGCGATGCCGGTCAGCGCTTCGCCAGCGGAAGCGCCGTGGCCGGGGAGGTCGGGGGCGAGGACGGCGAAGCCGTGATGGGCGAGATGGCGGGCCTGGTACTGCCACACGCTGTGGTCGTGGCCGGCACCGTGGATCATCACCACTGCGGGCAGGCGGCGGTCGAAGCTGCGCCCGCCGCAGTAGATGCGCGTGGGTTGGCCAAGTACGTTGAGGTCCATGGTGCTCAGGTCCTGCTCAGTTTGCCGGCGGCGGCGAGGCCGCGGTCGAGGTCGGCGAGCAGGTCGGCGAGGCTCTCCAGCCCCACCGACAGGCGCACCGTGCCCTCGCCGATGCCGGCGGCGGCGAGATCGGCCGCCGACATGCGGAAATGGGTGGTGCTGGCGGGATGGATGACCAGCGACTTGGCATCGCCGACGTTGGCGAGATGGGAGAACAGGCGCAGGGCCTCGATGAAGGCCTGCCCCGCAGCGCGTCCGCCCTTGAGTTCGAAGGACAGCACTGCACCGGCGCCGGCAGGAAGCAGGCGAGCGGCGAGGGCGTGGTCGGGGTGGCCGTCGAGCCCGGGGTAGGCCACCCTGGCGACCTGCTCGTGGGCAGCCAGATGCGCGGCGACCTGGCGGGCGTTGTCGACATGGGCGCGCATGCGCAGCGGCAGGGTCTCCAGGCCCTGGAGGATCTGGAAGGCGTTCATCGGCGACAGGCAGGCGCCGAAGTCGCGCAGACCCTCGCGGCGCGCGCGCAGCAGGAAGGCGGCAACCGGCGACTCCTCGGCGAAGTCCATGCCGTGGAAGCCGTCGTAGGGTTCGGTGAGGGTCGGAAAGAGGCCGGCGGCCTCCCAGTCGAAGCGGCCGCCGTCGACCAGCACGCCGCCTACCGCCACGCCGTGGCCGCCGAGGAACTTGGTCGCCGAGTGCATCACCAGGTCGGCGCCCAACTCCAGGGGGCGTTGCAGGCAGGGGGTGACCAGGGTGGCGTCGACCAGCAGCGGCAGGTGGTGCGCATGGGCGATCTGCGCCACGGTGGGAATGTCCAGCACGTCGAGCCCGGGGTTGCCGAGCGATTCGCCGAAGAACAGCCGCGTCTCCGCGCGTACCGCGTCACGCCAGGCGTCGGGGTCGCGCGGGTCGACGAAGGTGGTGTGGATGCCGAAGCGCGGCAGGGTATAGCCGAGCAGGTTGTGCGAGCCACCGTACAGCGAGCGCGAGGCGACGATGTGGCCGCCTGCGCCCATCAGGGTGACGATGGTCAGATGCAGGGCGGCCTGTCCGCTGGCAGTGGCGATTGCGCCGACACCGCCTTCGAGTGCGGCAACGCGTTCTTCCAGCACCGCCACGGTGGGGTTGGAGATGCGTGCGTAGACGTGGCCCGGGCGTTCTAGGTTGAACAGTTCGGCGGCCTCGGCGGTGTCGCTGAAGACGTGGCTGGTGGTGAAATGGATGGGGGTGGCACGCGAACCGTGGGTGGGGTCGGGCGACTGCCCTGCGTGCAGGGCGAGGGTGTCGCGGCCGTAGGGGGTGGATGCGCTCATCGGTCTGCGGGGTGGGATCAGGCCAGTTCGTCGGGTTCGAGCATGCGCTCGATGAGGGTGATACGGTCTTTCAGGGCGAGCTTGCGCTTCTTCAGCCGGCGCAGCAGCAGTTCGTCCTGCGGCGGGGCGTCGCCGAGGCCGGCGATGGCCTCGTCGAGGTCGCGGTGTTCGGCGCGCAGCGCCAGCAGGCGGGCCTGCAGGCTGGTGACATCCTCAAAGCCGTGGTCGCTGTCGCTCATCGCCCGCTCCGCCATGCCGGGGGCGCCTCTGCGCCCGTTGATCGGTTCTCTGCGGGGGCCATCTTAGTCGACCCATCGTTGCAGCGTCGAGTCTGCGTCATCCTTGGTTTGCCTGCAGCACTCGCTGCTGCATAGAATTGCCGCCTTGAAGGCAGCAGGAAGACGACGGTGAACAAGGCATTCGTCAGGGAAGACAGCGGCGAGGACGATGACGAGGCGCTCGCCCCGGCACTGCGGCTACCGCCGGGCAGCCGCAACTACATGACCCGCCGTGGTCACCACGTGCTGCACGAAGAACTCGACCAGCTGGTGCGCGTGGAGCGCCCGCGGCTGGTGGAAACCGTGGCCTGGGCGGCGGGCAACGGCGATCGCTCGGAAAACGGTGACTACATCTACGGCAAGAAGCGCCTGCGCGAGATCGACCGCCGCATCCGCTTCCTCATCAAGCGCCTGGAGAACGCCACGGTGGTCAATCCGGCCGAGCAGGAGAACACCGGGCAGGTGTTCTTCGGCGCCACGGTGACGATCTGCGATGCACAGGGCGGTGAAGAGCAGACCTGGCAGATCGTCGGCGTGGACGAGGCCGACGTCTCCGCCGGGCGCATCAGCTGGATTTCACCGCTGGCGCGGGCGCTGCTCAAGGCCCGCATCGGTGACCTGGTGCGCTTCATGAGCCCGGCGGGGGTGCGCGAGATCGAGGTGGTGGATATCGCCTATCGCTGAGGGTGTAAGACCCGGCTGAAGCTGCGGTGTCGCTTATATGCCTACGCCGATGGTGAGGTTTTTCGCCCAGTGGGCTAAAGTTTGCGGTGCAGCATCCGTCAATCATGCGCAAGCCCTTGCCGTCCTTCCATTCTGCGGCGGGGTCGTACCGGAACCGAAGCTGGGGAAAGATGATGTCGCTCAAATCAATGTCGGTCATGCACCGTCTGGTGCTGGTACTGGTCATCGCACTGCTGGGAACGCTGATCCTCTCGGCGGTGGCCCTGGTGCAGTACCGTGCGCAGATGCTGGCGGACTACCAGCGCGCGGTGCGCAGCCTGGTCGAGGTTGCCCACGGTACCATCGCCCACTACCAGGGCCTGGAGCGTTCCGGCGCGCTCAGCCGCAGTGCCGCGCAGGACGCCGCCAAGGCTGCGCTGCGCGGCCTGCGCTACGACGGCAGCGAGTACTTCTGGATCAACGACAGTGGTCCGGTGATCGTCATGCACCCCATCCGCCCCGAGCTTGAGGGGCAGAATCTCGGCAATACCCAGGACCCCACCGGCAAGTACCTGTTCCGCGAGTTCGTCCGCGTCGCTCAGGGACAGGGCGAGGGTTTCGTCGATTATCTGTGGCCCAAGCCCGGCGCTACCGCCCCGCAGCCGAAGATCTCCTACGTGAAGATGTTCCGCGACTGGGACTGGATCGTCGGTTCGGGCATCTACGTCGATGACATCGGCGACGCCTTCATGCGCCATCTGTGGCAGTTCGCCGGCTTCGTGGTCGGCATCATGGCCTTGCTGATGTTCGTCGCCTGGCGGGTGGTGGGCAGCATCGTCTCGCAACTGGGCGGCGAGCCGACCTATGCCACCGAGGTGATGCGCAGCGTCGCCAGCGGAGATCTGCGCGTCGATGTGCGGGTCAATCACGGCGAGCAGGACAGCCTGCTCGGCGCGCTGGCGGAAATGGTCGGCCGCCTGCGCGGCATGGTCGGCGAGATCGGTGTCAATGCCGAACGTGTTGCCGGCAATTCGAGCGAGATCTCCGCGGTGTCCAAGCAGGTCGCCGAGGCCTCCCACGTGCAGTCCGATGCCGCATCTTCGATTGCCGCAGCGGTGGAAGAGATGACCGTCAGCATCTCGCACATCTCCGACAGCGCGCGCGAGACCGAAACCAACTCGGCGCGCGCCGCGGTGCTCGCCGAGCAGGGCGAAGCCCGTGCCGACGAGGCGGTGGGCGAGATGGAATCGATGGCGGCGACCGTCGACCGCGCGGCGGAGAAGATCCAGCAGCTGGTCGAACGCGCCAACGAGATCGGCACCATCGCCAACGTCATCAAGGAAATCGCTGCACAGACCAACCTCCTTGCCCTCAATGCCGCCATCGAGGCTGCCCGTGCCGGCGAGCAGGGGCGCGGTTTTGCCGTGGTCGCCGACGAGGTGCGCGGGCTCGCCGAACGCACGGCGACGGCGACGGTGCAGATCGAGAAGATGATCACCAGCATCCAGTCCGAAACCCATGGTGCGGTCGAGGTGATGAGCCAGGTGGCCGGACAGGTCAAGGACGGTGTGGAACTGGTGCAGGGCGCGGCCGGTTCGCTGCGCGAGATCCGTGGCGGCACGGATGTGGCGCTGGAGCGCATCCGCGACGTCGCCGATGCCACCAAGGAGCAGGGCTCGGTGTCCACGTCGATCGCCCAGCAGGTCGAGCAGATCGCCCAGATGGTCGAAGGCACCAGCAACTCCATGCGTTCGGCGGTGGGGGCGGTGGAGGAACTGGAGAAACTGGCTGCCGATCTGCACGATCTGGTCAGCCGCTTCCGCTACTGAAGCAACGGCCGACTTGAAACCTCGCAACGCGCCCCCATGTGGGGCGCGTTGCTTTTGATAACCGGAGTTTCATCGATGTCCGCGACCGCCACTGCCCAGACCCTGAACTTCCAGGCCGAGGTGAAGCAACTGCTTCACCTGATGATCCACTCGCTGTACTCCAACCGCGAGATTTTCCTGCGCGAACTGGTTTCCAACGCGTCGGACGCCTGCGACAAGCTGCGCTTCGAGGCGCTCGACCGCGCCGAGCTGTTCGAAGGCGACGGCGAACTGAAGATCCGCATCGACTTCGACAAGGATGCGCGCACGCTCACCGTTACCGACAACGGCATCGGCATGAGCCGCGACGAGGTGGTGACCAACCTCGGCACCATCGCCAAGTCCGGCACCAAGGAGTTCTTCGGCAAGCTCACCGGCGACCAGCAGAAGGACGCCCACCTCATCGGCCAGTTCGGCGTCGGCTTCTACTCGGCCTTCATCGTCGCCGACAAGGTCACCGTGCATACCCGTCGCGCCGGCCTCGCCGCCGCTGAGGGCGTGCGCTGGGAATGCGCGATGAGCGGCGACACCGCCGGCGAGTACAGCATCGAGCCGGTCGAGCGCGCCGAGCGCGGCACCCGCATCACCCTGCACCTGCGCGAAGGCCAGGACGACCTGCTGTCGTCGTGGAAGCTGAAGAGCCTGATCAGCAAGTATTCGGATCACATCGTTCAGCCCATCCAGATGAAGAAGGAGGAGTGGGACGAGGAGAAGAAGGAGCAGGTGGTCCGCGACGAGTACGAAACCGTCAACCAGGCCAGCGCGCTGTGGGCGAAGTCCAAGAACGAGATCTCCGACGAGGACTACAAGGCCTTCTACAAGCACGTCGGCCACGACTACGACGAACCGCTGGCGTGGACCCACTCGCGCGTCGAAGGCCGCCAGGAATACACCCAGCTGCTCTACGTGCCGGCCCACGCCCCCTTCGACATGTGGGACCGCAACGCCCGCCATGGCGTGAAGCTGTACGTGAAGCGCGTCTTCATCATGGACGACGCCGAGAAGCTGATGCCCACCTATCTGCGCTTCGTGCGCGGGGTGGTGGACTCCAGCAACCTGCCGCTCAACGTCTCACGCGAGATCCTGCAGGAATCCAAGGACATCGACGCCATCCGCCAGGGCTGCACCAAGAAGGTGCTGTCCCTGCTGGAGAGCCTGGCGACCAGCGAGGACGAAGCCGAGCGCGCCAAATACGCCACCTTCTGGAAGGAATTCGGCAAGGTGCTCAAGGAAGGCGTGGGCGAGGACTTCGCCAACAAGGAGAAGATCGCCGGCCTGCTGCGCTTCGCCTCCACGCACGCCGACACGCCGGATGAGGTGGTGTCGCTGGCCGACTACATCGGCCGCATGAAGGAAGGCCAGGACAAGATCTACTACGTCACCGCGGAAACCTTCAACGCCGCCAAGAACAGCCCCCATCTGGAAGTGTTCCGCAAGAAGGGCATCGAGGTGCTGTTGCTCTCCGACCGGGTGGATGAGTGGGTGACCGGCAACCTCACCGAGTTCGACGGCAAGCAGCTGGTCTCGGTGGCCAAGGGCGGCCTGGACCTGGGCGCGCTGGAGGACGAAGCCGAGAAGCAGGAAGCCGAGAAGGCCGCCGACGAGTACAAGGAACTGCTGGAGAAGATGAAGGCCAGCCTCGGCGAGCGCGTCAAGGACGTCAAGGTCACCCTGCGCCTGACCGATTCGCCCGCCTGCCTGGTGGCCGACGAGCACGACCTGGGCATGAACCTGGCGCGCATCCTCAAGGCCGCCGGGCAGAACGCCCCGGCCTCCAGGCCCATCCTGGAGATCAACCCCAGCCATCCGGCGGTGCTGCGCCTGAAGTACGAAGAGAAGAACTTCGACGACTGGGCCGCGGTGCTGTTCGACCAGGCCCTGCTCGCCGAAGGCGGCACGCTGGACGACCCGGCCTCCTTCGTCAAGCGCATCAACCAGTTGATGCTGGCGATGAGCGGCAACTGAAGCGGTTGCGGGCCGGCCGGGAACAGCTTGGCGGTGCAAAGCCAGTCCTCCGGACAGGATGGGTTTGGCCCAGGCGCCGCTGGGGCACCCATCCCCACCCTCCCCACCCCGGCCCGGGAGCCTCCGCTTCGCGGGCACTGGCCCGCTGATGTGGGCTGACTGCCATGCAGCCGGCGGCGGTGTCGGGATGTAAGCAGACGTTCGCTCAGGTGTTTTCGGACTACTCTTGTCGTAGCGGATGATCGCCCGTCATCGTCCGAGCCGTTGCGAAACTGCCACCGGAGGACAGTCAGGATGCTTACACCGCCCCCGGGCAATGATCCGAGGCAGAACCGTATCCTCGCGCGACTGCCGGATGCGGACTACTTTCGCCTTGAGGGCGACCTCGAATGCGTGCCATTGGCGCTGGGCCAGGTGCTCTTCGCTCCCGGCGACACTCTGGAACATGTGTACTTTCCGACTTCCGGCATCGTTTCCATGGTGTTCACCACGGAGGATGGGTCGTCCGCCGAGTTGGCAATGACCGGTAAGGATGGGCTGGTCGGCACTCCCCTGATCCTGGGTGGAGAGACGACGACCTACATGGCGGTGGTGCAGAGCAAGGGTAGCGCCTACCGGCTGCGTGCCGAAATCGTCGCGTGGGAGCTCGAACAGGGTGGCAGCCTGCAGCAACTGGCGCTCGGTTACGTGCAGGCGTTGATGATCCAGATGGCGCAGGGGGTAGTCTGCAACCGCCACCATACGGTCGACCAGCAATTGTGCCGGTGGCTGTTGCTCAGTCTCGATCAGTTGCCCGGCAATCAACTCGACATGACCCAGGAGTTGATTGCCAACATGCTGGGCGTACGCAGGGAGGGGGTGACCGAGGCAGCAGGCAAGCTGCAGGCCGCTGGGTTGATCCGTTACCGGCGCGGACAGATCACGATTCTTGATCAACGGGGGCTCGAAGCGCGGGCGTGCGAGTGTTACCGCGTGGTCCGCACCGAGTACGACCGGCTGTTCGGTCTGAATCCGGCCGTGCCGGTCAAGGGGCGCGTTCGTCCCAATCCGGCCACGCTGCGCCGGCGCGCGGAGCAGCGCTTGCTCAATCAGGTGCGGCCTCCTCGGGCGGATGCCGTTTGGGATGCCGCTCGCCTGGTGCACGAGCTCGAAGTGCATCAGATTGAGCTGGAGATGCATAACGAAGAGCTTCGTCGGGCCTACGCCGAGGCCGATGCGTTGCGTGCCCGCTACGCCGACATCTACGACTTTGCGCCGGTCCCCTACCTGACGGTGGACGCACGGGGTACGGTACTCGAACTCAATCTCACCGCCGCCATCATGCTTGGCATCAAGCGCTCGCAGAAGGGACTTCACCGTCTTGGTACATCGCTGGCCGAGATTTCCCTGCCGCTTTTTGTTCATTTTCTCGATGAGGTGCTCCGCGGGATGAAGAAGGGTTACTGTGAAGTCGTGCTGAAGCCGACACCGCGGCATCCGGAAACCCTGGTCAGGCTGGAAGGGGTGCCGGACGAAGAGGGGGTCGAATGCCGCGTCGTGATGACGACTATCCGCTCCGACCTGCCGGGTCAGGCCGATCGGCGACGGCAGAACTAGCAGCGCGCCGATCTGGGCCGCTCTTTCCCCCGCTGCAGCGGACGCCAGCCCGCCAGGCACCCCTGCAGCAGGGGGCGGTGTGAGAAATGCAGCTAGCAGGCTGTTGAAAAATAGTAGCTCCCTTGCACGGCAAGGCTTTCCGGCCCGGTACAATTACGCAGTCATGGTTTGAGCGATTATCGAGATGCGCGGCATCGATCGAAAGCAGCAATCCCTTTTCAGCTATATCAGCATTGAAGATCGTATTGCCGCGGATCATCCTTTGCGCCGCATGCGGCGGCTGACCGATACTGTGCTGGCAACAATGTCGCAGCAATTCGACGAGCTTTACGCCGAGGCCGGGCGCCCGTCGATTCCACCCGAGCGACTGTTGCGAGCGTTGCTTGTGCAATGCCTGTTCTCGATCCGTTCGGAGCGCGCGCTGATCGAGCATATCGACTTCAACATGATGTATCGCTGGTTCGTCGGGCTGAGCATGGACGAGCCGATGTGGGACCACTCGACCTTCAGCGCCAACCGAGATCGGCTGCTCAAAGAGAGCATCATGCGGCGCTTTTTCGATGGCGTGCTGATCATTGCCGAGTGGGCCGACTTGGTGTCGGACGAGCACTTCAGCGTGGACGGCTCGTTGCTGCGCGCGTGGGCCTCGCACAAAAATATGGCAGCACGCGATGGCTCCGACGAGCCGCCGGGGCCCGATCAGGGACGCAACCCGGAAGTCGATTTCCGGGGTAAGAAGCGCTCGAACCAGACCCACGTTTCGCGCACGGATCCCATGGCGTTGCTGGCAACAAAGACGCCGGGTGTGGCCTATCTGAGCTACACGACGCATGTGCTTGGGGAGAACCGGAACGGGTTGGTCGTCGATGTGCACACGACGCAGGCGACCGGGACGGCCGAGCGAGAAGCGGCCCTCACGATGCTCAAGCGCAGTGTGACTCGCGGCCGCAAGGGATATGCACCTACAGTGGCGGCCGATCGCGGTTATGACGTGGCCGACTTCATCGAACAGGTGCAGCAGCGAGACATTCTGCCGCATGTTGCAGCCAAGACCCGTGACAGTGCGGTGCCCGAGGACGTCAAGGCAACCGACGGATACGCGGTCAGCCTGCGCCGGCGGAAGATGATCGAGGAGTCCTTCGGATGGGTAAAGGAAATCGGCATGCTCGGGCGCATCAAGCTGCGCGGACTGGATAAGATTCGTGCGCATGCGCTGCTCAACTTTGCCGCCTACAACCTCACGCGGATAAATAACCTCGTTGCAGATCGCGCAATCTTTCCTGCTTGAAAACCGTGCTGCTCGCGACGAACACAAGATATTCCTCAGTGCGCGCCCTACAAACTTCTGCGAAGGGCCTGTTTGGACAACGCTGAGCACAACGATTGATCCTCGTTCAAGTTCGGGTCATGCAAGAGCCGGAGGCGTACGGCAATTTTTCAACAGCCTGCTAGGGGGGCATTCTGCCGGCGTTATACGATGTGTGCCCTTACCGAATGGAGCCGGCCATGGATGAACCCGATACCGCGACGCAAGCCTCGCCCGATCCCGGCGACTTGCCTCATCCATCCCCCGGCGGGTGCTTTCCTGTCGTTGGCATCGGCGCTTCGGCCGGGGGGCTCGAGGCGCTGGAGCAGTTCCTGTCCGGCGTGCCGCCAGACAGCGGCATGGCTTACGTGGTCATCCAGCATCTCGATCCGACCCACAAGGGGATGATGCCCGAGTTGTTGCAGCGTGCGACGCCACTGCCAGTGATGCAGGCCAAGAACGGCCTCAAGCTGCGGGCGGACCACGTCTATGTGTTGCCTCCCAACCGCGACATGTCCATCCTCGACGGGGTGCTTCATCTGTTCAAGCCAACGGCGCCGCGCGGTCAGCGTCTGCCGATCGATTTCTTCCTGCGTGCGCTGGCGGTCGATCGGCGCCAGCAGGCGGTCGGCGTGCTGTTGTCGGGGATGGGCTCGGACGGTACTGCCGGCCTGCGCGCCATCAAGGAAAATGCCGGCCTGGCGCTGGTGCAGGATCCAGCGGAGGCCGCCTTTGCATCGATGCCACAGAGCGGCATCGATGCCGCCATGGTGGACATCGTGGGTCCTGCGGCGACACTGCCCGGGCGCATCATCGCAGCCCTGCGGCAAGGCGCCATCGTCGACGAAAGCGACCCTGCGGTCGACGGTCAGCTCAAGAGCGGCTTGGAGAAGGTGCTGATCCTGATGCGGACCCACAATGGGCAGGACTTTTCACGATACAAGAAAAGCACGCTCTACCGCCGCATCGAACGGCGCATGGGCATACACCAGATCCGGCGCATTGCCGACTATGTGCGCTTGCTGCAGAACAACCCGCAGGAGCTCGATCTGCTGTTCAGGGAGTTCCTGATCGGGGTCACCACTTTTTTCCGCGACCCGGCGGCCTGGGACAGTCTGCGTGACCTCGCGTTTCCCGCGCTTTTTGCATCCAGCCCGTCGGGCCGCGCCTTGCGTGCATGGGTGCCCGGATGCTCGACCGGCGAGGAGGCCTACTCGCTGGCGATCACTTTCAAGGAAGCGCTGGAAAGACATCAGCCTGCCGGGCGTTACGCGCTGCAGATCTTCGCTACCGACCTGGCACACGACGCGATCGATCAGGCGCGCCAAGGGCATTATTCTGCGGGCATCAGCGCCGAAGTGTCCGCTGATCGCCTGGCACGCTACTTCATCCCCACCGATAACGGCTATCAGGTCGGCAAGGAAGTACGCGAGATGGTGATCTTCGCCCCTCAGAACATGGCTCAGGACCCTCCCTTCACCAAGCTGGATCTGCTGTCCTGCCGCAACGTACTGATCTACTTCACCTCCGAGCTGCAGAAGAAGCTGCTGGCCCTGTTCCACTACAGCCTGATCCCGGGCGGCGTGCTGTTCCTGGGCAATTCCGAGACCATCGGCTCCGCAACCGATCTGTTTGCACCTCTCGATTCGAAATCCCGCCTCTACCGCTGTATTGATGGCAGGCCCCACATGGTGAGCGTTGATTTCCCGACCCACTTCCGCGCACCTCACGGTGCAGGGAGCGAGCCCCCCGCCACACCGCCTGCCGCCAACCTGCAGACGCTTGCCGACCAGTTGCTCCTGCGCCAGTTTGCGCCGGCGGCCGTGCTGACCAATGATCGTGGAGACATCATCTACATCAACGGACGTACCGGCCGCTATCTGGAGCCGGCCGCCGGCAAGGCCAACTGGAACATTCACGCGATGGCGCGCGGTGGCTTGCGGCAGGCGCTCGGTGAGGCACTTCAGCAGGTGATCAGCGATCACGGCCGTGTCGAGCGCCACGATCTGGCGGTCGAAGACGACGGCAAGACATCCAGAATCGATCTCACCGTGCAATACATCGAGGACCCTGAGCCCCTGCGCGGCATGGTCATGATCGTGTTTGCCGGATTGCGCCGGAAAACGGCGGCGAAACGGCGGACAAAGGCAGGCGCGCAGTCTTCGAGGGAAGCCGAGCTTGAGGCTGCCCTGACGCAGTCGCAGAATGAAGTGCGCAACCTGCGTGACCGCATGCAGACCTCGGAGGAGGAGCTGAAGTCGACCAACGAGGAGTTGCAGTCGACCAACGAGGAGCTGCAATCGACCAACGAGGAGCTGACCACATCGAAGGAGGAGATGCAGTCGCTCAACGAGGAACTGCAGACGGTCAACGTCGAGCTGCAGTCCAAGGTGGATGACCTGTCGCGTGTCAATGACGACATGCAGAACCTGCTCAACAGCACCGAGATCGCGACCGTATTTCTCGACGATCGGCTGCGTGTGCGCCGCTTCACGCCCCATGCGGCGCACATTATCAAGCTGATCGCCGCCGACGTCGGGCGTCCCCTGTCCGATCTGGCAAGCGATCTGGATTACCCGGAGTTCGAGAGCGATGCGCGCGAGGTGCTGCGCACGCTGATTTACTCGGAGAAGCCAATGGCAACACGTGACGGTCGGTGGTTCCGGGTCCGCATCATGCCGTACCGCACGATGGAGAACATCATCAACGGCGTGGTCATCACGTTCATCGACATCAGCGTTGCCAAGCGCCTTGAAGCGGAACTGCGCGCCACGGTGGCGAGTATCGAGGGTAACCCGTCCTAGTGTAGTGTTTCACTCTTGCGGGAACTTATATCGCACCTACGGCTCGCATACTGCATGGCCAAGCAGAGCGGAGATTGCCGGTGCGCGTAGCCCCCGAGATTGTGTTGACGGACGAGGAGCGAGTCGAGCTGACCAGCTTGGTTCGCTCCAGGCTTACCAGCGTGAGGCTGTCGCAGCGAGCGCAGATCGTGCTGCTGGCCGCTGAAGGTATGCAGAACAAGGACATCGCCGCGAGGCTGAACGTTGGCCGTGTCCAGGTGGCGCGTTGGCGCGAACGCTATGCGCAATCGCGGCTGGCGGGCATCGAGCGCGACCGCCCGCGCGGCGCGACGCCGCTGAAGGTTGACGTGGCGCGGCTGGTGGAGCTGACGACGCAGAGCAAGCCCAATGCGGCCACGCACTGGAGTACGCGCACGATGGCCGCCGAGTTGGGCGTGAGCGCGGCCAGTGTTTCGCGGCATTGGCGGGCCAACGGACTGAAGCCCCATGTCGTGCGTGGCTTCAAAGTCTCGCGTGATCCGAACTTCGTCGCCAAGCTCGAAGACATCGTAGGCCTGTACATGGCCCCGCCCGAGCACGCGCTGGTGCTCTGTTGCGACGAGAAGAGCCAGGTGCAGGCGCTGGACCGCACGCAGCCCGGGCTGCCGTTGAAGAAGGGACGCGCGGCCACCATGACTCACGACTACAAGCGCAACGGCACGACCACGCTGTTCGCCGCCCTCAATGTGCTCAATGGCCTATCACCCGGAGATGTTGCTGTCGCTACTGATCTACGGCTACGCGACGGGGAGGTACTCTAGCCGCAAGATCGAGCGGACAACATTCCAGTCGCGGTCGGTGTGAGAGCGATCCTCGTCGGGTGACGGATCGCTGCTTCCGGGTGGCCGGGGTCGTTGAGCCTTCGCCCGCGCGCAACGAGACTATGCGCGCCAGCACACGGAGCCCGTCGAGCCTTGGGCGTAGTCTTGATGCACCGGCAGCACATTGCCGGGGCGCGGTGCACCTGCACCATGCATTGCAACAAGGAGAAACGCATGAACAGCGTACTTCGCAGTACCGCAGGTCTCGTCAGATACCAGCATCCCGACGGTGCAGGCGCGCAACTCCTGAGTGCCGGCACCCTGATCGGCGACAAGGTCTGCAACCGAACTGAAGACGAACTGGGCGAGATCAAGGAGCTGATGCTCAATACGGTCAGTGGCAGTGTGTGCTATGCAGTCGTGGCTGCCGGCGGCTTTCTGAGCATGGGTGAAAAGCTCTACGCCGTGCCATGGAGCGCACTGACGCTGGACGGGCCGAACAAGCGTCTTGTGCTCGACGTCGATGTCGAACGCTTCAGGAACGCGCCGGGGTTCGACAAGGACAAGTGGCCGGACATGGCCGATGAGACCTGGGCCAGGCAGGTCCATGCCTACTACGGCTTGAAGGGTGTCGAAGCGAAACCAGCGGCTACGGCCGCATGAACCGCCCACCCGGACGATCGCGGCGATGAGCAAGGGATCGAATCTCTTGGATCGATCCGCGCACGTCCACGCGGGGTCCCGGGTGGGTGGCATGCGTTTTCGCGAGATCATATGACATATTGCGTCGGCATCATGCTCGAAGAGGGATTGATCTTCGCCTCCGACTCGCGCACCCATGCGGGGGTCGACAATTTTGCGAGCTTCTGCAAGATGAACGTGTTCGAGCGCGCGGGCGACCGCGTGATCGTGCTGCTGAGCTCTGGCAATCTGGCTGGCACCCAGGCGGTCATCAGTCTGCTCCGGCAGCGTGCTTCAAGAGGCAGGGAGTGCAGTCTGTGGGGCGCTGAATCGATGTTCGATGCCGCGCTGCTGGTGTCGGATGCAATGCGCGAGGTCGATCGCCGCGACGGCCAGCATCTGACCGACAGTGACGCCGGCTTCAACGCGTCGTTCATCGTTGGCGGGCAGATTGCGGGGGAGTTGCCGCGGCTGTTCAGAATCTATGCCGAAGGCAACTTCATCGAAGCTGGTGATCAGACCCCTTACCTGCAGACCGGTGAAACAAAATACGGTAAGCCGATCATCGACTGGGTCATCAACGGTTCGACGTCGATAAGCGATGCGGCCAAGTGTGTGCTGGTGTCCTTCGAGTCGACAATGCGCAGCAACCTGTCGGTCGGCATGCCGATCGATCTGATCTGTTATGCCAGGGACAGTCTGGACGTGCGCATGCGGCGGCGCTTCAAGCCGGGGGATGCCTATTTCACCGAACTCGGCCGGCAATGGGGCGAGGGTACGCGCGAGGTCTTCCGCCGTTTGCCGGACCTTGAGTGGTAGGCCGCACGGTGTCCTCTGCGCCACGCTCCCGGATGCCGAAACCGTATGTGTTCGAACACCGGACACGCGCCGACGCCGCGCTGCTGATTACCTGCGAGCATGGCGGGAACAGTATTCCGGCGAGTTACCGCGCGCTGTTTGCACCGTATGCGGAGCTGCTTGCCTCCCACCGCGGGTTTGACGCCGGCGCACTGGTCATGGCGCGGTCGCTCGCCGCTGTGCTCGGCGCCCCTTTGCTGGCAACGAAGGTCAGTCGCCTGCTGGTCGATCTGAATCGCTCGGTCGGGCATCCCCGCCTTCACTTCGGGCCGCTCCTGGCGCTGCCCGCGCTGCAACGACAGCGCATCCTGGCGCGCTACTACTGGCCTTACCGCAACTGCGCAGGGCAGCTGGTCAGTGAGACCATCGCATCGTGCGGACACGTCATCCATCTCTCCTGCCACAGTTTTACCCCAGTGCTCGACGGCAAGCGAAGAACCGCCGATGTCGGGCTGCTCTATGACCCTGCCAGGGCGGGGGAAAAGGCGCTGTGTGCGTTCTGGAAACGGACGCTGAAGGTACTCGCACCGGACTTGTCGGTGCGACGCAACTACCCTTATGCAGGCCGCGGTGATGGTCTGACCAGATGGTTGCGCGAGCGCCATCCGCCCGAGCGCTACGTCGGCATAGAGCTTGAACTCAACCAGAAACTCGTCAGGGGCGGCGTGCACCGCTGGGCTGCGTTGCGGGAGGCGGTGATCGCGTCCCTTGAGACTGCGTTGGCCCCCTGCAGTCGCGAGCTCGGCCGCCCGCCGCTGCCGCCCTTCGGGGCGCACTGCGCCGCATGGAGCCGCTTGGCCCCGGCGCAAGGAGGGGCGGCATGAGAATCCGCATAGGATACGAGCTGGTGTATGACTGTCCGCAGCCGACGCCGATGATCCTGACGCTGAATGTTCATCACACGCGGGCCGCGGACATGCTCGAAGCGGACCGCCTGAGGGCCGACCCGCCGCTGCCGACAAGCACTTATCACGATGGTTTCGGCAACCTGTGCACCCGTATCGTTGCACCCGAAGGCTTGTTGCGCCTGAGCAGCAGCGCAGTCGTGCGCGACACCGGGTTGCCCGATATGGTTGCACCTCAGGTTGGCCAGATGCCGGTCCAGGCGCTGCCGGACGAGACATTGCAGTTTCTGCTGGGCAGCCGTTATTGCGAGACCGACCGCCTCTCAGAGGTCGCCTGGAACCTGTTCGGCAATGGCCCGACCGGCTGGGCTCGGGTGCAGGCAATCTGCGATCATGTGCATCACCATATCGAGTTCGGCTACCAGCACGCCCGATCGACCAAGTCGGCATGGGACGTTTTTCAGGAGCGCGTCGGCGTCTGCCGCGACTACGCCCATCTCGCGATAACCTTCTGTCGCTGCATGAACATCCCGGCGAGATACTGCACCGGCTACCTCGGCGACATCGGCATGCCGCCGCCCTATGGGGTGATGGATTTCGCGGGCTGGTTCGAGGCCTTTCTGGACGGGCAGTGGTACACCTTTGATGCGCGCAACAACATGCCGCGCATTGGCCGGGTCCTGATCGCACGCGGTCGCGATGCCGCCGACGTGCCGATCAGCAACGCCTTCGGCGCCAACGTGCTTCGGCGCTTCGTCGTGACCACCGACGAGGTTGCAGATGCACCGGCTACCTGACAGGCACCTCAAGGAGGTGGTTCGAACAGGCGCACCTGATTGCGGCCGGCTGCCTTCGCCTGGTAAAGGGCGAAGTCGGCCTGCTTGAGCAGGTCCGTGGCGTTATCCTGCGGACCGAACAGGCGCACCCCGATGCTGGTCGTACACTCGTACTCCGTCTTTTCTACAGCAACTGGACGCGCGATCCTGGCTATAAGCTTGTCGCCAATCTGTCCTGCGAGCGCGGCTGCGTCGGGCTCGTTGACTCCCAGACCATCCAGGATCATCACAAATTCGTCGCCCCCGATGCGCGCAACCGTGTCGCCCTCGCGCAGGCTGCTCCGCAAGCGGTTCGATACCTCGATCAGCAGCAGGTCGCCGGCATCGTGACCAAGCGTGTCGTTGAGAGCCTTGAAGTTGTCGAGGTCGAGAAACAGGATCGCGCCATACATACCGTTGCGTCTGCTTGCCGCCACGGTTTGTGCGAGGCGGTCCTGAAACAGGCGGCGATTGGGGAGTTGTGTGAGTGGATCGTAGTTCGCCAGACGCTGCATCTCTGCTTCGGCAGCACTTTGTGCGGTGTTGTCGAAGAGCGCGATGCGCATCGTGGCCGGCGAGCCGGGCCGCCCGGTCGCCATGCAGTGCAGTCGCGCCGGAAACTGCGCACCATCAAACCTTCTCAGCAACAGCCCGAATTCCGGCAATGGGGCGCCGGGTTCCTTTCGAGCCGCGCCTTCATGCCGGCGCCAGCGAGCGAGATCAACCGGAGCAACAAAGCGCTCGATGTGCTGCTTCGCCAGCGTCTTCCGGGAGATTCCCAGTATGCTGGCCGCGGCGAGATTCGCTTCGGTGATCTTGCCGTCAGGTGATACCGTGAGGTAAGCGAGTGGCGCGAATTCGAACAGGTCGACGTAGCGGTCGCGAGCGCTCTCTAGTGCGTCCAGGGCATTCCTGAGCAACTCGTTCTGCATCTCCAGTTCGAGCTGGTGCACCTGAAGCTCGTGCATCAGGGCGCTGTTCTGCTGGACCGGCGGGTGAGTAGCGCTGGCGGTTTGCCGCAACTGCGCCTCCGCGGCGGCCCTTAGAGCTCCCATTGCGCTGCGCTGATCCGCCATCGGTCTCGCCCCGGTCATACGCCATGATTGAAGGATGGGCCTGCGGAAGGTGCCGGGGAGCGCCCGCTCGCCATCCAGCCCGCCCTGGCCCTGTGCTTGTCGCGGTGCTTTGCCGGTTCTTCGAGCGGCGCAGCCCGGAAGGAGGCCGCTGCTTCAAGGCGCCGCGGCATGGGCTTGAGGCTGCATTGGTGGTTGGTCAAGTATGGCAATAGCTTTCACTCTTTCAGGAACGGTTTGGCCGGATTGGCCTCTTCCTTCCTGGCCTGCTTGTCCTTCTTCTTTTCTTTCGCTGTCTTCAGGGCCGGCTTCTTGCCCTCACGATGGCTGTCGTGACTCTTGCCCATGATCATCGTCCTCAATGTTCCGACCGAAGGCCGGCGCCAACACAAAGTCTAAGGCGCCGTGCAACGGCTGAATGTACGTCAGCGCACAGAGCCGGGGCCGTCAAGGTGGCGCGTGGGCCTCATCCGCCCTCGATGCAGCTCAAGCGGCCTGAGCAGGTGAGTGGAATCCTGAGCGCATGGGTGCGCCCGGCGCATGCGGCGGGCGCACCCATGCGCTTACTTGACGATCATGTTGCTTCTGACCGACTTGACGCCCGAGATGGAGCGTGTCAGCTGCACAGCCCGGTCGATGTTGGCCCGTGAGCTGACGAAGCCGCTCAGCTGCACCACGCCGTCGAAGGTCTTGACCTTGATCTCGTTTACGCGCAATTCGGCGTCGTCGAAGATTGCGGCCTTGACCCGTGTGGTAATCACCGTGTCGTCGATGTACTCGCCCGCGGTCTGTTGCTTGTCGGGTGCGGCGCAGCCGACGGTCACCATTGCGAAGGCGAGCAGGATGGCGGTGAGGTAGTTGCGATAGTGATCCATGTCTTTGAACTCCGGATGGAAAGAAGACGGCAGCGCCGAATGATTCTGGACGCCGCAGATGGACGGACCCGCATCGATGAGATGCAGATCCGCCGGGGGGCTTATTCGGCCGCTTTCTTGATGTCTTCCTTCAGGTCGCCGTAGCCGGCGCGGACCTTGCCGGCGGTGCTCTGGGTCCTCCCTTCCGCTTCCAGTTCCTTGTTGCCGACGACTTTGCCGGTGACCTCCTTGATCTTGCCCTTGACCTTGTCAGCGCGTCCTGCCACCTGATCCTTGTTCATGACCCTTCTCCTGAGTGAAAGTGGACTGTCGATGGGCCAAGATGCAGCATGCCAGGCTCATCAACGCCGACTCTAGACCGGCGCTGGCGGCGATTCCGTGCGCTGGAGCACATTGATTTGCCGCTCCTGTCGGACCGGAAGGGCTGGCGATGCGCTCTGTGCGATGGCGAACAGACGTCGCATGTGGATCGCGTAGCATTCGTCCCGATCGTTTGAACGATGTGGGCCGAAGCCGGGATGTCTTACGCTCAGCCCATTGTCAAGGCGCCGATCAAATGCCTTTCGGGTTGCGTCCCTTTGCTTTGCTCAGGAGAGGCTTGCCGGAGGGCGGTTGTTGCCGGTGCCCGCGAACGGGTTTCGACAGGCCCGGTTCGAACGCCAACTCACTCTTTCGGGAGCACTGCCATGGGCACGATTTTGCTTGTCATCCTGATTCTGCTGCTGATCGGCGCCCTTCCGGCATGGCCTCACAGCCGCTCTTGGGGTTACGGGCCGACCGGTGGCATCGGGCTCATCCTGGTCGTTCTGCTGATTCTGGTTCTGCTCGGCAAAATATGAAGCCATGCTGCGAAGACACTGCGGTGTCCCAGAAGCACCGCCGCAGAGCGCGGGCTTCAGGACAGCATCGAATGCTCGGCAAGGACTCCTCAGCGCAGTCCGAAGAACCCCAGAATGAACAGTACGATGACCACGAGACCAACGAGATAGATGATGTTGTTCATGATGGCGTCCCTTGCGTGGGTGGAGTGACCGCGGCGCGTCGGCGCGGTCCGGCAAGGCAAGTCTAGTCGCCGCCCCTTTGGCACTCTGTGCGCGGTCGCACGTAGCCGAGCCTTCGAACCGGTGTTCGCGTCGCCGCAGTGAGGCGGAGTGACCCCTCGGACGCAGTGTGGCCAACAGCAGGCGGTGCTGAATGCCGCATGATGGTGAGGCCCGGATCTCAGTCGCGAAGGTCGCAACTGAGAGGCGCATGGGATCGGCGTGCAGGATGTCCGCTTGCCCCGCACGATGACGAAACAGCAGGTGAGCGCGGAGGAGCAGATGAAGACGCCAGAGATTCAAGCTGATGTGTATGGCATGCGTGTGCGTGCCCGCCAGAACGCCGCGCAGGGGGCGGTGACCTCGCGCTACAGCGCCCATCTCACAACCGTGCTGAAGCGCCTCAATGATGCGCTCGCTACCGAGTTGGTAGGTGTGCTGCGCTATCGGCGTCACCATTTCACCGCGCGCGGCGTATTCTCGCCAGCGGTGGCTGCGGAGTTTCTGGTGCATTCGAATGAGGGACTGGCCCATGCCGACCACTTGGCGGCCCGCATGGTGCAGTTGGGCGGTGAGCCGGATTTTTCGCCGGACAACCTGGTCCGGCGCAGCCAAGCCGAGTATGTGGAGGGGGCGACGCTTGCAGAGATGATCACCGAGAATCTGGTTGCCGAACGGATCGCGATCGACAGCCATCGCGACTTCATCCAGTACATCGGCGATCAGGACCCCGGTACGCGGCGTTTGCTGGAGTCCATCCTTGCGGCGGAAGAGGCGCACGCGGGAGCGCTGGCCGCCTTGCTGAAGGACGGGTGTGCTCCAGGTGCATGAGGTGCGGCATGCGAGGCGGTGCGGTCATGGCGACCTTCTGTGCACGCGAAACCGCCCTGCAGGATGACTCAGCGCGGCAGCCGCAAGGTGAAGTGCGCGCCGTTGCGATTCTCCAGCACCACGCCGCCATGGCGGCCGCCGTGGTCGTGGAGGGCGGCGACCTGGCGGGCGAGTGTGAGGCCGAGGCCGGTGCCATGGTCGCTGACGCTGCCCGGTTCGAGGACAGGGGCGTCGAGGAGTTCGGCCGGATAGCCGGGGCCGTCGTCGCTGACGGTGAATTTCAGCCAGCGCTCATCGGCGCTGGCGCCGACGACGACGCGCTGCGCCGCACTGCGGCGGGCGTTGTGGATGGCGGTGCCAAGCACCAGGCGGACAAGGGCGTCGTCGTAGAAGAAGACGCTGTCCGGCGCATCGGCTGCCGCCACCACTTCGACGCCGCCGCCGGGCTCTGCGCTGCCGGCCAGTTCGCCAACCAGTTCGGCGACCATTTCAGCCGGCACATGGGCGCCGATGTCCACGCCCAGCCAGCCATTCTCGGCCTTGTAACAGGCCAGCAGGGCGGTCAGGGCGTGGGCGGCGGCGAGCGCCTCGCGCACGGTGTCGCGGTCGCCGCGGCTGTCGGCGCGGGCGGCGAGGGCAGCGAGGCGGTTCTTGACCTCATGGATGGTCAGTGCGGCGTAATCGGCGAAGCTCATCCGCCGCCTTCCTCCGGCTGCAGGCGCGCCCACAGTGCGTCGATGTCGGCGAGCTTGCGGTGGCCGGGGGATTCCTTGCGCAGATGCTCGCGGAAACGGCGGGCGTTCTCCAGGCGGGTGGCGTCGCTGCCGCTGGCGAGCATGTCCACCAGCAAGGCGTAGGCGGCGTTGGCAACGATCTGCAGGTTGCCGGGCAAGCGGTCAGCGGCGGCGGTGAGCATGGCCGCGGCTTCGCCGATGCGCCCCTCCTTGCCCAGACGCACGGCGTCGTTGTTGAGCTGGACGACCTCCTGCACGCTGTCGCTGACCAGCTTCTCGGCGTGGTCGGCAATGCCGTGCTCGCTCATGATGCGGGTGACCTGCAATTGCACGGCCTTGGCTTCCGGGTTGGTCTGCACCGCGCGCTTGAGCAGCTCCTCGCCGCGCGCGCTGTCGCCGCTGGCCAGGCAGGCATTGGCAACGGTGAGCAGGGCCTCGGGACTGAGCTTGCCGAGGTCGCCGTCGAGGGCGCGCTGCAGCGCCGCGGCAGCCTTGTCGGGTGCGCCCATGCGCTGGTGGGCAAGCGCCTCGATGGCGGCGAGTGCGGGGCCGCCGCCGTCCTCGCGGAAGGTGCTGCGGGCGTCATCGACCAGTTCGAGGGCCTTGTCGGCCTGGTCGGTGACGGTCAGCGCCTTGCCCAGGCGGGCGTAGTCGCCGGGGTCGCGCAGCGGGGTGTGGCGGGTCTGTCTGACCACCTTGTCGAGACTGTCCTGCACGCGCGCATAGTCGCCGGCTTCCTCGGCCACACTGGCGATCGCCCGCAGGCGGTTGAGCGAGCGCGGCGAGCGCGCCGCGGCGCTGTCGAGCACGCGCAGCGCCGCCTCGGTATTGCCCTCGTCCGCGTGTACGTGGCCGAGCAGGTCGTAGGCCGCCATCAGCTGCGGAGATTCGGCGATCAGCGTTTCCAGGGTCGCGCGTGCGGCGTTGTTGCCAAGCTGGCGCTGGGCGCGCGCAAGGCCCAGGCGCGCCCACGGCATCGGCCGCATGGCGATGGCTTCACGGTAGAAGGCCTCGGCCTCGGCGTAGCGTCCGTCCATGAACAGCGCATTGCCCTTGATGCGCATCGCATCGACCAGATAGCGGTCGCGTGCGGCGATGATCTCGTCACAGGCGCTGACCACCTCGGCCCAGCGCTCGGCGTCCTGCAGGGCGTCGACGCGGGCGAGGCGGCGCTTGCGCTCGAGCAGGCGTTCGAGGCGCTGGCGGAAGGTCTCGGCGGTGAACGGTTTGAGCAGGTAGTCGTCGGGCAGGCATTCGGCCGCGGTGATCACGCTGTCGTAGTTCTTCTCTGCGGTGACCATGATGTACAGCGTGCCGCGGCTGATCAGCCGGCGTGCGCGCAGATGTTCGAGCAACTGCTGGCCGTCGGTGCCGGGACCGAGGTTGTAGTCGCACAGGATGACGTCGAAGCGGCCGCCGCGCAGGGTGTCGAGGGCGTCGCGGACGTTGCCGCAGACGCTGATCTGCTCGAAGCCGATCGAGCTTGCCTGGCTGCGCAGGGCACTGCGCATCTCCGGCATGTCGTCGATGATGAGCAGCTTCTTGTCCTTGTAGGTGGTGATTCTGGTCACGACGGTTCCGGGCGGAGGAGGTGGAGGCGGTAGCAGCTGCGGCGTACACTCAGCCGGGCGTGTCGGTGCGCTTGTTGGCTTCGGCCTCGGCCTTGCGCAGGGTAGGCCAGGCCAGCGCATGGTACAAGGGCTGCGGAGCGACCGTGCGCGAGAAGGCATGGGCGATCACCGCGGTGGCCATCAGTGGCAGGAGCATCTGGTGGTTGGCGGTCATCTCCATGACGATCACGAAGGAGGTGATCGGGGTCTGCGTCATGCCGGCGAGGAAGCCCACCATGCCCAGTACGAGGATCGCCGAGCCGTGGTCGGAGGGCAGCAGCAGGGCGATGTTGGTGCCCAGCCCGGCGCCCACGGCCAGTGCCGGGGCGAACACGCCGCCGGGGATGCGCGACAGGAAGGCGAGCCAGATCACCGCCATCTTGGCGAGGAGGAAATACACCGGCAGGCTGGCGGTGCCTTCCAGGGCGGCTTTCGATTCTGCGTAGCCGGTGCCGTAGGTGAGGCCGCCGGTGGCGAGGCCAATGAGGGCGGTGCCAAGGCCGCAGAGGGCGGCGAAGGCCACCGGGCGAGTCAGCGACAGCTCGCCGAGCCGGCCGGGCAGGCCGCGGCTGGAGGCAATCAGCAGGCGCGAGAAACCGCCACCGAGCAGGCCGCCGATGGCCCCGCACAGCAGCACCGGCCAGAGTCCGTCGGGCCAGCCCACGGCTGCCGGGGTGCGGCCGAAGTAGGTGTAGTTGCCGAGTACGGCGAGCGACATCAGACCGGCAAAGATCACCGCGATCAGCGTGGTGCTGTTGGCCTTGAAGGCGCGGTAGCGGCACATTTCCTCGATGGCGAACATGATGCCGCCGAGCGGGGTGTTGAAGGCGGCGGCGATGCCGGCACCGCTGCCGGCGACCATGAGATCCTGGCTGGAGGCGATGCGGCGGGTCTTCTTGCCGGCGATCATGCTCATCACCGAGGCGCCGATCTGCACCGACGGGCCTTCGCGGCCGATCGAGGCGCCGGAGAGCAGGCCGCCGAGGGTGAGGAAGACCTTGGCGATGGCGAGCTTGAAGGACAGCAGCTGCTTGCGTACGCGGCTGTCCTCGGAGTGCATCGCTGCGATGGCCTGGGGGATGCCGCTGCCCTGGGCGCCGGGAAACCAGCTGCGTGCCAGCCAGGCCATCAGCGCGAAACCGCCGGGGGCGATGATCAGGGTCAGCCACGGCGCGCCGCTCATCAATCCGGCGTGGGCGCCGATGGCCAGTTCGGCGCCAATGGCGAAGAGGATGGCGATCAGCCCGGCGAGGAGCGCCGCGCCGACGAACTTCAGGCGCAGGGTCCACCGCCGCAGCGAGATCCACGGCAGGGCGTAGCGCCGGCTGCCGCGGGCGAGCTGGCGCAGGGCGTCACCGCCCGCAGGGCGGGGGGACGGTGTTTCGGGGGGCAGCGGCGGCTCCATGGGGGGATTATCGGCTGCCAATACAATTGCCGACAACAGTGCGTATGGCGGGCGTTGTGAAAGGGCCACATCCATGCTGCAGAAAGCGCGCTGCGCAGCAGCATTGGCACTACAATATTCTGCCTTCGGCGCGGCCGCGCTGCTGCCCGAGCGTCCATTCATCCCAGTGCATTTTCGGAGTGTCGGTTTCATGGCCAGGAAGGCGCCCGCCCCCCAGCAGTCCATCAACGAATCGGCCCGTGCGGTCACGCCGCTGTCGGTGCTGCAGCGTTTTCGCGTCATCATCCGCACCGCGCAGCGCCACTCGCAGTGGATAGAGCGGCAGAGCGGGGTCACCGGGGCACAGTTGTGGGCGATGCAGGAATTGCTCGAGGTGCCTGGCCTGCGCGTCGGCGAACTGGCCAATCGCATGGCCCTGCATCAGTCCACTGCCTCCAACATGATCGATCGCCTGGAGAGCGCCGGCTACATACGCAAGGAACGCACCAGCGCCGACCAGCGTGTGGTGCGCCTCTACCTTACCGAGAACGGCACCGAACTGCTCGGACGCGCTCCGTCGCCGGCGCGCGGCGTGCTGCCCGAGGCGCTGCGCAATCTCGACGAGGAGGCGCTGACCGACCTGCAGCGTGAGCTCGACGGCCTGCTGCTGAAGATCAAGGACATGGACGAGGGCTTCGGCATGCAGCCGTTGCCATTCACGGAGTGAGCCGCGCTCCGCTTTTTTTGATCGATGTCAAGGAAGTGCTGCATCACCCACATCGCCCTGTGGCGAGTCCGGTACAGTTACGCCCCTGAGCCCTTGCGTCTAGCGGCATCTCCCACACATCTGGCGACCGGAAAAAATGGCAGTCGAACTCTACAACGATGGCAAGCATGTCTGTCTGGCGTTCTACGACCTCGTGAACGAAGAGGCCGAGCACGCGGTGCAGTCCAACCAGTTCCTGGTGGTGGACGGCGACCACGGCGCCCTCATCGATCCGGGCGGCAACATGACCTACAACGGACTGCTGATGGGCATGCAGCGCTTCTTTCCGTCGCGCAACCTCGACTACATCCTGGCTTCCCATCCCGATCCGGACATCATCGCCTCGCTCAACAAGTGGATGGTGACCACCAATGCGCGGGTGCTGATCTCCAAGCTGTGGACGCGCTTCCTGCCGCACTTCACCACCGGTCGCGACTATTCCGCGCGTACCATCGGCATCCCCGACGAGGGCATGCTGATTCCGCTGGGGGCCAGCAAGCTGAAGGCGCTGCCGGCGCACTTCATGCACTCGGAAGGCAACTTCCAGTTCTACGATCCGGTGTCGCGCATCCTCTTCTCCGGCGATCTCGGCGCCTCGCTGGTCGATCATGATGTCGCCTCGCGGCCGGTGAAGGATTTCGATGCCCATCTGCCCTTCATGGAGGGCTTCCACCGCCGCTACATGGTGTCGAACAAGATCCTCCGGCTGTGGGCGGGCATGGTGCGCACGCTCGACATCGAAATGATCGTGCCGCAGCACGGCGCGCGCTTCGTCGGCAAGGCGATGTGCAACCGCTTCATCGACTGGGTCGAGAACCTGCAGTGCGGTGTCGATCTGATGGACGAGCGCAACTACCGCGCCCCCTGAGCAGCACGCCGCAGGCGCGGCCTTTCAGGTCTGGACCTGCCAGAAGCGTTCGAGGTCGCGGAAGTGCCAGCGTGAGGGGTCTTCCGTGCCCTTGATGCGGTCGGCGCAGCCGGGGCGGGCGAGGTCCACGATTTCCGGAACGATGTGGGCGTCGGCGCGGGTGGAATAGAACACCCGCACGCGCGGCTGCAGCAGCGACTTGCTGCCCTGTTCCATGACCACCCCGAGACGCCCGGACTCCAGACGCACCAGCGAACCCACCGGGTAGATGCCGACGCTGCGCACGAAGGCCTGAAAGATGGTCTCGTCGAAGTGCCCCTTGCTCCATTCGACCATCCGCCGGATCGATTCCGCCGGATCCCAGCCGGCCTTGTAGGGACGGTTGGAGGTGATCGCGTCATAGACGTCGCACACCGCGCCCATCTTGGCGAACAGACTGATCTGGTCGGCTTTGAGGTGGTGCGGGTAGCCGCTGCCGTCGACCTTTTCGTGGTGGTGCAGGCAGACATCCATCACCACCGCGTCGGCGCCGCTGCCTTCGACCAGCAACTGGTGGCCGGCGGCCGGATGGCCCTTGATGATCTCGAACTCCTCGTCGCTGAGCTTGCCGGGCTTGTTGAGGATCTCGTTGGGGATCAGCGCCTTGCCGAGGTCGTGGAGCAGGCCGGCGAGGCCGGCCTGCCTGGTCTGCGCTTCGTCGAGGCCGAGCTGACGGGCGAGGGCGAGCATCAGTGCGCACACCGCCACCGAGTGCATGTAGGTGTAGTCGTCGGCGGTCTTCAGGCGCGCCAGGCTGATCAGCGCGCCGGGATTGCGCGCCACCGACTGGGAGATTTCCTCGACCAGCGGCATCGCGGCTTCGGCGTCGATGGCGCGCCCCATGCGCACCTCGGAGAACATCGATACCACCGCTTCCTTGGAGCGCGAACAGATCTGCGCCGCGCGCGCCAGTTCCTCCTTCATCGACGCCGGGCGCGGGGCCGGGGCGGTGGCGGCGCGCGCCAGTTCGCGCTCGACCTCGGCGTCGCGATCGGCCTTGTCCACCGCTTCGGCACTGATGACATCGGCGCCTTTGTCGGTATCGATCCATACCTCATGGATGCCGCACTCGACGATGCGGTGGAGGTCCGCCGGGTCGTCGAGGAGGAAGGCGCTGCGCCAGAACGGGTGCTCCATCCACGAGCCGCACAGCTCGTGGATGTACATGCCGGGCTTGAGATGCTTGACGGGAATACGCTTGAGCATGGGGGTCTGCCGGATCGGGATCAATGACGGCGGCTGAGCTGGGCGGTGGCGCGCTCCAGTCCGGCCAGGGTGAGGGGGTACATGCGTTCGCCGACGAGCTGGCGGATGATGTCGATGGACTTGCGATAGGGCCACAGGCGCTCGGGCTCGGGGTTGAGCCAGGCCGCCGCGGGGTAGGCGTCGAGCAGCCGGCGCAGCCAGGCCGCGCCGGGCTCGCTGTTCATGTGCTCGATGGAACCGTGCTGATGGAGGATCTCGTAGGGGCTCATGGTGGCGTCGCCGACGAAGATCAGCTTGTAGTCCGGCCCGTAGCGGTGGATGACGTCGATCAGCGGCGTGCGCTCGTGGTGCCGGCGGCTGCTGTCGCGCCACACGCTCTCGTATACGCAGTTGTGGAAGTAGTAGTGCTCGAGGTGCTTGAACTCGCTGCGACAGGCGGAAAACAGCTCTTCGCAGACCTTGACGTGGTCGTCCATCGAGCCGCCGACATCGAGGAAGAGCAGCACCTTCACCGCGTTGTGGCGCTCCGGGCGCATCAGCAGATCGAGCCAGCCGGCGTTCCTTGCGGTGGCCGCGATGGTGCCGTCGAGATCGAGTTCCTCGGCTGCGCCTTCGCGTGCAAAGCGGCGCAGGCGGCGCAGTGCCACCTTGATGTTGCGCGTGCCGAGCTCGACGCTGTCGTCGAGATTGCGGAACTCGCGCTTCTCCCACACCTTCACCGCGCTGCGCTTACCGGCGGAGTCGCCGCCGACGCGGATGCCCTCCGGGTGAGTGCCGCTGTTGCCGAAGGGCGAGGAGCCGCCGGTGCCGATCCATTTGCTGCCGCCCTGATGGCGGCCTTTCTGCTCTTCCAGGCGCTTGCGGAACTCCGCCATCAGCTTGTCCCAGCCGAGCTTCTCGAGGCGCGCCTGCTCCTCCGGCGTGAGGTGCTTCTTCATCATCGCGCGCAGCCATTCTTCCGGCAGCGCTGCTTCCAGGCCGGGGATCTCGCTGACGCCCTTGAAGTACTCGCCGAAGGCCTGGTCGAAGCGGTCGTAGAGGCTTTCGTCCTTCACCAGGCAGGTGCGCGCGAAATGGTAGAAGGCCTCCATGTCGTGCCCGCACACGCGTGCGCGCAGGCCCTCGAGCAGGGTCAGGTATTCGCGCGTGGACACCGGCAGGCGGCGGGCCTTGAGGTGGAGGAAGAAATCGACCAGCATAGCCGCCGCCTCAGTCCTGCACCGTCATTGCCCACGCCATCGCTTCGAGATGGCAGGCGGTGGCCTGCTGCGGGCTGATGCCACAGGCCGCGGCGGCGCGGCGCAGGTCTGCGGCGTCGCCGTGGCCGCGTTCGCAGGCGATGGCCAGTGCGAGCAGCGGATACAGCGGGCCGCGGGCGTGCAGCAGGGCGTCGCCGATGTCGTCGGCGAGCGCGAGCGGGGCGAGGGCCTTGTCGAGGGGGGTCTGCATGATGACGTCGGCGAGCGACAGCAGGCCGACGAGGAAGAGGGCCTCGCACTGCGCCACGGTCTCGCCGTCGGCAAGCAGTTCCATCATCCGTGCGCGGATGAGGGCGGTCTCCAGCGCCGAGGCCGCGCGCCCGTCCTGCCCCGCGGTGCTGCACGAGAGCAGGATCAGCCAGCGCTGCAGGCGTTCGCGGCCGAGGATGACGAGGGCGTGCTCGATGGAGCTGATCGGCTCGACGAAGGCATTCGCGGCGGCGTTCACGTAGCGCAGCAGGCGCAGCGCAAGGGCGGCGTCCTCCTTGAGGAGCGCGGCGAGGTCATGCGTTTCGCCGTTCTCGCGCAGGCGGCGGAGCAGACGGGTGATGCGCAGCGTGCTGGGGCTGAGGTCGTGTTCGGTCCAGTCTTCGCGGCTGGTGATGAAGGGGCCCTGGAACAGCGCTGCGCCGATGCGAAAGGCAAAACGGAAGTCTTCCAGGGCCGGCAGGTCGCGGATCAGCAGGCGCGCATGGGGGGCACTGCGCGCCATCAAGCGGCGCAGTTCGAGTTCGTGCAGGGCATCGAGCGCAGGTGCGCGGGCGACGACCACGTCGGCGTGGGTCAGCAGGGGGGCGGCGCTGGCATTCTGCAGGGGGTCGGGCACGGCGATGCGGAAACCCGCCTCGCGCAGGCTGTCGATGCGCTCGGCGAGCGCCGCCGCGGGCAGGGCGCCGACGTCCGGCAGGGAGGTGAGCATCAGCACCATGTGGGCCGCCGGCAGGTCGGCCAGACAGGGGTGGTCGAGGAAGGAATCGGGCACCTCGATGAAGGCCAGACGGTGACCGAGCAGGCGGCCGATGTCGGCATGGGCGAGATTGCGCACCAGCACTTCGGCATAGACGTGCTGAATGCGCCGGCTGCTGTGGCGGATGTGGTTGCGCGTGCCTTCGTGGAGCATGAACTGGTAGCCGGCGATGCGCTGGTCGCGGCCGAGGATGGTCTCCCGGCACAGGTAGGTGACCGGTGGTGAGTGCGGGTCGTCCTCGGCCTTCACGGTGGCGCGCAGCGGGGCATCATGATTGAGCTGCGCGAAGGCCGCCGCCGCTGCCGGGGGCGCTGTCGCAGGGGGGCGGCCGAGGCCGCGCAGCCAGTCGAGGAAGGTCTTCAGCATGGCGGCGGGCGCCTCAGCGGTTGTGGCGCGCCATCATCACCAGGCGCTCGAAGAGGTGCAGGTCCTGTTCGTTCTTCAGCAGCGCTCCGGCCAGTGGCGGCACGATCTCCTTGTTGTCGCGGGCCTTCAGCGCCTCGGGCGGAATGTCTTCGGCCATCAGCAGCTTCAGCCAGTCGAGCAACTCCGAGGTCGAAGGCTTCTTCTTCAGTCCCGGTACCTCGCGCAGGCCAAAGAACACCTCCAGCGCCTCGGCGAGCAGGGCCTTCTTCAGTCCGGGGAAGTGCACGTCCACGATGGCCTGCATGGTGTCGCGGTCGGGGAAACGGATGTAGTGGAAGAAGCAGCGGCGCAGGAAGGCGTCGGGCAGTTCCTTCTCGTTGTTGGAGGTGATGAACACCAGCGGACGGTGGCGTGCGCGCACGGTCTGGCGGGTCTCGTAGACATGGAACTCCATGCGGTCGAGTTCGCGCAGCAGGTCGTTGGGAAACTCGATGTCGGCCTTGTCGATTTCGTCGATCAGCACCACCGTCGGGGTGTCGGCCTCGAAGGCCTGCCACAGCACGCCCTTGACGATGTAGTTGGCAATGTCGCGGACGCGGTCCTCGCCCAGTTGCGAATCGCGCAGGCGCGATACGGCGTCGTACTCGTAGAGCCCCTGCTGGGCCTTGGTGGTGGACTTGATGTGCCACTGCAACAGCGGCAGGCCGAGGGCGCGGGCAACTTCCTCGGCGAGCATGGTCTTGCCGGTGCCGGGCTCGCCCTTCAGCAGCAGCGGGCGCTGCAGGGTGATGGCGGCATTCACGGCGAGGGTCAGGTCGGCGGTGGCAACGTAGTCCTGTGTGCCTTCAAAGCGCATTGCGTCCTTCCTCCATGGCGTCCGCCAATTATAGGCCTGCCGGTGGCGCGGAGACTGTGGCGGATTGTGCATCGGCGCAACGCCTGCGGGCGCCTTTGCCTTCCAGTTTGCCGAGGCTTGGCGTAGAATCCGCCCCCGTCATCGGGGAGTAGCCGCCCGGCATTGCGACCGGGGCCTGCATCAACAGACTTGTCCACGCGGACATGGTGCAGGCAGCGAGCGGACGCGCGTGAAGCGCGCCGCAGGGCCTGGCGAGACCTTTGACCGTGCCACCCTGCAAGGGCCGGGGGTGTGGCGCGGTCATGGGTTTCATTCACTGCCGGCCCCGGGTACCCCGCATATGGAAGCCTTCCTCGTCTCCACCGGCATCGTCGCCCTCGCCGAAATCGGCGACAAGACCCAGTTGCTGTCCTTCGTGCTGGCGGCGCGTTTCCGCAAGCCATGGCCGATCATTGCCGGGATCCTCGTCGCCACCCTGGCCAATCACGCCTTCGCCGCGGCGGTGGGCACCTGGATCACCGGCCTGCTCGGGCCGGAGGTGCTGCGCTGGGTGCTGGGGTTGTCCTTCATCGCCATGGCAGCGTGGATCATGGTCCCCGACAAGCTCGACGAGGACGAGGTGCAGCCGCTGCGCTTCGGCGTCTTCGGTGCCACCCTGGTGGCGTTCTTCCTTGCCGAGATGGGCGACAAGACCCAGATCGCCACAGTGGCGCTGGCTGCCCAGTACGAGGCCTTCGTTGCCGTGGTGGCCGGCACCACGCTGGGCATGATGATCGCCAATGCCCCCGCGGTGCTGGTCGGCGACCGCCTCGCCCACCGCATGCCGGTGCGCCTGGTGCATGGCATCGCCGCCTGTATCTTCGTGGTCCTTGGTGCGCTGGTGCTGATGGATATCGGCGCTTGAGGGGGTCAGGAGCAACTGAGCTTGATACTGTCGACAACGGCGTCGACCCTGGCCTTGTCGCTGTCGTTGAAGTAGGTCTGGATCACCCCGAGCGCGTGCTCGCCCTGCACGCAGGCGAGATAGCGCTGCACCACCGTGCGGCCGCCGAGTTCGGTGCGTACCTCGAAGGAACCGAAGGGCACGCCATTGACGGTCTGGATCTGGCAGCCTGCCGAAATGTCCGGCTGCATGGCCGAACTGGCAAGGATCTGGCGGGCGTGGAAGAGATAGTCGCAGCCCGACTTGATGCCCGGCATGATGGCGATGTTTTCCGCCACCGCGATGACGCTGGGGTTGCTGCTTGCCGCGGCGCCGGGAACGTGCTGGAAGAAGGCGAAGATGGGCAGGGTGGTGCGCAGGGATTCGTCGAGCAGCGCCTTCATGCCCTTGCTGTCACCGGCCATCATGTTCACCCCTCTGGCGCTCATCGCCATCGTGGCCTCGGGGTCCTGGGCGTACCAGCCTGCCGGTTTGACCACTTCGAGGCCGAAGTAGGCGTTGACGTAGCGGCTGCCGTCGCTGCTCTCGGTGAGCGGTGATCCCTGCTCTGCCTCGCCTTTGCTGCAGGCGAGGGTGAGCAGGCAGAGGAAGGTGGCGAGCAGGGTTCTCAATGCTGTCTCCGGAAAAGGGTCGGGCGCCGGCGGGGGGTGCCGGATTATGACATGGGAAACGAAGCCGGCGGCGCGCCGCGTCAGGCGCCTTCGGTCAGTGGCGGCACCGGGCAGTCGAGGGCTTCGCAGACCACGCGCAGGAGTTCGAACTCGCTCGCGTTGACCTGGCCGTCGTGCATCACCGCGGTGGCGCAGGCCTCGATCAGGCGGGCGCGAAAGGGTGGGGTGGTGGCGGCAAGATGATCGAGGGCCTGGTCGATGCGCTCGGGGCGCATCTCGGCGCGTTCGAGCAGGGTCCACGGCCCATCGGTGGGGGCCTGCCGCGCCGCGGCGGCGAAGGCCTCCTCGGCCAGCGAGGCGTCGCCGTGCCCGGCGCGGGCGAGCAGGCTCAGCAGCACGGTGATGTCGGCGTGCAACTGGGTCGGCGAGGTATTGCCGCGGTACCGGGTGCGGGGCGGCAGCAGGGCATGGTGGAGGATGCGCTGCAGGGCATACTCGAACAGGGAGACGCGGCCGTCGGCGCGGATCAGCGCATCGACGCTGTCAAGCACCTGACGGCGGGCTTCTTCGGCGGGCTCGCGCAGCGCCGGAATGGCAATGTCGAGAATGGGCAGGCGCGCCCTGCTGCCGGCGGCGCGCAGAGTGTCACGAAGTTCGGCGCAGGCGCTGGCGCTGCCGTCGCCGTGGCGGCTGCGCACGATGTCGAGCTGGCGCGTGCGGATGGTGGCGTCTTCGGCCAGCAGGAGGGCGAACACCGCTGCCTGGGCGCCGGCGGGGTGATGCACCTCGTCCACGAAGGCCGGCGGCAGCCCGGCGAGCAGGCGGCGGGCAAAGTCGACGTGCTGCGGGCGCACCGTGC
The DNA here is from genome assembly GCF_003034845.1 of Pseudothauera lacus. Taxonomy (GTDB): domain Bacteria; phylum Pseudomonadota; class Gammaproteobacteria; order Burkholderiales; family Rhodocyclaceae; genus Pseudothauera; species Pseudothauera lacus. Next base: position 107,001 of record NZ_PZKC01000006.1, on the reverse strand, counting down.
CCACGCTGGCGGCGAAGGCCGCCGCCGAAAGCGGCTGTGCTGCGCGCTCCGCGCTGCCGGCAAAGCCCGCGGCGGCGGGCGTGGTGGCAGCGCTGCCGGTGCTGGCGGCACTGCGCGGCGCGCCACGGAAGGAGGGATCGATGCGGCGGATGCGTTCGTCGAGCGGCGGATGGGTGGCGAACATCCGTGACAGCGCCATGCCGCTGCCGAAGAACATGTGGCTGGCCTCTTCGGCGCGTGGATGGCCGATCGCCGAGCCGTGGCCGGCGATGCGCTGCAGGGCGCCGGCGATGCCCGCAGGGTTGCGGGTGAACTGCACCGCCGCAGCATCGGCGAGGAACTCGCGCTGGCGCGACACCGCGGCCTTGATGATCTTGCCGAACAGCACGCCGACATAGCCGACGACGATCAGCACCAGCCCCATGATGATCATCGGCGCGGCGCCCTTGTCGGAGCCGCGCGCGCTGCGCGCGAGGATGCGGCCGATGAGGGTGAGCAGCAGGATGCCGTGGAGCACGCCGATCAGGCGCAGGTTGAGGCGCATGTCGCCGTTGAGGATGTGGCTGAACTCATGGGCGATGACGCCCTGCAGTTCATCGCGCGAGAGCTGTTCGAGCGTGCCGCGGGTTACCGCCACCACCCCCTCGGTGGTACGCGTGCCGGCGGCAAAGGCGTTGATGCCCTGTTCGCCGTCGAGGACGTACACCGGTGGCGCGGGGATGCCGGCGGCGATGGCCATCTCGTCGACGACGTTGACCAGCCGCCGCTCCAGCGCGTCGGTGGTGGCGCGCGGTACCAAGCGCCCGCCGAGCGCCTCGGCAACCGCCGCGCCGCCGCCACTGGCGAGGGTGAGGATCTTGTACAGCGAGCCGAGGAGGATGAAGCCGCCCACCACCACCGCGGTGGCGAGCAGCAGTTCGGGCTGCCACCAGCTTACCGGCTGCGGGCCGTAGGGCCCTTCGCCGCTGCCGAGCACGAAGGCCAGCAGCAGGTAGATCACCAGTATGATCGCCACCACCGCGGCGGCAAACCAGCCCACCAGTTGCCGGCTGGCCCGGCGGGCGTGGTCCTGTGCAGCGAAAAAGTCCATCCCGAGGGCGGCTTAGTTGAAGCTCACCTTCACCGGCTGGCGCGCCGCGGTGTCGTCCATCTGCCACTGTTCGGCAGGGCGGAAGCCGAAATTGTTGGCCACCAGCACGTCGGGGAACTGCTCGCGCTTGATGTTGTAGGTGGTCACCGCGTCGTTGTAGGCCTGGCGGGCGAAGGCGATGCGGTTCTCGGTACTGGCCAGTTCTTCCTGCAACTGCGCCATGTTCTGGTTGGCCTTGAGGTCGGGGTAGGCCTCGGCAAGGGCGAAGAAGCGCCCCAGCGCACCGCCGAGCACCGATTCCGCCCCCATCAGCGCGCGCATCGCGCCGGCATCGGCGGGGTCGCCTTCGGCACGGCGCGCAGCGCTCTGGGCCTGGTTGCGGGCATTGATCACCGCCTCCAGGGTGTCGCGCTCATGCTGCATGTAGCCCTTGGCGGTTTCCACCAGGTTGGGAATGAGGTCGTAGCGGCGCTGCAGTTGCACGTCGATCTGCGAGAAGGCGTTGCTGACCCGGTTGCGCAGTGCGACCAGGCCGTTGTAAATGACCACGACGTAGCCGACGAGGACGACGAGGATGGCGATGACGATCCAGGTGGTAGACATGCCGCAGGTCTCCGCTGTAAAGGGTGGAAGGCGCATCCTACCGTGGAAATGCAAACGCGCACAGGCTTCGCGCTTGAGGGGCGGGAGGCGGAGGACTATCCTGAAGGACGCTCACTGGTAGATCCATGCCGATGCCTGCCCGCCTTGTCCGTTTCCTGCTGCTTGCCGCGCTGTTCGCCACCTCGGCGGCAGTGGCTGCACCTGCGCCCTGGTATCAGTGGCGCAGCAAGCTCAATGGCGCGCTGCACTGCGCGCAGACGTCGCCAGGGGAAGGCTGGGAGCGGGTGCGCGGGCCGTTTCGCGATGTGCGTTGCGAACGGCCGGTGCGGGTTCCAAACTCCCTGAACGGGGTTTAGGGGGGGGGCTCCTGGCGGGGCGCCTCAACCTGTTTCTGTGCTCTTTGGTTAATGCGTAGGTGCTAATTTTGTAGTTGTATGTAATATGCCCTGGTGCTAAGTTCGCACTTGTCCGACACTTGCGCAATTTGCGATCACGCGTGACCACCCGTTCCGACCGCCTCTCCCCTTCAAGCGCGCGACTGCCCACCGCGGCGCTGCTGTGGCTGCTTGGCAGCCTTGCGACCCGTTTCGGCCGTCCTTTCGATGCGGAGTTGCTGCTTAGGCACCTGTCACCACCCTGCGATCTGCCAGCACTGGTCGAGGCCCTGGCTGGACTAGGCATTGATGCCGGCCTCGCACCGCTTCCTGACGGTGCCGACTGGACGCAGATTGCCTTTCCCGCCATTGCCTTTCTGCACAGCTCTGCGCAGCCCGACGAACCGGCCGCGGACACGGGGGAGCCTGGCTTCGTGCAGCCAGTGTTCATTCTGGGTCTTGCCGATGACCAGCTTGCCCTGGTCGGACCCGACGACAAGGCACCGCGCAAATTTCCCGTTGCCGAGGCCCGCGCAGTGCTCGCGCCACAGCTCTTGCTGGTCACAGAGACCGCTCCTGCGCTGAAGGATGCACACGGCGAGCGCGACGCTGCCACACCCCATGGCGAGCGCAAGCCCTTCGGTTTCTCCTGGTTCGTGCCCGAACTGCTCCGCCACCGGAGCCTGTGGCGCGACGTGCTGCTCGCCAGTCTGAGTATCCAGCTCGTTGCCCTGGCCACACCCTTGTTCACGCAGGTCATCATCGACAAGGTCATCGCCCATCACGCACAGAGCACACTGACCGTGCTCGGCGTGGCGATGGTGGTATTCATGATCTTCACCAGCCTGATGACCTGGCTGCGGCAGTACCTGGTGCTGCACACCGGCTGCCGCATTGACGCAGTGCTGGGGGAAAAAGTCATGCGTCACCTGCTGCGCCTGCCCGTGGGCTACTTTGAACAGCGTCCCACCGGTACGCTGGTGGCGCGCCTCAACGGCATCGAAAGCCTGCGTGATTTCGTTTCGGGCGCGGCGGTCACCCTGGTGCTGGATTTTCCCTTTCTGTTCATCTTCCTCGCCGTGATGCTGCTCTACAGTTGGCAGCTCACCCTTATCGTGGTTGCCGTGCTGGTGCTGATCGTCCTCGCCAGTATGGTCATGGTGCCCATCTTCCGCGCCCGCCTGGACAAGCAGTTCCTGCTAGGTGCGCGCAACCAGGCCTTCCTCACCGAGTACCTGGCCGGCATGGCTACCGTCAAGTCGTTACAGATGGAGCCCAATGTCGACAAGCGCTACGGCGGCTATCTGGCGCAATACCTGTCGGCGAGCTTCTCCACGCGCCAGGTCGGCAACACCTATCAGGTTACAGCTGGCGCGCTGGAACAAACGATGACGCTGTCCATCCTCATCGTCGGCGCCTGGTACGTGATGCAGAACAGCGGCTTCACCGTCGGCATGCTCGTCGCCTTCCAGATGTTTGCCAGCCGCCTGTCGCAGCCGGTGATGCGCCTGGTCGGGCTGTGGCAGGAGTTTCAACAGGCCAGCGTCGCGGTCAAGCGCCTCGCCGACATCCTCGACATGCCGCAGGAGCCGGTCACCCTTACGCCCCAGCGCACCCGCGGCGGCGCCGGGCGCATTGAGGTGCGCGACCTTGGCTTCCGCTATTCCGAGCAACACCCCTGGCTGTACCGTAGCCTCAATCTCGCCCTGCCTACTGGCAAGCTCACCGTGCTGATGGGCCCTTCGGGTTGCGGCAAGAGCACGCTGGCAAAGCTGTTGCAGGGTTTCTACTTTCCGCAGGAAGGGCAAATCGTCATCGATGGGCGCGACATCCGCACCCTTGCTGCCAACGAGCTGCGCGCCTACTTCGGCGTAGTGCCACAGGAAACCGTACTGTTCTCCGGCACGGTGTACGACAACCTGCTCATGGCCCAGTCTCATGCAGGCTTCGAAGACATCATCGCAGCCTGCAAGGCTGCGGAAATCCACGACGTCATCGAAGCCCTGCCGCAGGGTTACCAGACCGAGATCGGCGAGCGCGGCACCGGCCTTTCCGGTGGCCAGCGGCAGCGCATCGCCATTGCCCGCGCACTGCTCAAGCGCCCCAAAGTGCTGATCTTCGATGAGGCCATCTCCAACCTCGATCAGCACACAGCCGAACACTTTGCCCACACCATAAACCGCCTCAAAGGCAAGGTCACCATGATCTTCATCACCCACCAGGTGCCTCGCGGCCTGCAAGTGGACGAGGTGGTGCAGATGGATCGCCACGCCGCCACCATGGCGCTGGTCAAGGAGGGGGCATGAGGCATCCGGCGTCAAGTCTCGACGGGCTCGCCGTACCCACGTGCCGCGAGCCGGGCAAACTGACCGCCGCGCGCAGTCCCGATACCCGCCTGCTGATCATCCACCAGAACTTCCCCGGGCAGTTTCGCGAGCTTGCTCGCGCCTGGGCCACCCAGCCCGGCCTGCAGGTGTTGGGCCTCGGGCGCGAAACCGCCCCCGGCTTGCCCGGTGTCGCGTGGCAGCGCTATCGCCTGCACCGCGCACCGGCCAAGGCCCAGCACCCCTATCTGCGGCAAATGGAAGGCGCGGTGCTGCACGGTCAGGCGGTCGCCCGCACGCTCGGGCGTCTTGCCCGCCAGGGCTACAAGCCGGACGTCGTCCTCGCTCACCCCGGCTGGGGGGAGACCCTCTACCTGCGCGACGTATTCCCCGACGCCCGCCTCATCCACCTGTGCGAGTGGTACTACGGCAAACCCGGTGCGGATGTCGGCTTCGACCCCGAATTCCCCGTCGGCCCCGACATCCACGCCCGTATGCGCACCTGGAACGCCCTGCACGCGCTCAACCTCGCCCAATGCGACCTCGGCATCAGCCCCACGGCATGGCAGCGCGCCCAGCACCCGGCCGAATTCCAGCACAAGATCACCGTTCAGCACGAAGGCATCGACACCCGCTACTTCGCGCCCGACCCCCAGGCCCGCTTCAGGACGCCCTCCGGCGTCGAGCTCGCCGCGGGCGACCCGGTCATCACCTTTGTTGCCCGCAACCTCGAACCCTATCGTGGCTTCCACATCTTCATGCGCGCCCTGGCCCGCATTCAGCGCCTGCACCCGCACTGCCACGCCATCATCGTGGGCGGTGACGAAGTCAGCTACGGCCCCAGCCCGGACGACGCCCCCAACTGGCGCGAAAAACTCCTGCGCGAAGTCAGTCTGGATCCCGCCCGTACCCACTTTACGGGCCGGCTAGCACGCGCCGACTACCGCCGTGTGCTGCAGGTCTCCGCTGCCCACATATACCTCACCTACCCCTTCGTGCTGTCGTGGTCTGCGCTCGAAGCCCTGTCGGCCGGCTGCCTGGTCATCGGATCGCGCACTGCGCCGGTGGAAGAGGTCATTAGTGATGGGGAGAACGGGGTGTTGGTGGAATTCACTGATGTGGAGGGTATATCGCAGTGTGCCCTGCAGGCATTCGAAGGTGAAAGTACGAAAAAAGCCATCCGAGCGCAGGCAAGGGTAAGCGCAACAAGGTTCGATGTTAGCTACGCGGCTCGAGGTTTTCGCGGTGGCTGGGAATCGCAGAGGCAAGGGAGAAAGTGAATGCAAAGGCCAACTGATCGGAAAGGTGGGGTGGCTTGGCTCAGACTGTGTGGGGGCATCAGCGGCGCAGTGGGCCAGTTCTTGCCCTTTCGGTTGAAGCTTAGCGGGCGGCCTGTCTGGCTGGGTGCAGGGGAGGCTTGGCTCTGCAGCAGGGTCGCAAAGCGCGTGGCGCCCGCATCGGCGGCCTTGGGGGCGTGGCGCTTCTCCGTGCGGATATTGGGCTTGTTTGTATCCGTTGCGGTGATCGCGCTCTTCACAGCCTCGTGCGGCAAGCCCGACTACCCCTCGACCAAGCCCTCTTCGCTGCAAGCGACCATCAGCGCCGACGGGATGATGGTGGCTGCGCTGGATCGATCAGACACAGCTTCACCGAGGTTGTTCCTGTTTGATTTCAATTTCGCCGACAGGATTGAGGCGCGCGAACTGCCGGCCCCGCCGTTCACCAACAGCATTCGTTTCGGTCTGCATGGGTACGAATTGTTGCTCACCCACCTTATTGGCGACCGGAGTGTTGGAGATCTACTTAAATGGGATGTCGCCAATCCACACAGGCCACCTGACCACATATACCGATCGATTGCCCTTAACTTTCCTCTTGAGATTATGCCAGGGTTGTTCCTGGTTCGAACATGTAAGGCTCCGGAAGACGAACCCGGTGCATGTAAGCGTTGGGGGATAACTTGGACGCTTGTGAATGCGAATGGCGTGGTCGATGAAACGTTCGTTGCGGAAGAGAGTGCTTTCTGGCAGAGATGGCCAAACTATCTGAGTGGCGCGGGCGTTTTCTGGGTTAATGACCGGGCACACAGAGCGTCACCCAGATCTCCTCGAAAGGATTTCTCTTTTTTTGTAAAAGGAAAATCACATGACGGTTCTGAGCCGGATACAAGACACTTGGAACAACTGGGGGATGAAACTCGTGATCTTGCCTGCGATTACGAGTCATCCCGATGTCTGCGTGTATTCATCGCGAACTGGGATGAGCAGGCGAGAGCTGCTCCGTACCACTACGACGTCGACGTGGTGTTCGGTGATGAGCGTTGCACATTCGACGGGGGCAACTGGAGTTACATCGCAGGGCAATCCATGACCCCGGATGGGCGCGCGGCTGTGCTGACGGTGGCGGATGAGTATGCCGGGCCGCGAAGGGTGGTTGTCCTGCGTTTTGACGACGATCAATGCCAGCCCATCGAGATGATGACGATTTTTGACCAGAGGAGTCAGGAATGAGCGAGGCACGAATAGTTTGGCAAAGAAATCCCGAGGGGGCTCGCACATGGACCTACGGGTACTGGGGTGGGGGTGGCTGGTCGAATGGGCAGTTCACTTCTGAAAGCCAGTCAGTTGATCCGAGTGGGCCTGTTGCCGACCAACTAGACCAGCAGTTCAAGGACCATGACTTAGCCTATGACTCTGCAATCCGAGCCTGGAAGAGTTCAGATCAAACGCTGACAGCCATCCATAACTTCTGGGATGCGATCATCGCGGCAGATCGGGCGATGCTCGACGGCATTCACGACTTACGCCGGAATGGCGATCTGGGCAATCCGCCGGGACTTGGCTCAACCTCCGAGACGTACATAGCCGCAAAGGATGCGGCGCAGGCTTTCGATACGCTCATGGTTCCTGCAAATGAAGCCGCCCGTGCGAGCAACTTGTCGCCCGACAGACTAGGTGACGTTTCATCGCTAACAGGAAATCGTTGGGATCGATATTGGGCGGTCAAGGAAAGAGAGACCGTCGAGCGACTATTGCGCATAAGCGACACGCTCGGTTCGGCTCCCATTCCACAGTGGATCCCGTCTTGGGATAGCTTTGAGAGGGGACTACTCGATAGATTGCTGAGGCTGAGCAAGAACCTCGACGACATCTTCCGCAGAATCGGCGACCAAACCCAAACCGCTTCCCGTTTCGCCTCCCCCGTCATCCTGGATCTGGATGGCACCGGCATCAACACGGTTGGTCTCGATGCGGGCGTGTACTTCGACCACGCCGCCGACGGCTTCGCCGAGCGTACCGGCTGGCTGGGCGCGGGTGACGGATTGCTGGTATGGGATCGCAACGGCGACGGCGCGATCAACTCTGGCCGCGAGCTGTTCGGCTCCGAAACCGTGCTCGCCAGCGGGCTAAAGGCGGTCAATGGCTTCGAAGCATTGCGGGAATTGGATATTAACGGCGACGGCGTAATCGACGCCAACGATCCGGCCTTTGCCGAATTGCGGGTGTGGGTGGACGCCAACGTCGATGGGCGCACAGGTGAAGGCGAGTTGCTCACGCTGGAAGAGGCGGGTGTGCAGGCCATCAATGTGACCTACAGTCATTCGAACCACGTCGACGCGCATGGCAATGCCCACAAACAGGTGGGCAGCTTCGTCACCACCGGGGGCGAAACACGCACCGCCGCCGACGTGTGGTTCGTCAAGGATGCCGCCTACAGCATCCCCACCGAATGGCTGGAGGTGCCCGAGGAGATCGCGCTGCTGCCCGATGCGCGTGGCTACGGCAAGGTGCATGACCTGCACCAGGCGATGGTGCGCGACGACGTGCTCAAGGGCCTGGTCGAACGCTTTGTGGCCGAGACCGATGGCGCTGAGCGCAATGCCCTGATGCCGCACATCATCTATCGCTGGGCAGGAGTGGATGGCGTGCATCCGGCCAGCCGCACCAATCGCGGCTGGGGTAATGCCATCGGGGATGCACGGCGGCTTGAGGCGTTGGAGGCCTTTCTCGGCCAGGCGTGGTCACAACGGACCTGGGGTAGCAACCCGGGGCGGGATGCGGCGCGCACGCTCAATCAGGCCTATGGGCAGCTCGAAGCGATGGTGTTTGGGCAACTGATGGCGCAAAGCCATCTGAAGGACCTGTTCCTCGATATCCGCTATGGCTGGGATGAAGAAACCGCGAGCATCGTTGGCGATCTGTCTGAAGTTGCGGCGAGCCTTGCCGGGCTGATCGAAAGGGATCGCGGATACGGACTCGAGCAGTTGGGCGAGTTCGTGCGGTCGGTGCGTGGCCTCGGACTGGCCGGAACGCTGGACATGTTGTCGTTCAAGACCATGATGGCGCCGCTGGGTGAAGATGTCTCCGCCGCGCTGGAGGCCCCGCTCGTGGGCTGGGTCGACAGTAACTCCGCCACCGAGGGCAACGACATTCTGCGCGGCACCGAGCTTGACGATTTTATCGATGGCCGGGGGGGCAACGACCTGATCCTGGGGCGCGGGGGCAACGACACGCTGATTGGGGGTGCAGGCAACGACACCTTGGATGGTGGGGCCGGCAACGACGAGTTGCGTGGGGGTACAGGCTCGGACACCTACCGCTTCGGGCGGGGCGACGGGCACGACACGATCATCGAGGATTCGTGGCATGCCGGTGAGGTGGATCGCATAGAGCTGAAGGCCGGCGTGGCGCCGGCGGACGTGCGCCTGGCTCGCATGCGTGATCCTAACAACTGGCGGAGCGTCGATGACCTGGTGTTGAGCATCGCTGATACCGGCGAAACGATTACCGTCAGGAAGCACTTTGCGGCCGGGTCACGGCATGCGATCGAGGAGATCGTGTTTGCCGACGGTACGGTGTGGGACTCCGAGGCTATTTTTAACCGGGTGCTGAGCGGCGGAGATGGCGATGACGTCATCTACGGCATCGCCGGGCGAGACAATCTGATTGCTGGGGGGCGCGGCAACGATACGCTCTTCGGAGCTTCCGGCAACGACACCCTTGACGGCGGGGTTGGCAACGACGAGCTGCGTGGGGGTTCGGGTTCGGATACCTACCGCTTCGGCCGCGGTGACGGCAACGACGTTATCTTTGAGGATTCGTGGCTCGCAGCTGATATCGACCGCATCGAGCTGAAGGCCGGCGTTGCGCCAACGGATGTGCGCCTGCAGCGAGTGCGTGACCAGGGCAACTGGTGGAACGTCGATGATCTGGTGCTGACCATCGTCGATACCGGCGAGACGATCACGGTGAAGAAGCACTTCGTCGGCGGCCATCGGTATGGGGTCGAGGAGATCGTGTTTTCGGACGGCACGGTGTGGGACGCAGAGGCTATCCGCAGCCGCGTGCTGATCGGCAGCGACGGCGATGACACGTTGCAAGGCCATGTCGGGCGCGACAATTCCATTGTCGGTAATGGCGGCAACGACACTTTGCTGGGCCGCGATGGCAACGACACCTTGTCCGGTGGCGCGGGCGACGACCTGCTGATGGGGGGCAAAGGCGACGATCTGCTGATTGCCGGTCCGGGCAGCGACACCTTGCGTGGTGGTAGCGGTTCGGATACCTACCGCTTCGGTTTGGGTGACGGCTTTAACGTGATCGAGGAGGGGTACGACCGGGCGAGCGTCGATACAATCGAACTGGCCGATGGTATTGCACCCGCAGACGTCACGGTGCGCTATACGCGCAGTGGCGACATGATGATCAGCCTGCATGACGGTACCAAAGTGTTTGTTCGCAGCCAGGCGAGCTACTTCGCGGCAAATGACGGGGTCGGCGTTGAGCAGCTTCGCTTTGCCGACGGCACGGTGTGGGACAGGAGCGCGCTGGACATGCGCGCTGTGGTCGGCACTGACGGAGATGACAGGATCGTCTCAGGTTATGACAACGATATCCTCGATGGCGGCGCTGGAAACGACACCTACGTCAACCTTGGAGGCTACGACACCTATGTCTTCGGGATGGGAGACGGAGACGACAGCATTGAGGGCGGACGCGGCAAAGTGGTGTTCAAGCCCGGCGTTGACCAGCTTGGCGTCAGCTTTGCCAGAGAGGACGGTGACCTTGTTGCGACAATCGATGCGTCCGGGGATTCGGTACGCATCGGCAACTGGTTCGGCACATGGTCGGGCGGGCGCATTGAGCGCTTCGAGTTTTCCAACGGCGCGATTCTCAGCGCGGCGAACGTCACGGCGCTTGTCGGTGTTCACAGTGACTCCGAGATTCTCTATGGCTCGCCGGCGGACGACCTCATCACCGGCAGTGACAAGCACAGTACGCTGTATGGCCGTGAGGGCGCCGATACCCTGGTCGGCGGTGGCGGCAATAATCAGCTTTACGGCGAGGCGGGCGACGATCTGCTCCTGGGCGGGGCGGGGCGTGACACGCTTTACGGCGGTGACGGTGACGACACCCTCAACGGCGGTGCTGGTCGAGATCAGCTTTATGGCGGTGCGGGGAGCAACGCATACATCATCGAGCGCGGCAGCGGACTGGATTCGGTGTATGCGGCGAACGCCACTGTCGCAGACGATACGGTGCTCTTTGGGCCGGGCATCCGGGTTGAGGATATCAACGTGCAAATGGGCGCGCGCACCTGGGGGATCCTGCAACCTGGAGATGTCGGCTATTCCGGTCTGGTGATCGGCCTCGGCGGCGACGATGCGGTGATCATCCGCAGCCAGAGCGGGGGCGATCTCGGGCGCGCCGCGGTGAGGCGTTTCCGCTTCGACGACGGCACGGAGTTCAGCCTTGAGGAGATGATCGCGCGGGCGGACGGCGGCGTGATGGGATACCAGGTGCGCCATGGAGGCGATCCCACGCTGCTGCTCGGCAGCGCCGCGGACGACCAGATAGAGGATTACACCGGAGAATCCGTGGTGATCCGCGCGGGGGCCAACAACGACAACATCGTCGTTCTCGGCGGTGACAACATTGTTTCAGCAGGCAGCGGTGACGATACCGTTTACGGCGGTTTCGGCGACGACCTGATTGCAGGCGAGAGCGGCAATGATGTCATCGACGGTGGCGCGGGAGATGACACCTTCCTGTTCAATTATGGTGACGGCGATGATGTGCTGACTGCCGGCGATGGTGTGGACACCCTTTCCTTTGGCGGTGGCATCACACCCATCATGCTGGGCGCCTACCTTGCCGCGGATGGCCGGCTCGTGCTGGTGGTCGATGGGGGACTGGGTGGCAGCATCGTTCTTGAGGGCAGCACGCTGGTCGATCTGTCGGGCGATCTCGAACGCGTTCAGTTCATCGACGCTGAAGGGCGCGCGCGCATCTTCGACCTTGCCGCCTGGGCCAACGCACAAGGCGCTGAACTGCGGGCAGCCAGCGCAACCGCGCCGCTGGCCTTCGTGGCAACCGACTTCGAGCTGACCGGCACCGTTGCGCCTGCAGGCGGCCTGGAAGCGGTGGCCTATGCACAAAGCGGTGACATGTTCGGTGGCGCCGCGCTGGCGCACAACACGCCCACAGCGGGTGATGACGTGATCTACGGCACCGCAGGGGTTGATGCAATCGACGCGGGCGCGGGCAACGACATCGTGATCGGACTGGCGGGTGACGACATCCTCCTCGGCGGCGATGGCGACGACCTGCTGTATGGTGGCGACGGCGACGACTGGCTCGAAGGCGGCGCGGGAAATGACACGCTGCATGGTGGCCACGGCGCCGATACGCTGCGGGGCGGCCCCGGCCGGGACGAACTGTACGGCGGGTGGGGTGGAGATACCTACGTTTATCACACCGGTGACGAAGAGGTGGTGATCGATGATGAGCACCGCCCCCTGCGCGGGGGGCATGGTGTTGGCGAGGGGCCCGATATTATCTCGCCCTCCGCCGCACCCCAGGTTTCCGCGGTTGACTGGGACAGCAGCGGCGACTGGGACTACGTCGGCGACTGGGACTACGACGATCCGGTGTTCGACGACGCGCCCAACATCCTGCAGTTTGGTGAAGGCATCCGGCCCGAGGATCTGCGCTATTCCGAACGCGACGGCGATCTGGTGATCGAATTCGCGGACCGCCCAGGCGACCGCGTGATCCTGCGTGGCTACGCGCCGCATCGGGCAACCCTGACGCGCTCGGTTGATGTATTCCGTTTTGCAGACGGCAGCGAGATTGCCGCCGAAGGCATCGAGGTTTCCGGTGTCACGCAGTCTGGCGGTGACGAAGGGGCATGGCTCACGGGTACGATGTTTGCCGACACTCTGGTCGGCGGCGATGGGGACGACCACTTCGCGAGTGAGGGCGGTTCAGATCTGCTGGTGGGTGGCATAGGGTCCGATACCTACCACATCCATCGCGAGGGTGGCACTCCTGCGGCGCATGTAACCATCGTTGAGACCTGGCGTGAGGGGGACTTCAACCGGCTCGAACTGACCGGCGATGTCGATGCGGATGACCTGCAACTCGCTTTCGATGGGCGCGACTTGCTGCTGGTGCTGGGCGAGGACGGCGGCAGTGTGCGCTTTGCCGGCTTCGATCCGCGCGTGCCCGGCATGCAGCCGCCGATCAACGAGGTGGATTTGTCGTGGACGGGCGAGGTATTGAGCTTCGAGGCCCTGGTCGCCCGCGGCATCCGCTACGGCGAACGCTCCGAAGACATATACGCGATCAATATCGGTGACGGCGAGGTGAACATCTCCGATAGTGCATCCAGCGATGCCGGCAACACGGTGCGCTTCGGTCCCGGCATCACGCCCGAAAGCCTGCAGGAGCGGCTGTCCTTTGCCGAGGATGGCGAAGGTGGGCATAGGCTGTTGGTGCTTTATGGCGGCGAGGGTGACGTGCTGCGGCTTGCGGGCTTCAATCGCGACGATGTGCTTGGCGGGGGCCACGCGGTGGAACACTTCCTGTTCGCCGACGGTACGGTGGTGGATTACGCCACGCTGGTGTCCTGGGGGTTTTCGGTCGAGGGCGACGAGGGTGGCAACACGATCCAGGGCAGCAACCTAGACGATCGTCTGTACGGGCACGGCGGCGATGATGTGTTGATCGGTGGTGAGGGCTTCAATCGTTTCCATGGTGGCCGTGGCAACGACACCCTGATTGGGGGGGCTGGCGTGGATGCCTACCATTTCGAGTTGGGCGACGGCGTCGATACGATCATCGATGACCCGAGCGACAACTTCATCGTCTTTGGTGCTGGGATTTTGCTCGAAGAGCTGACCCTGGGTTGGGACGGCGAAACGCTGCTCATCCACTACGGGCCTGGTGACACAATCCGCCTTCCCGATTTCCATGCCAACATGAGGGACGGGATGCCGGCGGTGATGGCTCTGGCCTTCGATGACGGACGCTTCGCCTCACTGCCGGCAATGCTCAAGAGCGCGCCAGTGGTGGGCGCGAGCATCGCCCCGGTCGAGGCGGTGCAGGATGCGCCGTTCCGTGTTGCGTTGCCTGCTGGCGCATTCGAAGATCCTTTTGGTGGTTCGTTGACCTTGCACGCCCGCATGGCAGACGGTAGCCCTTTGCCGGCATGGCTGCTGTTTGATTCTGCGCGCGGCGTGTTCAGCGGCACACCACGCAACGATGACGTGGGCGACCTTGACATCGTTGTCGAGGCGTGGGACGAGTACGGCTTTTCGGTGACCCAGGACATGCGCGTGACCGTGCATAACGTCAATGATGCGCCGACCGCGGGGGTGTTGCTATCCGACCAGACGGGCCAGCAGCGTGCGGCCTGGGCGTGGCAACTGCCGGACGGAGCTTTCCACGACATCGACCCCGGGGATCAGTTGACCCTCTCAGCCACCCTTGCCGACGGCACCGCGCTACCGGACTGGCTGAGCTTCGACGCTTCGGCCTCTGCCTTCATTGGCACACCGCCCGCCGCTGGCGAGTACGCTATCCAGGTCACCGCCACCGACCTTGCTGGCGCCTCGGCGAGCCAGACCTTCGTCCTCCACGTCGAGGCTGCGGAAGACGCGCACAGCGGGCCAGTGACCCTGCCCGATGCCGCGACAGTTCAGGAAGACCGCACGTTGCTGGCCTGGGGTAATGTGCTTGCCAACGATAGCCACCCCGACAGCGCAACGCTGTGCGTGACCGATGCGGGGGTCCGACGCGGGGAGTACGGCTGGCTCACACTGCTGCCCAACGGCGGCTACGCCTATATGCTGGACAACTTCTCGCCGAAGGTTCAGGGCCTGGGAGTGGGCGAGAGCGCCGAGGAGCGCTTCGGCTATCTGGCGAGCGACGGCCAGAACGTGACCCCTGGGGAGCTCGTGGTGAGTGTTCACGGCACCAACGACGCCCCCGAGCTGGCGCGCCGGCTTTCAAACGTGCAACTGGCACGCGGCCGGGAGTTTTCGTGGCAGATTCCCGAAGGCAGTTTCACCGACCGCGACCTCAGTGACGTGCTGAGCTATTCGGCTACGCTGACGAACGGCCAGCCTCTGCCGAAATGGCTGGCTTTTGATGCTGAGACGCGCAGTTTTAGCGGCACTGCCCCCGCCACGGCAAGGGGCAGCCTCGACATCAGGGTGGTGGCGAGCGACGGCCATGGTAACAGTTCGGTCGCCGCGGACAGCTTCAGGGTCAGCTTTGGCAACAGGACCGTGTATGACATGGGTGGAGGCAATTGCTTCGATGCGCTCCTCCCCGGAAATCTGCCAGGCAACCTCTTCGGGGCCTGGGGCGGCAGCCAGACCGCGAAGACGAACCGCAACACCGGGCAGGACGTACTGGAGCAACTCTTCGGTGGGTCGCACGGCAACTCAAACGGCGCTGGATCCTTGCTGGCTGCACTGAGTCAAAGTGTGCCGGCAGGCTTGCTCGATCCCTACTGGCAAGCACCAACGCCTGCCAGGACTGCTGCAGCAGCCGTACAACATCAATGGCGGCAGTTGCAGGAAGCGCTGGCGCGTCTCGATGCAGAACGGCAGGCAAGTCCCATGTGGCAGGACAGGCGCCACGGGGCTGATCTTGGGGGGCTTGCCGGACTGGTAAGCGGAAATGCGGCGCTGAACCGCCTGGGCGCCGATACCGTCGGCTTGCTACCCTCGGGTGGTCAGCTCAAGGCGTTTTCCGGCCTGCATGAGGGCGTCATCCGTTTGCCGTGCTAAACCTGAACGCTACGATCCCGCAAATTCGACACAATGACGACGCACACTACCAAGAATGCTGACGGAGAACTGGGCTACCAACGTTTTCACCCGCCGCTGATCCGTCTCCAGGATACCGCCCCAAATCCGCTGGGAAGAAAGATCCTGTGGACCTTGGTCGGGCTGATCGGCTTCCTGCTGATCTGGGCGATGACCGGGAAGCTCGATATCATCGCAGTGGCGGAGGGACGCTTGGTGCCTGCGAGCTACCTGCAGATAGTGCAACCCTCGGAAGCCGGAATCGTGCGAGAGATTGTTGTCCGCGAGGGAGAGCGAGTCGGCTTGGGGCAGGTACTCATGCGCATGGATACACTTGCGATGGACGCCGACCTTGAGGCCGTAACCACCGACATGGCGCGCAAACGCGCCCAGTTGGCGCGCATTGATGCGGAAATCGGTGGCAAGGACTTCATTCCTGTCGACGATCTGCCACACGCTGTGTTCAGCGAGGCATTGAGACAGTTCGAGGCAAATCGGGACGCGCTGGCGGCAGCCCTGTCCGAGGAAGGCGCCCGCCTGACCCGGACAGAACGTGAGAAGGGCGCAGCGCTGCAGCAGCGCACGAGGCTACAGGCGATCCTGCCGATCTACCGGGAGCAGGAGGCGGCATTCGATCGTCTGGTCGCCGAGGGCTTCGCGGGCGTGCTGATGGCAGGCGACAAGCGCCGTGAGCGTATAGAACGCGAGCAGGAGCTGGCGACCCAGGAGCACCTCATCGCCTCGGCCGAGGCGAGCATCAGACAGTCACGCGAGAAGCTCACACAGATTCGTGCTGACTACCTGCGCGCGCTTCATGCCGAGCGACACGAGGTTCAAGGTGTCCTCGACCGCCTTGCGCAGGAGCTCGTCAAACAGGTCCACCGCCGCAGTCTTGCCGAGCTGCGGGCGCCTCAGGACGGCGTGATCAAGGATCTCGCCACACACACGACCGGTACTGTTGTCCAACCGGGAACGGTTCTGGCAACCCTGGTGCCAGAAAACGAGACCTTGAAAGCAGAGGTTTGGCTATCGAACGAGGACATCGGATTCGTCCGCCCAGGGCAACCCGTGAAACTCAAGTTTGCTACATATCGGTTCCAGAAGTACGGCATGGGTACGGGCGTGGTGGAACTCGTCAGTGCAGACGCCCAGAGCGAGGAGGAAGCGCGCGAACGCGGTCAGGCTACCGTTGGGGGGCAACCGATGCGCTACCGGGCGCTGGTTTCACTGGACCAGTCGTCACTGGAGCTGGATGGGCAGCGCTACTCGCTTGCCCCAGGCATGCACAGCTCAGCCGAGGTCGTCCTGGGTCGGCGTACGGTGATCGAGTATCTGCTCTCGCCGATCCAGAAAGCCTGGCATGAGGCTGGGCGTGAGCGATGAGAGCCTGTTCTGAGCTTAATCGAAGGCTCGGGGCGAATGCTTGCAAGGTATTCAAAAGCCGACCAACGACTGACTTCGTGAAGGCGGTGCGCGGCGGGTCCTGTCAGCCGCCGCGTCGGCGCACGCATTCCAGGTAGGCTGCGCCGTCCGGCGGGGCGTTGTTGCGCTGGGCGTTGAACACCGTTTCGCCAAGGCATTCGAGCACTTCGTGCAGCGCGTCGTGGCGGTTGCCGCGGGCGAGTTGCAGGGTGGCCACTGCGGCGCGGATGCCGGGGGGCTGGTCGATGGAGAGTTGTTCTTCGATGGCCAGATGCAGCGACAGGTGCAAGAAGGGGTTCACCTGGCCGTCGTCCGGGCTGAACTCGCGCGCCACGGCCTCCGGGTCTTCCAGCATGGGGTGGTATTCCGGGTGCAGGCTGATGATGTCCACCGCCATGCTTTCCATGGCGGTCAGGGCTTCGCTGGCGTGCTGCTTGCGCCAGGCGGCGATGAAGAAGTTGCGCACCTGCTCGCGCGAGGGATTGAACATGGGGTCTCCGGGCTTCAGTCGGTCTTGTCGCGGAATGTGCACAGATCGCGCACGAGGCAGGCGCCGCACAGCGGTTTGCGCGCGGTGCACACATAGCGCCCGTGCAGGATCAGCCAGTGATGGGCGTCCTTCAGGTAGTCCTTGGGTACGCGGCGCATCAGCGCCTGTTCGACCGCCAGCACGTCCTTGCCCGGCGCCAGCCCGCTGCGGTTGGAGAGGCGGAAGATGTGGGTGTCCACCGCCATGACCGGGTCGCCGAAGACCGTGTTGAGCACCACGTTGGCAGTCTTGCGGCCGACGCCGGGCAGGGCTTCGAGCGCGGCGCGGTTGTGCGGCACCTCGCCGCCGTGGCGTTCCAGCAACTGGCGTGACAGGCTCACGGTGTTCTTCGCCTTGTTGCGGAACAGGCCAATGGTCTTGATGTGTTCGGCGACGCTGTCCTCGCCCAGGGTGATCATCGCCTCCGGCGTTGGGGCGGCGGCGAACAGTCTGCGGGTGGCGAGGTTGACGCTCTTGTCGGTGGCCTGTGCGGAGAGCACCACCGCCACCAGCAACTGGTAGGGCGAGCCATATTCCAGTTCGGTGGTGGGATGGGGGTTGGCCTCCGCCAGGCGGCGGAAGAACTCGCGGATGGCCTCGCGCTTCATCATCGCAGGGCGGCCGCAATAAACGTAGCCCGGATGTAACGAAGTGGAATCCGGGACGGCTGGTGGTCGGCGGGAACGTTTTCCCGGATTGCGCTGCGCTTCATCCGGGCTACGTGATGGTCGGTTGAAGGAAGTGGAATCCGGGACGGCTGGTGGTTGGCGGGAAGGCTCTCCCGGATTGCGCTGCGCTTCATCCAGGTTACGCGACGGCCGGTTGTTCTTCGCCAGGCTTGTCTTGGGCGACGGCTTGCGGCTGGGCGCGCTGGCGTGCTGCGCTGCGCTGGTTGAGCCAGTTAAACGCGGCGATCATCAGGCCGAAGACGAAGAAGGCGCCGGGCGGCAGGATGGCGATGAGGAAGCCGGGGTAGTCGTCGCCGAACACCTGTACGGCGCTGAGGCTGGGGATGATCATGTCGATGCCGGCGAACAGCGTGCCGCTGCCGAGCAGTTCGCGCAGTCCGCCGAGGACGGCGAGCACCCAGACCAGGCCGATGCCCATCATGACGCCGTCGAGGGTGGAGCTGAGGGGGTCGTTCTTGGCGGCGTAGGCTTCGACGCGGGCGAGGACGATGCAGTTGGTGACGATCAGCGGAATGAAGATCCCCAGCACCAGGTAGAGGCTGTGGAAGTAGGCGTTGAAGGCCAGATCCACCATGGTCACCAGCGCGGCGATGATGAGGATGAACACCGGGATGCGGATTTCGTAGGGAATGAAGTTGCGCAGGCTGGCCACCGCGAGGTTGGCCACCGCCATCACAAGGATGGTGGCCAGGCCGAGGCTGACCGCATTGACCATGCTGGTGCTGATGGCGAGGATGGGGCACAGGCCGAGCAACTGGACCAGGCCGGGGTTCTGCTTCCACAGGCCGTTCCAGGCGTTGTCGCGGAATTTCTGCATGTCCATGGCCTTACTCCTGGGGGGGCAGGGTGCTGCCGGTTTCGGCGGCGAACAGTGCGTCGCGGTGGGCAACGGCCCAGCGCAGTGCGCGCCCGGTGGCGTTGGTGACGGCACGGGCGCTGATGGTGGCGCCGGCACGGGCGTCGAAGACGCCGCCGTCACGCTTGACCTTCCATACTGCGGGATCGACCTGGTCGTGGGTGATGCCGGCAAACTGGCCGATCCACGGGCGTTCCTTGTTGCGGTCCTTCTGCGGGTCGATGTAGTCGCCGAGGCCGGGGGTTTCCTTGTGGGCGGTGACGCGTACGCCGGAGACGCGGCCGTCGGTGTCCACCGCCAGCACCAGCTGGATGCGCCCGGCGTAGCCGTCGGCGGCTTCGGCCTCGATCAGCAGGGCCACTGCCTCGCCGTTACGGCGTGCGCGGTACACCGCGCCGCCGCGGCTGAGCCCCAGCTCGGGCGTGGGCCCGAGGTGGAGGACGTCGCCGAGGAGGTCGTTGTCGTAGCTGCCGGCGGGCAGCACTTCGTTGATCAGGCGCATCTTCTCGGCCAGTTCGGAGGCTTCGATGGCCGGGCGGGTAAGGGTGTAGGTGAAGGCCATGGCGGCGGTGAACAGCAGGCTGAACACCAGCATGATGGCGGCGGTGCGCAGCGAGGTGCGCGCGGCGGTATAGCGGGCGTTCATGGCTTGTCCCCGCGGTGGCCGAAGACGCGCGGCTGGGTCTTCATGTCGATCAGCGGCACGCACATGTTCATCAGCAGCACCGCGAAGGCGATGCCCTCGGGATAGGCGCCGAAGTTGCGGATGAGATAGGCGAGAACGCCGACGCCGGCGGCGAAGATGAGTTTGCCGCGCGGCGTGGTGGCCCCCGAAACGGGGTCGGTGACGATGAAGAAGGCCGCCAGCATGGCGCCGCCGCTGGCGAGGTGGAAGAGCGGCGAGGCGAACTGGCCGGGGCTGGCCACCCAGAATACGGCCGCGGTGGCGGCCAGGGCGGCGATGAAGGCCACCGGCATGTGCCAGGTGATGACCCGGCGGGCAAGCAGGAAGAGGCCGCCGAGCAGGTAGCCGAGGCCGACCCATTCCCAGCCGCGTCCGCCGACGGCGCCGAAGCTGTCCTGCTTGAGCAGGGTGGCGACGTCGGCCTCGCCGACGCGCAGACCGGTGCGCAGGGCGTCCAGCGCGGTGGCGCCGGTGATGGCGTCAAGGTCGCGTGCGCCGCCGAGGATGAGGTCGAGCTGGGTGGCGAAATCGAGCTCGCCGGCAGGCGGCCACTGCGACATCAGCGCGGGATAGGCGATGATCATCGTGCAGTAGGCCACCATTGCCGGATTGAAGGGGTTCTGCCCGAGCCCGCCGTAGAGGTGCTTGACGGCGATGATGGCCACCAGCACGGCGATGACGGTGACCCACCACGGCACGATGGTGGGAAAGCACAGTGCCACCAGCCATGCCGTCACCACCGCCGAGAGGTCGCCCAGGCTGGTGCCGATGGGGCGCTTGCGCAGACGCAGGACGAGGGCCTCGGCGGCGAGCGCGGTGAGGGTGGCGATGGCGAGGTTGACCAGGATGCCGGCGCCGACCTGCCAGACGTAGGCGGCGATGCCGGGGAGGAGGGCCAGCAGCACGGTGAACATCACCTGGCGGACGCTGGCCTGCTTGCGGATGTAGGGGGAATGGATCATCGCGTCGGCTCGGGCGCTCAGGCGTCGCGCGCCTCGGTTTTTTGGGGGGCGTCGTCGGCGGCCGACGGCGGGGCGTCGAGGCCGAGTTCGCGGCGGCGGCGCTCGATCTCGTCGATCTCGGCCTGCTTCTCGCTGCTCAGCCCTTCGGTGTTCTTTGGCGCCACCGCAGCCTTCTGTGCCTTGGCGCGGGCCAGTGCGGCGGCGACGAGGGCCTTCTTGGGGTCTTCCGCGGCGGCTGCTGCGGGGCTGTCGCTGGCCTCGCCACCTTCGGCGAGCTTGGCGCGCGTCTCGGCGGCCTTGGCGGCGAGCTTGGCGGCCTTCTCCTCTTTTTCGCGTTCCTGCCGCCAGTTGCGGAACTCGAAGCGCTCGCGGGCCTGGTCGGCGGCGTTCTTGTCGCGTTCGCGCGCCCAGATCTCGCTCTTGGCGAAGCGGAAGTAATCGACCAGCGGGATGTGCGAGGGGCACACGTAGCTGCAGCAGCCGCACTCGATGCAGTCGAAGAGGTGGTATTCCTGCGCCTTGCCGAAGTTCTTCGCACGCGCGTGCCAGTACATCTCGAAGGGTTGCAGCTCCGCGGGGCAGGCGCGCGCGCAGCTGCCGCAGCGGATGCAGGCCTGTTCCGGCGGGGCGCTGGGGAAGAGCTTCTGCGATGCGGAGATCAGGCAGTTGCTGGCCTTCACCACCGGTACATGGAGGTCGGGGAGGGCGAAGCCCATCATCGGCCCGCCCATGATGATGCGGTCGGTATCGGCGCGGCGCGGGCCGGCGAGGGCGAGCAGGTCTTCAACCGGCGTGCCGATCAGGACCTCGAAGTTGCCGGGCTGGTCGACGTTGCCGGTGAGGGTGACGATGCGGCTGATCAGTGGTTCGCCATGTTCCATCGCCCGGTACACCGCATGTGCGGTGCCGACGTTGAAGCACTGCACGCCGAATTCGCCGCCGAGGCGGCCGTAGGGGATCTCGATGCCGGTGAGGGTGCGGATGAGCTGCTTCTCGCCGCCGGCCGGGTACACCGCCGGGATCACCACCACCTCGGCGCCGGGCAGTGCGGCGCAGGCGCTGCGCATCGCGGCGATGGCTTCCGGTTTGTTGTCCTCGATGCCGATCAGCAGGCGCTCGGCGCCGATCAGGTGGCGCAGGATGCGGGCGCCGACGAGGATGTCGGCGGCGCGTTCGCGCATCAGGCGGTCGTCGCAGGTGATCCACGGCTCGCATTCGGCGCCGTTGAGGATCAGGGTGTGGATGCCGCTGCCGGTGCCGAGCTTGACGTGACTGGGGAAGGTCGCACCGCCGAGGCCGACGAGGCCGCAGTCGCGCAGGTGGGCGAGGGCTTCGGCGCGCGAGCTCTGTTGCCAGTCGAAAGGTGCGTGCTCGATCCAGCGTTCCTCGCCGTCGGGCTCGATCTCCACCGCCAGCGTGCTGAGCCCGGAGGGGTGGGGCATGAGGTGGTCGCCGATTGCCACCACGGTGCCCGAGGTGGGCGCATGCACGGCGGTGCCGAGCACGCCCACCGGTGCGCCGATGCGCTCGCCCTTGAACACCTTCTGGCCCGCCACGACGAGGCATTCGGAGGCCGCGCGCGCACTCTGGCGCAGGGGGACGACCAGCCTGCCGGGCAAGGGCGCGGAGCGGATCGGCGTGCCGCAGGATTCGTGCTTGTGGCCGTCGGTCTTGACGCCGCCGTGGAAACTGAACAGACGAACGCTCATGAGGCCTTCCTGATTTCCACCACCGGGTACTTCCACTTCCAGGTCTCCACCGTCTCGGCGACCGGCTCCATGGTGATGCAGTCCACCGGGCAGGGGGCCACGCACAGCTCGCAGCCGGTGCACAGGGGCTCGACCACGGTGTGCATCTGCTTGGCGGCGCCGACGATGGCATCCACCGGGCAGGCCTGGATGCACAGCGTGCAGCCGATGCAGGTCTGCTCGTCGATGAAGGCCACCGACTTGGGCTTCTCCACTCCGTGCTCTTCGGAGAGCGGCTTGAACTCGCGGCCGAGGAGGTCGGCGAGCTTGCGGATGCCTTCCTCGCCGCCCGGCGGGCACTGGTTGATGTCGGCCTCGCCGTTGGCCACTGCCTGCGCATAGGGCTTGCAGCCGGGGTAGCCGCACTGGCCGCACTGGGTCTGCGGCAGGATGGCGTCGATCTTCTCGACCAGCGGGTCGCCTTCGACCTTGAAGCGGATCGAGGCATAGCCGAGCGCCGCACCGAGCACGACGGCGATTCCGGCCATGATCAGGAGGGCAGTCAGCATGCGTTGGGGTGGGGTCGGGGCAAGGGGTTGAAAGGCGGGCGCTGGCCGCTATGGTTGTTGTGTGCCGCGCTGTTGCCGGCGGTCAATGGAAGCGGTCCAGTCCGGCGAAGCCCATGAAGGCGAGACTCATGAAGCCGGCGGTGATCATGGCGATGGCGGTACCCTTGAAGGGCAGCGGTACGTCGGCGCCGTCGAGGCGCTCGCGGATGCCGGCGAACAGCACCAGCGCCATGGTGAAACCGAGCGAGGAGCCGAAGCCGAACAGCAGGGCTTCGAGCAGGTTGTGGTTGAGGCCGACGTTGAGCAGCGGCACGCCGAGCACGGCGCAGTTGGTGGTGATCAGCGGCAGGTAGATGCCCAGCACCTGGTGCAGCAGCGGGCTGGTCTTCTGGATCACCAGCTCGGTGAACTGGACGATGGCGGCGATCACCACGATGAAGGACAGGGTGCGCAGGTAGGCCAGATCGAAGGGCTGCAGCAGGTAGTGGTCGATCAGGTAGCTGGTGCCGGCGCCGAGGGTGAGCACGAAGGTGGTCGCCGCGCCCATGCCGACGGCGGTTTCGAGCTTCTTGGAGACGCCCATGAAGGGGCACAGGCCAAGAATGCGGATGAACACCACATTGTTGACGAGAACCGCGCCGATGACGACGAAGATGTAGCTGCTCATGTCTGGCCGATGCTCCGCGAGCGAAGCGCCACTGCTTGGAATCGCGGGATTATCCCCCGCCCTGCGGCGGGGCTCAAGCCCGCCGGCGACATGGACATATGATTGCCGGTTCTATGCTGTTGTGCCACGACCGTCGTCGGTGGCACGCACGCACTCGCCCACCAGCCCCGGGCCGCGGTAGATCAGGCCGCTGTATAGCTGCACCAGCGCGGCGCCGGCGTCGAGCTTGGCGCGTGCGCTGCGCGCATCGGTGATGCCGCCGGCGGCGATCACCGGCAGTTCGCCGGCGAGCGCGCGCACCAGTTTGGCGACCACCGCGGTGGAGGCCTCGAACACCGGCGCGCCGGACAGACCGCCCTGCTGTTCGGCATAGCGCACGCCCTGCACCTTGTCGCGCGAGATCGTCGTGTTGGTGGCGATCACGCCGTCGATGCGATGGCGGCGCAGGGCGTCGGCGATGTTGGTGACCTGCGCATCGTCGAGATCGGGCGCGATCTTCAGCACCAGCGGGACGTAGCGGCCGTGCTGGTCGGCCAGTCGCTCCTGGCTGGCCTTGAGGCGGCCGAGGAGGTCGTCGAGTTCGGACTCGCCCTGCAGCTGGCGCAGGTTGGCGGTGTTCGGCGAGGAGATATTGACGGTGACGTAGCTTGCCAGCGCATAGACCTTGTCGAGGCAGGCAAGGTAGTCGTCGGCGGCGCGCTCGATCGCGGTATCGAAGTTCTTGCCGATGTTGATGCCGAGGATGCCGCGGTATTTTGCCGCCCTGACGTTGGCCACCAGCACGTCCACGCCGTGGTTGTTGAACCCCATGCGGTTGATGATGCCGCGCACTTCGGGCAGGCGGAACAGCCGCGGGCGCGGATTGCCCGGCTGCGGCCGCGGCGTCACGGTGCCGATTTCGAGAAAGCCGAAACCCATGCGCGCGAGCCCGTCGATGGCCTCGCCATTCTTGTCGAGCCCGGCGGCCAGGCCGACGCGGTTGGGAAAATCCAGCCCCATCACGCGCACCGGCTCGGCGGCCAGCGGCTTGCCGCGGGGCAGCACGCGGCCGGCGACATTGAGTGTGGCAAGGGTGAATTCGTGGGCGGTTTCGGCGTCGAGCGAAAACAGCAGCGGGCGGGCGAGGTCGTAGAGCATGGCGCGGATTCTACCGCTTCGGCGACGGCTTGGCGCAGCCGTCGCCTTCAGCCCTGCGGCGTAAGACTTCCGGAAGAGGCCGGCAGCGCCCGCCAGTCACCGTCGATGCGCCCCTGCAGGGCCGCAAAGCGGGCCTTGTAGGCCATCTTGGGACTCTCTGCGATCCAGTAGCCGAGATAGAGGTAGGGCAGCTGCAGGCGGCGGCAGGTGTCGATCTGCCAGAGGATGCCGTAGGTGCCGAAGCTGCAGTGCGGCAGCGCCGGATCGAAGAAGGTGTAGACGCTGGAGAGGCCGTCGGTGAGGCGGTCGATGACGCTCACCATGCGCAGCATGCCGCGTTCGCGGAATTCCACCAGACGGGTGTCGACGTGGCTCTGCAGCAGGAAGTGGGTGTATTGCTCGCGGCTGTCCTGGTCCATGCCGCCGCCGGCGTGGCGCACGTTCTGGTAGCGCTGGTAGAGGGCGTAGTGCTCTTCGTGGAAGCCCAGCGCGCATTCGCGCGCCTGCAGCGCGGCGTGGCGCGTGCGCGCGCGGCGCTGGCTGCGGTCGGGGACGAACTGGCGGACGTCGATGCGCACCGGCACGCAGGCCCGGCAGTTGTCGCAGTGCGGGCGGTAGGTGAAGGTGCCGGAGCGGCGGAAGCCGCTGCGCACCAGTTCGCTGTACACGTAGGGGTCGATGAGATGGCCGGGGGTGGCCACCTGCGAGCGTGCCTGGCGGTCGGGCAGGTAGGAGCACGGATAGGGCGCGGTGGCGTAGAACTGGATCAGCCCGTAAGGATAGTCGTGCTGCATTGCGTGTCGGCTCAGCGGCCGCTCCCCCAGTCGATGGCGGCGCCCGCACCGGCGGGCCAGCGCTGCGGCGCGGCGCCGGCCTGGGTCCAGTGCGCGAGGCCGGCGGCAAAGTCGGCGCGCGGCATCTCGCGGGCACCCATGGAGAGCAGGTGCGGGGTGGTCATCTGGCAATCTATCACGGCGTATCCCCGGCTCTCAAGAAAGCGCGCGAGATGGGCGAGGGCGACCTTGGAGGCATCACTGACGCGGCTGAACATCGATTCGCCGAAGAAGGCCTGCCCCAGTGCGATGCCGTACAGCCCGCCGACGAGGCGGTCGTCCTGCCAGCTTTCGACACTGTGGGCGTAGCCCAGTTCGTGCATCCGGCAGTAGGCAGCCTGCATCTCGGCGGTGATCCAGGTGCCGCCGCCGGGTTCGCGGGGGGCGGCGCAGGCGGCCATGACCGCATCGAAGGCGGTGTCGAAGCGCACCTCGAAGCGCCGCTGGCGCAGCGTGCGGCGCAGCGAGCGGGTGATGCGGATCTCCTCCGGGCGCAGCACCAGGCGCGGGTCCGGGCTCCACCACAGGATGGGTTCGCCGGCGCTGAACCATGGAAAGATGCCGCGCCGGTAGGCTGCCAGCAGCCATTCGGGGTCGAGCGCGCCACCGGCGGCGAGCAGGCCGGGCGGGTTGGCGAGCGCCTGGGTGAGCGGGGGAAAGGCCGGCCGGTCGGTCAGCCAGGGGATCATGCGCGGATCTGCACCAGCGCGGGCGCGCTGCCGGCCTCGGCGAGCAGGGCCTCGCTGCTGTCGTCGTGGAAGGTCACCACATGGTCGACGTCGAGACGGATGCCGATGTTCTCGCCGATGGCGTGGTTGTGGTGGCTGGGCACCAGCGACAGCACGCGGGTGCCGCTGGGCAGCGCCAGGGTGTACAGGATGTCGGCGCCGCGGAAGGCCTTCTTGACCACCCGTGCCTTGAGCGTGCTGGCGTCGTCATGGACGATGTCGTCGGGGCGCAGCAGCACGTCCACCGTGCACCCGCGCGCGCAGTTGTGGCAACCGCTGCCGCATTCGACCGGAATGGCGCTGTGCAGGGTGCCCAGTTCGACGCGCACCTGGCGGTCGTCGAGGACGGTGCCGGGGAGCAGCACGCCCTGGCCGATGAAGTCGGCGACGAAGCGGTTGCGCGGGCGGTGATAGAGGTTGTAGGGCGTGTCCCACTGCTGGATGCGGCCCTCGTTCATGATGCCGATGTCGTCGGCAACGGCAAAGGCCTCGTGCTGGTCGTGGGTGACCAGCACTGCCGTGGTGCCGGTGGCCTTGATGATGTCGCGGACTTCGTGGGAGAGGCGTTCGCGCAGTTCCACATCGAGGTTGGAGAAGGGCTCGTCGAGCAGCAGCAGCGCCGGCCGCGGTGCCAGCGCGCGGGCGAGCGCGACACGCTGCTGCTGGCCGCCGGACATCTCGTGGGGGTACTTGCCGCCCTGTTCGGCGAGGCCGACGATGGCCAGCAGTTCGGCCACCCGCGCTTCGCGTTCGCGTGCGGCCATGCCGCGCAGGCCGAAGGCGATGTTGCCGGCCACGGTGAGGTGGGGGAAGAGGGCGTAGTCCTGGAACACCATGCCGATGCGGCGCTGTTCCGGGGGGGTGTGCAGCGCGGCGCTGCTGACCAGCTCGCCGTCGAGGCGGACCTCGCCGCCGGCAACGCGTTCGAAACCGGCGATGCAGCGCAGTACCGTGGTCTTGCCGCAGCCGGAAGGCCCCAGCAGGCAGCCGATGCGGCCCTTCTCCAGGCGCAGGCTGAGCTTGCGCACCACGCTGTGGGTGCCGAAGGCGAGGTCGATGTCGGCAAGTTCCAGGTGAGACATGCGCTGTCCTGAGGAGTGCGGGCGGCGGAAGTGACGGAAGCGATTATTGCACCGCGGAATCTCAAATGCGATCAATTATAATTTTCTGCGTACTCCACCCCTTTCCGCAAGCAACGGACCCTTCATGAACGCAACACAGGCCCTCAGGCACGCCAGCGCGGCACTGGGCGCACGCATCGGGCGGCGCTGGTCGACGCTGACGCTGATCGCGGTGGTGGTCGCGCTGGCCATCGCCATGCCGGTGCTGTCGGTGTTCTCCAACGTCCTCAGCGGCGGCACTTCGGATACCTGGGCGCACCTTGCCGACACCGTGCTCGGCGAGTTCGTGCGCAATACCCTCATCCTCTGCGTCGGCGTCGGCATCGGGGTGGCGAGCATCGGCATCACCACGGCGTGGCTGACCACCATGCACGATTTTCCGGGGCGGCGCTTCTTCGAGTGGGCGCTGGTGCTGCCGCTGGCGATGCCGGCCTACGTCATGGCCTACGTATATACCGACTACCTGCAGTTCGTCGGCCCGGTGCAGAGCTGGCTGCGCGAAACCTTCGAATGGCGGCGGGGCGACTACTGGTTCCCGGACGTACGCTCGGTGGGCGGGGCGGTGGCGATGTTCATGTTCGTGCTCTACCCCTACGTCTACATGCTGGTGCGCACCGCCTTCCTGGAGCGTGCCGGCGGCATGCTGGAGGCCGGCCGCTCACTGGGGCTGGGGCCGTGGGGCGGTTTCTTCCGCGTCTCGCTGCCGCTGGCCCGCCCGGCGGTGGTGGCGGGCACTGCGCTGGCGCTGATGGAGACGCTGGCGGACTACGGCACGGTGTCTTACTTCGGCGTGCAGACCTTCACCACCGGCATCTATCGCGCCTGGTTCTCGCTCGGCGACCGTGTCGCAGCGGCGCAGTTGTCGGCCTCGCTGCTTGCCTTCGTCATTCTCGTGCTGCTCCTCGAACGTGCCAGCCGCGGGCGCGCGCGTTTCCACAACACCTCGCGCAGCGCCCCGCGGCCGGTGCGCAAGCGCCTGTCGCCGCTGGGCGGCGCGCTGGCCGCGCTGGCCTGCTTCCTGCCGCTGTTCTTCGGCTTCCTGCTTCCCGGCTACCTGCTGCTGGAGATGGCCATCGAGGTCGGCGACAGCCAGTTCGGCCCGCGCTTCGTGCAACTGGCGCGCAACAGCTTCGTGCTTGCGGCGGTGACCGCCGTGCTTGCCGTGGTGTTGGCGGTGCTGCTTGCCTACGCCGCGCGGCTGGCACGTTCGCGCCTGCCGGAGTTCCTCAACCGCGTGGTGGCGCTCGGCTACGCAGTGCCCGGTTCGGTGATCGCGGTCGGCATCCTGATCCCGGTAACCCGCCTCGACAACCTGCTCGCCGCCTGGTGGGAGGCGAGCTTCGGCGTCAATCCCGGCCTGCTGCTCACCGGCGGCATCGCCGCGCTGGTGTATGCCTACCTCAGCCGCTTCCTGGCGGTGGCCCTGCACACCGTCGAATCCAGTCTCGGCAAGATCACCCCGAGCATGGACGACGCCGCGCGCAGCCTGGGTTACGGCAAGTGGCTCACCCTCGGTCGCGTGCACGTGCCCATCCTGCGCGGCAGCCTGCTCACCGCCGGCCTGCTGGTGTTCGTCGACGTCATGAAGGAACTGCCGGCGACGCTGGTGATGCGCCCGTTCAACTTCGATACCCTGGCCACCCAGGCCCACACCCTGGCCGCCGACGAACGTCTGGCCGAAGCCTCCACCGCGGCATTGACCATCGTCGTGGTGGGGCTGCTGCCGATGTTCATCATTTCACGGCAGATCGTGCGCGGCGAACGACCGACGACCTGAGCGTGCTCAGGAGCGCGGGAACAGCCTTATCGTCCGGTAGGGTTCCCCGTTCTCCAGGCGGGTGAGCAGGAAGAGGCGGAAGGCGGCATAGCTGCCGGCGTCGACGTAATCGCGGGAGAGCAGGAGGAGATCCTCGATGCCGTCGCCGTCGAAGTCCGCGCGCGCCACCAGGGCTATTTCCTGGATGCCGTGAGGATGGCTGAAGCGCACGCTGTCGACCGTCAGGCGGTGCCCCTTGATGTCCGGCTCCACCTCTGCCCAGCGGCGCTCATCACCGGCGGGAATGCGCCCGGACTCCGCCACCCGCAGGGCGAACTCCGCCGGCAGGTGCACGGGCAGCGCTTCGTCGATGGCGGCGTCGCCGATCCATGAGTGCGCAGCCGGGCGCGCCTGGGCAATCAGCGCGGTGGCCTCGCACATCGCCGCGATCTCCATGAAGGCTGCGGCGGCGCTCTCGTCAACCGGCGCGAGTTGCTCATGAGCCCGTTCGAGGTAGGCGGAGCAGGTGGCGTAGGGGGCGGCAGCTTCCGGTGTTCGTTGCGGGGCCAGTTCGAAAGTGGCGTACCAGGCGGCGTCGAGCAGATCGTGCGCAGAGGCTGCGCTGTCTGCCTGCGGAGGAACGGCGAGCAGGGCCGGCAGGGTGAAGCCCGTGCCGACTGCAGGCTCAACACCAGAACGTGGGGGCGGGAGGGGCGTGTTTGCGCTGCATCCGGTCAGCAAGGCAATCACGGTGAGGGTGCAAACAGGGCGCGCGGAAAGCGAGATGCAAGCGTTCATTGGGTGACTGTTGCAGCTTCTTCGAAAAGGTTTCGAACGTACTGATTGCGTTGTGCGGACACGGGTGGGGCGCGGCGTGAGTGCGTTGCTGCACCGGCCCAGTCGCGCGCCCTGATCGCGGCGTTCAGTGAAGGCCATGCAGTGCGCAGGTTGCTTGCTCCGACATTGAAGATCAGGTCGAAAAGGGCAAGTCTGGCCGGGGTGGGAAAACCGTCAAATCCGGGATAGATCGTCTGCAGTTCGCGGTGAAAGCTGCTGATGTGGGCGGTCGTAAGTCGATCAATTTCCTGCTCCGGGAGCGTTAGCCGTACGTGAGGTCTGTAATAGGCCGCGAGGCGGTTGCCAGGGAGCGTGAGCAGACTTTCGAAATCCCCACGAATATCGTCCGCACTTGCGGCCGAACCGTTCGCCCTTGCAAACGCCAGCTTCTGGGCTGCAGCAAGGTCGGCTAGCAAGTGACCAACGCCAACGGTGACGTAACCGCGGGCGTCGAGGTACATGTGCGGGACGCGGCCCTCATAGCGCTCCAGCTTGCGCATCAGGACGGCGTTCTCGTGGGCACTCAGCATGAGATAAGGACTCCGTGTGCATGAATTTGAAATGGATATTCTTTTGGTATTATGACGGGCTATGGCCCTCAGTGCCAGTGCAGTACGGTCGGCGGTGCGGCACTCAAGTTGGCAAGGCAGAGCCTGCCCATTGCCGGGGGCTCCCAGTCAGACGCCGGCGGAATCAGCGCTGCCTGCAGTGTCGTGTTGCGCTGTTGGTGAGAAATTCATATCGATCGTCATCACGTGCGCTTGAAGATCGGAGCTGGCCAGGCGCTGATAGAAGGTGCCTTCCCGTTCAGGGGGAGGGAGCAGACTTTCTCCGCGAAGCAGCGGAAAAAGCTCCATATGGCGTGCAGCGGTACACTGTCGTGAGCCATCAATCAGCAAGCAAGATCGCCGATGTGAACGCGGACTGCGCCATGGCCCTCTTTTCACAGACCATACGGATCAACCATGCAGCAGACACCCTGCAGTGGAGAATGTGCCTGCCGGCCGTCGGCACCGGCCGGGCTGCCCGGGCCCGTTCATGTCGACCTGGGCGAAGCGCTGCCGCAGTTGCGCACGCGCTTTCGCATTCCCGGCATGGACTGCCCGTCGGAAGAGCAGATGGTGCGCATGGCGCTGACGGCGGTGCCGGTGGCGGCGCTGCATTTCGATCTGCCGGCGCGCATGCTGACGGTCGATCACCGCGGCGCTGCGGAGGCCGTGCTGGCTGCACTCGAGCCGCTCGGCTACGGTGCGGCGATCGTTGCCAGCGAGGCGCTGGATGCCGCACAGGGGGCATTGCCGCAGGTCGATGATGCTGCCGAGGCGCGCGTGCTGTGGGTGCTGCTGGCGATCAATGCGGTGATGTTCGCGATCGAACTGGTGGCCGGCATCTGGGCCCGCTCCGCCGGCCTGCTTGCCGACGCCATGGACATGTTTGCCGATGCGGCGGTGTATGGGGTGGCCTTGTATGCGGTGGGGCGCGCGGCCCATCACAAGCTGGGTGCGGCGCGTCTGGCTGGGGTGCTGCAGTTGCTGCTGGCCCTGGGGGCGCTGACGGAGACGGGGCGGCGCATCCTGGTGGGCGCCGAGCCGCAGGCCGTGGGGATGATGTCGGTGGCGCTGCTGGCCCTGCTCGCCAATGTCGCCTGCCTGCTGCTGATCGCCCGTCATCGTCATGGCGGCGCGCACATGCGGGCGAGCTACATCTTCTCGGCCAATGACGTCATAGCCAATGCCGGGGTGATCGCCGCCGGCGCGCTGGTGGCGTGGACCGGCAGCGCCTGGCCGGACTGGGTGGTCGGCGTGCTGATCGGTGTCGTGGTGCTGCTGGGCGCGGTGAGGATTCTGCGCCTGCGCTGAGAGTGTGTGCGCAGATCTACTGTGCGTACCGCTGGCGGTACTGCGCGGTGCGCGCTCCCTCGTCCATCTGGCTGATGAGCCGCGCGCCTTGCCTCGACCCGCTGGCGACGATTTCTTCACACACTCCGAGCTGGCGTTGCCGCTGTGTTATAACCGTGAAAACCGCTGTCCACCGCTTGCTGCGCCCTTGAAGGGCGCATGAACCGGACGATTCCGGGCCGCCGCGGAGGTTTCCGCGCAGGGGCCGGCGGAGGCGTCCGGTTGTGGTTTCCAGGGTAATTCGATCAACAGTGTTCGGAAAAATCATCCGTACAGGGGAGGGGCTCATGCCAGAACAAGAAGCGGTATTCGGAACCGAGGACATCCTGCGCAGCCTGTGCGATTCGGTGAGCAGGGTGCTGACCGTGTCCACCGGCAGCGAGCTGCGTTATTCGGGCATGGTCCAGCGCATCAGCAAGACCTGCCTGAAACCCGATATCGGCTGCTTCGTGCTTTTCGACGGCGGCTTTTCCGGTCTCGTGGTGATCAACTTCTCGGCCGCCGCAGCGATGGAGCTCTACGAGCGCTACATGCTCGGGATGGGCATGGCGAAGGCCGAGCTTGCCACCTCGCACACCTCGGACGAGGTCAGCAACGTCATGGGCGAGCTGATGAACCAGATCGTCGGCGATTTCACCGGCAAGGTGGCGCGCGAGCTCGATACCCACATCACCCAGAACCAGCCCAAGATGCTGGCCCTCAACAAGCAGGTGATGCTCAGCGTGGATACCAACCTCGACGAGCCGGAGGCGCGCCGGGTGACCTTCTACACCGGGCGCGGCAACATCTTCTACCTCGAACTGGCGATGGACCGCACCGAGTTCATCAAGCTGAAGGATTTCGAGTGCCAGGAGGTGCCCGATCCGGATGCGCTGATCGAGCAGGCCAACGCTGGTGGCGGCAAGGCGGCAGCGCCTTCGGCTGCGGCCGACGACAGCGACGAGCTGCTGCGTTCCCTGGGGATGTAGCGGCAGCTCAGGCCTTGCGCAGGAAGCAGGCCTTGAGCATGAAATTGCCAGCATCCGTGCGGCAGTCCACTTCGTGGTCGCCGCTGCCGACGATGCGGATGTTCTTGATGCGGGTACCGACCTTGAGCGTGGTCGATGAACCCTTGACCTTGAGATCCTTGATCAGCACCACGGCATCGCCACTGAGCAGCACATTGCCGTTGGCGTCGACGACCCGGCGTTCGCTGTCCTCGTGTTCCTCGGCCGTTGCGCCGGCCGGCCATTCATGGCCGCAGTCGGCACAGACGAGAAGCTCGCCGTCCGGGTAGGTGTTGTCCCTGGCGCATTGCGGGCAGGGCGGGAAGGCGGGCATGGGGTGTCCTGGGGTGATGGTGCCCGGCGGTGGGCGGGGGCGACGATGTTACCGCAAACCGTCGCTGCGCCGCAGGCTGCCGGCGTCCTGCAGGCGCAAGCGCTCGTCGCCCTGGCGCAGCCGCGCGCGTCCCGGCTGGTGATGGTCGTACAGCGCCGCCTGTGCGAAGAGCCTGGAGACGTAGCGCTGGCTGTGGCTGCAGGCGGCGGCCGGACGCCAGGTGTGGGCTGCCGCGGCGAGCCAGTTGCCGGCTGCGATGCTGCCGCGCAGCGGTGGCTGGGCGGGGGCGAGGATCTTGCCGTTGTGCGCGAAGACCATGTCGAACAGGGCCAGCCGCGCCGGTTGCGGAAAGTCGTCGAAATCGTCGAAGAGCTCGCGCAGTTCGCGGTGGGCGCTGGTGATGCGGGCATCGTTGAGACGGGCGACTTCGTGGGCGGGCAGGCGCAGGCGGGAAAGGTGGGCGCAGCAGGCCACCGGGGTGCTGCGCGGTAGCTGGCGGATGCGCTGGTAATCGTCCCGTACCGCGTCGGCCGCGGCGCGATGGCCGTTGGTATCGACGAAACCCAGCAGCAGCGCCTGGTCGCTGTTGAACAGCAGGTATCCGGCGGCAACCGCGACATGCCCGGTCGGGCTCAGGTACATGTGCGCGATGTGGCCGTGGAGCCTGTGCAGGCGCCGTCTGAGCTGGTTGCGGTCGGCGGCGGGGAGGGGGACGGGGCTGCTGGACATCGGATTCGGTGGTGGAAGCCGCGGCGGGTGGCTGCAGCGGATTCTATGTGCGTATGCCTTGGGCATCAATGTGCGGCTGACGAATGGCACGGCAGGCGTTACCGCTGGCGACGGGCGGCCAGTTCGCGGCTGAGCAGGGCGTCGAGGCGGGCGCCGAAGGCCTTTGCATCCGCGGCCGAGAACGCCGCCGGGCCGCCGGTGTCGACGCCGCTGCCGCGCAACTGGTCGAGGAAGTTGCGCATCGCCAGGCGCTCGCCGATGGTGCCGGCGTCGATCTGCTCGCCGCGTGGGTCGATGACCCGTGCGCCGCGGGCGATGACCTCGGCGGCGAGGGGAATGTCGGCGGTGATGACAAGGTCGCCGGCGGCGCACGCTGCGATGATCCAGCGGTCGGCGACATCGGCGCCGCTGGGCACCTGCACGGCCCTTATCGAGGGCGAGGGGGGCGTGCGCAGCATCTGGTTGGCGACCAGGGTGAGCTCGATCCCGGTGCGCCGCGCGGCGCGGAAGAGGATCTCCTTGATGGCCGCGGGACAGGCGTCGGCATCGACCCAGATCTTCATCGGACGCAACGCCGCCCGGCGTTCATTGCCGCGCGCAGGAAGTCCACCACCCGGGCGCTGGCCGCGGCGCGCTCGGCGGCATTGCCGAACTCGTCATGGCTGCCCGCGATGACGTGCAGCGCAACGGCCGCGTCGCCGCGCGCGGCGTGGATGGCGTGTGCTTCGGCCACCGGCACGGTGCTGTCATCGGCGCCGTGGACCAGCATCACCGGGCAGCGTGCGCGGGCGATGGTGTGCTGCGGGGCGATGTCGTCGAAACGGTGGCCGATGACGCGCTCGACGTAGCGCAGCACGGCCCAGCCCAGCGGGCGGTAGGGGACGCGGTGGGCGGCGAGGAAGCGCTTCATCATCGCCGCGGGATGGGCGAAGGCAGAGAGACTGATGGCGGCAGCGAGATCGTCGCGTTGCGACGCCACCAGCAGGGCGGCGCCGGCGCCGACGGAGTGGCCGAGCACGGCGATGCTGCCGGGCGCCAGGGCGTGGCGGGCATACAGCCAGTCCACCGCATGGTGGAGGTCCTCGGCAAAGCGCGGCAAGGAGGTGAAGTGGTCTTCGTCGCTGCGTCCGTGGCAGCGTGCATCGATCATCAGGACGGCGAAGCCGCCGTCGACCAGCGGCTGCAGCAGCGGCAGCAGGGTGGCGGCATTGCCGCCCCAGCCATGCAGCAGCACCACCGCCGGGCGGCTGATGCCGTCTTCCATGCCGACCAGCCAGCCTTGCAGCTGCTTGTCATTGGCGGTGGGGATGGCGACCTCGGCGTAGTCGAGACCGAGGTCGGCCGGGGTTTCATCGGGGGGAATGCGTGCCGGGGCCAGCCCGCGCCGCACCAGGCGGTCGAAGGCAAGGAAGAGGGCGGCGGCGAGTGCCGCGCCGGCGGGCAGGATGGTGCCGGGTGTCATGGGTGTACTGTGCCCGAGCACGGCCGGGCGGTAAACGTCGACGGCCGCCCGCAGGCGGCCGTCGTCTGCCGGGCTGGCAGGGTTCAGCGGTAGCCGGCGCGGTCGAAGATGCGCTGCGCTTCCGGCACCGAGCGGGCGATGCGGCCCATCTCCAGGGTGTCAACCTTGAACTCGCCGAGCTTGTCGAGAGCCGGGTTGTTGACCTTCACGGTCGGCACGGCCGGCCACTCGTTGTTGCCGTCGGCAAAGTACACCTGGGCCTGGTCGGAGGCGAGGTATTCGAGGAACTTCACCGCCGCTTCACGGTTGGGGGCGTGCTTGAGGATGCCGGCGCCGGAGACGTTGATGTGGGTGCCCTTGCCTTGCTGGTTGGGCCACACGAAGGCGGTGGCGGCGATGACCTGCTGGTCTTCCGGGCGGGAGGAGTTCATCAGGCGCGCGTAGTAGTAGCTGTTGGCGATGGCCACGCCGCACTCGCCGGCAGCGACTGCGCGGATCTGGTCAGTGTCGCCGCCGCGCGGGCTGCGTGCGAAGTTGGCCACCAGGCCGCTTGCCCACTGCTCGGTGGCAGCAGCGCCGTTGTGCTCGATGAGCGCCGCACCCAGCGACAGGTTGTAGGGGTGGCTGCCGGAGCGGGTGCACACCTGGCCCTTCAGTTCGGGCTTGGCGAGGTCTTCGTAGTTCTGCACCTGCTCGGCCTTCACCATCGTCGGGTTGTACACGATGACGCGCGCGCGGGTCGAGAAGGCGATCCAGGTGTCGGTGCGCAGGTGGGCGGGAATGCGGGCTTCCAGGGCGGCGGACTTGACCGGAGCGAAGAGGCCCATCTCATCGGCCTTGGCAAGGCGGGAGGCGTCTACGGTGATGAAGACGTCGGCCGGGCTGTTGGCGCCTTCGTTGCGGATGCGCTCGATCAGTTCGTCCTCACGCGCTTCGATGCGGTTGACGCGGATGCCGGTCTGCGCGGTGAAGTTGCCGTACAGCGCATCGTCGGTCTGGTAGTGGCGGGCGGAATAGACATTGAGAACCTGCTCGCTGGCGCTGGCGCCGAAGGAGGAGAAGCCGAGGGCGGCGACCAGCGAGGTGAGGACGGCTTTTCTGATCATGAGTGCTCTGCCTGTGAGGTGAAAAAACGGTTGAAATCTGGACAAGGATATTAACGAGAAAGATTTGCAGTTGCAAACGCATCGCGCTGGCACTACTATTCATGAGAATCATTATCACTTAAGGAATTTTCATGAATGCCCTGATCGTCGGTGCCGACCGCCTCGGCAACATTCCGGATGTACTTGCCCAGTTCGGCATCCGCATCGCCGCCCATGTGAGCGGGCGCGATACCACTCACCAGCGCCGCAGCGCGCCCCTGCCTGCGGGCATCCAGGTGGTGATCCTGTTCACCGACTTCCTCGGTCACAACGTCATGCAGCGCTTTCGCGAGGCGGCGAGCCGCGAGGGGGTGATGTTTGTCTGTTGCCGGCGATCGGTGTGTGCCCTGCAGGAAGCCCTGGGGCGGCGCATGAGTGCCGAGGAGTGCTCGACCTGCGGCGGCAAGGAAGGCTGCGGACGGAAGAAGCGCTGAACTGCCGGCGGCCTCCCGGCCTGCGGGGTCAGAACGGCAGCGTGGCAGGAAGGAGGTCGTGGCTGGGCAGCAGGCGGCGTGCGCCGTTGAAGCGCTGCGCCCAGTAGCCGGTGCCCATGCTTTCGACCCGCACCGCACCGCCGCGCGAGGGCGCATGGAGGAACTGGCCGTCGCCGAGGTAGATGCCGACGTGGGAGAAGGCGCGCCGCATGGTGTTGAAGAACACCAGGTCACCGGGCTGCAGTTCGCTGCGGGTGACGTGCTCGCCGAGTCCGGCCATTTCGCGCGCGGTGCGCGGGAGGTCGAGGCCGACGGCGTTGCGGAACACGTTCTGTACCAGACCGCTGCAGTCCAGCCCGCTCTCCGGCGAGGTGCCGCCGAAGCGGTAGGGGATGCCAAGGTAGCGCATGCCCTGATTCACCAGCTGCTGTGCCGCCGTGGTGTACTGCATGACCAGCACCGCGCCGGGGTTGCTGCCCTCGTCGACGGCGTGGTCGACGACCGTTTCCTCCGCGTGTGCGGGAGCGGCGGCGAGCACTATGACAAGAAGAAGGGGCGAGAGGCGGCGGAAAAGCATTTGCGCGCGAATATACGCAGCGCCGACGGCTCTGTAAATCCCCGCGGCGTACAGGCCTCAGGCCGGCGTGGTGAACTGGCGCCGGCTGCGTTCGAGGTCGGCGAGCGCGCGCGCGGTCCCTGCGCCCAGGCGCGGCGCCCGGGCGAGCAGGGCGAGCAGGAGCTGGGCGATGGCCCAGGCGTCGCCGAGGGCGTGATGGCGCTGGAAGGTTTCGATGTCGAAGATCTTCATCCACTGCGCCAGGCGCGTGGGGCCGTCGAGGCCGGGGCGAAAGACCGCCGGCAGCAGCCAGAACAGATCCAGCCAGATGGTTTCCGGCACGCCGCCGAGGTGGGTCTGCCAGGCGCGTTCGAGCAGCCTGCGGTTGAAGCCGGCGCCGAACACCACCAGCGGTGCCTTGCCGGCGAATTCCAGGAGCCCGGCAAGTGCGGCGCCGGGGTCATCGGCAAGGCTGGCGTAGTAGCTCTCCTGCGCCCTGATGAGGCCGCCGTCGATGGCGATCGCGGCCACCGCGAGGAGGCGGTCGCGTTCGGGGTCGAGGCCGGTGGCCTCGGTATTGATGACCACATAGCGGGTGTCGAAGTGCGCGCGGCCGAGCTCGGCGGCTGGCAGGGCCTGCCAGCGCTGCAGCGCGGCGCGCTGCCCGGGCTGGTCGCGGCCGGGGCGCAGGCGGTTCAGCCACGTGCTCATAGCTGGTAGTCCAGGCGCAGGCGGGCCTGCAGTTTGCGGGCCTGCCGGAAGGCTTCCTTGAGGATGCGGCGGTCGAGCTCGTTGAGGTGCTCGGGATTGATGCGGTTGTCGCCCGGCGCGTCGTGCTCGGTGTCGAGATGCTGGGCACGCAGGCGCAGCAGCTGGATGAAGTGGAAACCGTCGATGATTGCCGCGCTTTCCTCTTCCGGCACCCCCATCTTCACCGCCGACTGGCGCAGGCGCTGCACCGTGCCGGAGGCTTCGGCGCCGGTACGCAGCGCGAAGATGCGTGCGGCGTCGACGAAGAGGCGGGCACCGGATTTCTTCAGGTCGATGCAGCCGTCTGCCTCGACGACGAAGTCGCGCAGGCGGCCCAGGGGGGGCTGGGCGTCGAGCGCATTGACCGCCATCAGGCGCTGGAAGGCGGAGTTGCCGCGCGCGGCGCGGTTGAGCCAGCTGCGCAACTGGTCGCCGAGACTCTGGCGGCCGTGGATGACGCGGAAGTCGAAATAGATCGAGGCATTGAGCAGGGCCTGCGGGTCGGGTTCGCCGATCCACTTGCCGAAACGGTTCTGCCACTGCTGCGGGGTCAGGCACAGCTCGGGGTTGCTGGCCATCACGTTGCCCTTGCAGAGCGGGAAGCCGCAGGCTGCCAGATCGTTGTTGACCTCGCGCGCCATCGCCAGCAGGCGCAGCTTGTGGGCGTCCTGCGCGGCAGGGTCGCTGCAGGTGTAGATGAGGCCATTGTCCTGGTCGGTGGACAGGGTCTGCTCGTGACGCCCTTCGGAGCCGAAGGCCAGCCAGGCGTAATCGACGCCGTGGAGGTCGTGGCGGGCGATGGCCAGATCGATGATGCGGCGGGTGAGGGCGTCGTTGAGCGCGGAGATGAAGCGCGTCAGCTGCTCGGCGCCGATGCCCTGGGCGATGAGGTTGAGGGCGAGCTGGCGGATGTCGGTGGCGGCGCTCTGCAGGGCCTCGATGTCTCCCGCTCCTTCGATGCTGGCGCGGATCTGGCGCAGGCTGAGGCGCTGCAGGGAGAACAGGTCGCGCTCCGAGACGACGCCGCAGAGGCGGCCTTCGGCATCGACCACGAGCAGGTGGCGCACGCCGTGAGTGGCCATCTCCAGTGCGGCGTCGTAGGCGGTGGCGGTGGCCGGCAGGGTGCGCGGCGCCGGGGTCGTCACCTCGACGATGGGGCGGCCGAGGTCGAAGGCCGGCAGCACCACGCGCGGCAGCAGGTCGCTCTGGGTCAGCACGCCAAGCGGGCGCTGCTGTTCGTCCACCACCACCATGCAGCCGATGCGCAATTCGGCCATCTTCTCCAGTGCGCTGCGGGTGACGGTTTCCGGCCCTACCGACACCGGCGCCTGCTTGATCAGTTCGCCCAGCGGCGTGGTCATGGTCTGCTGGTCGCTGGCACGCTGCGCGAAGGTGGTCTGCAGTTGCTGGCGCGACTGGTTGAGCAGGCTGGCGATGTACTGCGTGCAGAAGAGGTGGAAGACCGGGCTGATGCGCATCAGCTCCATGAAGTCGTCCACGCCGATCTGGAACACGAAGCTGTCTTCCACCGCCACGTAGGCGTTGGTGGAAGGACGTTGGGCAGTGATGGCGCCGATCGGGAAACACTCCCCGGGGCCC
Source organism: Pseudothauera lacus (assembly GCF_003034845.1). Classification (GTDB taxonomy): domain Bacteria; phylum Pseudomonadota; class Gammaproteobacteria; order Burkholderiales; family Rhodocyclaceae; genus Pseudothauera; species Pseudothauera lacus. Next base: position 67,140 of record NZ_PZKC01000006.1, on the reverse strand, counting down.
ATGTTGAGCGTGGTGTATTCGGTGACCGTGGCCGGCCCGCTCTGGCGGGCCTGCACCTTGCCGCGCTGGATGATGTGGAAGTGGCGCGGCTGCCCCATCTCCGGGCTGAGGATCTCGCTGCCGCGGGCGTGAAAGCCGAGTACGGCGCGCTGGGCCAGAAAAGTCAGCGCATCGGCCTCCATGCGGTCGAAGGGCGAGAAGCGCCGCAGGAAGTCGGTGCTGGCGCCGACCAGCTGGTCGGGGGCGGTGTTGGTCATGGCGCGCGGATCCGCGTTAGGGTGCGCCATTATCCCGCATCTGCCGCGCCGGGGGATATCCGCCGGCGCGCCAGGGCGGGCTACAAGACCTCGGCGGCGTGGTCGGCGAGGCGCGAACGTTCGCCGCGCTGCAGGGTGATGTGGCCGGAATGCGCCCAGCCCTTGAAGCGGTCCACCGCAAAGGTGAGGCCGGAGCTGCCTTCGGTGAGGTAGGGCGTGTCGATCTGCGCGATGTTGCCCAGGCAGACCACCTTGGTGCCGGGGCCGGCGCGGGTGATCAGGGTCTTCATCTGCTTGGGCGTGAGGTTCTGCGCCTCGTCGATGATGAGGAACTTGTTGATGAAGGTGCGCCCGCGCATGAAGTTGAGGCTCTTGATCTTGATGCGGCTGCGGATCAGGTCGCGGGTGGCGGCACGCCCCCATTCGCCGCCTTCGGCGGTGGTGCCGTTGAGGACGTCGAGGTTGTCCTCCAGTGCGCCCATCCACGGCGCCATCTTCTCTTCCTCCGTGCCGGGCAGGAAGCCGATGTCCTCACCCACCGGGACGGTGACCCGGGTCATGATGATCTCCGAGTAGCGCTTGGTCTCCAGCACCTGGGTGAGCCCGGCGGCCAGGGTCAGCAGGGTCTTGCCGGTGCCGGCCTGACCGAGCAGGGAGACGAAGTCGATGTCGGGGTTCATCAGCAGGTTGAGGGCGAAATTCTGTTCGCGGTTGCGCGCGGTGATGCCCCAGACGTTGTTCTTGTGGTGATGGAAGTCGGTGAGGGTCTGCAGCACCGCGGTGGCGCCGCGTTTTTCCTTCACCCAGGCTTCCAGCGCCGCTTCGCCGTCCTGGTAGACGAACTCGTTGGCCAGCAGCTCCGCCGCCAGCGGGCCGTTGACGCGGTACCAGGTGTGACCTTCCTCCTTCCACGACTCCATGCCCTTGGCGTGGGTGTCCCAGAAATCGGCGGGCAGTTCGCGGGTGCCGGTGTACAGGAGGTCGGTATCCTCCAGCACCTTGTCGTTGAAGTAGTCCTGCGCCGCCAGGCCCAGCGCGCGGGCCTTGATGCGCATGTTGATGTCCTTGGAGACCAGGATCACCGGACGCTTCGGATTGCGCTCCACGAGATGCATGATCACCGCGAGGATCTGGTTGTCGCCCTTGGCGGTGGGCAGGGCATCGGGCAGTTCGACCTTGATCGCCTCGGTCTGCAGGAACAGCTTGCCGCTGGCCAGCCCGTGGGAGGGTGTGTCGAGCGGGATGCCGGCGTGCATGTCGTCGAGCGAGGAGGTGACGATCTCGTCCATCGTCCGGCTGGCCTGGCGGGCGTTGCGCGCCACTTCGCTCATGCCCTTCTTGTTGGCGTCGAGCTCCTCCAGCGTCATGATCGGCACGTAGATGTCGTGCTCTTCGAAGCGGAACAGGCTGGTGGGGTCGTGCATCAGCACGTTGGTGTCGAGGACGAACAGCTTGGTGGCGGCTTTGGACTTGGTGCTGCGGGTGGCGCGCTTGGTCATCGGGCGGCTCGCGGGTCGGGTTGGTCGGTTACAGGCTGCGGACGAATTCGAGCACTTCCTCGGCGTGGCCGGGCACCTTCACCCCGCGCCACTCGCGCGCCAGGCTGCCGTCGGCGGCGAACACGAAGGTGGAGCGTTCGATGCCGCGCACCTGCTTGCCGTACATGTTCTTCATCTTGATCACGCCGAGCGCGTTGCACAGCGCCTCATCGGCGTCGGAGAGCAGTTCGAAGGGCAGTTCCAGCTTGGCCTTGAAGCCCTCGTGCGATTTCAGGCTGTCGCGGCTGATGCCGAACACCTTGCAGCCGGCCGCGGCGAATTCGCCGTGCAGCGCGCCGAAATCCTTGGTCTCGTTGGTGCAGCCGGGGGTGTTGTCCTTGGGATAGAAATACAGCACCACCTTGGTGCCGCAGAGCGTAGGGAGGGCAAGGGTGCCGCCGCCGGTGGCCGGCAGGGTGAGGTCGGGCAGGTTCATGGCGTCTCCTTGGGGCAGGTACACGCAGGGTAGCGGAGTCGGGGCAGCGCTGACAATCGTGCCGACGTGACCGTGCTCACCCGCCGTCGTCGACCAGCAGTGCGGCGACCACCCTGCGGCCTTCGCCGGCAAGGATGTTGTAGGTGCGGCAGGCCGCGGCCAGATCCATGATCTCGAAGCCGGTGCCGGCATCGATCAGCGGGCGCAGCAGTGCGGGGGCAGGAAAGCGCTGGCGCGTGCCGGTGCCGACGATGACGACCTGCGGCGCAAGGGCCTGCACGGCGGCAAAGTCGTCCGCGCTGAGCCCCGCAAAGCCGCCGGGGGCCCAGCCGCCGTGGATCTCCGCCGGCGTCACGAGCAGGTTGCCGTCGTGGCGCACCTTGTTGATCAGCACGTGGTCGCGGGCGTAGCCGGTAATGATGTTGAGTTCGGAAAGGGGGTCGAAATGCAGCTTCATGAGCTTCTGCCGCAGGTGCGGGAAGGGTAGGTGGGCAGGCCAAATTGCCGCGCTGCGGCAGCGCGGCTAAGATAGCAGTCTTTTCCACGCACGGCGCGGGGAAGACGGTTGCCGCAACGGTTTGCGGACGATACGACGAGGACGACGGAAATGAAAGCGGCGAAACCCCTGAACCTGGCTGTGGCACCCACCGAGGCGGTCAAGGCCGAGGCCGCCGCCGCCCGGCCGATCCGCAAGTCGTCCAAGCTCAATGACGTGTGCTACGACATCCGTGGCCCGGTGCTCACCCGCGCCAAGCAGATGGAAGACGAAGGCCACAAGATCATCAAGCTGAACATCGGCAACCTGGCCGCCTTCGGTTTCGACGCGCCCGAAGAGATCCAGATGGACATGATCCGCAACCTGCCCAACTCGGCAGGCTATTCGGACTCCAAGGGCATCTTCTCCGCGCGCAAGGCGGTGATGCACTACACCCAGCAGAAGCACATCAAGGGTGTGGACATCGAGGACATCTACATCGGCAACGGCGTCTCCGAGCTCATCGTGATGGCGATGAACGCGCTGCTCAACGCCGGCGACGAGGTGCTGGTGCCGGCGCCCGACTATCCGCTGTGGACCGCCGCGGTGAGCCTCTCCGGCGGGCGCCCGGTGCACTACCTGTGCGACGAAGGCGCCGGCTGGCTGCCGGACATCGCCGACATGCGCGCCAGGATCACGCCGAACACCCGCGCCATCGTGGTGATCAACCCCAACAACCCGACCGGGGCGGTGTACCCGGACGAGGTGCTGAAGGAGATCATCCAGCTCGCCCGCGAGCACGACCTGATCCTCTATGCCGACGAGGTCTACGACAAGGTGCTCTACGAGGGCGTCACCCACACCTCGCTGGCCGCGCTGTCCGAGGACGTGCTCACCATCGTCTTCAACGGCCTGTCGAAGAACTACCGCTCCTGCGGCTACCGCGCCGGCTGGATGGTGGTGTGCGGCGACAAGCGCCGTGCCGGCGACTACATCGAGGGCCTCAACATGCTGGCCTCGATGCGCCTGTGCGCCAACGTGCCCGGCCAGTACGCCATCCAGACCGCGCTGGGCGGCTACCAGAGCATCGACGACCTGGTCGCCGAAGGCGGGCGCATGCGCCGCCAGCGCGACCTGGCGTACGAACTGATCAGCGCCATCCCAGGGGTGAACTGCGTCAAGCCCAAGGCCACGCTGTACATGTTCCCGCGCCTGGACCCCAAGGTCTATCCCATCGAGGACGACCAGGCCTTCATCGCCGAACTGCTGGAAGAGGAACGCGTGCTGCTGGTGCAGGGCTCCGGCTTCAACTGGCCGCATCCCGACCACTTCCGCCTCGTCTTCCTGCCCCACGAGGACGACCTGCGCGACGCCGTCGGGCGCATCGCCCGCTTCCTGGAGCACTACCGCAAGCGCCACGGCACCGACTGAGCCGGCGCGCCAGCCAACACCACATCAACCCTTCAACGACGACACGGAAACACACTGCATGAAACCGATCAACGTAGGCCTGCTGGGCATCGGTACCGTCGGCGGCGGCACCTTCAACGTTCTGAAACGTAACGAAGAGGAAATCACCCGGCGCGCCGGGCGGCCGATCCGCATTACCACGGTGGCCGACAAGAACCTCGAGCTGGCCCGCAGTGTGACCGGTGGCGGCGTCAAGCTGACCGACGACGCCTTTGCGGTGGTGGCCGATCCCGAAATCGACATCGTCGTCGAGCTGATCGGCGGCTACGGCGTGGCCAAGGACCTGGTGCTGAAGGCCATCGACAACGGCAAGCACGTGGTCACCGCCAACAAGGCGCTGCTCGCGGTGCACGGCAACGAAATCTTCGCCGCGGCGCAGAAGAAGGGCGTCATGGTGGCCTTCGAGGCCGCGGTGGCCGGTGGCATCCCCATCATCAAGGCGCTGCGCGAAGGCCTCACCGCCAACCGCATCCAGTGGCTGGCCGGCATCATCAACGGCACCACCAACTTCATCCTCTCCGAGATGCGCGACAAGGGCCTGCCCTTTGCCGAGGTGCTCAAGGAAGCCCAGGCGCTGGGCTATGCCGAAGCCGACCCCACCTTCGACATCGAAGGCGTGGACGCCGCGCACAAGGCCACCATCATGAGCGCGATGGCCTTCGGTATCCCGATGCAGTTCGACAAGGCCTACATCGAGGGCATCACCAAGCTGGAATCGGCCGACATCACCTATGCCGAGCAGCTTGGCTACCGCATCAAGCTGCTGGGCATCTCGCGCAAGCGCGACAACGGCGTGGAACTGCGCGTGCATCCCACCCTGATCCCGGAAAAGCGCCTCATCGCCAACGTCGAAGGGGCGATGAACGCCGTGCTGGTGCAGGGTGACGCCGTCGGCGCCACGCTTTACTACGGCAAGGGTGCCGGTGCCGAGCCGACCGCCAGCGCGGTGATCGCCGACCTGGTGGACGTCACCCGCCTGCACACCGCCGACCCCGAGCACCGCGTGCCGCATCTGGCCTTCCAGCCCGACCAGGTGCAGGACATCGCCGTGCTGCCGATCGAGGAAGTGCTCACCTCCTACTACCTGCGCATGCGTGTGGAAGACAAGCCGGGCGTGCTCGCCGACATCACCCGCATCCTGGCCGACAGCGACATCTCCATCGACGCCATGATCCAGAAGGAGCCGGCCGAGGGCGAAGCGCAGACCGACATCATCATGCTGACCCACCAGACGGTGGAGAAGAACGCCAACGCCGCGATCGCCAGGATCGAGGCGCTGCCGGTGGTGTGCGGCAAGGTCACCCGCCTGCGCCTGGAAAACCTGCAGTAAGCGGGCGTGCAATCCGCCCGCTGGACGGCGGGTGGATTGCCCTTGACAATCGAGTCTCGAACCGCGCGGAGGAAGCACCATGGCGCTGCCCCAGCAACAGCTCTCGCTGGCCGATTACCTGGCCTGGGAGAACGAACAGGACGAACGCCACGAGTATTACCGTGGCGAGGTGTTCGCCATGGTCGGGGTCAAGCGCATCCATGGGCTGGTGACCGGCAACGTTCTCTTCGCCCTCAGGCAGCAGCTCAAAGGCAAGTCTGGGCAGGTGTTTGGCCCGTCGCTGAAAGTTCAGATCGGCGAGGACATGGTGTTCTACCCGGACGTCTTCGTCACCTGCGACGCGGCCGACCTGCGCACCGACTACCTGTTCCGGGCACCCACGGTGATCGTCGAGGTACTGTCGGAATCGACCCGCGGGTATGACTACGACACCAAATTTGCCGCTTACCGTCGCCTGCCTGCACTGCGTGAATACCTGCTGGTCGACCCGGAGAACCGCCGCGTGGACCTCTTCCGTCGCGGCGAGAACGGGCTGTTCACGCTCTATGACTACACCGGGGCCGAGGATTTTCCGCTCGAAGCCATCGCCTGCCGGCTGAGCCTCGCCGAGATCTTCGACGGCATCGAGGCGATTCCGGGCGGGGACTGAAGCCCGCATCCACATTGAAGGATTTTTCGTGAAGTATCTCTCTACCCGCGGCCACGCCGGCCGCCCCGAATTCTGCGACATCCTGCTCGGCGGCCTCGCCCCTGACGGCGGCCTCTACCTGCCGGAAAGCTACCCTCAGGTCAGCCGCGCCGAACTGGACGCCTGGCGCACGCTCTCCTACGCCGAGCTGGCCTACGCCATCCTGTCCAAGTTCATCACCGACATCCCCCCGGCGGATCTGAAAGCGATCTGCGACAAGACCTACACCGCGGCGGTGTACTGCCACGCGCGCGCCGGTGATGACACGGCCGAGATTACTCCGGTGCACTGGCTGGAAGAGGGCAGGCTGGGTTTGCTGGAACTGTCCAACGGCCCCACGCTGGCCTTCAAGGACATGGCCATGCAGCTGCTCGGCAACCTGTTCGAGTACGTGCTGGACAAGCACGGGCAGAGCATCAACATCCTCGGTGCCACCTCCGGTGACACCGGCTCGGCGGCCGAATACGCCATGCGCGGCAAGCACGGCGTGCGCGTCTTCATGCTCTCGCCGCACGGCAAGATGAGCGCCTTCCAGCGCGCGCAGATGTATTCCCTGCAGGACGACAACATCTACAACATCGCCGTCACCGGCATGTTCGACGACGCCCAGGACATCGTCAAGGCAGTCTCCAACGATGCCGCCTTCAAGGCCCAGCACAAGATCGGCGCGGTCAACTCGATCAACTGGGCGCGCGTCGCGGCGCAGATCGTGTACTACTTCAAGGGCTATTTCGCCGCCACCGAATCCAACGACCAGCAGGTCGCCTTCTGCGTGCCCTCGGGCAACTTCGGCAACATCTGCGCCGGCCACATCGCGCGCATGATGGGCCTGCCGGTGGCCAAGCTGATCCTCGCCACCAACGAGAACGACGTCCTCGACGAGTTCTTCCGCAGCGGCGTGTACCGCCCGCGCAAGGCCGCGGAGACGCATGTCACCTCCAGCCCGTCGATGGACATCTCCAAGGCCTCCAACTTCGAGCGCTTCGTCTTCGACCTCGTCGGCCGCGACCCGCAGAAGGTCGCCGCGCTGTGGGCCGAGGTGGACGCCGGGCGTCCCTTCGACCTGTCCGCCTCGGCCGACTTCGCCCGCATCGGCGATTTCGGTTTCGTGTCGGGGGCGAGCAGCCACGCCGACCGTCTGGCGACCATCCGCAAGGTCTTCGAAAAGTACGGCGTGATGATCGACACCCACACCGCCGACGGCGTCAAGGTGGCCTGGGAATGCGCCGCCGAAGTGCCCGCCGGCGTGCCCGTGCTGGTGCTGGAAACCGCGCTGCCGGTGAAGTTCGCCGAAACCATCCGCGAGGCCCTGGGCCGCGAGCCGGAGCGTCCCGCGGACCTCGAAGGCATCGAGAAGCTGCCGCAGCGCGTGGAAGTGATGGCGCCGGACGTCGATGCGGTCAAGCGCTTCATCGTCGAGCGCGTGGGCTGAAGACAAGGCACGGGGCGCGAGGTGGGCGCCCCGTTTGTGGGGTTGCTGTTTGCTCTGGGTTGCTACCGGCCCGTTGCAGCCATCGAGCTTTGTGGAAAGCAGTCGCTCAACGTTGTAGGTAAAGGGCGCTGCGCGGCGCTTTATCGCGCAGCGTCCAGCGACCGCAGGGAGCGGCTTTGACCGCAATGTTAGGCCGGCGTGACGGGAGGAAAATCTTCATACGATTTTGGGAAGTAGCCCCAGATCCTTGCGACATCGTCTCTCACCTCGAAGTCGAAGCCAATTTTTGCCAGGACGCTCGTAATTTCTTCCGTGTGGTCAATGATCGCTGGGGCTATCAGCCTTCCAGAACGGACATGTTCGTGCAGCCCAATGTCGAACCATTCGACGCCTACGAATGGGAATGGCAGGTGGTAGTACCACTCGGTATCCCATTCTGATACGTGGCCATTTACCCATTTTGATCGATACGAAGGCTGCCACCCTTCAAGACTCCGCACATGTTGCAGTAGCTCATTCCACTTCGTGTCGTTAGCGAGTGCCCCTGAAAACGTTCTTCGAGCCTGAGATGCAATGGCTTCCTTTTCTTCTCCGGCGGGAACAGCATCAGCAAGTGGCAGCGAGATCATGACAAAAGCCTAACTTTGTTTTCTGGCGACAGCTATGCCGCGTAACATCGGAATGCCTGATAACGTGTTCTGCAAGTTACTGTTTAGAAGCAGAGATTACGCGAACCACAGAGTAACAAGGCAGGAAAAGCAGCAGCCGAGTGATTTCGGGGTCGAGGCGACCGATCTTGCATACAGGCCGGTAGCATACCGCCTCGCCCGGATGACGGCTATCCGGGTCGGGTGACCAGTGACGGCTTCTGGCCGGGTCGAGCCAGGGCGGGGTTCAAGTTGGCCGCTGAAAACCGGCCACTCAAGGGGATTGGGGTCCGGTCCCGCCCTTGAAATCGAAATGTAACCATGACCGACGGCTGATGGCCGGAAGCGGAGGTCCGCAGAGTGTCTGGCCTCGCAAGGGACGCACGAAAAGCGGGCGCCCCGCAGTTGCGACTTGCGCAATGCGGGTGCTTTCGACGGTATCGCAGGGCAGTCGAGCGACAGGGTCGTTTGACGCGCCCTTGATGCAAATCTGCTTGCGCGGAATGCTTACTCTTCGATGTGGCGCAGCGACAGGTCGAGGGCGCGCACGTCCTTGGTCAGGCTGCCGATGGAGATGCGGTCCACGCCGGTTTCCGCAATCGCCCGCACGCGCTCCAGGTTGACCCCGCCGGAGGCTTCCAGCTCCGCCCGCCCGGCGGTGATGGCCACCGCTTCGCGCATCTCTTCCAGGCTCATGTTGTCGAGCAGGATCATGGTCACGCCGGCGTCCAGCGCTTCGCGCAGCTGGGCTAGGTTTTCCACCTCGACCTCGATGAACACGTTCGACGGCGCGATTGCGCGCGCCTGTTCGACCACCTGGCGGATGCCGCCGGCGGCGATGATGTGGTTTTCCTTCACCAGGATGCCGTCGTACAGGCCGATGCGGTGATTGGTGCCGCCACCCACGGCGACGGCGTACTTCTGCGCCAGGCGCAGGCCGGGCAGGGTCTTGCGGGTGTCGACGATCTTCGCCTGGGTGCCTTCCACGGCGTCGACGAAGCGGCGCGTCACGGTGGCGGTGCCGGAGAGCAGTTGCAGGAAGTTCAGCGCCGTGCGCTCGGCGGTGAGCAGGGTGCGGGCATCGGCATCGACGTCGCACAGGGGCTGGCCGGGCTGCACGCGCTCGCCGTCGCGGACGTGCCAGAGCACGTTTGCAGTGGGGCTGAGGGCGGCGAAGGTGGCCTCGAACCAGGCGGTGCCGCAGATCACCGCATCTTCGCGAGTGATCACACGGCCACGGGCCTGGGTGGCGGCGGGAATCAGGCGGGCGGTGAGATCGCCGGTGCCGACGTCTTCGGCAAGCGAGGCGGCAACGGAGCGCTGGATTTCGATGCGGAGCTGTTCGGTGAGGGTCATGGCTACGGGTGGTGCGCTGAGATGGGCCGATTCTAGCCCGCATTTCTCACCCTGTCCCTACTGCGGGTGCCGATACGCTCGCCGTGGCACGCCGTACTCCCTCACGGCGCCTCGGCCCCCTCGTGACGTGCCAGGCCCTAGAACACGCCGAGCGCCAGGCCGGTCGCCAGTGCCGCGCCGAGTTCGTTGCAGCGTGCCAGCTCCGCGGCGGCGATGTGCTTGGGGGCGAGAATGGCTTCCGTGCTCTGGGCGTGGGTGCACACGATCAGCGCCTCTGCCACCGCCTTCAGTCGCCAGCCGGTGGCGATGCGCTCGATCTGGCGTGCGGCATTGCTGCCGTCGCTGCCGGCGCAGATCATCGCGGCGTAGGGGCGTCCGGCGATGCGGCCGAGGGCGGGGTAGTAGCAGCGGTCAAAGAAGTCCTTCAGCAGTCCGGAGATTGCGGCGAGGTTCTCCGGAGTGGCGAAGATGTAGCCGTCGGCGTCGAGCACGTCGGCCGGCCCTGCCTGCGCAGCGTGCAGCAGTCTGACCCTGACCGCCGCCTCCGTGGCCGCACCCGCAGCGGCGGCCTCGGCCATCTGCCGCGTGCCGCCGGTCTGGGAGTGGTGGACGATGAGCAGGGTGGGCACGGTTGCGCGTGTTTCGAGGTCATGTAACAGCGGCCTTCGATTATCCTTCCTTTTCCGACCAATGGAGCAGGACGTGCACGACAGCAAGGCGGCAGGCCGCGGACAGGGGGCGTGGGAGGTCTTTGTGATCTTCCTGCGCCTGGGGCTGACTTCCTTTGGCGGGCCGGTGGCCCATCTGGGCTATTTCCGCGATGAGTTCGTCACCCGCCGGCGCTGGCTGTCGGAGCGCAGCTATGCCGATCTGGTGGCCTTGTGCCAGTTCCTTCCCGGTCCGGCGAGCAGTCAGGTGGGGCTGGCGCTGGGGCTCTCGCGCGCCGGCCATGCCGGCGCCCTGGCGGCGTGGGCGGGGTTCACTTTGCCGTCGGCGCTGGTTCTGGTGCTGTTTGCACTGGGGCTCGGTGCCTACGGGGAGCTCATGCCGGCGGGGGCGCTGCACGGCCTCAAGGTGGTGGCGGTGGCCGTGGTGGCGCAGGCGGTGTGGGGCATGGCGCGCAGCCTGTGCCCCGACGTGCCGCGGGTGGGGATGATGGCGGCGGCGGCCTGCTTTGTGCTGTGGGTGCCGACGGCGTGGGCGCAGGTCGCCACCATCGTGGCCGCCGGCCTGCTCGGGCTGGCATTGTTCAGGCCGGCGGCGGAGTCGGGGCATGAGCCCCTGGCGCTGCCCTTCGGCGCACGCACGGGCATGCTCTGGCTGGGCCTGTTCGTGATCCTGCTGCTCGGACTGCCGCTGGCGGCCGCTGCCTTTCCCGGGCAGGCCGTGGCGATGGTGGATGCCTTCTACCGCGCCGGGGCGCTGGTCTTTGGTGGCGGCCATGTGGTGCTGCCGCTGCTGCAGGCCGAGGTGGTGCCCACGGGCTGGGTGGACAGCGACGTCTTCCTCGCCGGTTACGGTGCGGCACAGGCGGTTCCGGGGCCGTTGTTCACCTTTGCGGCCTTTCTCGGCGCGGCCATGAACGATGCGCCGAGCGGCTGGCTGGGCGGGCTGCTGTGCCTGTTGGCGATCTTTCTGCCGGCCTTTCTGCTGCTTGCCGGGGCGCTGCCGTTCTGGGAGCGCCTGCGCGCCAATGCCCGTGTGCGGGCGGCGCTCTGTGGGGTCAACGCGGCAGTGGTCGGAGTCTCCTGGCCGCCCTCTACCAACCGGTATGGACAAGCGCGATCTTTGGCCCCCGGGATTTCGGTCTGGCCTTGATCGCGCTGGTGGCGCTGATGTTCTGGAAGCTGCCGCCCTGGCTGGTGGTGCTCGCCAGCGCGCTGGCCGGCGGCGTGCTCGCCGCTCTCTGAGCGGCTGTTGCAGCCTCTCAGGCTGCATGGCGAAACGACCAGGCCAGTGTCGGTGTAGGCTTGCGCCCTTGTACCGTGCCTTGCCGGCCGCCTGCCGCTATCGTCGGGGGCCGCCGCGGCGAGCGCGCTCCGGCTCCACTTCCTGAATCCATCCTCTCTTGAAAGCCCGCGACCTCTTCGAACTCTTCCTGTTGGCCGCCCTGTGGGGCGGCTCCTTCCTGTTCACCCGCATCGCCGTGCCGGAGTTCGGCCCTTTCGCGCTGATCGAGTTGCGCGTCGGCCTGGCGGCGCTGGTGTTGCTGCCCTTGCTGGCCTGGTCCGGCGGTTTGCTGCAGCTGTGGCGGCGCGCCGGGGTGCTGGCGGTGCTGGGGCTGACCAGTTCGGCGCTGCCTTTCGTGCTTTATGCCTGGGCGACGCTGACGGTGACGGCGGGTTTCGCCTCGGTGGTCAATGCCACTACGCCGCTGTTTACTGCGCTGGTGGCCTGGGTGTGGCTGCGCGACCGCCTCAGCGTGGGGGCGACGCTGGGCCTGTGCGCCGGGGTGGCGGGGGTGATGGTGCTGGTCTGGGACAAGATTGCCATTGCCGGTGACGCCGTGGTGCCCGCGGTGCTCGCCTGTCTGGGGGCGACGCTGAGCTACGGCATCTCGGCGGCGATCACCAAGCGTTACCTGACCGGCGCGCCGCCCATGCTCACCGCCACCGGCAGCCAGTTCTACGCCGCGTTGTTGCTCGCGCCGCTGGCCATTGCCTACTGGCCGGCGCAGCCGCCGTCTGCGGGCTCCTGGCTGGCCGGCATCATGCTGGCGGTGCTGTGTACCGGCCTCGCCTTCGTGCTTTTCTTCCGCCTGATGGCGCGGGTGGGGCCGCAGCGCGCGGTGACGGTGACCCTCCTCATTCCGGTGTTCGGCATGCTGTGGGGGGCCTTGTTCATCGACGAAACGGTGACCTTGTCGATGCTTGCCGGCAGCGCGGTGATCCTTCTCGGCACCGGCCTGGCCACCGGGGTGATCCGCCTGCCGCGCTGAAGTCAGCGCGCGCGCCTGGCGCCGCGGCTGTGCAGGGCAATCATCGCGCCGGCACAGCCGATCACGACGATGCCGGCGAAGGCCAGACCGTCGGGGAAGTCGCCGAAGGCCAGCCAGCCGACCAGGGTTGCCCACGCCAGCTGGACGTAGAGGATGGGCGACAGCGTGGACGCGGGGGCGTCACGGAAGGCGCGGATGAGCAGGAAGTGGCCGGTGCCGCCGTAGATGCCCAGCGAGGCGATCAGCAGCGCGTCGCCGAAGTCCGGCAGCGGCCCGCTCCAGATCCACGGCAGCAGCGGCGTCATCGCCGCGGTGCCGACCAGGGCGGTATAGAACAGCATGGTGACGGGGCTTTCGGTGGCGGTGAGCTGGCGCGTGAGGATCTGGTAGAAGGCGTAGCTGACTGCGCCGGCCAGTGCCAGCAGCACGCCTTCGGTAACCAGTCCGCCGCCCGGACGGGCGATCAGCAGCACGCCGACGAAGCCGGTGAGCACGGCCATCCAGCGCAGCGCGCCGATCTCTTCGCCCAGCAGCGGGCGCGCCAGCAGGGTGACCAGCAGCGGCGCGGCGAAGAGGATGGCGGTGGTTTCCGCCAGCGGCATGCGCGCCAGTGCCGCCATGCCGAAGAAGGTCACCGCGAGCAGGCACAACGCGCGCACTACCTGGCGGGCGGGGCGTGCGGTGGACACCAGGCGCCCGCGCAGCGTCGGTGCCAGCAGGGCGAGCATGAGGACGAAGTGCACGGTGTAGCGCGCCCACACCAGCATCGGTACCGGGTAGCTGCGGGCGAGATGCTTGGCGGTGGCGTCGAGGAGCACGAACAGGAAGAGCGCGCCGAGCAGCAGCACGATGGCGCGCAGGACGCTGCCGGCCGGGGCTGCGGGCATGTGACGCGGCCGGCTTACCTGGCGGCGCCTTCGACGTAGTAGTCGAGGCGTCCGCGCGGGGCGAGGTACTCGACCACCTCGGCGGGCAGCTTGGCGGGGTTGGCGGCGGATTCGATCTTCAGGTCGACGTCGCGCAGGTCGAGCAGCATCGCCTCGTTGCGCGGGATGTCGCGGTCGTACAGCATCACCAGTGGTTGCAGCAGGGCTTCGTGGCGGGTCTCCACCACCAGGCCGACGGCGCCGTTGGAGAGCAGGACGAAGGATCCCGGCGGATAGACCCCGAGGGTCTTGACGAAGGCCTGCAGCAGCGCCGGGTCGAAATGCGCCCCCTCGCTCTTGAAAAGATGGCGCACGGCTTCGGCCGGCGTCATCGCCAGCTTCAGGTCGAAGGGATTGCAGAGGTTGTCGTAGCGGTTGGCGATGGCGACGATGCGCGCCAGGCGGGGGATCTTTTCGCCGGCGAGCTTGTTGGGAAAGCCGCTGCCGTCCCAGCGCTCGTGATGGCAGGCGATGATGTTGCGCTCGGCGATCTGCATTGCGCGGGCGCCGGCCACGGCCTTGATGCCGTAGCCGATGTGGGCGCGGTAGAACTCTTCTTCCGGCGGCGTGCGCGTGGCCGCGCGCAGGATGCGTGGCGGAATCTCGGCCTTGCCGACGTCGTGGAGGAGGGCGCCGGCGCCGAGGTGGCGCATCTCGTCCTCGGGCAGGCCCAGCGCGCGGCCGAGGAGCAGCGCCAGCATCATCACGTTGAGGGCGTGAAAGGTGGGGCCGGCCTCGCGGCTCTTCTGGTTGACGAGGTGGATGAGGACGTTTTCCTGGCCGATCAGGCTGTCCACCACCTGGCCGGAAAGCTGCCGCGACTTGGCGTGGGCGTCGCTGGCGCGGCCGGGAAAGCCCTTCAGGATCTCGCTGGCCACGACCGCATCCTGCTCGTACTGGCGTTCACGGCGCGCCAGGCGCTCGCGTTGCTGGCGCAGCTGGGCGAGGCGGTGGCGCTTGTCGTCGAGCATGCCGGCCAGTGCGCTGCCGCCGAAGTCGATCTCTTCGTCGTCGGCGCTGTCCTCCGCGGCGCGCTCCGGCAAGGGCGTGGCGGTGCTGCGTGCGGGATCCCAGGCTACGTCGCGCAGCCCCATCTCGCGCAGGGCGTCGATCTGGCGCTGGCTGGAGAGGCGGAACTCGTTGAGCATGAAGGGATGGCGTACCCAGCCCACCGCAGTGAGCGAGATGAAGATGCCGGGTTGCAGGCGGTCGACGGCGAGCTTGTCCATGGGGCGGTGCGGGGAATGGCTCAGAAGCCGTTGCGGGCGGCCTCGGTGAGCCAGCCGTTGAAGAGGCTGCGCGCGGCGCCGATGAGTTCGCCGGCACTCAGGCCGACGGGGCCGATGCCGTCACGGGCAAGGCGGTCGGCGGCGCAGCCGTGCAGGTGGGTGGCGGCGAGCAGCGCGCATTCGGCGTCCCAGCCCTGGGCCAGCAGTGCGGTGATGAGGCCGGTGAGGACGTCGCCCATGCCTGCGCTGGCCATGCCGGGGTGGCCGCTGTCATTGATGAACCAGCGCCCGTCCGGGCAGGCGACGATGCTGCCGCAGCCCTTCAGCACCGTGTGTGCGCGCAGGCGCCCGGAGAGCGCCAGTGCGGCGGCGAGGCGGTCGTTCTGCACGGTGGCGGTATCGCAGCCAAGCAGGCGCGCCGCCTCGCTCGGGTGCGGGGTGAGCACGGTGGGGGCGCTGCGCGCGGTGACTGCCGCCTGCAGTGCAGGATCGGCGGCGAGCAGGTTGAGGGCATCGGCATCGAGCACGAGCGCCAGATCGCGGGTGATTGCCGCGCTCAGCAGGCCGTGTGCGCTGTCCGACTGCCCCAGTCCGGGGCCGACGGCGAGTGCGCTGAGCTGCTCGGGCAGGGCGCTGGCGGCGCGCAGCATGAGTTCCGGATGGGCGACGTCGACGCGCGGCGCGGCATCGTCGAGCAGGCCGGCGAAGACCCTGCCACTGCCCAGCCAGAGGGCGGCGCGGGCGGCCAGCAGGGCGGCGCCGCACATGCCGGGAGCGCCGCCGAGGATGGCGGCATCGCCATAGCTGCCCTTGTGCGAGTTGCGCCGCCGCGGCTGCAGGCGGTGGGCGAAGAGACTGGGGCGCACCGCGCGGCCGAGCGGCTGCAGCCAGCCGGCGGCATCGACGTCGAGGCGCTGTACGGAGATCTCGCCGGCGTGATCGGGGCCGTCGAGGGTGAGCAGGCCGGGTTTGAGGGCGATGAAGGTGGTGGTGTGGGTGGCACGGAAACAGGTGCCGAGGACGCGTCCGCTGTCGGTGTCGAGGCCGCTCGGCATGTCGATCGCCAGGCGCGGCGAGGGCACGCGGCTGAGGCTGTCCACCCACTGGGCGTAGCGCCCCTCCAGGGGGCGGGTGAGGCCGATGCCGAACAGTGCATCGATGACCAGCGCCCAGCCGTCGGCCGGCGCCGCCGGCAGGCTGCTCACCGTGTCGCCGCCGCTGTTGCGGTAGTTGGCGTAGGCGGTGGCGGCATCGGCGGGGAAGCGCGCCGCATCGTCGGCAAAGGCGGCCACCACTTCGCGCCCGGCCTGGCGGAAATGGCGCGCCAGCACGAAGCCGTCGCCGCCATTGTTGCCCGGACCGCAGGCCACCAGAATGGGGCCGGGGCGGTCCATGATGAGACGCACGGCGTCCTCCGCGGCGGCGCGTCCGGCGCGTTCCATCAGCGAGGGCTTGGCCCCCGGCATGGCACGCGCCTCGATCTCGCGGATGCCGGCGACGGGGTAGATCGGTTGGGCGGGCAGGAACATGGCTGCGGCGGCGGTGGTCGAGGCTGCGATTGTAAGGCCAGAGCGCGGTGCGCGTGCCGGCTTCATCGAAGCTTCATCTGCGGGGGCTATCCTCGTGCCGCCATACATACGACACAGGTAATACATGCTCTACGGCCCCGGACAGCCCATCATGCTTCGGCAGGTGCTCGAAGCGCAGGCACTGGAGTTCGTCTTCCAGCCCATCGTGGATCTCGGTCAGGCCGTCATTCTGGGCTATGAGGCGCTGATGCGCGGCCCGCAGGGCAGTCCCTTGCATGCGCCCGACGATCTCCTGCGCGTTGCCCGCCAGGCCGGGTTGAGCTTCGATCTCGAAGTCGCCGCCTGCCTCGGCGCAATGTCCTCCTTTGCCGCGCTGCGCCTGCCCGGCAAGCTCTTCCTCAATCTCAGTGCGCCGGTGATCGCACACTTCGGCCGTGAGCACGGCGGGCGCCTGTTGCGCCATGCGGTGGAGCAGGGCCTGGCGCCGGGGCGGCTGGTGCTGGAGCTGACCGAGCATGAGCGCGTCGATGATGTGGACGCCCTGCAGGGCTGTTTTGCCGCGCTCGCCGGGCAGGGCGTCGGACTGGCACTCGACGATTTCGGCGATGGGCGCTCCAGCCTGCGCCTGTGGGCGCAGTTGAAGCCGGAACTGGTGAAGCTGGACAAGTTCTTTGTGCGCGGCATCCATCAGGACAGCCGCAAGGTCGAGGTGATCCGGGCGATCCTCAAGCTCGCCGAGGCCTTCGGCACGCCCATTGTCGCCGAGGGCATCGAGGAGGCTGCCGAGCTCGGCGTACTCCGTGATCTCGGTTGTCACTATGGCCAGGGCTACCTGTTCGGCAAGCCGGCGGCAGCGCCCGGGGCCGTGGTGCCGGAGGTCGCGCGCGGGGTGCTGGCATCGTCGAAGATCGCCGTGCTGCCCAATTCCGCGCCGCGCCCCGATGTCGCCGAGACGGTCGGTCGCCTGCTGCTGCAGGCGCCGACGATCGCCGCCGATGCCCCCAACGGCGATCTGATGCAGTTGTTCACCCATCATCCGCAACTGCATGCGGTTGCCGTAGTGGAGAAGCAGTATCCGATCGGCCTGGTCAATCGCCGCCATTTCGTCGACAAGTTCGCCCAGCCTTTCTCGCGCGAGCTCTACGGAAGGCGGCCGTGCACGCTGTTCATGAACGCCACGCCACTGCGCGTGGAGGCCGCCGCGCCGATCGATTCGCTCATCTCGGTGCTCACCGGGGAGGATCAGCGCTACCTCCACGAAGGCTTCATCATCACCGAAGAAGGGCGCTACGCCGGCCTTGCCACCGGCGAGAGCCTGGTACGTGCGGTCACCGAGCGGCGCATCGAGGCCGCCCGTCATGCCAATCCGCTGACCTTCCTGCCCGGCAACATCCCCATCACCGAGCACATCCGTCGCCTCCTCGACGCCGGAGTCGATTTTGCCGCGTGCTACTTCGACCTCAATCATTTCAAGCCCTACAACGACCTCTACGGCTACTGGCGGGGCGACGAAATGATCAAGCTTGCCGCACGGGTGATACTTGCCCATGCCGATGCCGCGCATGATTTCGTCGGTCACGTCGGCGGCGACGATTTCGTCGTGCTGTTCCAGAGCGAGGACTGGCGGCAGCGCTGCGAGCGTGTGGTGCGCGACTTCAACCTTCACGCGCGCGATCTCTTCGATGCCGAGGAGCTGACCCGCAACGGCTTCGAAAGCGAGGACCGCCGCGGTTTCAAGGTCATGTTTCCGCTCACCACGATGGCCGCCGGCGTGCTGCGCGCCGGCGCCGGACAGTTCCATTCGCCCGAAGAGGTGGCCTCCGCCGCGGCGGCGGCGAAGAAACTTGCCAAGCAGCACGGCAGCGGCATCCACATCAGCTTCGGGGCCCGTCTGAGGCCCGTGCTCGAAGCCGCCGGCTGAGCCCCTGGCGGCGTCCTGCCGCCGTCTCCCATGACCGTCAGTAGCGCGCCTGTCCGGGCTGGAAGCAAGCCCGGAGGGCTGTGCTAGAATCGCCGTTTGTTTGCAACATGCACCCTTGCGTCCACGCCGGATGCGTGCCCCGGGCAATGCCGGTGGCGGGTGTGAACCTTGACTTCTCAGGAACGTGTTAATGGAAACCAACCAGGAATCGCAGAGCTCGCTTGAGCGCCGTATCGACATGTCCGTGCCGATGGCCGACATCGACAAGGAAGTTGAAGCCCGTCTCAAGCGCATGGCGCGCACGGTGAAGATGCCGGGTTTCCGTCCGGGCAAGGTGCCGATGAAGATCGTCGAGCAGACCCATGGTGCCCAGGCGCGCTCCGAAGCCATCGGCGCTGCGGTCGAGAAGGCCTTCGTCGAGCAGGTGCGCGAACAGAACCTGCGCGTTGCCGGTTATCCGCGCATCGAGCCGAAGAAGTCGGAAAGCGACGATGTGACGGTGCTGGAGTTCTCCGCCGTCTTCGAGGTGTACCCGGATGTCGTTCCGGGCGATCTCTCCGCGCAGAGCATCGAGCGCCCGCAGCTCGTCGTCGGCGATGCCGAAGTCGACAAGACCCTCGAAGTGCTGCGCAAGCAGCGCACCACCTTTGCCGCTGCCGAGAAGGCCGCCGAAGACGGTGATCGCGTGGTCATCGACTTTACCGGGCGCAAGGACGGCGAAGTCTTCGAAGGCGGCCAGGCGCAGGATTTCCCCTTCGTGCTCGGCGCCGGTTCGATGCTGAAGGATTTCGAGGAAGCTGTGCGCGGCCTCAAGGCCGGTGAGGGCAAGACCTTCGACATGACCTTCCCCGCCGACTACCACGCCGCCCACCTGGCCGGCCAGACGGTGCAGTTCGAAGTCGCCCTGAAGCGCGTCGAAGCGCCGCAGCTGCCCGAGATCGATGCCGATTTCGCCCGTGCCATGGGTGTCGCCGACGGCGACGTGGCGAAGCTGCGCGAAGAGGTCAAGAGCAACCTCGAACGTGAAGTGAAGCGCCGCATCCAGGCCAAGGTCAAGGAGCAGGTGATGGAAGCCCTGCTTGCCGCCCACCCGATCGAAGTGCCGAAGGCGCTGGTCGACCAGGAAGCCCAGCAGCTGGCCGACAACGCCCGCCGCGACCTCGAGGCGCGCGGTCTGAAGGCGAAGGACATCCCCGTCAATGTCGGCTGGTTCACCGAGCAGGCGGTACGCCGCGTGAAGCTCGGCCTGATCATGGCCGAGCTGGTCAAGGCCCGCGAGCTGCACGCCAAGCCGGAGCAGATCCGTGCGCTGGTCGAGGACATGGCGCAGTCTTACGAAGATCCTTCCGAACTGGTACGCTGGTACTATGCTCAGCCGGAGCGCCTGGCGCAGGCTGAAGCAGTGGTGATCGAGGACAACGTGGTCGCCTGGGCGGTCGCCGCAGCCAAGACCAGCGACAAGGCCATTTCCTTTGACGAACTGATGGGGAACGCGGCCTGAGGGACGCGTAGCAACGGACGATGAACAACGGAACACCACAGCACGGAAGTACCTGGGACCCGGTCGGCCTCGGCCTGGTGCCGATGGTGGTCGAACAGAGCGGGCGCGGCGAGCGCGCCTACGACATCTATTCGCGCCTGCTGAAGGAGCGCGTGGTGTTCCTCGTCGGCCCGGTCAATGACGTTACCGCCAACCTCATCGTGGCGCAGTTGCTGTTCCTGGAGTCGGAGAATCCCGACAAGGACATCCACTTCTACATCAACTCGCCGGGCGGTTCGGTCACCGCCGGCATGGCGATCTACGACACCATGCAGTTCATCAAGCCGCACGTGAGCACCCTGTGCATCGGCCAGGCGGCGAGCATGGGCGCCTTCCTGCTGGCTGCCGGCGAGAAGGGCAAGCGCTATTGCCTGCCCAACTCGCGGGTGATGATCCACCAGCCGCTGGGCGGCTTCCAGGGCCAGGCCTCGGACATCGAGATTCACGCGCGCGAGATCCTCTACCTGCGCGAGCGCCTCAACGGCATGCTCGCCAAGCACAGCGGGCAGAGCATCGAGCAGATCGAGAAGGACACCGATCGCGACAACTTCATGTCGGCGGCCGCGGCGGTCGAATACGGCCTGGTGGACAAGGTGCTCACCAGCCGCAGCGACTCCTGATCAAGCAACGGGGAAGACCATGACGGAAAAGAAGACGGGCGGCGACAAGCTGCTGTACTGCTCGTTCTGCGGCAAGAGCCAGCACGAGGTCCGCAAGCTCATCGCGGGTCCGTCGGTCTTCATCTGCGACGAGTGCATCGAGCTTTGCAACGACATCATCCGCGACGAGATCGCCGGCGACGGCGGCGCGGAAGCTGACGGCAACAACCTGCCGACGCCGCAGGAAATCTGCGACATCCTCGATCAGTACGTGATCGGCCAGCGCCAGGCCAAGCGCAACCTGTCGGTGGCGGTGTACAACCACTACAAGCGCCTGCGCCACATCGGCGGGCGCGACGACGAAGTCGAGCTTTCCAAGAGCAACATCCTGCTCATCGGCCCCACCGGCTCGGGCAAGACCCTGCTCGCGCAGACCCTCGCGCGCATGCTCAACGTCCCCTTCGTGATGGCCGACGCCACCACGCTGACCGAAGCCGGCTACGTCGGCGAGGACGTCGAGAACATCATCCAGAAGCTGCTGCAGAAGTGCGATTACGATGTCGATCGCGCCCAGCACGGCATCGTCTACATCGACGAGATCGACAAGATCTCGCGCAAGTCGGACAACCCCTCGATCACCCGCGACGTCTCCGGCGAGGGCGTGCAGCAGGCCCTGCTGAAGCTGATCGAAGGCACGGTGGCGTCGATTCCGCCGCAGGGCGGGCGCAAGCACCCCAATCAGGATTTCATCCAGATCGACACCACCAACATCCTGTTCATCTGCGGTGGTGCCTTCGACGGTCTCGACAAGGTCATCCGCGACCGTACCGAAAAGGCCGGCATCGGCTTCGGTGCCGAGGTCAAGAGCCGCCAGGGCAAGAACCTCACCGAGACCTTCCGCCAGGTCGAGCCCGAGGATCTGGTCAAGTTCGGCCTCATCCCCGAATTCGTCGGCCGCCTGCCGGTAGTCGCCACCCTGCAGGAGCTCGATGAGGCGGCCCTCATCCAGATCCTCGTCGAACCCAAGAACGCGCTGGTCAAGCAGTACCAGAAGCTCTTCTCGATGGAAGGGGTCGATCTCGAATTCCGCCAGCCGGCGCTGCACGCGGTGGCACGCAAGGCCATCCGCCGCAAGACCGGTGCCCGTGGCCTGCGCTCCATCCTCGAAGGCGCGCTGCTCGACATCATGTACGAACTGCCGGCGCTGAAAGGGGTCGAAAAGGTCGTCGTCGACGAGAACACCATCGAGGAAGGCGCCAAACCGCTCCTCATCTACGCCGATCAGCCCAAGGTGTCCGGCTCCAACTGATTCCTGCCGGACCGCTTGAATTTCCCGCTTGAGCCCATATCTGGGCTCAACGCGTCTTGTAAAGGGTAATAATCATGCCAGGTCCGCTCGACCTCCCCGATCAGCAACAGGAAATGCCGCTGCTGCCGCTGCGCGACGTGGTGGTCTTTCCGCATATGGTGATCCCGCTCTTCGTGGGTCGCCCGAAGTCCATCAAGGCGCTGGAGAACGCCATGGAGGCCGGCAAGAGCATCCTGCTGGTGGCGCAGAAGTCCGCTGCCAAGGATGAGCCTTCCGCCGAGGACCTCTACGACATCGGCTGCACCGCCAACATCCTGCAGATGCTCAAGCTGCCCGACGGCACCATCAAGGTGCTGGTCGAGGGTGTGCAGCGTGCCCGCCTCGACTCGGTCGAGGATCTGCGCAGTGTGTTCATGGCCCGCGTCACCCCGATTGCGCAGCCCGATACCGGCAACAACGAGGTCGAGGCAATGCGCCGGGCGATCATCGCCCAGTTCGACCAGTACGTGAAACTCAACAAGAAGATCCCGCCGGAGATCCTCACCTCGCTGTCGGGCATCGAGGAACCCGGCCGCCTGGCCGACACCATTGCCGCCCACCTGCCGCTCAAGCTCGAGCAGAAGCAGGAGGTGCTGGAGATGTTCGACACCACCGAGCGTCTCGAACGTCTGCTCTCGCAGCTGGAAACCGAGCTCGACATCCTGCAGGTGGAAAAGCGCATCCGCGGCCGCGTCAAGCGTCAGATGGAGAAAAGCCAGCGCGAGTACTACCTCAACGAGCAGGTCAAGGCCATCCAGAAGGAACTCGGCGAAGGTGAGGAGGGTGCCGACCTTGAGGAGATGGACAAGAAGATCAAGTCCGCCGGCATGCCCAAGGATGCGTTCGCCAAGGCCCAGGCGGAGTTCAAGAAGCTGCGCCTGATGTCGCCGATGTCCGCGGAAGCCACCGTGGTGCGCAACTTCATCGAAACCCTGATCGGCCTGCCGTGGAAGAAGAAGTCCCGCGTCAGCAAGGATCTGGCCGAAGCCGAGAAGATCCTCGACAAGGACCACTACGGCCTCGAACGCGTCAAGGAACGCATTCTCGAATACCTTGCCGTGCAGCAGCGCGTCGACAAGGTCAAGGCTCCCATCCTCTGCCTGGTCGGCCCTCCCGGCGTGGGCAAGACTTCGCTCGGCCAGTCCATCGCCAAGGCCACCAACCGCAAGTTCGTGCGCATGGCCCTCGGTGGCGTCCGTGACGAGGCCGAGATTCGCGGCCACCGCCGCACCTACATCGGCTCCATGCCGGGCAAGATCCTCCAGAACATGAGCAAGGTCGGGGTCAAGAACCCGCTCTTCCTGCTCGACGAGGTCGACAAGCTGGGCATGGATTTCCGCGGCGACCCCTCCTCGGCGCTGCTCGAAGTGCTCGACCCGGAACAGAACCACACCTTCCAGGACCACTACGTCGAAGTCGATTTCGATCTCTCCGACGTGATGTTCGTTGCCACCGCCAACACCCTCAACATTCCCGCGGCGCTGCTCGACCGCATGGAAGTGATCCGCCTGTCCGGCTACACCGAGGACGAGAAGGTCAACATCGCCCAGCGCTATCTGCTCCCCAAGCAGATGAAGAACAACGGTCTCAAGCGCGACGAGATCTCCGTCACCGAAGAGGCCCTGCGCGACGTCTGCCGCTACTACACCCGCGAGGCCGGCGTGCGCAGCATGGAGCGCGAGATCTCCAAGATCTGCCGCAAGGTGGTGAAGTCGCTGGTGCTGCGCAAGCGCGCCAGCAAGATCGTCGTCAATGCCAGGAATCTCGACAAGTACCTGGGCGTGCGCAAGTACAGCTTCGGCATGGCCGAGAAGGAAAACCAGATCGGTCAGGTCACCGGGCTGGCGTGGACCGAGGTCGGTGGTGAGCTGCTCACCGTCGAGGCGGTGGTGCTGCCCGGCAAGGGCAAGGTGATGACCACCGGCAAGCTCGGCGAAGTGATGCAGGAGTCCATCCAGGCAGCACTTTCGGTGGTCCGCAAGCGCGCCCGTTCGCTGGGCATCGACGGCGACTTCTACCAGAAGAGCGACATCCACATCCACCTGCCCGAAGGCGCCATCCCCAAGGATGGTCCGTCTGCCGGGGTAGCGATCTCCACCGCACTGGTGTCGGTGCTCACCGGCATCCCGGTGCGTTGCGATGTGGCGATGACTGGCGAGATCACCCTGCGTGGCGAGGTGCTGGCCATCGGCGGTCTCAAGGAGAAACTGCTCGCCGCGGTGCGCGGCGGCATCACCACGGCGTTGATCCCGGAAGAGAACGTCAAGGATCTGGCGGAAATTCCCGACAACATCAAAAATGCCATCGAGATCGTGCCGGTGAAGTGGATCGACCAGGTGCTCCAGCGTGCCCTCGAACGCGTCCCCGAGCCGCTCCCCGAGACGGCCGAGGGCGAGGCGGCGGTGCCGCCCGCCGCCGACGAAGCGGCGGCGAAGATCCGCGCGCACTGAGTCTGCGCAGCATCAGTAGAAAGGCCGGGGCAGGGATGCTCCGGCCTTTTTCATTCATTTTTGCTATGACGACAGTGATGGCGGCGGGGATCTGTAAATTCGGCGAAACCCGCTTGACACATGGGTTTTGCCCGAGCTATAACTGCCGTGCGAGCTTCGACGCATCTGGAATGGCCCTGGATGCCGCGCCGGTTCAGGGTTTGCGAGTATTCAACGTTTTGCATTCATATCCGTGAGGGGGCATACGTGAACAAATCCGAACTGATTGACGAAATCGCAGCACAGGCAGAAATCTCCAAATCCGCCGCCGGCAAGGCGCTCGATGCAGCCATCGATGCGATCAAGCAGGCCCTCAACAACGAAGACTCCGTGACCCTGGTCGGCTTCGGCACCTTCTACGTCGGTGAGCGCGCTGCCCGTACCGGGCGCAACCCCCGTACCGGCAAGAGCATCAAGATCAAGGCCGCCAAGGTACCCAAATTCCGTGCTGGCAAAGGCCTGAAGGATGCAGTAAACTAGCGGGCTTGACTGGGCGCTTTTCAACCGAGCCGCACCGGTCAACGCGGGTGCTTAGCTCAGTTGGTAGAGCGTCGCCCTTACAAGGCGAATGTCGGCGGTTCGACCCCGTCAGCACCCACCAAGAACACCTGCCACAGCGTGGCAAGCAGCACCAAAACCCGCACTGCCAAAGGCTTTGCGGGTTTTTTCTTGTGTCATGCCGTAGCACGTCAGCGCACCACATACCGTCAAAAATGGCGGTACACATGACGGTACACGGTACCCTTGACGGTATACCGCCATGGCGGGTATCTGCGAGGGGTGAAAAATGCCGCTGAACGACATCGCCGTCAGGCAAGCCAAACCAACCGACAAGGCCCGCAAACTTGCCGACGAACGCGGGCTATACCTGCTGGTACAGCCGACCGGCGGGAAGCTGTGGCGACTCGACTACCGCTTTGATGGAAAGCGCAAGACCCTGGCCCTGGGCGGATACCCCGATGTATCCCTGGCCGAGGCCCGCAAGCGGCGCGACCAGGCCCGCGAGTTGCTCGCCGCAGGAACAGATCCCGGCGCTGCCAAGAAGGCCGGCAAGCAGGCCCGTGTTGAAGCCGTGGCCAACGGCTTCGAGGCCATCGGTCGCGAGTGGCACAAACGCAAGAGCGCGATGTGGACCGCCTCGACGCAAGAGAAAACACTCGCGGTCCTGGAGAAAGACCTGTTTCCCTGGCTGGGCAGCCGGCCCGTGGGCGAGATCGCCGCGCCTGAACTGCTGCTGACGCTGCGCCGCATCGAAGAGCGAGGAGCCATCGACACAGCGCACCGTGCAAAGCAGACCGCCGGGCAGATTTTCCGCTACGCCATCGCCACCGGTCGTGCCGACCGCAACCCCGCTGCCGACCTGCAAGGCGCGCTGACGCCGGTGGCGAAGAAGCACTTCCCCGCCATCACGGACGCGGGGGAGGTGGGCCCGCTGCTCAGGGCCATCGAGGCTTACAAGGGATCGCTGATCGTCCGCAGTGCGCTGCGCCTGGCGCCCATGCTGTTTGTCCGGCCGGGTGAGCTGCGCCAGGCGGAATGGTCCGAGATCGACATCGATCATGGGGAGTGGCGGATACCTGCCGAGAAGATGAAAAAGCGCCGCGAGCACATCGTTCCGCTGGCCCGGCAGGCGGTCGAGATCCTGCGCGACCTACAGCCGCTCACTGGGCACGGTCGATACGTTTTTCAGGGCGTTCGGGACCACGGCAAGCCCATGTCCGAGGGCACCGTGAACAACGCCCTCAAGCGCATGGGCTACGACACCAAGAAGGAGATTACCGGCCACGGCTTCAGGGCCATGGCGCGCACGATCCTGCATGAGGTGCTTGGGGTGGATGCGGCTGTGATCGAGCATCAACTCGCCCACCAGGTGCCCGATTTGCTCGGGGCGACGTACAACAGGACGAAGTTCCTGCCCCAGCGCAAGGCGATGATGCAGGCGTGGGCGGACTACCTGGACATGCTTCGCAAGGGGCAGACGTGATTCCAATCGCAGCACAGATCGCATAGAAAATTGTGACACCTTAGGGTAACGGTGTCACAGATCAGCGGGGAGCATCTCGGGGTATGAAGCGCCACCCGGCGCGCCCCTGGAGCGATAGATGCAACCTCAAGCCACCGCCGTTACCGCCGCCCTGGCAAAGCTGGACAACCTGCCGGACGCAGCCCTCAGCCTCACCGTCAAGGATCTCGCGCTGCTACTGGGGCGCTCTGAGTCCTCTATTTGGCGTGACGTTCGCCTGGGCCGGATAGCGCCCCCGGTCAAAACCGGCCCCGCCTGCACCCGCTGGCGCGTAGGAGTCATCCGCCGCCATCTCGCCACCCTGACCGGGGGCCAACAATGAGCGCCGCGCGCATTGTCCCGCTGGAGTGGCACGCAACGGGGAGTGAGCCGCGATGCGCTTGACACTGCCCTCCTCATCGGCGCATCATCGCCCCTGCCTGCAAACAACAGGCAACGGGCGTCGCGGCCCGGATAACTCAGGCGGATGTATCCGCCACCCTGGCGGATTTTTTACGTCCACCGCATGTGCTGCCGTTTCTATGGCGGGCCGTGTGGGGAAGCCGCAAGGCTTGCCGGTTCCTGAGTTCCGGTCCGCGAACCCCGCATGCGCCCGCCACCCCTTCGTCGCGGAAGGGAGCGGGATTCAAACCGCAAACTCAGGAGCACCAGCCATGCGTAACCCCGCATCGGGCATGCCTGCCCACGCGCCCATGGCGCACACCTTCACCGCCCCCCGTTTCACCCCCGGCCCCTGGCGTCGCTGCGGCCATCGCCAGATCGCCAGCATGGCCGGCGCCGGCCTGCCGATCTGCGAAGTCTGGTCCGGTGGCGTCGGCATCGAACAGGCCGACGCGAACGAATGCCTGATCGCCGCCGCTCCTGCCCTGCATGCCGCCCTGCGCGCCGCGCTGGTGACGGTGGCCGGCCTCAACGCCGATGGCGCCTTCGATGACGCCGAGCACGCCATCCGTGCCGCCCTCGATCTGGCGGAAGGTGGCGCCCATGAATAGCCCGGTCGCCACCTTCCGCCGCTATCGGGCGCTCCGCCGTTTCCTCGGCCCGGTGCTCGCCCACCGCCTGAGCTTCACCGGGAGGGCGTGACCATGGCACATGACTCCTACCCCAAGGGTGCCGACCTCGGCCACTCTGGAGACCGTCGCCAGCTAGGCACCTTTGATGTCGCCTTCGTTGCCGAGCACGGCAGCCGTGCGCAGCGCCGCCAGGCAAAGCGCCAGCTCGAACGGATGGCCACCGCCGGCAATGAGGATGCGGCAAGGTCGCTGCGGTACCTCGAGAAGCACATGAGGCGCAGCCATGGAGGCTGAGTTTCTCGCAGCCATGGCCGCGCCGACCCTTTACGCCGCCCTGCGCACCGCGCTGGTGACGGTGGCCGGCCTCAACGCCGATGTCGCCTTCAACGACACCGAGAACACCATCCGTGCCGCCCTCGATCTGGCCGAAGCACCATCAGCAGCATGAGCAACACCGCCAGCCTGACGGGACGAATCAGGCAACCGGGGCGCCCGGGCGCAAAAAGTGCCCGGCACTCGACCGCAACGTGAAAGGAGGTTTCACATCATGTCTCAATTCAAATACGGCTCCCTGCCTCTTCTTGACCGCGCCCGCCAGGCTGAAGAAATGTTGGGCTGCCTGCTCGACAAAGCCAATCAATCGTGCGCGCTGGCAATGGCTATCTGCGAACTTTTGGAAGATGAAGGCGCTGAAACGCGCGAGTTTCGCCTCGCTCAAGTTCTGGTTGAGCACATCGGCAATTTCTCGGTTGAGTACATGCTGAAGGACTTCGTCGGATCGATCCATAGCGACATCAAGGCTCAGGAAACCGCCTCCTGACCATCACCAGCCCGGCCATGCGCCGGGCTCCCCGCCTCCGCCTTGAAATGGCTGTGAACATGACGATCAAGAGTAGTCCGCCCGCACCACAACCC
Organism: Pseudothauera lacus; assembly: GCF_003034845.1. Taxonomy (GTDB): domain Bacteria; phylum Pseudomonadota; class Gammaproteobacteria; order Burkholderiales; family Rhodocyclaceae; genus Pseudothauera; species Pseudothauera lacus. The sequence goes on along the minus strand of NZ_PZKC01000006.1, from coordinate 39,041 downwards.
TGCCGCTTGCCCGCCTTCGGTAAGCAGGTGGCTGAAGTGCGTCGTCAGGGTTTGATGCCCGCGTATGTGATCCTGCGCCTGGATCGCTGGCCACCCCGCGACCGTCCGGGCGTGGTCGCAGCACCGCAGGTTGTCTGCCCTCCTGACGCTGAGCCCGCAGAGCTTGATCTGCAGTTCCTCTCAGGACTCGACGTGCAGATCTGCTACTGGCCCACCGCCAGCGCCCCCGAGCGTCTGCGAGCAATCACCCGGCAGGCTCTGCAGAACAACCCGCGGCGCCTCTGGGTGCTCAACGTAGAGCGCGGCCGGTGGCGGCTGGTCAAGTCAGTCGAACGCGGCATTGAGGTGGCGGTATGAACGCTCCTGGCTTTCCGACCGTATCGGACACCACCGCAGTACCTGCCGCAGACAGCCCGCGCCCGGCCGACGATAGCCCGCTGACGCCGCCGCAGATGCGTCCCGAGGGCTTCCCGCCACTGCTGAAGGATATCTGCGACGCCGCGTGCGAGAACTCCGAGGCGCACCCGGTGGCGGTGGCCTTCAACGTGCTGGTGTTCTTCTGCGCCATGGTCGGCCGCACCGCCTTCCAGCGCATCGGCGACGCGGTGATCCACTGCCGGCTGTACGGCATCATCGCGGGCAAGTCGGGCAAGGCCCGCAAGGGCACGTCCGAGACGCTGGTGCGGCTGCTGTTTTCGATTGTCGACACCAAGCTGGCCGAGCGCCTCAAGACCGATGCACGGCTGCGCATCCATGCCGGCGGGCTATCGACCGGCGAGGGCATCGCCCACGCGATCCGCGACGCCAAGGAGGCCGACGACAAGGGCAAGGGGGGTGACCCCGGCGTGCACGACAAGCGGTTGCTGGTGCTCGAAGCCGAGTTCGCCAACATGCTGGCGCACTGCCGGCGCGAGGGCAACACGTTGTCGGCTACCGTGCGCAACCTGTGGGACGGCCGCGACATCGAGCCGCTAACCAAGACGGCCACGACGCGCGCTAGCCGGCCGCACGTGGTGATCGGCGGCCACATCACCGGGCAGGAACTGCGCGAGAAGGCCACCGAAGGCGACACCGCCAACGGGCTGCTGAATCGCTTCATGGTGCTGTTCGTCTATCGCCCCAAGCTGGTGCCCCTGCCAAAGCCCACCAGGGCGTCATCCATCGAACGCCTGGCGCTGCGCCTGACCGATGCAGTGATGTCTGCTACCGGCGGAAACCTGCATGGCAACTGCGAGCGTGAAGTGCGCCTGGGCGACGAGGCGGCAGAACTCTGGTGCGATCTGTACCCACGCCTGACCCGCGACCGGGAAGGCAAGATCGGCAGTCTGCTGGCCCGCACCGAAGTCTATGCGCGGATGCTCGCCATGGTGTTCGCCCTGCTCGACAACCGCGACGAGATCGAACCCTGCGACCTCTTCGCCGCAATGGCCTGGATCGATTACTGGGCCGAGTCCGCCGCCTACGTGTTCCGCACGGGCGACGGCGAAGACGACCAGTTGAGCGAGTTCGAGGCCGAGGTGCTCGAACTGATCCGCGCACAACCGGGCATCACCCTGACCGCCATTCAACGCTACTGGCATAACAACAAGGTGAAGCCCGTCAAGGGCGCACTGGAACGGCTCACCAGCATGGCACCGCCGCTGATCGTGGCCCGCAAGGAAGCCACCGGCCCTGGCAACGGGCGAGCGCCAATGCGGTATTGGCCTGGCTGAAGGTCGCGCACGCACGAACGAATTAAACGAATTTTACGAAAGACCAGACAACACAAGGCATACAGCAACGAAAGAACTACGAAAGAACTACGAACTTAGACCCCACCCATGACAGACCCGGCCCCCTTCTTTCGTAAATTCGTTTTCTCAGTTCGTAGCTGAATCCCTTGCCCTGCTTGATGTTTAGTCAAATTCGTCAAATTCGTAGAGAAAGAAAACAAACCACACCACAAGAAGGACGACCATGAAGACGATCACCATCATCCTGACAGGCGAGGCCGGCACCGGCTGGAACTACGCCGTACTGACCAGCGGCAAGCCCTTGCCCGCCGAAGACCCGCAATACCTGCCCAGCGCCGCCCGCGCGCTGCAGGGCGCGCTACTGCAACTGCAGGCAAGCATGCGCGGGTCCTCCCCAGCCCAAACCGAGGCGGGTAATCCGAACCTCGGTGGTCCGCTAGGCCACACCTCTAACGCATAGGCAACAACCAGGACGCAACACATGAAACCGAGTTGCAACCCCGATTCTGCGCACCCGGCCTTGTTCACCGCCATCCGCTGGCCGAAGGCCACCACCCCGAAGCGCGAGCAGATCCTGAGTATGGTGGAACGCGCCGTCGACTGGAACCTGCTCGAAGAGATCGTCCGGCCGTTCTACCAGGCCGACGTTCGCCGCACTGGCCGCAAGGGATACAGCCTGCGGATGATGTTGCGCTGCCATGTGCTGAAGCGGCTCTGGTACATGTCCGACCGCCAAGCCGAACACGCGGTGCTCGACTCACACGCGTTCGCCAAATTCATCGGTACCGATCCATGGGCGCCGCGCCCACCTAGCGCAACGGCGATCCGTGCGTTCCGCAAGACGCTGCACGAGAACGACGTCGACACCGCCTTGTCCGTAGCCGACCTGATCGAGCAGCACCTGACTGCCAGCCTGCGAGCTGTCGGCATGGAGTTCAGGCCAGGCCGCATTGAAGATCCAGTGTTCAGGAAGGCTTCGGATGAGTAGTGAACTCGTCCGCCGCGCTGCCGCCGGGGACTTCTCCCCGGAAGTCGCCGCCTGGCTGGCGGAAGGCATGCGCAAGCACTTGGCTGGCGATGACCTACAGCATTCCCTCGGCCTCGATCGTGCCTCCCGCGTACGCGAGCGCAACAAAGCCTTGCAGGAGGCGGCCGAACTGCTCGCCGGAGATGATGACCCTTGGCGCTGCGCCGGGCGCCTTGAAGCTGCGGTCAAGCGTTTCGAAGCTCGCATTCTTCCCCTTCTGCTCCGCGACCCTCAGCTACCAATCTCCCCCGTCGACAAAGCGCTGCGCCGCGCTTTTGACAGCGGACTACGCGTACCCGGCACCGCGCGCAACCTGTATGAGCTGATCCGGTAGAACTGATGAAGTACGCAGGCAGCATCAGCAGGAAAACACCAAGATGGCAGCATCTAGACAAAAGGAACTGCCATGCTGCTCGACAACTTCCCCCCCGCTGAAATCATTGCCGCCGCCCCCGATGCACTTGCGCTTGCGCTGGGCGAGCACGTATCAGCACCTCATCCGCTGGCCTCGGCGCTGGCAGAGCGCCCCCTGTCCGGCCTGGCAGAAGCTTGCAGCCGTCTGGCCCAGCGCCCCGGCACCCCCGTTCGCGCGCAGTACTACACCACGCACCATTTTGACACTGCTTTTGCAGCTGGCGTGCAGGCTCTCGTTACCCGCAGATTCACGGCGCAAGCCGAACATCGACGGTTCTGCGGCGAGCTCGTGCTGCGCGACTACAAGCCTGCAGACTTTCCCGAGTTCGACATGCCTGACGAGCTCTCTGTAACCGGCGAGTTGAACGAGTTTGGTTACCAATTTGTGGGCGAAGAAAATTCGGAGAAAGTGATTGAGCGTCTCGAAAATGTGCGCTTGAACACTTTCGGTCGGTTGCTCTACATCAGCCGCCAGATGGTCAAGAACGATGATATCGGACTGGTCGCCAATATCATCGGCGGCCTGGGTAACGCCGGCGCCCGCACCGAAGCCAGGCTTTTGTACCAGGGGCTCAACCTCAACCCGGTAATGCTGGATGGCGAACGGGTCTTTGTGCCCGGCAAGAACATCATTGACGGCCCCTTGGACGAGACCAATTTGAGCGCAGGCATGACGATGATGCGCAGGTTTCAGACGCCGGTAGGCAACCCCGCAGACCTTTCCGCCCGGCATCTGGTGGTGGCGGCCGAGCTCGAACTGCCCGCCCTCAAGCTCACCCATCAGCTGGGCCTCAACATCACTGTTACGGCCACACCCTTGTTGCCCGCGCAGCGCTGGTTTCTCTTCAGCGACCCTGAGCAACACGCCGCCTGCGTTACTTTGAAGCTGGCCGGTTCGACCACCGCTGTGATGATTGAACGCGCGACCAGCTTCAAGGATGACTCTCACGTACTCAGGGCCCGCGCGGACCTTGGCGCCAGGATCATGGGTCGCATGGGCGCCGTGCGTGGAGGTGAATGATGTTTGGCACCAAACCCGGCGAACACTACCACGCGGCGGTCAAGCGCCTTCAGAAAGCCGAAGAAAAGCACCGCCAGGCCCTCGGCAGACTGGCTGACAGCCTTGCTTCCCGATCCCCCGACAAAGTGACCGCAGAACGGCGGGAGTGCGAGCAGACCGAACGCACTCTGCAGGAGGTGCTGCAGGAGGCCTTTGCAGCCCACCGTGCCTACTGGGCCCAACGACGCGACAAGATTGCCGATCAGCTCGAAGAGGTGGCCCGCGTCCTCGCCGAATACAACGCCCTGGCGCGCTTGGCTGGCGACTTGAGCGTCAACCCCGCCCTTCAACGCCTGCAGCAGTTCGCACTTAGCGGCGTCACCGCCAACAACCTGCTGACTCAGGAGTCGCTCATCGATGAGGCCGGCGTACCTCAGGAGCCGCCCGATAGCGCCTTGCTCGAAGACGAGTTTGGCTCTTGGCGCGGTGCGAACAGGTGATTTCGTTATAGCCAGCGGTATAGGCACCGGGCGTGGCTGACAGGCTGAAACAGCACGCATGGCAAACCACCGGACGCGGGCTTGGGTACCCCGCTGCAAGGTTCGCCACCCACACCACCGATTTGCACATGACCCCTCTTCCCCTTCCGCCGTACACCGCCCTGCGCCGCGTGTGGCCACTCTCAGAGCTTCCCGCGGCCCTCCAAGGCCCGAACCTTGCCCGCACCGCGCACCACGAGGCGGGGCATGCGGTACTGCTCGACTGGGCAGGCATCGCCATGACCGGCGCAACAGCTACCGTGCGCGGCGGTGTTGTGAGCATCGACTTTGAGCAGGCGAAAACGGATGTCGGCAATGACTGCATTCAGGACTACGACCAGCCATTGGCAGCAGCCCATCTTGCAGCCTGTTGGCACGCCGGCATCCTCGCCGAGTTGCTTTACACCGCCCACCCCTGGCGCGGCATCACCGTGCGCATGAACAGCGCCGACTGGAGTACCGCCCGCATGATCCTCGCGCCCCACTTCGGCACCGGCATGGCTGGCCACGGATTCGCACAACGCACCGCGCTGGCGGTGCTTTCCGAGCGCTGGGCGGACGTAGAGAGAATCGCCGCGGAACTGATCGAGCACGGCACATGGAACCCTCACGCCGAATATTCACCCCCTGAATGACCCGGCGCCACCCCACCGGAGAAACTTCAATGACCACCCTTACCCTCACCCCCCGCGAGCTGCGGCAACTGCGCGACACCGTGGGAAACCTCAAGGACTTTGCCGACGCCCTGGCATCACTGCCGCCGGCGGTGCTGGCTGAGGCCTCTGAACCCGCGGCGCGCCAGCTCATCGCCACCGCGCTGCGCACGGCGCAGGCCGCCTGCGCGCGCGCAGCTGATGCACTGGAGGGCGCCGACAAATGAGTACGCCAGAGGTAAAAGTAAAGATTTCCGGCGACGCCGCAGGATTTGACCGCAGCGTTCGCACTGCGCAGGGCGCGCTGAAGCGGTTGCAGTCTGACCTGGTATCGTTCAGCAGCATTGCAGGCAAGGCGTTGAGCCTGGGCGGCCTCGGCGGCGCAGCCTCACTGACGGGCCTGCTGGCAATGGCCAAGGCCACCGCTGACACGGCCGATGAGGTCGGCAAGCTGGCGCAGCGGGTGGGAGTATCGACAGAGGCCCTGAGCAAGCTGCAGTACGCCGCTGCGCTCAACGACGCCACCAGCAGCGAGCTGGAAAAAGGCTTGTCCAAACTGAACGGCGCAATTGCTGAACTGGCCAGCGGTGCCGGCGGCAGCGCCGCAGCGGCGCTGCAGGCCTTGGGTGTCGAGGCGGTCGATGCCGAAGGCAAGGTGCGCGGCGCAGACGCAGTGTTTGCCGACCTCGCCACCCGTTTCGCAGCAATGGCCGATGGCCCGGAAAAGACCGCCGCAGCGGTGAAGATCTTCGGCGAGCAGGTCGGACGCGCCCTCATTCCCATGCTCAACAACGGCGCCGCCGGCCTGCAGGCTCTCGGGGAAGAAGCGGAGAAGCTCGGCGTGGTGATCGGCGGGGATCTCGCCCGTGCGTCCGCGCAATTCAATGATGACCTTGAGCGCATGGCAAAGCTCGCCCAAGGCGCGAAAATCGCTGTCGGGCAAGAACTGATACCTGTACTCAATGAGTATCTGACCCGCATCCTGGACGCCAAGAACGCCGGGGTCGGGCTCTCGCCAGATGTGGTGTTCGGCACCGGCCTGCGCGACGTTGAATCAACGATTGAGCGCCTGCAAAAGCAAATCGCCGAACTGAGGACAGGGCGGAGCATCAAAGCCGGGCTCCTGGCCACGTTCGGCGATTTGGAAGGCGAGATAAAGCGACTCGAAAACGCTATCAAGTATTTCGAAGCGCAGCGTGCCCGCCAGCGTGGCGAGGCTCAAAAGCAAGAGAGCGACACCGCCAACCTGCAGCGCACGCAGGGGGCGCTGCAAAGCGAAATGGCCCGCCTCGCCACCCTGCGCGCGCAGAAGGAACGCGAAGCCAGCAGCGAAGCCCTGAAGGGTGCCGTAGCGCTGAAAGCAGCCCTTGAGGCTGCATGGAAGGCCAGTACCGAGGGCGCGCAGGCTGCCGCCGCCGAGGCCCGCAACCTGCTGCAGGCCGCCGACCAGGCGTTGACCGAACGCAGCCAGCAGGCGCAGGCGCGGCGTAACCGCAGCAACCAACTTCCTGAAGACTCACCGTTCGCCAGCATGGCCGGCGCCACCTCGCCGCGCGTCCTGCTCGACGAAGCCCGCCGCGCAGCAACCATGGCGCAAAACGCCGCCTACCACGCGCCCGCAGAACGGGCCGAAGAGCTCGCCCAAAACGCCCTCAAACTCGCCAAAGAGGCCGAAGCGGTCGCCAGTGCGATGGAGGATGACAACTACGCCGCCTGGATGCTCGACCAGATTGGAAAGGTCGAGCAGGCCGCCATCAAGGCGCAATCGACCATTGCCGAGGGCAAGGCGCGGGAGAGCGAAGAGACCGCCGCGGCGCAACAGGAGCAGCTGGAAGCCGCAGAGGAGCGCATTGCCGAACTGCGCGCAGCGCTCGAAAGCCCGGTGAACATTGATGCCGACATCGCCGAGGCGGTGAGCAAAATCAAGGCGCTAAACCTGGAGCTTGAAACCCTGCGCGACAAAACCGTCACCGTCACCGTCAACCGCGTAGATGCCGGCGGCGATCTGCCGGGCTTTGCGCGCGGGGGCTACACCGGCGCCGGCAGCAAGTACCAGGCGGCCGGTATCGTGCATGCGGGCGAATTCGTGGTCCGCCGCGAGGCCCTGCTGCAACCGGGCGTGCTGGCGTACCTGGAGCAACTCAACCGCAGCGGGCGGCTGCCGGGCTACGCCGCTGGCGGCCTCGTTCGCAACATCCCCACCGGCGCGATTGTGCCGCGCGCCGCGCAAAGCGCCCCCCGCGGAGCAGATGTGCATGTGCATCTGCCCACCGGCCAAACGGCGGTCATCCCTACCGATGAGGCAACCGCTCAGGCCGTTGCGCGCATCTTCAAGCGGGCAGCACTGGTCCGGGGTGGCCGAAAGTGAGGCTATCATCCGTCTTAGCTGCTACCGCTTCACGTTGACGGTATTTTTGACGGTATGCAGATTTTTCTTGTGGAAGAAATCCAACCATTTAAACGGCTTTGAGGAAGAATTCAAGTGAGTCAGCACCACCAGTCACCCGAAGCCCGGACATGTTCCGGGCTTTGTCTTTTGCGTCTCCGGGCGCAGGCGATGGGCGGACGACATGAACATTCCCTACACCCTCGATCCCGACGAAGTCGTCATCACCGCCGTGCGGGCGCAGGGTGCGGGGGGGCAGAACGTCAACAAGGTGTCGTCGGCGGTGCACCTGCGTTTCGACATCGCCGCCTCCTCGCTGCCCGAGGAGCTGCGCCGCCGCCTGCTGGCGCTTGGCGACCAGCGTATCAGCGCCGCCGGCGTGGTGGTGATCAAGGCGCAGAGCTACCGCAGCCAGGAAAAGAATCGTGCCGACGCACTGGCCCGCCTGGATGCCCTCATCGCCAGCGTTGCGCGCACCCCCAGGGCGCGCCGGGCTACCCGGCCGACGCGCACCTCGGTGCTCAAGCGTCTGGAGGGCAAGTCCAGGCGCGCCTCGCTGAAGGCGGCCAGGGGGCGCATCGATGAGTGAATCGACCACCCCCAGGCGGCTGCAGGGCTATGCGCAGGTTGAGCCCTACGTCACCCGCGACGGTTCGCTCATTCGCGAGCTCATGCACCCCGCGCTTCATGGCAATGCCGCACAGTCGCTTGCCGAGGCCACCGTCGCCGCTGGTGAGCGCACGCTGCTGCACCGCCACTACCTGACCGAAGAGCTTTACCACGTCACGGCCGGGCAGGGGCGGATGACCCTGGGCGAAAGCCGCTTCGTGGTCTCGCCCGGCGACACCGTGTGCATCCCGCCGGGAACGCCGCACTGCATCGAGGCGATCGGTGACGCCCCTCTGCGTATCCTGTGCTGCTGTGCGCCGGCGTATGATCACCGCGACACCGAGGTGCTGGAAACGCCCCGGGAAAGCGGACAGAGGAGATCCTGATGGACGAGTTCATGCAGGCAGCGCTCGAGGAGGCGCGTCGCGGGCGTGCGCAAGGGGGCATCCCCATCGGCTCGGTGATCGTCCATCAGGGGCGCATCATCGGTCGTGGGCACAACCGCCGCGTGCAGCAGGGCAGCGTCATCCTGCATGGCGAGATGGACGCCTTCGAGAACGCCGGCCGTCAGCCCGCGGCGGTATACCGCGAGGCCGTGCTGTACACCACACTGTCGCCCTGCCCGATGTGCTCCGGCGCGATCCTTCTGTACGGCATTCCCCGCGTGGTGATAGGCGAGAACCTCAGCTTCATGGGCGAGGAGGCGCTGCTGCGCAGCCGCGGCGTGGCGGTGGAGGTGTTGCAGGCGCCGGAGTGCATTGAGCTGATGCGCGAGTTCGTCGCCGAGTGTCCGGCGTTGTGGCACGAGGACATCGGCGAGGACTGAAGACGGCCTGCGGGCCTTGATGTGCATCATGGCCACAGGCTGCGGCGGCGGGTGTAATGGGGCCATGTCCGCCGAGCGCCTCTCATCCCCCCCTTCCCGCCAGAGTTCGCCCGCAGCCGGGGCGCCGCCCGGGTCGATCCGTGATTACCTGCCGCGTCCGCTGGAACCGTGGGTCGACGAGGACGAAGCGCTGCGCCCTGCGCAGCAGCCACCGCCGCCCACAGCGATGCCGGTGGCGGCGCGCCGCCTGGTGGTGCTGGCGTGCATCTGGCTGGCCTTCCTGCTCATGCTGGCCTTCATGCCGGTGCGCGCCTGAGCCCTGACGCGGCTCAGTCCAGCATCTGACGCAGGCGGCCAATGTCCGGGATGTGGATGTTGCGCCCGTCCACCTGCAGCAGGCCGCCATCGGCGAGTTCGTGGAGGACGCGCGAGAAGTGCTCCTGGGTGAGGTTGACGCGTGAGGCGATGGTGCCTTTGCTGGTTGGCAGGCGCAGCGTAACTGCGCCGCTGCAGGTGCCCTCGCCGTCGCCCTGATCCTCGCGCAGCAGATAGACGATGATGCGCTCGCGGGCCGAGCGCAAGGAGTAGCTCTCGACGTCGGCGATCAGGTGGTGCAGGCGCTGGGACAGCGCCGCGATGATCTTGCGGCAGAAGAGTGGATCGCGCCCCATTTCCTCGAACACCACCTGCTTGGAGATGTGCAGCAGGGCGCACTCGGTCAGGGCCTGGGCCATCACTACATAGGGCTTGTCCATGAACATCACGGCTTCGCCGAAGGTCTGGCCAGCGCGGATGATCTCGATCACCTTTTCATGTCCGTCGGCGGAGATGAAGGCGAGCTTGATCTGTCCGTCGAGGACGAGATGAAAGCCACTGCACGGGTCGCCCTTGTGGAACAGCACGGCGCCACGGTCGATCCGCGTCTCGCGCACGCCACGGATGAAGGGCGCCACTTCCTCTGCGGACAGACCGTTGAACAGTGGCGCGTGGGCGAGCAGGCGTCCGATGCGCAACTGCTCCTCGTCAAGGCCGGCGTCAGCATGTGCTGTGACGGCGGGCGTGAAGGTGCATGGCGGGTCGAAGGGCTTCATCGCTTCACCTCGTCAGTTGGGCGTAAAACAGGGGCAGTCGGGCGGGGAGCTCTTCCGGCTTGCGGATCACCGCGAAGCCGGCGGGGCCGAAGAGGTGGGGCAGGTAGCCGGCGCCTTCGCGGTCGATGGTGACGCAGAAGGGGGTGAGGCCGGCGCGCCGCGCTTCCATGATGGCGACGCGGGTGTCCTCGATGCCGTAGCGGCCGTCGTACAGGTCGAGGTCGTTGGGCTTGCCGTCGGACAGGATCAGCAGGATGCGGCGGCTCGCACCGTGCTTTTCCAGCAACTGGGTGCAGCGCCGGATGGCGGCACCGAGCCGCGTGTAGTAGCCCGGCTTGATCGCCATGATGCGCCCGCGGATGCGGTCGTCGAAGCGTTCGTTGAAGTCCTTCAGGCGGTGGAAACGCACCTTGCTGCGTTTCACCGAGGAGAAGCCGGCGAGCGCGAAGGCGTCGCCGGTGGCGCCCAGCGCCTCGCCGAACAGCAGCAGGGCGTCGCGGATCACGTCGATGACGCGCGCGTCCGACGACACCCAGGTGTCGGTGGACAGCGACAGGTCGGCCAGTACCAGGCAGGACAGGTCGCGCTCGCGCTTCTGCAGCGAGAGGTAGAGCTGTTCGGAGGGGTGGCGGCCGCAGCTGCGGTCGGTCTGCGCGCGCACGGCGGCATCCACGTCCAGTTCGGTGCCGTCGGGCTGCGCTTTAAGCCAGCGCCGGCCGGGCTGCAGGGCGGCGAACTGCTGGTGCAGGCGGCGTGCGGTGCGCTTGAGCGGTTGCGGCAGTGGGCAGGGCGGGGCGTGGCGGGCGGCCATCTCGGTGAGCCGCACGTGGTCTTCCAGCAGGCGCTGCTTGCGGTAGTCCCATTCCGGCAGCGGAATGCCGTCGCCCAGCACGACGTCGTCTTCCGCGGCGGAGGGCAGGTCGAGGTCGAAGCGTACCTTGGAGGCCACCCGGTCGCTGTCCTCGGCGAGCGCGAGCTGGTCGAGGTCGCGCGCGGCGTCGGCGGCGTTGGGATCCGGTTCGTCGTCGGTGGGGCGGTTGACCTTGAGGAATTCGGTGACCGCCAGCAGGCTCTCGGCGCGGAACACCATCATCAGGCCGTTCTTTTCCTGCGGCAGATCCACCCGCTCGGCGCGATGCGCGTGGCGCTCGGTCTCCTCCGCGGGCGGCGGGCCGCCGGTGGTGGTGTTCTCCGGGTCCGGGTCGCTGGCACGGGTGAACGGCGCCGGGCCGATCTCGCTGCCGGCCAGCCAGAGCAGCACCGGGGCGGCGGGCGGGGTGCCGGCGGGCACTTCGGGGAGTGCGACGACGCTGCCGGGCTCACGCAGTGCGGCGACGATGGCCTCTTCGCGCGCGCGCTCGGCGGGCGGCATCCTGGTGGCCTTCAGGCGGCGCGGCGCGTAGGCCTCCACCAGGCGGCGGTAGCGTGAAATTACCCCGGGCCAGGTATCGAGCGCGGCCAGTACCGCACGCTGATGACGCTGGAAATCGGTTTCGCCGTCCGGGCCGGGCAGCAGTTGCTGCTGTGCGGCGGCCAGCGCAGCCAGCCACAGGTAGAGGTCGTGGTTCAGCGTGCGTTCCGGAAAGGCGTCGATCTCCGGCGGCAGGCGCAGGGTGACGTCGTCCATGCGCGCGTGTGCGGCGCGGTCGCCGATGCCGGCGATGCGGGCGATGAGGCCGCGCCGCGTGGCATGCGGGTCCACCGTGGCGGCGGCCACGCGCAGGCCGGGGTCGCCGCCGAGGGCGCGGAAGAACACCCCGGCGGTGCGTTCCACTTCCTTCAGGCGTACCGCGGCGGCCGGGTAGCTCACCCCCGCGGCGCGGGTGATCAGACGGTGCCAGATCTTGCCGACGGTTTCTTCCATGTCGCGTGTATTCCTATGGCGTCCGGCTACTGGCTGCGGCCGGCGCGAAAACCGGCCTCGTTCTGGCGTGCGGCCTCGTTGCTCACCCAGCTGAGCAGCGGGCCATCCGGGTTGTCGCGCTGGCTTTGCTCGCAGGCTTGCAGGCACTGCCCGCACTGCGTGCAGGTGAACATGTGGCGCTTGATGTTGCGCGGGTTCAGGCGCATCGGGCAGACCATGTCGCAGGCTGATTCACGGTCCGGCAGGCAGGTGGCGCACTGGCTGGCGCGCTGGCGCTGGAAGCCGACCACCATGGCGTCGCGGTTGCTCACCCAGGCGAGGCTCTGGAACAGGCCCACCGCACAGGCGAAGCGGCAGAACAGATGGCGCGCAAAGAGGAACTCGAGGCTCAGCACCACGGTGAATACTCCGATGAACAGCGCCTGGTTGCGCGTCAGCGTGCCGCCGAACAGGTTGCCGTACACCTCCGCCGGGGGCAGCAGATAGGTGAGGAAGACCACGGCCCAGGTAAACGCGAACAGTACCGCCGCCGGGACCACCAGCAGCCACCAGCGCGCATCGCGCCGGCGCGGGCTGCCGTCGGGCTCCCAGGGCGGCAGGGTGCCCTTCTCCCACACGCTGGGTTTTCCGGAGGCGCGCAGCATGAGCTTGTTGATCGCTTCGACCACCGAGAAGTGCGGGCACAGCCAGCCGCAGTAGAGGCGCCCCCACTTCCAGGCCACCCAGATGAAGGCGGCCGCACCGGCAAAGATCGGCAGGAACAGGCGCAGCAGCACGTTGGCGCCGGCTTCCGCCGCGCCGATGCGTCCGGCGGTGAAGTCGTCGATGCCCAGATGCCATTCCATGCCGAGAAACCAGGCATGGCCGGCGGTCAGGTCGTAGCGCAGCAGGTTGAATACCGGGGCGAGGATGAACAGCAGGAAGAAGCCGGTCTGCGCGGCGATGCGCTGTTTCTGCATCCGGTTCAACCCGAGCCGGCCGACCTGCTGTTCGGCCGCCACGATGGGGATGATCCTGCGTGCTTGATCGGTAGACATCGGACGGCTTCAGTCGGGCAGGCGTGGGCCGAGCACGGGGTAGCGGTAGGGGTGGCGGAGGATGGCGGCATTGAGCCCCATCACCCCGAAGATGATCAGCGCGGCATGCAGGCAGACGAAGTACAGCACGCCGATGACCCAGGACCACGGATTGTCGAAGCCGCCGAGCAGGAAGATCGCCACGCTCAGGCCGACCAGGATGAAGCCGCCCTTGATGCTCACCGCCACGGTCTGCTGCAGGTGGTTGCGTACCAGCGGCGAGGGATGGCGGCGGTGCACCAGCCAGAGCAGCATCAGCATGACGAAGCCGATCACCGGCAGCAGCATCAGGTTGATCAGGAACAGCGCCTCGGCCAGGATCGCCAGCGGCGGTCCGGGCATGTTTTCCTTCAGCAGGTCGGGGTCGGTGTGGGTCATCGTCGTGCTGTCCTCGATGCGTGGTCTGGCGCCGATTGCGCAGCCCTCCAGCGGGGCGGCGAACATCAGTGGCCGAAGGTGGCGGAGATCACTTCCATCAGCGCGTCGGCGATCTCCGGGTCGTCGGTGAGGCTCTCGACGATCGACACCCGGCAGGCGGCCAGCGGCGCCATGCCGGCGCGCACCAGGGTGGCGGCGTACACCAGCAGGCGGGTGCTGGCGGCTTCTTCCAGATCCTGGTCCTTCAGCGCGCGCAGCGCGCGCGCGATGCCCACCAGGCGGCGCGCCAGGTCGGCGTCGCAACCGGTCTCGCCGCGCAGCACGGCCTCTTCGCGCGTGGCATCGGGGAAGTCGAAGCGCAGCGAGACGAAGCGCTGGCGGGTGGAGGGCTTCATGCCCTTCAGCAGGTTCTGGTAGCCCGGGTTGTAGGACACCACCAGCATGAACTCGGGCGGCGCGGCGAGCAGCTCGCCGGTGCGGTCGATGGGCAGCAGGCGGCGGTCGTCGGCCAGCGGGTGGAGCACCACGGTGGTGTCCTTGCGCGCCTCGACCACCTCGTCCAGATAGCAGATGCCGCCTTCGCGCACCGCGCGGGTCAGCGGGCCGTCGCACCACACCGTTTCGCCGTCGCCGATCAGGTGGCGGCCGACCAGATCGGCCGCGGTGAGGTCGTCGTGGCAGGCCACGGTGTACAGCGGGCGCCCCAGGCGGGCGGCCATGTGGGCGACGAAGCGGGTCTTGCCGCAGCCGGTCGGGCCCTTGATGAGCAGCGGCAGGCGGTTCTTCCAGGCGTGCTCGAAGACCTCGATCTCGTCGCCGGCAGGCTGGTAGAAGGGGATCTCCAGGTTGGGCGTGTTGAGTTCCATCAGGGCATTCCTTTCCAGTAAGCCAGTCCGATCAGCGCGCACACCAGTACGAGCCAGCCGAGGGTGATGAGCTGCCACAGCAGCGGGGCGCGGGCGAGCGCCATGAAATCGAGGATCACGGCGGCGCCCTTGAGGGCGGCCACGCCGAGCAGCAGGGCAGCGATCGCGGCGCCGCCGCTGCCGCCTTCACCCACCGCCCAGGTGAACACGGTGGCGGCGAGCAGCAGGACCCACAGCACGGTGCTGCGGCGGTTGGCTGAGCGGATGTCGTGGTTCATGGCCGTCCTCAGCGAATGACGTAGACGAGGGGGAAGAGGATCAGCCACACCAGATCCACCATGTGCCAGTAGGCCGCGCCGCTCTCGATGCCGTTCATGTTGTGCGGGCCGTAGAGGCCGCGCCGCGCGTTGAGCCACAACGCGCCGAGAATCACCATGCCGAGCAGCACGTGCATGAAGTGGAAGAAGGTGAGCGACAGGTAGAACATGTGGAAGGTGCTGCTCGACAGGCTGATGCCGGCCGAAAACGCAGCGGCATACTCGCCGATCTTGATCGCCACGAATCCGGCAGCGCAGCCCAGCGCGGCCACCAGCCAGCGTGCGCCGTGGCGGCTCTGGCCGGCCTCGGCGGCGTGCACCGCACGCACCACGAAGTAGCTGGCGGTGAGCAGCAGCAGGGTGTTGATGGCACCGGCGTCGCGGTTGAGCGCGAGCTGTTCGGCGGCGAACAGCTCCGGATTGTTGGCGCGCGCGAAGGCATAGGCGATGAAGAACACGCCGAAGGCCAGCAGTTCGGCAAGGATGAAGATCCAGATCGCCAGGTCGCCGGCCAGTGTGGGTGGCGTGCGGGGGGCTGGGAGTGGTGGGCAGGCTGCGCGCATGACGGCATTCTGGCCAACTGCCGGAGTCTTTCACTTGATACGGGATAATTTCACAAGTTACTGATTTTCAAAGACCATTTCAGCAGTGTGGGGTAGACGAAAAAAAGGGTGGCCGCAGCCACCCCGGAATCCGCCGCGCCGCCCCGGTTGGGTGCGGCGCAGGGGAGAGACGCTGTCGCGCGGGGGTCAGGCCCCTGCGGGCTGCTCCTTGCCCTTGACGAAGAAGCTCGCCACGTACGCCAGCAGGCCGATGAAGAACACCACGCCGCTCCATTCACGCATCCAGTAGAACAGGGCGACCTGGTCCTGGACGGCCATGAAGGACATCGGCTCTTCGGCGACGCGCTGCAACCACACCTGCAGGATGCCTGCGGCGGTGAGGAAGAGCGTGATGAACACCATGGCGATGGTCATCAGCCAGAAGCTCCACATTTCCAGCACCTGGGCCTTCGGGCTGTTGCAGGCACGGCCGCGCAGGATGGGCATGGCGTAGCTGATGATGGTGATCACGACCATCACGTAGGCGCCGTAGAAGGCCATGTGGCCGTGCGCCGCGGTGATCTGCGAGCCGTGGGTGTAGTAGTTCACCGGCGCCAGGGTGTGCAGGAAGCCCCACACGCCGGCGCCCAGGAAGGCCATCACGCCGGTGCCCAGTGCCCACAGCACGGCCGCCTTGTTGGGGTGCTCGCGACGGCGGCGGTTCACCATGTTGAAGGCGAACACGGTCATGGCGAAGAAGGGAATCGGCTCCAGCGCGGAGAAGATCGAACCCCACCACTGCCAGTATTCCGGCGTGCCGATCCAGTAGTAGTGGTGACCGGTACCGATGATGCCGGTGACCAGGGCCAGCGCGATGATGACGTACAGCCACTTCTCGATGACTTCGCGGTCCACCCCGGTAACCTTGATCAGCACGAAGGCGAGCAGCGCGGCCATGATCAGTTCCCACACGCCTTCCACCCAGAGGTGCACCACCCACCACCAGTAGTACTTGTCGAGCACCAGGTTGGTGGGGTTGTAGAAGGAGAACAGGAAGAAGATCGCCAGGCCCCACAGACCGAGCAGCAAGACCACGCTGATGGCGGTCTTGCGGCCCTTGAGCACGGTCATGGTGATGTTGAAGAGGAACACCAGCGCCACGACGACGATGCCGATCTTGGTCAGCAAGGGTTGTTCGAGGAATTCCCGCCCCATGGTGGCGAGGATGTCGTTGCCGGTGTATTTGGCCAGCGTGGCGTAATCCACCGTCAGGTAGCCGATGATGGTCAGCGCCCCGGCAATCAGGAAGACCCAGAACATCGCCAGCGCCAGCCTGGGGCTGAAGAGCTCGGTTTCGGACTCCTCGGGGACCATGTAATAGGCTGCCCCCATGAAGCCGAACAGCAGCCAGACGATGAGCAGGTTGGTGTGCACCATGCGGGCGACGTTGAAGGGAATCTCCGGGAAGAGGAAATCCCCGACGACGTACTGCATGCCGAGGATCAGGCCGAAGACGATCTGCGCGACGAAGAGCCCGATCGCGGCGATGAAGTACGGCATCGCCACCGCTTGAGACTTGTATTTCATGACTGCATTCCTCTTGTAGTTTTCGGTTCGCTCATCCCTTCAGCCCTCGATGTTGGGGGGCCAGTTCTGGGTGTTGATCTCGGAGGCGTACTTGAGGAAGGCGATGAGCTGGTCGAGCTCCTCGTCGCTGAGATGGAAGTTGGGCATCTGCCTGCGTCCCGGGGTGCCGGTTGGCTGGGCCATCATCCAGGCCTTGATGAAGTCCGGGCCGCGGCGCTTGTAGACGTTGCCCAGCTCGGGTGCGTAGTAAGCCCCCTCGCCGAGCAGGGTGTGGCAGCCGAGACAGTTGCGGGTCTCCCAGATGTGCTTGCCGGCGGCCACATCGGCGGTGATGTTGTGGCGGTTGTCGGTTTTCGGCAGCGCTTTCGTGGTGTCCAGGGTGAGCGCCAGGAAGAGCAGGAAGAAGAACACCGTGCCGCCGTAGAAGACGTTGCGGGCCATTGCCTTGGTAAAGGTGCCGCTCATGGTTTACCCCTCATTGTTTTGTGCGTCCGTGTGAGTGACTGAACAGATTCGTGCAGCCTCGGCGGACGCCCAGGGCGCCGCGAGGTTCGGCGCACTGTATTGACTGGCCGGGAGGGCGGGCCATGATGTGTATCAAAATCAGGGGGGCGCGCAGAGCGCGCGGGCTCTGCGCTGCACTGCCGGCAGGGTTTCAGCGTGCCGCGCGGGCGCTGCTGCGCAGGGCGTCGAGGCTGGCGAGGAAGGCCGGGCTGGCGAACAGGGCGGCGACGTCGATATGCAGACGGCGGCGCCAGTTGGGGTACTCATCCACCGTGCCGGGCAGGTTGACGGGCAGGGTTTCGGCGGCGAGATCGTCGGCGTTGAGCATCAGCACCATCGCCGGAGAGCGCGCCAGATAGGCGTGGCAGGCGGCGATGAAGGCCGTGCTGTCGCCGTCGGGGGTCGGCAGCCCCTGGTCACGCAGGGCGTCGGCGAGCATGTGCAGGTCGCGGCTGCGCGCTTCGCGGTCGCCCTCGGCGCTGCTGCCCGGGGTGTGGGCACCGGCGCCGTGGCGCAGGGCGATGTCGGTGCCGTGCAGGAAGCCCGCCAGCGGCGCGGCGTCGTGCGAGGTGGGGGTGGCTACGGCGAGTTCGGGATAGGTCTCGGGGCGCTTGAACAGCCCGCTTTCCCAGCGCTCGAAGTACAGCAGGCGGTAGGACAGCACGCCGGCCGCGGCCATGCGCTCGCGGAAGCCCGCCGGCACGGTGCCGAGATCCTCACCGATCACCATGCAGCGCTGGCGCTGGCTTTCCAGGCAGAGGATGGCGAGCAGCTCGTCGCACGGATAGCGCACGTAGAGGCCGTCGGCGGCTTCGTGGGCGGGCGGAATCCAGAACAGCTGCTGCAGGGCCATGACGTGGTCGATGCGCAGCGCCCCGGCGTGGCGCATGTTGGCGCGCAGCAGCTCGATCCACGGGCGGAAGGCGAGGGCGCGCAGGCGACGCGGATTGAGTGGCGGCAGACCCCAGTCCTGGCCGCGCGGGCCGAGGGGGTCGGGGGGCGCGCCGATGCGGGTACCGCGGCAGAAGAGCTCCGGGTGCATCCACAGGTCGGCGCCGTCGGCGGCAGCGCCGACGGCAAGGTCGCGGTACAGGCCGGGGTGCCCTTGCGCGCGCAAGGCGCCGGCGGCAGCTTCGAGCTGGCGGTCGGCTTCGAACTGCAGCCAGGCGCGCTGGCGGCACAGTGCTGCCGCGCTGCTGGCAAAGTCCTGCAGGGCGTGCGCTGGCGGCGGCGGAGTGTCGGGGTGGTGCAGCTGCCAGGCTTCGAAGGCGGCGAAGCTGGCCAGTGCGCTGCCACCTGCGGCGCAGAAGGTGTCGTAGGCGCGGCGGCGCGGGTGCGTGGCCGGGAGGGCTTCGAAAGTGGCGAAGAGCAGCGCCAGCGCGCTTTCCTTGAGCGCGCCGACTGCGCTGTAATCGACCGCCGGAAGGGCGCGCAGGCGCGCCAGTTCGGCCTGCCAGGCAGGGTCGCGGAGGCGCTCCTGCAAGGCCGTGCAGGTGGCGAACTCGGGGACCGTGGGGATGGCGATGTAGAGCGGGTTGAGGAAATGGCGCGAGGACGGTGAATAGGGGCTGGCGGCCTCGGCACGGGCGGCGAAGAGGGCGTGCAGCGGGTTGATGCCGACGAGCGCGGCACCGTGGCCGGCGGCGTGCTCGCAGAGTGCGGCGAGCGCGGCGAAATCGCCGATGCCCCAGTCGTCGGCGGTGCGCAGGGCGTAGAGCTGGCAGGCTACCCCCCAGCAGCGCCCGTCCTGCGGTGTGGCGGCGGGCAGCCAGCACCGTGTGGGGGCGACGATGAGGGTGACGCTGGCGCCGTCGATGTGCAGGCGGTGGTAGCCCGCGGGAAGGTCGCCGGGCAGGGGGAGGGCGACGCGCACCTGTCCGGCGCGGGCATCGATGACTGCGGCAGCGTCGATCGCCCCGCGGCGGTGGCTGCCGTCTTCGAGCTCGATCTGCCATGCCAGCGCCGCGCCGCCAAGCGCTGCCGCGCGCACGACGCCGAGCGTGGACGCGCCGCCCTGCCAGAGCACGCTGGCGGGTGGCAGCGGCACTTCCCAGTTGTCGTCGTCGAGGGTGCGCAGGCTGGCGCGTACGGCGTCGTCGCTGCTGGCGTCGAGGTCGAGCGCGGCGAGGACGGCAGCGAGGGCGCCGGGGCTGGCCTCGTGGCGTGTGCCGGCGACGTCGTGATACACCGTGATGACGCCTGCGCGGGCAGCGAGTTGGGCAAGCAGCGCGGGGTCGGCGGTGGTATCCATGGGGCGCTTCAGGCCGGCTGGCGCAGTGTCCGGTAGAGCGCCCGGTAGGCCTGCGCGGAGGCTGTCCAGCCGTGCTCGGCACGCATGCCGCGCTCCTGCAGGCGGCGCCACAGCGTCTGCTGCTCGCGCCACAGGGCGAGCGCGCGGCGGGTGCACGCGGCGAGTCCGGCGAGCCCGGGGGTGCGGAAGACGAAGCCGTTGCCGCGTTCCGCATCGGCGGCGTCGATCACCGTGTCGGCGAGGCCGCCGGTGGCATGGACCAGCGGCGGGGTGCCGTAGCGCAGGCTGTAGAGCTGGTTGAGGCCGCAGGGCTCGAAACGCGAGGGCATCATGAACAGATCGGCGCCGGCCTCGATGCGATGGGCGAGCGCCTCGTCGAAGCCGATGCGCACGGCGATGCGCTGCGGATGGCGGGCGGCGAGAGTGCCGAAGAGCTCCTCGAGGGCGGCGTCGCCGCTGCCGAGGAGGACGAACTGGGCGTCGTCGAGGTCGGCGAGCAGGGCCGCGACGAGATCGGCGCCCTTCTGTCCGGTGAGCCGGCTGACCATGCCGATGAGCGGCGTCGCGGGGCAGTCAGGCAACCCCAGGGCGGCGCGCAGGGCGCTGCGGTTGAGCGCCTTGCGTTCGATGCTGCCGGCGTCGTAAGGGGCGGCGAGGTGGGGGTCGGTGGCCGGATTCCATTCCTGCGTATCGATACCGTTGACGATGCCGTGCAGGTCGGCGGCGCGGTGGCGCAGCAGGCCGTCGAGGCCCATGCCGTGGGCGGGGGTGCAGATCTCCGCGGCGTAGGTCGGGCTGACCGTGGTGAGTGCGTCGGCGTGCTGCAGGCCGGCCTTGAGGAAGGACAGGCGGCCGTGGAACTCCACCCCGTCGAAGCGCCAGGCGCTCGCCGGCAGGCCCAGTGGCGCCAGCAGTGCGCCATCAAAGAGGCCCTGGAAGGCGAGGTTGTGCACGGTCATCACCGTTGCCGCGCGTGTGCTGCTGCCGTGGTAGTGCAGCAGCGCAGGGGCCAGCGCGCTCTGCCAGTCATTGCAGTGCAGGATGTCGGGGCGCCAGTCCAGTGGCGAGGCGGAATCGGCGAGCAGTGCCGCGACATGGCCGAGGAGGCCGAAGCGCAGGGCGTTGTCACCCCAGTCGCGGCCGTCGGGGCCGAGGTAGGGATTGCCGGCGCGTTCGAAGCACAGCGCCGATTCGAGCAGGTACAGCGGCACTCCGGAGGGGCTGTGCGCCAGGCGCAGGGCGGCGCCGTGCATGCCCGGCCGTGGCGCGGCGATGGCGGCGAGCATCGGGGCGTCGGCAAAGGCCGTTCGCAGCGCCGGGTAGGCCGGCACCAGCACCCGCACGTCGCAGCCCGCTGCGCGCAGCGCCGCCGGCAGCGCGGCGGAGACGTCGGCAAGCCCGCCGGTCTTGACCCAGGGGGCGATCTCGGAGGTGACGAAGAGAACCTTCACCGCCGCGCGGCCAGGCAGGCCGCCAGCAGGCCGGCGGTGGAGCTGTCGAGGCCGCTGGCCGGGGCCTCGCCGCTGAGCATGGGCAGCAGGCGGCGGGCCAGCACCTTGCCGTATTCCACCCCCCACTGGTCGAAGGCGTTGAGATTCCACAGCACGCCGAGGGCGAACACCTTGTGTTCGTAGAGCGCGATCAGCTGGCCCAGGGTGTGCGGATCGAGTCGCGGCAGCAGCAGGGTGGTGGACGGCTGGTTGCCGTCGAAGACCTGGTAGGGGGCGAGTGCGGCGCTGGTGCTGGCGGGCGCCTCGTCGGCAGTGCGACCGCGCATCAGCGCCTCGCTCTGGGCAAGGCAGTTGGCGAGCAGGGCGTCATGGTGGCCGCCGGGGTCGAAGTCCGGGCGCAGCACGGCGATGAACTCGCACGGCACCAGGCGGCCGCCCTGGTGAAGGAGCTGGTAGAAGGCGTGCTGGCCATTGGTGCCGGCTTCGCCCCAGACGATGGGGGCGGTGGCGTGATCGACGCGCTTGCCGGCGCGGTCGACCTGCTTGCCATTGGATTCCATCTCCAGCTGCTGGATGTAGCGCGGCAGCTCCGCCAGCGACTGGCTGTAGGGCAGCAGGGCGCGGCTGTGGGCACCGAGGAAGTTGGTGTTCCACACTTCCAGCAGGGCCAGGGTGGCGGGCAGGTTGGTGTGCACCGGGGCGTCGAAGAAGTGCGTGTCCATCGCTGCGCCGCCGGCGAGCAGGGCGCGGAAGTTGTCCATGCCGATGGCCAGCGCCAGCGCCAGCCCGACGGCCGACCACAAGGAGAAGCGCCCGCCCACCCAGTCCCAGAACTCGAAGACGTTCTCCGCCGCGATGCCGAAGGCGGCGGTGGCCTCCAGGTTGGTGGACACCGCGACGAAATGCCGCGACACCGCGTTCTCGCCCAGCGCGGCGGTAAGCCAGGCGCGCGCGGAGCGGGCGTTGTGCAGGGTTTCCTGGGTGGTGAAGGTCTTGCTGACGACGATGAAGAGAGTCTGTGCGGGGTCGCAGTCGGCGAGCACGGTGGCGAGGTCGGCGCCGTCGATGTTGGAGACGAAGCGTACGCGCAGGCCGGGGTGGGCGTGCGCGGCGAGCGCGCGCGTGGCCATGCGCGGGCCGAGGTCGGAGCCGCCGATGCCGATGTTGACCACCTCGCGGATGGGCTTGCCGCTGGCGCCGCGCCAGCTGCCGTCGTGAATGCGTGCGCAGAATGCCTGCATGCGTCCGAGTACGGCGGCGACCTCGGCGGGCGGCTGCGCTGCGCGCAGGTCGACATGGCGCACGGCGCGCCCTTCGGTGTGGTTGATGGCTTCGCCGGCGCGCATGCGGGCGATCCAGGCAGGCACTGCGGCGGCATGCCAGAGCGCATGCAGGGCGGCGACCACGGCGTCGTCGAGGCGCTGCTTGGAGTAATCGAGCAGGAAGCCGCCGTGGCGGATGGCGTGGCGGCTGAAGCGTTGCGGGTCGGCGGCAAAGCGCTCGCGCAGGTGGATGTGGCGTTGAGCCTCGGCGAGCGTTGCGAGCTCACGCCATTCGGGAGTTGTTGTCAGTGTCATGTGGGCATGTATACCCGATTTCGTCTTACAGCCACAACGTCCGGCCCATCTCGAAGCGAT
The DNA here is from genome assembly GCF_003034845.1 of Pseudothauera lacus. Lineage (GTDB taxonomy): Bacteria > Pseudomonadota > Gammaproteobacteria > Burkholderiales > Rhodocyclaceae > Pseudothauera > Pseudothauera lacus. The sequence continues at coordinate 16,290 of NZ_PZKC01000006.1, read as the reverse complement.
GGGTGAGCAGGGCGTGGCAGGGGTAGGCGCGGATGCGGTATTCGAGCTTGCCGCATTGCTCGGGGGTCAGCTCGAGGGCGTACAGGTGCTCGCCGCCGTCGAGCGCCTGTGCCGGCAGGAGGATGAAGCTGCGCCGGCGGTGCAGCGGATCCACCCCGGGGCGCGAGAACACCAGCTCGACGGTGACGTCTTCCGGGCTGAGGCCGTTGAGGCGCACCGCGACCTCGAAGCGCAGCGCTTCGCCATAGCGCACCCGTGCCTGCGGGCGGACGATGTCGCGCACCGCCACCCCTGTCCAGGCTTCCGCCACGCGTGCCTTCCACGCCGCCAGGGTGCGCGCGCCGGCGAGGCCGTCGGCGGCATGGCGGCGCCACTGGCGGGCTGCGGGCTGGTAGAACTTGGCGGTGTACTCGCCGAGCATGCGGTTCATGTTGAAGCGCGGCAGGATGCTGGCGATGGACTGCTTGGCCATTGCCACCCACTCCGGCGAGTAGCCGGCGGCGGCGTTGCGGTAGTACATCGGCACCACGCTGTCCTGCAGCAGTTCGTAGAGCGTGCGCGCTTCCTCCTGGTCGCGCTGCTCCGGCGTTTCGCATTCGGAGGCGGGCTTGATCGCCCAGCCATTGCGCCCGTCGTAACCTTCGCCCCACCAGCCATCGAGCACCGAGAGGTTGAGGGTGCCATTGATGGCCGCCTTCATCCCCGAGGTGCCCGAGGCTTCGAGGGGGTAGAGCGGGGTGTTGAGCCATACATCGACGCCGGCGGTGAGGCGGCGGGCGACGTGCAGGTCGTAGTCTTCGAGCAGCAGCACCTGACCCTCCAGGCCGCGCTCCTGGGTGAGGCGGGAGATTTCGCGGATCAGCTGCTGGCCGGGTTCGTCGGCAGGGTGGGCCTTGCCGGCGAAGAGGAAGAGCACCGGACGCTGGCTGTCGCCGATGATCTCGCGCAGCCAGTCGAGGTCGCGGAACAGCAGGGTGGCGCGCTTGTAGGTGGCGAAGCGGCGCGCGAAGCCCACCGTGAGGATGTTCGGGTTGGCCGGATCGGCAAGGCGCAGGAGGCGGTCGATGTGGGCCTCGGAGCCCTGGTTGCGCAGTACCTGGGCGCGGATGCGGTTGCGCACCATGAACAGCAGCTGGGCCTTCAGCGACTGGCGCACGCTCCAGAAGATCTGGTCGGGGATCTCGTGTACGCGGTTCCAGCATTCCTGCTCGGTGAGGCGGTGCTGCCAGCCCAGGCCGAGGAAGCGGTCGAAGGTCTCGTACCAGTCGGTGGCCAGGAAGGTGGGTACGTGCACGGCGTTGGTGACGTGGTCGAGGGGGTTCTCGGCGGGGTCGATCTGCGGCCACAGATCGGCGCAGATGCGTGCCGAGACGCTGCCGTGGATGCGCGAGACGCCGTTCTGGAAGCGCGAGCCGCGCACCGCCAGCGCGGTCATGTTGAAGTCGTGGCGGCCGCCGCTGTGGCCGAGGGCGACAAGGGTGTCGACGGGCACGCCGAGCTCGGCGGCGAAGCCGCCGAGGTAGTCGCGGATCATTGCCGGGTCGAAGTAGTCGTGTCCGGCCGGCACCGGGGTATGGGTGGTGAAGACGGTGTTGGCGGCGGTGGCCTCGGTGGCGGTGGCGAAGTCCGCGCCCTGGGCGACGAAGTCGCGGATGCGTTCGATGACCATGAATGCGGCATGGCCCTCGTTGATGTGCCACACCGTCGGCTGCAGGCCGAGCAGGCGCAGCGCGCGCACGCCGCCGACGCCGAGGAGGATCTCCTGTTCGAGGCGCATGCGGCGGTCGCCGCCGTAGAGCTGGTGGGTGATGTTGCGGTCGCCGGGGCTGTTGTCGTCGATGTCGCTGTCGAGCAGCACCAGGCTGACGTTGCCGACCTGGGCGCGCCACAGGCGGGCATGCACGGTGCGCCCGGGGAGTTCGACGTGCACGTGGAGCTCGCTGCCGTCGGCGGCGCGCACCGGCTCGATGGGCATGTCCTCGAAGTCGTTGGCGGAGAACAGGGCGTGCTGGCGTCCTTCCCGGTCTATGGTCTGGCGGAAGTAGCCCTGACGGTAGAGCAGGCCGACTCCGACGAAGGGCAGGCGCAGGTCGGAGGCGCCCTTGCAGTGGTCGCCGGCGAGGATGCCGAGGCCGCCGGAGTAGATCGGCAGGCTCTCATGAAAGCCGAACTCGGCACAGAAGTAGGCGATCAGGTCGTCGGCAGCCAGTTCGCTGCCGTTGCGCTGGGCGACCTCGGGATTGTTGTGGTAGGCGTCGTAGGCCGCCAGTACGCGCTTCATGGTGCCGAGGAAGACCGGATCCTCGGCGGCCTCGTCGAGGCGCTGCTGGTCGATGCGCTTGAGGAAGGCCTTCGGGCTGTGATGCACGGCGCTCCACAGCCCTGGCGAGAGACGGGCGAAGAGGGCGCGGGTGGGGCGGTCCCAGCTGAACCAGAGGTTGCCGGCAAGCTCCTGCAGGCGCTCGAGGCGGGGCGGGATGTGGGGATTGACTTCGATCTCGAAGCGCTTCATCGGCAGGGTTCCGGGTCAGGGCTGGGCAGGGGCGGTGCTGCGCCGCATGGTGCCGTCGGTGCTGGCAGTGCTGGCCGGGGCGCACAGCGGCTGGGCGAGGACGGCGGGGGGGTCGAGCTGCAGGCAGCGGTAGAGCTCGGCGAGGTTGTGGCGGAAAAGGGCGTCAAAGCGCGCCGCGGCCTCGCCGGCGCCGCTGTCGCTGAGCCACCAGAACCAGTCGGAGCTCTCGCACACGGCGAGCTGGCGGGTGGCGGCGTCCAGTTGCGCGGGGTCGAGGCGGGCGCTGGAGGCGATCAGGTCGAAGGTCTTCTTGGCCGCACACAGCAGATCCCAGGCGCGGTTCTTGGCCGCCTCGCCGATCCACGTGGACAGCGTCCCGTACACCCAGCTGCCGGCGACCAGGGTGGGGAGCTCGGCGGGGCGGTGGGCGGGGTCGGCGAGCACGTCGGCGTAGGTGGTGGTGCGGATCGCCGGATGCTCGCGCAGCAGCCCGTAGAGATCGTCGAAGAAGTAGTAGCCATTGTAGGGGTAGGTCTCCCAGGCGTTCTCGCCGTCGAGGACGATGCTCACCAGCGCCGGCGCGCCATCCGCTGCGGCGGCGATGGCCTCGATGCGGCTCACCAGGTCGGCGGCGGCGTCGCGCCCGTGCCAGCGCGCGTAGTCGAAGCCGATGCGGTCGGAAAGAGTGTCGTCGCGGAAGAACAGGGTCAGGCCGGGGGCGGCGGCAAGCTGCCACGGGCGGTAGGGCGCGTTGGCGTCGGCGGCATTGCCGAGGCTGTTGCGCAGCACCCCTTCGCCGCTTGCTGCCCAGCGCGTACCGGCGGCCGCGAGCTGCGCGGCAAAGGCCGTCGACAGCGCGCCTTCGGCCGGCCACAGGCCCAGCGGCGGGGCGCCGAAGCGGCGTGCGTGGGCGTCGCGGGCGCTGGCGATCTGCGCCTCGACGCGGCTGCGTCCGCCCGGGTAGGCCTCGGCAAGCGGCAGGGGGGCGGTGGGCAGGGCCTCACGCGCGCAGTGGAGGTCGAGCAGCAGCGGGGCCAGCGGATGGGTGTGCGGGGTGGCGGAGAGTTCCACCTGCCCGCGCGCGGCGAGCGCGCGCCAGCGCGGCAGGACGCTGGCCACCATGGTGCCCAGGGCGGCGCGCAGCGCCAGGCGGTCGGCGTGGCTGAAGCCCTGGCCCTTGCTCATCAGGCGGGCGATGAGCGGATCGCTGCGCCGTGCCGCCTCGCCGGTCCAGGCGAGGTGGTACCAGGTCAGCAGGTCGCCGAGGTAGGCCCCGGAGAGATAGTCGTCGGCCGGCGGGCCGTCCTCGCGCACCAGCTGGTGCAGGCGATGCAGGCGCAGGTAGTGCGGGAAGGGCTTCAGCATGTGGTCGTGGTTGGCGCTGAAGCAGGTGTCGAGGAGCAGGGCGCGCGCGGCGTCGTCGATGTGGTCGAGGTCGGCAGTGCCGAGCAGGCGCAGCAAGGGATCGCGGAAATGGCCGCTGGCGAACTGCGCACAGTAGTCGTCGATCTGGTCGAGCAGCACCGGCACGAAGTTCACCACGCAGCGCACATGAGGGTGGCGTTCGAGGTGCGCCGCCATGTCGCAGTAGTCCTTGACGGCATGCAGGTACACCCACGGCAGGCGGTACTCGCCGCCGGCCCCGTGATCGCGGTAGTCGGGCTGGTGCATGTGCCACAGGAAGACGACATCGACGGGCTTCATGGCCTGCGGTGCACCTGCTGGCCGAGCATCTCCGGAGTCACCAGGGTGACCCCGCCGGCACTGACGTGGAAGCGCCGGCGATCGGCTTCGGGGTCGTAGCCGATCTCCATGCCCGGCGGGATGTGGCAGTGCTTGTCCACCACCACGCGCCTGAGGCGGGCGCCACGGCCGATGTCTACCCCGGGGAGGATCACCGAGGCCTCGACCTCGGCATAGCTATGCACATGCACGGCGGAGAACAGCAGGCTGCTGCGCACCGTGGCGCCGCTGATGATGTCGCCGCCGGAGACCAGCGAATCGAGGGCGACGCCGCGGCGGCCGTCGGAATCGAAGACGAACTTGGCCGGTGGCAATTGCTGCTGGTAGGTCCAGATCGGCCAGTCCTCGTCATAGAGGTTGAGCTCCGGGGTCACCTGGGTGAGGTCGATGTTGGCCGCCCAGTAGGCATCCAGGGTACCGACATCGCGCCAGTAGGGCGGCTGGCCGGTGCCGGCGCCTACGCAGGAGTCGCGGAAGTAGTGGGCGTTGACGTGGTGGTCGCGCACCAGGCGGGGGATGAGGTCGCGGCCGAAATCGTGCTCCGAGCCGGTGCAGCTGCGGTCGAAGTGCAGCGCATCGGCAAGGAAGTCGGCATTGAAGACATAGATGCCCATGCTCACCAGCGCCCGCCCGGGGTCGCCGGGCATCGCCGGCGGTACGGCCGGTTTCTCGACGAAGGCGGTTACCCGGCGGCGCTCGTCGGTGTCCATCACCCCGAATGCCGTTGCCTCCGCGCGCGGCACGTCGATACAGGCGACGGTAAGGTCGGCGCCGCTGTCGACGTGGTCTTCGAGCATGCGCAGGTAGTTCATCTTGTAGATGTGGTCGCCGGACAGCACCAGCACGTAGCGCGGGCGGTTGCGCTGGATCAGCTCGAGGTTCTGCATCACCGCGTCGGCGGTGCCCTGGTACCAGTTCTCGTTGAGCTGCTGCTGCGCCGGCAGGATGTCGATGAACTCGTGGAAGCGGCCGTCGAGAAAGCTCCAGCCGCGCTGCAGGTGCTGGATCAGGCTCTGCGCCTTGTACTGGGTGGCCACGCCGATCTGGCGAATGCCCGAATGCACGCAGTTCGACAGCGTGAAATCGATGATGCGGAATTTGCCGCCGAACGGCACCGCCGGCTTGCAGCGCCAGTCGGTGAGCTGCTGCAGGCGGCTGCCGCGGCCGCCGGCGAGCACGATGCCGAAGGTCTGACGGGTCAGGTGGTCCCGATTCATGCGTGGCGCTCTCCGTGGCGGGGTGGGGCGGCGTTGACGTGCATGGTAGCGCTAGAATGCGCAGACATTCCACTGCGCGGTGGCCGTCGATGACCAGCGAACAACTGCAGGCCCTGATCGAGGGGCGCGGGCACGATCCGTTTGCCTGCCTCGGTCTTCATCCGCACCCCGCGGGCTGCTGTGTGCGGGTGCTGCGGGCCGATGCCGCGCGGGTCGAGCTGCAGGTCGACGGCGCCTGGGTGGCGATGAGCCGCGTCCATGACGGTGGCCTTTTCGAATGGCAGGGCGCGCAGCCGCCGGTGCGCCCGTGGCGCCTGCGCGTCGATGGCCACGAGGGCCTCGACGCCTATGCCTTCACGCCGCAGCCGCCGCAGCACGAGCTTGCCCTGTTCGGCGCCGGAGTGCTGCAGCAGGCCTGGCGCATGCTCGGGGCCCACCCCTGCCGGCGCGACGGCTGCGACGGTGTGCTGTTCCGCGTGTGGGCGCCGAATGCCGCCCGGGTTTCGGTGGTCGGCGACTTCAACGACTGGGACGGGCGCCGCCATGCGCTCGCCAGCCTCGGCACCTCCGGGGTGTGGGAACTGTTCGTGCCCGCACTCGGCGCCGGCGCGCTGTACCGCTTCGAGATCCGCAGCCGCGACAGCGGCGCCTTGCTGCTGAAGTCCGATCCATATGCGCGCGCCGCCGAACTGCGCCCGGCCTCGGCGTCGTGCGTCGCCGCCGCGCCGGCCCATGCGTGGGGCGATCAGGCGTGGATGGCGGCGCGCGCGCAGGCCGACTGGCTGCACGCGCCGATGAGCATCTACGAGCTCCACCTGGGCAGCTGGCGACACCACGCCGACGGGCGCTGCCTGAGCTACGCCGAGATCGCCGCGCCGTTGATCGAGCACGTGCGTGCGCTGGGCTTCACCCACGTAGAGTTTCTGCCGCTGATGGAGCACCCCCTGGACGAATCGTGGGGTTACCAGTGCACCGGCTTCTTCGCCGCCACCAGCCGCTACGGCAGCGCCGACGACCTGCGCGCCCTCATCGACCGCCTGCATCAGGCCGGCATCGGCGTCATCCTCGACTGGGTGCCCGGACACTTTCCCGCCGACGACTGGGCGCTGGCGCATTTCGATGGCACCGCGCTGTACGAGCACGAAGACCCGCGCATGGCCCGCCACCCCGACTGGGGAACGTTGGTGTTCAACTACGACCGCAACGAGGTGAAGAGCTTCCTGCTGTCGTCGGCGCACTACTGGCTGAGCGAGTTCCACGTCGACGGCCTGCGCGTCGATGCCGTGGCCTCCATGCTCTACCTCGACTACTCGCGCGCCGCTGGCGAATGGACGCCGAATGTCCATGGCGGGCGCGAGAACCTCGCGGCGATCGCCTTCCTGCGCGAACTCAACGAGATGGTCCACGGCGCCTTCCCCGGCGCCCTCACCATTGCCGAGGAGTCCACCGCCTGGCCGATGGTGTCGCGGCCGACCTGGCTGGGCGGGCTGGGGTTCTCGATGAAGTGGAACATGGGGTGGATGAACGACACCCTCGACTACCTGCAGCGCGACCCCGTACACCGCCGCTATCACCACGAGCGCCTGACCTTCGGACAGCTCTACGCCTACAGCGAGAACTTCGTGCTGCCGCTGTCGCACGACGAAGTGGTGCATGGCAAGGGCTCGCTGCTTGGCAAGATGCCCGGCGACGACTGGCAGCGCCGCGCCGGCCTGCGTCTGCTGCTTGCCTACCAGTACCTCAGCGCGGGCAAGAAGCTGCTCTTCATGGGCGGCGAGTTCGGCCAGCCGTGGGAGTGGCGTGCCGGCGAGAGCCTGCCCTGGGCGCTCGGCGACGACCCCCGCCATGCCGGCATCGCCCGCCTGGTCGGGGATCTCAATCGCTGCCATCGGCAGATCCCCGCCCTCCACGAGCTCGATTTCGACGCCGGCGGTTTCGAGTGGATCGACTGTCACGATGCCGAACAATCGGTGCTCAGCTGGCTGCGCCGCGACCGCAGCGGCGGCTGCGTCGTGGTGATCTGCAACTTCACCCCGGTGCCGCGCCCGCACTACCGCATCGGCGTGCCCCAGGCCGGCGCCTACGCTGAACGCCTGAACACCGATTCGCACCACTACGGCGGCAGCGACGTCGGTAACGGCGGTCAGGTGCAGGCGACCGCCGAGCGCTCGCAGCAGTGGCCGCACAGTCTCGTGCTGACCCTGCCGCCGCTGGCCGCGGTGGTACTGCAGCCGTGCTGAACGATCTAGTGAGCCGTACCGAAGTGCCCGCTGGAGAGCAGGCGGTCGATCTCCGCTTCGGCCTCCAGCCAGTCCGCCATCGGGTCGCCGGGGGTGAAGTTGCGCCGTTCGGCAATGTAGTAGGCCGCCACCTCGACGTAGTGGCTGCGCTGCTCGGCGTTGAGCGTGCCGGCTGCGGCGTTGCTGCGCTTGCGCGCGCGCGGCTTAGCGGCGGGGGCTGCGGGGGGGGCGGACGGTTTGGCGGCGGCGGACTTGCTGACCATGGTTTTCCTCCTCGGTGGCTGAAAGGGGCCGGCTGGCGGATCCGCTGCCGGCTTCTGCGTACCGCTTCATTGCAGCAGACGAATGGCCCGGCGGCAAGGACGGTTTTTGCTGCCGCCTGCCGGCGTTGCCCGCGTTGCCGGCGGGGTGGCGCATGAAGGTGCTGGCCGGCGACATCGGCGGCACCAACAGCCGTCTCGCGCTGGTCGCCGTCGACGCCAGCGGCGCCTGCGCATTGAGCGCCTTGCGCAGCTTCCGCAACGCCGACTTCCCCAGCTTCGAGGCCGTGCTCGATGCCTATGGCGGCGCCCATCTCGCCGGGCTGCCAGTGGCGCTCGCCGTGGCTGGGCCCGTCGGCGACGGGCGCGTGCAGCTCACCAACCGTGGCTGGGACATCTGCGCCGCGACGCTGCAGGCCCGCTACCGCTGCAGCGCGCTGCGCCTGTTCAACGATTTCGAGGCCGCGGTGTACGGTGTCGACACCCTCTGCGATGACGGTGTGCGCGTGCTCCAGCGTGGCGCCGCCAACGCCGCCGGGCTGCGTCTGCTGGTCGGTGCCGGTACCGGCTTCGGCGTCGCCTTTGGCGCCGTGCATGACGACGGCACCGTGCAGGCCTGCAGCACCGAGGGTGGCCACATCGCCTTCGCCCCGCGCAATGCCGTGCAGGACGAGCTGCTCGCCTTCATGCGTGCCCGCCACGGGCGGGTCTCGGTGGAACGCCTGCTCTCGGGGGCCGGCATCGAGGCCCTTCACGCCTTCTGCCGCGAACGCCATGACCAGCGGCCGGGCCCCGCGCCCGACGCCGCCGGGGTGGTTGCCGCCGCCCGCGCCGGCGACAGCGCGGCCGCGGCGGCGGTCGCCCTGTTCGTCGAACTTCTCGGCCAGGTCACCGGCGATCTGGCGCTCGCCACCGGTGCACGCGGCGGCGTCCATGTCGCCGGCGGCATCGCCCCGCAGCTGGGCGAACTCCTCGATGCCGCCACCTTCTGCACCGCCTTTGCCGACAAGGGCCGCTTCGCGGCGTGGATGGCGGCATTGCCGGTGAGTCTGGTCAAGGATCCCTGGCTGGGGCTCAAGGGCGCGGCGCTGGCGCTGCGGCGAGAAATGCAAGCCTGCGAGCGCGGAGAGGGTGGTGGATAATCCCACCAGTGCCCGGCCGCGGCATCCGGCAGTGATCGTTCCGCTGTCCGCGTTGTCCCACGGCAGAATGGTGTGCCCGAGTGCGCGCCCGTTGTTGACCTGAATGCCCCGTTAACCTGAATCCATGTCCGATCTCCCCGACAAGGCCCGCCGTGCCGGCAGGCTGGCCCGCCAGTTGCTGAAGACTTCGTTGAACGCCGCAGCCAGCGGTGCGCACGAACTCGGCCGTCGCAAGGGGGCGGTGCAGGAGGCGGTTGCCGATGGCGTGGGTGAGGCGGCGCGGGTGGCGGCGCGGGCGCTTGGTGATACCGCCTGCGGTCTCAGCGCTGCGGCCCGCGCCCTCGACCAGAATGCGCACGGGCGTGGCGAGCAAGGCGGCGGCTTGGGCGCGCGCGTACTGCAGGGCTCCGGCACGGCGCTGGGGCGCGCGGCGACCGGGCTGGCGGGGGCGCAGACGTTGGCGGCGCCGCTGGGTGCGGCAGTGGGGGGCGCCTTCGGCGCCGTGGTTGGCACCGTTGGTGCCAGCCTTGATGCCGCGGCCCTCAGCGAGGCCGATTTCGCCGCCCAGGCGGCGCGCATTGCCGCGCAGGCGCAGCGTTACGCCGAGCTGCGTGGTGGCCGCGCGGTGCCGCCGCGGGTGGTCGATGGCGGCGGCACGGAGTGGTTGCGGCCGGCCTTTGTTGATTGGCTCAACGGCGGCCAGCTGCCCGCCGGCCATTGCGCCCGCTTCGCCGCCGGTGCACTGGTGGTGGAGGATGGTGCCGGTCTGCCGGCCGCGGCGCTGCAGGCGCGCGCGGAGGAGTCCCTCGCCCATCTGGAGGCGGCGCTTGCCCGCCATGACGACATTGCGCCGGCGCCGGTGGCGGAGCTGGCTGCCGAGCTGCTGCTGCGCGCGATTGCCGAGCAGGCGCGCGAGGGCACGCTCGATGCCGCAGCGGTGGAGGCGGTGCTGGCTTCGGCCAGCGGTGTGGCCGCTGCGCCGGCAGGGGCGCCGGCCAGTACCTGGCTGACCGGACGGGCGGGGCTGGCCTTTCTCGCCCTGGCGAGCTTTGCCGACCGTTCGCGTCCGCTGGAGGCGCGCAGCGAGGATTTCGGTGCGCGCACGGCGGAGATCCTCCTTTCCGCAGGCGCCAGCCGACTGGCCCTGGCTGGTGCGCACCTGTGGTGGGTGGGTTTGCTTGCCGGGGCGGGCAGCCAGTTGCTGTGGGGGCAGGGGCGCGGCAAGCGTGCGCGCCTCGAAGCGCTTGCCGCGCTGGCCGACAGTGCCGAGCGGGTGCTGCGCAGGATGACTCCCTGATGCGTGTCGCTGCGTTGTTGACGGCGCTGGCGCTGGGCGCGCTGGCGGCGCTGCCGGTGGCCGCCGCGACGGCCGGGACGGAGGTGCGCGGCGTGGCGCTGGTGCTCTCTGGCGGCGGTGCGCGCGGGGTGGCTCACCTCGGCGTGCTGAAGGTGCTCGAAGAGCTGCGCGTGCCGGTCGACTGCGTGGTCGGCACCAGCATGGGCGCCATCGTCGGCGGCGCCTACGCCTCCGGCCTCTCCGTGGAGGAGATGGAGCGCCGCGTACGCGAGGCCGACTGGGACGAGATGTTCCTCAACACCCTGCCGCGCGACCGCCAGCCCTTCCGCGAGAAGCTCGATGCGGCCGGCAACCGCTCGGCGATCACCATGGGCTACGGGCCCGAGGGCTTCCTGCTGCCGCTCAGCGCCATCGCCGGCCAGCAGCTCGACCGCTTTCTTACCGGGCTTGCCGGCGATGCCGAGTCGCGCAGCAGCTTCGACACCCTGGCGCTGCCCTTTCGCGCCATCGCCACCGATCTGGAAAGCGGCGCGATGGTGGTGATGAACGGCGGCCCGCTGTGGCGCGCGATGCGCGCCAGCATGGCGGTGCCGGGGGTGTTTCTGCCCATTGAGCACGACGGCCGCCTGCTCGTCGATGGTGGCCTGGTGATGAATCTGCCCGTCGATGTCGGCCGCGAGCTGTGCGGCGAGCACGTCATCGCGGTCAATCTCGGCACGCCGCCGCTCAGCCGCGAACGCCTCACCACCGCCACCGACATCGTCCTGCAGGCCATCAACCTTGCCCTGGAGCAGAACGTCCAGCAGCAGCTCGGTCGCCTCGGCGCCGGCGACGCGCTGGTGGAAGTGGAGCTCGGCGACATCAGCTCGCGCGACTTCGGCCGCGTGCTGGAGACCATCCCGCTCGGCGAGCGGGCCGCACGTGCGGCCGCCGATCAACTCGCGCGCTTTGCCGTCGATGCCGACAGCTACGCGCGCTGGCAGGCCCAGCGCCAGACCCGCCTGCGGCGCCCGGCGCCGATCATCACCGCGGTCGAGGTCGAAGGCCTGCGCTACGTCCCCGAGCACGGCGTACTGGCCGGCCTGCGTCAGCGCACCGGCGTGGCGCTCGACAGCCGGCGCCTGGAAAACGACCTCGAACGCCTCTACGCCGGCGGCGACTTCGAACGCCTGCGCTACCGCGTCGAGCGCGATGGCGCTTACGGCCGCCTCAAGGTGGAGGCGGTGGAAAAGTCCTGGGGGCCCAACTACCTGCGCTTCGGCGGCGGGTTTGCCGCCGACTTCGAAGGCGACGGCGCGGTCGGCCTCTACGCCGGACTGTCGCGGCGCTGGATAAACCCCTGGGACGGCCGCCTCAATCTCGATCTCCACCTCGGTACCAGCAACCGCCTGCGCGGCGAGCTCTATCAGCCCCTCGGGCTGCGCAGTTCGTGGTTCGTCGCCCCCGTGCTGCAGGTCGGCAGCCGCACCGTGCCGGTGTATCAGGACGGCCGCAAGCTTGCCGACTTCCGCGTGCGCGAGGGCACCGCCGGTGTCGATCTCGGCTACGAGCTGGGAGAGTGGGGCGAACTGCGCCTGGGCTGGCACCGCGGGCGCGAAAAGGGCGAGGTGGTCAGCGGCGCAGACGTCTATCCGCGCCAGCGCACCGAGCATGGCAAGCTGCGCCTGGCGGCGGTGATCGACCGCCTCGACAGTCCCTTCTTCCCGCGCCGCGGCTACAGCGCCAGCGTGCTCGGCGAATGGCACGACGCCCGTTTCGGCAGCGATCTCGACTACCGCTACGCCGCCTTCGACGCCATCTGGGCGGCCTCATCGGGGCCGCACAGCGTCCTCGTCAACTTCCTCCTCGCCGGCAGCCCGGACCGCGAACTGCCCGCCGCCGGGCGTTACACCCTGGGCGGGCTGTTCCGCCTGTCCGGCTACCGCTACGGCGAACTGGCCGCCGACCAGGTGGCGCTGGGCAGCCTGTCCTATTACCGCCGCATCAACACCCTGCCGGAGATGATTGGCCGCGGGGTCTACCTCGGCGGCACGGTGGAATGGGCCGCGCTGCGCAACTACGCCCTCGACCGCCCCTCGCCCGGCAACCGCAGTTCGCTGGCGCTGTTCCTCGGCGCCGACACCGTGCTCGGCCCGCTCTACCTCGGCGTCGCCTACGCCTCGCGGGTGGGGGAGCCGCGCTACTACCTGCTCTTCGGGCAGCCGTACTGAGGCTTCCGCCTGTCGGCTTGTCATCTTCGGCCTGCATACTGGCCTGTGGCATCGCCCGCCCCCGGCGGGCGGGGGGAGCAGTCGCCAGCCGGCCCTAAAGTTGATCCACCTTCCTGCCGATAGATGCCTTCAGTTGCGCGGATAGCTGTCTAGCAGTCTGTCGGGCTTGAGCGATCGTCGCGAGCCGAGTGGGAAAGCGAGGCCAGATTCGGCCGTTGTCGAGGCGCATAGTGGTTCTATGCAACGAGAAAGCGGTCGGATATGGAGCGCTTCTCCCACTGGCGCAGCAGATCAGTCTCAAGTCCGACAGGCTGCTAGGCTGGCGTCAACATGGGTATGCCTGCTAGAACTAACTCACGGGAGCTGCGGCAAACGTCTCCGCAATGGGCGTTGGCTGTAATAAAAACTGACCAGATCTGGAGGGGCGGCCATGTTGGGATCAATGAGCCTGAGAGGGCGTCTGCTGCTCTCGGTGGTTGCAGCGATGCTGGGAATGCTGGTGCTGGCTGCATTTCAGGTTTCGCACCTGAAAGCGCAGCTGCTGGAAGACCGCAAGGCCACCCTGCGCGCGGCGATCGATATCGCCCGCACTGCTGCGGCCGGTTTTCACGAGCGTGAGCAGCGCGGCGAGCTGAGCCGGGCGCAAGCGCAGGACGAAGCAAAGAAGGTGCTGCGCAGCCTGCGCTATCTCGGCAACGAGTACTACTACGTGTATGACCGCGCCTACATGGGGGTGGTCCATCCCATCCGTCCGGAATACGAAGGGGTCAGTCATGCAGACCGGCAGGATCGTTCCGGGCGCCATACCGTTCGCAACCTGGTTGCGGCAGCGGTGCAGGGCGATGGCTTCACCAGCACGCTGACGCCCAAGCCCGGCAGCGACGAACAGGTCGAAAAGCTGCAGCATCTGGCCCTGTTTGCCCCATGGGACTGGGTAATCGGTACCGGGCTCTACATCGACGACCTGGATGCGGTATTCAAACAACAGCTGCTCAAGGTTACCGTGGTCATTGCCCTCGCGCTGTCCGTCGTCGGTGGCCTGGTGTGGGCGATTGCGCGCACCATACTCAGGCAGATCGGCGGCGAGCCGGCCAGTGTGATGGTTCTCATGGAACGCGCCAGCGGGGGTGACCTGACGGTCGATCTCGGCGAGCCTCCGGCGGGCAGCATGCTCTCGTCCCTCGGGCACATGCTGAGTGGCCTGCGCGACATCATGCGTGGGCTGGGTGGCACTGCGCGCACGCTGGGCGACAGCGCCAAGCACATCTCCGAAGCGGCCGGTCAGGTTGCGCTGGCCTCGCGCACCCAGTCGGACGCCACCGCCGCAATGGCCGCGGCGATCGAGGAACTCACCGTCAGCGTCAACCACATCTCCGACAGCGCCAGGGAAACCGAGAGCAACTCCGATCAGGCGGTGGCCCGCGCAGAGGAAGGGGCTGGCACCGTGCGCAGCGCTGCCGAAGAGATCAGCCGCATCGCCGAGAGCGTGAGCTCGGCGGCACAACGGATTCGACTCCTGGGCGGGCGGGCGGATGAAATATCGTCGATTACCAACGTCATCAAGGAAATCGCCGCCCAGACCAATCTGCTCGCTCTCAATGCCGCCATCGAGGCGGCCCGCGCTGGGGAACAGGGCCGTGGCTTTGCGGTGGTGGCCGATGAAGTGCGCGGCCTGGCCGAGCGCACGGCGTTGGCGACGGTGAAGATCGACGAAATGGTCAAGGCCATGCAGGGCGAGACGGGGGGCGCGATCGAAGCCATGGACGCCGCCCTGCCGCTGGTCGAGAACGGGGTGGCATTGACGCGCAATGCCGCCGGCTCGCTGGACCTGATCCGCAACGGCGCGGTCGAGACGCTTGAACGCGCGAAGGACGTGGCCCTGGCGACCCACGAACAGAGCACCGCCAGCACGGCGATTGCCCAGCAGGTCGAAAGCGTGGCACAGATGGTCGAGGAGACCAGCGCCACGGTGATGAGCACCGCCGACTCCGCGCGCGCACTGGAGAGCATTGCCGAGGACCTGAATCGCACGATTGCCAGGTTCCGTTACTGAAAGGGGATGGGCGCCGTTCCGAGCGTGGCGCCCATCCCCCTCAGGAGACAGCCGCAACCGTTCGCACACCGGGGGCGTGGCAAGGCGAGTCTGTGAAACAGGCTCTCCCGCCCGCCCTGAGCTCGTCGAAGCCTGTTCGAAGACACTGCCATCAAGTGCCCTTTGACGGGCTCAGGGCGAACGGAGTACCCGTTTCCTGCGTTTGCTCGGCCACGCCGCGGCGGGGCTTGCTTCGCTCAGCCCGAACGGATGTGGTGCCTGCTCATTCGCTCGGGTTACGCGCAGGCGCAGTTGCTGCCGTACATCTCTCAGTCAAGCAAGCTACGAAACATCACATGGCAATCCACCAGCCCGTGCCGCGCATGGCGGTAGGCCCCTGGCAGGGTGCCGACGATGGCGAAGCCGTGCTTTTGCCACAACGCAACGGCAACGGTGTTGGTGGCCACTACGCTGTTGAACTGCATGGCGCTGAAGCCCAGTTCGCGTGCCATCTCCAGAGAATGGACGCAGAGCCGGCTGGCGATGCCACGGCCACGGGCGGCGGGTGCGGTCATGTAGCCGCAATTGCATACATGATCGCCCGGCCCGGCAGCGTTGGCCTTGATGTAGTAGGTGCCGAGAATCTGCCCGTCCAGTTCGGCAACGAAGGTGGCGCGCGGCAGTTCGACCCAGAGCTTCCAGGCCGTGTCGCGATCCATGCCGGGATCGAAGGCATAGGTTTCCTGCGCCCGCACCACGTCACGGATGATCGGCCAGGTCTGGTCGAAGTCGGCCACCTCGATGGGGCGGATGATCGGCTCGCCGCTCACAGTTGAGAACCCTCTGCCAGGTGCTGATCCTTGATCTTCACGTAGTTACCCGCCGTGTAGCTGAAGAAGTTGCGTTCCTTGTCGGTCAACGGGCGCGCCTGTTTCACCGGGCTGCCGACGTACAGGTAGCCGCTTTCCAGGCGTTTGCCCGGCGGTACCAGGCTTCCGGCACCAATTATCACCTCGTCCTCGACCACCGCGCCGTCCATGACGATGCTGCCCATGCCGACCAGAATCCGGTTGCCGAGGGTGCAGCCATGCAGGGTGACCTTGTGGCCGATCGTCACCTCATCGCCGATGATCAGCGGAAAGCCGTCCGGGTTGAACGGTCCGGCGTGGGTGACGTGCAGCACGCTGCCGTCCTGCACGCTGGTGCGCGCACCGATGCGGATGCGGTGCATGTCGCCACGGATCACGGTCATCGGCCACACCGAACTGTCCTCGCCCAATTCGACATCACCAATCACCACCGCAGAAGCGTCGACGAAGACGCGCTCGCCCAGTTGCGGGAGGTGTTGCTGGTACTTGCGAATCGCCACGGTGGAGGCTCCTGATCTGCTGGAAAGCTCGATTCTATTAACCCGGCAACGAAATACGCTATTCCGTTCGCCCTGAGCGAGGTAAGCCCCGCCGTGGGCGTGGCAAAGCGGACGCAGGAAACGGGTACTCCGTTCGCCCCAAGATTCTATGGTTCTGGTCAAGCACGAGAGAGCCTGTCTGGGTCGAACTGCGTTTGAGTGCGGAACAGGGCGAACGCCGTGCGCAGCAATCGTCTGGCCAGGCAGACCAGGGCGGCGGTGGTCGGTA
>NZ_PZKC01000005.1 GCF_003034845.1 Pseudothauera lacus | reverse complement strand
AATCATTGTGAATCCACTGCCCGAAGGCAGCTTGCGGTCACAACAACCAAGCACCCACACTTATCGGTTGTTCAAGTTTTTAAAGATCTGCTGCTCAAGCAGCGAAGAAGCGAGATTTTGAAGCAACACAACCACTTCGTCAACCCCCCCTCAGCAAATTCTCAAACCGCAAAACCGCTGAAAGTACCGCCCTTCGCCGCTCCGAGCCCGTTTCCGGACTTGCCGGAAAACACCGCTCGGCGCTGAAGAGGGGCGAATTATAGACACTCGATCAGGGGTGTCAACAGGGAAATTCAAAAGCCCCTGTTTTCGGGTCGCCAGTCCTACAGCACCTGGTAGACACGCAGGTCGAAGTCGCGCCCACCCTGGGTTGCATCGAGCGGCTTGAGGGCATGCACGGCGCCCTCTCCATGGATGAACAGGGTCACCCCGGCCTGCAGTGTCGCCTCTGGCGCCAGCACGCGCACGGCTTCGCCCTTGCGCACGGGGTCGCAGAGCAGCGCATCGAAGGTCTGCTGACCATCGTTGGCGGTCACCGCACGCGGTTTCTGTGACAAGGTTTCCACACCCAGCCGGGGGGCCATGCCATCAAAGCGCTTGCGGCGCACGATACCGAGGTGCCAGCCGTCGCCATCGGCGGCGCGCAGCCCGACGAGATCGCCGACCTCGACCGCCTCTGCCGCTTCTCCGGGGACCAGCGCGCCGATTCCGCCGCGACTGACGTCGTGCATCAGCCATTCGGCTGGCGGCAGCACTCCGCCGCCTTCGATCTGCCGGCGCAGTGCTGCGAAGCCGCTGACCGCGGCCAGGCGGCCATCGAGCAGATGACGGCGAAAGCGCCGCTGCGGCGGCGCATCGCCCCACTGGCGCAGCAGATGCTGGCAGGCCAGAGGCAACGCCAGACGGGCCTCTGGCGACAGCGTGGCAACAGCCTCCGGAAGCTGCCCGCGGGCAAGCTGCAGGGCGAGCCCGGCAAACATGTCGGCGGCACCGCGGGCGACGAAGTAGAAATGGCCGTCGTAATCGCCCGCCGCCGCGAGCATGCGCCGCGGCGGCTCCCATGAGGAGGGGGTGACCTGATAGAGCGCGTCGCCCAGATCCAGGGGGCGCAGTTGCAGGCGGCTCAGCCCCTGCGCGACCAGCAGGTCGGCAGCAGCAAGGGCGCTGCGTCCGATCTGATCGAAGGCGGCGCTGTGATAGGCGATGGCGCGCAGGTACTCACGCTCGACAGCGCCGCCAAAACGCTCGCCGGCGGCCAGATAGGCTGCTCCCAGCCACAGCCACAGATGGCGATGGGCTGCACCGCAGGACAGCAGTTCCCATTTCACGCGCTGCGCCGCCGCCCCGGCAAGCGCGGGAAGGGCTTCGTCCACGGCATCGTCAACGACACCGGCGAGTCCGCTCAGGCGGGCATGGGCCTCGACCAGCGCGCCATAGAATTCGCGCGCACCATCGGCCAGGCGCGCCCACCCGGCGACGCCGTGCGCGGGAATCCCGGCGGCGCAGGAGAGCGCATCGGCAAGCAGCCTGGCAGCCTGGCCCTCAATGTCGACCAGCTGCGCGAACCGCGCCCCCGACGCCATCCCCCCCTCGCCCTGCAGCGCGCGCACGGCGGCCGTCATCGTCAGCAGGGTGGCGATGGTCGCGCCACTATCCACGCCCGCCACCCCCGCATGCGCGGCGACGGCCGTGACGCGCGGGGCGGAAACGAGCTCGGGCGGGGACATGCGTTTCTCCATCTTCGGTTTCTGCGGGGGCATCCTCGGCATCTATGCAAGCATGCAGCTTCATTCAATCCGTTCAGGTTAGCACAGCGCCGACGAGCTAGAATCATCTCCTCAAACAGAAGGACGGTATTCATGCGCCAGTATCACGAACTCATGCGGCATGTGCTTGAGAACGGCCACCGCAAGGCCGACCGCACCGGCACCGGGACACTGTCGGTCTTCGGCTGGCAGATGCGTTTCGATCTCGCCGAAGGCTTCCCGCTGCTGACCACCAAGAAGCTCCACACGCGCTCGATCATCCACGAATTGCTGTGGTTTCTGCGCGGCGACACCAACATCCGCTACCTCAAGGACAATGGCGTGTCGATCTGGGACGAGTGGGCCGACGAGAACGGCGAGCTCGGCCCGGTGTATGGCAAGCAGTGGCGGCGCTGGGAGGCGGCCGACGGCCGTACCGTGGATCAGGTCGCCAGGCTCGTCGACGGTCTCAAGAACAATCCCGACTCCCGCCGCCATCTGGTCTCGGCGTGGAATCCGGGCGAAGTCGACAGGATGGCCCTGCCGCCCTGCCATGCGCTGTTCCAGTTCTACGTTGCCGACGGCAGGCTGTCCTGCCAGCTCTATCAGCGCAGCGCCGACATCTTCCTTGGCGTGCCGTTCAACATCGCCTCATATGCGTTGTTCACCCTGATGGTGGCGCAGGTATGCGGCTACCGCCCCGGCGACTTCGTGTGGACCGGCGGCGACTGCCATCTGTATACCAACCACCTCGATCAGGCGCGCCTGCAGCTCAGCCGCGAACTGCGCCCGCTGCCGACGATGCGACTGAACCCGGAGGTCACCGACCTCTTCGCCTTCCGCTTCGAGGACTTCACCCTCGAAGGCTACGATCCGCATCCGCACATCAAGGCCGAGGTGGCGGTATGAGCGCACGTCCGGAGCTGATCCTGATCGCCGCGGTGGCGCGCAACGGCGTGATCGGCCGCGAGAACACCCTGCCGTGGCGACTGAAGGCCGATCTGGCTCATTTCAAGGCGGCGACCACCGGACATCCGATCCTGATGGGACGCAAGACCTGGGAGTCGCTCGGCCGACCGCTTCCCGGCCGACGCAACATGGTGCTCACCCGCAGGTCTGGCTGGCAGGCCACCGGCGCCGAGGTCCATGCCAGCCCGGCAGCCGCGCTGGCTGCGGCGGCGGGCGCGGAAAAGGTGTTTGTGATCGGTGGTGCCGAGCTCTACCGCCAGTTGATCGATCAGGCCGATACCGTGATGCTCACCGAAGTGTGGGCCGACGTGGACGGCGACGCCTACTTCCCGGCTTTCGACCGCGTGCAGTTCGAGGAACTGGCGCGCGAGTCGCGGCAGGCCGATGCCGACAACGAATTCGATTTCGACTTCGTCACCTACCGCCGCCTGCGCAGCCCGCAGCAGTGACAAGGGCCGCACGCGGCGGCCCTTGCTCGACAGCGCAGCAGATTCACTCGCGCATTCTCAGTCCTGGCGCACGCAGTCGACGTAGTAGCTGACCTGCCCGCCGCGCTCCTCGCGCACCAGCCCGTGGATGTCGGTCTCGAAGCCGGGGAAGGCAGCGTTGAAGTCGCGCGCGAACTGCAGGTAGCGGCAGATCGTCGCATTGAAGCGCTCGCCCGGGATCAGCAGCGGGATGCCCGGCGGATAGGGGGTGACCAGCATCGCGGTGACCCGGCCTTCCAGTTCGTCGATCGCCACGCGTTCGATCTCGCGATGCGCCATCTTGGCGAAGGCGTCGGTCGGCTTCATCGCCGGCACCATGTCCGACAGGTACATCTCGGTGGTCAGGCGCGCCACGTCGTGCGCCTTGTAGAAGCTGTGGATCTGCGCGCACAGGTCCTTCAGGCCGACCTTCTCGTAGCGCGGATGCTTGGCGATGAACTCCGGCATCACGCGCCACAGCGGCTGGTTGCGGTCGTAGTCGTCCTTGAACTGCTGCAGCTCGGTCACCAGGGTGTTCCAGCGCCCCTTGGTGATGCCGATGGTAAACATGATGAAGAAGGAGTACAGCCCGGTCTTCTCGACGATGATGCCGTGCTCGGCGAGATAGCGCGTGAGGATGCCCGCGGGGATGCCGGAATCGGCGAAGTCGCCATCCACGTCCAGCCCCGGGGTGATCACCGTGGCCTTGATCGGATCGAGCATGTTGAAGCCTTCGGCCAGATCGCCGAAGCCGTGCCAGCGCTCGCCGGCCTTCAGCATCCAGTCCTCGCGGGTGCCCATGCCTTCCTCGGCGAGGTATTCCGGCCCCCAAACCTTGAACCACCAGTCGTCGGTGCCGAAATCGGCCTCCACCTTGCGCATCGCGCGGCGGAACTCGACCGCCTCGGCGAGCGACTCCTCGACCAGCGCGGGGCCGCCCGGCGGCTCCATCATCGCCGCGGCGACGTCGCACGAGGCGATGATCGCGTACTGCGGGCTGGTGGAGGTGTGCATCAGGTAGGCTTCATTGAAGATGTCGCGGTCCAGCTTGCGGGTCTCGGAGTCCTGCACGAGGATCTGCGAGGCCTGGCTGAGGCCGGCCAGCAGCTTGTGGGTGGACTGGGTGGAGAACACCATGGACTCGCGGCAACGCGGACGGTCCGCGCCGATGGCGTGGTAGTCGCCGTAGAAGTCGTGGAAGGCCGCGTGCGGCAGCCAGGCCTCGTCGAAATGCAGGGTGTCGATCTGGCCGTCGAGCAGGTCCTTGATCGCCTCGACGTTGTACAGCACGCCGTCGTAGGTGGACTGGGTGATGGTCAGGATGCGCGGCTTCTTGCCCGCGGAGCCGTTGGCAAACGGATTGGCCTCGATCTTCTTGCGGATGTTCTCCATGGAGAACTCGGCGAGCGGGATCGGCCCGATGATGCCGTAGTGGTTGCGGGTGGGGGTGAGGAACACCGGCACCGCACCGGTCATGATGATGGAGTGGAGGATGGACTTGTGGCAGTTGCGGTCCACCACCACGATGTCGCCCGGCGCCACGGTGGTGTGCCAGACCATCTTGTTGGAGGTCGAGGTGCCGTTGGTGACGAAGTACAGGTGGTCGCAGTTGAAGATGCGCGCGGCGTTGCGCTCGGAGGCCGCCACCGGACCGGTGTGGTCGAGCAGCTGGCCGAGTTCTTCCACCGCGTTGCAGACGTCGGCGCGCAGCATGTTCTCGCCGAAGAACTGGTGGAACATCTGCCCCACCGGGCTCTTCAGGAAGGCCACCCCGCCCGAGTGCCCCGGGCAGTGCCAGGAGTAGGAGCCGTCGGCGGCATAGTGGGTGAGCGCGCGGAAGAAGGGCGGCGCCAGCGAATCGAGGTAGTTCTTGGCCTCCCGCACCACATAGCGCGCGATGAACTCCGGAGTGTCCTCGAACATGTGGATGAAGCCGTGCATCTCGCGCAGCACGTCGTTGGGGATGTGCCGGCTGGTGCGCGTCTCGCCGTACAGGAAGATCGGGATGTCGGCGTTGCGGAAGCGGATTTCCTCGACGAAGGCGCGCAGCCCGGCGATGGCCTTGTCGGACGCTTCGGACGAGGAGAATTCCTCATCGTCGATCGACAGGATGAAGGCCGAGCCGCGGCTCTGCTGCTGGGCGAAGGAGGTCAGGTCGCCATAGCTGGTGACCCCC
Organism: Pseudothauera lacus; assembly: GCF_003034845.1. Lineage (GTDB taxonomy): Bacteria > Pseudomonadota > Gammaproteobacteria > Burkholderiales > Rhodocyclaceae > Pseudothauera > Pseudothauera lacus. Next base: position 301,805 of record NZ_PZKC01000005.1, on the reverse strand, counting down.
AGCACCTCGATGCCCTCCTCCTCGATGGCCTTGGCCAGCGCGCGGATACCCAGGCCCGAGGTGTTCTCGGAGCGGAAGTCCTCATCGATGATGATGACCGGAAAATGGAAGCGCATCCTTCTCTCCAGCTGCATGCCCCGGAGGAGTCCGGGAAAGTGGGCATGATACCCGTGTGGTGGTTGCCGGCGCGTGACTGCCGAAAAGCACGAAGGGCCGGCAAGCGGCCCCCGCATGACTGCCGCCCCGCAGCCCCGTCAGATCTTCGGCAGGGTCACGCCGGTCTGGCCGAAGTACTTGCCGCCGCGGTCCTTGTAGGAGGTCTCGCACACTTCGTCCGATTCGAAGAACAGCATCTGCGCCACACCCTCGTTGGCGTAGATCTTCGCCGGCAGCGGCGTGGTATTGGAGAACTCCAGCGTCACGTGACCTTCCCATTCCGGTTCCAGCGGGGTGACGTTGACGATGATGCCGCAGCGCGCATAGGTGCTCTTGCCCAGACACACGGTGAGCACGCTGCGCGGAATGCGGAAATACTCGACGGTGCGCGCCAGGGCGAAGGAGTTCGGCGGGATGATGCACACGTCGCCGGTGAAATCGACGAAGTTGCGCGCGTCGAAATCCTTCGGGTCGACGATGGTCGAGTTGATGTTGGTGAAGATCTTGAATTCGTTGGCGCAGCGCACGTCGTAGCCGTAGCTCGAGGTGCCGTAGGAGACGATCTTGCCGTGCTCGTTGTTGCGCACCAGCTCCGGTGCAAACGGCTCGATCATGCCGTGCTGCTCCGCCATGCGGCGGATCCACTTGTCGGACTTGATGGACATCGGGCGCGGGTTCCTTGGCTGCCATGCCGGCGATGGGCCGGCGGTGAAAAATCCGCGTAGTTTAGGACAAGCCCGGCCGAATCGAAAGCAATGCGTCCGCTGCGTGCGCGAGGCCGCCGGCGGACGCCGGCGCTCAGGTGTTCTGCACCACGATGCTGGGGAACTTGTGGCTCATGTCCTTGACCTTCTCGGCCACCCGCACCGCTACCTTGCGGGCGATCTCGCGGTAGATCGCAGCAATGCGGCCGTCGGCATCGGCCACCACCGTGGGCGTGCCGCCGTCGGCCTCCTGGCGGATCTGCAGGTCGAGCGGCAAGGCGCCGAGGAAGGGAATGTCGTAGTCGGTGCACAACGCCTGACCGCCACCGGTACCGAAGATGTGCTCCTCGTGCCCGCACCTGGAACAGATGTGGATGCTCATGTTCTCGACCACGCCAACGATCGGCACGCCGACCTTCTCGAACATCTTGATGCCCTTGCGCGCATCCAGCAGGGCGATGTCCTGCGGAGTGGTGACGATCACCGCGCCGGTCACCGGCACGCTCTGCGACAGGGTGAGCTGGATGTCGCCGGTGCCCGGCGGCATGTCGATCACCAGATAGTCGAGATCCTTCCAGTTGGTTTCCTTGAGCAGCTGGTTGAGCGCCTGGGTGGCCATCGGCCCGCGCCACACCATCGGCGTCTCCTGGTCCACCAGGAAACCGATCGACATCGCCTGGATGCCATGCGCCTGCAGCGGCTCCATGGTCTTGCCGTCCAGCGACTGCGGACGCTCGTTGCCGATACCGAGCATCTGCGGCTGCGAGGGGCCGTAGATGTCGGCGTCGAGAATGCCCACCCGCGCCCCTTCGGCGGCCAGCGCCAGCGCCAGGTTGGCCGCGGTGGTGCTCTTGCCGACGCCGCCCTTGCCGGAGGCCACGGCGATGATGTTCTTCACCCCGGGCAGCAGCTTCACGCCGTGCTGCACCGCATGCGCGACGATCCTGCTGCGCACCGTCACCTCCACTGCCTGCACCCCGGCGAGCGTGCTCACCGCGTCGGCGAGCATCTGGCGGATGAGTGCGAACTGGCTGTTGGCGGGATAGCCCAGCTCGACCTCGAAACTCACCCGGCCGCCATCGACGGCGAGGTTGCGGATACAGCGGGCGGAAACGAAGTCCTTCCCGGTATTGGGGTCGACGACAGCCTTCAGGGCCTCATTGACGGTTTCCACAGTCGGATTCATGCACGTCCTCGATTCGGTTGCGTGGCGCACCCTGGCGCCACCACTGCAGCGGCATCATACCGGAGCGCGGCGGAGCGCTCACCCTCTTTGCGGGCAGGGTCTTCAGGGCTGCTCCGGGGCGCGCTGCAAGCCTTCCCGGCGAGACCCCGAACTGCACACGAGAAGGCCTCTTCGCGCTACCATTCCATACCTCTGTCATCATCCACACGGACCGCCGCCATGCCTGCCTTCCGCCTGCCCTTCACGCTCACCCTCGCCTGCCTGCTGCTTGCCGCCTGCGCCACCCAGCCGGCCCCCAGCAGCAGCCCCGCCGCCACCGAGAGCGCCGCCCCGGTCGCCCGCTGGGACAGCACCCGCGAATCCCTGCGCAACGCCCTTGGCAACGTCCCCGGGATCATCGTGGAAGACCTCGACGAGGACGTGCTGCGCGTGCGCATCCCTGCCACCGACGGCTTCGCCATCGGACAGAGCACCTTGCGCCCTGGCCTGACCGACACCCTGGAGCGCCTGCTGCCGGTGTTCCAGGCTCACCCCGATGCAGCCATCGACATCGTCGGCCACACCGACAGCATGGGCAACGAGATGTTCAACCTGCGCCTCTCGATTGCCCGCGCCGAAGCGGTCATGGAGCACCTGCGCAGCCACGGCATCGCCCTGCTGCGCCTGACTGCCGACGGCCTTGGCGAAGCCGAGCCGATTGCCGACAATGCCACCCAGGCCGGACGGGAGGCCAACCGCCGGGTCGAGATCCTGCTGCGCGCCCTGCGCTGAGTGCGCCCACGCGGGGGCCCGAAGCGCCCACGCGGGGGCCCGAAGCGCCCACGCGGGGGCCCGAAGCGCCCACGCGGGGGCCCGAAGCGCCCACGCGGGGGCCCGAAGCGCCCACGCGGGGGCCCGAAGCGCCCCCGCGGTTTGCTAAACTTGGCGTCTTTGCTCCGAGCACTCACGCCATGGCCCGCCAGATCCTAGTCACCAACGCCCTGCCCTACGCCAACGGCGACATCCACCTCGGCCACCTGGTGGGCTACATCCAGGCCGACATCTGGGTACGCTACCAGCGCATGCGCGGGCACACGGTGCACTACGTGTGCGCCGACGACACCCACGGCACGCCGGTGATGCTGCGCGCCGAGAAGGAAGGCATCAGCCCCGAGCAGCTCATCGCCCGCGTGCATGGCGAACACCTGCGCGACTTCACCGCCTTCGGCGTGGCCTTCGACCACTACCATTCCACCCACAGCCCGGAGAACCGCGCCTACGCCGAAGACATCTACGGCAAGCTGAAGGCCGCCGAGCTGATCGACACCCGCGCCATCGAGCAGTACTACGATCCGGTCAAGAACATGTTCCTGCCGGACCGCTTCATCAAGGGCGAGTGCCCGAAATGCGGCGCCGCCGACCAGTACGGTGACAACTGCGAAGCCTGCGGCGCGGCCTACGCCCCCACCGAACTGAAGAACCCCTACTCCGCGGTGTCCGGCGCCAAGCCCGAGCTGCGCACCTCCGAGCACTACTTCTTCCGCCTCTCCGACGAGCGCGCGGTGGCCTTCCTGCGTGACTGGACGCGCGGCAGCAACGCTGCCGGGCAACGCCGCCTGCAGCTGGAGGCCGCCAACAAGATGAAGGAGTGGCTGGGCGAGGAAGGCGAGAACAAGCTCTCCGACTGGGACATCTCGCGCGATGCGCCCTACTTCGGCTTCGAGATTCCCGGCGCGCCGGGCAAGTACTTCTATGTCTGGCTGGATGCGCCGATCGGCTACCTCGCCAGCTTCCGCCACCACGCGGAGAAGCGCGGCGACATCAGCATCGAGGACTACACCGATGCCACCCGCAGCGAGGCGGCCGGCACCGAGATGGTGCACTTCATCGGCAAGGACATCCTCTACTTCCACGCCCTGTTCTGGCCGGCGATGCTTCATTTTGCCGGCTACCGCGCCCCCACGCAGCTGTGCGTGAACGGTTTCCTGACCGTGGACGGTGCCAAGATGAGCAAGAGCCGCGGCACCTTCATCACCGCACACTCCTACGTCGAGCAGAAGCTCAACCCCGAGTGGCTGCGCTACTACTTCGCCAGCAAGTCCAACGGCACCATGGAGGACGTCGACCTCAACCTCGACGACCTCATCGCCAAGGTCAACTCGGACCTCGTCGGCAAGTACGTGAACATCGCCAGCCGCTGCACCGGCTTCATCGCCAAGCGCTTCGACGGCCGTCTGGGGCGCAGCGATCCGCGCGCCACCAGGGAGTTCGAGACCGCCTTCGAGGCCGCGCTGATCGCCCGTGCCTACGAAGAACGCGACTACGGCCGCGCGCTGCGCGAAATCATGCGTCTCGCGGACATGGCCAACCAGTATGTAAACGACCACAAGCCCTGGGAACTGGCCAAGCAGGAGGGCCAGGAGGCGCAGCTGCACACCGTGTGCAGCACCGCGCTGACCCTGTTCCGCGACCTCACCCTGTACCTCAAGCCGGTGCTGCCGGCGCTTGCCGCGCAGGTCGAAGCCTTCCTCGCCATCCCCGAACTGGACTGGAATGCCGGCTGGCATCCGCTGCCCGAAGGCCACCCCATCAACACCTACCAGCACCTGATGACGCGGGTGGAGCGCAAGCAGATCGACGCCCTGCTGGAGGCCAACCGCGAATCCCTCGCCCCGACCCCGGCTGCTGCCGCGACCAAGCCGGCAGAAAGCGCCAAGGCCGCGAGCTCGCAACAACGCCATGCGGAAAAACAGCAACACGCCGCACAGACCGCCGAGACCGCGATGGCACACATCTCCATCGACGAGTTCACCAAGGTCGACCTGCGCATCGCGAAGATCGTCGATGCCCAGCACGTCGACGGCGCCGACAAGCTGATCCGCCTGCAGCTCGACATCGGCGAGACCGACGAGGCCGGCAACCCGAAGCCGCGCCAGGTCTTCGCCGGCATCAAGTCGGCCTACGACCCCGCCGCGCTGGTCGGCCGCCTCACCGTGATGGTGGCCAACCTCGCACCGCGCAAGATGAAGTTCGGCATCAGCGAAGGCATGGTGCTGGCCGCCTCCGACCCCGACGGCAAGAGCGGCGGACTGTACATCCTGTCGCCGGACACCGGCGCCGCCCCCGGCATGAGGGTCAAGTAAGGCCCGCGTCAGGCAACTGCGCTTTCATGTACACATGCCTCTGACTCCTTCCAAACGCTGGATCGCGCATCAGCGCAACGGCTTCGGGCACCTCGCCGCGCAGCCCTTGCCCTTTGCCCGTCCGCATCAGGAAGCGCCCCGGAGGCCACATGATTTCCTTCCGCCCCAAGCTCTTTGACACCCTGCCCGGCTACAACCGGGCAGGCTTCGCCGCCGACCTCTCGGCCGGCATCACCGTCGGCGTGCTTGCCCTGCCGCTGGCCATGGCCTTCGCCATCGCCTCCGGCATGAGCCCCGCAGCGGGCATCTGGACGGCCATCGTTGCCGGCTTCCTGGTGTCCGCGCTGGGCGGCTCGCGGGTGCAGATCGGCGGCCCCACCGGCGCCTTCATCCCCATCATCTACGCCATCGTGATGGACTACGGGGTGGCCAACCTGCTCATCGCCACGATGATGTCCGGGGTGATGCTGCTGGCCATGGGCGCCTTCAAGCTCGGCAACATGATCCGCTTCATCCCGCTGTCAGTGGTGATCGGCTTCACCAACGGCATCGCGGTGGTGATCTTCATCTCGCAGATCAAGGACTTCCTCGGCCTGCAGATCGAGCAGCTGCCCGGCGAGTTCTTCGCCAAGATGCAGACCCTGGCGGCCCACCTGCACACCATCCAGCTGCCCACCGTGCTGCTGGCGACGGCTTCGCTGGCGGTGCTGCTGGGCTGGAACAGGGTGGCCGCACGCGTGGCCTGGATGCGCCGCCTGCCCGGCCCGCTGGCAGTGCTGATCATCGCCACCACGGCGAACGCCCTATACAACATGCCGGTAGATACCATCGGCAGCCGCTTCGGCGGCATCCCGCAGAGTCTGCCGGCTTTCGGCCTGCCGGAGCTCTCGCTCGGCACCCTGGGCAAGCTGATCGCCCCGGCACTCACCATTGCACTCCTCGGCGCCATCGAATCGCTGCTCTCGGCGCGCGTCGCCGACAGCCAGATCGACGACCGCCACGACCCCAACCAGGAGCTCATGGCCCAGGGCGTGGCCAACATTGCCGCGCCGCTCTTTGGCGGTTTTGCCGCCACCGGCGCGATCGCCCGCACCGCCACCAACATCCGCACCGGCGGACGCACCCCGGTGGCGGGCATGATCCACGCCGGCGTGCTGCTCGCCGTAGTGCTGGCGCTTGCCCCGCTGGCCAGCCACATCCCGCTCGCCACGCTGTCGGCCATCGTCGTCGTGGTGTCGATCAACATGGGCGAATGGCACGCCTTCGCCCCCCGCGAACTGGCACGCTACTCGGTGCAGTACCGCACCATCCTGCTCGCCACCTTCCTCATCACCGTGGTCTTCGACCTCACCCTGGCGGTGGAGATCGGCCTGGCGCTGGCCAGCCTGTTCTTCATCTACCGCATGTCCGACCTCACCCGCATCGAGCGCATCCCACTGGAGGACCACTACGGCGTACAGGCGCTGAACCGCGCCGACGGCACCCCGCGCATCCTCGCCTACCGCATGTACGGCAGCCTGTTCTTCGGCGCCGCCAACAAACTGGAGAACCTGCTGCTGATGCAGCACGGCCATCCGGACGTAGTCATCCTCGACATGGGCAAGGTGATCAGCATCGACACCACCGGACTGGACATCCTGCAGACCCTGCAGCGCAACCTCGGCAAGCGCGGTGCCGAGCTGATCCTCTGCGACCTCAACTCGCAGCCCGGCTCACTGGTGTTCCGCTCCGGCTTTCTTGATACCCTTGGCGATCACAACGTGGTGACCAACCTCACCGCAGCCCTGATCCGCGCCCAGCAACTGAAGGGCCACGACCCGGAGATCTCCTATGCCTGACAGCCAAGCGCCCGAACCCGTCTGCCGGCGTCTGCTGATCGTCGGACGCGTGCAGGGCGTGTGGTACCGCGCCAGCGCCAAGGCCGAGGCCGAGCGCCTCGGTCTCAGCGGATGGACGCGCAACCTGCGCGACGGCAGCGTCGAGGCAGTAGTCGCGGGGGCACCGGGCGCCATCGACGACTTCATCGACTGGGCGCGCCAGGGGCCACCCAAGGCGCAGGTGGAGCGCATCGAGATCAGCGCCGCAGACGCCCCGCCAGAACCCGGCTTCCACATCCTCGCCGACGCCTGAGACGGCCTTCATGCGCCTGCTGGTCATCGAAGACAACCGCGACATCCTCGCCAACCTCGCCGACTATCTGGCGCTCAAGGGCTACACGGTGGACTGCGCCGCCGACGGACTCAGCGGCCTGCACCTGGCCGCCACCCAGCACTACGACCTCATCGTCCTCGACCTCATGCTGCCGGGCATCGACGGCCTGACCCTCTGCGAACGGCTGCGCAGCGGTGAGCAGCGCGACGTGCCGGTAATCATGCTCACCGCGCGCGACGCCCTCGAAGACCGCCTGCAGGGTTTTCGCAGCGGTGCCGACGACTATCTCACCAAGCCGTTCGCGCTGCCCGAACTGGCCGCCCGCATCGACGCCGTACTCAAGCGCAGCCGCGGCGGCGCGCGCCGCGCACTGCAGGTCGCCGATCTCCGCTACGACCTCGACACCCTTGCCGTAAACCGCGCCGGCACCGCGCTGCATCCCGGCCCCATCGGCCTCAAGCTGCTCGCCGTGCTGATGCAGAAGAGTCCCGCGGTGGTGCGCCGCGAAGTACTCGAGGAAGCCGTGTGGGGCGACGACCCGCCGGACAGCGATGCCCTGCGCAGCCACATCCACGCCCTGCGCCAGCAACTCGACAAACCCTTTGCCTCGCCACTGCTGCATACCGTTCACGGCATCGGCTACCGCCTCGCTGCGGAGTGAAGCGGGACCTTCACATTTTCTTCACCGCGAAGTGAAGCGGCCGTAACACGCCCTGCCTACCCTGCATGGACTTCCCCATCGCACGGAGTCAGCCTTGACGCACCTGCTCACCACGCAGCTTCCCTTCACGGCGGAATACGACCCCTGGGAGGGTACGGTGGAACTGAAGAAGGCCAGCGCAGGGCTGCGCCGCCGCATCGAGAACCTGCGCACCGAGGAAATTCTCCGCCGCGCCCTTGCGCTGGCCGGCGAACCCCTGCAGGTACTCGACCTGCACGGCCATGCCGGCCGCTTCTGGAACACCCTCGCCGAGCAGCCGACTCGCCACATCCTCGCCGCGGCCCCCACGGAAGCCGAACTCGACCTCGCCATCCACTACCATGGCAGCGTGCTGCGGGGGCGCATCACCGCTCTGGCGGCGCCCACCCCGACCCACCTCGCACTGGCCGATGGCGCTGCCGATTGCGTACTGTGCCTGCGCGCCCTGCTGCGCATCGGCAGTGCGGTGGAGCGTCATGCCGTGCTGCGCGAACTGCACCGCGTCAGCCGCAGCAGCGTCATCCTTGCCCTGCGGGTGGATGGCAACCTGCAGGCCTGGCGGCGCCAGCGCCGCCATCTGCGCCGCCTGCTGCGTGGCGAGGCAAGCACCGCGCGCGGCGACGTACTCACACGCAGTGCTGCGGCAGAGGCCTTCGATGCCGCGGGTTTCGACATTCTCACGCACTTCGACATCCTGCCGCGCTGGGGCATGGAACGCATCTACGTGCTGCGCCGACGCTGAACGCGCTGACGGCTTGACGAATTCTTCACCTGCGCACGACCTTTCCTTGACCACCTGCTGACTACGCTGCGCGGACCCCTTCAGCGCAGGAGTCCGCCGTGCCCGCAGATGCCTCGCGGGAAGCCGTCGCGCTGCCCTTCTCAGCCAGGTACGACCACCTCACTACAGCCTCCCCCCCCCGCGGACAACCCACCGCGGCGCGCGAGTACCGCTGGCTGCAGCGCTTGCGCGGGAGACCGCAGCATGGCTGCCTCTACGACAAGCGCGTTATGATCGGCCTGCACGCCGGCCAGGCAAAGGCCATCGTCCTCATCGACAATCACCGCCGCGCCATGGGCGCAGACTGATCGAGCGCAATGAAGTCATCCCTCGCCCGCCGGCTGTTCCGCACCATCCTCACCATCGGCGTCATCAACGTGGTGGTCGCCCTGATCGCGGTAGAGTTCATCTATGAGGATGTCGAGGACACCATCCTGCGCCAGGAACTGGCTGCAGAAAGGCGCCACCTCGAAGAGCGCATCGGCGTGGCGCGCACCCAGTCCTGGCAGACGGCGCTGCTGAGCGCCCTGTACGTTCCGGACGAAGAGGCCGGTGCCCCTCTTCCGGCCCTCTTCGCCGACCGACCGATACCGTTTTCGGCAGAGGTCGAGGTCGGCCGGCAGACTTTCCTGGTCTCCATCGAACGCACCGCGACGCCCCCGGGGGTGCTCTATCTGGCCCAGGACATCACCTTGCTGGAGGACCGCGAGGACGAGATACAGCTGGCCATGGTCGTGCTCGCGCTGTGCATGCTCGCCTTCGGCTTCCTCCTCGCCCATCTCGGCACCCGCCGCATCGTCGCCCCCCTGCACGACCTTACCCGCCATATCGCCCGCCTGCGCCCCGGCGGCGCCATGACCCGGATCGAGGGCCACTACCGCGACGCCGAACTCGCCGACATCGCCGCCACCCTGAACCGCCTCCTTGACGCCCTCGATGCCTACGTACGGCGCGAGAAGGCCCTGGTCAGCATGGCCAGCCACGAGCTGCGCACACCGGTAGCGGTGATTGCCGGCGCCCTCGACGTGCTCGAACAGCGCGCCACGCTGAGCGCCGCAGACCGCGACACCGTGGCGCGCATCCGCCGCGCCGCCAGCGACATGCACGCCGACATCGAGGCCCTGCTGCGCCTGGCCCGGCGCGCCGACCCGGCCGCCGCCGAGGCTCCGCTGGATCTCGCCGCCAGCGTCGCCGCGCTGCTCCGCGAAGTAGCCGGACGCAGCACCGACGCCGCCGCCCGCCTGCGTTCCACGGTACGGCGTGCGCCACCGCCCGTGCATGCAGATCCTGCGCTGGTGCGCATGCTGCTGCGCAATCTCGTCCACAACGCCCTGCGCCATACCCGCGGCACGGTAGACATCGACATCGATCACGACCGCCTGCGCATCAGCGACCATGGCGACGGCCTGCCCGCCACCGCCAGCGCCCGTCTGCAGGGAGACCCCGGCGGCACGACGGTCCCCGAGGACGGTCTCGGGCTGTTCATCGTCCGCCTGATCTGCGAGCGCCTGCAATGGGCGCTCGACATCCGCGCCAGCGGCCCGGCCGGCACGGTGATCGAGCTGCGCTTCGCCCCCCCGCAAGCCAGCGCAGGAAAGTGAGCGGCAGCGCGGAGAAAGTCCTTTCCGGCGGCGGGGTGATCCACGACAATGATGCCTCCTTCCTGCGCCCGGCGCGGGGATGCCTACCGTTGCCTGCCGCCCTCCATGCCCCACACCAGCACCGTGAATGACACCAACGTTTTCGAGATCTTCCCCTGGAGCAGCAACCTCGAAACCGGCATCGCCCTCATCGACGCCCAGCACCGCAAGCTCGTCGAACTGCTCAACCGCCTTGCCGAGCAGCACATCCGCGGCGCCAGCGCCGAAGAGATCGGCGCCATCCTCGGCGAGCTGGCTGACTACGCCGACTATCACTTCCGCAGCGAAGAGGCGATCTGGGCCGAAGCCTTCGCCGACGATGCACGCTACCGTGAGCACGTCCATACCCACGAAGCCTTCTTCGCCCGCATCCGCGAGCTGCAGTGCGGCGACCAGCCCTTCACCACCATCCTCGAGGAACTGTTCTCCTTCCTCACCCAGTGGCTGGCCTATCACATCCTCGACAACGACAAGCGCATGGCCAAGGCGGTGATCGCCTGCGGTGAGGGCTGCTCGGTGGCCGCAGCGCACCGTCGCGCCGACGAGGAGATGAGCGGCGCCACCGCGCTGCTCATCCACACCGTGCTGTCGATGTACGAGCGCCTGTCCTCGCAGGCGCTCGACCTGATGCGCGAGAAGCACGCCCGCCTGCGCGCCGAAGCCGCACTCAGCCTCAGCGAGGCGCGCTGGAAGTTCCTTCTCGAAGGCAGCGGCGAAGGCTTGTGGGAATGGAACGCCGCCCCCGCCAGCGCGCATGCCGACCTCCTCCAGCACCTCGACGAGCCCGGCGGACGCCTTCATCCGGACGATCTGGCGCGTGTGCGCACAGCGCTCGCCGAGGCCCTCAGCGCCCCCTCCGATACCTTCAGCTGCCAGTACCGCCTCCTTGGCGAGAACGGGGCGACGCGCTGGATGCGCCTGCGCGGCAAGGTCATCGAGCGCTGCGCCGACGGCCTCGCCACCCGGCTCATCGGCACCCGCCAGGACGTCACCGAGAGCGAGCTGGCCAGCCACATCGTGCGCTTCGGCCACGAGATGCTGTTCATCGCCGATGCCGGCAACCGCGTCATTGCCGTCAACCCGGCATTCAGCGCACTGACCGGCTACCCGGCCAGCGCCTGTATCGGCTGCGACGCCGGCACCCTGTTCGCCGACGACTGGCCGGCAGAACGTCATGCCGACATCGCCAGCGCCTTGCAACACCGCGGGCGCTGGGAGGGCGAGGTGCGCTACCGCCGCCGCGACGCCGACCCGTGCACCGTCTTCCTCACCATCCTGCGCAGCGACACGGCCGACGGCGAACTCGGCCAGTACGTCGCCATCGGCTATGACATCACCGCTTACCGCGCCAGCGAGGCGGCGCTGCGCAACGTCCTCGATGCCGTCCAGGCCGGCACCTGGCAATGGCAGCTCGACACCGCCACGCTGCAGGTGGACAGCCACTGGCAGACCATCCTCGGACGCCCGGCGGACGCTGCCACACTGTCGGCAAACGTCCGCGAAGCCCTGCTTCACCCCGACGACCGCGCACGCAGCGCGGCACTGCTTGCCGCCCATTGCCGCGGCGAGCAGGCGCGTTACGAATGCGAGCTGCGCATGCACCGCGAGGGCATGGGGTGGATCTGGGTGCGCGAGCAGGGCCGCGTCAGCGAGCGCGACGCCAACGGCCGCGCCGTGCGCGTCGCCGGCATCCTGCTCGACATCAACGAGCACAAGACCCATCAGCAGCAGCTCGCCTTCGTCGCCGGCCACGACCCGCTCACCGGCCTGCCCAACCGCAGCCTGCTCACCGAACGCCTGGAGGCGCAGATGGCCACTGCGCGCGACCAGCGTTCGATGCTGGCCCTGGCCTATGTCGACCTTGACGGTTTCGCGGCGATCAATGCCCGCCACGGGCGCAGCGCCGGTGACCAACTGCTGAAGGTGGTCACCACGCGCCTCCGCCAGCGTCTCGGCGAGCGCGCCGAACTCGCGCGCATCGGTGGCGACGAGTTCGCCGTGGTGCTCGACGGCCTCGCCTGCGCCAGCGACTGCCGGGCGCCCGTGCACAGCCTGCTCGACGCCCTCGCCGCGCCGGTGACCCTCGGCGATCTGGCGGTGACGCTGTCGGGCAGCATCGGCGTCAGCCTCTATCCGCAGGACAGCGCCGTGGACGCCGAACAACTGCTGCGCCAGGCCGACCAGGCCATGTACCGCGCCAAACTGGAGGGCAAGAACCGCTTCCACCTCTTCGACCCCGAGCACGACCAGAGCCTGCGCGGCCAGCTCGCCAGCATCGAGGAGATCCGTGGCGCGCTGGCCCGGCGCGAGTTCGTGCTGCACTTCCAGCCCAAGGTGAACATGCGCAGTGGCACCGTGCTCGGCTTCGAGGCGCTGATCCGCTGGCAGCACCCCGAACGCGGGCTGCTCGCCCCGGCCCTGTTCATCCCGCAGATCGAGGCCCATCCGCTGTCGATCGCGGTCGGCGACTGGGTGCTCGATGCCGCGCTGACCCAGCTTGCCGGCTGGCGCGCCGCGGGCCTGCACACCACGGTGAGCGTCAACATCGGCAGCGCCCAGTTGCAGGACCCCGACTTCTTCAACCGCCTGCAGAAGCTGCTCGCCACCCACCCGCAGGTCGACGCCGCGCAGTTGCAGCTGGAGATCCTCGAAACCGGCGCCCTTGAAGACATCAGGCACGTCTGCGAGCTGATCGCGCGCTGCCGCACGCTGGGGGTCAGCTTCGCGCTCGACGACTTCGGCACCGGCTATTCCTCGCTGACCTATCTGAAGCGCCTCGACGCCGACACCATCAAGATCGACCAGAGCTTCGTGCGCGACATGCTCGACGATGCCGAGCACGTCGCCATCATCGACAGCATCCTCGGCCTGGCGCGCACCTTCGGCCGCCAGCCACTCGCCGAGGGCGTGGAAACCGCCGAGCACGCCCGCCGCCTGCTCGACATCGGCTGCGACTGCGGGCAGGGCTACGGCATCGCGCGGCCGATGGCGGCCGCGTACGTGGGCGACTGGCTGGCGCAGTGGCAGCGCAGCCGCCCGGACTTCATTCAGGGATAGATCACCTCGACGGCATCGGCCGCCGGCAGCCACTCGCGCAGGCCGTCGAGCAGGGCGTCGTCGGGGCGCACCCGCCAGGCCTCGCCCAAGGGCAGCTCGCCCTCCGCGCTGGCATTGCGGTAGCGCAGGCGCACCGCACAGCCACCGTCACGGAAAGGCGTGAGCAAGGTTTGCAGGCGCTCCACGGCAGCCTGCGGAGCGGCGCTGGCATCGCCGTTGATGCGCAGTTCGAGCGCACGGGCGTGGCGCGCGCGGGCATCGCCGAGCGAGTGCAGACGTTCGGCAATGACGCGCAGGCCGCCCTCGCCATTGAAGTCGTCCTTGCTGACCTTGCCTTCGACCACCAGCACCTCGTCAGTGACGATCTTGCCCCGGCTGGCCTCCAGCACTTCCGAATACACCGCCACCTCGCGCGCCTGGGTGCCGTCGTCGAGCTGGATGAAGGCCATCTTGCCGCGGTTGCCCATCTTGGTGCGCACATCCATCACCACCCCGGCCATGGTCACCGGCTCGCGCGAGGGCTCGAGCTGGGCCAGGGTGCGGCGCACGAAACGGCGCACCTCGGCCTTGAAGGCATTGAAGGGGTGGCCGGAAAGAAAGAAGCCGATGGCGGTCTTCTCCTCCTTGAGACGCTCGCGCTCCGACCACGGGCGCACCCTGGCGAACTCCGGCGCCGCCCCGGCGGCCTCCGGGATCATGTCGAAGAGCCCACCCTGCAGCGCATTGGCGGCCGCCTGCTCGGCGGCGTCCATGGCCAGCGCGACGGTGGCGATGAGCTGGGCGCGGTCGATGCCGGCGTGCCCCGGCAGAGCGTCCATCGCCCCGCCGCGGATGAGCGCCTCGATGACGCGGCGGTTGACCTGGCGGCGGTCGACGCGCTCGCAGAAGTCGAACAGGTCGCGGAAGGCGCCACCCTTCTCGCGCGCGGCGAGGATGGCGCGCACCGCCGGCTCGCCGCAGCCCTTCACCGCACCGAGGCCATAGCGGATGGTCTTGCGGTCCACCGGCACGAAACGGTAATCCGATTCGTTGACGTCCGGCGGCAATACCTTGATGCCGTTGGCCACCGTGTCTTCATAGAAGATCTTGATGGTGTCGGTGTTGTCGAGATCGGACGACATCGTCGCCGCCATGAAGGCGGCGCAGTGGTGCGCCTTGAGCCAGGCAGTGTGGTAGGTGACCACCGCATAGGCCGCGGTATGCGACTTGTTGAAGCCGTACTCGGCGAACTTGGTCATCAGGTCGAAGAGCTGCTCGGCGAGCGCCGGGTCGTAGCCCTTCTGCTGCGCGCCCTCGGCGATGGTGGCGCGGTGCTTGGCCATCTCCTCGGGCTTCTTCTTGCCCATCGCGCGGCGCAGCATGTCGGCGCCGCCGAGGGTGTAGCCGCCGATGATCTGGCTGATCTGCATCACCTGTTCCTGGTACACGATGACGCCGTAGGTCGGCTCCAGGCAGGCTTTCAGGTCCGGGTGGAAATAGTCGATCTCCTGCAGACCCTTCTTGCGCAGGATGAAGTCGTCCACCATGCCCGAGCCCAGCGGCCCCGGGCGGTACAGCGCGAGTACCGCGATGATGTCTTCGAAGCGGTCGGGGGCGAGCTTCTTGAGGAGCTTCTTCATGCCGTCCGATTCGACCTGGAAGATCGCCGTGGTATTGGCGTCCTTGAGGATCTGGTAGGCGGCCGGGTCCTCGAAACCCAGGCTCATCAGGTCCGGGCGGCTGCCTTCCAGGCGCTGCACGTATTCCAGCGCCAGCTCGATGATGGTGAGGTTGCG
The DNA here is from genome assembly GCF_003034845.1 of Pseudothauera lacus. Taxonomy (GTDB): domain Bacteria; phylum Pseudomonadota; class Gammaproteobacteria; order Burkholderiales; family Rhodocyclaceae; genus Pseudothauera; species Pseudothauera lacus. The sequence continues at coordinate 286,533 of NZ_PZKC01000005.1, read as the reverse complement.
CAGGCCGAGGAAGTCGAACTTGACCAGGCCGACGGCCTCGACGTCGTCCTTGTCGAACTGCGACACCGGCGTGGCGTCGTCGCCATCGGCAATGTAGAGCGGGCAGAAGTCGGTGAGCTTGCCCGGCGCGATGAGCACGCCGCCGGCGTGCATGCCGACGCCGCGGGTGAGGCCTTCGAGCGGCTCGGCCAGGCCCCACAGGGTCTGGATGGCCTCGCCGTCGTTGCCGTCCTTCATCATCTCGCCGATCTGCGGCTCCATCTCGTAGGCCTTGGCCAGCGACACCGGCTTGGCGCCCTCGATCGGGATCAGCTTGGAGAGACGGTCGCACAGGCCGTAGGGCAGGTCGAGCACGCGGCCGACGTCGCGCACCACCGCCTTGGAGGCCATGGTGCCGAAGGTGGCGATCTGGCTCACCGCCTCCTTGCCGTAGCGTTCGCGCACGTACTCGATGACGCGGTAGCGGTTGTCCTGGCAGAAGTCGATGTCGAAGTCAGGCATCGACACCCGCTCGGGGTTGAGGAAGCGCTCGAACAGCAGGGCGTATTCGAGCGGGTCGAGGTCGGTGATGTCAAGAGAATAGGCCACCAGCGAACCGGCCCCCGAACCGCGCCCCGGACCCACTGGCACGCCGTTCTTCTTGCCCCAGCGGATGAAGTCGGCAACGATCAGGAAGTAGCCCGGGAAACCCATCTGGATGATGGTGTCGGTCTCGAACTTGAGGCGCTCCTCGTAACGCGGGCGCTGGCGTTCGCGCTCCTCCGCGTCCGGGTAGAGCTGGGCGAGGCGCACCTCCAGCCCGGCCTTGGCCTCAGCCACCAGGAAGTCGTCCAGGCTCATGCCGTCCGGGGTGGGGAACTGCGGCAGGAAGTTCTTGCCCAGCTGCACCGTCAGCGAGCAACGCCGGGCGATCTCCACAGCGTTTTCCAGCGCCTCGGGCAGATCGGCGAAGAGTTCGCACATCTGCGCCTGGCTCTTGAAGTACTGTTCCTCGGTGAAGTTCTTCGGCCGCCGCTTGTCGGCCAGCACATAGCCCTCGGCGATGCACACGCGCGCCTCGTGGGCGCGGAAGTCGTCGGGCTTGAGGAACTGCACCGGGTGGGTGGCAACCACCGGCAGGCCGAGCTTGCCGGCCAGCTGCACGGCCTGGCGGATGTAGGTTTCGGTGCCCGGATGGCCGGCACGCTGCAGTTCGATGTAGAAAGCGTCAGGGAACAGCCGCGCCCAGTCGGCGGCGAGCTGCTCGGCGAGCACGGCATTGCCGTTGGCGAGCGCCACGCCGACCTCGCCGTGCTGCGCCCCGGACAGGCAGATCAGTCCACTGGCGGCACCGCCTTCGAACCACTCGCGGCGCAGCTCGGCACGGCCGCGGTGCTTGTTGTCGAGAAAGGCGCGGGTGAGCAGTTCGCACAGCTGGCCGTAGCCTTCGCGGTGGCGGCAGATCAGCAGCACCCGGGTGGGCTTGTCGCGCTCGGCGTCGTTGGTGATCCACGCATCGACACCGACAATGGGCTTGATCCCGCTGCCGCGCGCGCCTTTGTAGAACTTCACCATGCCGAACAGGTTGGCGAGATCGGAGATGCCCAGCGCCGGCATGCCGTCGTCGGCAGCGGCCTTGAGGGCCTGGTCGATCTGCACGATGCCATCCACCACCGAGAATTCGGTGTGCATGCGCAGATGAACGAAACGGGGCTGGGTGGGAGCGGGGGCGTTCATGGGGCGATTTTACCCGAGCACGGCACACGCTTCGGTTCTGTCTGCAGCGCCCGGGCAGGACACCGCGAGCTGACACGCCCGCCACGCCGGCAACCCGGGCACCACCCACATCGCCTGCTCAGCGCATCGCCGCCAGCAGGGCCGCGGCCGACGCCCTGCTGAGTCCCGCGCCGTAGACCGCGATCCACAGCGTACCGGCACCGTCTCCGGCAATCGCACTAAGCGTGTTGCGCGGCAGACCGCCGCGCTCGTCCAGCACCAGCCAGCGCCCCTGCTCCCAAGCGTACAACCCGCCATCCCAGCCAGCCACCCACACGCGGTCCGCGACGCGCGCGATCGCCCGCACCCGTTCGCCCTGCAGTTCGTGCCGCAACAAGCGCCCCGTCTCGTCCAGCACCAACAGCCCGACATTGCTGCCAAGCAGCAGGCCGCCGTCCTCGGTGCGGTGGAGCGCGCCGATCCCGCCGCGCGCCTGCTCACCTTGCCACCAGCGCTGCCAGCGGCCATCCCTCAAGCGCCACACTCCATCCTTGCCGGCCGCGAAGACGCCCCCCGCGCCGTCATCCACCAGGGCGCTCACCTGGCTCGTCCCCAGTTCGGCAACCTGCGTCAGGCCGCCATCGGTGCGGTAGCGCCACAAGCCATCCCCGCCCCCCACCAGGAGCTCGCCAGCGTGGATCAGCAAGGCCTCAATCCGCCGGCCCAGCGGCGCCTCGCGCGCCGAAAGCCGCACCCACTGCCCGGCACGGTGGTACAGCAACTCGCCGTACCAGGTGCCGAGCCAGAGTTCGTCCCCGTCGCCGACCAGGAAGGTTGACATGGCGTCAGCGCGCCCCTCGAAGCGTGCCCGATAGATCTGCGGGTCGAGCACGGTGCGTAGTTCGTCGCCCTCGATGCGCACCAGCGCGTATTTGCCCAGCGCCCAGACCACGCCGTCGGCTTGCACCTGCAAGGCCATCGCATCGCGATCGATCACCTTGGTGGGGGTAAGCAGATGCTGCACGTGGAGGCCCCGCACCTGCCCACGCAACGCCTCGGCAGCCTGCTCGACGGGCTGCGGTGCCACCCACCACAGCGCCCCCAGCCCCACCAGCAGCGCCACCGGCAGACCGAGTTCGAAGGCGTAGGGGGCAAGAAAGCGCGCGCGCGGCACCGCCCCGCGGCGGAGGGGGGCCGACACCTGCGCGGCATCGCAGCGGTACACCGGCAACGCGAATGCGGCGTGGAAGTCGATGCCCGGCTCACTCGCCTCGACCACCAGTTCCCAGTAGTGCACATCGGGTGCTGCGGTGAGGCGGGTGTATCGCCCGGGTTCGGCCGGGATTTCGAACTCGATCTCGGCCTGCGCCGCACGCAGATCGGGCGCCATCGTCCACTCGCGCACCACGAGCGCAGTCGCCTTATGGGTTGTCTGCCGGGTGCTGCCGCTACCCGTGCTTACGAACTGCTCGGTCACGTAGCGCAGGGTCAACCTGAGCCTGGCGCAACGGTTGGGCGCCAGCCCAACGCGCAGCGGCCGCCCGGGCAGGAAGGGGAACTGCGCGAAACTGAGCCGCGCATTGCCGTACTTGAGATAACGCGCCAAGCCGTACAGGCAGGTACCCGCAGCCAGTACCAACATCACATCGAAGAAGGCGGTGATCAGCCGAACGGTGAGCACGCCCTCGTCGCTGAAGAAGGCCCACCAGTTGAACGGAACCAGCAGGGCGCCCATGGCCAAGGTGCCGGCCAGCGCCTCGACCAAGCGCCTGCCAGCATCATCGGTGACCCCCGAGGTATCCCAGGGATAATCGGCCAACCAGGGCTGGTCAGCGTAGCGGCTGCGCAAGCGCGCGGCCTGACGGCCGGCCCACAAGCCGCGCAAGGCATGCGCGGCGAGTAGCAGACCGGAGGCCAGAAAGGCGACGCCGGTCCAGCCCAGCACCGCCATCGGGCCGCGGGCAGTGCCGGGGAAAGGCGCCATCCCGAAGCCTGCAAGGGCGTAATAGGCACCGATCAGGATGAACGGCAGCGCCACCAGCAGCGCCAGCCAGCCATAGGCCGTGCGTGCGATGCGCGTCTGATGCCTGCCGGTACGCCGCCCCTCGTCCGTCTTCATGCTGCGCTCCCCCGTGCGTTCCGGGCGGGGCCACGCCCGCACGGAACGGGGGACAGCATATCAGTCCCTGCGCACGTCCTTGGGGGCTTCCTTGCGCCACTGCGCCAGCCAGTGCTCCATCTGGCGGCCGGCGGCTTCACGCCCGCCGAGCCCGAAGGACAGCGCCACGGCAACGGCCACCGCGCCCAGCGTCAGGCCGAAGGCGAGGTTGACGATGTCGTCGGCAATCCCCATCGCCCGCAGGCCCATCGCCAGCACCAGGCCGAGGATGGCAACACGGGCGACGCGCGCAAGGCCGCCGGTGTGCTCGCCGCTGGCGTTGTTGATGGCATCGTGGGCGAGATTGGCGAGCCAGAAACCGATCACCAGGATCACTCCGCCGAGGAGGATGTCGCCACCGAACTGGATGAACAGCGCAACGATGTCGCTCACCTGGGTGAAGCCGAGGCGGTTGGCAGCCTCGACGGTGGCGAACAGCATGGCGAAGAACAGCACCAGGCGGCCGACCAGCACCGAGGCGGTGAGCTCACCCTTGAAGGCGTGGGCAAAGCCCAGACGCCCCGGCAGCAGGTCGAAGCCGATGCCGGCGAGCAGCTTCGCCGCCAGCCCGGCGGCAAAGCGCGCAACGAACCAGGTCACGGTGAGGATCACCGCCGCGGCGAGAATGTGCGGCACGGCATTGAAGAACTGCTGCAGCATGTCGATGGCGGGGCCGGACACCGCCTCGACCTTGAGCGCATCGAGGGCGGCGATGAGGCTGGGCACGAAGACCAGGATGAACACCAGGATGCCGGCGAGGCGGGAAACCTTCACCGTCTCCGCCAGCCCCACGCTGCCACCGAGCTTGTCGGCGCCGGCCGCCGCGAGCAGGTTGGAGACCAGTCCGCGGAGCACGCTGGCGACCAGCCAGCCGACGAAACCGATTACCGCCGCAGCGAAGATGTTGGGCACCATGGACAGTGCCTGGTCGATCATGCCCTGCACCGGTTCGAGCAGGCCGTGGAGCTGGAAGGCACCAAGCACGGCAGGCAGGAAGAGCAGGATCACCAGCCAGAACAGTACGTTGGCGAGATTGGCACTCATCGGCTCCATGCCCGCTTCGGCGGCCAGGCGGTCATCGAGGGTAGTGGCGGCGAGCGCCTTGCGCGTCAGTGCGCGCAGCACCGTGGCCACCACCCAGGCCACCACGGTGAGGACCGTGCCGGCGAGCAGATGGGGCAGATAGGTGGTGATGCGCTCGAGCAGTGCAGCGAAGGGCGCCGAAACGGTCTGCAGGTCGAGGGCGTTGAGCACCGCGATGAGGGTGACCAGTAGGACCAGCCAGAACACCGTCAGCGCGCCCGCCTTTTCGACGTCGAAGGCCTGCCCGGTGGTGCTGGCGAGGCGTTCGTTGACGCGGGCGACGATCAGCAGCCGCCGCACCAGGGCGCGCAGGCTGACGGCGGCAAACCAGCCGATGGCCAGGATGGCCAGGGCGCCCAGGACGGTCGGCAGGCTGCCGCCCAGCGTCGCGCCCAGCGTACTCCACATCGTGCTCTGTTCCATGCTGTGTTCTCCGTGACTGTGGGAAGGGATAGTGCCTCCGCAAGGGCGGCGTCATCCGTTAACCATAGCCGCTGAGTACGCGCATGGTGTGTTGCAATTCGAAACTTTTTGCGCCGCACAAGAGCGCCGCGCTCACCCTTAGCGCTGCGCCGCGCGCGCCCCGATGGCCGCCAGCTCGCGCTTGCGACGTTCGTCGGCGGCATGGATGGCGGCCTTCCGGGCTTCGCCCAGCGGCTCTCCGAGATCCTGCTCAAGGGCCGCCAGCAGACGCGCCACCGTTGCGGTGATGCGGCGCTCGTCGGGCATCGCCTCGCGCACCCGTGCCGCGGGCACGCCGACGATGGCGGCAACCTCGGCGACGAAGCGATCCTCGACGTTGCGGCTCTCCGCCTTCGCCCACGCACTCTGGGCCGGCGTCAGCGCGCCCTGTGCATGGGCGGCGGGCAAGGCCGCCGCCAGGCAGCCGATCAGCAGGACATGCAGGAAGTGGCGTCTCATGGCAGCAGGATAGTCGAACCGGTGGTGCGGCGCCCTTCCAGCGCACCGTGGGCGGCGGCCGCGTCGGCAAGCGCGAAACGCTGATTGACTTCTATCTTCACCTGCCCGCCCGCCACCACGGCGAAGAGCTCGGCAGCCATGGCGAGCAGATCCTCGCGGCCTGCGGTATAGGTGAACAGCGTCGGGCGGGTGAGGAAGAGCGAGCCCATCCTGGCGAGCAGGCCGATGTCGAAGGGCGGCACCGGACCGGAGGCGGCGCCGAACAGCACCATGGTGCCGAGCGGGCGCAGGCAGGCCAGCGAATCCATGAAGGTGTCCGCGCCGATCGAGTCGTACACCACCGGCACGCCGGCGCCGCCGGTGATTTCGCGCACCCGTTCGGCGAACTTCTCGCGGGTGTAGACGATGGGGTGGTCGCAACCGTGCGCGCGCGCCAGTGCGGCCTTCTCGTCGGAGCCGACGGTACCGATCACCGTGGCGCCGAGTGCCTTGGCCCACTGGCAGACGATGAGGCCGACGCCGCCGGCCGCGGCGTGGATGAGAATGGTGTCGCCGGCCTGCACGCGGTAGGTGCGGCGCAGCAGGTATTGCGCGGTGAGACCCTGCAGCATCATCGCCGCGCCCTGTTCGAAGGACAGCGCGGCGGGGAGCTTCACCAGGCGGTCGGCGGCGATGTTGCGCACCTCGGCGTAGGCGCCCAGCGCGCCGCCGGCATAGGCCACGCGGTCGCCGGCGCTGAGATCGGTCACCCCTTCGCCCACCGCCTCGACCACACCCGCGCCTTCGAGGCCGATGCCCGAGGGCAGCGGTACCGGGTAGAGGCCGCTGCGGTGGTAGGTATCGATGTAGTTCAGACCCACCGCATGGTGGCGCACCCGCGCCTCGCCGGGGCCCGGCGCGGCGACATCGACGGCCTCCCACTGCAGCACTTCAGGGCCGCCGGTGCGGTGAAAGCGGATGGCCTGGGGCATGGTCTGTCTCCTCTGTCTGGGGTGGCGGATGGCGTGGATTATCACGGCAGAAAGGACAACGGCGCCACTCTCGGAAACCCGAAGGTGGCGCCGTTGTGTGCGCGTGCGCGCCCTGCGGGATCAGCCCTGGGCTTGCAGGCGCTGTTCGGCGGCATCCACCACCGATACCGCGGTGATGTTAACCAGCCGGCGGACGGTCGCCGAAGGGGTGAGGATGTGTACCGGCAGTGCGGCGCCGAGCAGCATCGGGCCCACCGAAACGCCATCGCCGTTGGCGATCTTCATCAGGTTGAAGGAGATGTTGGCGGCGTCGAGGTTGGGCATCACCAGCAGGTTGGCTTCGCCCTGCAGGGTGGATTCCGGATGCACCTTGGCGCGGATCTCGGCGCTCAGCGCGGCGTCGCCGTGCATCTCGCCATCGCAAAGCAGATCCGGTTCGGAGACACGCAGGATGTCGCGCGCTGCACGCATCTTGCGCGCCGAGGCCGACGAGGAACTGCCGAAGTTGGAGTGCGAGAGCAGCGCCAGGCGCGGTTCGATGCCGAAGCGGCGCAGTTCGTCGGCTGCCATGCGGGCGATCTCGGCCACTTCCTCGGCGTTGGGGCTCTCGTTCACATAGGTGTCGGTAACCGCCAGCACGCGCTTGGGCAGGAGCAGGATGTTCATCGCCGCGAACTGCTTGCAGCCGGGCTTGAGGCCGATGACGTCCTGGACCTGCTTGAGGTGGTAGTCGTAGGTGCCGAAAGTGCCGCACACCAGCGCATCGGCATCGCCGGTACGCAGCAGCATGCAGCCGATCAGCGTGGTGTCGCGACGCATCTTGGCCTTGGCGATGTCCGGGGTGACGCCGTCGCGACTCATCAGGCGGTAGTACTCCTGCCAGAGTTCGCGGTAGCGCGGGTCGGACTCCGGGTTGACGATGTCGAAATCGCGCTCCGGCACCAGATTGAGGCCGATCTTCTTGATGCGCATCTCGATCACGCCGGGACGGCCAATGAGAATGGGCCGCGCCAGGCCTTCGTCGATCACCACGCGGGCGGCGTGCAGCACGCGCTCATCCTCGCCTTCGGCGTACACCACGCGCTTCTGCGCCAGCGGCACGCGCTTGGCGGCGGAGAACACCGGCTTCATGATGATGCCGGACTGGTAGACGAAGTCGGTGAGGCTGGCGACGTAGGCGTCGAAGTCCTCGATCGGTTTGGTGGCCACGCCGGAGTCCATCGCCGCACGGGCCACTGCCGGAGCGATCTTGACGATCAGGCGCGGATCGAAGGGCTTTGGAATGATGTACTCGGGGCCGAAGGACAGTTCCGCACCACCGTAGGCGGAGGCGACGATGTCGTTCTGCTCGGCCTGGGCGAGTTCGGCGATCGCCTTCACGCAAGCCAGCTTCATCTCCTCGTTGATGGTGCTGGCGCCGACGTCGAGCGCACCACGGAAGATGAAGGGGAAGCACAGTACGTTATTGACCTGGTTCGGGAAGTCGGAACGGCCGGTGGCAATGATGCAATCCGGGCGCACCGCCTTGGCGTCGGCGGGAAGAATCTCCGGATTGGGGTTGGCGAGCGCGAAGATCAGCGGCTGCGCAGCCATCTTCTGCACCATCTCGGGCTTCAGCACGCCGGCGGTGGACAGTCCAAGGAAGACGTCCGCGCCGACGATGGCGTCGGCCAGGGTGCGCGCGTCGGTGACCTGGGCGTAGCGCGCCTTGTTGGCCTCCATCTTCTCGTCGCGGCCCTGGTAGATGACGCCCTTGGAGTCGCACACGAAGACGTTCTCGCGCTTCAGCCCCAGGCCCACCATCAGGTCAAGGCAGGCGATGGCCGCGGCGCCGGCGCCGGAGCACACCAGCTTGACCTTGCCGATATCCTTGCCGATCAGCTTCAGGCCGTTGATCAGGCCGGCCGCGGAGATGATCGCGGTGCCGTGCTGATCGTCGTGAAAGACGGGGATCTTCATGCGCTCGCGCAGCTTCTGCTCGATGTAGAAGCACTCCGGCGCCTTGATGTCCTCAAGGTTCACACCACCGAGTGTGGGTTCCAGCGCGGCGATGATGTCGATCAGCTTGTCGGGGTCGTTCTCTGCCAGTTCGATGTCGAAGACGTCGATGTTGGCGAACTTCTTGAACAGGCAGCCCTTGCCTTCCATCACCGGCTTGGAGGCCAGCGGGCCGATGTTGCCCAGCCCCAGCACCGCGGTGCCGTTGGTGATCACCGCCACCAGGTTGCCACGGCTGGTGAGCTCGCGCGCCTCGGCGGGATCGGCGACGATGGCGTCGCAGGCCGCGGCAACGCCGGGCGAATAGGCCAGCGCCAGATCGCGCTGGTTGGTGAGGCCCTTGGTCGGCACCACCGAAATCTTGCCCCGCGTCGGTGCACGGTGATAGTCGAGCGCCGCGGCGATGAAATCCTGATCCATTGTTCTCCCTCTCGGAATGGGTGCGGTAGTCTTGCGTCAGTACGCGTCAGCGCAATGGTGGGCGCATGCAACCGCCTCGCCTATTGCGAACATCCGCAGCTGTTCGGGTTATGGTGGATGAGCGGCGCTGTTCGCGCGCCCTCCTGCTGCGGAGCGGGCCGCCAGCGGCCCGCATGACGCCGGCTTCGGGGAGTGGGCCGGAGCGTGCATGACTGACGAGCACGGAGTGTACTCCACGGCGGCCTGCTTGGGCAGGGGCGCCATGCGCGAGTAAGGGAGCAATGTGTCTACGTATTTCAGGCAAAATGTGAAATAGTTCCGCCAAGCTGCTGTTTTGTTGATGCAATGACGGTCTTCAGCTATCACCAAAGTCCGAAGATCGCAATAATATGCAAAATCGGATGCATAATCGGCACTGCGTGCCACTGCCAGTAATCGTCTTACACGAGGAGCACAGCGAGCTTGTTGGGCAAACTTTTCCGCAGCAGGAGAAGAGGCACCAGCCTCGACCAGGTCGGGGTTGTCATCGATGCCGAGGGCGTGCTCGCGCTGGCCCTGCGCCGCAGCGACGGCCAGCGCCCGCAACTGCTGTCGGTGTTCGCCGGCAACGTCGCAGAGCTCGCTGGCTGGGTGGCCGCTCATTCGCTGCAAGGCGCGCCCACGGCCCTGGTCCTGGAACACGGCAGCTACGGCATCCACCAGCTCGAGCGCCCCGAGGTACCCGCCGAAGAGCTGCGCGCCGCCCTGCGCTGGAAACTCAAGGACCTCCTCGAATACTCCCCCGCGGAAGCGGTGATCGATTTCTTCGAAACCCCACCCGCACGCCAGAAGCGTATCGAACCGGTGCAGGTGGTGGCCGCCCGCCGCACCCTGCTGAAGACGCGCCTTGCCGAACTCGGCGCCGCCGGGCTGGAGCTGGTGCGCATCGACATCCCCGAGTTTGCCCTGCGCAATCTGGTCAGCCGCGCACTGGCCGCCAGTGAAACCACCGCCGTGCTCTACCTGCAGGCCCAGCGCGGGATGCTGGCGATCTGCCGCGACGACCGTTTCTACATGGCGCGCGCGCTCGACCACGGCCTGCGCAGCCTGGGCCAGGGTGGCAGCAGCGGAGAGGACGGCGGGCTGAGCACATGGTCGGACATCGACGACCGCATCGCCCTCGAAGTGCAGCGCACCATGGACTACTATGACAGCCACTTCGGCCACGCCCCGGTGAAGCGCCTGCTGCTGCCCGGCACCCACCCCGGACTCGACCGCCTCGCCGGCTACGCCGCCACCGCACTGGGCATTGCCGCCGAGCGCGCCGGCGCGGCGCAGCTATGCAGCGCTGCCGACGCCCTCGACAGCGACGACGAACGCCTGCCGCTGGCCATCGGCGGGGCACTGGGAATCGACTAGGGCCGCCATGCGCCAGCAAATCAACCTCTTTCAGGACGAACTGCGCGAACGCAAGGCGGTGCTGCCGGGCCGCCAGGTGGTCTTCGCCCTGCTTGCCGTCAGCGCGCTGTGCGTGCTCGCCGCGCTGTGGATGACGCAGCGTGCCGCCACCCCGCGCGACGAACTGCTGCGTGTGAATGGCGCACTCGCCGAACGCCAGGCCAGCGTCGCCGAACTTGGCGGACGCCTTGAGGCGCGCCAGCCCGATGCCGCCCTCGCCGAGCAGGCTCGCCATCTCGAGCGCCGCCTGCAGCACCTGCGCCGGCTGGTCGACATCGCCAGCCGTCCCGCCGCCGACGCACCGCTGTCCACCTTCGTTGCCGGCCTCGGCCGCCAGCGCCCGCAGGGACTGTGGCTGCGCGGCGTGCATATCGGCAACGGCGGTGCCGACCTCGTCCTTCATGGCAGCGTCATCGACGCCGACCTGTTGCCGGTCTATCTTGAAGGGCTGGGCCGTGAAAAGGCGTTTGCCGGGCTCAGCTTCGGCGAGCTCGACATCGTCCGCGGCGGTGACGACGGACGCTGGCTCGATTTCAGCGTCATCGCCGGCTGCAAGCACGGCGGATGCACCACGGACGGCGGGGAGGTGCGATGAAAGAGGCCTGGAACACCCTCCTCGCCCGTCTCGACGCGCGCACCGTGCGCGAGCGCGCCCTGCTCCTCGGCGCCCTCGCGGCACTGCTGATCTTCGTCACCGACAGTCTCTTCATCGCCCCTGCCCAGCGCAGCTGGCGCAGCGACAGCGCACGTCTGACCGAGGCCCGTACCCAGCTCGCCACTCTCGATGCGCAGCAGGCGATGCTGCAGGCCGAGCTCGAGCTCGACCCCGACGCCGCCATGAAGGCCCGCATCGCCGCCCTGCAGCGCGAAGCCAGCGCCACCGGAGTGCGCCTGCAGGAAGCCAGCGCACGTTTCATCAGCGCCACCGAGATGACCCGCGTACTGCGTGCCCTGGTGTCGCAAACCGGCGGTCTCAGCCTGCACGGCCTGCGCAGCCTGCCGGCACAGCCCGTACTCGAACGCCCTGCCGCCGCCGACACTGAAGCAGCCCCGGCGGACACCGGCCCGGGCATCTGGCAGCGCGGTGTGGAGCTCGATCTGCGCGGCGAGTACGCCGCCCTGCTGGCCTACCTCGGTGCCATCGAGGCCCTGCCGTGGACGCTGGGCTGGGAGCTCCTCAGCATCGCCGCTGACGCCGATGGCCAGGCGCGCTTCACCCTGCGTCTGTACACCCTCAGCCTCGACGAGGAGTGGATCGGTGTCTGAAGCCACGCGCCTGCTGCTCACCCTGGCACTGCTCTGCCCGCTCACCGGCAGCGCTGCCGACGGCCCCGTTCCCGACTCCATTCCCGACCCCCTGCGCCCGCCCGCGGGACTGTTCGCCCCCGCCGCAGCGGCGGCCGCAGCGACACCCGCGGACGCCCTCGTCCTGCAGGCCACGCGCATCGGCGCCGACGACCGCTACGCGGTGATCAACGACCTCACGGTGCGCCGCGGCGACCACATCGGCAGCGCCGAGGTGGTACACATCGATGCCGCCGCGGTACGTCTGCGCACCGACGACGGCGACATCACCCTGCAATTTTCCTCCCCGGGGATCAGCAAACGCCCTGCCGGGCGGAACGGAACACGACCATGAGCCCACGCCTGCCCGCCCTCCTCGCCGCCTTGCTGCTTGCCGCCTGCGCCACCCCGCGCCCGGCGCTCAACGGCGAGTCGCCAAGCGACCGCCTGCGCGCCGAGATCGCCGCCAGCCAGCCGCCCGCCGCCGCAGCCGAGGTTCCCCCGGAGGTCGCGGCCTCGCTGCTGCCACCGGTGAGCCTGGAAATTCCGCGGGCGCCCGAACACCGCTTCGACATCGACGTGCGCGAAGTCGAGGCGCGCACCTTCTTCATGTCGCTGCTGCACGACAGCGAGGAGAACATCGTCGTCCACCCGGCGGTCTCCGGCACCCTCACGCTGAGCCTGCGCAACGTCAGCGTGGCCGACGTGCTGACTGCCGTGCGCGACGTTTATGGCTACGACGTGCGCCGCAGCAGCGCGGGCTGGCAGGTCTTCCCGGCCGCCCTGCAGTCACGCATGTTCAACGTCAACTACATCAACCTCACCCGCGAAGGGCGCACCGAAACCCGGGTCAGCTCCGGACAGCTGCGCGGCGGCGGCAGCGGCAGCAGCCAGAGCGGCAGCACCTCGGGCAGCGACAACGCCGCCCCGGCCAGCAGCCAGATCGAGACCGCCAGTCGCAGCGATTTCTGGGCCGAACTCGAGCAATCCCTGCAACTCATCATCGGCAGCACCGCCGGTGCCGACAGCAATGGCCGCGCCGTGGTGATCAATCCGCACACCGGGCTGGTGCTGGTGCGCGGCATGCCCGCCGAGCTGCGCGAGGTGGAGAGCTTCCTGCGCTCGCTGCAGTCGAGCATCACCCGCCAGGTGCTGCTCGAAGCCAAGATCCTCGAGGTCGAACTCTCCGACGGCTTCCAGAGCGGCATCAACTGGGCGGCGCTGGGCAGACCCGGCAGCGACAAGACCATCGTCGGCGGCATGACCGGTGGCGGCACCATCTTCGGCAGCGGCGCTTCCGACATCCGCGGCCAGACCGGCGTGCTCGACCCGCGCGCGCTGCAGGAAGTCCAGAACACCCTGGCCTCGGGCTTTGGCGGGGTGTTCTCGCTGGCCCTCAACCTCAACGACTTCACCGCCTTCATCGAACTGCTGAAGACCCAGGGCGACGTGCAGGTGCTCTCCAGCCCGCGCATCGCGACGATGAACAACCAGAAGGCAGTGATCAAGGTCGGCACCGACGAGTTCTTCGTCACCCGCGTGTCGAGCAACAACACCACCACCGGCACCACCACCAACACCAACCCGGAGATCGAGCTCACGCCCTTCTTCTCCGGCATCGCCCTCGACGTCACCCCGCAGATCGACCACAACGGCGAGATCATCCTGCACGTGCGCCCGGCGGTCAGCGAGGTGGTTGACCAGACCAAGACCCTCACCGTCTTCGGCCAGACCCAGACCTTGCCCCTGGCGCTGTCCAGCACGCGCGAATCGGACAGCATCGTGCGTGCGCGCAACGGCCAGATCATCGTCATCGGCGGCCTCATGCAGGACGTGCAGCGCGACGGCAAGGCCAGCCTGCCGGTGCTCGGCGACATGCCGGTGCTCGGCCACCTCTTCCGCCACACCCAGCAGAGCCGCCGCAAGACCGAACTGGTGATCCTGCTCAAGCCGATAGTGGTCGACGACGAGCAGGTCTGGCACGACGACCTGCGCGCCACCGGCCAGCGCATCGACACCCTCGCGCCCCCGCAGGGGCCGCTGCGCTGAGCGACGCCGCACCATGTACGAGCAGCACTTCGGCCTGCGCGAAGCCCCCTTCCTGCTGACCCCGGACACCGCCTTCTTCTACGCCGCACGGGCGCACCAGGAGGCGCTCAACGTGCTGCTGGTGGCGCTCGCCGGCGGCGAGGGCTTCATCAAGATCACCGGCGAGGTCGGTACCGGCAAGACCTTGCTGTGCCGCAAGCTGCTCGCCAGCCTGGGCCCCGAGTACGTCAGTGCCTGGCTGCCCAACCCCCTGCTCGAACCCGACACCCTGCTCTCCGCGCTCGCCGAGGAACTCGGCACCAGCGCGCCGCGCGCGCTGGGTCAGCACCTGCAGCTCAAGCTCCTCAACGACCGCCTCATCGCGCTGGCCAGCGAAGGGCGGCGGGTGGTGGTGTGCCTGGACGAAGCGCAGGCCATGCCCGACCACACCCTCGAGGCCCTGCGCCTGCTCAGCAACCTGGAGAGCGAGAAGCGCAAGCTGATGACGGTAGTGCTGTTCGGCCAACCCGAACTCGACCAGCGCCTCACCGCCCATCACCTGCGCCAGCTGCGCAGCCGCATCGGCTTCAGCTACCGCCTCGCCCCCCTCGACACCACCCAGCTGTGCGACTACGTCGCCCACCGCCTCGCGCACGCCGGCAGCACGCGCCCGGCGACGCTGTTCGGACGCCGCGCACTGCGCTGCCTGCACCGCGGCAGCCGCGGCGTGCCGCGGCTGATCAACGTCCTCGCCCACAAGGCCCTGCTTGCCGCCTTCGGCGAAGGCGCCCAGGCGGTTGACACCCGCCACGTGCTGCGCGCCGTCGCCGACACCGAGGGCGCCACCATGCCCGCCCGTTTCGGCCTGCTGCGCCTGTCCACCCTCATTGCTCCGAGCAGCCCATGAGCCTGATCAACGACGTCCTGCGCGACATGGACCGCCGCCAGGCCCGCCCCCATGGACTATCCACCCTGGTCGACGACACCGTCACCGTGCCACCGCTGCACCCGCGGCGCTGGCCGCCGAGCTGGGCGCTGCTGCTTGGCGTCGGCCTCGCCCTCGGCGTCCTCGGCGGCTACCTGCTGTACGGCCAGCAACGCGCCGCCGGGCACGACCAGCGCGCCGTCGACGCAATGATCCGGACACCCGCCGCCGAGCCGGCAGCGGCCAGCGCTGCGCTGATTGCCCCCCCCGCTGCGCCGACGCCGGAGGCGGCAGCGCACACGCCCGCAGCCTCGCCCTCCTCGCCCATGGCAGAGGACGCGCAGATACCGTCGGCGGAGGCCGCGGAGGCACCGTCGGCGGAGGCCGCGGAGGCACCGTCGGCGGAGGCCACGGCGCCCCCGGCGGCAAACCCTGCGCCGGTGACCACTGCCGCCCCGCCGGCGACAGCACCCGCACGCCAGGTCTTCATCGCCCCCGGCAAGCGCGTCAACCTGCGTGCCGCGCCCAGCCTCGACAGCACCGTGCTGCACGTCATCAGCGCACGCAGCGACCTGCTGCTGGTCGACAGCCATCCGCACTTCCTCCAGATCCGCACCGCCGACGGCACCACCGGCTGGGTCAGCCGCGACTTCGCCGCGCTCGAACCCTATGCCGCCGCCCCCACGGAAGCCGCTCCTCCCGAGCTCGCCACTCAAGCCACTGCGCCGCCGCCGGCACCCGCGAACCCCGCGACCGCCCCCGCTGCACGCGCCGCCGGCGAGCAGCTCAACGCCCTGCGCGCGCTCGAACGCGGCGACAGCGCGGCGGCGGAGAGCGCCCTGCGCCGCGCGCTGGCCGCCGATCCCGGGCACAGCGAGGCCCTCAACACCCTCGCCGCGCTGCTGCTGCGCCAGCAACGCAGCGCCGAGCTGGAAGCCCTGCTCGCCGATCTCCTGCACGTCCCTCGCGCCGCCGTGCTGCACGCCCGCCTGCTCGCCGACCGCGGCGATGCCGCCGGCGCCCTGCGCAGCCTGGAGGGGGTCGGCGAGGACAGCCTCGACGGCGAAGCCCTCACCGTACTGGGCGCGCTGCGCCAGCGCGTCGGCCGCCATGCCGAAGCGGTCGCCGCCTACCGCAAGGCCATCGCACGCGGTCAGCGCGCCGCCACCACCTGGGCCGGGCTGGCGATCTCGCTCGAGGCGCTCGCCGAGCACGGCCCCGCGCGCAGCGCCTGGGAGCAGACCCTCGCCGCCACCCCGCTCGACCCCGCACTGGAGCGCCATGCGCGCAGCCGCCTGAGCGTGCTGCGTGGCACCGGAGACTGAGACGATGACCGAAGCCCCCGCCGCCGCCCCCGGCCGCAAGCGCATCCGCCTCGGCGACCTGCTGGTCGACAACGGCGTGATCACCCAGCAGCAGCTGGAGACCGCCCTCACCGAGCAGAAGAAGACCGGGGTGCGCCTCGGCCGCACGCTGGTAGACCTGGGCTACATCGACGACCAGGGCCTTCTCGACTTCCTCTCCCGTCAGCTCCAGGTACCTTATGTGGACCTGCGCCAGTACCAGTTCCGCCCGGAGCTGGTGCGCCGCCTGCCGGAAACCCTGTCACGACGCTTCCGCGCCATCGTGCTCGACGACCGCGGCGGCTTCCTGATCGGCATGGCCGACCCCACCGACATCTTTGCCCAGGACGAGATCGCCCGCATCCTGCAGCAGGGCATCAAGGTGGCGGTGGTGCGCGAAGCCGACCTGCTCGCCGCCTTCGACAACGTCTTCCGGCGCACCGACGAGATCTCCTCGATCGCCGAGGAACTCGGCGAGGAACTGGCCGAGACCGACTTCGACCTCGCCCGCCTCGCGGCCGGCACCGACGTCGCCGACGCCCCGGTGGTGCGCCTGCTGCAGACCCTGTTCGAGGACGCCGTGCAGGTCGGCGCCTCCGACATCCACATCGAGCCCGACGAAGCGGTGCTGCGCATCCGCCAGCGCATCGACGGCGTGCTCCAGGAGCAGGTGATGAAGGAGCGCCGCATCGCCTCGGCGCTGGTCTCGCGCCTGAAACTGATGGGGGGTCTCAACATCTCCGAACGGCGCCTGCCGCAGGACGGCCGCTTCAACATCCGCGTGCGCGATCGCAGCGTGGACGTGCGCCTGTCCACCATGCCGACCATTCACGGTGAATCGGTGGTGATGCGCCTGCTCGACCAATCGCAGGGCATCCTCGGCCTCGACCATGTCGGCATGCCGGCGGACATGGTGCGCCGCCTGCGCCGCGCCATCCGCAAGCCCCACGGCATGGTGCTGGTCACCGGCCCCACCGGCAGCGGCAAGACCTCGACCTTGTACTCCGCCCTCGCCGAGCTCAACGAGCCGGGCAAGAAGATCATCACCATCGAGGACCCGGTCGAATACCGCCTGCCGCGCATCAACCAGGTGCAGGTGAACTTCAAGATCAACCTCAGCTTTGCCGGCGTGCTGCGCACCGCGCTGCGCCAGGACCCCGACATCATCCTGATCGGCGAGATGCGCGACCAGGAGACCGCCGAGATCGGCCTGCGCGCGGCAATGACCGGCCACCTCGTGCTGTCCACCCTGCACACCAACGACGCCGTCAGCACCGCCAACCGCCTCATCGACATGGGCGCGCCCGGCTACCTCGTCGCCACCTCGCTGGAAGCCGTGCTCGCCCAGCGCCTGGTGCGCCGCGTCTGCCCCAACTGTGCCGAACCGCACACCCCCGACGCCCACGAACTGGCCTGGCTGCGCACCATGCCGGAACTGCAGGTGGGTACCGCCGCCAACGGCTTCCGCCACGGCAGCGGTTGCATGCAGTGCAACAACACCGGCTACAAGGGCCGCGTCGGCGTGTTCGAGTTCCTCGACATCGACGAGCCGCTCGCCGACGCCCTGCGCCGTGGCGACGTCAGCAGCTTCCACCGCCTGGTGCGCGAACGCCCGGGCTTCCGCACCCTGGCGCAGAACGCCCTCGACCTCGCCGCGCGCGGCATCACCTCGCTGGAAGAGGTCGTGCGCATGGGCGGCGAAGTGGAACTGGAGGCACTCGCCAGCCTCGACTACGCCGGCCAGCAGATCCCCGTATGAGCGCCGTCACTGATACACCGCGATGAAGACCTACAGCTACCGCGCCCGCGACGCCGCCGGCACCCTGCGCGAAGGTAGGGTGAGTGCCGACTCTGCGCAGGCCGCGGCCAGCCAGCTTGCCGACAGTGGCGTGATTCCGCTGCAGGTCGATGAGGTGCAGGGCGGCAGCGCCGGCAGCGGCATCGACCTTGCTGCCCTCTTCGAACGCCGCATCAGCCTCGACGACCTGATCCTCTTCAGCCGCCAGATGTACAGCATCACCAAGGCCGGCGTCCCCATCATCCAGGGCCTCATGCGGCTCGCCGAATCCACCCCCAACCCGCGCTTTGCCGCTATCCTCAAGGAAATCGGCCGCGACCTCGAAGGCGGGCGCGACATCTCCAGCGCCTTCGCGCGCCACATCGACGTCTTCGGCACGCTCTACATCAGCATCCTGCGCGTCGGCGAGATGACCGGGCAGATCGACCGCGCCTTTCAGAGCATGTACGACTACCTGCAGCGCGACAAGGTGGTCATCGACCGCGTCAAGGCGGCGATGCGCTATCCCACCTTCGTCATCGTCGCCATCGGCATTGCCATCGGCGTGCTCACCGTGCTGGTCATTCCCGCCTTTGCCGGGGTCTTTGCCAGCACCAACATGGAACTGCCGCTGCCCACCCGCATCCTGCTGGCAATCTCCACCTTCGCCAGCGCTTACTGGCCCCTCATCCTCGTCGGTCTGGCGCTGGCGGTGTTCGCCTTCCGGCGCTGGACCGCCACCGACAGCGGCCGTCTGTGGTGGGACCGCGCCAAGCTGCGCATCCCCAAGGTCGGCGACGTGCTGTTGCGCGCCACCCTGGCGCGTTTCACCCGCGCCATGGGCGTCGCGCTGAGCGCCGGGGTGCCCATCACCCAGGCGCTGGTCGGCGTGGCGCGGGCCAGCGGCAACGCCCACATCGCCGACAAGATCCTCGCCATGCGCGCCGGCGTAGAGCGCGGCGACTCCCTGCTGCGCACCGCCGCACAGGCGCAGGTGTTCACCCCGGTAGTGCTGCAGATGATCGCCGTCGGCGAAGAAACCGGCCAGCTCGACGTGATGATGCTGGAAGTCGCCGACTTCTACGACCGCGAGGTCGAGTACGACATCGCCAACCTCAGCGCCATCATCGAACCTCTGCTCACCGTGGTGGTCGGCATCATGGTGCTGGTACTCGCCCTCGGCGTCTTCCTGCCGATGTGGGACCTCACCCAGCTGGCCAGCCGCCGATGAAACGCCAAGCCCGTCACAACGTGACCCACTTCACGCCCGGCAGCCTCGCGGTGCCGGGCTATACTCAGCCAAAAGCACTATCCACCGGAGGGTTTTCCGCCATGCCACAGCGCCAACACCAACAAGGTTTCACGCTCATCGAACTGGTCATCGTCATCGTCATCCTGGGCATCCTTGCCGCGGTGGCGATTCCCAAGTTCATCTCGCTGCAGCGCGAGGCCCGCATCGCCGTGGTGGACTCCTACTACACCGCGGTGAAGTCGGGCTCCAACGTCGTCTTCGCCAAGATGGCCGCCGCCGGCCTGCACACCAGCGCCGCGGCCTGCGTGAACCTGGAGACCAACGCCACCGGCACCTCCGCCACCGCCGCTGCCTGCAACCCCGCGGCCACCCGCGTCAGCACCGTCTACGGCTATCCCCAGGCCACCGCCGCCAACCTGCGCCCGCTGTTCGACGACCTGCCCAGCCGGTGGACCTACAGCGGCGGTACCGCGCAGCTCGACGGCATCCCCACCTGCAGCGTGGCCTACACCGCGCCCAGCGCCGCCGGCGGCCGTCCCACCATCACCCGCGACACCAGCGGCTGCTGAGACTTCCTGACTTCCTGCACGGAGAAACAAGCATGAAACAGCAACAAGGCTTCACCCTCATCGAACTGGTCATCGTCATCGTCATTCTTGGCATTCTGGCGGCGGTGGCGGTGCCGAAGTTTGTCGATCTAGGCAGAGACGCTGGAAACGCTGCGGCGCAGGGAATAGCTGGCGCAGTTGGTTCAGGCTCGTCAATCAACTACGCCACCAGTCGCATTCCAGGGAAAGTTGCGGGCACCGATTTCGTCGCAATCGCAGGCGGGACGACATGTACCGCGGCGATCAACGGCCTCATCGACCCCGATGTCGATGCCGCGAAGTTCACCGTTTCTGGCGGCCCCATTCCCGTAACCAGCCGCGGACAATCAACTAATACCTGCAAGATCGCATCCACCGAATCCGGAGCGGCCACTTATGATGTAATTATCATTCCGACAGCAGACTAAACAGACGTGCGCTGCCCGGAAGAGCTGAAGCGGAACACGGTACGGCGGTCCTGCATGCCAGAGCGCCGTACCGAAACACGCTGCGCCTCATCCGGACGGCTTGCTGACCGCGGGCGGGGGCGATGCTCCCGCCCGCGTGGCTTCACCCTCATCGAGCTCGTCCTCGTCATCGTCCTCCTCGGCATCCTCGCCGTAGTCGCCATACCTCGTCTGGATACCGGCGGCTTCGACGAGTACGGCTATACCGAGGAGGCAGTCGCCGCGCTGCGCTATGCGCGGCAGGTCGCTGTCGCCCGCAACACGACGGTGAGCGCGGTTTTCGGCGGCGGCGCCTACCGCATCTGCACCGCTGCAGCTTGCCCGGCGAGCGGCGGCGCCTATCTGCTCAACCCCGGCAGCGGCCGCCCGTGGGACGGATCGGCCAGGGGGCGGGGAGAAGCGCCAACCGGGGTCACCGTGGGCAGCGCCACGCTGTCCTTCGATGGCCTCGGCCGCCCGAGCGCCGGCACGACCGTCGCCATCGGTTCGCGCAGCATCAACGTGGAAGCAGAAACCGGCCATGTGCGCTGAGCATCGCCCTTGCCGCGGCTTCACGCTTATCGAACTCATCGTCGTCATCGTCGTGCTGTCGGCAGGACTGGTCGGCATCCTCGCTGCCTTCAACAACACCGTGTCCAGAAGTGCCGACCCGATGCTCCAGCAGCAGGCCATCGCGCTCGCCGAAGGCTACCTCGAAGAGATCATGGGCATGCGCTGTCCTGGCGTGAGCGCGGGCGGCACAGCACGCGGAGAATGGGCTTTCGTCGCCGATTACGACGGTGTGGACGACCAGCCGCCGGTGGACGTGAGCGGTGCTGAACTGGCCGGGCTGAGCGGCTACCGCGTGCAGGTGACGGTGGCCGGTGACACGCTCGCCGGAGTGCCGGGCTGCCGCATCACCGTGCTCGTCAACGGCGACGGCGCTAGCAGCGAACTCATCGGCTTCCGTGCCGAGGACTGAGCAGGGCGCCGCCGTGAAGCATCGCAACCTCACAACAGCCGCGACTCAGAGAGCCTTTACGCTGGTCGAACTGGTGGTGGTGATCATCATCCTCGGCATCCTTGGCGGGCTCTCCGCGGGCATACTGCTGCAGCCCTTCCGAGCCTTCGAAGACCAGGCACGCCGCGCCGAACTCGTTGCGGAGGCAGATCTGGCGCTCACCCGCATGGTCCGCGAGCTGCGCATGGCGCTGCCCAACAGCGTGCGGATTGCCGGTGGCGGAAGCTATCTGGAGTTCATCCCCACCACCGATGGCGGACGCTACCGCGCCCTGCCCGATCCGGCCGACCCCGCGTCCGATCCGCTGGATTTTGCCGCCGCCGACAGCAGCTTCGACGTCCTCGGCGGACTCGCGGCGGGCGCGGCACCCGGAGACCAACTGGTAATTTACAACGCCACCGCCAGCGGACCAGCCGCCAACGCCTACATCGGCGACAATCGCGCGCCGATCGCGGCGTTCGCAGGCGGAACGATGAGCCTGAGCACCGCCAGGCTCTTCCCTTTCCCCTCACTCGGCGCCCAGCGCTTCGACGTAGTGCCCGCCAGCGGGCCGGTGAGCTACTTCTGTGCTGACGGCCAGTTGCGGCGCCACACCGGCTACGGCTTCAGTCCGGCACAACCCGCCGGCTTTGGCAGCAGCGATGGGGCCCTGCTTGCCGACCGCGTAAGTCTGTGTCAGTTCACTTACCAGCCCGGCGACCACGTGCGCAACGGCCTCGTCACCCTGCGCCTGGGGCTGACCGCCGAGGGCGAGTCCATCAACCTGCTTTATCAGGCCCAGGTGGTTAACGCCCCATGAAGCAGCAGCGCGGTTTCTCCATTATCGCCGTGGTGTTTATCATGGTCGTACTGTCCGGCCTCGGTGCTGTCATCATACAGTTGGGCGCCACCCAGCACCTCGGCACGCTGATGGCACAGGAGGGTCGCCAGGCTTGGTACGCCACGCGGGCCGGAGTGGAGTGGGGACGGCATCGGGCAGCAAGCGGCCTGCCCTGTTCCGGAACGCTGAGCTTCGCCGGGTTCGACGTTGACGTAAGCTGCAATGGCAGCAGCGTGACCGAGGGCGGCGAACAACTGAACGTTATACGCGTCACCAGCGTGGCCACGGCGACAAGCGCCTCGCCAGCAGGGGCTGCGACACGGGAAGCGACAATGACCCTGTGGATCTCGCCATGACCGGACAGCTCATCACACCAGCTTCTTCCTGCCTCGGACGCGGCATCATCGCGGTGCTGCTGACCTTGTGCACCGTACTTCCGGCGCATGCTGCCAACTTCGGGTTGAACGGCAGCCCCGGCAACCCCGGCAACTACCCCACCTGCAGCGGCGGCAGTTGGTCCGCTTCGGGCAGCACTCGCACCTGCAGCGGCAGCATCACCCTCTCCGCCGGGGACAGCATCGTGCCGAATTCGGAGCTCACGCTGATTGTCTTCGGTGGCATCACGCTTCAGGGTAACAATACCTTGGGCAGCGCAACCGACAGGCTCGACGTCCAGACCCGCTGGGGGGCCATCCAGGCCAACGGCACCGGCAACACCTTGTACGGCAACCTGTCCTCGACCAGCTCGGGCGCCATCAACCTGAACGGAACGAACCTGACCGGCACCATCTTGACCAACGGCTCGTCCAACCTGACCGATAGCACGGTAAGCGGCACCGTGAATGCCCGTTCCGGCGTTACCGCCCGCGACACCGAGATTGGTGGCGACATCACCGCGAACAGCGGCGAGATCCGGCTCAGCGGCGGCCGCGTGAGCGGCGACGTGGAATCGGCCTGCTGCCGGGTTTATGCCACCGACACCGACATCAGCGGTAGCATCACTGCAAACAACGGCCGCATCACTCTGGTCGGCGGCACGGTGATTGGCAACGTGCATTCAAACTGCTGCGCAGTTATTGCCACCAATACCGACATCACCGGCAACGTCAGCAGCAACGGCAGCCCGGTCTCGATTTCGGGCGGCACGATCCTGGGCAACATTACCGCCAGCAGCAACACGATCACCCTGACCACCAACACCACCGTTGTCGGCAACGTTACCGCCGGTGGCTGGAACGGCAGCCTGAGTATCGACGGCAGCAGCCGGGTCATCGGCATCTGCACACCTGACCACCCGCGCTGCAACGCTTCCGCACTACCCCCGCCCGTGGCAGCCTACGCAATGGATGAAGCGGTGTGGAGTGGCGCAACCGGAGAAGTCGTCGACGGCAGCGGCAATGCCCGCCATGGCACGGCGATCGACGGCGCAGCGACTACCGCACCGGGAGCGATCTGCCGGGCAGGGCGCTTCGATGGCGGCAGCCACGTCCAGGTGGACAATCTCTCCTCCGTGCTTTCCGGCACCGCCAGCCTGAGTTTCTGGATCAGGACCACCCAGACCGGTGACGACACCAACTGGCGAGCGCCCGGGGTGAGCGGCGTGGAGCAGGCAGGCGGCACCAACGACATCTTCTGGGGATGGCTGGACGCCTCCGGACGGATCGGCATCTCCAAAGGCAACGACGACAACGCCAGATCGACCGTCGCCATCAACGACGGCCAGTGGCACCACATCGTCCTCACCCGCAACGCCTCTTCGGGCGCGTACACCATCTATATCGACGGCAGTCTGAACCGCAGCGGCACCACCGGCTCAGGGGCAGTCACCACCCCCTTCTCGAGCATCGGCCGGATCGAAAACACCAATGCCAGCGCAGCCGCCGCCTATCTGGTTGGCGATGTCGATGAAGTGCTGATCTTCGACAGCGTCCTTGACGCCGGCCAGGTCGCCGACATTCATGCCAAGCAGTCTGCCGGAAAGAACCTGGACGGCTCCGAACGCCTATGCCCACCCGCCTTCCAGTGCGTCTCCGACAACTTCGCTCGCAGCGAAGTCGGCGACGACTGGGCGGTAACCAACCGCAGCGGCAGCTTCGGCAATCCGCGCATCGTCGATGGGCGCCTGCGCCTGACCGACAACACCGCCAACGTCGCCACCGCGGCAACCTTCCAGCGCGTCTTCCCTTCGGCCGGCAATCTCGTCACCCTCGAGTTCGACTTCCATGCCTACGGTGGCAGCGGCGCCGACGGCATCGCCGTGGTGCTCTCGGACGCGGCCCAGACGCCGGCCCCCGGGGGGTACGGCGGCTCGCTGGGCTATGCCAACCGCAGCGGGGTGAGTGGTTTTGCGGGCGGCTGGATCGGCGTCGCGCTCGACACCTACGGCAACTATTCCAACCCCACCGAGGGGCGCAACGGCGGCCCCGGAAGACGGCAGAACTCCGTGGCAATGCGCGGCTCGGGCAGTGGCCAGACGGGCTACGCCTACATCGCCGGCACCGCCACGCTGTCACCGACCCTGCGCACCACCGCCGGCCAGCGCTACCGCATCACCATCGACAGCCAGACCGCCGGGCAATCCTGGGTGACCGTCGAGCGCGATACCGGCAGCGGTTTCCAGACCCTCATCGGCCCGGTCAATGTGCTGGCGAGCGCAGGTCAGGCGGCGGTGCCGGAGAACCTCCTGCTCACCCTCACCGGCTCCACCGGCGGCAGCAACGACAACCACGAGATTGACAACCTTGATGTCTGCGCACTGCGCATGGAGCCCCTGCAGAACCCGATCAACCATTTCCGCATCGTCCACGACGGCAGCGGACTGACCTGCGCACCGGAGTCGGTGACCATCCAGGCCTGCGCCAACAATGCCTGCAGCGCGCTCTATGCCGGCAGTGTCGACCTCACCCTGCAGCCAGCCAACACCTCCTCCCAGTACTGGCTCGGCGGCAGCAACAGCAAGACCTTCAGCGGCGGCAGCGCGGTATTCCAGCTACGCCGCAATACCGCGGGTACGGCGACCCTGGGCATCGCCACCAGCATCCCCACCGCGGCGAACGTCACGCGCTGCTTCCGCAACGGCGTGGAGGGCAACTGCACACTGCAGTTCAATGCCAGCGGACTGGTATTCGACATCCCCACGCTGATCGCCAACCGCCCGCAGGGCGAGATCGTGATTTCTGCCCGGCGCACCGATCCGGCCAATCCGGAAACATGTGCCCCGGCGCTGACCGGAGCGCGCACCGTAGGCTTCCGCTCGCAGTATGCCGACCCGGCCACGGGCAGCGCGCGCGTCCACGTCGATGGCAGTGCGATCAGCAATACCGCCACGTGGACCAACCTGACGCTGGACTTCGACGCCAACGCCGATGCACGCATCAGCGTACGCTATGCCGACGCCGGCCTGATGACCCTGCTGGCGCGCTACCAGGGCAGCGCCGCCAACGAGGACAGCGGCCTGACCCTCAATGGCAGCGACGACTTCGTCGTCAAGCCCGCCGGTTTCTGCATCGACAGCAGCGCAGCGGGCGCCCACTGCCTTGCCGGCGACCATACCTGCCCCGCTTTCGCCCGCGCCGGCGCCCTCTTCCCGCTGGGCATCCGCGCCGTGGCCTGGGAGGTCGACGGCGATGGCGACCTGTGCACCGGCAACGCCACCACCCCCAACTACCGCCAGGGGGGTATCGTCCTGGGCAGCGAAGTGGTCGCCCCACTTGCCGGCCAGCCCGGCAGCACCGGCGTGAATGCGCTCGACCTGGTGGCCGCCGACGGCGGCGAGCGCAACCTGCAGCAATCGGTCTCCGAAGTCGGCGTGTTCCGCTTCACCGCCACTCCGCCGGCGGGCGCCTATTTTGGCGAGACGGTGGCGGGCGGACACTCCTTGCCGATCGGGCGCTTCATCCCCGCCCGTCTGGCGGCAAGCGCCAACACCCCGGTGCTGGAGAATGCCTGCAACGCCAGCTTCACCTATCTCGGCAGCCCCTTCGGCTATCTGGTCGCGCCGCAGCTTACCGTCAGCGGACTCAACATCGCCGGCGGCGTGACCCTCAACTATGCCGGCCCGTTCTGGCGCCTGCCTGCAGCCCTGGGCGGGCGCAGCCACGGCAACGCCGCAGCCACCGCCGCCACGCTCGCCGAGGATGACGCGGGCACGGTGGCCTGGAGCGGCACCGAGATCTACGACGGCAGCGCCGTAGCCAGCCTCACCAATGTGCAACTGCGCTACGGCAAGCCGGCCACTCCGCTGGCGCCCTTCGCCGCCAGCGTGGATCTCGACATCCCCGCCGCCGCGCTCACCGACAGTGACGGCGCGTGCTACGACGCCAACGGCGACGGTGCCTGCGACGCCCTGCGCATCGGCGCCATAGCTGGCACCGAATTGCGCTGGGGGCGGCTGGCGGTGGACAACGCCCACCAGCACCTGGAGACGCAACCGGTCAACGTCGTCGTACGCGCCGAACACTACGACGGCAGCCGCTTCGTCACCAACGCGGACGACAACTGCAGCGCCCTCGGCGCCCCCGCCCACCTGCGCCTGGACAACAACCAGCAAAACGGGCGCGTCGACGGCAGCATCGCCGTCGGCAACGGCAGCACCACGGCCAGCGGCTTCGGCACCTTCGCCGCCGGTGTGCTGCAACTGCAGTTCAGCGCCCCCGGTGCCGGCAACCCCGGCTTCGTCGATCTCACCCCACAGCTCAACGCTGCGGGGATGAGCTGGCTAGGCGCCCCCGACACCCCACGCGGGCGCGCCACCTGGGGCCTCTACCGCGGCAACCCGAGCGTCATCCGCATGCGCGAGGTGTGGCGCTGAAAACCTCACCCCGGCAAGCTTTTTGGGCATAATCTGGCCAGCCAAACGGGGAGAAGAACGATGCGACGCGTGGTGTTCAATCAGAAGGGCGGAGTGGGCAAGTCCACCATAACCTGCAACCTCGCGGCCATCGGCGCGCACAAGGGGCTGCGCACGCTGGTGGTGGACCTCGATCCGCAGGGCAATTCCACCCAGTACCTGCTCGGTGCCGACGGTGCCGACCAGGACACCACACTGGCCGACTTCTTCGACCAGACGCTGAACTTCAAGCTCAACCCCAAGGCCACCGAGGAGTTCATCGTCGCCTCGCCCTTCGACAGGCTCCACGTCATGCCCTCGCACCCGCAACTGGAGGAGCTGCAGGGCAAGCTCGAATCGCGCTACAAGATCTACAAGCTGCGCGACGCCCTCGACGAGCTCGCCGAAGACTACGACTGCGTGTGGATCGACACCCCGCCGGCGTTGAACTTCTACACCCGTTCGGCGCTGATCGCTGCCAATGCCTGCCTGATCCCCTTCGATTGCGACGACTTTTCACGCCGCGCACTGTATGCGCTGCTGGAAAACGTCGAGGAGATCAAGGCCGACCACAACCGCGAACTGGCCGTTGAAGGCATCGTGGTGAACCAGTTCCAGCCGCGCGCCAGCCTGCCGCGCAAGGTCGTCGATGAGCTGATTGCCGAAGGCCTGCCGGTACTGGCGCCCTACCTGTCGGCATCGGTGAAGATCAAGGAATCCCACGAGCAGGCCAGGCCGATGATCCACCTCGACCCGCGCCACAAGCTGGCGCAGGAGTTCGTCGACCTGCACGACAGTCTGGCGCGCAAGTACGGCACCTGAATCCCGCCCAGCGACAGGGCTCAGGCGCAGGCTTCGAGCTTCGCCACGCCGAGCAGCAGCCACTTGATGCCGGCATCGCCGAAATTGATCTGCACGCGCGCATCCGAACCGCTGCCTTCGGCGGCGATGATCACCCCGGTGCCGAAACGTGCGTGCCTGACCAGCTGGCCGACACGCAGGCCGCCCGGCAAGGCCTGTGCTGCCGCCGGTTGCGCTCGCGGGGCGAAGGCGCCGCGCGGAGGCTCGTAATAGCCCCCTCCAGGGCCGCCGCGAGGCTTCGGCGGCGTCAGCCAGCGCGCGAGGGGCGCGGGAATCTCTTCAAGGAAGCGTGAGCGCAGGTTGCAGCGCGTCTGCCCGTGCAGCATGCGGCTCTGCGCAAAGGACAGGTACAGGCGTTGGCGCGCGCGCGTCACCGCCACATACATCAGCCGGCGCTCCTCTTCCAGCCCCTCGGACTCCAGGATGCTGTTCTCGTGCGGGAAAAGGCCTTCTTCCAGGCCGGAGACAAAGACCGCGTCGAACTCCAGACCCTTGGCGGCATGCACGGTCATCAACTGCACTGCGTCCATGCCCTGGTCGGCCTGGTGTTCGCCGGCCTCCAGCGAGGCATGGGCAAGAAAATCCGCCAGCAGGGCGTGATCGGCGGCCAGCGCCTCGGCCCCGGCCTGCGCCTCGGCAGTGAAATTGGCCGCCGCGGCAATCAGCTCGTCGAGGTTTTCCAGGCGCTCGCGCCCTTCTTTCTCGCTCTTGTAGTGGTCGCGCAGGGTGGAGCGGTCGAGCACGTGATCGACCAGTTCGGGCAGCGGCAGGCGCGCCGTCTCCCGGCGCAATTCCTCAATCAGGCGGACGAACTGGGCAAGCACGGTGCCGGGTTTGCCGCCGAGATGGGGCACGGTGGCATACAGGCTGGTGCTCCAGGTGCGCGCGGCGTCCTGCAAGGCCTCGATGGAGCGCGCACCGATGCCGCGGGTGGGGAAGTTCACCACCCGCGCAAAGGCGGTGTCGTCGTCGGGGTTGGCGATCAGGCGCAGGTAGGCGAGCGCGTGCTTGATCTCCTGGCGTTCGAAGAAGCGCAGGCCGCCATACACGCGATAGGGAATGCCCGCCGAGAACAGCGCGTGCTCCAGCACCCGTGACTGCGCGTTGGAGCGGTACAGCAGGGCGATGTCGGCACGCAGCGCGCCGTCGCGCACCAGCTGCTGGATTTCGTCGACGACCCAGCGCGCCTCGTCGCTATCGGAGAATGCCTCGAAGATCCGGATCGGCTCGCCGGCACCGGCTTCCGTCCACAGGTTCTTGCCCAACCGGGCACTGTTGTTGCGGATGATGGCGTTGGCGGCATCGAGGATGTTGCCGTGCGAGCGGTAGTTCTGCTCCAGGCGGATCACGCCGGTGACCTGGAACTCGCGTTCGAAATCGCGCATGTTGCCGACCTCGGCGCCGCGGAAGCGGTAGATCGACTGGTCATCGTCGCCGACGCAGAACAGGCAGGCCGGCGGTTCGCCACCGGCGAGCAGCTTCAGCCAGCGGTACTGCAGGCGGTTGGTATCCTGGAACTCATCGACCAGGATGTGGCGGAAACGGCGCTGGTAGTGGCGTCGCACCGGCTCGTTGCGCTCAAGGAGCTCGAAGGTGCGCAGCAGCAACTCCGCAAAATCCACAACAGACTCGCGCTGGCATTGTGTTTCATACTCCTGATAGAGCTCCACCCGGCGGCGGCTGTAGTCGTCCCAGACGTCGACGGCAGCGGGGCGCAGTCCAGCTTCCTTCTGCGCGTTGATGAAGTGCTGCAGTTCGCGCGGGGGGAACTTCTCGTCATCGACGTTGAGTGCCTTGAGCAGTCGCTTGATGGCGGCGAGCTGGTCCGCGGAGTCGAGGATCTGGAACAGCTGCGGCAGTCCGGCATCGCGGTGATGGGCACGCAGCAGGCGGTTGCAGAGGCCGTGGAAGGTGCCGATCCACATCCCGCGGGTGTTGATCGGCAGCAGCGCACCGAGGCGCGCATGCATCTCCTTGGCGGCCTTGTTGGTGAAGGTCACCGCGAGGATCGCCGCCGGGTCGCACTGGCCGGTGCTGAGCAGCCAGGCGATGCGGGTGGTGAGTACGCGGGTCTTGCCGGAGCCGGCGCCGGCGAGGATCAGCGCGTGCTGGGGCGGCAGGGTGACAGCCTGCAGTTGTTCGGTATTGAGTTTGGCGAGCAGGTCGGACATGGGCATTCCTTGGATGCACGCATTCTACCTCCTGCACACGCCCCCGCCCGCAAGCACGCCAGAGCGGCCGCAACTTCCAGACGGAGGCGTATTGTTGCGTCGCAACAACACGCAACAAATCGAGCTTGCAAAGGCCGTTTTGATGGATTAACTTTAAGTTGTGCACAGCAACAGAGAACCCTGCATGAATCTTGCCCGCAGGCTGTTGCAAGGAATCGGCTGACGTGCCCACAAGGCCGGAAAGCCCGTTGAAGAGGCCCCATCGGGCCCACAGGAGAACCGCCATGAAGACCCCCAAACTGCTACCGTGGTATGCCCGCAAGGCGGGTGTTTCCGAAGAACGCGCCACCGTGCTGTGGCGCAAGGCCGTCCGCGAAGCCACCGCCGAAACCGGCTGGGTGGGCAACGCCGAATACTGGGGCGCAGCCATGGATCATTTCCTGGCGCTCCTCGAAGCCGAACGCGACACCCTCTGTGCGCCGCGCGTGACCCCGCTGGTGCGCAGCCAGAACCGCATGTGGCGCCTGCCGCTGCTGGCCATGGAAGATGTCTTTACCGCCATCTCGGCAAACTGGCAGCGCAACCTCGACACTTTCCGCAAGGCCGCCTGAGGCGCCCTTGCGCGCCGGAAGCCCTCCGGCACACCGTCTCCCTCCTCTCCTTCATTGGAGTTCGGCATCCGGCGCAATCCGGGTGCCGTTTTTTTGCCCGCGCCCACCCCGACGCGCACGGCAGCACTCTCCGACTGGTGAATCAATCCGCCGCGCGGCTGGCGCTCGCGACGATTCCTTCACAAGCCCTGAGTGCGCCTTCGCGCTATACTCGCGTGTTCTCAACGTCAAGCCCCGAAGCCCCGCCCATGCAGGAAAAATACCAGCCCGCCGAGCTCGAATCCGCCGCCCAGCAGCACTGGGAGCGCACCCAGGCCTTTCGCGCCGTCGAGGATGCCGGCCGCCCGAAGTACTACTGCCTGTCGATGTTCCCCTACCCCTCGGGCAAACTGCACATGGGCCATGTGCGCAACTACACCATCGGTGACGTGCTGGCGCGCTTTCACCGCATGAAGGGCTGCAACGTGCTGCAGCCGATGGGCTGGGACGCCTTCGGCATGCCGGCAGAAAACGCCGCGATCCAGAACAACGTGCCGCCGGCGCAGTGGACCTACGCCAACATCGAGTACATGAAGGGGCAGCTCAAGCGCCTCGGCTTCGGCATCGACTGGTCGCGCGAACTCGCCACCTGCACGCCCGAGTACTACCGTTGGGAGCAGTGGCTGTTCACCCGCCTGTACGAGAAGGGCCTCATCTACAAGCGTCTGGGCACGGTGAACTGGGACCCCGTGGATGAGACCGTGCTCGCCAACGAGCAGGTCATCGACGGCCGCGGCTGGCGCTCCGGTGCGCTGGTGGAGAAGCGCGAGATCCCCATGTACTACATGAAGATCACCGCCTACGCCGACGAACTGCTGTCCGCGCTCGACGAGCTGCCGAACTGGCCCGAGCAGGTCAAGCTGATGCAGAAGAACTGGATCGGGCGCTCCGAGGGCGTGGAGATCAGCTTCCCCTTCGATGTCGACAGCATCGGCCACGAAGGCGCACTGAAGGTGTTCACCACCCGCGCCGATACGCTGATGGGCGCGACTTATGTCGCCGTGGCCGCCGAACACCCGCTCGCCACTCAAGCCGCCACCGGCAACCCGGCACTCGCCGGGTTCATCGAGGAATGCAAGCGCGGCGGCGTCGCCGAGGCCGACATCGCGACGATGGAAAAGAAGGGCATGGCCACCGGCCTCAAGGTGCGTCACCCGCTCACCGACGAGGCGCTCGAAGTCTGGGTCGCCAACTACGTGCTGATGGGCTACGGCGAAGGCGCGGTGATGGCGGTGCCGGCCCACGACGAACGCGACTTCGCCTTCGCCACCAAGTACGAACTGCCGATCCGCATGGTGGTCGGCGCGGAGGCCTACACCGACACCGTCGCCCCCTGGCAGGACGCCTACGCCGAATACGGCCGCCTGGTGAATTCCGGCAAGTATGACGGCCTCGACTTCCAGGGCGCGGTCGATGCCATCGCTGCGGACCTCTCCGCAAAGGGTCTGGGCGCCAAGCGTGTGCAGTACCGCCTGCGCGACTGGGGCATCTCGCGCCAGCGCTACTGGGGTTGCCCGATCCCGATGATCCATTGCGCCGACTGCGGCGACGTGCCGGTACCGGACGAACAGTTGCCGGTGGTGCTGCCCGAGAACGTCGAGGTCACCGGGCGCGGTTCACCACTCGCCAAGATGGCTTCGTTCTACGAGTGCACCTGCCCGAAGTGCGGCAAGCCGGCGAAGCGCGAAACCGACACCATGGACACCTTCGTCGAATCGTCGTGGTACTTCCTGCGCTACGCCTGCAGCGACAACACCACCGCGATGGTCGATGAGCGGGTGGATTACTGGGCGCCGGTCGATCAGTACATCGGCGGCATCGAACACGCCATCCTGCATCTGCTCTACTCGCGCTTCTTCACCCGGGCGATGCGCGACTGCGGCCTGGTGAAGGCCTCCGAACCCTTCAACGCCCTGCTCACCCAGGGCATGGTGGTGGCCGAGACCTACTACCGCGAGCTCGACGGCGGCAAGAAGCAGTGGATCAACCCGGCCGACGTCGTCGTCGAGCGTGACGAGCGCGGCCGCATCGTCGCCGCCAGGCTGGGATCCGACGGCCTGCCGGTGGTCATCGGCGGCACCGAGAAGATGTCGAAGTCGAAGAACAACGGTGTCGATCCGCAGTCGCTGGTTGACCAGTATGGCGCCGACACCGCGCGCCTGTTCATCATCTTCGCCGCCCCGCCCGACCAGCAGCTCGAATGGTCCGATTCCGGCGTCGAGGGCGCCTCGCGCTTCCTGCGCCGGGTATGGAACTACGGCCACGCTTTTGCCAGCGAGACGCGCGCCGCGCTGCCGGCCGAGCGCGCGCTCGCCGCCAACGCGCTGCCCGCGGCGGCGGCCGACGTGCGCCGCGAGATCCATACCCACCTCAAGCAGGCCAGCTACGACTTCGGCAAGCACCAGTTCAACACCGTGGTGTCGGCGGCGATGAAGATCCTCAATGCGCTCGAGAAGGCGCACAAGGAACTGGCCGCCGCGGCCCCCGGCGCCCACGCCGAAGTCGCCGAGGAAGGCTTCTCCATCCTGCTGCGCCTGCTCTCGCCGATCACCCCGCACATCTGCCACGCCCTCTGGCAGGAATGCGGTTTCGGCGCCGACATCCTCGCGGCGAGCTGGCCCGAGGTCAGCGCCGCGGCGCTGGAGCAGGACGAAGTGGAGCTGATGCTGCAGGTCAACGGCAAGCTGCGTGGCAGCATCAAGGTCGCCGCCGATGCCGCGCGCGCCGACATCGAGGCCCTCGCACTGGCCTCCGAGGCGGCGCAGAAGTTCATGGAAGGGCGCGCGGCGAAGAAGGTCGTCGTGGTACCCGGCCGTCTGGTCAATATCGTCGCCTGAGGTCAGCCATGCATACACCCTCCCGTCGCCGCCTGCTGCTCGCCGGCGCCGCCCTCAGCGCCGGAGCCCTGCTCGGCGGCTGCGGCTTTCGCCTGCGCGGCCCACAGGCGCTGGCCTTCTCCACCATCCACCTCGGCGTCAGCCCGGTGACCGGCTTCGGCGCCCAGCTCGCCCGGCAGATTGCCGCCAGCGGCACCACCACGGTGGTCACCAACCCCGCGCAGGCCGACGTGCAGCTGCAGATCCTCGAAAACCGCAGCGGTCGCGAAATCCTCAGCCTCACCGGGGCCGGCAAGGTACGCGAATACCAGCTCACCCGCGAGCTCGGCTTCCAGCTCCTCGACCGCAGCGGAGAACCCCTGATTCCGCCGACCATGCTGCGCACACAGCGCGAGTACACCTTCCAGGATGACCGCATCCTCGCCAAGGAGCAGGAAGAGGCGCTGCTCGAACGCGACATGGAGAAGGAGCTGGTTGAACAGCTGATGCGCCGTCTGGCCGCCGTACGGATGTGAACCTGCGCCCGGAGCAGCTCGCCGCCCAGCTCGAACGCCCGCTCGCGCCACTGTGGGTGGTGCACGGCAACGAGCCGCTGCTGGTGCTCGAAGCCACCGACGCGATCCGCGCCGCGGCCCGCCGCCAGGGTTTCGACGAGCGCGAGACGCTGGTGGTCGGCCAGGGTTTCCGCTGGGACAGCCTGTTGATGGCTGCCGGCAACCTGTCGCTGTTCGGCGGCAGCAAGCTGATCGACCTGCGCATCCCTTCCGGCAAACCCGGACGTGACGGCGGTGACGCCTTGCAGCGCTATGCCGCGGCACTGCCCGGCGGGGTGGTGACCCTGATCACCCTGCCCGAACTCGACTGGCAGGCGCGCAAGGCTGCCTGGTTTACCGCACTGGGCGCACAGGCGACGGTGATCGAGGCCAACGCCCCCGAACGCGCCCAACTGCCGGCGTGGATCGCCGCGCGGCTGCGCAGCCAGGGGCTGGATGCCGATGCCGAAGCCCTTGCCTTCATCGCCGACCACGTCGAAGGCAACCTGCTCGCCGCACACCAGGAAATCCGCAAGCTCGCGCTTCTCCACGGCGAGGGCCGCCTCAACCTCGCCCAGGTCCAGGACGCCGTACTCAACGTCGCCCGTTACGACATCGACAAGCTCCGCCAGGCCGTCCTCGAAGGCGACCCGGCGCGCTGCGCGCGCCTGCTCGACGGCCTTGCCGGCGAGGGCGCGGCACCACCGCTGGTGCTGTGGGCACTGGCAAACGAGATCCGCACCCTTGCCACCGTGAAGGGCGGCCAGGACAGCGGCCAGCCGCTGCCCGCGCTGCTGAAGGCCGAGCGCGTCTTCGACGAACGCCGCAAGCAGGCCATCAGCCGCGCCCTGCCCCGTCTCTCCAGCGCCGCACTGCGCGCCGCCCTGCTCCACGCCGCACGCATCGACCGCATCATCAAGGGGCTGGCCGCCGGCGACGTGTGGGACGAGTTCCTCCAGCTCAGCCTGCGCCTGGCAGCCGCGGGGGTGCAGCAGAAGGCGAATCGATGCTCTAATTGAGCCTTTCGACGCCCGTCACCGGACCGCCAAGATGGACATCCAGCACTACATGCACACCCTCGGCCGCCAGGCCCGCGCCGCTTCGCGGCAGCTGGCCGCGGCCTCCACCGCCGCCAAGGACGCCGCCCTGCTGGCGATGGCGGCGGAGATCCGCGCCCGCCGTGACGAATTGCTCGCCGCCAATGCCCGCGACCTCGACGAAGCCCGCGCTGCCGGCCTCGACGCCGCGCTGCTCGACCGCCTCACCCTCAGCGACAAGGGCGTCGAAGCCATGGCCGCGGGCCTCGAACAGATCGCTGCCCTCGCCGACCCGGTGGGCGAGATCAGCAACGTCAAGCGCCGCCCCTCGGGCATCCAGGTCGGCCACATGCGCGTACCGCTGGGGGTCATCGGCATCATCTACGAAGCCCGCCCAAACGTTACTGCCGACGCCGCGGCGCTGTGCCTGAAGTCCGGCAACGCCGCCATCCTGCGCGGCGGCAAGGAGGCCCTGCACTGCAACCAGGCCATCGCCGCCTGCGTGCGCGCCGGGCTCGCTGCCGCCGGCCTGCCCGAACATGCGGTGCAGGTGGTGGACACCACCGACCGCGCCGCAGTGGGCGAACTGATCGCCATGCCCGAGTTCGTCGATGTCATCGTGCCACGCGGCGGCAAGGGCCTCATCGAACGCATTTCCCGCGACGCGCGCGTGCCGGTGATCAAGCACCTCGACGGCAACTGCCACGTCTATGTCGACGACGAGGCCGATCCCGCCAAGGTGGTGCCCATCGTCGAGAACGCCAAGACGCAGCGCTACGGCACCTGCAACACCGCCGAGTCGCTGCTGGTGTCGCGCACCGTCGCCGACCTGTGCCTCCCGGCAATCGGCCACATGCTCGCCGCCAAGGGCGTCGAGATGCGCTGCTGCGCGGAGGCGCTGGCCCTGCTGCGCGAGGCCGGCGTCGCTGCCGAACGGCTGCGCGAGGCAGTCGACGCCGACTGGCGCGAGGAATACCTCGCGCCCATCATCGCGGTGAAGGTGGTCGACGGGCTCGACGAGGCCATTGCCCACATCAACGGCTACAGCTCCGGCCACACCGAGGCCATCATCACCGAAAACTACAGCAGCGCGATGCGCTTCCTGCGCGAGGTCGACTCGGCCTCGGTGATGGTCAACGCCTCGACCCGTTTCGCCGACGGCTTCGAGTACGGCCTGGGTGCGGAGATCGGCATTTCCACCGACAAGATCCACGCCCGCGGCCCGGTCGGCCTGGAAGGGCTGACCAGCCAGAAGTGGGTCGTCTTCGGCAACGGCGAGATCCGGCGCTGAGATCCGCCGCGCGCGCCTGTCGATGAGCGCCGCCGACCAGACCCTGCCCGCGGGCGAGATCGCCGAGCTCGATGCCTTTGGCGACGCGATGTGGCTGGAACACGGCCTCGCCCGCAACACCCTGGCCGGCTACCGCAGCGACCTCGCCCTCTTCGCGCGCTGGCTGCAGCGCCGCGGCACCACCCTGCGCGCTGCCCACGGCAGCGATCTGGCCGCCTACCTGGCCGAATTCAGCACCCGCTCCCGTCCCGCCAGCCAGCGCCGTCTGCTGTCGGCATGGCGGCGCTTCTACCGCCACCTGATCGCCCAGGGACAACTCGCCGAAGACCCCACCCGCCTGCTCGATTCGCCCCTGCCCGGGCAACGCTTCCCGCGCACCCTCTCCGAGCGCCAGGTGGAAGACCTGCTTGCCGCCCCCGACCCCGGCACCGCCCAGGGGCTGCGCGACCGCGCCATGCTGGAACTGCTTTACGCCACCGGCCTGCGGGTCTCCGAACTGGTCGGCCTGCAGGGCTTCAACGTCAGCCTCGGCGAAGGCGTGCTGAAGGTGATGGGCAAGGGCAGCAAGGAACGCCTGGTGCCGCTCGGCGAAGTCGCCGCCGACTGGCTCGCTGCCTACGTGCGCGACGCCCGCCCGCAACTGCTCGGCGGACGGCTCAGCGACGATCTATTCGTCAGCCGCTTCGGCAGCGCCATGAGCCGGCAGATGTTCTGGCGCATCGTCAAGAACCATGCGGCAAGCGCCGGCATTCCGGGTACACGCATCTCCCCCCACACCCTGCGCCACGCCTTCGCCACCCACCTCATTAATCATGGCGCCGACCTGCGCGTGGTGCAGATGCTGCTCGGCCATGCCGACATTTCCACCACCCAGGTGTATACCCACGTCGCCCGCGAGCGCCTCAAGGCCCTGCACGCCCGCCATCACCCGCGCGCCTGAGCAGCGGGTCCGCGACAGCCGGAGAATCAACATGAGCAAGCACGACGCACACGCCCCGGAAACCCCCGCCACCCGCTTCCTGCGCCAGCACGGCGTGGCCTTCTCGGCCCACCCATACGACTACGAGGAGCACGGCGGCACACGGGTTTCGGCGCGCGAGCTGAACGTGGCCGAACACGCGGTGATCAAGACCCTGGTGATGGAAGACGAACACGCTGCGCCCCTCATCGTGCTGATGCACGGCGACCGCAAGGTGTCCACCAAGGAGCTGGCCCGTCAGGCCGGACGCAAGCGCATCGAACCCTGCGCCCCGGAAATCGCCAACCGTCACAGCGGCTACCTGATCGGCGGCACCTCGCCGTTCGGTACGCGCAAACGCATGCCGGTATTCATCGAGAAGACCATCCTCGACATGCCGCTGGTCTACATCAACGGCGGCAGGCGCGGTTTTCTTGTCGGCGTTCACCCGCACGACATCCTGCGCGTACTGCAGCCGCAGTTGGTTCAGGTCGGGCAGTGAATCAGCTTTTTACCCTGCGCAGCAGTGCAGGGTAAAAAGCGCGCAAGATGTCGCAGAATTTCTCCGGAAATAACACAAAGGTTTTACTGCGTAAGAGTTTTTCCTGCACAATGGCGGGCATCACGCA
Source organism: Pseudothauera lacus (assembly GCF_003034845.1). GTDB lineage: Bacteria > Pseudomonadota > Gammaproteobacteria > Burkholderiales > Rhodocyclaceae > Pseudothauera > Pseudothauera lacus. The sequence continues at coordinate 248,572 of NZ_PZKC01000005.1, read as the reverse complement.
AACTGGATGGATATGTTTCGGTGCGCGTGTCGATTCTCACCGCAATATGACCCGATCCGAATAAAGGAGAAATCATGGAACTGTCCAGCCTGTCGCTGACCGAATTGCGCCGCCTGCAGGCCAGGGTGGAAAACGAAATCCGCCGCCGCAGCGACTCCACGCGCAAGGACCTGCTCAAGAAGATGCAGCGCATGGCGGCCGACCAGGGCCTGTCGCTGGAAGAAGTCGTGGCTGCCGCAGCCGGCACCGAGAAGAAGCCCAAGGCTGCTGCCGCCAAGCCGCGCCGCGCCGCCAAGGCTGCAGGCAGCAAGGGCAGCCGCGTGGCGCCCAAGTACCGCCACCCGGAAGACGAAAAGGCCACCTGGACCGGCCGCGGCCGCAAGCCGCTGTGGGTGGAGAAATGGCTGGCCGAAGGCGGCGCCCTCGAAGCGCTGCTGATCAAGCAGGGCTGAGCAGAAAGAAAAATGACGGGCCTGCGGGCCCGTCATTTTTATTCTTGCGCGCGGCAAGCACCCTCAGCACTGCACGTCGGGCAATGAAACGCCGGCGCGGCCGCGCTGGATGAATACCCCGACCCGACGCACGCCTTTCATCACTCCGGTCTTGGCGATGCGGATCTTGACCCACGGCGCACCGAATTCCTCGAACAGCAGGCTGACGACGAACTCGCCGAGCGTTTCGATGAGATTGAAATGGCGCTCGGCAAGTTCGGCACGAATGCGTTCGATCACCTCGGCGTAATTGATCGTGTCGGCAATATCGTCATGCTCGGCGGCGGCATCCGGAACGCCGAAGGTGAGATTGAGTTCCACCGTCTGTGGCGCCGCCTTTTCGCGCGCATAGATGCCGACCCAGGCCTGCACGCGGAGCTCTTCGATAAATATGAAATCCATGGGCCTTCCCGATTAGAATCGCGCACATTGTAGCGCCAATGCCGATTTCTCCGGTTTCCTTCCACGGCCCCATCCGCCTCCGCCCATGAACCTCCTGCTCCTGCTCGCCGGCGCCTACCTGCTCGGCTCCGTTCCCTTCGCCATCGTCTCCAGCCGCCTGTTCGGCCTTGCCGATCCACGCGCCTACGGCTCGGGCAACCCCGGCGCCACCAACGTGCTGCGCAGCGGCAACAAGGCCGCCGCCGCCCTCACCCTGGTCGGCGACTGCCTGAAAGGCGCTGCCGCGGTGTGGATCGCCGCCGCCCTCGGCTTCAGCGCCGCAGAGGCGGCACTGGCCGGGCTGGCTGCTTTCTTCGGTCACGTGTTCTCGCTCTTCCTGCGCTTCAACGGCGGCAAGGGGGTCGCCACCGCCCTCGGCGTGCTCGCCGGCATCAACCCCTGGCTGGCCCTGCTGTGCCTGGCGGTCTGGCTGCTGACCGCGCTGCTCAGCCGCTACTCGTCGGCCGCGGCGCTGGCCGCCGCGCTGGTGTCACCGCTGGCAGGCTACTTCCTCGTCGGTGACGGCGTGGTGGTGGGCGTCCTGGCCGTCATGGCCGCAGTGCTGGTGTGGCGCCACGCCGCCAACATCCGCCGCCTGCTGGCCGGCACCGAGGGGCGTATCGGGCAGAAGTCCTGAGCGAAGGCGCCAGGGGCGCTAAGGCCGCATGAGCTCGGCAAGCGGCCAGCGCGGCCGGATGGCAATCCGCCCTTCCCGGCTGCCGCCTGCGCCAGCCGCCAGGCGCAGCGCTCCGGCAAAGGCGATCATGGCGCCGTTGTCAGTGCATAGTTCGGCCTCGGGGTAATACACCCGCCAGCCGCGGCGCGCCGCGGCGCGATCGAGTTGGGCGCGCAGTTCGCGGTTGGCACCGACCCCGCCGGCCACCACCAGACGCTGCAGGCCGGTGCTGCGCAGCGCGGCGAGGGCCTTCCTGACCAGCACCTCGACCACCGCCTGCTGAAAATCCGCCGCCAGATCGGCAGCGTCGGCGGCTTGCCAGCCCGGTGCGGAAACGACGTTGAGCACCGCCGTCTTGAGACCGCTGAAGCTGAAATCGAGGTCGCCGGAGTTGAGCATCGGTCGCGGCAGGCGGAAACGCCCGGCGCTGCCGGTGGCGGCCAGCGCCGCGAGCTGGGGGCCGCCCGGATAGCCGAGACCGAGGAGCTTTGCGGTCTTGTCGAATGCCTCTCCGGCGGCATCGTCGAGGGACTCACCGAGCAGTTCGTACTCACCCACCCCGGTGACGCGCATCAACTGGGTATGGCCACCCGATACCAGCAGGGCGACGAAGGGGAAATCGGGCGCGTCAGCTGCCAGCAGCGGCGACAGCAGATGACCTTCGAGGTGGTGGATGGGCAGGGCGGGCACGTCGAGCGCCAGCGCCAGCGCCTCGGCCGCGCCGGCGCCGACGAGCAGGGCGCCGGCCAGCCCGGGGCCGGCGGTATAGGCCAGCGCATCGATCTCACTCAGCGCACAGCCGGCCTCGGCGAGCGTCTCGCGCACCAGCAGCGGCAGGCGGCGGATGTGGTCGCGCGAGGCGAGCTCGGGGACCACGCCACCGTAAGCGGCATGGAGGTCGATCTGCGAGTGCACTCTGTGACCGAGCAGGCCGCGCGCGCTGTCGTAGAGCGCAACGCCGGTTTCATCGCAGGAGGATTCGATACCCAGTACCTTCATTGCTCCGCTCTGGCTGGCAAGGGGGAGCCGCATTCTACTGCAAGGCAGCAGAACGCCGCCAAAGTGCTCAAAATGGTGTGCCATGGGTCCACGCCGGCAGCACCCCGGCATACAATCGCCCCCATGAATCCGCCCGGCCCGCTGATGCAGATCGCCATCATCGACGACACCCCGCTCAATCTGGTGCTGATGGAGAAGCTCGTCGGCCGCCACCCCGGCTGGCTGCCCCGCGCCTTCGCCGACCCCCGCGAGGGCCTGGCGTGGTGCCTAGGCCACGAACCGGACCTCATCGTCGTCGATTACATGATGCCCGAGCTCAACGGCGTCGAGCTGATCCGCCGCGTACGCGCCGAGCACGCCCACAACGACGTACCCATCCTGATGGTCACCGCCAGCGACGAGCGCAAGGTGCGCTACCAGGCGCTGGAGGCCGGGGCCAACGATTTCCTCCTCAAGCCCATCGACGCCCACGAGTTCGAGCCGCGGGTGCGCAACATGCTGGCGCTGCGCGAAGCCCACCTCGCCACCCGCAACCGTGCCGAAACCCTCGCCGAGGAGGTCCGTCGCGCCACCGCGGAGATTCACGCCCGCGAACGCGAGACGGTGACCCGCCTGGCGCGCGCGGCGGAGTTCCGCGACCCCGAGACCGGCGCCCACATTCAGCGCATGGCCCAGTATGCGGCACTGATCGGCCGCCAACTGGGCTGTGACGCCGCCTACGTGGAGGCACTGCTGCTCGCCGCACCGATGCACGACGTCGGCAAGCTGGGCATCCCCGACCACATCCTGCTCAAGCCGGGGCCGCTGAGCAGCACGGAGATGGCGCTGATGCGCCGCCATCCGGAGATCGGCCACGACATCCTGAAAGGTTCCAGCTCACCGATCATCCAGTTCGGCGCCAGCATCGCCCTGAGCCATCACGAGAGGTTCGACGGCAGCGGCTACCCGCGCCGCCTCGCCGGTGACGGGATTCCTCTTGAAGGACGCATCGTTGCCGTCGCCGACGTCTTCGATGCGCTCACCTCGGCACGCCCCTACAAACCGGCGTGGGCGCTGGCGGACGCCGAGGCGCTGCTGCGCAACGGCCGCGGCAGCCATTTCGACCCGCAGTGCGTGAATGCCCTGCTCGGCGCCTGGGAAGAGGTGCTCTCCATCCGCCAGCGCTACGGCGACCAGGCCTGAGCCAGACTTCCCGCCCCCCGGGGCGCGACCGCAACGGCCGTCGCTCCGTTCAGTCGCGCTCGATGAGTTCGACCTTGTAGCCGTCCGGATCCTCGACGAAGGCGATCACCGTGCTGCCGTGCTTCATCGGCCCGGCCTCGCGCACCACCTTGCCGCCGCGTGCGCGGATCTGCTCACAGGCGCCGGCGGCATCGGGCACCGCCAGAGCGATGTGGCCATAGGCAGTACCCAGTTCGTAGGCCGCGGTATCCCAGTTGTGGGTAAGCTCGAGCACCGCGCCGGCGGCCTCGTCCTGGTAACCGACGAAAGCCAGCGTGAAGCGCCCCTCGGGATAGTCCTGGCGGCGCAGCAGACGCATGCCCAGGACCTCGGTATAGAAGGCGATGGAGCGCTCCAGGTCGCCGACGCGCAGCATGGTGTGAAGAATGCGCATGGTGTTCAATCCTCGTTGATGGGCCCGGCATCCTCCCCGGGCAGGAACAGCGGCAGGCCGGCGGCGGCCGCACGCAGGCGCACGCGCGCCGCACGCCAGTCCGGATACAGCGACTCGACCACCGACCAGAAACGCGGCGAGTGGTTCATTTCCAGCAGGTGGGCGACTTCGTGGGCGACCACGTAATCGCCCAGCGCCGGCGGCAGATGGATCAGGCGCCAGTGCAGGCGGATTCCCGAACGCAGCGAGCAACTGCCCCAGCGCGTGCGCGCCGAACTCAGACGCACCGGCGGGGCGGCCACGCCGAGGCGATGGCAGTACTCGGCCACCCGCCCGCCAAACCACGCCAACGCCCGCCCCCGCAGGGCACGCTGCAACAACGCGGCGTGGTCGGCCGCAGCGGCCGGCAGCCACAGTTCGTCATGACCGTCGGCGGCAGGTGCCCACCGTGCCCCGCGCCCCCCGCCGAGGCGCACGCGGCAGGGATGACCGAGGAGCGGGAAGGTGGCGCCGTCGACGATGGCAAAGGCGCTGCGCTGCTGCCGTTCGGCAAGCGCCGCAAGACGGGCGAATGCCCACTGCGCATGCTGGCGCACGAAGCCTTCGACCTCCCCCGCGGCGCAGCGCAGCGGCACGGCGACGCGCAGGCCGCGCGCATCGACCTGCATGGCCAGGGTGCGGCGCGTTGAGCGACGCAGGGTGTAGCGCAGTTCGCGGCCATCAACCAGCAGACAGGCGTCGTGCTCGATCGCCGTCGCGCGCCTGGGGCGCAGCATGCCGCTCAGCGCGCCTCCCAGGGGTGGCCGCGGCGGTCGAGTTCGGCGCGGATGCGTGCCATCGCCGCCTCCACCACCGCCTGCGCGCCCTTCATGCCCAGCTCCAGGCTGCGGCGCTGCCCTTCGCCGGGCAGCGTGGGCAGGCTGAACAGCGTAGCCGCGGGAAACTCTGCGGTCAGGCTGCGCATCAGGTCGATGAGCTGGCCTTCGTAGGTGTCCCAGACGGTAAGCGATTGCTCGACGTAGTCTTCGGCGTGATGGAGGTGGGCGTAGTGCGTGTCGAGCACCCATTCGACCATCGGCCAGGCCATCTGCGGGAAGCCGGGGACGAACCAGTGCCCGTGGATGGCGAAGCCGGGAACGCGGTTATAGGGATTCGGGATGATCGTGCTGCCGAGCGGAAAGACGCCCATCTGCAGGCGCTCGGGCGTGGTTTCGTCGCCGAAGCGGGCGCGGATCTCGGCCTCTGCCTCGGCGTGGAGGGCAAGCTCGACGCCCAGCGCAGTGGCAGCGGCCTGGCGCGTATGGTCGTCGGGGGTTGCACCGATGCCGCCGAAGCTGAACACCGTGTCTCCCGAAGCAAAGCTGTCGCGCAGCGCGGCGGCCAGGCGCTGCGGGTCGTCGCCCTCATAGCGTGCCCACGCCAGCTTCAGGCCGCGCGCGGCCAGCAGTTCGATGAGCTTGGTCAGATGCTTGTCGGCACGCCGGCCGGAGAGGATCTCATCGCCAACGATCAGGGCTCCAAATGCCATGTCTGCTCCACGGAGGTCGAGGTCTGGGGTTCAGGGTCGAGCAGGGTGACACCATGCTCGGCGCGCTCGCGACGCAGGGATTCGAGCATGAAGTGCACGAAGGTCAACCCGCAGAACGCCGGCGCGAGGATGTTGAAGACCGGCACGTAGGCCATCAGCGCCCCCAGCCCGCCGAGGGTGAGCATGGGCAGCCGGTGGACGCGCGGCAGAGCGGCGAGTTCGTCGGCATCGGCATGCAGCATCAGGGCATCGTAGGCGAAGGCGCGCTGGTTGAGCCAGGCGGTGAGGGCAACGGTGATCACCAGACCGAGGCCGGGGATCAGCCACAAGGGCAGCGACAGCAGCAAGGCGCAGACGAACAGCGTGGCGGCAGCGGCGGTGTTCCACACACTGCCGAGGGCGCTGCCGCCACGGCGCAGTTCGAGATCGCCGTATTCGGCCACCGACACCTTCTCAAGGATCAGCGGCAACGCCACCGCCCCCACGAGTACCGCGGCGGTGATGTAGATCAGCGGCACGAAGAGCAGGAAGACAGCGATCTTGACCAGCACCGCGAGCACCGCAGTGGCGGACTCGGAGCTGCTCAGCCAGGCCCCCAGGCCCGGCCAGCCCAGCACCCAGTCGAGCACCGTGGCGATCAGCACGCTCCAGCTGAGAATACCCACCAGCAGCCAGATCAGCGCCGCCACCAGCCCCGGCCACAGCAGATGCCAGAGCACCCCGCGCCGCCCCAGGCTGCGCAGCGCCCGGCCGATGGCCAGCAGCAAGGCACTCATCGCATCATGCCGCCGGGCAGCATGCCCTTGAGGCCGCGCATCATCTTCTGCATGCCGCCCTTGGAGAACTGCTTCATCATCTTCTGGGTTTGCTCGAACTGGTTGAGCAGGCGGTTGACCTCCTGCACGCTCACCCCCGCGCCGGCGGCAATGCGCCGCTTGCGGCTGGCCTTGAGGATCTCGGGCTTGGCGCGCTCCTGCGGAGTCATCGAGTTGATGATGCCTTCGACGCGGCCGATGGCCTTCTCTTCCGCCCCGCCCTGCAGCTTGCCTGCGGCCTGGGCGAACTGTGCGGGCAGCTTGTCGAGCATCGCGCCGATGCCGCCCATGCTGCGCATCTGGGCAATCTGTTCCTTGAAATCGTTGAGGTCGAAGCCCTTGCCGGTCTTGAGCTTCTGCGCAAAGGCACGGGCCTTGTCCTCGTCCACACCGCGGCGCGCCTCTTCGACCAGGCCGAGGATGTCGCCCATGCCGAGGATGCGGCTGGCCATGCGCTCGGGGTGGAATTCCTCCAGCCCGGAGAGCTTCTCGCCGACACCGGCGAACTTCAGCGGCTTGCCGGTGACGTGGCGCACCGACAGCGCAGCACCGCCGCGCGCGTCACCGTCGAGCTTGGTCAGCACCACGCCGGTAAGCGGCAGCGCCTCGCTGAATGCGCGTGCGGTATTGACCGCATCCTGGCCGAGCATGGCATCGACGACGAAGAGCGTTTCGACCGGCTTCACTGCGGCATGGAGGGCCTTGATCTCGGCCATCATGGCGTCGTCGATGGCCAGACGGCCGGCGGTATCGACGAGCAGCACGTCGAAATAGTGCCGGCGCGCGTAGTCGAGCGCAGCAAGGGCGATGTCGACGGGCTTCTGATCGGCCGACGAGGGGAAGAATTCGATGCCGGCCTGAGCGGCGACGGTCTTCAACTGCTCTATCGCCGCCGGGCGATAGACGTCGGCCGACACCGCCAGCACCTTCTTCTTCATGCGCTCGGTGAGCAGCTTGCCGAGCTTGCCGGTGGTGGTGGTCTTGCCCGCGCCCTGCAGGCCGGCCATCAGGATCACCGCCGGCGGCTGCGCCGCCAGGTCGAGGCCGCTGTGGGTGCCCCCCATCAGGGCCTTGAGCTCGTCGTGCACGACCCCCACCAGGGCCTGGCCCGGCGTCAGCGAGCCGATCACTTCCTGGCCGACAGCCTTCTCGCGCACACGGGCGACGAAGTCCTTGACCACCGGCAGGGCGACATCGGCCTCCAGCAGGGCCATGCGCACCTCGCGCATCGCTTCCTGAATGTTGTCTTCGGTCAGCCGGGCCTGTCCACGCAGGGACTTGACGACCTTGGAGAGGCGCTGGGTGAGATTGTCGAGCATGTTGTATGAGGATCTCGGCGTTGGAGTAAACTGCGAAGGCTATGGTCAAGATTCTACTTCATCTCCTGCCCGCGGCACTGTATGCCGCACTGGGCCTGCATTTCTGGCGCGCCTGCCATGCCGGCGGCGTCTCCGGCGCGCGCCAGTGCATGTCATTGCGTGAGCGTCTGGTGCTGCTCGCCGCCCTGCTCGCCCACGGCGCGGCACTGCACGGCGCCCTGTTCGCCGGCGGCGAGATGCGCTTCGGCTTTGGCGTGGCCATCTCGTTGATGGTGTGGCTGGCGATCTGCTTCTACTGGGTGGAAACCCTCTACGCCCGCCTCGACGGCCTGCACGCGCTGGCGATGTTCGCCGGCGTCGGTGGCAGCCTGCTGCCGGCGCTGTTCCCCGGCGATCACGTGCTCACCAACGCCGGCTCGCCGGCCTTCCGCGCCCACTTCATCATCGCCATGCTGGCCTACAGCCTGTTCACCCTTGCCGCCCTGCACGCCATGCTCATGGCCGTGGCCGCGCGCCAGCTCCACAACGCCCGCTTTTCCCGCGCACTCGCCAGCCTGCCGCCACTGCTGACCATGGAGGCGCTGCTGTTCCGCCTCATCGGCATCGCCTTCGTGCTGCTCACCCTCACCCTGATCACCGGCATCGCCTTTTCCGAAACGCTCTTCGGGCAGGCCTTCCGACTCGACCACAAGACGGTGTTTGCGGTGGTGTCCTGGCTGCTCTTCGGCATCCTGCTGATCGGCCGCCACGTCCGCGGCTGGCGCGGACGCATGGCGCTGCGCTGGACCCTGGCAGGCTTCGTCGCCCTGCTGCTGGCCTACGTCGGCAGCCGCTTCGTGATCGAGGTGATGCTCAGCCGCGCCTACTGAGACGGGCACACAACGGCTCATCACTTGACAGCCGGAGCCCCCCCGCCAATACTCGGATTCCCGCGTAACTGACGAGTCGGCGTGTCCGAATCACTTCTCCCCGCGCAGCTTGCCACCCTGGTTCTGCTGCTGATCTTCTCGGGGGCCTTTTCCATGACCGAAACGGTCATGATGGCCGCCAACCGCTACAAGCTTCGCTCCAGGGCCGCCGCAGGCCACACCGGCGCCAGGCTTGCACTTGAACTGCTGGCCAAGACCGATCGCCTGCTGGGCGTGATCCTGCTGTTCAACAATCTGATCAACATCGCCGCAGCGACGCTGTCGAGCGTGATCACCATTCACCTCTTCGGCGAGGATCGCTGGGCGCTGGGCGCCGGCACGGTCGCCCTGACCTTCCTGATCCTGGTGTTCTCGGAGATCTCCCCGAAAGTCATCGGCGCCCACCACGCCGACCGCCTCGCCCCCATCCTCAGCTATCCGCTCACCGCGTTGCTGAAGCTGTCCTATTTCGCGGTCTGGTTCGTCAACCTCTTCGTTGCCGGCCTGCTCTCCATCCTGCGCCTGCAGCCGCAGAGCGACGCGGCGGCGAGCAGCCTGTCACTGGAAGAACTGCGCGCCATGGTGCTGGAGTCCGGGCAGTACATTCCCGGCAAGCACCGCAGCATCCTGGTCAATATCTTCGATCTCGAGAACATCACCGTCGAAGACGTCATGACCGCACGCGGCGCCATCGAGAGCATCGATCTCTCCGCCCCGCCCGAGGAGATCCGCCGCCGCATCGCCACCAGCTACCACACCCGCCTGCCGGTGTTCGAAGACGACTCCGAACGCGTCATCGGCATCCTCCACCTGCGCCGCCTGCTCGGCCACACTCTGGAGGAAGGCTTCGAGCCCGAGGCAATCCGCGAGCTGGTCGGCAAACCCTACTTCATCCCCGCCGACACACCGCTGTACTCGCAGTTGCAGTTCTTCCAGGAAAACCACCAGCGCCTCGCCCTGGTGGTGGACGAATACGGCGAACTGCTCGGCCTGGTGACCCTGGAAGACATCATCGAGGAACTGATCGGCAAATTCACCACCAGCGTGCCCGACAGCGGCGACCGCGTATGCTGGGGCGAGGACGGCAGCGTGCTGGTCGATGGCAGCCTCAACCTGCGCGAGCTGAACCGCAAGCTCGACCTCTCCCTGCCGCTTGACGGCCCCAAGACCCTCAACGGACTGATCCTCGAGCACCTGCAGGATATTCCTGAAGGCGGACTGTCGCTGAAGATCGCCGACACCCCGATCGAGGTCGTACAGACTCAGGATAGGCGGGTGCGCACGGTACGCCTGTTCCGCCCCCAGACCCGGCCGGACGCCTCCACACACTCTCTGGAACACCCCTGAGCGCCGCGGGCCTTTACAAGCCGGGCGGCGGCGTGCAAGATCGAATGTCAGTTAGTTAATATTGCACACATGGCAGCCACCTCGCAGTCAGCCCTGAGCGGTCTTGCCCGCGCCCTGGTCCAGCACGGACGTCTTTCCGAGGCGGACGCGCTGTCCTGTGCTACCGAGGCGGGTACCGGCAAGGGCTCATCGAACGGCTTCCTGCTCGAACTGGCGCAGCGCAAGCTGATCAGCACCCGCGACGTCGCGCGCTTCGCTGCCGAGACCTTCGGCTACCCACTGTTCGACATCGGCGCCCTCGACAAGTCCTTCATCCCGGCCGACGCCGTAGACCGCAAGCTCTGCGCCAAGCACCACGTGGTGCCCCTGGGCAAGCGCCAGAACCGTGTCCTGGTCGCCATCGCCGACCCCTCCAACATGCGGGTGCTCGACGAGATCCGCTTCCAGACCGGGCTGCAGATCGATCTGGTGGTAGCGGAGGCCGACAAGCTCGCCAAGCTGGCCGAAGGCCTCAACGAATCGGCCGCCGACAGCATCAAGGAACTCACCGGCGACGACTTCGACATGGACCTCCTCGATCAGGAGGGCGGAACCGCCGAACCCACTGCCGACGATGCCGCCTCCGAAGTCGACGACGCCCCGGTGGTGCGCTTCATCCAGAAGGTACTTATCGACGCCATCAACGAGGGGGCTTCGGACATCCACTTCGAACCCTACGAGAAGTACTACCGCATCCGCGTACGCACCGATGGCGTCCTGCGCGAGGTTGCCCAGCCACCCTTGGTGCTGCGCGAGAAGATCGCCGCCCGCATCAAGGTGATCTCCCGCCTCGACATCTCCGAGAAGCGCGTCCCGCAGGACGGCCGCATGAAGCTGGTGCTGTCCAAGAACAAGGCCATCGACTTCCGCGTCTCCACGCTGCCGACGCTGCATGGCGAGAAGATCGTGATGCGTATTCTCGACCCATCCTCTGCGATGCTGGGAGTCGATGCGCTCGGCTACGAGCCCGACCAGAAGAAAGCCCTGCTTGATGCCATCGACCGCCCCTACGGCATGATCCTGGTCACCGGACCGACCGGCTCGGGCAAGACGGTGTCGCTGTATACCTGCCTGAACATCCTCAACAAGGCGGGGGTCAACATCTCCACCGCCGAAGACCCGGCAGAAATCAACCTGCCCGGCATCAACCAGGTCAATGTCAACGACAAGGCCGGCCTGAGCTTTTCCTCAGCGCTGCGCGCCTTCCTGCGCCAGGATCCGGACGTCATCATGGTGGGCGAAATCCGCGACCTGGAAACCGCCGAGATCTCCGTCAAGGCCGCACAGACCGGCCACCTGGTGCTGTCCACGCTGCACACCAACGACGCCCCGACAACGCTCGAACGCTTGAAGAACATGGGCGTGGCGCCATTCAACATCGCCTCCTCGGTAATCCTCATCACCGCCCAGCGCCTCGCCCGCCGTCTGTGCACCTGCAAGCAGCCGGTAGACATTCCCATCGAGGTGCTGCTGCAGGCCGGCTTCGACGAGGCCGACCTCGATGGCAGCTGGCAACCCTATGGCCCGGCAGGCTGCGAGCGCTGCAAGGGCAGCGGCTACAAGGGTCGCGTGGGCATCTATCAGGTCATGCCGATCTCCGAGGAAATCGCCCACATCATCATGACCAACGGCAACTCCATGGACATTGCCGAACAGGCCCACCGCGAGGGGGTGCGCGATCTGCGCCAGTCCGGGCTTCTGAAGGTCAAGCAGGGGGTCACTTCTCTGGAAGAAGTGCTGGCCTCCACCAACGAATAACACGAGGACCACACTCATGGCCACAGCAACCCGCGCCAGCCGACCAGTGAAGGGCGGCCCCAAGGAAGATCTCTATCACTGGGAAGGCAAGGACAAGGGCGGCAAGATCATTCGCGGCGAAATGCGCGCCGCGGCGGAGTCGGTGGTGCAGGCCACCCTGCGGCGCCAGGGGGTGACGGTCAGCAAGGTCAAGAAGCAGCGCATGTCGCGCGGCGGCAAGATTACCGACAAGGACATCGCCCTGTTCACCCGTCAGCTGGCGACCATGATGAAGGCCGGCGTGCCGCTGCTGCAGGCTTTCGACATCGGCATCAAGGGTTCCGGCAACCCCGCCCTGGCCCGCCTGCTCAACGAAGTGCGCAACGACGTCGAAACCGGCCTCAGCCTGTCGCAGGCCTTCAGCAGGCACCCGGTGCATTTCGACAAGCTCTTCTGCAGCCTCGTCGCCGCCGGCGAACAGGCCGGCATCCTCGACAGCCTGCTCGACCGCATCGCCACCTACAAGGAAAAGATCCTCGCCATCAAGAGCAAGATCAAGTCGGCGCTGTTCTACCCCATCGCGGTGATGGTGGTAGCCGCCCTGGTGATCTCGGTAATGATGCTGTTCGTGATTCCCGAGTTCAAGAATGTCTTTTCCAGCTTTGGTGCCGACCTTCCCGCACCGACGCAGATCGTCATCGCCATCTCCGACTTCTTCGTCGACTACTGGTACGTCATCTTCGGCATCCTCATCGGCATCGTCGTCGCCATCGGCTACACCTACCGGCGCTCGGTGGCAATGCAGATCGCGGTCGACCGTACCGTGCTGAAGCTGCCGGTGATCGGCGACATCATCCGCAAGGCCACCGTGGCGCGCTGGGCCCGCACGTTATCGACGATGTTTGCCGCCGGCGTCCCGCTCGTCGAAGCGCTCGATTCGGTGGGCAGCGCTTCCGGCAACCATGTTTACGTCACCGCCACCAAGCAGATCCAGGGCGAAGTCAGCACCGGCACCAGCCTCACCGTGGCGATGCAGAACGCCTTCGTCTTCCCCACCATGGTGGTGCAGATGGTTTCCATCGGTGAGGAATCCGGCCAGCTCGACTCCATGCTCAGCAAGGTCGCTGATTTCTTCGAGCAGGAAGTCGACGATGCCGTTGCCGGCCTGTCGCAGCTCCTTGAGCCCATCATCATGGTCTTCCTCGGCACCGTGATCGGCGGCCTGGTGGTTGCCATGTACCTGCCCATCTTCAAGATCGGCGCCGTGGTCTGACCCCTCCGGCGGGTGCCTGCGGGCACCCGCTCATCTTCCCATGACAGAATTCCTCCAACAGCCGCTCGCTTTCGGCGTCGTCGCGGCCGTGCTCGGCCTCTTCGTCGGCAGCTTCCTCAACGTCGTCATCCACCGCCTGCCGCGCATGATGGAACGCGAATGGCAAGCCCAGGCGGCCGAACTGCGGGGCGAAGCGGCGCCCTCCCAGGAGCGCTTCAATCTCGCCACCCCACGCTCGCGCTGTCCGCACTGCGGCCACCTGATCACCGCGGTAGAGAACATCCCGGTGGTCAGCTACCTGATCCTGCGGGGACGCTGCCGCCATTGTTCGGCGCCGATCAGCGGCCGTTATCCGGTGGTCGAGCTGCTCAGCGCCGCGCTCAGCGGCTACGCCGCCTGGCACTTCGGCTTCGGGCTCGCCGCGCTCGGCGCCCTGTTCTTCCTGTGGACGATGATTGCACTGGCCTTCATCGACCTCGATACCCAGCTCCTCCCCGACGACCTCACGCTGCCGCTGCTGTGGGGTGGGCTGCTGTTCAACCTCGCCGGCACCTACACCGACCTCTCCAGTGCGGTGATCGGCGCGATGGCCGGCTACCTCGCCCTGTGGTCGGTGTATTGGCTCTTCAAGCTCCTCACCGGCAAGGAAGGGATGGGCTACGGCGACTTCAAGCTGCTCGCCGCCATCGGCGCATGGCTGGGCTGGCAGGTGCTGCCGCTGACCATCCTGCTGTCCTCGCTGGTCGGCGCCGCGGTCGGCATCGCCCTCATCGTCCTTGCCCGCCACGGCCGCAACGTCCCCATCCCTTTCGGCCCCTACCTCGCTGCCGCCGGCGTCATCGCGCTGTTCTGGGGCGAAGCGATCACGCGCCACTACCTGGCCATTTTCTGAGTGCTCTTGAAAGCAGCCGCGACGCCCCCACCTTGCTGACGCCGGAGCGCGGAGGCTTGCTTTTCCGCATTGCCGCATTGCGCTAGACTTGCACGCTTGCCTTTCGGGAGGTCGTCATGCCCATTTACGAATATCGTTGTGAAAGCTGCGGGTTCCAGAAGGAACACATCCAGAAGATGAGCGATGCACCGCTCAGCACCTGCCCGTCGTGCGGCACTGCCAGCTACGTCAAGCTGCTGTCGGCAGCGGGCTTCCAGCTCAAGGGCAGCGGCTGGTATGCCACCGATTTCAAGGGTGCCAGCTGCCCGGCCGCGCCGCAGGGCGAGGCCGCCCCCGCGCCGGCAGGCTGCGGCGGCAGCTGTGCCTGCCACCCGGGCTGAGCCCGGACACCCCGCGGCGTGAAGAAATACTTCGTCACCGGACTGCTGATCTGGATTCCCCTCGCCATCACCTTCATGGTGCTGGCGTGGATCATCGGCACCCTTGACCAGGTCATCGAGTGGCTGCCCGCCGACGTGCAACCACGGGCGATGCTGGGCTTCAACCTGCCGGGTGTCGGCCTGCTGGTGAGCGTCACCCTGGTGCTGCTCACCGGCGTCGTCGCCGCCAACGTGCTGGGGCAGAAGCTGGTGCGTTACTGGGAGGCCCTGCTCGGCCGCATCCCGGTGGTGAAGTCGCTCTATTACGGTGTCAAGCAGGTTTCCGACACCCTTTTTTCGAGTACCGGCCAGGCCTTCCGCAAGGCCCTGCTGGTGCAGTACCCGCGCCATGGCTCATGGACCATTGCCTTCCTTACCGGGCAACCGGGCGGCGATGCCGCCCGTCACCTGCACGGCGACTACGTCAGTGTCTATGTCCCGACCACGCCCAACCCGACCTCTGGTTTCTTCCTGATGATGCCGCGCGAAGACGTCATCGAGCTCGACATGAGCGTGGATGAAGCCCTCAAGTACATCATCTCGATGGGCGTGGTAGCACCACCGCCACGCCATGCCGAAGCCCGCGCCGCCCTGCTGGGCGGCCAGCCCGGGGCGAGCGCCCCCTGACCCTCATCCTGTTTTCTGCCGGAACCCGAACGACCATGCGAACCCACTACTGCGGCCAAGTCACTGCCGCCGACCTCGACCAGACCGTCACCCTCTGCGGCTGGGTACATCGCCGCCGCGACCACGGCGGGGTGATCTTCATCGACCTGCGCGACCGCGAAGGCCTGGTGCAGGTGGTGTGCGACCCGGACCGTGCGGAGATGTTCGCCATCGCCGAATCGGTGCGCAACGAGTTCGTGCTGAAGATGAGCGGCCGCGTGCGCCGCCGCCCGGCCGGCACCGAGAACGCCAACCTGACCTCGGGCGAGATCGAGGTGCTGTGCCAGGACATCGAAGTCCTCAACGCCGCAGCCACCCCGCCCTTCCAGCTCGACGACGACAACCTGTCGGAGAACGTGCGCCTCACCCACCGCGTCATCGACCTGCGCCGCCCGCAGATGCAGAAGAACCTGATGCTGCGCTACAAGGTGGCGATGGCCTTCCGCCGCTTCCTCGACGCCCAGGGTTTCATCGACGTCGAAACGCCGATGCTCACCAAGAGCACGCCGGAAGGCGCGCGCGACTATCTGGTGCCCTCGCGCGTGCATCCGGGCCAGTTCTTCGCCCTGCCGCAGTCGCCGCAGCTCTTCAAGCAGCTGCTCATGGTGGCCGGCTACGACCGCTACTACCAGATCACCAAGTGCTTCCGCGACGAGGACCTGCGTGCCGACCGCCAGCCGGAATTCACCCAGGTCGACCTGGAAACCTCCTTCATGGACGAGCAGCAGATCACCGCGCTGGTCGAGGAGATGATCCGCTTCGTGTTCCGCGAGTCGCTCGCCGTCGAACTGCCCGCCCCCTTCCCGCGCATGACCTACGCCGAGGCGATGCGCCGCTACGGCTCCGACAAGCCGGACCTGCGCGTCACCCTGGAACTGGTCGACGTCACCGACGCGGTGGCCGACGTGGCCTTCAAGGTGTTCTCCGGCCCGGCCGCCAGCGGCGGGCGCGTGGCGGCGATGCGCGTGCCCGGCGGCGGCAGCCTGACGCGCGGCGAGATCGACGAGTACACCAGGTTCGTCGGCATCTATGGCGCCAAGGGCCTGGCCTACATCAAGGTCAACGACGCCGCCAAGCCCAACGAGGAAGGCCTGCAGTCGCCGATCGTCAAGAACCTGCACGAGAAGGCGCTCACCACCATCCTGGAGCGTACCGGCGCGCAGTCCGGCGACCTGATCTTCTTCGGCGCCGACAAGACCAAGGTGGTCAACGATGCGCTGGGCGCGCTGCGCGTCAAGCTCGGCCACGAGAAGGGCTACCTCACCGGTGAGACCTGGTGCCCGGTGTGGGTGGTGGACTTCCCGATGTTCGAATACGACGAGGACGACAAGCGCTGGACCGCCTGCCACCATCCCTTCACCAGCCCGAAGGACGGCCACCTCGAACTGCTCAAGAGCAATCCGGGCGAGTGCCTGGCCAAGGCCTACGACCTCGCGCTCAACGGCTGGGAGATCGGCGGCGGCTCGGTGCGTATCCACCGCGCCGACGTGCAGGCCGAGGTCTTCGAGGCGCTCAACATCGGCCCCGAGGAGCAGCAGGTGAAGTTCGGCTTCCTGCTCGACGCGCTCAAGTACGGCGCGCCGCCGCACGGCGGCCTGGCCTTCGGCCTGGACCGTATCGTCACCCTGATGACCGGCGCCGAGTCGATCCGCGACGTCATCGCCTTCCCCAAGACCCAGCGCGCCCAGTGCCTGCTCACCGATGCGCCTTCGGGGGTCGATGAGAAGCAACTGCGCGAGCTGCACATCCGCCTGCGCCAGAAGGTGGACAACCAGATCGAGATCGCCCGCGACTGAGCGAGCGGCGTATGGCAAGATGAGCGGACGGCCTGCCGTCCGCTTTTTGTTGTCCGCTCAAGGGCTGACGGCTGCGGCCGTAAACCGTATACCGCCGTTGCCCTGCCGAGCCGTCTTCATGGCCGAACTAGCCGCCGCCTCCGTACTGGTCATCGATGCCAATCCCGGCATGCGCGCACAGTTGCGCGCCATGCTGGCGAGCTTCGGGGTCAGCCAGGTGCAGTTCGCCACCAATGCCGGCAGTGCCATCAAACGGCTCAAGGAACGGCGCTTCGACATCGTCCTGTGCGAGTACAACCTCGACGACGGCCAGGACGGCCAGCATCTGCTCGAAGACCTCCGCAGCCACGACATCATCCCCCTCGACACGCTGTTCGTGATGGTCACCGGCGAGCGCAACTACGAGCGCGTGGTCAGCACCGCCGAGCTCACCCCGGATGACTACATCCTCAAGCCGCTCGCTGCCCACGCCCTGCACTACAGGCTGCAGAAGGTACTCGATCGCCGCGAGGTCTTCCTGCCCGCCTACCGCCTGATGGCGATGGGCAACCCCATGGGTGCCGCCGAGATCCTCCACGAGGCCGAGGCCAGCCACCCCCAGTACCGCAGCGAACTGCTGCGCAAGCAGGCCGAACTGCTCATCGACATGGGCCGCCTGGACGACGCCGAGACCGCCTATCGCGCCGCACTGACCCTCGGCAGCCTGCCCTGGGCACAGTTCGGCCTGGCACGCACGCTGATGCTCAAGAAGCACTATGAAGCCGCCGAGGACATCCTCTGTGCTCTGGTCGCCGAGCACGAACTCTATATCGGCGCCTACGATCTGCTGGCGCAATGCCGCGAACTGCGCGGGCACAGCGGCGCAGCGCTGGAAACCCTCAACGACGCCGTCAGGCGCTCACCCCACCGCCTCCACCGACTGCGCAACAGCGCCACCCTGGCACTGCAGCTCGGCCAGCCCGATGCCGCCGCCGAAGCCCTCGGCGCACTGATCGAGAAGAGCCGCTACTCCGAGTTCCGTGATCCCGAGGATCACGTCCGTCTGGTACAGGCGCAACTCGGCCAGGGCAAGCCTGAAGCGGCCCGCGAAACCATCCGCGACATGGAGCGCAGCCTCGGCGCCCGCCGCAAGACGCAGATCTGTGCGGCGCTGTGCCGCAACCTCTACTACACCGCCGCCGCGCAACCGGAGGAAGCCCGCAGCGCGCTGGTCGACGCCATCGCCACCGGCGCCGACACCACCGAGCTGAGCCCGGCGCTGAAGCAGGATCTGTTCAAGGCCTGCTTCGACAACGATCTGGAATCCGAAGGCTGCGAACTGGTGCTCGATGTGCTGCGCAATGCCGCCGACGACGGCACCGTGGAGAGCACCCGCGCCGCGCTGCACAGCCGCGGCCTGGAAACGCTCGCCGAAGAACTCGAGACGCGCACCCGCGAGGAAGTGCGCAAGCTCATCGTCACCGGTGCGGAGAAAGCCAAGAGCGGCGACTTCGACGGCGCGGTGGTGGAGATGATGAACGCCGCGCGGCGCATGCCCGGCAATCCCCACGTCCTCTTCAACGCCGCGCTGGCGCTGCTGCGCCACATCGAACACCGCGGCTGGAACGAGCGTTTCGCCACCCAGGCCGGCGCCCTGATCACCCGCGCGCGCCGCGCCGACCCCGCCAGCCCACGCCTGGCGGCAATCTCCGAATTCATGCATGCGCTGTTCAAGAAGCACGACAAGCTGCGCCAGCGCGGCACCGGCAGCATGCGGGCAGCCGCCGGCCTGAAGGATTTCTTCTCGGCATGATGCGTGACCGTCTGGCAGCCCTCCTGCGCCCTGCCGTGCTGGCGCTGCTCGGCGCCGCACTGCTGGCCTGCGCCCCTGCCGACGATGGCGGAATCGCAGCCAGCCGACTCCCCGCCGAGGCCCACGCCACCCTCGCCCTGATCGACGCCGGCGGCCCCTTCCCTTACCGCCAGGACGGCACCACCTTCCACAACCGCGAGGGGCTGCTGCCTGCCCAGCCGCGCGGCTACTACCGCGAATACACCGTCGACACCCCCGGCGCGCGCAACCGCGGCGCCCGCCGCATCGTCACCGGCGGCCGCCCGCCGGAGGTGTATTACTGGACCGCCGACCACTACCGCAGTTTCCAGCGCATAGACCGCAAGCGATGAACCCCTTCGCCGACCACGCGCCCCAGGCGGGCGTCCACCACCTGCCCGCAGCACACGCCGAAGCACTGCTGAGCGCCCTCGCTGCCGGCGGCCGCGATGTGCACCGCGTGGATCTGCATGACTGCGCGGACAAAGCCGCCGTGCTTGGCCGCCTTGCCGCTGCGCTGCACTTCCCCGGGCATTTCGGCCACAACTGGGATGCCCTCGCCGACTGCCTCGGCGATCTCGACTGGCTGCACGATGACGCCATCGTCGTGCTCGTCAGCGGCCTCGGCACCCTGCACGCGCATTCACCGGCCGACCACGCCACCCTCCTCGACATCTTCGCCGAGGCCGCGGCACGGCAGGCCGTGGCGGGAACCTGCCTGGCAGTCTATCTACTGGGCGCACCGGGGTAATGCCGGGGTGGCTTGAAATCGCCCTTGCCGAACCTATATTCAACGCAGGCAGTTCCCCACCCACAGACAGTCAGGAGACCATCATGACCAACATCATCCGTCGTGACCCCTTCGAAGACCTGTTCCGCGGGTTCTTCGTCCGCCCGGTCGAATTCGGCAACACCACCGCCGAGGCTCCGCAGATGCGTGTCGATGTCAAGGAGGACAACGACGCCTACCAGGTCCATGCGGAGCTGCCCGGGGTCAGGAAGGACGACATCCACGTCAGCATCGACGGCCCGGTGGTGTCGATCAGCGCCGAGCGCAAGCAGGAGAAGGAAGTCAAGGAAGGCGAACGCGTGCTGCGCACCGAACGCTACTTCGGCAAGGTCTCGCGCAGCTTCCAGCTTGGCCAGGACATCGACGAGGCCCGCGCCAGCGCCCGCTTCAACGACGGCGTGCTCGAGCTCACCCTGCCCAAGAAGGCCGCCGCCCAGGCCCGCCGGCTGGCCATCGACTGACTCGGCCATGCGGCCCCGCCGGCATCCGCGCGGGGCCGCAGCACGACGCCCGGACGGGGTAGAATCGGCGCAGTTTCCCAACCCGCCGATGGACCCCGCCATGACCGCACCCGCCGCCGACACCGTCACCCCCGCCCGCAAGGCCGAGATCCTTGCCGAGGCCCTGCCCTACATCAAGCGCTTCTTCGACAAGACCATCGTCATCAAGTACGGTGGCAACGCGATGACCGACCCGCACCTCAAGGACTGCTTCGCGCGCGACGTGGTGCTCCTCAAGCTCGTCGGCCTCAACCCGGTGGTGGTACATGGTGGCGGCCCGCAGATCGAAAGCCTGCTCGCCAGGGTCGGCAAGAAGGGGGAGTTCATCCAGGGCATGCGGGTCACCGACGCCGAGACCATGGAAGTGGTCGAGATGGTGCTCGGCGGCCAGGTGAACAAGGAGATCGTCAACCTCATCAACCAGCATGGCGGCAAGGCGGTGGGCCTGACCGGCAAGGACGCCGGCTTCATCCGCGCCAAGAAGCTGCTGATGCAGAAGAAGGACGCTCCGCAGGGCGACCTCATCGACGTCGGCCAGGTCGGCGAGATCACCGGCATCGACCCCAGCCTGATCGCCTTCCTCGATCAGGGCGACTTCATCCCGGTGATTGCCCCCATCGGCGTCGGCGAAGAGGGCGAAACCTACAACATCAACGCCGACGTGGTGGCCGGCAAGCTCGCCGAGATCCTCAAGGCCGAGAAGCTCGTCCTGCTCACCAACACCCCGGGTGTGCTCGACAAGGCCGGCAATCTGCTCACCGGCCTGACTCCGCGCGAAATCGACGAGATGGTCGCCGACGGCACCCTTTCCGGCGGCATGCTGCCGAAGATCGCCTCGGCACTCGACGCCGCGCGCAACGGCGTGAAGTCCGTGCACATCATCGACGGCCGCGTCGAGCACTGCCTGCTGCTGGAGATCCTCACCGACCACGGCGTCGGCACGATGATCAAGAGCAGATGACCACGGCGCTGCGCGCCTGCCGCAGCGCCGCGCTGCTGGCCGCACTGCTTGCCGCGCCGGCCGCCGCCGGCGGCGCCAGCATCCTGCGCGTGGGCCCCGGCGAAGCCTTTGCCACCATCGCCGAGGCAGCCCGTCAGGCGCGCAGCGGCGACACCGTGCTGATCGCCGCCGGCGAATACCGCGGCGATGTGGCGGTATGGACGCAGGCGCGCCTCGACATCCGCGCCACCGGCAGTGGCGCGGTACTCCTCGCCGACGGCCGCAGCGCCGAAGGCAAGGCGATCTGGGTGGTACGCGGCGGCGACATCCGCATCGACAACATCGAGTTCCGCGGCGCCCGCGTCGCCGACGGCAACGGCGCCGGCATCCGCTTCGAGCGCGGCCGGCTGACGGTGCACAACTGCCGCTTCATCGACAACCAGAACGGCATCCTCACCGCCAACGACGCCAACGCCGAACTGATCATCCGCGACAGCGTGTTCGGACCGGCGATTGCCCAGGATACGCCGCTGCCGCATCTGCTCTACGTCGGCCGCATTGCCAGCCTCGATGTGCGCGGCAGTCATTTCCGCGACGGCCACCGCGGCCACCTCATCAAGTCGCGCGCACGCACCAGCACCATCCGCTACAACCTCATCGCCGACGGCCCGGAAGGGCAAGCCTCCTACGCCATCGACCTGCCCAACGGCGGCCGCGCCGAAGTGGTCGGCAACATCATTGCGCAGAACGAACGCAGCGCCAATCCGGCCCTCATCGCCTTCGGCGCCGAAGGCCAGCCCTGGCCGCACAGCCACCTCCTGCTCGCCCACAACACCCTGCTCGGTGGTCGCCCGCTGGGCGCATGGCTGCTGCGCGTGTGGGAAGAGCGCCTGCCCGCGGACAGCTCGACCACCCTGCTCAACAATCTCGCCGTCGGCAGCGCACTCTACGCCGTCCCGCCGGGCACCCGCAGCGCGGGCAACGCCCAGGTTCCCGCCACAGCCTTCGACCTCGGCACCTTGCAACTCGACCCCCGCCACCTGCCCCGGCAGATGCGCCCGGCCCCTGCGGCCGGCGACCCCTCCCGCCCCACCGCGGCCTTCGTGCCGCCAGCAGGCCGCCGCACCCTCCCTGCGGACGCGCCGCTGCCGCCCGGTGCGGTGCAAGTCACACCCTGAAGAACCGACAGGGAAGGAGAACGCCGCCATGCCCACCCTGCTGATCCTCATTGCCGTACTGATCAGCTACGGCTCCTTGTACCCCTTCAGCTTTGCCGCCCACGAAGGCAGCATGACCGAGCTTCTTCAACTCGCCAGCGACCCCGCCCTCCCCGCTCATCGCGGCGACCTCGTCGGCAACGTATTGCTGTTCCTGCCCTACGGGCTGGTGCTCGCCCTGCACCGCGGCGGCAGCACCCTGCGCACCGCCACGCTGGCAGTCCTGGGGGTGAGCCTCGCGGTGGCCCTGCAGGTCGTGCAGATCTGGCTGCCCAGCCGCGTGCCGGCACTCGGCGACGCCATCGTCAATACCTTCGGCCTGCTGCTCGGCTATGGCCTCGGCCTCGCCCTTGCGCCGCTGCTGCGCAACGCCGGGCCCCGGCGCCTGCTGCTCGCCCCCATGCTGCTGGCGTTGCTGTGGATCTGCTACCGCTGGTTCCCGCTGGTGCCAACCGTCGACCTGCAAAACGTCCGTGACGCCCTCAAGCCGCTGATGGCGATAGAACGCTTCTCGCCGCTGCGCAGCCTGCACACCGCGGTCGCCTGGCTGGCCTTCTTCCGCCTCGGCGCGGTGGCGGCCGGACGCCCGCTGCCTGCACTCGCGCTCGCCGGCAGCGCCGCACTGGTCACTGCCGGCCAGGCCTTCATCGTCGGCGGCAGCATCTCGCTCAACAACATTGCCGCCGTCGCCCTGGCCATCGCCGCCCTGCCGCTGCTGCGCCGCCCCCAGGCCAGCGGACTGATCGTCGCCGCACTCTTCGTCACCGTACTCATCGAGGGCCTGCGCCCGTTCGCCCTCGCCAGCCCGCCAAACAGCTTCTCCTGGCTGCCCTTCTCCGGCTTCCTCGAAGGCAGCATGAGCACCAACACCCTCGTCCTGGTGGAAAAATGCTATCTCTACGGCGCCCTCATCTGCCTGATGGTCCACAACGGTACGCCGCTGGGCGCAGCGACCCTGGCATGCGCCACCTGGCTGGGCGTGATCGAAGGCCTGCAGGTGCTCGTCGCCGGGCGTACGGCGGAGATCACCGACCCCTTGCTGGCGATCCTCCTCGGCGTCGTCATCGCCCGCCTGCAACCCCGTCGCGAGGGCGGCCAACACGCGACGCGCGGTCATATGTCTCAGGCATCGTGAACAAGCTGGTTTAAACTCGACCTCCCCGACCCTCATTGCCGCCGCCATGCTCAACACCGCACTGCTGCCCGATCTCGTCATCGCTTCGGCCCATCGCAGCCCCGCCGCGCCCGCCCTCAGCCTCGGCCGCGATACGCTCGATTACGGCTCCCTGGCAGCGGCCCTGCAGCGCTTCGCCAACGGCCTCGGCGCCCTCGGCCTGGCGCGCGGCGAACGCGTGGCGATCTATCTCGACAAACGCATCGAGACCGTCGTGGCGAGCTTCGGAAGCGGTCTGGCCGGTGGCGTCTTCGTCCCCGTCAATCCCATCCTCAAGGCCGAGCAGGTCGGCCACATCCTGCGTGACTGCAACGTCCGCGTCCTCGTCACCAGCAACGAGCGCTTCGCCGCCCTCGCCGAAACGCTGGCCGGCTGCCACGATCTGCGCCATGTCGTGCTGGTCGGCAGCGGCGACGCCCTGCCCACCCTGGGCGGCGCCTCGGTGCACGGCTGGGAGGCCCTGCAGGCCGCCCCCGCGGCCACCGGCCACCGCATCATCGATACCGACGTCGCCACCATCCTGTACACCTCCGGCAGCACCGGGCGCCCCAAGGGTGTCGTGCTTTCCCACCGCAACATGGTGGCCGGCGCCAAGAGCGTTGCCCAGTATCTCGACAACCGCCCCGAGGACAGTCTGCTGGCCGCCCTGCCACTGTCCTTCGATGCCGGCTTCTCGCAACTGACCACCGCCTTCCACGTCGGCGCACGCACGGTGCTGCTCAACTACCTGCTGCCGCGCGACGTCCTCAAGGCCGTGGAGCGCGAACGCATCACCGGGCTCACCGCCGTGCCGCCGCTGTGGATACAGCTTGCCCAGCTGGAGTGGCCGACCGGCGTCGGCGAGCATCTGCGCTACTTCGCCAACACCGGCGGGCGCATGCCGCTGGAAACCCTGAAGCGCCTGCGCGCCGCCCTGCCTGCCGCCCGCCCCTACCTGATGTACGGGCTCACCGAGGCCTTCCGCGCCACCTTCCTGCCCCCTGAGGAGGTCGACCGCCGCCCGGACTCGATCGGCAAGGCCATCCCCAACGCCGAGATCCTCGTCCTGCGCGAGGACGGCAGTGAATGCGCCGCCAACGAACCCGGCGAACTGGTGCAGCGCGGCGCCCTGGTCGGCATGGGCTACTGGAACGATGCAGAGAAGACCGCCGAGCGCTACAAGCCCCTGCCCAGTGGCGTCGGCGGACGCCTGGACGGCCTGGTGATTCCCGAACTGGCGGTGTTCTCGGGTGACACCGTGCGCCGCGACGAGGAAGGCTTCCTCTACTTCATCGGCCGCCGCGACGAAATGATCAAGACCTCGGGCTACCGCGTCAGCCCCAACGAAGTCGAGGAAATCCTCTACGCCACCCGCCTGGTCGGCGAATGCGCCGCCTTCGGTGTGGACAGCGACGCCCTGGGCCAGGCCATCGTCGCGGTGGTCAGCGCCCCGCCCGGCGCAAGCCTCGACCTTGACGCCCTGCACGCCGAGTGCCGCGCGCGCATGCCGGCCTACATGGTGCCCGCGCGTTTCGTGGAGCGCGCCGGGCCGCTGCCGCGCAACCCCAACGGCAAGATCGACCGCAAGGCCCTGGCCAACAGCCTCGCAGACGACGCGCCCCCGGCGCGCTGACGGAGACCCCCGTGCTCGAACAATTCAGTGGCTACATCCACAGCGGCACCACCGCTGCCCTCCCTGCGCCGGCAGCGGAGCTCGCCCGCCTCGCCTTCGCCCGCGGCATGCTCGCCCACCGCAGTGCCCATACCGTCTATGAACGCGACGGCCTGCTCAGCCTGGTCGCCGGCACTCCCCGTTTCGACGACCCCGCGGTGCACGACACCGCCATCCGCGAAGGCGCCGCAGCGGCCTGGGCGCAGGCCTGGGCGAGCCACGGCGAAGCCGCGCTGAACGGCATGCACGGGCGCTTCTGTGTCGTCATGGTGGCCACCGACGGCAGCCGTGCGCTGCTCGCCAGCGACCGCTTCGCCACCTGGCCGGTGTGCTACCGCGCCGACGCCCACGGCCTGGCCTTCGCCGACCGCGCCGACCGCGTGCCCGCCACACAGCGCACGATCAGCACGCAGGCGATCTTCGAGTACCTCTTCTTCCACGCCATCCCCGCCCCGCTGACCATCTTCGACGGCATCGCCCGCCTCCCCGGCGGCCACCTGCTGCACTGGCAGGACGGCCAGGCCAGTTGCCGGCCGTGGTGGACGCCGCGCTTCGCGGAACCCGGCGCGGCGGACTTCGCCACTGCGCGCGAGCGCTTCCTGCAGATCATCGACGACGGCGTGCGGCGTGAAGCCGACGGCCATCAGGTTGGTGCCTTCCTCTCCGGCGGCACCGACAGTTCGACCGTTGCCGGCATGCTCGGCCGGGCGCTCGACGCACCGGCGCGCTGCCACTCCATCGGCTTCGACGCCAGCGGCTATGACGAGATGGAATACGCCCGCATTGCCGCGCGCCATTTCGGTGTCGATCACCGCGAGTACTACGTCACCCCGGACGATCTGCTCGACGGCATCCCGCGCGTCGCCACTCATTACGACCAGCCCTTCGGCAACTCCTCCGCGGTGCCGGCATGGATCTGTGCCAGCCGTGCGCGCGAAGACGGCATCGACAAGCTGCTCGCCGGCGATGGCGGCGACGAACTCTTCGGCGGCAACACACGCTATGCCAAGCAGCGCGTCTTCGGGGTCTATGACGGCATCCCCGCGGCACTGCGCCGCGGCGTGCTGGAACCCCTCTTCGCCCTGCCGGGGGTCGGCCGCGCCCCGCTGCTGAAGAAGGGCGCCAGCTACATTGAACAGGCCCGCGTGCCGATGCCCGACCGCCTGCAGATGTACAACATGCTGCTGCGCCTGGGCATGGACACCGTCTTCGAGGCCGCTTTCCTCGCCACCGTCGATCGCGACGCCCCGCTGCGCGACCAGCGCGCAGTGTGGCAGGCGGCCGAGGCCGAAACCCTGATCAACCGCATGCTGGCCTACGACTGGAAATACACCCTCGCCGACAACGACCTGCCGAAGGTCATCGGCAGCACCCAGCTCGCCGGGATCGACGTCGGTTTCCCGCTCCTCTCCGACGAACTGGTGGACTTCTCGACCAGCCTGCCGCCGCAGTGGAAGCTGAAGGGTCTGACCCTGCGCTGGTTCTTCAAGGAGGCCCTGCGCGGCTTCCTGCCCGACGCCATCATCACCAAGAAGAAGCACGGCTTCGGTCTGCCGTTCGGCGTCTGGGCCTGCCAGCACGACGGCCTCGGCAAGCTTGCCGCCGATGCCCTGGGCAGCCTGCGCGGACGCGGCATCGTCCGCCCGGCCTTCATCGACGACCTCCTTGCCATCCACCTCCCCGCCCACCCCGGCTACTACGGCGAGATGGTATGGATCCTGACGATGCTGGAGTTCTGGCTGCGCGAGCATCAATCCGGTAACACCGTCGTGGCATGCTGAGCACCATGGTGCCTGCCACGCTCTCTCCGTCCTTCACGTACCTGCCCACACCATGAAACTCACCATCTTCGGTACCGGCTACGTCGGCCTCGTCACCGGCGCCTGCCTCGCAGAGGTCGGCCACAACGTCGTCTGCATCGACGTCGACCAGCGCAAGATCGACGCCCTCAAGGCCGGCATCATCCCGATCTGGGAGCCGGGCCTGGAAGCCATCGTCAAGCGCAACGTCGCCGAGCAGCGCCTGCGCTTCACCACCGACGTTGCCGAGGCCGTCCGCCACGCCGAAGTGCAATTCATCGCCGTCGGCACCCCCCCCGACGAAGACGGCTCCGCCGACCTCCAGTACGTCCTCGCCGTGGCCGAGAGCATCGCCCGCCACATGCCGGCCTACCGCGTCATCATCAACAAGTCCACCGTTCCCGTGGGCACCGCCGACAAGGTTGCCGCACGGGTAGACGCCGTGCTCGCCGAACGCGGCGCCCCGATCCCCTTCGACGTCGTCTCCAACCCCGAATTCCTCAAGGAGGGTGCCGCGGTGGGCGACTTCCTCAAGCCCGACCGCATCATCATCGGCACCCGCTCGGCGGCCGCCCAGGAGCGCATGCGCGAACTCTACGAGCCCTTCAACCGCAACCACGAACGCACCCTGTTCATGGACGTGAAGAGCGCTGAGCTCACCAAGTACGCCGCCAACGCCATGCTGGCGACCAAGATCAGCTTCATGAACGAGATGGCCAACATGGCCGAGATCCTCGGCGCCGACATCGAGGAGGTCCGCAAGGGCATCGGTGCAGACCCCCGCATCGGCTACCACTTCATCTACCCCGGCTGCGGCTACGGCGGCAGTTGCTTCCCCAAGGATGTCCAGGCTCTGGGCCGCACCGCCGACCAGATCGGCTACCACGCCCCCCTGCTGAAGGCCGTCGAAGCGGTCAACACGCGCCAGAAGACGGTCCTCTTCGACAAGCTCGCCAGCCACTTCGGCGGCAGCGCCAACCTGCGCGGCAAGACCGTGGCGGTGTGGGGCCTGTCCTTCAAGCCCAACACCGACGACATGCGCGAAGCCCCCAGCCGCACCCTCATGGAGGCCCTGTGGGCAGCCGGCGCGCGCGTCCAGGCCTTCGACCCGGTGGCCAGCGCGGAGGCCCGGCGCCTCTACGGCGAGCGCCCCGACCTGCAGCTCTACGACAGCAAGTATGCCGCCCTGCAAGGCGCCGATGCACTCGCCATCTGCACCGAATGGCAGCAGTTCCGCGCCCCTGACTTCGAGGAAATGAAACACATGATGTCGACCGCGGTCATCGTCGACGGACGCAACCTATACTCGCCGGTCCGCATGCAACGCGACGGCTGGGATTACTACGGCATCGGGCGCCCCCGGGGTCAGCCGCGCGGCGACACGGACGAGGAGACGACAGCGCATGGAGGTACTGCTCACCTTCGATGTTGAAGTGTGGTGCAACGGCTGGGAGAGCATCGAGACGGACTTCCCCGACAGCTTCGAACGCTATGTCTTCGGCCACTCGCGCCGCGACGGCTACGCCCTGCCCCGCACCCTCGACACCCTCGCCAGGCACGGGCTGAAGGGCATCTTCTTCGTCGAGCCGCTGTTTGCCGCACGCTTCGGGGTCGAATATCTGGCCACCATCGTGCGCTTCATCGAGGACGCCGGGCAGGAAGTCCAGCTGCATCTGCATCCCGAATGGGCCGACGAAGCCCGTCCGCCCCTGCTGCCAGGCATGGCCGGCAAGCGCCAGCACCTGACAGCCTACTCCCTCGCCGAACAGCAGACCCTCATCGCCCACGGCCTGCGCCTGCTCCGCGAAGCGGGCTGCAAACCCCCGATGGCCTTCCGCGCCGGCAGTTTTGCCTGCAATCCCGACACCTTCGCCGCCGTGCGCGCAAACGGCCTGCGTTACGACTGCAGCATCAACCCGGCGATGCCCGAGTCCACCCCAGGTGATTTCGTCCCCGCCGCCGCAGGCTACTGCGGCCCCTTCGCAGCCGACGGCCTCGGCTGCATTCCGCTGAGCAGCTTCCGCGACGGCTTTGGCCGCCCCCGTCACGCACAGATCGGCGCCTGCAGCACCGCCGAACTGGTCCAGGCCCTCGACCAGACCGCGCTCCACGGCTGGCCCTGCTTCGTCCTGCTGTCACACAGCTTCGAGCTCATGAAACCCGCCAGCAGCGCTCCCGACACCACCGTGGTGCGCCGCTTCGAGCAGCTCTGCGCACACCTCGCCCACCAGCGCAGCATCCTGCCCACCGGCCATTTCGCCGACAACACACTGCAGCTTGCCGCGCGCCCCCGGCCGCTGCCTGCGGTCTCCATGCACGCCACCACCACCCGCCTCTTCGAACAGGCCCTACGCCATCTCCCATGACCGCTCCCAGCCCCTGGCACCGCTTCTCCTTCCGCCTCGTCATGCGCCTCGGTGAACATGCCCTGGGCAGCGTCGCCCTGCCGCTGCTGCGACGGGTCTACAACCTCGACGAAATCCGTGCCAGTGCCGCCGCACCGGTACTGCCCGCACTCGACGCCGGAGCCGACGGTTACCTGCTCGCCAACATCCCCGCAGCCAGCGCCGGCACCCTGGACGGCACCGGGCACTGGCTGCATTACTGCCTGAAGTCCTACCAGCGCAGCTACATCGACATGGGCATGGATTTCGAGGCCTACAAGGGCAAGTTCTCCAGCAAGACCCGCTCGGGCATCCAGCGCAAGATCCGCAAGTTTGCCGAAGCCAGCGACGGCATCGACCTGCGCGGCTACGCCAGCGCAGAGGAGATCGCGACCTTCCTCGACCTCGCCCGCCCGCTCTCCGCCGCCACCTACCAGGCCCGCCTGCTCGACTGCGGTCTGCCCGGCGATGACGGCTTCACCGCCCGCGCACTGGCCGCCGCGGCACGCGGCGAGGTGCGCGCCTTCCTGCTGTTCGCCGGCGCACGGCCGGTGTCCTATCTCTACTGCCCGGTGGCGGCCGGCACCCTGGAGTACGCCTACCTCGGCTACGCTCCCGATCACGCCCACCTGTCGCCAGGCACGGTGCTGCAATGGCTGGCCATGGAGCGCCTGTTCGCCGAACAGCGCTTCAGCGCCTTCGATTTCACCGAGGGCGACTCCGAGCACAAGCGCCTGTTCGGCACCCACCAGATCCCCTGCCTGCAGTTGCTGCTGCTGCGCCCGACCCTGCACAACCGCCTGCTGCTCGCCACCCACGGCAGCCTGGAGAAGTTGTCTCGCCGCGTGGTGGCCACGCTCGACCGTCTCGGCCTCAAGCAGCGCATCAAGCGCTGGTTGCGCCGCAGCGCCTGATGCGCTGGCACGGTCACTGACAGCAAGGAGCGGAGGTAAAAAAAGCACCTCGCCCGGGACGACGTGAGGTGAATGCCTGAACCATACGCCCTGACAGATCAGCCGAGCATTCTGACCAACCCGGCAGCTCGACGAAGAGCGGCATTTCTATATGCCGTAACGTGGTACAGAGTGCGGAATTTCTCGGTCCACCGCGTATGCCAATCTCGCTTGCGGCCATAGAACTCAATGCGATTAAATTCACCGGAATCACAGGCAAGCCTGATCTGATCGCGCCTGAGCAGGAATGCAGGAGAAAAATGATCAAGACTCTCGTTGTAAGCAGTCTTCAATACAACCAGAGACTTATCCCGAACGAGGCAAATATTCGAAGCCGCCAAACGGTCATCAAACCAGTACTCATGCACAACCGCATTGCCGTTCAGCGCCTCGGCAACCATGAGGTCCGTATAAAACCGTCCTTGAGCGTTGCCAGCATGAACTGCCGTACCCGCCTTTCCCTTCCAGCCAGCACTCTCCAGGTCTCCGAAGCGCGCCACGGCAGATGGCATATCCTCCGGGGCCTGGACACTGCACATTCTTGACACCACATTGGCAGCAGCCAGCTTGTTCTCCTGACTTCGCAAACTCTTCTTCAGATTCTTGCTCCGCGAACGCCAATAATCCTCAAAATCGTCGGGGATCTCGATCCAACCCGTCTCCACATGGTCACTCACCCTCACCGTTTCTCGATCGGGTGGGCGAGCAACAAAAAACGGATCGATCTGCGTGAACGAAAGAGTAATGACACCTGGAGACAGATACCGCATCAAAGAGGCGATGACATGCTCGAACGAGGACTCCGGGCACAGGAGGAAGGCCCCAAGGGGCAACTGGGACGGTTGAAAGGTCGCCCAGCGCATCAGCCCGGATTTGACCAGTACCGCCATGCAGAAGATCTCTTCATGACACTTGCCGATCAGCAGACGCTCACGCCCGCAGCCAAAATGCTTCAGGGCAAGAGAAATTGCATTGGTATCCATGAAGACCTGCCGAGTTGCTTGACCGTTCAACCGATCCCAACTCGCCATGGCCCCCCGGTCCTCCACCAGAGCACTGGCGGGATGCATCTCCCATCGCATCGCCGTTGAACTCACACCGTCAACCTTCTTCGCATTGACATGCAATGGCTTCACGTATCTCTTTGATCACAAAAGAAACCTCCGAATCACGCAGACTCTGATGACAAAGAACCTGCAGAACGTGCCTGCTCCACCGCAGTCCAACGTCGCCTTCCAGCACTGGAGTATCCGGCCACAGCCTGTCCCAGCGATTGACCGGTACCCCACGCATCCTCAAGCGCCGGTACACCCTTTCCACATCATCAACCCAGAGCGGGAAAGCGTAAGGCGCCCCCCCTGAAATTGGAGAGGGGTAAAGAAATCTTCCACCTTCCAGGTTCGACAGCTCATTCAGGTATCTCTCAAAGTGCTGGCGCCTTGTATTGCACGCATCATCACCCGAAGAAAGATTGAAGAGCACTCTTGTCGAGAGCAATGGAGCAGATTCAACCCTCCCCATATCGCATGAAATCGCCACACCCTGAGGTTCAGGGGCGGAGAACTTGGGCTCACGCTGAACAGCACCCGCCTCCCTCCGCCACCAGCCTCCCCGCAGCCCCTCGAGCACGACGCCCATTCCCCGCATGCGGCCGCAACGAGTTGCCATGTGGAGCATGTCAAACACCCCTTTCAGCTCGGCCCTGATACCCTGATTCGGCAAGGGGGAAATCTCCAGCGGTCGGGTGATTGAGGCCAGCAAACCTCCTTCAGTCACAGGAAAGAACTTCGTCATGCTCGCAATTGCGTAGTCCCCCCATGCCCCCACCTGACGATCACCGGCCATCCCGTAAAACGCATGAGCACAATCTTCTATAAGCACTACGCCATGTTCACTACACCACTCCCGGACATCCGCCAAGGATCTCGGCAGGCCAAAGTAATGGGGCACGATCATGCACCTAGCTGCTCGGACGCGATCACATTCAAGGCCTCCAAGTTCGGGTAGACCATGTTCGCCAACCGCATAGAACAATGGCTGCAAACCCAGCATGACCAACGGCGCTACCATTGTCGGGCAGTGGTATGTCGGCACCAGAACTTCATCGCCAGCGCTCAGCCCGGCCATTCTGAGCGCATGATATATGGCAGCACGGCCGCTTGTCGTATTGACTCTGTTAGGGAGGGTCGCGACGGAAGGAAGATGCGCCCTCCCACGTTTGACACGCCCACCCCAGTCAAGCACCGGCCGCTTCGGAATTCTCGAATCCATGAGCCCACACCCAAGCTTGCCAACGGTTATACCTCACACAGCATCAAGAGACAGAACATCGGGCATCTGCCCTGAATGCAACGCCGCTCTCCCAACGGTTGCTGACCGGCAAGCTATCTCAAACAGAATGCTACCAGCCTGAATCCCGCAGGTTTTCTCAAACGTAACACCAGCACACTGAGCACGACGATCAGGTCCATGCGCCCGAGCAGACGCATCCCACCCTTGCTCATGCCACGCTGCGAAGCCAGATTGTCCGGCGACGTTTCCGCGGCAATGCGCTCGAATCCGTGCTCACCGGCCAGCGCGGCGCGGGCCTGCACCGCGCGCGCCTGCAGGCCCTGGCCACGGAAACGCGGTGCGGTCCACGCATTGCCGACCAGCGCCGTCCCACTCCCGAGGCCAAGCAGGCATGCCGTCTTGTTGCGCAGGAAGAGATAGCTGTAATGCGCCAGTTCGCCATCGCGGCTGATCAGCAAGGCAATCACCCGCCCACGCCTGACATCCTCAAGGTAGGCCGCATTGTCGGCAGCGGCGGCAAGCAGCATCTTGGCCAGCGCCTCCTGCCCGGGCAGACTCCCGGCGCTGAGCACGTGGAAATGCTCGCCTTCCTGTAGCGCCGGCATCGCGGCACCGGCACAGGCACACTCGTAGAGCAGGTGGCTGCGCATCCGCAGGATGCGCGCGGCAATGCCGGCAAGCCGGCCCATCACTGCACCGGCGCGCCCGCCGCGGGCAGTTCGCGCCAGTGCCCGGCGCGCTCCAGACGCAGGCGCAGGCCGGGCAGCGGATGCCCCGCAGCATAGGCCTTGTGGGCACTTTCCAGAGCGCGGTCGTAGCGCCGCAGATCCATCCAGGCGAGGCCAAGGTTGTAATGCACGTTGGGATCCGCGGGCTCCAGCGCAAGCGCCTCGTCGAGCTTCGCCTCAGCCTGGGCGTTCTGTCCGCGGGCCGCCAGATACAGGCCCTCGATCACCTTGGGCATCGGGTCGTTGGGGGCATAGCGCTGCGCGCGGTCGAACCAGCACTCGATGGTGCGCGACGACCCCTTGGGCATCGCACGCCCTTCCCTGAGTGCAAAACGCATCATCGACATCAGGGCGCGGTGGTGGTTGGGAAAGACGTTGAGGGTATAGCTGAGGTCACCACCCGGCCCCATGGTAGTGTTGCCGCGCTCCAGGCGCTCAACCGGCGGAGTGAAGTGAGCGCGCTCAACCATATTCAAGTTCTGCGGTGAGACCGTGCGGTAGTCGTAAGGACCAAAGTGATTCGTCAAACTGCCGCACACCGCCTCCCCCAGCACCACACCCTGAGCATGCACCACCTGCGTGCCCGACCACAGCAGCAACACGGCCAGCAGCAGTTTCTTCAGCCTCATGGCATCTCCCCCAGGCCCCGCACGCGGGGCAATCCGTTCAACCACTCCTCGGTGAGCCGATTCACCGTATCAACGTCCCTGCGGGAGGAAAAGGTGTGGTCCGCTTCTGCCGCCGCAACCCTGTGTCCCAGCGTCTGCAGCGCCATCCATTCACTCGCCGCGGCCGCCTGCTCGAACTCGCGGGCAACGTAGTCGCGGCCGCTGAGCACGACCAGGAACGGCCGTCCGGCACGCCCCAGCGCGGCGGCCATGCGTGCCGGCAGGGCCGCACCGGCATCCTCGGCAGGCGCACCCGCACGCGCCTGCCGCAAGGCACCGCCAAAGCCGCGCAGCGAACGCCCCACGGCCAGCCCGCCCCCCAGCAGCTTGCGCCAGAAGTCCCGCGACAGCAGGCGCTGAAGGTAGTAGTGGCGCAGATAGGTACGGGCCTCACCGGTTGCCGTGCGCACCCACGGATTGGCCAGCACCAGTCCGCCGACACGCTCATCCTGCGGAGCGTAGAGGGCAGCGGCGCTGGCGCCGTCACAGAGCCCCCAGAGCACCACCGTGCGCAGTTGCGGCAACGCCACACACAGGGCATCGACCGCCGCGCGGATATCGTCGCCGACTTCCTCGAAACTGCGGGTGCTCCCGCTGGCATCACCCATGCCGCGGTAGTCGAAGCGCAGGCAGGGGTAGCCGTGGGCGGCGAGATGACGGGCGAGAAGGACAAACTGTCGGTGGCTGCCAATCCGGTACTGGGGGCCACCGACAACGATCACCACCCCGATCTCGCCGGCCTCGCCCGCCGGGCGCGCCAGCACGCCGACCAACTCCTCGCCCTCGCATGCGAACACCAGCGCCTCTTCCATTACTCAGGCTCCTCTCGCCGCGAGCCAGGGCAGGCTGGCATCGATCAGTGCCGGAACCGTCTCGATCTCCTGCGTCTGCCAGAAGGCGCTTCCGGGAACGCTCCCGGCATCGACTGCGGCACCACCGTCGCGCCAGCGTTCCAGCAGGCGCTGCAAACCCGGAGACAGCCCGCCATCGCCGCTGCCCACCTCCAGCAGCAGGGTGGCCGCAGGTGGCTGCTCCAGCACCGCGCAATCGAGCCCGCCGAGCAGTTGCGGCGCCAGTTCGTAACCAGCCACCTCGACCACGGCGCCAGCGGCGATCTCCGCCCGCAAGTTGCTCATCACCGCCTTCGCATCGGCATCGTTGAGCATTTCGCTGACCCCTTTCAGGCGCAGGAACTGTTGCACATGCTGACGCCCTTGTGCCACTGCCTGCCACGCCAGCCAGGGCAGCGCGGTACCCTCACGCGCCTGCCACTGCGCGCACAGCAGGCTGCCGGCACGCAGGCTCCACAGCACCAGCGGCAGGTCAGCGCCGTGCTGCAGGAAATCGCGCCCGCAGGAGAGGTCGTCGAGCCACGTGGTCCAGCTTGCATCGCGGAATTCGCCGGCACTGTCGCCGGTCCCCAACAGGTCGATGTGCAGCACCCGCCAGCCACTGCGGGCAAAGGCCGCAGCGGCAAGCGCCAGCATGCGTCGCGACTTGTTGAGTTCTTCGGCAAACGGCGGCACCAGCAGCAGATTGCCACATGCCGCCGTCGCGGGCTCCAGCAGCGTGCAAAAACGCCCGCCACCCTGTGCATCGAGGAAGAACGCCCGACGCCGCACGCCCGTCATGTCAGGCCAGCTTGCCTTCCACGAAGCTCACCAGGGTGCCGACATCGGCAAACGTCGCCCCGTCGATTTCATCGTCCTCGACCATGAAGCCGAAACGCTCCTCAAGCATGTTGATGAGCCCGACCACCGCCATCGAATCGAGCTCCGGCAAGGCGCCAAGCAAGGGGGTATCGAGGCCGAAAGCAGCCGCCCGCCCATTCAGGCTGAGAACCTCGTCGATGATGGCGAGCACTTCCTTCTTGATGTCCAACACGATCTCCTGTTGTTTCCACGGACTTGCAACCAAACGTGATGCAGGTTGCAACGCAGTCGGGTGCAGGCGGCTATTATATGCCCCAGGCACAATGTCCTTGCATGGCATTCCTCCACGCTCATTTACCGAGTCACCAACAAACCCGCCGCTCGATGCCCCTCATCCGCCTGCAGCGCAGCATTCGTGATCTTGGCTTCAAGGATGCGGTGTTTTACGCCCTCGCCAGGGGCCTTGCGCACCTCA
This sequence comes from Pseudothauera lacus, assembly GCF_003034845.1. Taxonomy (GTDB): domain Bacteria; phylum Pseudomonadota; class Gammaproteobacteria; order Burkholderiales; family Rhodocyclaceae; genus Pseudothauera; species Pseudothauera lacus. The sequence goes on along the minus strand of NZ_PZKC01000005.1, from coordinate 212,578 downwards.
GCGGTGGGCGCGTGCAGCTCGTACGCTATCACCTGGTTGCCCAGGCCATCAACGCAGCGCTCCTGCCAGTCTTGCGCACGTCCGGGCAATGTGTCATACGGCAGGTCAGCGCAGTCGACCCGGTGTGTGCAGCGTTTCCTCGCCCCGCCGACGTGATTCGGGAACGCTTTGCGAAGGGCCACGAGTGTTTCGTCGCCGAGCAGAAAGGCGTTTTTGCCGGCTATCTGTGGCTGGCCAGAGGAGCATATGATGAAGATGAAGTCCGCCTGCGCTGCGAGCTTGCCGATCCTCAGCGGAGCGTCTGGGATTTCGACGTCTACATCGAACCCTCCTTCAGGCTGGGGCGTACCTTTGCGCGCCTCTGGCAAGCCGTCAACGCACACCTCGCAAGCGAAGGGGTTAACTGGACCCTATCGCGCATATCGGCCTTCAACCCCGCTTCGCATGCGGCGCATCGCCGGCTTGGCATGCAGCGGCTGGGCAGCGCGACCTTCCTCCTTGCCGGACAGCACCAACTGAGCTTCCTGGGGCGCTGGCCTTACGTCAGCCTGAGCGCCGACAAACGCTCCTGTCCAAGCCTGCGCCTCACTGCACCACCAGCGCTGGCCGGTTCGCATCCGGCCTCCCGACAAGACATCAGCACGGATCCCCACTGAAGATGACCGAGCCCAACCGCCCTCAGCCCCCCTCGCACGCCCCCATGGACCAGTTCCCCGTCACCGATGGCGAACTGCAGGTCGGCGGGCTGCCGCTGACGCGCCTGGCGACGCGCGTGGGACGCACGCCGTTCTACGCCTACGACCGCGAACTGCTGACGCAGCGCGCCGCCACCCTGCGCCGCGCCCTGCCACCCGCGCTGAAGCTGCACTACGCCATGAAGGCCAACCCGATGCCGGCGCTGGTCTGTCACATGACCAAGCTGGTCGACGGCATCGACGTCGCCTCCGCAGGAGAACTCAAGATCGCCCTCGACGTCGGCGCAGACCCCAGGGAGATCAGCTTTGCCGGCCCCGGCAAGCAGGACGGCGAGTTGTGGCAGGCGGTCGCCGCCGGCATTCTGGTGAATCTGGAGTCGGCCCGCGAGATCGGCCCGCTGGCCGCGGCCTCGCAGGCGCTCGGTCTGCCTGCGCGGGTAGCCGTGCGGGTGAATCCCGACTTCGAGCTGAAGTCTTCGGGGATGAAGATGGGCGGCGGCCCCAAGCAATTCGGCGTAGACGCCGAAGAGGTTCCGGCGCTGCTGCGCGCAGTCGCTGCGGCGGGCCTGTGCTTCGAGGGCTTTCATCTCTTCGCCGGCTCGCAGAACCTCAAGGCGGAGGCCATCGTCGAGGCTCAACAGAAAAGCTATCAGCTCGCCCTGCGACTGGCCGAACACGCCCCCGCAGCGGTGCGCTTCCTCAACCTCGGCGGCGGCTTCGGCATCCCCTACTTCCCCGGCGAGCAGCGCCTCGACCTCGCCCCGATCGGCGACAACCTCGCCGACATCCTGGCACGCGCTGCCCACGCCCTGCCCGCGGCCGAGCTGGTCATCGAGCTGGGACGCTATCTGGTCGGCGAGGCGGGCGTCTATGTGGCGCGGGTCATTGACCGCAAGGTTTCACGCGGACATACCTATCTGGTCACCGATGGCGGCCTGCACCACCACCTCTCGGCCAGCGGCAACTTCGGCCAGGTGATCCGCAAGAACTATCCCGCGGCGATAGGCAACCGCATGGGTGCGGAGCCCGGCGAGCCGTGCTCGGTGGTCGGCCCCTTGTGCACTCCGCTCGACCTGCTGGCCGACCGCATGGCGCTCGCCGATGCCATGCCAGGCGATCTGGTGGTGGTCTTCCAGTCCGGCGCCTACGGCGCCAGCGCCAGCCCGCAGGCCTTCCTTGGTCATCCGGCGGTCACCGAGATCCTGGTCTGAGATGGCCACCCGCGGATGTAATCGCCCGGGCAGCGCTGCGCGTAGCACCCGCTTGACCGCCTGCGTGCCCCGCCCGCCTGCGCCGGTGAAGCATTGAGCCCCGGCATGGGAAAGGCCAAGGGGCGCCATGACCCCCGCCATGCCATGGTACGCAGCGCGCTGGTCCTCGACAGCAGCAGCCTTGGCAAGCGCGTCGTGCGCGGAGCAGGCTTCACCTTTCTCGGCATTGCCCTGCGTACGCTGTTGACCATCGGCTCGATGGCGATTCTGGCCCGCCTGCTGACCCCGGCAGATTTCGGCTACATTGCCATGGCAACGGTGGTGACCGAGTTCGCCGGCCTGCTCGGCAGTTTCGGGCTCGCCAACATCCTCATCCAGCGCAAGGTCGCCACCCGCCTGCAACTGGACACCGTGTTCTGGGCTGCGCTGGCGATCGGCTGCGTCATCGCCGCTGTAGTGTTCGCGCTCTCCTTCGCGACCGGCTGGCTGTTCGGCGACACCCGCACCGGCGAGTTGCTGCGCGTACTCTGCCTGAGCTTCGTGTTCGGCAGCATGACCACCGTGCCGGAAGCCCTGCTCGCGCGGCTGATGCGCTTTCGCACCGAGTTCTTCATCCAGATCTCCGCCATCGCCATCCGCGCTGCGGCCGCGATTGCGCTGGCCTGGGCCGGCTTCGGCGTCTGGAGCCTGGTCGCCGGCGCGCTCACCGGTTCGCTGGTGACAGTGCTGCTGCTGGCCATTGCCGTTCCCTACCGCCCACGTCTGCGCTTCAACGCCCGTTACCTGCTGTCGAGTTGGAAGACCAGCAGCAGCTACATGGGCAACACCGTGCTCTACTACATCAGCATGAACGTGGATCTGCTGCTGATCGGTCGTCAGTTCGGCGCCAGCGCCCTGGGCTACTACCAGAACGCCCGCTCATTGACCGACGAGGTCCGCGGGCGCATTGCCATGCCTCTGCAGCGCGTGCTCTTTCCCGCCTTCTCGGCGATCCAGAGCGATACCGCGCGACTGCAGCAATCGGTGCTGCGCAGCGCCCGCCTGCTCGCCGCGCTGATCTGCCCGGTAGGCTTCGGGCTCTCGGCGGTGGCACCGGAGATCGTCCCGGTGCTGTATGGCGGGCAATGGCTGGCGATGACCCCCATCCTCACCATGCTCGGCATCAGCGCCGCGCTGCGGGGTTCCACCGCCATTGCCTCACCGCTGTTCAATTCGCAGAACCGGGTGTCGCTGTCCTTCCGTTACAACGTCCTCGGCACCGCATTGCTGGTTGTTTCCGCGGCCCTCGCACTGCCGCACGGCCTGAATGTGGTCGCCACGGTGATCGCCGCCAACGCCCTGTTCTCGGTCCTTACCTTCCGCATCGCCTTTGGCCTGATCGGCCTTGGCAGCCGCGATGTGGCGCATGTGCTGGCACGCCCGGTCGTTGCCGCACTGGTGATGTGGGGCGGCATCGTGCTGCTGCGCGAAGTGCTCGCCGGCAGTGCGCTGCACCTTGCCGCGCGACTGGGCCTGCTGGTGATGTGCGGGGCGCTGCTGTACACCCTGACCCTGCACGCGCTGTCGCGCCGCTACCTGAAGGACTTTACCGAGCTTGCCGGCAAGCTCCTGAAGAAAGGATGAAAAGAAGATGAAGGTGGCCCTGCTGTGTTCCGGTCTCGGCAACGTCAATCGTGGTCACGAGGTCTTTGCCCGCGATCTGTTCGACCTTCTCTCCGGCAGCATCGACATCACCCTGTTCAAGGGCGGTGGCGAAGCGGCACCGCAGGAACGGGTGGTCGCCAACGTGCCGCGCAACGCTGGCTGTCTGCAGGACATCCACCTGCCAGTGTCACCACGCTGGCAGGTGGCGATGCAGGAACAGGAGCGCATCCGGGTGGAAACCGAGACCTTCGCTCACGCCGCCCTGCTCCCCCTGCTCGAAGGCGACTATGACATCATCCACTGCCTGGAGCAGGAGGTATGCACGCGCCTGTACGGCTTCCGCCACCTCTTTGCCCGCCCGCCGCGTCTGCTCTTCTCCAATGGCGGCGCGATTCCTGCCGCCCGTCTGCCGGCGTGCGACTTCGTGCAGGAACACACTGCCTACAACCTGCGCAGCAGCGCACGCGAGAAGGCCTTCGTGATCCCCCACGGCGTCGACTGCACGCGTTTCCATCCCGGGGTCGAGAGCGACTTCCGCAGCCGTCACGGCATCCCGCCGGACGCCTTCGTCGTGATCAGCGTCGGTACGGTGTGCTACTTCCACAAACGCATGGACTATGTCATCCGTGAAGTGGCCGAGGTCCCCGGCGCCTACCTGGTGGTGGTCGGCCAGGAATGCGCCGACACCGCGGAGATCGTCGCCCTCGGGCGCTCACTGATGGGCGAGCGCATCGTCTTCACGCGCATGGCCCACGACGAACTCCCGCAGGCCTACGCCGCTGCGGATGTCTTTGCGCTCGGATCACTGTTCGAAACCTTTGGCATCGTTTATATCGAAGCGATGGCGATGGGCCTGCCTGTGTTCTGCACCGAACATCCCAACCAACGCTCCATCGTGCGCGAAGGCGTCTTTCTCGACCTGCGCCGCCCCGGCGTGTTGCGCGATGCGCTGCTCCACCGCGACGCGGCGCAGATGGCTCTCCTGCGCCGACGCGGCCCGGAGATCGTCGCCGCAAGCTACAGCCTCGACAGCCTCAAGGCCGCCTACCTCGAGCATTACGCGCGCATCGCCGCCAGCCCGGTGAGGCTGCCCTCCCACTCGCTGGGCAGCAGCCTGCGCAACAACCTGCGCAATCTTGCCCGCAAGGTGCTGCGCCGCACCTGAGGCTGTAACGCGGCTGCAACGCACGCGCGCGAAAATGGCGGCGCGCTTCCCCTTCCGGGAGCGGGAGAGCCTTGCGTGTTCCCTGTGCTGACGGCGCTTGCGCCACCAACCGCCGCTATCGACAGCCGCTAGAGCGCCACCATGCGGCTGCATTACTACAAGGACCCGCGCGGCAATTTCGGCGACGACCTCAACGCCTGGTTGTGGCCGCGCATCCTGCCCGGCGTGCACGACGACGACGAGCGCGAACTGTTCGTTGGCATCGGCACGCTGATCAACCACCGCCTGCCTGCGACACCCCTCAAGCACATCGTCGGCAGCGGCGTCGGTTACGGGCGCACACCTGTGCCCGACGCCAGCTGGGTCGTACATGCCGTGCGTGGGCCGCTCAGCGCCGCCGCCCTCGGGCTGGAGGCCGGGCGCGCGATCACCGATGCGGCGGTGCTGATCCGCCTGCTCGGGCTGCACTTGCCGGCACGGCGCAGCCGCTGCGGGCTGGTGGTCACCGGCGACAGCCTTGCGCGCTACGACTGGCAGGCTGTCTGCGAATTGGCCGGGATACGCTTCATCAGTTGCCACTGGGATGTCGACCGCGTGTTGCAGGCCATGGGCGAATGCGAACTGCTGCTGTGCGAAGCCATGCACGGCGCCATCGTCGCCGACGCTCTGCGCATTCCCTGGCTTCCCGTCTCGCTTTACGGGCGCTTGCTGGAGTTCAAGTGGCAGGACTGGCTTGCCTCGCTGCAGATGAGCTACCGCCCCGAACACCTCACTGCATTGCACGCCGCGCCCGCCGAGGATCCGCTGTCCCGCGTGAAGCAGGCATGCAAACGCTCGCTGCACCGCATCGGCCTCTATGCCAGCGCCTGGAGCCCACCGCGGGCGCGCCCGACGGGCGCACGCGAACTGGAGCAGACCCTCAGCCAGTTGCACAAGCTGGCGTCCTCATCCGGCATGCTGAGCCCCGAGCGCCTGCTCGACGAGCATGTGGAGCGCTACCTCGCACTCTTCGGGCGCGCTTTCGCACACCGCAGCGCCTCCATTCAGGATGCAGGGGGCGTAGCGTCCACCGCCCTGCTGCGCGGGCGGTCGAGCGCGGCGATGGCCTCATAGGTTCGCTGGCAGGCCCTCTCGTCATCCAGAGGCATGGCGCGCTCCATGCGCTGACGGTAGACCGGCGCCACCCGTGCGCCGCTGGCGAGAAAGGCGGCGACCTGGCTGACACACTCGTCCTCGCTCTCCGCCACCGGCCCGAAGCCGTCGCGCACGTAATCGAAATAACCCGGCCGCCAGTTGTGCCCGCCGCGAAAGAAGTACTCGCGATCGAACTGGTAGTAGAACACCGCCTTGCGCAGCAAGGCCATGTCGAAAGCGACAGAGGTGTAATCGGTGAGAAAGGCGCCGGCAGCGACCAGTTGATCCTGAATACGGGTACGCAGGACAGAGATCACCTCAACGCCGGGTGGCACATCGAAGACGTCCGCGTAGGGCAGCGAGTTCAAGTGCGGCATGAAGGCGAGACGCCAGCCATGCTGCGCCAGAGCCTCATGCAGGACCGTGCTGCGCAGCAGCGCCGACCACGCCCGGGCGTACTCGGTAGTGGCGAAGATGCGCTTGCGTTCGGCCTCGTCCATACCCCGCGTACGCTCCTCGAACGCCCCGCCCCGCCAGGTCGGCATCACCAGCAGGGTGCGCGCCGGGACCGTGCGGTCGCGCTGCAGACGGAGCAGGCGATCGTAACGCGGCATGCCGGTCATCCACACCTCGCGCGCGGTGTAGGGGTAGCCGCTGTCGGCCCCGGCGAAGGCTTCCTGCTCGGCAGGGCCGCTGGTGACAACTCCGTCGAACTGGCGCGGCCCCAGCCAGCGCGACATGTCGTCCTTGGTTACCCCGTGCTGCAGGAAGGTGAAATGCCAGTCCATCGACGGCGCGTACAGCGCACGGTCGAAACCGCCAAAGACAAGATCGGTGTGCGAAGAGACGATGTGGCGGCTGTTGAGGAGCAGCAGCTTGCGGGTCAGACCCGGCGGCACGAGGCGAAAGCCGTCGCGCTGCAGGCGCTGCCAGTCGGCCGAGTCGCGGTTCAGGAGGAACCAGGCGTTGACCTGCGGGCGCTGAGCACGCACCCAGCGGTAGAGGTGCTCGGCGTTATCGTCTGCATTCTCGTTGCGGTCGATGAACACCCAGGCATCGCGATAACGCTGCCGTATCCACGGCAGTCGCGCCAGAGTGCGCAGCACCCGTGCCTTGAGGCTGCGCAGTCCGCGCTCTGCGGCGCGCCGGCGGCCGCCCTTGCCGGGCAGGAAACAAGCCTGCGCCTCGGCCAGATTGAGGGCGCGAGGCTGGCCGTCTTGCCGCACCAGGGCAAACCCGCAGTCGTCAATGCAAAGCGCCTGGAGAACGCCATCGAGGCGAAGCTCCAGCCTGCTGCCAGCGTCGAGCGGCAGCCAGACGATGCGCTGACGGAAACGCAGGCGATGAAAGAACCGGCAGCCGCGGTATTTCTCGAACACCGGCTGGCAGGGGCGCCCGTCCACCAGCCACTGCTCCACCGGGGGTTCGCCATGGACGTAGTAGCTCAGCCGCAACAGCCGTTGGCGGTGGTCACAGGCATCGGCCACGGCAGGCGACCAGGCCCGCAGGCGGCGGTAGGAGTACAGCGCATGACGGACCTCGACGGCGGCCCCGGCGGCAGCGAAGGAGGCCAGCGCAGCGTCATCGACATGAGCCATGATCTGCTCGAGCAGTGCATGAAAACCGTCGGCCTCGCTTTCCGTAAGGGTTACGGTGGGTGCGCGTTCGCGCATGTCGGCGGTGAAGTACCAGTGCAGGCGGCAGAGGAGGTCATGCTGCTGCGCTGCGGGCACCGCGCCGTGTTCGCGGGCGAGTTGCCGGAGCGGCTCCAGGAAGTCGCGCCGCAGCACCTCGCGGTAGGTCGCGGGGTCGCGCCACATGGCGGTTGAAGGCTCTCGGTAACGCGGGGAGGTGTCCGGCATGGCTGATATCAGGGGATGAACCGCGCCGCGCTCAGCGCCACCGGCGCAGAGCTGGCAGGAAGGAGGCGAGGACGAACAGCAGCGCTTTCAGACGCCGCGGATCGTGGCGCACGCAACGTAACGCAGCGCGGCGCGCCAGAGTGGGGGAGCCGCCGCGCAGGTGGGCATAGGCGAAATCGAAGGCCAGCTTGCCGAGGCGGCGCCGCACTGCCATGGGCGGCAGGCTGCGGCCGTCTGGCCCCTGCCGCCCCCAGCGGTGAAGGGCCGCGCACACCACCTCATATTCGTAGTTCACCGTCTTCACGGAGCTGGTCAGACTGCCCGGCGCCGCGCGATAGAAGGAATACACCCCGGCAAGCTTGTCGATGCGGGTGAGCCGCGACAGGCGCAGCCAGTAATCGTAATCCTCGCCATTCACCAGGTCGGCGCGAAAGCCGCCAAGCTGCTCGACGAATTCACGACGGATCATGATGCTGGAGGTGTGAACGACGCAGTCGAGCAGCAGCTGCGGATAGATCCACCCCGACAATTCGGCGACGATCTCCCCACCCTGCCCTTGCGGCGGCGCCGGCAGGGCCGGGTAACTGCCATCGGCCGCCGCAGCCCACACCCGCCAGGCGTGGTAGACAGCACCGGTTTCAGGGTGGGTACGCAGGTGCTCGATCTGGGCACGGAGCTTGCCCGGATACCAGCCGTCATCGGCATCGAGCAGACAGATGAGGTCACCGCGGGCATGACGCAGCCCCGTATTGCGTGCTTCGGCAACGCCGGCATTGGGCTGGCTGATGACGCGCACTGCGGGGAACTGCCGGCGCACCAGGGTAACGGTGTCATCGGTGGAGCCATCGTCAACAAGCAGCACTTCGAGCGGCGCATGGCCCTGCTCCGTGATGCTCTGCAGGGCTTCGGCAACATAGCGCGCGGCGTTGTAGGCCGGCACGATCACCGACACGCTGGGGCGCCATGGCGGCACAGCCGGCGGCGCCTTGCTCATCTGCACAGCGCTCCCGGCGTGCGCCGCAGGTTGTCCAGCAGGCGCAAGGCAAAACGCCAGCGCTGACGGTCCCAGGGAGTGAAGCGGCGCAACTGGAAGATGTCGGTAGCGCCATCATTGACACCCCAGCAGGTTGACACCGCGGCGTCGAAACCAAGGGCCCGCACCATGTCTACGTGACGGCGCTCATAGTCCGCCCCGGGCTTCCCATTGGGGTAAGCGAAGAGTCTGACCGGCTCGCCGAGCAGCGCCTCGAGGCGCGCCTTGCCGTCGCCGATCTCGCGTTCGGCCTCGGTGTCGGTACTGGCCGCGAGGATGGGGTGGGTCAGCGTATGGCCGCCGATGAGCATGCCCCCTGCCCTGAGCGCCCGCAACTGTGAAGTGCTGAGCATGAGGTCGTCGGGGAGATCGGCCGCACTGGCCTCGGCGATGCGCGCCACGGCGTCCGACCTGGCTGCAGGCGGGAGGTGCTTGACCGCCTTGATCAGCCTGTCGATCGCTGCACGCTGCTCGCCGATGCCGCAGAGCCGCAATCCGCCAATACCCTGCAGCCCGGTCTCCAGCCACTCGACCCGGGCATTGCGCACGGCCTCGATGAGCGTGTCGTTCCACATCCGCCCCCCGTCGAGAAACCCGGCGGCGATGAAGAAGGTCGCCGACAGCCCATGGCGCTGAAGAATGGGCATGGCCACGGTGCAGTTGTCGGCATAACCGTCGTCAAAGGTGATCACCGCCGCGCGCGGCGGCAGCTCCCCACTGCGCAGCCTGGCCACGGCCTCGTCGAGGGGGAGGACATTGAACCACCGGGCGACCCAGCCCATGAGCTCATCGAAGCGGCGTGCATCGGGCTCGGCGGGGAAAAGCGGATCACGCTGCGCGAGCACGCGATGGAAGATCAGGATCGACAGACGGGCACCGCGTCCGCCCGGCGACAACAGACTGAAGGCTGTCCTGGCAAGCATCTTCAGGCTCCTGCACGGGCCGGCGAGCGGCGCAGGAAACGGCCAAGACCTGCATATTCCAGCAGGGAGCCCGGGGGATCACGCTCCCAGCCGCGCGTCTCGACCCAGCGCCGGGCAAGGACGACCATCACCATCAGGTTGTATGGCAGATCGAAGTAGGGCATGGACAGGAACGCGCCACCGACAGCAAAGCCCACCAGAGAGACCTGCACCATGCCGCCGAGGTCGGCAGCCCAGCGCGCCTGCGGGATGTCACGCGCGTTACGCCGCAGCCAGCCCGCCCAGGCGTAGGTCACGAACCAGAAGCCGAGGTACAGCGCGAGGCCGACGAAACCGTGGTTGCCGAGGATCTGGAAGTAGATGCTGTGCGCGGCAATGACGTCGGTATTGTGCACCCCCCACATCAGGAAGAAGACATCGTGCTGGTAGGACATGCCGCCACCGAAGAAGTGGTGCTTGGCCACCTCGATGGCGACCAGCCAGCCGTTGATGCGTCCCATCGCCGAGGCGTCTTCCTCGTAGCTCTTGATGGTCCCCATGCGCTCCCACCACTCTTCGGGCATCATCGGCAGCAGCATCAGGATCACCACCAGCAGGGCCAAGGTCATGACCCCCTTGCGCCGACTGCGCCACCACAGCACGGCACCCATGGCGCTGACCGCGAGCAGCGCTCCACGCGAGTGGCTGCCCAGCGCGGAGGCCACGCACAGCAGCATGATCACGCTCATGCCGTGGCGCATCCACGGGCGCGTGAGTTGCAACTGCAGGAAATGCAGCAGCGGCACGGTCATGATCAGCGCGAGGGCAAAGTGATTGTTGTCGCCGATGAAGGTCCCCATTGGCCCCCAAACGCGGTAGTTGCCCCCGTGGGCAATGGTGAACAGGCCGCCCTTGGCGCCCAGCAAGGCCAGCGAGAACGCGCTGACCCAGGCAAAGGCCATGATGTGATGCCTGTTGTCTAGCAGCATCAGGGCGACGAAGGTCATGAAGTAGATCTTCATCACCTTGTTCCACTGCGCGTAATCCCCGCTGGGGTCATAGCCGAACAGCCAGGACAGGGTGATCCACAGCGAGAGCAGGAAGAACCAGGTCACCGGAGCGCCCTTGAAAGGGTGCTGGCGCTCCCGCGTCATCATCAGCCCCGCCAGAGTAGCCAACGCGGCGGTCGCCGCGAGCGGGGCCGAGTAGGCGAAACCCCAGGCATAACGGTGGGGATTCATGATGCTCAGCCAGGTCCACAGCATGACGCCGATCCAGGGTCGCCGCAGGGCCATTACCGCCATCACGGCGACAATCGAGACGATCAGCAGATCACGCATGCGAGCTCGCCCTCAGCGCACCGCGACGTGGCTGACCACGTAGCGGAACTTGCCCGACTTCTCGGCGGGAATGGCATCGACCCAATCCACCTCGACCTCCACGGTGGCACCGAGGCGGCGGCGGAAGCCGTCGACAATCAGGGCCGTCAGCGCCGCGGTCGCGGTGCCGGCTTCGGGTACCGCCAGCACGCGGGTGAGGCTGCGGCTTTCCTGGACGATCTTGAAGGCACGTACCTGGGGCAGGTCACGGAGGATGTAGATCAGCGCCAGGCCGTGCAGCACCGTGCCATCGGCAGCGACGACGAAATCGGTACTGCGCCCCTGGATGTCCTTGAGGACGGGCAGACCGCGCCCGCAGGTGCAGGTCTCCTCCGACAGCGTGCCGATGTCGCCGGTGCGGTAGCGGATGAAGGGGTAATCTCGGGTGGCGAGATGGGTGACGACGATCTCGCCGGCCTCGCCGGGCGGCAGCACCCTGCCCTCGCCGTCGATAATCTCGACGACGATGTCCTCGGCAGTGATGTGCATGCTGCCGTGCGGGCACTGATGGGCGATGAAGCCGGCGTCGCGGCCGCCGTAGCCATTCGCCACCGGGCAGCCGAAGAGCCTGGAGATGAGCTCGCGCTGGTGGTCGTAAAGACGCTCCGAGGTGCAGAACACCACCCGGACGCCGAGGTCGTCGAGGCGCACGCCGCGCGCCTCGGCGCGCAGCGCGATATGGCTGATCGCCGACGGATAGCCGAAGAGCATCCGCGGGCGGCGCGCGCGGATGCGGGCGATGAAGCCGTCGACCCTGGCGTCGGACATTTCGAAGGCCGGCAGCAGTTCGGTGCGCATCAGCGCGTCGCGCAGCAGGCGAACGCGGTCCTGGGTGCCGAGCTCGATCGGCGAGCCCCAGACGACGATCTCGCGGTCGCCTATATCCACGTCCCACCACCGCGTCGCCCGCCACTTGGCGGCAACGTCATGGGTGACGCGCTCGCTGCCGATGAAGAAGATCAGCGGCTCGCCACTGGAGCCGCCGGTATTGAAACGTGCCAGCCCCACTGCATCGTCGGCGCGCAAGGCATCGCTGTGGGCACGGATGTCGGCCTTGGTGAGAAAAGGCAGGGCCTGCAGGTCCGCCGTGCTGCGCACGGCAGCGGGGTCGAAGGCGGCGCGGGCGAAGAGCTCGCGGTAGTAGGGCACATGCAGCGCCGCATCCTGCAGCAAGGTTTGCAGCCGCTGCAGCTGCAATGCCGCGATGCGCTCACGCGGCCACCATTGCGAGGCCTCCATGGCACGGCGCACGCGCACGGTATCGTGGCGCTTGAGGCGCTCCTGCAGTGGGAACAGCGCTGCGGAAACGAAACGGGTGTAGAGCTCGCTCACGTCGATCAAACCTTGCCAGTCAATGTGCCCGCTGCTGCCCCGGCAGCGTCGTGCCGCCCGGCCAGCTCGGCGAAGGCCGCGCACAGACGGTCGACACGGCCATCCCAGGCGTTGTCCTCGGCATGGCGACGAATCCGTGCGCGATCCCAGGACTTCGCCAGGGCCGCGTCGAGCGCTGCCTCCAGCGCCGCAGCATCCCCGAAGGGTACAACGATGCCAAGTTCATCGCGGTCGACCACTTCACGGTTGCCGCCGACGTCGGTGGTGACCACCGGCAGGCCGCAGGCCATGGCCTCCAGGAAGACGTTTGCCCAGCCCTCGTTGCGCGTCGCGAGGACGAACACGTCGGCGGCGGAAAGTGGTTGCCTGAGTTCATCGGGCGGCATGCTGCCGAGAAAACGGACGGTATCCTGCAGCCCCAGTGCAGCCACCTGCTGCTCCAGTTGCGGCCGGTTGTTGCCTTCGGCGCTGGCACCGCCGACGATCAGGTAGGTCAGCCCCGGCCAGCGTTCGCGCAGTCGTGGCAGCAGTTCGATGACGCGGTGAAAGCCCTTGCGCTCGACCAGCCCGCCTACCGAAACCAGCACTGGCGCATTTTCCGCCAGCCCCAGCACCTCACGCGCCCGGGCGCGGTCGACCGGCGCAAAGCGCTCGGTATCGACGCCATTGCCGACCACGGTGATGCGCTCCGCCGGCACGCCGATCGACACCGCCACCTGCTTGAGCGCATCGGCCACCGCAAAGACCCGTTCGGCACCGAGCAGCGCCTTCAGCAGCAGCGGACGCAGCACCGGGTCGGCCGCGTGGCGGCTCTCCGTGCCCCGCAGGGTGATGGTCACCGGCACGCCCAGCCAGCGCCCCAGCAACACCGCCGCATAGCCGTCCGGATAGCCGAAATGGGCGTCGATCAGATCCAGACGCCCGGCGCGTCTGAGGCGGCGCATGCGCGGATAGGCGCCGAGCGCCATGGCCAGACCGTCGACACGCTTGAGCACGCCCGGAACGCAGAGAAAGCGTGGATACCAGACCTCGAAGCCCTGCTGAACCTCATGCACTGGCGCCCCAGGGCGGAAGTGCGGCCGCCAGCGCCGCAGCAGGCTCTGGAGCGGAAACCACGGCACGGGAGCGACCACGCACAACGGCAGACGGCGACCGACACGGAACATGCGCTCGCGCACGAAAGGTCCCGCGCCGGGCTGGACCTTGCTGGGGAACAGGCTGCTCAGAACCACTACCGCAGGAGAGCCCGCTGTCACTTTTTCATCAAGCATGCGCGCAAATCACCACAAGCGAAGGCACTGCCACAAAACACCCGCAATCAGAGCGACGCACCATGCTTCAAACTCCAAGTGCCATACGACTGTATCTGCCCAGCATCCACTTGCCCATCCTGACCACAGCGACACTCACCAGCACAGCGAGGACCAGTGACAGCAGATAGCCCACAAGGGACCCGGCGGGAGGGCCTCCGGCGAAGCGATCGACAGCGAGCTTCGATACTGAGATCACGTAGGAGTGTACGAAAAACAAGCCAAAACTGAGTGTCCCGGCAAGCTCAAAAAATCGCCGGGAGCCGCTTCCCCATCGCCTGAACAGCTCGAACAGATACAGGGTGAGGACGATCTTGCCAACAGTGCTGTACCAGCTGTGCGTACCCTGGGCATATGTCATTTCGAGCATCAGAAACACCATAAAGGCCAGGCCCAGCGGCCAGAATCCCTTCTCAAGCCAGTTCGTTGCCGTGGCCCGGTAGTGACTGCAGGCCATGCCCAGCATCCACACAGGAAAGAAATGAATGAAGGACTGCAGCGGGTCGAAGCTCCCTCGCGGCACAAACACTGGAATCAGCAGAGCTGCCGGCAGCAGGGCATAGAACCAGGGCTTGCGATCCAGCCAGTGAAGCAGCGGAGACGCCAAGTAGAAGAGCACCACGGTGGGGATGAACCAGAACGGTGCCAGATGGCTGCCGGTCAGCAGAAAGATCCCGACCTGCTGCCACACCGGGGCATCGTAGAGCCCCTGCGGCACTTCTGGTCGGACCATCACCGCAGTAAACAGCACGATCGCGGGGAGCGAGGTAAACAAGTACGGGAATACCACGAAACGGGTTTTCTTCCACAGGTAGTCACGAAACTCGTACTTTGCAGACAAGTGCTGAAACAAGAAACCGGCGATGAACAGAAAGAGTATCGTGCCGTTGGCCACCAGGCGCTTCAGCACTGTCTCGAGCAGTGGCGAAGCCGACCAGTCAAAAATGCTGACGCAGTGGGTGGCGATGATCAGCGTTATCGCAAAACCCCGGAAGTTGTGCAGATACCCAAGATAGGGGCGCGCCCGGGCGTCCACCCCGGACGCGACTGCAGGCGCCTTCACGACTGCGTCAGTCATGCCGCCACTGGCCGTGCAAGCCGGTTGTACACCGGCGCATAGCTGGCCACGCTGTTGCGCCAGTTGCGCACCTCCTCGACGAAGCGGCGCCCCGCGGTACGCATTGCCGGCCACTGCGCACGGTCGTCGAGCATGCCATCGATCGCCGCCGCGAGCGCCACGGCGCTGCCGGCCGCAAACAGCCTGCCGGTCTCGCCGTCACGGATCAGTTCCTTGTGACCGCCAACGTCGGAAGCCACGAACAGGCGCCCCTGCGCCATCGCCTCGAGCGGCTTGAGGGGAGTGACGAGCTCGGTGAGGCGCATCGAGTGACGCGGATAGGCGAGCAGGTCGATCTGGTCGTAATAGCGGCTGACCTCGGCATGCGGCACGCGGCCGGTGAAGATGACCTCGCCGGCCACCCCCAGGCGCTCGGCCTGGGCTTTCAGACTGGCCTCCTGGGGACCGCCGCCGACCAGCAGCAGGCGCAGCCCGGGGCGCCGGCGCAGCAGCGCGGGAAAGGCTTCAAGCAGCAGATCGAGGCCTTCGTAGGCGTAGAACGAGCCGACGAAACCGATCGTGGTGCAGCCTTCCAGGCCGAGCTGGCGGCGCAGCAAGGGGTCGGCTTCGCCGGAGAGCTGGAAGCCGGCGACGTCCACCGCGTTGGGGATCACCGTCACCCTGGCGGCGGGAATGCCGCGCGCAACGATGTCGGCGCGCAGCCCTTCGCAGATGGTGAAGGCGTGGTCCACCCGCTTCAGGGCCCAGGTCTCCAGCGCCCGGGTGGCGCGGTAGCGCAGGCTGCCCTCGCGGGTGGTGCCGTGATCGACGGCGGCGTCCTCCCAGAAGGCGCGGATCTCATACACCACCGGGATACCCAGGCGCCGGCCGACGCGGATCGCGGGAATGGCGTTGAGCACCGGCGAGTGGGCGTGCAGCACGTCGGGGCCTAGCGTCCGGGCGAGTTCCTCGAGACGGCGCTCGGTGGCGCGTATCTGCCGCCATTCGTTGATCCCCGCGGGGCCGGGCGGCGGTACCGGCGTGCGATGAAAGCGCAGGCCATCGACATCCTCGACACTGGCGGCGGTGCTGCCCTGCTTGGGGGAAGTGAGGTGAAAGGTCTCCCAGCCCCGCGCTCCCTGCTCCCGCAGGATGGCTGCGGTACGGAAGGTGTAGCCGCTGTGCAGGGGAATGGAATGGTCGAGGATGTGGAGGATGCGCATGACTACGCCACCTCCGCTTGACGAATGGCGCCAGTGATACCTCCGCTGCCCTGTACGTTGCGCAGGAAAGCCTCGAACATCAGCACCGTCCACAGCGCAGCGCTGTAGTCGCGCACCCCGCTCTGGTGGGCATCGACGAGATGGCGCAGGTAGTCGCGGTTGAACATGCCTGTCGCCGCCAGGGTCTCGCCCAGCACGGCCTCGCGCACACGTGCCTTCAGCGGGCCGCGGAACCAGCGCGCGAGCGGTACCGAGAAGCCCATCTTGGGGCGGTAGAGGACGTCGTCGGGGAGCATCGGCTCCATCGCCTTCTTGAACAGGTACTTGCCTTCCTGACCCTGGATCTTCAATGAAGATGGCAGGGTGGCGAGCCATTCGACCAGTTCGTGGTCCATCAACGGTTCGCGCACCTCCAGCGAATGCGCCATGCTGGCACGGTCCACCTTGGTGTTGATGTCGCCGACGAGGTAGGTCTTCAGGTCGAGGTACTGGATCAGCGCCAGCGGATCATCAGTGGCGCCCGCAGCGGCATGGCGGCGGAACACCTCGACGGCATCGTAGCCCCCGAGCTGCTTGCGGAACTGCGCGCTGAACAGGCGCCCACGCATCTCGCCGCGCAGGATGGAAACGCTGTGGAAGTAGGCCTCGGTGGCGTCGCGGGCCATGGCCTGAAAGGTGGTCTTGGCACGCAGGAAGCGCGGCGCCCAGTCGGCCTTGGGGTAGAGACGGCCGAGCATGCCGAAGAGCGGCCGGCGCACGGCCATCGGCAGCGCGGCACGCATGCGCTCCTCCATCAGATGCATGCGGTAGCGGCGGTAGCCGCCGAAGCTCTCGTCACCGCCGTCGCCCGACAATGCCACGGTGACATGCTTGCGGGCGAGCTGGCAGACCCGGTAGGTGGGAATCGCCGAGCTGTCGGCATAGGGTTCGTCGTACAGCGCGGCGAGGGTGTCGATGAGATCGAAGTCGTCGGACTTCACGGTCTCGACGAAGTGCCGGGTGTGGTAGCGCTGCGCCACCATGGCGGCGAATTCGGACTCGTTGAAGCGTGGATCGTCAAAGGCGATCGAGCAGGTGTTGACCGCTTCGCCGCTGAGACCGGCCATGGTCGCCACCACGGCGCTGGAATCGACCCCGCCGGAGAGGAAGGCGCCCAGCGGCACCTCGGCAATCATGCGCAGACGCACCGATTCACGCAGGCGCGCGGTGAGCTCGCCCATGGCCTCGTCGGCACTCAGCGGGTTATCCAGGGTGAAGCGCACGTCCCAGTACTGCCGCGGCGGCGCCGCAGCCTCGCCACGGCGGATGCACAGGGACTCACCCGGCCCCAGCTTGCGGGCGCCACGGAAGATGCAGCGCGGCTCGGCGACGTAGCCGAGGGCGAAGTACTCCTCCACCGCCAGCGGATCGATGCTGCGGTCGAGCCGCGGGTGCTGCATGAGCACCTTCAGCTCGGAACCGAAGGTCACCGTACCGTCGTCGAGCTCGGCATAGAACAGCGGCTTGACGCCGAGGCGGTCGCGCGCCATGAACAGGGTCTGGCGCGCACGGTCGTGCAGGGCGAAGGCAAACATGCCGCGGAAGCGCCGTACGCAGTCCTCCCCCCAGGCCTCCCAGGCATGGACGATGACCTCGGTATCGCTGCGGGTATGGAAGACGTGGCCAAGGGCCTCAAGCTCGGGGACCAGCTCCTGGTAGTTGTAGATTTCGCCGTTGAACACCACGGCGACACTGCCATCCTCGTTGAACAGCGGTTGCTGGCCGGTGGACAGGTCGATGATGGAGAGCCGGCGATGGGCCAGCGCGACCCCGGGCTCGAAGTGGGTACCACCCTCGTCGGGACCGCGGTGAAACTGCACCGCGTTCATGCGCTCGACGAGTTCGCGCGGGAAGTCCCGGCGCCCCCGGGTGTCGAAGAGTCCGGCAATGCCGCACATGTTGCTAGCCTCGCTGTCGATGCCCTGCCGCGGCGAGCAGGTGTTGATACATGCGGTGGTAACGCCCCACCATGCCATCCAGACTGAATTGCGCCTCGGCGCGCGCACGCCCGGCGCGCCCCTGTTCCTGCAGGCGCGGCAGATCGCCGAGGGCTGCAGCCAGGGCGGCGCTCATCGCCGACTCGTCGCCTGCCGGCACCAGGGTACCGGTGACGCCGGCGTCGACCAGCTCGGCGTTGCCGCCGACAGCGGTGGCGAGCACCGGCAGCCCGCTGGCCATGGCCTCCAGTATGGTATTCGAGATGCCTTCCGCCTGCGACGGCAGCACGAAGAGGTCGAGCGCGCGCATCACCTCCGGGGTGTCGGCGCGTTCGCCGGCGAGCCAGGCCTCCGCGCCCAGGCCAGCCTCGGCGAGAATGGTCTCGATGCCGCTGCGCAAAGGCCCTTCGCCGACGATCAACAGGCGCGCGCGGGCGCTGAGCGCCGGCTGCTCGCGGCGCAGGCGGACGAAGGCGCGCGCCAGCAGGAGCTGGTCCTTGACCGTCTGCAGACGGCCAACGGTGCCGATGACGAACAGACGCGAGTCGTTGAAGGGCGAACCGGCGAGCAGTTCGCGGCCGTGCGCGGCAGGGTGGAAACGCGCGGTGTCGACGCCGTTGCAGATGCGCTCCACCCGTCCGCCGGGCACGCCCACGCCCTCTTCGAGATAGCGCGCCAGATCGCCGGAAAGCGCGACGTAACGCGATACGAAGGGGCGATACAGGCGGCGGGCGAGACGATAGCGGCGCTTGCGCCCGCCGGGGTCGCTGACATCCCAGCCGTGTTCGCCATGCACGCGCACCGGCACCCGCGCCAGCGTCGCCGGCAGTTGCGACTCCAGCGCAGCGAGGTTGCGCGTATGCACCACCTGTGGGCGCAACCGGCGGAACAGGCGATACAGGGCGCCGAACTGGCGGTAACCATGCCCTGGCGGCTTGTGCAGGGAGATGAATTCGACATCGGCGCGGCTGACGCGCTCGCAGAAGGTCGGGCAGCAGTCGGTCAGCGCCACGACGACGTGACGATAGTGCGCATGCGGCAGGCGATTGATCAGATTGACCACGCCGTTCTCCAGCCCGCCGACACGGAAGCCATAGACGACATGGACGATCAGTGCGCGCTGATCACTCATCGGACCGCTCCGCCAGGGTCTGCAGTCTGTCCTGCAATGCACCACCAACAGCCGCGGCGAAATCCTCCGCACGCAAGCGCGCCGCCTGCCCGTCGCCCGCTTCTTCGATGACGATGGCGACGTAGGCGGCATTGCTGTCGCGCCCGCGCAGACGCTGGACGGCTTTCAGCAGCTTGACGCGGGTCATGCTGGTGACCACCTCGCCATCCACCCAGTACCACTCCCAGACGTGGATGCGGCGGCGGTCGTCGGCGCTCGCCACCACCGTGCGGCGCACCGGCCGCGCGCTGCCGTCGGCCCCCAGCGGCAGGCGGTCGGCATTGCTGGTGAGCTGCATCCAGGCCTTGTCGTCGTAGCCGACGAGCTGGTTGCCCCACATCGCCAGCTCATGGCCGGGGCGCTGACGGGCGTAGAAACTGACCTGCAGGGTGAGGCTGTCGTCGCCGCGGCGCCAGCCCTGGCGCAGTTCGCCGCGCTGGCCACGGTAATGCGGGTGGAAGTCGCTCAGCGCAGTGGCGTCGCTCTCCCAGCCGGCAACTGCCGGCAGCGCCGGGACATCGACCGCAAACGGTGCCACGTCGGCATCGAGGCGACCGGCGAGGAGCGGAAAGGCCGCACTCACTGCCCCCAGCAGAGCCGCCGTGGCCCACAGGCGGCGCAGGTCGAGGGGTTCTGCGGGCGCCCCTCCGGGAAGGGCGGCAGGCTCGTCGAGATCCTCGCGCCAGCGTGCGCCGATGAAGAACATCAGCAGGATCACTACGCCGAAGAACACCCAGCCATAGATGAGGTGATCGACCCCGGCGGCGATGCGGTTGTCGGACAGGTAACCGAGCATCACGATCAGGTAGGCGCGCAGCCAGTTGGCGAAGATGGGGACGATCGCGGCAACGAGCACGAACAGCAGGCGGCGATGCAGGCTGCGGTAGTTGAGGTAGGCGTAGAGGGTGCCGACCATCAGCGAGGCGATCAGGTAGCGCACGCCGCTGCATGCTTCCACCACCGACCAGCGCCCGTTGGGGATGACGAAATGCAGGCCCTCCTGATACACCGGCACCCCGGACATGCGCAGGGCGGCGACGGTGAACTCTGCGGTGTAGTGCATCAGCGTGGGCAGCAGGAAGTCACCCACCGGCACCGCGAAGAACAGGAACAGCAGCGGAAAGGCCAGCACGCGGGCGAGCCGCCAGCCCAGCAGGGCGACGCTGGCCACCACCACCATGGTCACCAGTGCGGCATGCATGAGCGCATTCACCGCCACCATGTGGCCGAGCAGCCACGCACCGCCGCCCAGCGCCAAGGGCAGCGCCAGCCAGGGCACCGGCTGCGGCGCCAGCCCGACCAGGCGCACGCGGCTGCGCCACACCAGCCAGGCGCACAGGGGCAGCACCACGAGGCCGTGGGCATAGGTTTCGGAATGCCACCAGATCGACGCCATGCCGGCCGCCGTCGGCCAGTACCAGCCCACCAGCCAGAGCAGCACGCCAACGAGCACGGCGGCGTACGCCAGGCCGCGGCCGCCGAGGGGCGGGGTCGACACGGTGGCTGC
This sequence comes from Pseudothauera lacus, assembly GCF_003034845.1. Classification (GTDB taxonomy): domain Bacteria; phylum Pseudomonadota; class Gammaproteobacteria; order Burkholderiales; family Rhodocyclaceae; genus Pseudothauera; species Pseudothauera lacus. Next base: position 191,977 of record NZ_PZKC01000005.1, on the reverse strand, counting down.
GCTCAGCATGATGCACCTTCAAGCAGTTCGTCGAGACGGCCGAGATGGGCATCCCAGCTGTAGCAGCGCTCCACCGTACGCCGCGCCGCGCTGCCGATGGCACGCGCACGCTCCGGTGCGTGCAGCAGAGCACTGACCGCCGCGGTAAAGTCGACGGCGCTGAGTGCGCTGACGTAGGCCTCGCCGGCCTGCCCGGCAAGCCCGGTGGCCGAATCGGCCGACACCACCACCGCGCGCGCCATCGCCATCGCTTCGAGGACCTTGTTCTGGATGCCGCGGGCCACCCGCAGCGGCGCCACCACCACTTCTGCATGGGCCAGATAGGGGCGCACGTCGGGCACGCTGCCGGTCACCAGCACGTCCTCAGCGGCGAGCGCGCGCACGGCGGGGGCGGGATTCATGCCGACGATGGCGAGGCGGATGCCCGGGTGGCGCGCACGCAAGGCGGGGAGCACCTCGGCGGCGAACCAGCACACCGCATCGATGTTCGGCCAGTAGTCCATCGCCCCGGTGAACGCCAGCACCGGTCCGCCCTCCGGCCACGGCCGCGTGAAGTCGTGCGCAGGGCTGAAGTACGCCGCATCGACACCGTTCTGCATCACCCCCACCCTGGCGGCAGCCTGCGGCGCGGCGGTGCGGAAGAGTTGCGCCTCGGCCGCGGTGACGAACAGGGCCGCGTCGGCACGCTGCGCCGCGGCCGCCTCGAAGGCCAGCAGGCGTCGCCCCTCGCGACGGTACAGCCAGGCCAGCGGCCCACTGCGGCTGGCGGCGTACTGCGTCCACTTGGCGGAATCGACATCGCAGAAATCCACCACCACGCGCTGCAGCGCGGCGGCGTCGAGGTACTGAGCCATTGGCCCGGAGAACACCACCGCACGCTCGATGGCGCGGTTCGCCAGGGTATCGCGCACCCAGCGCTGCAGCGTGGCGTTGCGGTAGTACGGCAACGACAGCGCCTCGCCGCTGAGCAGGCCGCGCAGGCTGGCGAGGCGCGCCGGCAAGGGGTGCAGACGCTCGACGTGCACGTCGGCGCACCACTCGCTGAGGCGGTCGACGTGGGCGAGGTCGTCGGGATGGTCGACAAAGGTGCCCAGGTATACCCGGTAGCGCTGCGCAAGGTGGCGCAGGATGTTGAAGGAGCGCACCTTGTCGCCCTTGTTGGGCGGCCAGGGAATGCGGTGGGCAAGGAAGAGGACTGCGGGGCGCGCGTCCATGCCTAACCCAGATTGCGCACGATGTGCGGCCCCAGCGCATTCGCCACCCCCAGCGGCAGACGCTTCCAGAGGGCGATGAAGAGTCGGTACTTGGGATTCATGGGATTGTTCTGCGGCACGCTGTCGCGCTTGTAGAGCACGTATTCATAGGACAGCGGCTGGGCCTCGAACCCCCAGTTCTTCTTGAAACTCCATGGTCCGGTGCCGATCTTGCTGCGACCGTAGTCGAACAGTCGGCAGCCGCGCTCGCAGGCGCGGCGCATCAGCTCCCAGTACTTGAAGTCATTGGCGGCAAGGTCGCGCGCGGCAAGGTCGTCGCCGGCATAGTAGGGCAGCACCTCGTCACGGAAATAGAAGCTCAGCACGCCGGACAGCGCCTTGCCGGCGCCGTCGGTAACGATGAGTACCTCGCAGGCCTCGCCGAACACCTCGCGCAGACGGGCAAAGAAGCGCTTCGGCAATGCCGGCGTGCCATGGCGGCGGACATTGTCGGCATACAGCGCGAAGAAACGTTCGACGCCGGCATCGATCTCGCTCACCAGACCGTTCTTGATCCCCTTGCGCACCATTGCGCGCTGCTTGCGCGGGATGGCCGCCATGTTGGCATCGACCTCGGGGAGGATGGCCTTGCGGAAGGTGACGTAGACCTCCTGGCGTGGCCACTCGGGATGGCGCGCGCTGAGGTTGCGGTATTCGAGATGCTGCACACCGAGGGTACGCGCCAGCGCATCGGCCTCGGCTTCCAGCGCGGCGACCGCGGCAGGGTCGTCGCCGGCGATGCCGCCGTAGACGCAGAACGGCAGCGAGGTCAGGGCATGACCGAAGAGGCGGCTGCTGACCTCGGCCAGCGGCAGCACGGCAAGGATCTCGCCATTGCGCTCGGCGTAGAGGAAATGACAGCGGTGGCGGAAGACGTCTTCGACGATGCCTTGCCAGGCCGCGAGATGGAAGAAGGTGGCCTGCGGGCAGGCATGCACGAAGGCATCCCAGCGCGCCCGGCTGGCCGCGTCCAGGCGGCAGACCTGTACGGAAGCGGGATGCGCGGCAGACATCAGGCGGCGTCGCGGAACACCGTGTCGGCCCGCCCCCACGAGAAGTCCTGCAACAGGCGCCGCAGACGGCCTTCGGTGTGCTGCAGATTGACGTAGTGACGGAAGCGCGTCTTCGCCCCCGCCTCGCGCACCCGCGGCTGCCCGGGGTCGATCTCCCAGGGGTGGAAGTAGAAGATCGCCGGACGCCGGTCGTTGTGATTGACGCGGGCGATCTGCCAGCGCGACAGCGCATAGGGCAGCAGGCGGAAATAGCCGCCGCCGCCGGCCGGCCAGTTGCGCCCCAGCCAGCGCATGGTGGTGACCGGGATCTCCACCAGGCCGTTCTCCAGCCGCCACGGGAAACGCGGCGCCTCCGGCATGCCGTAGTGATCGTGCTGCACCGGGTAGACGCTGGAGCTGTAGCGGTAGCCGGCCTCGGCCAGGCAATCGTGGGCCCACAGGTTGGCGCGGCCGATGGAAAAGCTGGGTGCGCGATAGCCGCTCACGGCCTCGCCGGTGATGTCCTCGAGCACTGCCTTGGCAAGCCGGATGTCGGCCAGAAAAGCCTCGCGGGGCAACGCGCTGGCCCGTTCATGGCCGTAGCCGTGGCTGGCCACTTCATGACCTTCGGCAGCGATGCGGCGCACCAGTTGCGGGTAGCGCTCGGCCACCCAGCCGAGGGTGAAGAAGGTCGCCTTCACGCCGCGCCCGGCGAGCAGGCCGAGAATGCGCTCGACATTGGCTTCCACCCTGCAGGGCACGCTGTCCCAGCGCTCGCGGGGAAAGTGCGGGGCCAGCGCGGAGACCTGGAAGTAGTCCTCGACGTCGATGGTAAGGGCGTTGGTGATGGCGGCGGCAGTGCTCATGTTCGGGGCGCTCGCTCGTGCGTGGCCAGCCAGTCGGCAAGATGGGCGGCAATGCGCTCGGCGGCCTTGCCGTCCCAGTATTCCGGCGCCCGTCCGCGCTTGCCGCCGTTGGCGAGGATGTCGTCAACCCCGGCGAGGAGGGCCTGCGGATCGGTGCCGATGAGGGTGTTGGTACCCTGCTCCACGGTGATCGGCCGCTCGGTGTTGTTGCGGATGGTCAGGCAGGGCACGCCCAGAGCAGTAGTTTCTTCCTGTATGCCGCCGGAGTCTGTGAGAACCATCACGGCACGCGACATCAGGCCGAGCATCTCCAGATAACCCTGTGGCGGCAGGATGATGATGCCCGGCGCATCGAGGCGGTCGAGCAGGCCGAAGCGTTCGAGATTGCCGCGTGTCCGCGGGTGGAGCGCAAACACCAGCGGCAGGCGCAGGGAGATCTCGCGCAGCGCGTCGATCAGCGGCCCCAGCACTTCGGCATGGTCTACGTTGGAGGGGCGGTGCAGGGTCACCACACCATAGCCCGAGGCGATGCGCGCAGGATCGACGCCGGCGGCTGCGAGCAGGGTCTGCGGCGGTACCGCGCGCGGCAGGCTGGCGAAGAGACTGTCGATCATGACATTGCCGACGAATACCGCGCGCTGCCCGGCAATGCCTTCGCGGGCGAGGTTGTCGTGGGCGCTGCGCTCGGTGGTGTACAGCAGGTCGGAGATCTGGTCGGTGAGGATGCGGTTGATCTCCTCGGGCATCGCGCGGTCGTAGCTGCGCAGCCCGGATTCGACGTGGATCACCGGCACCTGGCGCTTGCTGGCCACCAGCGCGCAGGCGAGGGTCGAGTTGACGTCGCCGACCACCAGCACGGCGCGCGCGCCGTGGGCGTCGATGAGGGGCTCGAAGCGCTTCATCACTTCGGCGGTCTGCACGGCATGGGAAGCCGAACCGACGCCGAGATTGACATCCGGTGCGGGCAGGTCGAGATCGGCGAAGAGGCGGTCGTTCATCGCCGTGTCGTAGTGCTGCCCGGTATGCACCAGCACCGTCGGCAAGGGCGGCTGATGGGCGGCAAAGGCACGGATGATGGGCGCCATCTTCATGTAGTTGGGGCGCGCGCCGACAACGCAGAGGATGGGCGCGGGCTGGCCGGATTCACTGCTCATGCGGACCTTCCTGGCTGGCGGGCTCGCGGCGCGCGGCGCGCACGAGCTGGTCGAGGGCGGAGAGGGTGGCGGAAACCGACTGTTCGAGACGGGTCAGGCGCGCCTCGATGCGCTGCAGGTCGGTACCGGCGGCGAGCGCCTCGATGGTCTGCGCGAGTTCAGGAGCGATGTCGAGGTGGCCCAGCGTCAGTCCGTCCACCCCGCCCACCGGGCGCGCGGCGCCATTCGCCGGGCGCCCGGTGGCGGCGCTGCCGCCCTGCATCTCCTGATGCATCTCGTCGACCACCTCGCGCACGTCGGCTTCGTCGATGCTGTGGCGCTCGGCGATGAAGGCGGCCAGCATGAGGCGGTCGCAGAGGGTGTTGATGCGGCGCGGAATGCCTCCGCTGGCGGCATACACGGCGCGCATCGCAGCGGCGGAGAAAAGCGGATCGTCCTCCCAACCGACGTGGTGAAGGCGGTGTTCGATGTAGGCCTGGGTCTCACCGGCGTCCATCGGGCCGAGGTGGTAGGAGGCGATGACGCGCTGGCGCAGCTGCTGCATGTCCGGGCCCTGCATGATGTCGCGGAACTCCGGCTGACCGACGAGGAAGCTCTGCAGCAGGGCATGGTCCTCGAGCTGGAAGTTGGACAGCATGCGCAGCTCCTCCACCGCATCGGCGGTGAGGTTCTGCGCCTCGTCGACGATCAGCAGCGCGCGCTTGCCGGCAGCGGTGACCGACACCAGGAAGGTCTCCAGGGCGAGCAGGAGGTCGGCCTTCTGCAGGTTGCGCGTCGGCACCCCGAAGGCCGCCGCGACCATGCGCAGCATGTCGCCTGCATCGATTTGGGTGCTGACCAGATTGGCCGCCACCACCTGCGCGGCATCCAGGCGTTCGAGCAGGCTGCGCACCAGGGTGGTCTTGCCCGCACCGATCTCGCCGGTGATGACGATGAAGCCCTCACTCTGGTGCAGGCCGTATTCGAGATAGGCCATCGCCCGCCGATGGCCGCGACTGCCGTAGAAGAAGGCAGGATCGGGGTTGAGCTGGAAAGGCTTGCCGCTGAGTCGGTAGTAGGATTCGTACATCAATGGTCCGCTGTTGATGGCGCCCCTGCAGGTCTTTGCCGGGGGCTCAGAAGCGCATCCCGAACGTGGCGCTGAGGGCGTTCTCGGTGAACTCGCTGCTGCCGCGGGAGATCTGGCGGCGGTAGCTCAGCCCGGCGCTGGTCTGCGGCCCCAGGCTGGTGGTAAGGCCGAGGCTGTACAGCGTGCGCCGGGTTTCCGCATCGCCCCCGCCCCGCCCGCTGGCATGCGAACGGCTTGCCGAGACATTGAGCGAACTGTTCGGGCTGAGGCGATGGTTGAAGGTGACCGCCGCACTGCGCTCGCGCACGCGCTCGTACTGCGAGAAGTCGTCGAGGGCGTTGATGAAGCTCACCGTGCCAAGGCGCTCGCGGTCGGAACGCGTAAAGCTGAAACTGAGCACGTTGCGCGCACCGATGAGGGAAAAGCCCGCACGCAGGCGGCGATCGACGAAATAACTGGTCGATACCACACTGTCGCGCAGCCCCCCGGAACCGTAGCCGAGGGTCTGCAACAGCTCGCGGGTCAGGCGTTCGCGCTCGACGGGATCGGGCTCGGAGGCTGCCAGCGCCTCGTAGAAGAGGCGGAACACCGGATCGTCGTAGATCGACGCGAGGTTCTGCAGCGACGACGAGATGTCGCGCGACCAGCCCAGCTCCCAGGCCGAGCGCGCGCGACGATGGTTGATGCGCAGGTCGTGCCCGCGTCCGAAGATGCGCTTCTCGGTGGAGCCGGCGACCTGGGTGCGCGGGCTGGGGTTCCAGTCGAACCCGCCCCCGACGATGGTGCCACGCTCACCGCGGCGCACGGCGTAGTCGTTCTCCTCGCGTCCGCCGATGGCACGCAGGCGGAACTGCGGGGTGACGTTGATGAAAAGGGTGGCTCGGGCCACTTCCTGAGTGACGTCGGGACTGCCGCTGCCACCATAGGCGGTGTCGCTGCGCTGGTAGTTCACCCCCCAGCCGAAGACCCCGAAGGCGGTGGCATTGCCCAGACTGGCCGACCACTGGCCAAGGCGCTGGTCGTTGGTGGCGCGCTCGCTGTCCAGCCAGCGCGCCTGATAGCTCAGCACGCCGGCGGTGTCGCCGAAGCGCAGTTGCAGGCGCGGGGCAATGCCGAGGCTGCGTACCTGGTTGCTGCGCGAGGCACTGAGATAGTCGTCGCGGCTGCGTCCACCGAACAGCGAGGGGTTGTCACGGCTGATGGAGGCATCGACATCGACGAAGAGGAGATCCTCGACGGCCTCGATCTGGCCGCGGCCGCGCATGGCCAGGTAGGAGGCGTTGCGGTCGCTGTCGGCGCTGTCGACGAGATTGCGCAGGCTGAGGTCCATGCGGCCGCTCACCCGCCCGCCGTCACGGGCTATCGACACCCCCGGGGAAACCTCGGCAATCCAGCCACTGCCGATGTCGCGCGACGCCGCCGCGGCATTGTCGGTCCAGGTCAGGCGAGTCTGCACATGGGGATCGATGCGCACCTGCTGGGCCGCTGCCGCGGCCGCACTGAATGCCATCACCGCCGCTGCCAGCAGGCGCAGATGGCCACCCGGGCGGTGGCGTTCAGGCTGCATTCGCACGCTCGTTGTCGCTGCCACTGTGACCATAGCCATAGCCGTACCCGTATCCGTAGTAACCGCCGCTACCGCGCTCGCCGGCCTTGTTGAGCACCAGCAGCTTGATCGGGCAGTTCTCGATGTTGGCCAGCGCCTGACGGACGGTGGCATGGGTGGTGCGCCCTGCTTCCACCACCAGCACGACCTGGCCCATGTGGGTGGCCAGCTCGCGCGCTTCGGTGGTAACCAGCAAGGGCGGGGAATCGAAGATGATCACACGCTCGGCGTAGCGCTGGGCCATTTCTTCGAGCAGGTTGTTCATCGCTTCCGAGGCCAGCAACTCGGTGGCGCGCTGCTGCGGCATGCCCGCAGGAAGGATGGAGAGCTTCTCGATGTTGGTGCGCAGCAGCACGTCGGCGACCCCGGCCTGGCCGGTGAGCACGTCCATCAGCCCGCGCTCGGGCTGCAGGCCGAGGCGCTGCAGCACCGAGGGCTTGGAGACGTCGGCATCGACCAGCAGCACGGTGTGATCGAGCTCCATGGCAATGCTGATCGCCAGATTGATGGCGGTAAAGGACTTCCCTTCGCCCGGCAGGGCGCTCGACACCATGATCAGGTTGCCGTTTTCCACCGCCGCGGCGCCCTTGCCCTGCGCATTGCGCAGCAGCGGCCGCTTGATGACGCGGTATTCCTCGGCGATCGGCGAGCGCGGCTGGTCGGGGGTGACCATCCCGGACTCGGCCAGACGCAGCAGGTCGATGCGTACGCTGCGCGCGACCGGGCGTGGCGCGGCCTCGGCGGCAGGCGCAGAGGAAGGGGTCGGGGCGGCACTCTGAGGCGCAGTGGCCTGCGCCGCCGGGGCTGCGGCCACGGGTGCAGGAGCCGGTGCGGCAACGGCAGGCTCGGCAGACGGCACCGCGCCGGCCTGCTTGAGCTTTTCCAGCCGCTCGGCGGCTTTTTCGATCAGGCTCATCGGCATACTCCGTGGCTGTTGCGGTGGTTGGGCAGGGCAATCATTGGCGTCACCCCTGCATCATCTGCAAGGCCACGCTGACCGCAGCCACCGCCAACCCGTAGGTCGCCAGCCCGCCGCCGAAAGCCAGCAGATCACGGCGGCGGGCGACATTGCGCTGCGGGTCGGGCACCTTCGAGACACTGCCGAGCACCGGCAGCCCGGTAATCTCGCGCAGGCTGCGGCCATCGGCAAAGGTCGGGCGCAGCTGGCTGATCAGGAAGGTCAGCGCACCACCGGCACCGAGCGCGGCAACCCCGGCGGCGAGCATCAGCAGTACGCGATTGGGGGCCGCAGGGCGCAACGGCAGGCTGGGCGGATCGATCACGCGGAACTCGGCGATCCCCGACTGGGCATCCATCTCCACCGAGATGTTGGCCGACTCGCGGCGCTGCACCAGGCCTTCGTAGTTGCGCTTGTGGATGTCGTAGTCACGGTTGAGCTGGGCCAGCTCGGCCTCGATCTTGGGCAGCAACTCGGCGGAGGCGCGCAGATCGGCCTGGCGGCCCTCGAACTCACTGACACGGGCCTGCAGCGAAGCGATGCGGGCCTCGGTCTCCGACAGCGCCAGGCGCATCTGCTGGAACACCGGATTGGCGTTGAGCGAACCGAACTGGCCGGGCCCGGCCTGACGACGCAGCTCGATCTCCTGCTGCTTCTGGGCTTCGAGGTCCTCGATGACACGGCGCGTGCCGATCACGTCGGGATGGGATTCGGTATAGCGCTGCAACAGCGCATCGAGGTTCTTGCGCATGGCGTCGATGCGCCCGTCGATCTCCGGAATGGAAACGGCCGAGGTGTTCGGTGTCTGCGGCAGCAGCACCGGCTCCTCGCCGTGCAGCTGGCGCTGCAGGGAATCGCGCGAGTTGATCGCCTCGCGCAGCTCCAGACGGGCCTGGTCGAGCTGGGTACGGACACCGGCAAGCTGCGTGACGTAGTCGCGGCCACCATCGCCGAGCAGCCCCATGTTGCGCAGACGGAACTCCTTGAGACGGTTCTCGGCGCTGGTGAGCTTCTCCTCGTAGTTGCGGATCTGCTCCTCGATGAAGCGCCGTGCGGCATCGGTGTCCTGACGCTTGCTGATGAGGCCGGATTCGACGAACAGCGACACCAGCGACTGCACCACGCGCTGGGCGCGCTGGGCATCACCATCCTGGAAGGCCAGGGTGAACAGGTTGTCGCGCCCGGCCGCCCGTACCTGAAGGCCCTTGGTGAGGTCGGCAATGAGCTTCTCGCGCTGCACCGGATTACTCACCTCAAGGTCGAGATCGGCCATGGTGATCAGCTTTTCGACGTTCGGGCGGGTGATCAGGGTGCGACTGAGGATGGCGATCTGCTGATCGAGGTTGGGCTGCACGGCCAGCCCCGACATCAGCGGACGCAGTACCGATTGCGTATCGACGTACACCCGCGCGGTGGACTCGTAGCGGTCGGGCATCAGGTAGATCACCACCGCGGCGGCGGCACCGACCACCCAGGTCAGCGCCAGCCCCCACCAGCGGAAACGCCACATGCCACGCAGCAGGCCGATACCCTGCCGGAGTAGATCTTCCATCGTTCAATCCGTCGTGTGCCGCGCGCGGCGTTGCCAGAAATGCCCGCAGCTCACGCTCAGAACCAGCTTTGCGGAATGATCAGCACATCGCCGGGCTGCATCTCGACGTTGGCGGAAACGTCGCCGCGCTTGATGAGGTCACGGATACGCACGCTGTACTGCGTGCTGCCACCCTCGCCGGCGCGCAGGATGGAGGCACGGTTGCCATCGGCAAACTCGGTCATGCCGCCTACCGCGATCATTACGTCAAGCAGGGTCATCTTCTGCACATAAGGCAGGATCTGCGGGCGCGCCGCCTCGCCGACGACACGGATCTGTTCGCTGTAGGGGCCGACGAAGCTGGTGACGATCACCGTCACCACCGGCTCGCGGATGTACTTGGCAAGCGCTTGTTCAATGTCGCGCGCCAGCGTGGTGGCGTCCTTGCCGATGGCGGGGAGGTCCTCGACCAGCGGCGTGGTGATCTTGCCGTCGGGGCGCACCGGCACCGACATCGACAGCTCCGGATTGCGCCAGACGACGATATTCACCGTGTCGCCCGGTCCGATCACGTAGTTGTACTCCGCATCGGCCGCCTGCACGGGCGCCGGCGGATAGCTCGATGCGCAGCCGCCGAGCAGCGCAGCCCCCAGCGCAACCAGAAAGACCTTGCGCAGACGCGCGCCCCAGCCACTTGCAATCATCACCATGGTCAGATTCCCCTTTTCGCTCAGGACGACATCCTGCGAGTCGTATATTATGAACATGCTATCGGACTGTTACGAGCCTTCACAGGAACAATTACACAACCCGTTACAGCACCCGATGAAACCCAAGGCTAAAGTTTCAAGCATTCGTACCATCATGATGGCGGCAAACTGAATGCCCGGCATGCAGCTCGACACTGCCTCACCACACGACCGCGTCCGCGCCTTCCGGCCGGCACACGCCGCCCCGCCATCCACCGCCCAAGGCAGTTTCAGGCTCCTCGGCAAGGACTACAGCATCCGCTTTGCCGACCACTGCGAGCTGCTGCGCACGCGTACCAGCGAACTGGTCGAAAGACTGTATGCCCACCGCGGCCTGTATGCCAGCCATGCGCACGCCACGGCACAGACCGGGCAGACCACGCTGGCGGCCTGCGACAGCGGCGGCGAGGTCTTCGGCACCCTCACCCTGGGCCTTGACGGCGCCACCGGCCTGCTTGCCGAAAGCCTCTATGGCCCCCAGATCGACGCCGTGCGACGGGCCGGCGGACGCGTCTGCGAGGTCACCCGCCTGGCCATGGACCCGGCGCGCAGCTCCAACGAGGCCATCGCCCGCCTATTTCACCTCACTTTCATCCTCGCCCGCCTGGTGCACGGCATGACCGATCTCTTCATTGAGGTCCACCCCCGTCACAGCGCCTTCTACCGCCGCATGCTGGGTTACCGCGAAGCCGGCCCGGAGTGCATCTGCCCCCGCGTCGGCGCCCCCGCGGTGCTGCTCCACCTCCCCCTGCATGATGCCGAACAGCGCATCCGCGCGCGCGGCAGCGACCGCAGCCTGTACCGCCTGTTCATGTCCGAGGACGAGCAGCGCGCGCTTGCCGAGCGCCTGCTCTGCCCCACCGCCCTGCTCTCCTGAATGGCACCGCCCCTGCTGCGGGTGCCGATGCGTTCAACGTAGCACGCCGCCGTCCCTCGTGCCACGGCGAGCGTATCGGCACCCGCAGTAGGGACGGTGTGAGAAATGCGGGCTAGAACCAGCGCCGCAGTTCCACATAGACGCGGTCGCTGTCGTCGTAGCGCCCGAAGATGCCGTCGCGACGACCGCCAAAGACATCCACGCCGACCTGGCCGCGCCACTCCGGAGTGATCTTCCAGATCAGCTTCGGACGCAGCATGTAATCGCTGCGGTTGAGGCTGCTGACGTAGAGGATCTCGGCCTCGAAGTCGTCGCCGAAGCGCCGGTTGACCAGCAGCGTGACGCCACTCTCGTGCCTGTCGTTGGGCATCCCGCGTTCGTGATCGTAGAACACGCGGGCGTAGTACTGCAGATTGATCCGCCAGACATCGCGCACCGGAATGTCGACACCGACGACATAGTCCAGCGTGTCCGAGCGCGTCAGGCCAAAGGACGCCCCCGGCCGGGCAGTGGCGAAGCTGCGCCCGTGGGTGTACACCGCCTCACCTTTCAGCACCATGCTGCCAAGATCCTTGGAGAGCGTGAGGCCGCTCTGACGGATGCGGTCATGGCGCAACTCGAAGGCCTGCGGAGCAAGCCGGTAGAGGGTCGGCGAGACGTCGTAGCTCTGGTAGTGGAAAGCCGACAGATCCCAGCCATCGATCAGACGCGAGGCGCGCAGGCCCCAGTTGCTGTTGCGCAGGCTCGCCGACGGGCGCTCTTCCCGGACGCGCATCCCCGCAGGCAGCGGATAGGGATAGAAGTCCGCCCCGGGCTTGCCGATCTCGTCGTAGCTCGGGGCCGGAATCCACAACAGCTCGAAATGGGTCTCGCCGGCAAAGTACTCCGCGCGCGCCGCCCACTGCGGAATGCGCAAGGCCTCGAACTCGGGCAGGTAGAACTCGCGCAGGTCACGCGCGGAAACCACGTCGGCGAAGAACAGGCCGACCATCTCGCCCCACACCACATGCTGGCGGCCGAGGCGGAACTCCCACTCGCCGGCGCCGAAATCGACGTAGGCCTCGCGGATCGACAGATCGCGGCGCTGGTTGCGCTGCACCGCGCGGGGATAGTGGTGGCCTTCCATGTCCTGGGCGCCATCGACATCGGCACGCGCCGACAGCTTGTAGCGGCTGCGCTCGCCAAGGCGGCCGCTGAGACCGAGTTCGACCCGCGCGCGCAGCTTCGACCAATGTCCGTCACGCGGCCAGGTGTAGGCGCCGCCGAACTCCGCATAGCCGGAAAGCTGGGCGCCCTGCGCGGCCTCACCATCGCCCCCCAGATCGAAAAGCGCGTCGAGGTCATCGTCGGCCGCCTGCACGGCGCCGCTCGCGAAGCCGGCGGTGAGCATTGCCAGCAGGACACGTTTGATGTTCATGGTCTGTTGCCTGTCGTCAGATTTCGGGGTCTTCACCGGCCGGCCGGCGGTCCTGCACGAACACCCACTTGTCGCCTGCGCGCATGCCCAGCGCGGTGATCTGACCGTCCTCGATGCGCACCAGGCGGTCGGCCATGTTCATGACGCGGCGGTCGTGGGTGGAGAAGATGAAGGTGGTGCCGGACTTGCGGTTGATGTCCTTCATCAGCTTGAGGATGCTCTCGCCGGTCTTGCGGTCGAGATTGGCGGTGGGCTCATCGGCCAGCACCACCTTGGAATGGGTGGCCAGCGCACGGGCGATGGCGACGCGCTGGCGCTGGCCACCGGAGAGCTGGTTGGGGCGATGGCGGGCGTACTTGGCCAACCCGACCATGCCGAGGTAGTGGCGCACACGCTCGCGACGCTCGGCGCGGTCGAGCTCGCGCAGCTGCAGCAGCGGGTATTCGACGTTCTCTTCGGCCGACAGCACCGGCAGCAGGTTGAAGGACTGGAAGATGAAGCCGATGGTGCGCGCGCGCAGGTCGGCGAGCTGGTCCGGGGTCTGCCCGGACACATCGCGGCCATCGATGAGCACCCGCCCGCTCGAAGGCGTGTCGATGCACCCGATGATGTTGAGCAGGGTAGACTTGCCGCTACCGGAAGGCCCGGCGATGGCGAGAAAGACGCCCGGCTCGACCGCCAGGGAGACGTCGGAAAGCGCACTCACCTCCTGCTCGCCGAGGAGGTAGCGCTTGCTGACGTTGTCGACCTGTACGATGGCCATTTCGCGAGCCACACTGAAGATGAGACTGCCATAAGGATAGCATCCATGACACATTGCATACGATCCCGCAGGCTTTTTCTGTCGGCCTCCCTGCTCGCCCTCGGCACGCCGCTGTGGGTGCGCGCCAGCGCCGCGGACGGTGGCGACGAGGCCGCACGGCGCATCGTCCGGCGCGCCGACGAAACGCGTTTCCCGCAGGAAAGCTTCCAGACCGACATCACCATCCGCAACTTCAGCGACGGTGTCGCCGGCGAGGCGCGCAAGTACCGCGTGCTCTCGCGCGGCAACGAGAACACCATCGTGCTGACCATGGAGCCGGCCTCGGAGCGTGGGCAGGCGCTGCTCATGCGCGGCCGCGACCTGTGGATCTTCATGCCCTCGGTGTCACAACCGGTACGCCTGTCGCTCGCCCAGCGCCTCACCGGCCAGGTCGCCAACGGCGATCTTGCGCGCGCCAACTTCGCTGGCGATTACGATCCCGTGCTGGGCGGCCGCGACGTCGTCGACGACCAACCCTGCGACGTGCTCGAACTCACTGCGGTGAGCCGCACGGTGACCTACGCCAGGGTGCGCTACTGGGTGCGAGAGGACAACGGCTGGCCGCTCAAGGCAGAGTTTTACGCCCTCTCCGGACGCCTGCTGAAGACCTGCCGGTACACCGACTTCCGCACCATGGCCGGGCGCGTGCGCCCCACCCGCCTGATCATGGAAGACGCCCTCAAGGCCGGCGAGACCTCTGAGCTGACCTACGAGGCCATGACCCTGCGCGACCTCCCCGAGCGCATGTTCACCCGCGAGTACCTGCGCCGCCTGTAAGACGGCGCCGGCCCCGCGGCGGCTCAGACGCGGTAGTAGTCGCGATACCAGCGCACGAAACGCGCCACCCCGTCGGCCACCGGGGTGGCCGGGGCGAAGCCGGTCCATGCATTGAGCTCGCTGGTATCGGCGAAGGTGGCCGGCACATCGCCATCCTGCAGGGGCAGGAAGTTCTTTTCCGCCGGCCGCCCGACCGCCGCTTCGATGGCCTCGATGAAGGCCATCAGTTCCACCGGATCGTTGTTGCCGATATTGAAGACGCGGTACGGCGCCTTGCTGCGCGCAGGATCGGGATGGTCGGCATCGAAACCGCCATCCGCTTCGGCGACGCGATCGAGGGTGCGCAGCACGCCTTCGACGATGTCGTCGATGTAGGTGAAGTCGCGGCGCATGCGGCCGTGGTTGAAGACATCGATCGGACGCCCTTCGAGGATCGCCCGGGTGAACAGGAACAGCGCCATGTCGGGGCGCCCCCACGGTCCATACACGGTAAAGAAGCGCAGCCCGGTCGTGGGCAGGCCGTAGAGATGGCTGTAGGTGTGTGCCATCAGCTCGTTGGCCTTCTTGGTGGCGGCATACAGGCTGACCGGGTGATCGACGCTGTGATGTTCGGAGAACGGCATCAGGGTGTTGCCGCCATACACACTGGAGCTGCTCGCGTACACCAGATGGGCGACGCGGGCGTGGCGGCAACCCTCGAGGATGTTCATGAACCCGGTCAGGTTGCTGTCGACATAGGCGTGCGGGTTCTGCAGCGAGTAGCGCACCCCGGCCTGGGCGGCGAGATGGATGACGCGATCGAAGCCTTCGGCGGCGAACAGGGCCTCCATGCCGGCGCGGTCGGCAACGTCCATCCTGACGAAGCGGAACGCCGGATGCGGGCTGAGCCGCGCCAGTCGGTCGGTCTTCAGGCGCGGATCGTAGTAGTCGTTGAGATTGTCGAGGCCAAGCACCTCGTCGCCGCGGGCGAGCAGGCGCTCGGTGGTGTGCATGCCGATGAAGCCGGCAGCGCCGGTAACGAGTACTTTCATGCTGGATGGAGGGCCGTGCGTCTGGAAAGGCCACGATTATGGCATGCGCGCAAGACCGCAGGATGTCGCCCAGTTCACGGCGACGGCATCGTCCCCGCGGAAAGACGCCGGCGCAGCCAGCGCATCAGCCCCCCCAGCAGCGGCACGCCGGTATACAGCTCCTCCGCCGGATCCCAGTAGTCGCGGTGCGCGACCACCCGCCCGCGGTCGTCGAAGCGCAAGTGACTGACACCGCGCACGCTGCGCCGCCGCGCCGCGGCGCCGAAGCTGAACACCCACACCAGCATGGCCTCGTCGCCATCGCCGAAGCTGCGCTCGACACGGAAACGTGGATCGTCGACGGTGGCGAACATGTGCTGGAAGACGTGGGCAATGGCGTCCACGCCGCAGACCTCGTTGAACGGATCCTTGAACTGCGCCGCCGGCGCGTAGATCTCGCCGATGCGCTGCAGCGCGCGTTGGTCCAGATTCTCGTAGAAGCTCGCCACGCGGGCGATCGCGGCGGCCGTACTCATGCCCCGGTGGCCTTGCGGACGATGGCGAAGTAGAGGCTGTAGGGCAGCAGGCGCAGGGCCTTCAGGAAGAGCGAGAAACGCCTCGGGAAGTGAATCTCGAAAGCGCCGCGGGCAAAGCCACGGACGATCGCAGCGGCGGCCTGCTGGGGGGTCTGCAGGGCAGGCATGCGGAACTCGTTGGCCGCGGTCAGCGCCGTGGCGACGAAGCCCGGGCTGATCAGGAACACCGACACCCCGCGCGCCGCCAGGTCAAGATGGAGGGCCTCGGCAAAATTGATCAACGCCGCCTTCGACGGCCCATACACCGCCGCCCGCGGCAGACCGCCGTAGCCGGCGACACTGCCGACCAGCGCCAGGGCCGCGGGCTCGCCGCGTCCGCCCTGGGCGAGCAGCGCCGGCAGCACCGCGGCGACACCGTCCATCACGCCGAGCAGATTCACCCCCAGGGTCTCACGCACGCTCTGTGGATCGAGATCCCAGGCACGCAGGGCGCGATAGGTGCCGGCATTGAACACCACCAGGTCGATGGCGCCCCAGCACTGCAGCAACTCGTCGCGGACGCGGACGAAATCCGCGCTGCGGGTGACGTCCAGCGGCCACGCCCGCACCTCGTCGGCGCCTGCCGCGACGCAGGCCGCCACGGCGCTGCGCAGCCCCGCCTCGCCGCGTGCCGAAAGGGCCAGGCGGGCACCGCGAGCAGCAAGCTCGGTGGCCAGCGCGGCGCCGATGCCCGCCGAGCCGCCCACCAGCCACACCCGGCGCCCGCGCCAGTCGCGGATCGGCGTATTGACGCTCATGGCCGCTCCGCCGGACTGCGGGTGAAGGACAGGATGACCTCGCCGAGTCGGAAACCCCACTTGCTCATCACCGAGCGGTTGAGCATCACCTGCTCGTCGATGAGGTACATCCAGTCGTCGAAATCGACGTGATACACCTTGCCATCGACCGGCAGCGCGAGCACGTAGCGCCAGCGCAGGGCGTTGCCGGCAAGCTCGCCGCGGGCCTCGCCGACAACGTCGTCGGCACGGCCGCGGTAACTGCCGTCGGGCTGCCGCTGCAAGGTCCATACGCGCCGCTGCGTGCTGCCGTCGGCATAGGTGAAGTGCTCGTCGAGGATGCCGGTATCGCCTTCCCAGTGGGCGTCGATGCGGACGTGGAAGCGCTTCACCACCTTCCCCGCACGGTCCTGGAACAGGCCGTAGGCATCGAGACGGCCATCGAAGTACTGGCGCAGGTCAAGCACTGGCTGTTCGGCGGCGTAGTGACCGACATCCACGCTCGCACAGCCCCCCAGCCCGAGGACGGCGGCGACCCATAGCAGTGCCTTCTTCATGATCCACTTCCTCCTTCATTGTGCAGGTCTCCGCGCCAGTGGAGCAGCAGAGCCAGCGCGAACGCCTTCAGCACCACCGGCAGGAGCGCATAGACCAGCGCCAGCGCGCGCAGGGCCTCATCCGCGCGCGCCCCCGGGGCATAGCCCAGCCAGGCCAGCAACGGCAGGGCGAGCCCGGCGGCAAGGGCGAGATTGGCCTTGTTGACCAGGTTCCACCAGCCGAAACAAGCCCCTGCGGCAAGGCCGCCGCTGCCGCCGCGGCGCGCCAGCAGGTCGGCGAGCAGCGCCGGCGGCAGGGCGAGGTCGCCGCCCAGCGCGGCCCCGGCGAACACGCAGATGAGCAGGAAGGCGGCGACATCGCCAGCCCCCAGGGTGGCCGCCCAGACGAAGGCCGCCATCGCCGCGACCATCGCCAGCGCCCAGCTCTGCAGCTTGCCGAAACGGCGCGCCAGCGCCACCCATAGCGGCAAACTGACCGCCGCAGCGGCGAAATAGGCAAGCAGGAAGAGGCCGCTGCGCGGTGCCGCGTCGAGCACGTCGGCGACGAAGAACAGTACCGTCACCGACGGCACTGCGGCGGCGATGCCGTTGGCGGCGAAGACCATCAGCAGGCGGCGGAAAGGACGCTCGGCGAGCGCTGCGAACAATCCGCGCGGACTGCCCGCATGCCTGTGCACGCGGGCAGCGCGGGGGGCGCACAGCAGGGTCCACGCTGCGGCGAGCGCCAGCAGCGGCACGAACAACCAGGCCAGGCGGCGCAGGCCCTCGGCCTCGGCGTCGGCAAGCACGCCCGGGGCCGCCGCCGCCAGCATCACGCCGAGCAGCGCGAAGCCTTCGCGGCTGGCCGTCACCCGCGTGCGCCCGTGCGCATCGACGGCAAGCTCTGCCCCCCAGGCGTGGTAGGCGATCGAACTCATCGACCATGCCAGGGTGACCACCAGCAGGGTCGCCGCCAGCCAGCCGAGGCCGGCCGCTGGCGGGGGTGCGAGCAGCGCCAGCATGCCGAGGGCGAGCACCGGCAGGCCGGCGCCAACCCAGCGCGCGCGGTTTCCCCAGCGATCCCCGGCCCAGCCCAGCAGCGGATCGCTGAGGCCGTCGAAGAGGCGCACGGCAAGCAGGGTGGCACCGACCGCGGCAAGCGGCAGACCGAGACTGTCGGCATAGAGCTTGGGAACATGGACGTAGATCGGCAAGGCCGCAAAAGCCAGCGGCAGGCCCAGCGCACCGTAGGCAAGCAAACCGGCGGAGGCCGGCGGCGTGGCGGCGGAGGCGTTCATCGCGCCGCCCCGGCACCCAGCAGGCGCGCACGCAGGCCCGGTTCGCGGGTACGCGGGTCGAGCCAGATGGCGAAGAACAGGCGGGCGAACTCGGCATCGTCGATGCGCGCGGTGAGCCGCCCCTGGTGCCAGAACGCCGCACCGCCGCCAGGCAGGTGAAGGCCAACGATGACCTCCTCTGCGGCAACGTCGGGGAAAGCCTGCTGCAGGGCAGCGCGCCAGCGCAGCAGCTGCGCCTCGTCGGCAGCGCCGAGACGGCGCATCTCGTCCACGCTGGTATCGACCAGGCGGGCTGCGGAGATCCCGCGGTGGTAGCGCAGCGCCAGTGCGTGAGGCTGGTCGGGCTGGTAGGCAGTGCCGCTGACCCAGAGCTGGGCGTCATAGAGGCGGAAGCCGAGCCAGCGCATCTCGCCGCTGCCTAGCGGACGCAGCGCCGGCGCCGCATCCAGCGCAGCCGCCGGCAAGGTAGCAGGAAGCGCCGCGGCGGCCAGCGCCAGTGCGCCCAGCAGCGCCGCAACGAGCGTGCGGACAGCGGCGTTCATGCGCTCACGGCGCCGTCATGGCGCAGCAGATAATGATGAACATCGATGCTGCCGGAGCGGAAGCCGGCCTCGCAGTAGGCCAGGTAGAAACGCCAGAGGGCGATGAAGCGTTCCGTGAAGCCCTGCCGGCGCACCTCGCCGAGCGCCCCCAGGAAGGCCTCGTGCCAGTGCCGCAGGGTGCGCGCGTAGTCGGCGCCGAAGGCGACATCGCCGGCAAGCACCAGTCCGGCAGCGCCGGCCTGCGCCTGCAGCGCGCGTGGCGACGGCAGCATGCCGCCGGGGAAGACGTACTGCTGGATGAAGTCGGTACCCCGGCGGTAGTCGTCGAAAAGCGCGTCGGCGATGGTGATGGCCTGGATCACGCAACGCCCGCCGGGTTTCAGCGCCGCGGCGAGGCGGGCAAAATAGGTTGGCCAGAAACGTTCGCCGACGGCCTCGATCATCTCGATGGAGACGATGTGGTCGTACTGCCCGCGCACATCGCGATAGTCGCACAGGGCGAACTCCGCCTGCGCACTCCAGCCCCCCGCCGCCGCACGGGCACGGGCGAATTCGAGCTGGGCGGGCGAGAGGGTGATGCCGAGCACGGTGCAGCCGAACTCGGTAGCCGCAACCTCGGCGAACCCGCCCCAGCCGCAGCCGACCTCAAGGATGCGCTGGCCCGGCTGCGCCCCCAGCTGCTGCAGGATGCTGCGGTACTTGCGGCGCTGGGCCGCTTCGAGGGACTCCTCGGCAGTCGCGAAGAGGGCTGCCGAGTAGCTCATCGTCGGATCCAGCCAGAGAGCGTAGAAATCGTTGCCGAGGTCGTAGTGCGACTCGATGTTGCGCCGCGCCCCGGCACGTGTGTTGGCGCGCAGGAGGTGGGTCAGGCGATGGCCGAGCAGCGCCCAGCGGCGGCCGTGCACCGCACGGCCGAGGCGTCCGCGGTTGTCGGCCAGCAGGGTCAGCAGGGCGGCAAGCTCGTCGCAGTCCCACTGCCCGTCCATCCATGCCTCGGCGAGACCGATGTCGCCGCGCGCCAGCACACGCTCGAAAACGGCTGCATCGCGGACCCGCCAATGCGCCACCAGTGCGCCATGACCGACGCGGAACTGGCTGCCGTCGGGCAGCTCGACGCCCAGCGCACCGCCCTCCAGACTCTGCAACAGTTCCAGCGCGAGGCGGGTGGCGCGCGGCTGGCGGGCGAGGGAATCGCGGTCGGGCTGCGGCCAGTCGCGGCCGAGGACGTGATCGAGGGCGTTCATCGTGTGGTTTCCTCAAGAGGCGGCAGGGGCTTGCGGAAGAAGCTGACGCGCTTGCGCCACAGGCGCAGCGCCTGCCAGTGGATACGGGCCATGACGCCGATGGTCATGAGCGGAAAGCGCAGCAGCCAGGCCAGCATGGCGCGGCCGTCGAGGGCACGCGCACGCCCGCCCAGGTGGGTGGCCAGGCTGCACTGGCCATCGTTCCAGTAGTCGATATGTACGGCGTGTACGTCGCCATGGCTGGCGAAACGGAAGCGGTATTCGCCGCTGACCGGAAAGAACGGCGAGACGTGAAAGACCTTGCGCGCACGGAGCTCATCGCCGCCGAGAATGGGGCGCAGGTCGTGGTGATGAACGAGGTAGTTGTGGCGTTCGCCAAAGGTGTTGCTGACCTCCGCCAGCACGGCACGCAATGCGCCCTCGCGGTCGTGGCAGAGCCAGAAGCTGACCGGATTGAAGACGTAGCCGAAAAGCCGCGGCATGGTCTGCAGCACCACCTCGCCGTCGCACGCCGACGCCAGCCCGTTGTCGGCCAGCAGCCCACGGATCCACGGCAGCAGCGCGCTGCCGTCACGCGCCCCGTGGTCCGCACTATGCACGGCGAAGGGCGCGGCGCGGTCGATGCCGAGCAGCGGCACGCGCAGCGCATGGAGGCCGGAGAGCGGCAGGCGCAGGAAGGCGATGGGATAGACGAAGCGGTTGTGGGCCTCGGCGCGGCGCTCGTGCATCACCGTGCCGAAACACACCTCGGCGCGCCAGCGCGGCGTCCTCGCCGGGCTGTTCATGCGCCCACCATGCAGGCAGCGGGCTCGCGCCACGGCACCGTGGCGCCAAGGCGCTCGACCACAGCCAGCGCCGAGCTGAGACCGTCCTCGTGAAAGCCATAGCCTGTCCACGCCCCGGCAAACCACGTATTGCGCACCCCCTGGATGTCGCCCAGGGCGCCCTGGGCAGCGATGGCCGCGTGGTCGAAGACGGGATGGGCATAGTGGATGGTCTTCAACACCGATTCCGCCGCGGGCAGGCGGAAGGGGTTCAGCGACACCACCAGCGGGCGGGCGACCGGCAGGGGCTGCAGGCGGTTGAGCAGATAGCTCACCGAGACCGGGCGCGAGTCGATGCCGCCGCTCCCGGCAAGATAGTTCCACGCCGACCACAGCCGGCGCCGGCGCGGCAACAGGGCAGCGTCGGTGTGCAGCACTGCAACGTTATCCTGATAGCGCACGGCACCGAGGATGTGCCGTTCCTCGGTGCTGGCATCGCTGCCGAGCAGGCTCAGGGCCTGGTCGCTGTGACAGGCCAGCACGACCTGGTCGAAGCGCTCCACGCCGTCGCGCAGATGCACCCAGACACCGTCGGCGTCACGTGCCACCGCATGCACCGCGCAGCCGGTGCGCACCTCGTCGAGCTGTGCGGCGATGCGACGCACGTACTCGCGTGCGCCACCGCGCACGGTAAGCCATTGCGGGCGATCGAAGACCTGCAGCAGACCATGGTTGTGGCAGAAGCGCACGAAGGTGGCGAGCGGGTAGTGCAGCATGGTGCGTGTCGGACAGGACCAGATCGCCGCCGCCATGGGCAGCAGGTACCAATCGCGGAAGGCCTGCCCGTAGCGCTCGCGGTCGAGATAGTCGCCCAGGCTGAGGGCCGGCACCTCCGCGGCACCCGCGGCCATGTGCGTGGCAACCCGGTTGAAGCGCATGATGTCGCGCAACATGCCGATGAAAGCCGGGCGCAGCAGGTTGCGCGGCTGGCCGAAGACCGTACCGAGATCCGACCCCGCCCACTCCAGCTCCGGCTCGGCGAGGCTGACCGCAAAGCTCATCTCGCTCTCCACCGCCTCCACGCCGAGGGTGGCGAACATCGCGCACAGGTTGGGATAGGTGCGGCGATTGAAGACCAGGAAGCCGGTATCCACCGCCAGCGCCTGGCCATCCACCTCCACGTCAACCGTGTTGGTATGGCCACCGAGGCGTTCCGCCGACTCGAACAGAACCACGCGATGACGCCGCGCCAGCAGCCACGCAGTGGAAAGGCCGGCGATGCCGGAACCGATCACGGCGATACGCTGGCCGGGGCGCGAGCGCTGCATCGGCACTTCACCCATTTTCACGATGCACCTCCTTCGCCGCCGCCCTGCTGCAGACCCGTTGCAGCGGGTATGGCAGGCCGAAGGTCGGCGCGATGGAGAAACAGCAACAGTGGCAAAGGCGTCGCCACTTTGTCCTGTACAACTCCAGTCGTAAGCTGCACACCGCCAACGCCCGCAGCAACCACTGCCGGCACGCCGGCAGCTGTCAGGGGAGTGAGCGCGGCAGCACTGGCAAGGAGCGGGAGAAGGACGCCGCGGGAAAGAGGGAATGGCGTGGCGTTCATGGCATGTCCTGGACAAAAGTGATCGATGAACCTAAGATAGGATCAAGCGAACACGAAGTCAACATTTGTCCAGGACAAAATGCAAAACAAACTCGACAAACCGGCCGAAGGCCTGGGCATCACCGCGGTCGAACGCGACACCGGCCTCTCCAAGGACATCCTGCGCGTCTGGGAGCGCCGCTACGGCTTTCCTCTGCCGGCACGCGACCACAACGGCGACCGCCTCTACCCCCCCGAACAGGTCGACAAGCTGCGCCTGATCCGCCGCCTGCTCGACCTCGGCCGCCGTCCCTCAAGCGTCGTCACGCTCGACGCCGGCACCCTCGCGGCAATGCTCGACAGCGCGGCCACCGCGCTGGCCCCGGAGGGCGATCCCGACAGCGCCACCCACGACCGTCTCATCGAATTGCTGCGCCTGCAGCGCAGTGCCGAACTGCGCATCGCCCTCCATCAGCTGCTCCTCAAGCACGGCCTGCAGCGCTTCGTCTGCGACACCGTCGCACCACTGAACATCCGCGTCGGACAGGCCTGGATGCGCGGCGACATCGACGTCGCCGAGGAGCATCTGTATACCGAGCAGGTGCAGAACGTCCTGCGCAGTGCCATCGGCGCACAGGCCGCCACCGACGGCCGCCCGCGCATCCTGCTGACCACCCTGCCCGACGAACTGCACGCCCTCGGCCTGCTGATGGCCGAGGCCACCCTGGTGCCCGAAGGCGCGGTGTGCGTCTCGCTCGGCACCCAGACGCCAATCACCGACATCTGCAACGCCGCCAGCAGCGGCGACTTCGACATCGTCGCACTGAGCTGCAGCGCCGCCTTTCCCGCGCGCAGCGCAATCGACGGCCTCAATACGCTGCGCGCGGCCCTGCCGGCGGCGATCGAATTGTGGGCAGGCGGCCAGGCAGTGCAGGGCAAGGCTGCACGCCTGCCCGGTGTGCGGGTGATCGCCGACCTCCCCGACGCCCTCGTGGCGCTGGCCGAATGGCGCAGTGCGCAGCGCGCGGCAATCAGTCGCCCTCGGGCATAGTCCGGCAAGCGGATCCCTGTCGGGCAGCCGGTGAACGTCATGCTGGCATTGGTCGGCAGAGTGGCAACGGCGCTACAATCCGCCCTTGCCCACCGCTGCCACCGCTCATGGACTTCCCCGCCCCGGCCTTCGAAGCCAAGATCTGCCCCCCCGCCGAACTGGCCAGCCGCGTCGGCGCGCTGCCGCGCCCGCTGGTATTCACCAACGGCTGTTTCGACATCCTTCACCGCGGCCACGTCACCTACCTCGCCCAAGCCCGCGCGCTGGGGGCGGCAATGGTGGTGGCGCTCAACACCGACGCCTCGGTGAAGCGCCTCGGCAAGGGCGACGACCGCCCGGTGAACGTGCTCGCAGACCGTCTGGCGGTGATGGCGGCGCTGGCCTGTGTCGATCTGGTGACCTGGTTCGATGAGGACACCCCGCTCGCGCGCATTCTCGAATGCCGCCCGGAAATCCTCGTCAAGGGCGGCGACTGGGCGCCTGCCAACATCGTCGGCAGCGCCGAGGTGCGCGGCTGGGGCGGCAGCGTACACGCCATCCCCTTCCTCCACGAGCGCTCCACCACCGCCCTCCTCGGGCGCATTCGCGGCGTCTGAGCGGCATGCCGCCACGGCACGGGTAAAATGCGCGGATGAACGCGCCCCGCTACGCCCCCAGCGCCCACCACGTCCTCGAACACGTCTTCGGCTACACCGCCTTCCGCGGCGAACAGCAGGCCATCGTCGAGCACCTTGCCACAGGCGGCGATGCGCTGGTGCTGATGCCCACCGGTGGCGGCAAGTCGCTGTGCTACCAGATCCCGGCGCTGCTGCGCGAAGGCACCGCGATCGTCGTCTCGCCGCTGATCGCGCTGATGCACGACCAGGTCAGCGCGCTGGTCGAAGCGGGGGTGGCGGCCGCCTTCCTCAACTCCAGCCTGTCGCTCGACGAGGCCCGCGCGGTGGAGCGCGAACTCTTCGGCGGCCGCCTCGACCTGCTCTATGTCGCCCCCGAGCGTCTGCTCACGCCGCGCTTCCTCGACACCCTGGACGAGCTGCGCGACACCCGCCGGCTGGCGCTGTTCGCCATCGATGAAGCGCACTGCGTGTCGCAATGGGGGCACGACTTCCGCCCCGAGTACCTCCAGCTCTCCATCCTCCCCGAACGCTACCCGGGCATTCCGCGCATCGCGCTGACCGCCACCGCCGACCGCCACACCCGCGAGGAGATCGCCCGCAACCTGCGCCTGCAGGAGGCACGCCGCTTCGTCTCGAGTTTCGACCGCCCCAACATCCGCTACCGCATGGTCGACAAGGCCGACCCGCGCCGCCAGTTGCTCGCCTTCATCCGCGAGGACCACCAGGGCGACGCCGGCATCGTCTATTGCCTGTCGCGCCGCAAGGTCGAGGAGACCGCCGCCTGGCTGGTCGAGCAGGGCGTCGACGCCCTGCCCTACCATGCCGGCATGCCCACCGAGGAGCGCGCCGCCAACCAGACCCGCTTCCTGCGCGAGGACGGCATCGTCATGGTCGCCACCATCGCCTTCGGGATGGGCATCGACAAGCCCGACGTACGCTTCGTCGCCCACCTCGACCTGCCGCGTTCGGTGGAAGGCTATTACCAGGAAACTGGCCGCGCCGGGCGCGACGGCCTGCCAGCGCAGGCATGGATGGCCTGGGGAGCAGCCGACGTCGTACAGCAGCGCCGCATGATCGACGAATCGGAAGGCAGCGAGGATTTCAAGCGCATGGCCCGGGCGCGCCTCGATGCCCTCGTCGGTCTTGTGGAGAGCACCGGCTGCCGCCGCCAGCACCTGCTCGAGTACTTCGGCGAGGCCAGCGGCCCGTGCGGCAATTGCGACAACTGCCTGGAACCGCCGCGCACCTGGGATGCCACCGATGCCGCGCGCAAGGCGCTGTCCTGCGTCTTCCGCACCGGCCAGCGCTACGGCGCCGGCCACCTCATCGACGTGCTGCGCGGCGAGCGCAGCGAAAAGGTGGTCGAGCGCGGCCATGAGGCGGTGAGTACCTTCGGCATCGGCGCCGACGTGGACGACAAGACCTGGCGCACCCTCTTCCGTCAGCTCGTGGCGCGCGGCCTGCTGACGGTGGACCACGAACGCTACGGCGCCCTCGCACTCACCGACGAGGCCCGCCCGCTGCTGCGCGGCGAGGCCGGGTTCACGCTGCGCCTGAGCGCGGAGAAGCGCCAACGCACCAAGCGCCGCAGCACCACGCTGGAGATCCCCGCCGGCATCCCCACCACGCTGTTCGACCGCCTGCGCGCCTGGCGCACCGATCTGGCCCGCGAACGCAACGTGCCGGCCTACGTCATCTTCCACGACGCCACGCTGCGCGAAATCGCCCTCGCCCGCCCCACCAGCCTGAGCGAACTGGCCGGCGTCAGCGGCATCGGCGACCGCAAGCTGGAGGCCTACGGTGAAGCCATTCTGGAAGTGGTGGCGGGCACCACCTGAGCCACCTGGCCCGCATTTCTCGCACCCTCACGTCGCGAGGGAGTACGGCGTGCCACGGCGAGTGCATCGGCACCCGTAGCAGGGATGGTGTGAGAATGCGGGCTAGTCACGAAGGTGAAACGTGGGCGCCGCCAACGCCTGCAATGAGGGGCGACAACGCCCCTCGGCTGTCTCAGCGCACGCCGAGCAGTTCGACCTCGAACACCAGCGTGGCATTCGGCGGGATCACCCCGCCGGCGCCGCGCGCGCCATAACCGAGCTCGGGCGGGATGGTGAGCTTGCGCTTGCCGCCCACCAGCATGCCCTGCACGCCTTCATCCCAGCCACGGATGACGTAGCCGGCGCCGAGCGGAAATTCGAAGGGGTCGTTGCGATCCTTGCTGGAATCGAACTTCTTGCCGTCGGTCAGCCAGCCGGTGTAATGCACGGTGACGGTATTGCCCTTGGCGGCGGCAGCTCCGCTGCCGACTTCCAGTTCTTCGATGACGAGGCCGCTGGCGGTGGTGGTCTGGGACATGGAATCTCCTCGGTAATTGGGCCTGCGCAGGGGCAGGCAGAAATACTGCGCGGGCCATTCTAGCCCGCATTTCTCACCCTGGCGCGTCGCGGGAGGGTCACACGGCGTTCATTTGCGGGCAGACCAATGCCGCTCGGACTGCCCCTCGACAAGGTTCTCCCGAGCGCTGCCGCAGGATTCAGGGCGGACGGTGGTGAGCATTTCACTGCCGGGCTGACGGCGCCTCAGCCACGCCGCCGGCGGGCGGCGAAGCGTTCGCGGAACTTCGCCAGTTTGGGCGCAACGACGTACTGGCAATACGCCTGCCCGGGATTGCGCGCGTAGTACTGGTGGTGTTCCGCTTCCGCCGCCCAGAAGCGCGGCGCGGGTTCGACGGCGGTGACGATGGCGGCGTGGAACAGGCGGTCGTCGGCGATCTCCTCGATCAACGCGCGTGCGCTGGCATCCTGCGTTGCCGAGGTGGTGAAGATCACCGAACGGTACTGGGTGCCGACATCGTTGCCCTGGCGGTTGAGGGTGGTCGGATCATGGATGGCGAAGAAGATCTCCAGCACTTCGCGGTAGCTGATCCGCAGGGGATCGAAGACCACCCGCACGACCTCGGCATGGCCGCTGTCGCCACGGCAGACCTCGTCGTAGGCAGGCGCATCGGTATGACCGCCGGCGTAACCGGAGCACACCTCGAGCACCCCGTCGACTTCCGCGAAAACCGCCTCCAGGCACCAGAAGCACCCTCCGCCGAGTATCGCCACCTCGCCCGCAGGCGCCGTTGCAGTTTGGTTCATGTACGCGCCTCCTTCATCTCCGCCACTTAGCCCGCATTTCTCACACCATCCCTGCTGCGGGTGCCGATACGCTCGCCGTGGCACGCCGTACTCCCTCACGCCGCCTCGACGTAGTGTCAGCTACGCCGTCGGCGCCGCTCAGTCCGTGCGGCGCACCACGGCGGCGCCTCGACCCCCTCGCGACGTGAGGGTGTGAGAAATGCAGGCTAGCGGAAGGATATCGTGTAGTACAGATCGACGGCATTGTCACTGCCTCCGCGGGCGACCAGCGAGACCTGGCGGCTGAGCTGGTAGGTCAGCTTGACCAGGCTCTCGGCCCCGCCGAGGCTCTGCTCGAAGGACAGCAGCAGATCGGCCGACAGGCGCTTGCCGACGGTAAGCACCTGACCGCCGACGCCGCCGTCATCGACTGCCGTGCCGCTGCCCACCACCCGGCTGGTGGCACGCCGCGAGATGCCGCCGACCTCACCCTGGCCGATGGCGAACTCGTCGAAGCCCAGGCTGCGCGACAGCTGCTCGGTCATGCCGCCGCCAGGGCCGCCCAGCAAGGCCTGCGCAGCCGGCAGCAGCAGCCCCAGATCGGCGCCGGAACCTGCCGCCGGCGGGCGCCCAAGGACGATCCACGACAGCTTCTCGGGGTCCGGCACGGTCGGCTCGGAGACCAGCCGCACCTGCGGCCGGCGCACACTGCCGCCAATCGCCACCCCGGCCTCCACCGCGAGTCCCTTGCGCAGCGCGACGATGTTGAGCCCGGGGTTGTCCACCGCGCCCTGGAAGTTGATCAGCCCGCGCTCGATGCTGAGATTCTGCCCGTAGCCACGGAACACGCCGCCGGCGGTGGCGATGGTGCCCACCGCGGTGAGTGGACGGCCCTCGCTCATGCGCACGCGCAGGGCGCCGGTAAGACGGGTATCGACACCGAGGGCGCTGAAGTAGAGATGATCACCCATCGCCACGCGGATATCGGCATCGATCGCCAGCGCGCTGCCACCCGGCGCCTCGCGGCCAAGGACGACGACGTCGTCGGAGAGGCTGGGCGCCGGCGTTTCGGCAAACTCCACGTAGCCGGCATCGGCACTCAGATCGGCGTTCAGGGCCAGCGAGGTCCACGTCGACCGCCCCTCGCCACGTCCGGACACGATCAGCCAGCGGTCGACGCGCTGCAGCATCGGCAGACGGTCCGCAGTGAAGCTGAAGTGACCTTCACCACTGTCGAGGGCGATCTCTCCGCCAGCCTCGAGGGTGCCCGCAGTCGCGGTGAGCGCCGCCACCGGCGGGCGGTTGTCGCGCGGGCGCACGCGGTTTGGTGACACGAAGCTGAGGCGGGTCAGGCGCAGGCGGTCGCGGTCGAACTCGGCGAGCAGTTCGCCGCCGCTGAGCTGCAGCCCCTGGTCGACCAGGGCGACGGCAAGATCCCGCCCGCGGATGCGGCCGGCAGCAAGCGGCGCAGCTGGCGTGCCGGAAAACGAGAACTCGGCCTCCAGGCTGCCGGCGGTGTCGACGTTCTCCTGCAGCAGACGCCCCATCCACGCGATCGACGGCATCTGCAGACGCGCCGAGCCGAGCAGCGCGCCCTCTGGCGCCAGCCCCCAGGTCCCGCCGGGGCCGCGCTCGGCGAGCGCGGTGAGCGCCGCGTTGAGGCTGCCGAACTCGCTGCCGCGGGCATCGACCGCCAGCGCCAGGCGGTTGTCACGCGCCGTCAGCCAGGCTTCCAGATGTTCGAGGCCCAGCCGCGTGCTGATCTCGCCGCTGATCTCGAGATCACCGGCCTCGCGGAAGATGCGCAGCTCGCCTTCGGCGCTCGCCGCCAGGCGCAGGTCCCACTCCGCGCCCAGCACCAGGGGCCCCGGTCCGCGCCGCGGGCGACCATCGGCACGGGTCTGCAGCCCCAGCGCGAGACCGCTCAGAGTACCGCGCAGGACGGTGCGCTGCGGCGTCCACAGCGTCTGCAGGAAACGGATGCTGCCCTGCTCACCGGCTTCGATGTGGGCGGCATCCAGCTCAACGTGCTGACTGCCGGCGCGCAAGCCGACCGGGGCCTGCAGACGGGCGGGAAAGCGTCCGCCGACGGCGAGTTCGTCGATCCGCCCGGACCACTGCAGGCCGTCCTCGCCACCCAGGCCGCCGTCAAGGGCAGCGCTCAGGCTGTCTTCGGCCGTGCTCGCGTGAACAGTGATGCGGTGCGCGCTGCGCCGCCCGTCCACCGCCAGCGCCACACTGTCGAGCCAACGCCGGGCAGTGTCACCAATACCGCTCAGGCCCAGCGCCAACTGCAACGGCCCGTCCAGCCCGGCGTCCATGCGCCCCTGTGCGTTGAGCCCGTCTACGCGCACATCGCCCGGCAGACTGAGGTGATCGGCGTGGAGGATGAAATGACCTGCGGGCTCCGCCGCAGTGCCGCCAAGTTCGCCAACCAGACCGGCACGTCCGGCTATGCCGAATCCCAGACTGTCCAGGCGCGGCGCATCGAGATTGAACCGCAGACGGTCGGCAGGCGCCCCCCAGGCACCGTCGACCCGCAGGCGGTTGTCGCCGAGGGCGAAGTGCAGCGCGGCATCAACAATGCGCTCACCGGCGAGCGCGAGACGGCCGTCAGCGCTGAACGCACGCCCCTCGATGCGGGCATCGACCAGGCGCCAGTCGAGGGCCACCTCGACGGCCTCACCGAACTTGCCGCTGGCCTCGACATCCAGCCCCAGCTTGCCGGCCGGGGCAGCGGCGAGGAAGCGCTGCGGCACCACCTCGCGCAACCGCGCGCTGGCTTCGAAACGCGTCACCGCGGCGCCGCCATCCACCGTCAGCTCGGCCTCCAGGCGCGCACCGGCGGTCTGCAGACGGAGCTGCGCGGACTGCTGCACGCCTTCGGCACGGGCCTCGATCACACCATCGATGGGCAGCGCCGGCCAGTCCCCGCGCACACGGGCCGGATCGACCCCCTGCAGGGTCAGTGCGGCATCCACCCGCCCGCGCAGTGCATCCTCGCGGTGTGCGGCAACGGGGGCCGCCTCGGCGTCGCCGATCCACTGCACGGAGCCGGCAACGCGGCCGCCGCCCGCCAGGACGAGCGCCATGTCATGCACGCCGACATGCCCCGCCTCCCAGCGCAGTGCGCTGCTGAAGCGCTCCAGCGGCAACTGTCCGCCATCAATCGCCCCGGGCACGGCGTTATCCCCCGCGAGCGTGCCGGCCAGCGCCCAGTCGCCCCCATGCTCCCCCGCCACACCGGCAAGGCGGGCTTCGAGGCGCAGCAGGGCGTGTGGTGCGGCCGCGTGGAAGGCGGCCGGATCGACTCCGCTCAGCGCGAGCTGCAGACTGCGCAAGGGCACCGCGGCAAAGGGTGTGGCATGCAGCTGCAGCTCGCCGCTGAGGCCTGCACCGCTGGCCTGCAGAGCGAGCTGCGGCTCTGCCAGATCGCCGGCAAGGGAGAAGCGGGCCGCGAACTCACGCTCTTCGTGGCTGCCCTGCAGCCCCCCCGTGGCGGCCAGCGTATAGGGCGGGTCAGCCGCCAGCGACAAGGCATCGACCGTCACCGTCACCGCCGGCAGCTGCAGCTCCAGGTCCGTCACCACGTGGCTGTGCGCATCGCTGCGCAAGGCGCCGCTCAACGCCTCGACGAGGAACTGCGGCGCAGCGTCCGCGGCCACCGGCCAGGCTTCCACCACCACGCGCCCGACCTGCAAACGCCCGACCTCCAGGGCCAGCGGCAGGCGCAGGGTGCGCGGCAGTTCAAGGGGGCCGGCGTCGGGGTCGGGGGCCGTCGCCAGACGCAGTTCCGCCATCTGCAGGCGATCGACATGGAGGCGCCGCTGCAGCAGCGCCACAGGCTGCCAGTCGGTGGCCAGCTCGCGCACGATGAAGCGCTGGGCGGCACTTTCGAAACGCAGCTCGGCGATGCTCAGCGGCCCGAGCACGCGGCCGCGGACGTCGACGAACTGCAACTGCCCGCCACTCGCCCATGTCGCCAGGCGCACGGCGGCGCGCAGCCCCCCCTCGCTGGCAAGCAACCACCCCAGGGTGAGCGCCAGCACACACAGCAAGACCGCGGCCAGACCAGCGAACCGGCGCCCGCGGCGACGCGGCGGCGCGGCGGACGGTGGCGCGGCGGCACTCATGGGCGCTCAGCCAAAGAGCGCGCGCAAGCCCTCACCCGGATCATCGGCGCGCATGAAGGCTTCGCCAACCAGGAAGGCATTCACCGCACGGGCGCGCATCAGCGCCACATCATCGGCGCGCAGGATGCCGGACTCGGTCACCACGATGCGCCCCGGCGGAATGCGGGCGAGGAGATCCAGGGTGGTCTGCAGCGAGACCTCAAAGGTGCGCAGGTTGCGGTTGTTGATGCCGACCAGCGGGGTGGCAAGCTGCAACGCAAGGTCAAGTTCGGCGCCGTCATGCACCTCGACCAGCACGCCCATGCCGAGCTGATGGGCGATGCGCTCCATCTCGCGCATCTCTTCGAGCGCCAGCGAGGCGGCGATCAGCAGGATGGCGTCCGCCCCCATCGCGCGGGCCTCGAACACCTGCCAGGGGTCCACCAGGAAGTCCTTGCGCAGCACCGGCAGCGCGCAGGCGGCGCGCGCGGCCTGGAGGTATTCCGGCGCACCCTGGAAGAACTGCCGGTCGGTGAGCACCGACAGGCAGGCCGCGCCGGCGGCCTCATACGAGGCGGCGATCTCCGCCGGGCGGAAATCCTCGCGCAGCACGCCCTTGGAGGGGCTGGCCTTCTTGATCTCGGCGATCACCGCCGGGCGCCCGAGGGCGATCTTGGCGCGCAGCGCACCGACGAAGTCGCGCGCCGCGGGCTGGGCAGCGGCGGCGCGCTCGATGTCGGCCAGCGGGGTGGCGGCCTTGCCGGCCGCGACTTCCTCGCGCTTGACCGCGTTGATGCGATTGAGGATGTCGCTCACGAAGTGCTCCCGAACTGCTGGGTGAAGCGCACGAACTCGTCCAGCTTGGCGCGCGCCGCACCGCTGGCCACCGCTTCGCGCGCACGCAGGATGCCGCTGCCGATGGAGTCGGCGAGGTTGGCGGTGTACAGCGCCACCCCGGCGTTGAAGATGACGATCTCGCGCGCCGGGCCGGGCTTGTTTTCCAGGGCGCCGAGCAGCACCTGGCGCGACTCGTCGGCATCTTCCACGCGCAGGTTGCGGGTGCCG
The DNA here is from genome assembly GCF_003034845.1 of Pseudothauera lacus. GTDB lineage: Bacteria > Pseudomonadota > Gammaproteobacteria > Burkholderiales > Rhodocyclaceae > Pseudothauera > Pseudothauera lacus. The sequence continues at coordinate 159,665 of NZ_PZKC01000005.1, read as the reverse complement.
GCCATCGCCAGGTCGTAGTCCTCAGGGTGGATCTGGTACTCGCGCACCTCGCCGTCCTTCAGTTCGCCCACCTGCGTGGCCGCACCCAGGCTGACCTCATCCATGCCGTCCAGGCCATGCACCACCAGCACGTGGTTGGCGCCCAGGCGCTGCATCACGCGCGCCTGGATGCCGACCAGGTCGGGGTGGAAGACGCCCATCAGGGTGTTGGGCGCACCGGCCGGATTGGTCAGGGGCCCCAGGATGTTGAAGAGGGTGCGCACGCCCATCTCGCGCCGCACCGGGGCGACGTTCTTCATCGCGCTGTGGTGGTTGGGGGCGAACATGAAGCCCACCCCGGTCTCTTCCACGCAGGCGGCGATCTGCTCGGGTGCGAGGTTGAGATTGACCCCCAGCGCTTCCAGCACGTCGGCCGCGCCGGACTTGGAGGACACGCTGCGCCCGCCGTGCTTGGCCACCCGCGCACCGGCGGCGGCGGCGACGAAGATGGTGGCGGTGGAGATGTTGAAGGTGGAGGAGCCGTCACCGCCGGTGCCGACCACGTCGAGGAAGTGGTCGTGCGGCGGGGCCACGCGCACCTTGGTGGACAGCTCGCGCATCACCGTGGCCGCCGCGGTGATCTCGCCGATGGTCTCCTTCTTCACCCGCAGGCCGGTGAGAATGGCGGCCGTCATCAGCGGAGAAACCTCGCCGGCCATGATCTGGCGCATCAGCGAGAGCATCTCGTCGTAGAAGATCTCGCGGTGGTCGATGGTGCGCTGCAGGGCCTGCTGGGCGGTGATCGTCATTGCACGGTCTCCCGGGTCTGGTCGAGGAAGTTGCGGAGCAGGTCGTGGCCGTGCTCGGTGAGGATGGATTCGGGATGGAACTGCACGCCCTCCACCGCCAGCGTCTTGTGGCGCACGCCCATGATCTCGCCGTCCTCGGTCCACGCGGTGATCTCCAGGCACTCCGGCAGGCTGGCACGCTCGATGGCGAGCGAATGGTAGCGCGTGCAGGTGAGCGGATTGGGCAGGCCGCGGAACACCCCGATGTCCTTGTGATGCACCGGCGAAGTCTTGCCATGCATCAGGCGCTGGGCATGGACGATCTTCCCGCCGAAGGCCGCGCCGATGCTCTGGTGGCCCAGGCAGACGCCAAGGATGGGCAGCTTGCCGGCGAACTCGCGGATCGCCGCCACCGAGATGCCGGCCTCGGCCGGCGAGCACGGCCCGGGGGAGATCACCAGGTGGTCGGGCTTCATCAGGCCGATCTGTTCCAGGGTGATCTCGTCGTTGCGATACACCTTCACCTTCTGCCCCAGTTCGCCGAAGTACTGCACCAGGTTGTAGGTGAAGCTGTCGTAGTTATCGATCATCAGCAGCATGTACGGTCTCGCCTCATCAATATGTTTGGACTGAATCCAGCCGCTATTCGAAACCCGCCCCACAAGGACTCAACGGCGGGTTCCGGGCACCACTCCGGGGCGAAGAATTATAGCGCCCGCCCTTCTGCGCCCCGGGCGCCTGAGCGCGCCATCAGCCGTCGCTCGCGCCGTTCAGGCAACACGGGCAGCAGCCGTACCATGCCCGCCAGCAGCCCTCACCGAAAAGCCGAAATAACGGGAAATCACTACTTCAAGCGCCAGCAGCACGACCACGAGTAGCAGTTGGAAAAGGACCATCCAGTAGAGGATCCGGAATTGCTCGGCGAATTTCTTCTGCAGCAGATCAACCAGCACATCTCCGCTGAGGACCTCACGCATCGGGGAGGTGAGGACGAAATGCGCGGTCTCTTCACTGACGCCCGACAGCTTGGCCACTTCCGCAGTCAGCGCCTTCACCAACTGGCCCCTCAATGGCTTGCTGTGGAAGAACTCGACTGCGACCGACAGGGCACGCCCGGAGACGCCGTCGGGGGCCGTGAATCCCCCGGCAGTCAGCCCCTGGCGGTCGAGAAAGGCATCTACAAGCAGTTCGGCCGTACCCAAGGCGCCAACGCTCTCCACGCGCCCCAGCAGGACGTTGACATCCTCGTCACTCATGCCGCGCACATAATCGTTCCAGCTCTGCTCGGCCCACGCCCTGACATCGGGACGGAAGGTTTCGACCGTCCTGTGCATCTGAGCCTGCATGCCATACACCGTCGCTAGCTGCGCACCCAGCAGGCCCCCGAACACGGGGATAAGGACGAAATACGTCTTCAGCAGGAAATGGTGCCAGCGCACGCGGCGACGCAGAAGGCCCACCCGGTGAAGGATGAGTATCGCGACGACACCCACGACACCTCCGAGCAGCGCTCCGCTCCCTGCCAGCGCCAGCAAACCGATGAAGTCGAAGAGATCACCGAGAACAGAAAAGAACGCGCCCACGTCATCCATGCTTTCACTCTCTCAAGAAGAGCCCCCGCCGGACAGACCGAACGTCCGCCGGACCGCGGCCGGGTCGGCCACGGTGAAACCCAGTTGCCCGAGGATGCCGGCCAGGCGGCCGACCTGCTCGGCATTGTCCGCCAGCGGCGCGCCGTCGGCGGCGCTGAGGTTGTTCTCGAAGCCGACCCGGCAGTGCCCGCCGGCCAGCGCGGCCTGCACCACGCAGGCCAGTTCCTCGCGCCCGAAGGCGCACACGCCCCAGCGCCAGCCCGCCGGCATGAAGGGCAGGTAGTTGAGGATATCGCCCGGGCGGCTGACGCTGCCCGCATAGCGCCCGAGCACCACCAGCACATAGGGTTCGCGCTGCGGCAGCCAGCCGTCTTCCCACCAGCGCCGCAGCACGGCCAGTTGCTCGGGGCTGTAAACGATGTACTGCGGCACCGTGCCGGCGGCCGCGGTCTCGGCGAGGAAGTCGCGCACCGCCGCAGTCTGCTGCGGGGTGTCCGGGTCGAGCAGTTCCTGCAGGTTGAAGGTGATCATCTCCGGCGCCAGTTCGCGCTGCACCCGCATCATGTCGGCCGGGGCGAAGACGCCGACGCGCTCGGTGGTCGGCTGCAGCACGATGTCGCAGGCCGCGCGCACCGCGGCCATGGCCTCGCGGTAGCGCCCGGCGTCCAGGCTGTGGCCGCCGTCGGCTTCGCGCACGTGCAGGTGCAGGATGGCCGCACCGGCGGTGCGGCAGGCGCGCGCTGCGGCGACGATCTCGTCAACGCTGAGCGGGATCGCAGCGTGGTCGCCCTTGCCGCGGCGCGCGCCGTTGGGCGCGACGGTGATGGCGACCGCGGCGCTCATGGCAGGGCGGCCGCGGCGATGCGCTCGCGCAACTTCGCCACCGTGGCGTCGATCGACTTCACCAGCAGCTCGACCAGGCGGCCGATCTGCGCCTTGGTGATGATGAAGGGCGGCGCGATCAGCACATGGTCGCCGCGCCGGCCGTCCAGCGTGCCCCCCATCGGGTAGATGATGAGGCCGTTGGCAAAGGCGGTTTCGCCGAGGATGCGGTGGAAGGCCAGCTCCGGCTCGAAGGGGTGCTTGGTGGCACGGTCGAGGACGAACTCGATGCCGCAGAACAGCCCGCGGCCGCGGATGTCGCCCACGTGCGGGTGGTCGTGCAGGGCCTCGCGCAGGCGGGTGATGAGCTCCTCGCCCATCTTCTTGCTGCGCTCGACCAGCTTGTGCTGCTGCATGTACTTGATCACCGCCACACCGGCGGCCGCGGCCAGCGGGTGGCCCATGTAGGTGTGGCCGTGCTGGAAGACGTTGCGGCGGTTGTGGAAGGTGTCGACGATGTGGTTGTGCACCAGGGTGGCACCGATCGGCACATAGCCGGCGGCCAGGCCCTTGGCCATGCAGATCATGTCCGGCACCACGCCGAACTGCTTGATCGCGAACCAGGTGCCGCAGCGCCCCAGCCCGGTCATCACCTCGTCGGCGATCAGCAGCACGTCGTAGCGGTCGCAGATCTCGCGGATGCGGCGGAAGTAGTTCTCGTGCGGCACCAGGGCGCCGGCAGTGGCGCCGACGATGGGCTCGGCGATGAAGGCGGAGACCTTCTCGGGGCCGACTTCGAGGATGGCGCGCTCGAGGTCGTCGGCGCACTCCAGCGCACAGTGCGCCGGATCCTTGTCGAAGGGGCAGCGATAGCAGTAACAGGGCGACACGCGCGGGCGCTGGTAGAGCATGGGCTCGTACAGCGCACGGCGCCAGCGGTTGCCGCCGGCGGCCAGCGCCCCCAGGGTGTTGCCGTGGTAGCTCTGTTCGCGGCCGATCACCATCCACTTTTCCGGCCGCCCCATCTGCACCCAGTAGGCGCGCGCCATCTTGATGGCGGACTCGACCGCCTCCGAGCCGCCGGAAACGAAGTAGGCATGGTTGAGCCCCCCCGGCGAGAGCTCGGCGAGCAGTTCGGCGAGCTGCTCCTGCGGCGGGTTGGTGAACTGGCTGGTGTGGGCGAACTCCACGCTGTCGAGCTGCGCCTTGAGCGCCTCGACCACCTCCGGCACGTTGTGGCCCAGCGCAGAGACCACTGCACCGCCACAGGCATCGAGGTAACGCTTGCCCTTGGTGTCGAACAGATAGGCGCCTTCGCCACGCGCGATCACCGGGTAGGTGGTGAAGGGGTTGCGGTAAAAGACGTGGGTGTCCTCGTTCATGCCGGTCTCCTGTGGGGGCGCTTGTGGCGCCGTGGGCCGCAGCCCGTTCAGTCGATGCGGGTGTCGAGCCCGCCTTCAGCCATTTCGGCCGCGCGCAGCATGGCGCGCGCCTTGTTCTGGGTTTCCTGCCATTCGGACTCGGGGTCGGAGTCGGCAACGATGCCGGCGCCGGCCTGGACGTGGATCTGGCCGTCCTTCACCACCGCGGTGCGGATGGCGATGGCGAGGTCCATGTCGCCATGGAAGCCGAGGTAGCCGGCCGCGCCGGCGTAGATGCCGCGCTTGACCGGCTCAAGCTCGTCGATGATCTCCATCGCGCGCACCTTGGGCGCCCCCGACACGGTGCCGGCGGGGAAGCTGGCGCGCAGCACCTCGAGCGCGTTGAGGCCGTCCTTGAGGCGGGCCTCGACGTTGGAGACGATGTGCATCACATGCGAATAGCGTTCCACCACGAACTGGTCGGTGACCCGCACCGTGCCGGTTTCGGCGACCCGCCCGGCGTCGTTGCGGCCAAGATCGAGCAGCTGCAGGTGTTCGGCGCGCTCCTTCTCGTCGGCCAGCAGGTCGGCTTCCAGCGCCAGATCCTCGGCCGCGGTGGCGCCGCGCTTGCGGGTGCCGGCGATCGGCCGCACGGTGACGTTCTTGTCCTCCAGGCGGACCAGGATCTCGGGCGAAGCGCCCACCACCTGGAAGTCCTCGAAGTTGAAGTAGAACATGTAGGGCGAAGGATTCAGCGTGCGAATGGCGCGATACAGCGCCAGCGGGTCGGCAGCGAAGGGCTTGCTCATGCGCTGGGCTAGCACCACCTGCATGATGTCGCCATCGACGATGTACTGCTTGGCACGACTCACCGCATCCTTGAAAGCCTGCTCGCCGAAGCTGGACACCGCCGGCTGCGATTCGCAGCGCGTCTCGGCGGGAATCTGCACCGGCGCGCGCAGGCGCGCGAGCAACTCCTTGAGACGCTTCTGCGCGCGCTTGTAGGCCCCCGGCACTTCCGGCTCGGCGTACACCACCAGGGTGAGCTTGCCGGAGAGGTTGTCGACGATGGCGATTTCTTCGGAGAGCAGCAGCACAATGTCCGGCGTGCCCAGCGCATCTTCCTTCTCGGTTTTCGCCAGGCGCGGCTCGATGTAGCGCACCGTGTCATAGCCGAAGCAGCCCACCAGGCCGCCGGCGAAGCGCGGCAGGTGCTCGCGCGGCGGCACCTTGATGCGCTCCATGAACTCGGCGACGTAGTTGAGCGGGTCGCCGTAGTCGCGCCGCTCGACCAGGCGGTTGCCGGTGAGCAGCAGCGCGGAGCGGCCGTACACCTCGATGCGGGTGGGCGAGGAGAGGCCGATGAAGGAATAGCGCCCGAAACGTTCGCCGCCCTGCACCGATTCGAGCAGGTAGGTCCACGGCTCGTTGGCCAGCTTCAGGTAGATCGACAGCGGGGTGTCGAGATCGGCAAAGGTCTCGAGGGTGACCGGAATGCGGTTGTAGCCCTGGGCGGCCAGGGCATTGAATTCTTGCTCTTGCATGGTGACTCCACGAATGGCAGTGCGGTACGGACAGGCGGTTGCGGGGGCGTTGCCGGGCAGGCCCGGCTCCCGCGGGCGAGAGAGGTCTTTATTGGCCCGCAGGCCACCAGCGCCAGCACGGCTCGCCCTGGAAGGCAGCGTGGCGGGAACCCTGTTTGCTGTCCGAAGCCCGGTCTGTGTGAGTCACGATTCGATCTGAAGAGTGAGGTGGATGGCCCGCGGCGGACCGCAAGCCTGACGCTACAAGGGCTGCAGGCGGTCGAGCGCCTCGAGTGCGTTCGATAGTAGCCCATCGCAATCGATGGTGTCCACCGGCATACCCTCGCTGTATCCGTAGCTCACCAGCAGCACCGGCATGCCGGCGCCGCGGGCGGCCAGCGCGTCGTTGGCCGAGTCACCGATCATCAGCGCGCGTGCCGGTTCCACCCCCAGCAAGGAACATGTGTGGAACAGCACCGCGGGGTCGGGCTTCTTCACCGCCAGGGTGTCACCGGCCACCACGGCGTCGAAATGACCGGTCAGGCCCATGCGTTCGAGCAGCGGCAGGGTGAAGTCGCCGGCCTTGTTGGTGACCACCGCCAGCCGCCGCCCCTGCGCGCGCAGGGCCGCCAGGGTCTCCGGCACGCCGGGATAGATGCGCGTGCTGTGGCCATTGACCACCGCATAGTGGCGGCGGAACACGCCGACCGCGACATCGATCTCGTCCTCGCTGGCGTGGGCGTTCTCGGTCAGGCAGCGCCGCACCAGGTTGGGAATGCCCTTGCCGACGAAGCTGTGGATCTCTTCCAGCGTGCGCAGCGGACGACCGATCTCGGCAAGCATGCGGTTGGCGCCTTCGGCGAGATCGGCGATGGTGTCGAGCAGGGTGCCGTCGAGATCGAACAGCACCGCCTCGGCCGGGTAGCGCGTCCCGTTCATCGCGGCTGGCCGCCCAGTTCGGCGCGCAGCGCGGCGATCACCGAGTCGTAGCGGTTGGCGTCTTCGACGCGCGCGGCACCGAACACTGCCGAACCGGCGACGAAGGTGTCCGCGCCGGCGGCGGCGATCTCGGCGATGTTGTCCACCTTCACCCCACCGTCGATCTCCAGCAGGATGCGCCGCCCGCTCCTCGCCTCATAGGCATCCAGCTTCTCGCGTGCCGCGCGCAGTTTGACGAGCGTCTCGGGAATGAATTTCTGTCCGCCGAAGCCCGGGTTCACGCTCATCAGCAGCACCACGTCGAGCTTGTCCATGACGTGGTCCATCCAGTTCAGCGGGGTGGCCGGGTTGAACACCAGCCCGGCCTGGCAGCCGGCGTCGCGGATCAGGCCGAGCGTGCGGTCCACGTGCTCGGAGGCTTCCGGATGGAAGGTGATTATGTTGGCGCCGGCCTTGGCGAAGTCAGGGATGATGCGGTCGACCGGCTTGACCATCAGGTGCACGTCGATCGGTGCGCTGACGTGCGGGCGGATGGCCTCGCAGACCAGCGGGCCGATGGTGAGGTTGGGGACGTAGTGGTTGTCCATCACGTCGAAGTGGATCCAGTCCGCGCCGGCGGCGGTGACGTTGCGCACCTCCTCGCCGAGGCGGGCGAAATCGGCGGAGAGGATGCTGGGGGCGATACGGAACATGGGTGGAACTCCGTAGGGGGGCTGAAGGACGATTCTAACGCGCCCCTTGCGCCTTCACAGCACTGCCCGCTGCTGGGGCAGTGTGAGCAGTGCGGGCTAGAACTGCAGAACCTCGCCGTGCACCAGCGCACGGGGTCGCAGACGACCGCGATAGGTGGCGATCTGCGCCATGATGCGCTCGCCTACCCCGGGCTTGAGGTGGCTGATGTGCACCTGCGGGCTGACCTCGATGTCGTCCAGCATCGCTGCCAGCAGGCTGGGACAGAGATGGCGCGAGGCCAGGGCGAGGCCGTGCTGCTCGTCGGAGAAGGCCGTTTCGACGATGAGGTGGCGCAACTGCGCGCAGGCGTTGATGGCCTCGATGAGGGGAGGATGGTAGGCGGTGTCGCCCGAATAGACCAGTTGTCCGCTGCCGCTGTCGAGCAGGAAGGCCACCGCCGGCACGGTATGGTGGGCAGGCAGCGCGGTGACGGCGCGACCGCCGAGATCGAGGGTCTCGCCGACGCGGATGGGCTGAAAGCGCAGGAAGGGGCGGTGGCGGTTGGGAATGGCGGTGAAATCCGGCCAGATCAGCCAGTTGAAGATGTGCGAGCGCAGAATGCGGATGGTCTCCGGCGTGCCATACACGGTCACCGGAAAGCGCCGCATCTCGCCGACCGAGTCCACCAGCAGGGGAATCGCGGCGATATGGTCCATGTGCGCATGGGAGAGGAAGACATGATCGACCGCGGCGAGCGCATCGAGCTCAAGGTCACCGACCCCCGTGCCGCAATCGAGCAGGATGTCGTCATCGACCAGAAAGCTCGTGGTCCTGGCCGTCCTGCCGCCAATGCCACCACTGCAGCCCAGCACTTCTAGCTTCATCGGGGAATTCCACCTGCCGGCCCGGGGCCGGTATACATGCGGGCATGCGGCACAGCCGCCCCGGCGCCACCATCCTGAAAGTCAGGAAAAACATGCAGCGCATGCACCGACGGTAACACCGCCGGCAACGCGCAGGCCTTGCAAAAAATCACACTGGCGCGCACTTCAGCGCAGGAAGAACTCCATCTTGATGCCGGCGATCTCGATGATGTCGTGATCCTCCAGGCGATGGGCCTGGGCATCAAGGGTGTTGCCGTTGACCACCGGGAAGGATGCCCCTTCGACGTGGGTGATGTAGAAGCCGTGCGGTCGGCGGGTGATCACCGCGACCTGGGTACCGGGCTTGCCGAGGGTGGTCAGCGACTTGCTGAGCGGCAGTTCGCGCCCGGCATTGGCGCCACTGAGCACCTGGATGACCCCCGAGGGCATCTCGCCGGCAGCGCCAACCCCCTGGTCGAGGGCCTCCGGCGGGAACACCTGGGTACGCGACGCGGCACGCTCTTCGGGCGGAGCGATGGCATCGACCTCGGGCTTGCCGAGGGTATTCATGGTGCCGGTGTCGATGAGGTCGAAGGAACCCAGCCCGGAAGGTGCCGAGTCGATGATGAACTTCAGCCGGTACTTCCCCAGCTCGATGACGTCATGATTCTTCAGCACGTGCTTCTTGACCGACTGGCCATTCACGTAGGTGCCGTTGGTGCTGTTGAGATCTTCCAGGAAGGCGTCGTTGAGGATGCACACGATGACCGCATGGTGGCCGCTGATCGCCAGGTTGTCGATCTGGATGTCATTGTCGGCCTTGCGCCCGATGGTGGTCCGCTCCTTCTTCAGGATGACTTCCTTTAGAACCAGACCATCCATGCTGAGGATCAACTTCGGCATCGCCCTTCACCCGTCTGTAGTCTTCTTGATCGCGCACCGGGAAGGTGCATCGTCCGCCCGCTCAACTGGCCTGCGCCAGCACCACGGTAATATTGTCTCGCCCGCCACGCGCATTGGCAAATGCCACGAGTTCGGCCGCCCATTCGTCCACATCCCCGCCACCACTCAGCACTGCGGCGATCTCATCGTCGCCGAGCATGTCGGTGAGTCCGTCGGAGCACAGCAGCAGCACGTCGCCCGCATGCAGCGGCCGGCAGAAGACATCGGCATCGAGCTCCGGCAGCGCCCCCAGGGCACGCGTGAGCATGCCACGGAACGGCGCCGCGCGGGCCTGTTCGGCGGTAATCATGCCGGCGTCGACCAACTCCTGCAACATCGTATGATCGCGCGTGAGCAGTTCCAGCTCGCCGCCACGGAACAGGTAGAGGCGCGAATCACCGACATGGGCGCAGCACATGCGCTCGCCGAACAGCCTCACGGCAACCACGGTAGCTCCCATGCCGGCCAGTCCGGGATCGATCTGGGCGTGCTCGAAGATGACCTTGTTGGCCGCCGCGACGGCCTCCCCGAGGAGGGCGCAGACTTCCTCGTCGGTGCTCCCCGCAGCGACGGCGAGGTGCTCGGCAACCACATCCACCGCCAGGCGCGCGGCGACATCGCCGCCGCGATGCCCGCCCATGCCGTCCGCAAGCACCGCGCAGGGCGGAGCAAAGACAATGCGCAGGGCATCCTCGTTGCGCGCACGCAAGCGCCCGACGTCACTCGCGGCGGCCCAACGAACGGTAAGAGCACAGGCTGACACCAGATGCACCTCCTGCCTGGCAGATCGCCTACGGCCTGTGCCGCGGCAACTGCCCTTTGGCGGCATTCTAGCGTGAATGCCGCCGTACACGGAGATGCGGGCTGCCCAATGGCATTTTTACGCTCACCAGCGGCGCGGTTGACGGAAAAAGGGCGCCGAAACCTCCGGCGCCCTTTCGTGATCGCGAAACCGCCGCGCTTACAGCATGGCCTTCAGCAGCTTGGCCATCTCGGACGGATTGCGGGTCACCTTGAAGCCGCACTCTTCCATGATGGCGAGCTTGGCATCGGCGGTGTCCGCACCACCGGAGATCAGCGCACCGGCGTGGCCCATGCGCTTGCCGGCCGGAGCGGTGACGCCGGCGATGAAGCCGACCACCGGCTTCTTCATGTTGTCCTTGCACCACAACGCGGCTTCGGCTTCGTCCGGACCGCCGATCTCGCCGATCATGATCACCGCGTCGGTGTCCGGATCGTCGTTGAACATGCGCATCACGTCGATGTGCTTCAGACCGTTGATCGGGTCGCCGCCGATACCGACCGCGGAAGACTGGCCCAGGCCGATCTCGGTCAGCTGCGCCACGGCTTCATAGGTCAGGGTGCCGGAACGCGACACCACACCGATGCGGCCCTTGCGGTGGATGTGACCGGGCATGATGCCGATCTTGATCTCGTCGGGCGTGATCAGGCCGGGGCAGTTGGGGCCCAGCAGCAGGGTTTCCTTGCCGCCCTTGGCAACCTTCTGCTTCATCTTGTTGCGCACTTCCAGCATGTCGCGCACCGGAATGCCTTCGGTGATGCAGATCGCCAGGTCGAGGTCGGCCTCGCAGGCTTCCCAGATCGCCGCAGCGGCGCCGGCGGGCGGCACGTAGATCACCGACACGGTGGCGCCGGTTTCCGCAGCCGCTTCCTTGACGGAGGCGTAGATGGGGATGTTGAAGATGCTCTCACCGGCCTTCTTGGGGTTCACGCCGGCGACGAAGCAGTTCTTGCCGTTGGCGTACTCCTGGCACTTCTCGGTGTGGAACTGGCCGGTCTTCCCGGTGATGCCCTGGGTGATGACCTTGGTGTCTTTGTTGATCAGGATGGACATTCGCAACTCTCCTTACTGAACAGCGGCGACGATCTTGGTCGCGGCTTCCGCCATGGTGTCGGCGGAGATGATCGGCAGGCCCGACTCGGCGAGGATCTTCTTGCCGAGGTCTTCGTTGGTGCCCTTCATGCGCACCACGAGCGGGACGGAGAGATGCACTTCGCGCGCGGCCGCGACCACGCCGGTGGCGATGGTGTCGCAGCGCATGATGCCGCCGAAGATGTTCACCAGGATGCCCTTGACCTTGGGGTTCTTGAGCATGATCTTGAAGGCTTCGGTGACCTTCTCGGTGGTCGCACCGCCGCCCACGTCCAGGAAGTTGGCCGGCTCGGCGCCGAACAGCTTGATGGTGTCCATGGTGGCCATGGCCAGGCCGGCACCGTTCACCAGGCAGCCGATGTTGCCGTCCAGGCTGATGTAGGCCAGGTCGAACTTGGAGGCTTCGATCTCGTCGGCGTCCTCTTCGTCCAGGTCGCGGTACTCGACGATCTCCGGGTGACGGTAGAGGGCGTTGGAGTCGAAGTTGAACTTGGCGTCCAGCGCCTTGATGTTGCCGTTGCCTTCGAGGATCAGCGGGTTGATCTCGGCCAGCGAGGCATCGGTTTCCATGTAGCAGGTGTACAGCTTCTTCAGCGTGTCGACCGCCTGGGCCATGGAGCCTTCGGGAACGCCGATGCCCTGGGCCAGCTCGGTGGCCTGCGCGTCGGTGAGGCCGACCAGCGGATCGACGAACACCTTGATGATCTTCTCGGGGGTGTTGTGCGCGACTTCCTCGATATCCATGCCGCCCTCGGAGGAGGCCATCATCGCCACCTTCTGGGTCGCACGGTCGGTCAGCGCCGCAACGTAGTATTCCTTCTTGATGTCGGCGCCTTCCTCGATCAGCAGACGACGCACCTTCTGGCCCTCGGGGCCGGTCTGGTGGGTCACCAGCTGCATGCCGAGGATCTCGCCGGCCAGCTGACGCACTTCGTCCATGGAGCGGGCGAGCTTCACGCCGCCGCCCTTGCCACGCCCACCGGCGTGAATCTGGGCCTTCACCACCCAGATCTTGCCGCCCAGCTCTTCGGCTGCCGCGACTGCTTCATCGACGCTGAAACACGCCTTGCCGCGCGGCGTCACGACGCCGTACTTCCTCAGCAGTTCTTTTGCCTGATACTCATGAATCTTCATGGTTGCCCTTCGATCGAAGTCGCGGCGCGAGACCGCCCGCGAACAGGTTGATGGGTCGTTTCGGAAAGGTGTTCCGCGCTGCCTGCCAGCCTCCCTCGCCCGGCACCGGCACCGCCCAGGGCGCCCTGGCGGACCGCCCTGCTACCCGGATGACGCACTGAGCTGCGCTACGCACAACCGGACCGCGGGATTATACCCGTAATTATGAACTACCAAGCGCCCGCAACGCGCTCAACGGCCTGCCGGCTTGCGGTACCAGCGCGGGTAATAGCGCCGCACGGCCTCCGCCGAAGTCTCCAGGGCGTGACAGCGGTCAAGCTGAAAGGGCTTCTCGCCGTTGTCCTCGTTGTCGCGGCGAAAGGTCGCAAATGTCTGGATGGCCGCGGTCGGCAGACTGAGGAGGAGTTCGGTGATGTGCGAGCAGCCCCGCACATCGGCAAACATCTCGCCCACCGTGCGGCGGAATCCGCGCACCAGGTTGAGCCCCACCAGGCGTCCGTAGGCCGGGCCGATGGTGTCGCACTGGCCGGGATAGGGCACCCAGTCGGAACAGGCCTCCGCCTCGACGATGGTAAAGCTCGCGTCGATGACGATGCGCACGCGCATCGCGTGCACCGGATCACCTGCCGCGCGCACGCCGGATGCGATGGGATAATCGATATCCTTGACATCGGTCAACACGGCCTCCATCTCCAACAGGCCATCATCGCGGCGGAAGCCTTCTATTTCTATGCGCCGGACATGGACCCGCTGGCGCGGACGGGAAGGGTCGGATAAAGGCATTATTTACGTACGCTGGCGTATGGGCGCCACATCTTAGCGCGAATGCCCCCGAGCTTCACCATCGGGGGCATTCGCATGTTTACCCACCCACCAGCGGGGAGTACCCCATACTGGTGAAATTGACGCACAATACCGCCACATAGCGCCTGCTCACGGACAATGCCCGCAACCCGCCAGCGCCTCGCCCTTGCCCTCGCCGTCAGCCTGATGCCCGCCTGTGCGGCCGCGGCCGTCCTCGGCGACGTCATCGCGCTCTCGCCCATCGGCCAGCCCCTGCGCATCGAGATCGCGGTCAACGAAGGACAAGCCGCCAGTCTCGCCGGCTGCCTGCAACTTGCCCCCGGCGCAGCCAGCGAAGGCCCCTGGGTCGAGCACGCCCGGATTGCCGCCGGCCCCCGCGGCATCGTCGTCAGCACCAGCCAGCCGGCCTTCGAACCCATCCTGCGGCTGGCCGTGGCGGACACCTGCACCACCCGCCTGCGGCGCGAGTACACGCTGCTGCTGCCCTTTGCCGAGGTTCGCCAGGCCGTAGCCAGCCCCCCTCCGTCGACCACTGCCGCAGCGCCCCCCCCTGCACCGCCGGTGCGTGGCATGCAGCGCTGGACAACAGCACCGGGCGAGTCGCTCAGCGAACTGGCGCAGATGCTCTACCCACGCGAGGCGGCGGTTCGCCAGCGCTTCATCGCCGAGACCGTGCGAGCCAACCCAGACCTGTTCGCCGCTGCCGACGCCCCCGACCGGGCGCTGCCGCCCGGCACCGAACTGCTGGTGCCGGACCTTGCGCGCCTCTCCGCCAGCGCCCCGCCAAGCGCCCCGCGCCCCGCCCCACCTGTCGCAGCTCCGACCGAACGCCCGGCGCCGCCGGCCACCCGAGCCGCCGCGCAGCCCGCGCCGACGGCCGACCGTCTGCGCCTGGAAGCGGAGAGCGCGGCCGAGCCCGCCGCCGCGGCTCCGCCGCAGGTGCGCGCTGCGGTTGACGACTTTGCCGCACGCGAGCAGTACCTGGTTACTGCCATCGACCGCAGCATCCAGGCCCAGCTCGACCTCGTCGAGCGCATCCGCGAACTCGAGCGCATCCAGGCCGAGCTCATCGAACGCGCCAACCGTCTCGGCATCGTCCCCGCCGATGGATCCGCAGCACCTGCGGCGGTACCGGCGCCGACAGGCACGGCAGCCATCGCCCCGCCCCCTCCTGTTGCCGATGAAGATGCGCTGAGGGCCGCGCAACGCCCGGCAGCCGCAAGCAGCAACGACTGGCTGGTATTCCTGCTGCTGTTCGCCGCCATCGTCACCCTCATCCTTGCCCTCAAGCGCTGGCAGGCCGCACGCCGCGCGCGGGTGGATGCCGCGCTCGCTGCCGCCCTTCCGGAGACCCCGGAAACACGCAGCTGGCCGGAGGAGGCCCACGCGGCAAGCGCGCTCGACGGCAACCGCGAGGATTACGGCATCAGCACCCAGGTAGCCGAGTCGCAGAACCCCGACTACAAGTGGTCGGCGCCCTCGCTGATGCCCGCACACACTTCGCTCGCGCCCATCGTCACCGAGAGCGAGGCCATCGACGAACACGACTCGGCCGTCGAACTGGCCGAGATAATGATGAGCTTCGGGCGCGTGCAGGGTGCTGCGGAGACCCTCGCCGACTTCATCCGCGGCAACCCCAAGCAGGCCGTCAAGCCCTGGCTGAAACTGCTTGAGGTGTACCGTGCCGCCGGCATGCGCCCGGAGTTCGACGGCCTCGCCCGCCAGCTCAACAAGACCTTCAATGTCCACGTGGTGAGCTGGGAGACCTGGGAGGTTGCCCACACGGCGCCGGACTGCCTCGAAGCCCTGCCCCACATCGCCGACGAACTGCAGCGCCTGTGGGGCACCGAGGCCTGCCAGGCCTATATCGAGCATCTGCTGCGCGACAACCGCGACGGCACCCGCACCGGCTTTCCGCTGCGCGTGGTCGACGACCTGCTGATGCTCGCGGCCGTGCTCGAGCAGGAGCTTGGACGTTACCGCCCCGAACTGCCGGGCGGCGATCTTGCGGCGACCCAGCTCAACCCGTCTTTCGACCTCGCCCCGCGCTAGCTAGCTGCATTTCTCACACCATCCCTGCTGCGGGTGGGTGCCGATGCACTCGCCGTGGCAGGCCGTACTCCCACGCGACGTGAGGGTGTGAGAAATGCGGGCCGGGGGCGCTTCAGACCGGGTTGTCAAGGTCGACGAAAGCCGCCTCCACCCCGAGTTCCGCCTGCAGGTGGTGGGCGAGCGCGCGCGGGCCATAGCGCTCGGTGGCGTGATGGCCGGCAGCAATGTAGGGCACGCCTGATTCGCGGGCCAGATGAACGGTCTGCTCGGAGATCTCTCCCGAGAGGTAGAGATCGGCGCCGGCGGCAATGGCCTGCTCGAAGTAGCCCTGGGCGCCACCGCTGCACCACGCCACCTTGCGCACCGGACGGCTGCCTTCGCCGACCAGCAGCGGCTCCCGCCCCAGACGCGCGGCGACCGAGCGTGCGACCTGGGCAGCGCTTTCCACCTGAGCCGGCTCCCCCACCCAGCCGAGTTCCTGATCAGCAAAACGTCCGCACGGCCGCCAGCCCATCAGCCGGCCCAACTGCGCGTTGTTGCCGAGCAGTTCATGGGCATCGAGCGGCAGGTGATAGGCCAGCAGGCTGACGTCGTGACCGAGCAGGGCTGCCAGCCGGCGGCGGCGGATGCCGGTGATGCGCCCGTCCTCGCCCTTCCAGAAGTAGCCGTGGTGGACCAGCACGGCGTCGTAGGCCTCACGGCAGGCCAGATCGACCAGCGCCTGGCTGGCGCTGACGCCGCACAGCACGCGGCGCACCTCGGCGCGTCCTTCCACTTGCAAACCGTTTGGGCAATAATCGCGGAAACGCGAGACCTCCAGCAGATCGTTGAGGTAGCTGTGCAGTGCTTCCAGTTGCATGTGCCCGTCGCCCCGGTGAACTGGCGCAGCCGGAGGGCCGCGCCAGCGGTTTTGAAAACTGCATTATCCCCAAAAGTGGTGCCCTTGCGCCCGTTCCAGGAACCCTGACCTTGCTTCACCGCCTTCCGCGCCTGCTCACGCCCAGCCGCCAGGAGCACGCCTGATGCGCCGCCTGTGGCTGGTCTTCGCCCAGGCGGTGACGATCAGCGTCGCCGTACTCTTCGTCATCACCACGCTCAAGCCCGAATGGCTGCAGAACGGCACCCCGGGCTCGGTGGTGGCCATCTTCGAGGCACCCGGAAACGCCCCGCCGCCAGCCAGCAGCGGTGAACCGGGTACTTATGCTGCCGCCGCCGACCGCTCCATGCCGGCCGTCGTCCATGTGTTCACCAGCAAGGCGACGACGACCCAGCGCCACCCCCTGCTCGACGACCCGCTCTTCCGCCACTTCTTTGGCGACGGCAACGGCAAGGACAATGCGCCGCGCCAGCGCGCCTCCGGCCTCGGCTCCGGGGTCATCGTCAGCCCTGACGGCTTCATCCTCACCAACAACCACGTCATCGACGGCGCCGACGAGATCGAGGTCGCCCTCAACGACGGCCGCAAGTTCCCCGCACAGCTCGTCGGCCGCGACCCCGAAACCGACCTCGCCGTGCTGCGCGTGGTGACCGCCGAACAGCTGCCGGTAATCACCTTCGCCGCTGGCGACACCCTGCGCGTAGGCGACGTGGTGCTGGCCATTGGCAACCCCTTCGGCGTCGGCCAGACGGTGACCATGGGGATCATCTCCGCGCTTGGCCGCAACCAGCTTGGCATCAATACCTTCGAAAACTACATCCAGACCGATGCGGCGATCAATCCGGGCAATTCCGGTGGCGCCCTGGTCGACAGCGCCGGCAACCTGGTCGGCATCAACACGGCGATCTATTCGCGCTCCGGTGGCTCGCTGGGCATCGGCTTTGCCATCCCGGTCTCGCTGGCACGCAACGTCCTCGAACAGATCGTTGTCAGCGGCGAGGTCACCCGCGGCTGGGTGGGCGTGGAAATCCAGGAAATCACCCCTGAACTGGCCGAATCCTTCGGTCTCGGCGACACCTCCGGTGCGCTCATCGCCGGCGTGCTGCGCGGCAGCCCGGCCGAACGTGCGGGCATCCGCCCGGGCGACGTGCTGGTCGGCGTGGCCGGTCGTCAGGTGCGCGACACCAAGAGCATGCTGGAACTGGTGGCCGCCCTGCCCCCGGGACAGATCGCCGAGTTCCGCATCCGCCGCGCCGCCGCGGAGATCGACCTGAAGGTGGAAGTGGGTCGGCGCCCCACCCCGGGCGCCGCCAACACGCGTCGCAAGTAAGAGGGGCGCGGCGGGCAGTTGTCACGGCCGGCTGCCCGCCCTGCCGTTCAGCCCTGGCAGGCGGGACTGCCCTCAGGCGCCCCGCCCCCCGCGCACAATGCACGCTCAGGGCTTGTCGCTGCGCTCGGCGGCCTCGATACGGTCGAGTTCGCGATCCATCTCGGCACCATCCGGGGCGACGTAATCGCTCGCTGCCACGGGTTTGCGCACAAAGCGGGCGAGCACAATGCCGAGTTCGAACAGCAGGCACATCGGCACGGCGAGCATGAACTGCGAGATGACATCGGGCGGGGTTACGATGGCCGCAATCACGAAGGCACCGACGATCACATAGGGACGGGCCTCCCTGAGCTTCTCGACGGTGACGATGCCGGCCTTGACCAGCACGATGACCACCACCGGCACCTCAAAGGTGAGGCCGAAGGCCAGGAACAGGGTCATCACGAAGGACAGGTACTGCTCGATGTCCGGCGCCGGCACGATGCTCTTGGGGGCAAACTCGGCAATGAACTGGAACACCATGCCGAACACGAAGAAGTAGCAGAACGCCATGCCGGCGAGGAACAGCAGGGTGGTGCCGAGGACGAGCGGGATCGCCATGCGGCGCTCATGGCTGTACAGGCCAGGAGCGATGAAGGACCACGCCTGGTAGAGCACCACCGGCAGGGCGAGGACGAAGGACACCATGAGGGTGACCTTCACCGGCACGAAGAAGGGCGTGACCACCCCGGTGGCAATCATGTTGGTGCCTTCCGGGAGGGTGTTCATCATCGGCAGCGCGAGCAGATCGTAGATGTCGCCCGCCCACGGCATCAGACAGACGAAGACCACCAGCACGGCGACGAGGGCGCGCAGCAGACGATCGCGCAGCTCGATCAGATGGGAAATGAAGGTGTCCTGCATGGCGCTGCTCATGCCTTGTCCGCCGTACGCTTGTCCGTGACTGCGGGATCGAGGCCGAGTTCGAGCTGCGGCGAGGGCTGTGCATCCACCGCCTCTTCCACCGCCGTCACCGTCGCTGGCGCCTCGCCGAGCAGGGCACTGCCACTGGCAGGGCTGCCGTCGGCGCCCGCACTGGCGGGGGCGACGACCTCGCGGACCTCGGCAACGCTGCGGTCGATCTCGCTTTCGACGCTGTTCATCTGCCCGCGCAGCGAACCTTCCAGCTCACGGGCCTGGTGCTCGACCTGCTGCTGCAGCTTCTTGAGGTCCTCCAGCTGCATCTCGCGCTGGATGTCGGACTTCACGTCACCGACGTAACGCTGCAGGCGGCCGAGCATGTGGCCTGCCGCACGCGCCACCTTGGGCAGGCGCTCGGGGCCGACCACCACCAGTGCAACGACGGCGATCAGCATGAGTTCGGAAAAACCGAAATCGAACATTTAGCTCTCTATCCAGCACAAAGTGAGAAGGGGCACCTCAAGGTGCCCCCTCATCAGAGGCCTGCATGCCTCAGGCCGACTTGTCGGCCTTCTCGCGGGCCTCGGCATCGATGGTCTTGCCATCATCGGCGAGCTTCTGCTGCGCGCCTGCATCGCCTGCGGCGGCATCCCCTTCCTTCATGCCGTCCTTGAACCCCTTCACCGCGCCGCCCAGATCCTGGCCAATGTTGCGCAGCTTCTTGGTGCCGAAAACCAGCAGCACGATCACCAGCACGATCAGCCAGTGCCAAATGCTGAAAGAACCCATCAGATTGTCTCCTTAACGCTTCAACATGGCCGGAAGCACTTCCGGCCCACCGACGACGTGAACGTGCAGATGATACACCTCCTGCCTGCCCACCCTGCCGGTGTTGATGATAGTCCGGAAGCCGTCGGTGGCGCCTTGCTCATGCGCAAGTTTGCCGGCCACGCTCATTACCCGCCCCATCACCGCCTCGTGCTCGGGGCCGAGCTCGGCCATCGAGGCAACGTGGATCTTGGGAATCACCAGAAAGTGCACCGGGGCGATCGGATTGATGTCGTGGAAGGCGAGCACCAGCTCGTCCTCATAGATCTTCTTCGCCGGGATCTCGCCGGCAACGATGCGGCAGAAGATGCAGTCGCTCATCGACCCGTCCTCAGACCGCGCTGCGCGACTTCTTCTCGTCGATGCCCGACACGCCTTCACGGCGGCGGAACTCGGCAAGCACGTCGTCCACAGACAGACCATGATGGGCGAGCAGGACCATGGAGTGGAACCACAGGTCGGTCACCTCCCAGACCAGGTGGAGCATGTCCTTGTCCTTGGCCGCCATGATGGTCTCGGCGGCCTCCTCGGCGACCTTCTTGCAGATTGCGTCGGTGCCCTTGGTGTACAGACTGGAGACGTAGGACGCATCAGGGTCGGCCTTCTTGCGCTCGGCAAGGGTATTGGCGACGCGATGCAGCACTTCGATGTCGATCATCGGTAGATCTCCTTCGGATCCTTCACTACGGGATCGACGGCCTCCCAGCGGCCATCGGCGAAATATTTCTGGAAGAAGCAGCTGTGCCGCCCGGTGTGGCAGGCGATGCCGCCCTCTTGCTCGACACGCAGCAGGACCACGTCGTTGTCGCAGTCGATGCGGATCTCGACGACCTTCTGGACGTGCCCGGACTCCTCGCCCTTGTGCCACAGTTTGCGCCGCGAACGTGACCAGTAGATGGCCTCGCCCTTCTCGGCAGTCAGTTGCAGCGCTTCGCGGTTCATCCACGCAAACATCAGCACGTCGCCGCTCGACGCCTCCTGGGCGATCACCGGCACCAGGCCGTGTTCATCCCACTTCACCTCGTTGAGCCAGCGCGAAGCATTGGTTGTCACAGGCGCACCTCGATCCCCCGGCTGCGCATCAGCTCCTTGGCTTCACGCACCGTATGCTGTCCGAAATGGAAGATGCTGGCCGCCAGTACCGCGTCGGCACGGCCGGCGCTGACCCCCTCGGCAAGATGTTCGAGGGTGCCGACACCGCCGCTGGCGATCACCGGGATGCCCACGGCATCGGACACCGCGCGGGTCAGTCCGAGATCGAAGCCGATTTTGGTGCCATCGCGATCCATGCTGGTGAGCAGAATCTCCCCGGCGCCGAGGGACTCGACCTTCTTTGCCCACTCGATGGCGTCCAGCCCGGTGTTGTTGCGCCCGCCATGGGTGAACACCTCCCACTTGCCGGGCGCGGTCTGTTTGGCGTCGATTGCCACCACGATGCACTGGCTGCCGACCTTGGCAGAGGCATCGGCGACGATCTGCGGATTATTCACCGCCGCGGTATTGATGCTGACCTTGTCGGCACCGGCATTGAGCAGACGCCGTACGTCTTCCACGGTACGCACTCCGCCACCGACGGTGAGCGGAATGAAGACCTGTTCGGCGACCTGCTCGACGACATGCAGGATGATGTCGCGTGCGTCCGAACTGGCGGTGATGTCGAGAAAGGTGATCTCGTCGGCACCCTGCTCGTCGTAGCGCCGGGCGATTTCCACGGGATCGCCGGCATCGCGCAGCTCGACGAAGTTAACGCCCTTGACGACGCGCCCGGCATTGACGTCCAGACAGGGAATGATGCGTTTCGCGAGCATCAGGCGGGACCGCCGTTGAGGGCGTCGGCGCGCGCCTGGGCGGCGGCGAAGTCGAGCGTGCCCTCGTAGATCGCACGGCCGGTGATGGCCCCCACAACGCCTTCCGGCTCGACCGCGCAGAGGGCGTCGATGTCGAGCAGGCTGGCAATGCCGCCGCTGGCGATGACGGGAATGCGCAGGGCCTGGGCGAGGCGCACGGTGGCCTCGACGTTGACCCCGGAGAGCATGCCGTCGCGGCCGATGTCGGTGTAGATGACCCCTTCGACGCCGTAATCCTCGTACTTGCGCGCCAGGTCGACGACGTCGTGTCCGGTCATCTTCGACCAGCCATCGACGGCTACCTTGCCGTCCTTGGCATCGAGGCCGACGATGATGTGGCCCGGAAAGGCGCCGCAGGCATCGTGCAGAAAGCCCGGATTCTTCACCGCGGCGGTGCCGATGATGACGTAGGAGATGCCGTTGTCGAGGTAGCGCTCGATGGTGTCGAGATCACGGATGCCGCCGCCGAGCTGCACCGGAATGTCGTCGCCGACCTCCTCGCAGATCGCACGGATGGCCGCCTCATTCTTGGGCTTGCCGGCAAAGGCGCCGTTCAGATCGACCAGATGCAGGCGGCGCGCGCCCTGATCGATCCAGTGCCGGGCCATCGCCGCGGGCTCTTCGGAAAACACCGTGGCGTCGTCCATTTCACCCTGCTTGAGGCGAACACAGTGACCGTCCTTGAGGTCGATGGCGGGAATCAGCAGCATGACGGGTATCGGATACGAGGAGTGGAGGGAATCAGCGCAGCGCGCCAAGTGCGCCGCAGGGATGGCTCAGGGCGCCCAGCGGACAAAGTTTGCCAGCAGGCGCAGGCCTGCCGCTGCGCTCTTCTCGGGGTGGAACTGGACCGCAAAGATATTAGCCCGTGCCACCGCACTGGTAAAGCGCAGTCCGTAGTCGGTATGCGCCGCAGCGAGCCCGGCATCGGCGGGCACGACGTGATAGCTGTGCACGAAATAGAAGCGCTCGCCGTCGGGAATGCCCGCCCACAGGGGATGGGCAGCGCTTTGCCAGACCTCGTTCCAGCCCATGTGCGGCACCTTCAGGCGCAGGCCGTCGGCGCCGCGCATGCGCGCATCGTCGAAGCGCACGACCTCACCGGGGAGAATGCCGAGACCGGCCACGTCGCCTTCGGCGCTGTGCGCGAAGAGCATCTGCTGACCGATGCAGATGCCGAGAAAGGGTTTGCTGTGCGCGGCCTCGATGACCGCCTCGCGCAGGCCGCGGGCGTCGAGTTCGCGCATGCAGTCGGGCATCGCGCCCTGACCGGGGAAGACGACCCGCGCGGCGGCACGCACCACTGCGGGATCGGAAGTCACGACCACCTGCTGGCCGTCGGCAACGTGCTCGACGGCCTTGGCAACCGAGCGCAGGTTGCCCATGCCGTAGTCGATGATGGCCACTGTGGTCATCACGGAATTCTCTTGTCGGTGGAAATTCGGAGATGCGTCAGAGCGCGCCCTTGGTGGAAGGAACCACGCCGGCGGCGCGCTCGTCGCGCTCGGCGGCCATGCGCAGCGCACGGCCGAAGGCCTTGAAGATGGTCTCGCACTGATGGTGGGCGTTGTCGCCGCGCAGGTTGTCGACATGCACGGTGAGGCCGGCATGGTTGACGAAGCCCTGGAAGAACTCGCGCGCCAGATCGACATCGAAACTGCCGATCCGCGCCCGCGTGTAGCTGACGAAGTAATGCAGCCCCGGGCGACCGGAGAAATCCACCACCACCCGCGACAGCGCCTCGTCGAGCGGTACGTAGGCATGACCATAGCGACGGATGCCCTTCTTGTCGCCGAGCGCCTTGGCAAAGGCCTGCCCGAGCGTGATGCCTACATCCTCGACGGTGTGGTGATCGTCGATGTGGGTGTCACCCTCGGCCTTCACCACCAGGTCGATGGCGCCGTGGCGGGCGATCTGGTCGAGCATGTGATCGAGAAAGGGCACCCCGGTGGCGAGTTCGGCCTTGCCGCAGCCGTCCACATCGATGCTGACGGTGATGCGCGTTTCCAGGGTATTACGGGTGACTTCGGCTTGCCGCATGGCGCAGTGCGTGACGCAAAGGAAATGAACAACGGCCATGATACCATCGCCGCAGAATACTGCCGCAACAGGCAGCCCTTCCCCCCAACTAGCGTAGCCGAGCAATGAGCCGTTTCTGGAGCGCCGTGGTCCACGGCCTGACCCCTTATGTACCTGGCGAACAGCCGCGGATCGACAACCTGGTCAAGCTCAACACCAACGAGCACCCCTATGGTCCGTCGCCGAAGGCACTGCAGGCCATCCGCATGGAAGTGGCGGATTCCCTGCGCCTGTACCCGGATCCCAACGCCGAACGCCTGAAAGGCGCCCTCGCGGCACGCTTCGCCGTGCAGCCGCAGCAGGTCTTCGTCGGCAACGGTTCCGACGAGGTGCTCGCCCACATCTTCCACGCCCTCCTCAGGCATGAACGCCCGCTGTGGTTCCCGGACATCACCTACAGCTTCTATCCGGTGTATTGCGACCTTTACGGCATCGCCCGGCGCCAGATCGCGCTGGCCGACGACTACAGCATCCGCGCCGACGACTACCTGCCCCAGGGCGGGGAACGCGCCGGGGCGATCATCATCGCCAACCCCAACGCCCCCACCGGCCGCCTGCTGGCACTGGACGACATCGAACGCATCGTCGCCGGCAACCCGGAGGCCGTGGTGGTGATCGACGAAGCCTATATCGACTTCGGCGGCGAGAGCGCCATCGGCCTGGTCAACCGCCACCCCAACCTGCTGGTGGTGCAGACCTTCTCCAAGAGCCGCTCGCTGGCTGGTCTGCGCGTCGGCTACGCGGTCGGCCATGCCGACCTCATCGAAGGGCTGGAGCGGCTCAAGAATTCCTTCAATTCCTATCCCCTCGACCGCATGGCGATCGCCGGCGCGGTGGCCTCGGTAGAAGACGAGCCGCACTTCCGGGAGAGCTGTCGCCGCGTCATCGCCACCCGCGAGCAGCTCAGCACGGATCTCGCCGCACTCGGCTTCGAAGTCCTGCCCTCGGCGGCCAACTTCGTTTTCGCCCGCCACCCCCGCCACGACGCCGGCGAACTGGCCCTGGCCTTGCGCAACCGCGCCATCCTCGTGCGCCACTTCAAGGCCCCGCGCATCGACCAGTTCCTGCGCATCACCGTCGGCACCGACAGCCAGTGCGGCCAGCTGGTGCGCGTACTCGGCGAACTGCTGGGCTGAACATCCCCGCGTCAACGCAAACGGCCCGCTTCACGCGGGCCGTTTGCGTTGACGCGGACACGGTGGCCGTCAGCTCTTGAGACGCATCTCAGCCGAACGCGCATGGGCCTGCAGGCCTTCGCCGTGGGCAAGGATGGAGGCCACCCGGCCCAGCGTCTGCGCGCCCGCGTCCGAAATATTGACGATGCTGGTGCGCTTCTGGAAGTCGTACACCCCCAGCGGCGAGGAAAAACGCGCGCTGCGCATGGTCGGCAGCACATGGTTGGGGCCGGCGCAGTAGTCGCCCAGCGCCTCCACCGAGTGGTGGCCGACGAAGATCGCGCCGGCGTGGCGGATCTTCTCCACCCACGGCTCGGGGGTTTCCAGCGACAGTTCGAGGTGCTCCGGCGCAATGCGGTTGGCGATCGCGCAGGCTTGCTCGAGGCTGTCCACATGGATCAGCGCACCGCGGTTGGCGAGCGACCTGGCGATGATCTCGCGCCGCGGCATGGTCGGCAGCAGGCGTTCGACAGCGGCCGCCACCGCGTCGATGAAGGCCGCGTCGGTGCACAGCAGGATGGACTGCGCCAGTTCGTCGTGCTCGGCCTGAGCGAACAGATCCATCGCCACCCAGTCCGGATTGCCGCTGCCGTCGGAGATGATCAGCACCTCGGAGGGGCCGGCCACCATGTCGATGCCCACCGTGCCGAACACCCGGCGCTTGGCTTCGGCCACATAGGCGTTGCCCGGACCGACGATCTTGTCCACCTGCGGAATGGTCTGCGTGCCGTAGGCCAGTGCCGCCACCGCCTGCGCGCCGCCGATGGTGAACACCCGGTCCACGCCGGCGATCGCCGCCGCGGCCAGCACCAGCGGGTTCTTCTCGCCACGCGGGGTGGGCACCACCATGATCAGTTCGCCCACCCCGGCCACCTTGGCGGGAACGGCGTTCATCAGCACCGAACTGGGGTAGGAGGCGCGCCCGCCCGGCACGTAGAGGCCGACGCGGTCGAGTGCGGTGACCTGCTGGCCGAGCACGCTGCCGTCGGCCTCCTGGTAGGACCACGAGGCGATCTTCTGGCGCTCGTGGTACTGGCGCACGCGGTCGGCGGCGATGCGCAGGGCCTCACGCTGCTCCACGGAGAGACTGTCGAGCGCCGCCTTCAGTTCGGCATGTGGCAGTTCCAGCGCCGCCATCGACGACACCTCGAGGTGGTCGAAACGGCGGGTGTACTCGATCACCGCCGCATCACCGGTTGTACGCACCGCGCGCAGGATCTCGCTCACCGCAGCGTCGATGCGCTCGTCGGCCTCAGCCTCGAAGGCCAGCAGGGCGTCCAGCGTGGACAGGAATTCGGCTTCGCGGGCATCCAGCCTGCGCATGGTCGGGCTCATTTCACCGCTCCGGCAATGGCATCCAGCACCGGCTGGATGAGTTCGCGCTTCAGCTTCAGCGAGGCCTGGTTGACGACCAGACGCGAGCTGATCGGCATGATGTCCTCGACCTCCTCCAGGTTGTTGGCGCGCAGCGTGCCGCCGGTGGACACCAGATCCACGATGGCGTCGGCCAGACCGACCAGCGGCGCCAGCTCCATGGAGCCGTAGAGCTTGATCAGGTCCACGTGCATGCCCTTGGCGGCGAAGTGGGCCTTGGCGCTGTTGATGTACTTGGTGGCCACGCGGATGCGCCCGCCCGGCTTGCTGGCAGCGGCGTAGTCGAAGCCCCTGGGCACCGCCACGCACAGCCGGCAGCGCGCAATGTTGAGGTCCAGCGGCTGGTACAGCCCGGCGCCGCCATGTTCGAGGAGCACGTCCTTGCCGGCGATGCCGAGGTCCGCGGCGCCGTACTGCACGTAGGTCGGCACGTCGGTGGCACGCACGATCACCAGCCGCACGTCCGGGCGGTTGGTGCCGATGATGAGCTTGCGCGAACTCTCGGGATTGTCGGTCGGTTCGATGCCTGCCGCGGCAAGCAGCGGCAGGGTTTCCTCGAAGATGCGGCCCTTGGAGAGGGCGAGGGTGATGCTGGACACGAAGGCGCCTCGGGATTGCGAAGTGGCGCTCATTGTAACCCGGCGCGGCTTCTGTTAGCCTTGTGCGCTCGGCTGAACCGCGTGCGGCGGTTCAGCCGTTTTTACTTTTCCCGACTCGTACCGACTCCCGGAGCCCTCCTGCGAGAGACCCAGCCATGAAGCCCGAAATCATCATCTCCTCCACCGACCTCGAACGCCTGGAAGGCATGCTGCACGCACCCAACGCGCGCAGCCGCAGCGATCTCGACGGCCTGCGCGACGAACTCGCCCGCGCCGACGTGCGCGAAGCGGAGGACATGCCCGCCGACGTCATCACCATGGGCAGTGCGGTGCGCTTCTGCGAGGAGCTGAGCGGGCGCGAGTACGCGCTGACCCTGGTGTACCCGCACGAAGCGAGCCAGGACGGCGGCAAGGTCTCGGTGTTCTCCCCTGCCGGCAGTGCCCTGCTCGGCCTGTCCACCGGCCAGAGCATCGACTGGATGGGCCCCGAGGGCAAGGCCATCCGCATCCGCGTGATGGCGGTGGAGCAACCTGCCGCCTGATCAGCCCGGACGCCGTGCCAGCCAGGCCAGCGCGCCCTGCCCCGCCACCCGGCCGCTGGCCAGACAGGCGGTAAGCAGATAGCCGCCGGTGGGCGCCTCCCAGTCCAGCATCTCGCCGGCACAGAAGACCCCGGGCAACTCGCGCAGCATCAGCTGCGCATCGAGCGTTTCGCAAAGCACCCCGCCGGCAGTGCTGATTGCCTCGTCGAGCGGCCGCGTGGCCGACAGCGTCAACGGCAATGCCTTGACGGCAGCCGCCAGCGCCGCCGGCGCAGCAGGCAGCTGGCGGCCCAGCACTTCGTGCAGCAACGCACTCTTCAGTCCGGTCAATCCCAGCTTGCCCTGCAGGTGGCTGGCCAGCGAGCGGCTGCCACGCGGACGGGCGAGCTGCGCTTCCACCCAGGCCAGCTCGCGCGCGGGCAGCAGGTCGAGTTCGATGCGCAGACTGCCCGCAGCCTCCAGGGCGTCGCGCATGGGCGCGGAGAGCGCATAGATCAGGCTGCCTTCCAGCCCGCTGCGGGTCAGCAGGCATTCGCCGGTGCGCGTGTGACGCGCCCCCTGCGCATCGACGAAGGACAGGGCGACATTCTTCAGCGGCTGCCCGGCATGACGTGCGCACAGGTATTCGGACCAGCCGCCGGCGCGCTCGAAACCGCAGTTGGCCGGGCGCAGCGGCGCCAGCGCAATGCCGCGCTCGGCAAACGGCACCATCCAGCGCGCGTCGGCGCCAAAGCGCGCCCAGCTGCCACCGCCCAACGCAAAGACCACCGCATCGGCACGCTCGTCGTGGGCGCCGGCTGCGCCGTCAAAGTGCAGCGCGCCGTCCGCCGTCCACCCCTGCCAGCGTTCGCGCACGTGGATACGCACGCCGCCCGCGCGCAGACGCGCCAGCCAGGCGCGCAGCAGCGGCGCGGCCTTCATGCCGAGCGGAAACACCCGGCCGCTGGAGCCGACGAAGGTCTCCACGCCCAGCCCATGCACCCAGTCGCGCAAGGCCTGCGGCCCGAAGGCCTGCAACAGCGGCTCGATGAAGGCGCGCCGCGCGCCGTAGCGGGCGAGGAAATCGGCCAGCGCTTCGGAATGGGTGATGTTGAGCCCGCCGCGCCCGGCGAGCAGGAACTTGCGCCCCACCGAGGGCATGGCGTCGTACAGGTCGACCGCCACCCCGCCCGCGGCCAGCACCTCGGCGGCCATCAGCCCGGCCGGGCCGCCGCCGACGATGAGCGCGCGCGGCTGCGCCACGCTATGCCAGCCGGCGCACCCGCGCGCCGAGCGCGGCGAGCTTGTCTTCCAGGCGCTCGTAGCCGCGGTCGAGGTGATAGATGCGCTCGATGACGGTCTCGCCCTCGGCCACCAGGCCGGCGATCACCAGGCTGGCGGAGGCGCGCAGATCGGTGGCCATCACCGTCGCCCCCTGCAGGCCGGCAACGCCCTGCACCACCGCGGTGTTGCCGTCGATGCGGATGTCGGCGCCCAGGCGCTGCAGTTCCACCGCGTGCATGAAGCGGTTCTCGAAGATGGTCTCGCGGATCACCGCAGTGCCCTCTGCCACGCAGTTGATGGCCATGAACTGGGCCTGCATGTCGGTGGGAAAGGCTGGATACGGCGAGGTGCGCACACTGACCGCGGTGAGGCGCGCTGGCGCCTTGAGGCGGATGGTGTCGCGCTCGGCGACAATCTCGCAGCCGGCGTCCATCAGCTTGTCGATCACCGCATCGAGGTAGCACGACGAAGTGTTGGTGAGACGGATCTCCCCGCCGCTGGCCGCCGCCGCACACAGGTAGGTGCCGGTCTCGATGCGGTCGGGCATGATGCGGTGGGTGGTGCCGGACAGGCGCTCGACACCGCGGATGCGGATCACGTCGGTACCGGCGCCGGTGATGCGCGCGCCCATGGCGACGAGGCAGTTGGCCAGATCCACGACTTCGGGTTCGCGCGCGGCGTTCTCGATCACCGTCTCGCCATCGGCAAGGCAGGCGGCCATCATGAGGTTCTCGGTGCCGGTGACGGTGACCATGTCGGTAAACAGCCGCGCGCCCTTCAGGCGTGGCACCTGGGCATGGACGTAACCATGCTCGACCCGTACCTCGGCGCCCATCGCCTGCAGACCCTTGATGTGCTGATCCACCGGACGTGCACCGATGGCGCAGCCGCCAGGCAGGCTCACCCGCGCCTCGCCACAGCGCGCCACCAGCGGGCCGAGGACGAGAATCGAGGCGCGCATGGTCTTCACCAGCTCGTAGGGTGCGACCGGCTCGCCCAGCGTCGAGGCGTCCAGGGTGACGGTGCCGGCGGCGGCATCACGGTCGACCTTCACCCCCATGCCGGCAAGGATCTTCAGCAGCGTGCCGATGTCGTTCAGCTGCGGCACGTTGGTGAAGGTGACCGCCTCGCGGGTCAGCAGCGCCGCGCACAACAGCGGCAGGGCGGCGTTCTTGGCGCCGGAGACGGCAACCTCGCCGGACAGGCGCACGCCGCCTTCGATGAGCAGCTTGTCCATCAGAGTCCGAGCTCCCCGCGTACATCGGCCCACTTTGCCGGCGTGAAGGTCTGCAGCTGCAGGGCATGGATCTCGTTGCCCATCAGCCGGCCGAGGGTGGCGTACACCGCCCGATGCTGGCGCACGCGCGGCAGGCCGTCGAAGGCTGCACTGACGACGATGCCGGTGAAGTGCACACCGTCGTCGCCCTGGATATTGACGTAGTCGCAGGCCAGGCCGGCCTCGATCAGACGCTTGATTTCTTCTGCTGGGAACATTGCGATTCTTTCACTTTGCGGGATCACGCCCGCAGCTTGTAGCCCCGGGCGAGCATCGCCAGGGTGAGTGCCGCGAGCAGCACGAAGGATACGCCCACCACCGCCAGACTCAACCACGGCGACACGTCGGACTGGCCGAAGAAGCCGTAGCGGAAGCCGTCGATCATGAAGAAGAAGGGGTTGGCGTGGGAGACGTCCTGCCACAACTGCGGCAGGGAGTGGATGGAGTAGAACACGCCGGAGAGCATGGTCAGCGGCAGGATGAGGAAGTTCTGGAAACCGGCGAGCTGGTCGAACTTGTCCGCCCAGATGCCGGCAATCACCCCCAGCGAGCCGAGGATGGCACCGCCGAGGACGGCGAAGGTGAGAATCCACAGCGGCTGGGCGAAGCTCAGCTCGACGAAGGGCAGCGCCACCAGCAGCACCCCGCAGCCGACGAACAGCCCGCGCGCCACCGCGGCGAGCACGTAGGCGGCGTAGAACTGGTGGTAGGACAGCGGCGGCAGCAGCACGAAGATGATGTTGCCGGTGATCTTGCTCTGGATCAGCGACGACGAGCTGTTGGCAAAGGCGTTCTGCAGCAGCGACATCATCACCAGGCCGGGAACCAGGAAGCTGGTGTAGGCGATGTCGCCATACACGGTGACGTGACGGTCGAGGACGTGGGAGAAGATGAGCAGGAACAGCAGGGCGTTGAGCACCGGCGCCATCACGGTCTGGAAGCTCACCTTCCAGAAGCGCAGCACTTCCTTGTAGAGCAGGGTGCGGAACCCGGTGAAGGGAGACTCATGCACGTTGCATCACCTCCACGAATACCCGCTCCAGATCCGGCTCGCCGAGGCGGATCTCGTGCACGCCGGCCGCCGCCTCGCGCAGGCGCGCAAGCAAGGCTTCAACCTCCGCATAGGCATCGAAGCCGAAGGCCACCCAGCCCTCGCCATCGGCCACCCCGCCGAGTTCGACGCCAGCCTGCGGCCTCTCCAGGCGCACCCGCAGCGAATGGGTGGCGAAGCGCTGCAGCAGGTTGGCAGTGCTATCGAGCGCCACCACGCGACCGGCCTTGAGCATGGCAATGCGCCCGCACAGGGTTTCCGCCTCTTCGAGATAGTGGGTGGTAAGGACAATGGTGTGGCCATCGCGGTTGAGCTTGCGTACGAAAGCCCACAGCCCCTGGCGCAGTTCCACGTCCACGCCGGCGGTGGGTTCATCGAGGACGATCACCGGCGGCCGGTGCACCAGCGCCTGGGCAACCAGCACGCGACGCTTCATGCCACCGGAAAGCGCGCGCATGTTGACGCCGGCCTTGGCGGTGAGATCCAGGCTGGCGAGAATCTCGTCGATCCAGTCGTCGTTGCCGCGAATGCCGAAATAGCCGGACTGGATGCGCAGCAACTCGCGCACACTGAAGAAGGGATCGAAGACCAGCTCCTGCGGTACCACGCCGAGCGCGCGGCGCGCCTTGCGGTAAGCGCTGACGACGTCGTACCCCATCACTTCGAGGGTGCCGCCGTCCGGCCGCACCAGGCCGGCGAGCGCCGAGATCAGCGTGGTCTTGCCGGCACCATTGGGGCCGAGCAGGCCGAAGAACTCGCCCTGGTGGATTTCCAGGTCGACCCCGGCAAGCGCCTGCAGGGCGCCGTAGCGCTTGGTCAGCGCGGCAATGCGGATGGCGGGAATGCTCACGGCAGGATCAGCTTCACGGCTCGCGCTGCAAAAGGGCATCGACCCCATACAGGGCAGCGAGGCTCTCCAGCCCGGCGGGCAGGCCACGCACCCTCAGCGCCCCTCCGGCCGCGCGCTGCCACGCGAACAGCACCGCGAGGGCGGCCGAGTCGGCCTCGTCCACGGCACCGAGATCCACTACCCGTGCGCCCTCATCCAGCGCGCGGCGGCCTTGCTCGAGAATGTCCGCGGCGCTGCGCATGGTCAGTGCGGCGCGCACATGCAGCACGCCATCGCGCACCTCGACCATCAGCTTGCGGCGCCGCTGGCGAGCTCGGCGTTGCGCGCCTCGAGGGAGCGGATCAGCCCGTCGATGCCACCACTGCGGATCTCCTGGGCAAAGGTGCCGCGGTAGTTGGTGACCAGGCTGACACCGGCAACCACGACGTCGAACACCTTCCAGCCATTGTCGCTACGCTCCAGCATGTAATCGATGCCGATCGGCTGGGCCCCGGGTTGCTGCACCTCGGTGCGCACCTGCACGGTGGTGTCGGTGGCCGCCGCGCGCAGCGGGCGGAAGGCGATGGTCTGGTCGCGGTACTGGGTGAGGGCATTGGAGTAGGTACGCACCAGCAGGGTACGGAAGGCCTCCACCAGACGATCCTGCTGCGCAGGGCTGGCCTGGCGCCAGTCGCGCCCCACCGCCAGCATGGTCATGCGACGGAAATTGAAGTGCGGAAGTACCTTTTCATCCACCAGCGCAGCGATACGCGCCGGGTCGCCGTTGCGGATGGCATCATCGGCACGGACGATCTCCAGCACCTCACCGGTTACCGCGCGCACCAGTTCGTCGGGTGCAGGCATCGCGGCCTGAGCACCGCCGAAGATGAACAACAGGCCGAACAGGGAGAGGATCTTCTTCATGGGTTTATCTCTGCGGGGAGACCGGAGCGGCCGCCATGGGTCCGGCAGCGGTGGGGTCGATCAATTCCAGGCGTTCCACGGCAGCGTCCGCGGCTGCGGCGGCAACGCCACCAAGGCGCGGTGCGGCGGCATCGAAATCCTCGTATTCGAGCGGCGGATTGCCGTCATGCACCTTGAAGCGGCGCTGCTGGAGGTAGAAGTCGCGCACGTAGGCGTACTTGTCGAAAGTGCTCTCCTCCAGCGTGCGGTCGGCACCGAGCAGGCCGGCACGCACGTGAGTGAGGCGCAGCGCGGTGAAGCTGTTGCGGGTCCGCACGTGGTCGGCGCGCCAGGCGCTGTCGCCGGCCATGTCGACCGGAGTGGCCGCGGCGTCGCGCACGGTGCGTGGACCGAAGAAGGGCAGCACTACGTAGGCGCCTTCACCGACACCCCACACCGCCAGGGTCTGGCCGAAGTCCTCGTCGTGCTTGGGCAGACCGGCCTCGCTGGCGATGTCGAGCAACCCGAGGAAACCCCAGGTGGAGTTGAACAGGAAACGCATCCAGTCCGAGAAGGCCGCCCCGGGCTTGCCCTGCAACATGTTGTTGAGCCCGATCCAGGGGTCGGCGAGGTTACTGAAGAAATTGCCCACGCCAATCTTCACCGGCTTCGGCGCGACGTGCTCATAGACCTGGGCAGCCGGACGCACGACGGCTTTGTCCAGGCCCTCATTGAAGCTGAACATGGCGCGGTTGTAGCCTTCGAGGGGATCGTCGGGGTTGCGTGGGGTGGACGCACAACCGCCGAGCAGCAGCGCGGCACAGGCGGCCACCGCCAACTGACGCAACTGAATGACCGGTTTTTCGTTCATCTTATTGTTTTCCAGACAGAGTTTGAGCGTTGAGCAAACGCCTGCAGCCGTCATTCGGCGGCACGGTCGAACATGAACTGGCCGATGAGCTTCTCCAGCACCACCGCCGACTGGGTGATCATCACCGTATCGCCCTCGCCCAGCATGTCCACGTCGCCCCCCGGTTCCAGACCGACGTACTGCTCGCCGAGCAGCCCGGAAGTGAGGATGGTGGCAATAGTATCGCGCGGGAACGCATAGCGCGCATCGACGCTGAAGCTCACCACGGCGCGGTAGGTTGCCGGATCGAAGCGGATCTCGGCAACCCGCCCGACCACCACTCCGGCACTCTTCACCGGTGCCCGCACCTTGAGTCCGCCGATGTTGTCGAAGGGCGCCTGCAGCACATAGGTGTTGCTGCTGTTGAAGCCGGAGAAACTGCCCACCTTGAGGGACAGGAATAGCAGCGCCGCGGCGCCGATGACGACGAAGAAGCCGACCCACAGGTCGAGCACGGTACGGCTCATGATTGCCCCCGGAACATGAAGGAAGTGAGGACGAAGTCCAGCGCCAGGATTGCGAGTGCGGAGCTCACCACGGTGCGGGTGATGGCGCGCGAGACGCCCTCGGCGGTGGGCGTGCAGTCATAGCCCTCGAACACCGCGATCAGCGACACCGCGACGCCGAAGACGATGCTCTTGATGACGCCATTCATGACGTCATAGCGAAAATCCACCGCGGCCTGCATCTGCGACCAGAAGGCGCCGTCATCGACACCGATGAACACCACGCCGATCAGCCAGCCACCCAGAATCCCCATCGCGGTGAAGAGCGCAGCCAGCAGGGGCATCGAAACCACCCCACCCCAGAAGCGCGGCGCCACCACGCGTGCGATCGGACTGACGGCCATCATGTCCATTGCCTTGAGCTGCTCGGTGACCTTCATCAGGCCGATCTCGGCGGTAATCGCCGAACCCGCGCGACTGGCAAACAACAGGCCGGCCACCACCGGGCCCAGTTCGCGGGTCAGCGACAGCGCCACCAGCACCCCCAGCGCATCGCTGGAGCCAAAGCGCTGCAGGGTTTCATAGCCTTGCAGACCCAGCACCATGCCGACGAAAAGACCGGACACCAGGATGATCAGCAAGGACAGCACCCCGGCGAAATAGATCTCGCGGATGGTGAGGTGCAAGCGCCGGAAGGACTGGCCGGAATACAGCAGCACAAGCCCGAAGAACCGCGTCGCAAAGCCCAGCCGCCAAACCATGTCCACCGTGCGCGAGCCGACGCGGCGCAAGAACCCGATCACCCCGCTCATGCGCCGACCTCGCCCAGCAGGCTGGCCGCAAGCGACGGCGCCGGGTAATGGAAGGGCACCGGCCCATCGGCCTCGGCATGGACGAACTGATGCACGAAGGGGTCGTCCGAGGCGCGAATCTCGTCGGGCGTGCCGCGCGCGACGATGCGCCCGTCGGAGACGAAATAGACGTAGTCGACGATCTCCAGCGATTCGTGGATGTCGTGGGTGACCATGATCGAACTGGCCCCGAGGGCATCGTTGAGGCGGCGGATGAGCTGACCGATGACGCCCAGCGAGATCGGATCAAGGCCGGCAAAGGGTTCGTCGTACATGATCAGCATCGGATCGAGCGCAATCGCGCGCGCCAGCGCCACCCGCCGCGCCATACCGCCGGAGAGCTCGGCCGGGCTGAGCGCCTCGGCGCCCCGCAGGCCGACGGCGTTGAGCTTCATCAGCACCAGCGCACGCACCAGCTCGGGCGGCAGGTCGGTGTGCTCGCGCAGCGGGAAGGCGACATTGTCGAACACCGACATGTCGGTAAACAGGGCGCCGAACTGGAACAGCATGCCCATGCGCCGCCGCAACCCGTACAGCGCCGCGCGCGAGAGCCCGGCCAGATCCGCGCCATCGACCACCACCTGGCCGGCGGAGGCACGCAACTGGCCGCCGATCAGCCGCAGCAGGGTGGTCTTGCCGCAACCGCTGCCGCCCATGATCGCCACCACCTGGCCGCGCCGCACCGACAGGTCGATGCCGCGCAGGATCTCGCGCTCGCCATAGGCGAAGCGCACGGCGCGCAGATCGACGAGGAAGTCTTGCCGGGCAACGGTCACGGAGCAGAACCTGGGGAAAAATCAAAGGGCGCCAGTTTAGCAGAGCAGTTGTAGCCAACCTGCAACAGCTGTTGTACGGACGCACGCTCGGCCCTCCGCATGGAGCGGCGACGGCGGCGGCGCGAGGGCCTCTGCTATACTTTTCAGCCCAGCACACGGCACCTCACGGCGCCGCCCGCGAGGGTAATTTTTTGCAACCGACCGGCCGATGACCCCTCCCTCCCCAACTCCCGCCCCCCATGCCGGCGCCGCCACGCTCGCCCGCCGTGTGCTGCGCATCGAGGCCGCTGCGGTGGCCGCGCTCGCCGAGCGCGTCGGCGAGGACTTCGAGCGTGCCGTGGCCCTCATCCTGCAGCGCCGCGGTCGGGTCATCGTCACCGGCATCGGCAAGTCCGGCCATGTCGCCCGCAAGCTCGCCGCCACCCTGGCAAGCACCGGCACGCCGGCCTACTTCGTTCACGCCGCCGAAGCCGCGCACGGCGACCTCGGCATGATCACCGCCGATGACGTGGTGATCGCACTGTCGTACTCCGGCACCAGCGAGGAAGTGCTCACCATCGTGCCACTGGTCAAGCGCCAGGGCGCGCGCCTGATCAGCATCACCGGGCGCGCAGATTCGCCGCTGGCTCGAGAGGCCGACATCCACCTCGACGCCGCGGTGAGCGAGGAAGCCTGCCCGCTCAACCTCGCCCCCACGGCCAGCACCACTGCTGCGCTGGCGCTCGGCGACGCACTCGCCGTCGCCCTGCTCGACGCCCGCGGCTTCGGCGCCGAGGACTTTGCGCGCTCCCACCCCGGCGGCGCACTCGGCCGCCGCCTGCTTACCCATGTGCGCGACGTCATGCGCGACGCCACGCGCGTTCCCGCGGTCGGCACCGATGCCAGCCTCACCGACGCGCTGCTGCAGATGAGCCGCGGCGGCATGGGCATGGTCGCGGTGATCGATGCCGAGCGCCGTCCGCTGGGCATCTTCACCGATGGCGACCTGCGCCGCAGCCTGGAGAAAGGCTGCGACGTGCGCAGCGCCCGCCTCGCCGAGGTGATGAGCGCAGCCCCGCGCACCATCTCCCCCGATGCGCTGGCCGCCGAAGCCGCTGAAATGATGGAGCGCCTGCGCATCAGCCAGTTGCTCGCCGTCGATGCCCAGGGCTGCCTCGCCGGCGCCCTCACCACTCACGATCTGATGCAGGCCAAGGTGATCTGATGAACGCCCCGCGCAGCCCTGCTCAGGTCCGCTTGATGGGCTTTGACGTCGACGGCGTGATGACCGACGGCAGCCTTCACTTCACCGCCGCCGGAGAAGAGATCAAGGTCTTCAACAGTCTCGACGGCCATGGCCTGAAGATGCTGCAGGCTGCCGGCATCGAAGTCGCCATCATCAGCGGGCGCAGTTCGCGCGCGCTCGAACTGCGCGCCGCCAACCTCGGCATCAGCGCACTGTTCATGGGCGTGGACGACAAGCGCGCCTGCCTCGACGCCCTCCTCGACGCCCGCGGGCTGTCGCGCAGTGCCGCCGGCTACATGGGCGACGACGTCGTCGACCTGCCCATCCTGCGCGCCTGTGGCTTTGCCGCCACGCCGCAGGACGGCCACAGCTTCGTCCGCCGCCATGTCGATTACGTCGCCCGCCGTACCGGCGGGCGCGGCGCCGTGCGCGAGGTGTGCGACTACATCCTCGCCACCCAGGGTCATCTCGACGCCATGCTGGCGCGCTATCTGGAGTAGCGCCGCAGTGGCCATCCCCGCCCATCGCCTGTACCCCATCCTCGCCCTCACCCTGCTTGCTGCACTGACCCTGTGGCTGGCGCGGGTCAGCGCACCGGAGGATCCCCGCGAGCGCGCCGGCAGCCGCGAGAAGGCCGACTTCATTGCCGAACAGACCCGCCTGACCAGCTTCGACGTCGACGGCAGGATGCGCTACGAGCTGCTCGCCGAACGCATCACCCACTACCCGCAGACCGACGTCACCACCCTGCTGCAGCCACGCCTGGAACAGCGCGCCGACGACGGCGTCCTCTACCTGCAGTCGAAGCATGGCGAACTGCGCCAGCGCGGCGACGAGGTCTGGCTCAGCGGCGACGTACGCGTGCGCCGCATCAACCACGACGACCCGCGGCCGATGACCCTGGTGTCCGAGACCCTCACCCTGTGGCCCGACGAACACCGCGCCCACACCGCCACGCCGGTGGTGATCACCCGCGGCGGCAGCGTTGTGCGCGCCAGGGGCATGACCGCCGACAACATCTTCGGAACCCTTGAGCTGGATGGCAGGGTCTACGCCACCATGCCCAGATAACCCCGGAACCCCCGCCCATGACCTCCCAACTGTGCCGCCGTGCGAGCCTGCTCGCCTGCCTGCTGATCGCCGCCACCCCCGCCTGGGCAGACCGCAGCGACCGCACGCAGCCGGTCGACATCGAAGCCAATCACGTCACAGTAGACGATCGCAGCAAAACCCACGTCTTTGAAGGTGAAGTCATCCTCACCCAGGGCAGCCTGCAGATCCGCGGCGACCGCCTCGTCGTCACCCAGGGGGCGGACGGCTTTCAGACCGGCGTCGCCACCGCCTCCGGCGGCCGCCTGGCAACCTTCCGCCAGCGCCGCGAGGGCACCACCAATGAATATGTCGAGGGCGAAGCCGAGCGCGTCGAATACGACAGCCGTAACGAACGCGTCCGCCTGTTCGTGCGTGCCTACGTGAAGAGTGGCGGCGACGAAGTGCGTGGCCCCTTCATCGAATACAACACCCTCACCGAGAACTACGTCGTCTCCGGCAGCAGTGCGGGCGATCCCGCCAGCGCCAGCGGGCGTGTGCGCGCGGTGATCCAGCCCAAGGGCGGCGACGCCCCCGCCCCCCAGTAAGCCCCTTTTCCAGCAACAGACGGAGAAAGCATGAACTACGAAAACATCGTCGTCGAAACACGTGGCCGCGTGGGCCTCATCACGCTCAACCGGCCGAAGGCGCTGAACGCCCTCAACGACACCCTGGTCGATGAGATCGGCCACGCCCTTGACGGCTTCGAAGCCAGCGAGGACATCGGCGCAGTGGTCATCACCGGCTCCGAGAAGGCCTTTGCCGCCGGCGCCGACATCGGCGCGATGGCCAGCTTTTCCTACATGGACGCCTACAAGGGCGATTACATCACCCGCAACTGGGAGCGCGTGCGCAGCTGCCGCAAGCCGGTGATCGCTGCGGTGGCCGGCTTCGCGCTCGGCGGTGGCTGCGAACTGGCGATGATGTGCGACATGATCATCGCCGCCGACACCGCCAAGTTCGGCCAGCCCGAGGTCAAGCTCGGCATCCTGCCGGGCGCCGGCGGCACCCAGCGTCTGCCGCGCGCCGTGGGCAAGGCCAAGGCCATGGACCTGTGCCTCACCGCTCGCTTCATGGACGCCGAGGAAGCCGAACGCGCCGGCCTGGTATCGCGCGTGGTGCCGGCCGAGAAAGTCCTCGATGAAGCGCTCGCAGCCGCCGAAACCATCGCCGGCTATTCGCTGCCGGTGGTGATGATGATCAAGGAGTCGGTCAACCGCGCCTTCGAGAGCAGCCTCAGCGAAGGGCTGCTGTTCGAGCGCCGGGTCTTCCACTCCGCCTTCGCCCTCGACGACCAGAAGGAAGGCATGGCCGCCTTCGTCGCCAAGCGCAAGCCCGCCTTCAAGCACCGCTGAACGCAGCGCCTGCTGAAAACACAACGGGCGCCCCGCGGGGCGCCCGTTGTGTTTGGACTGTCTGGACTGTTCCTCAGCTCACTGCGCGCGCAGGCGGAACCACAGCGTGTAAGCCCAGCACGCCGCGCAGAAGCCGATGGTCAGGTCGATGAAGGAGAACACCAGCAGCGCTGCCGCCGGGATCATGCCGATCGTGGAACCGGCCAGCCAGGTCCCGAGCATCACCGCACCAGCGATCGCCACCAGCTTGTCGGCGAACATCTTGGCACCGGCATTGACCTTCTTGGTCATTCCCATCTTGCCGGTAGCGGCCGAGAACAGCAGGTAGGAGGGGCACTTGTGCGGCGACACGAAGCCGCGCAGGGCGCCACCGACAGCGAGCACCACGGCCAGCCATTGCCAGGGGGTGAACAGGTAGGCGGCACTGACCGCGAAGGTCACCGCAGCCTGAAAGCGGTAGGCGTTGGAGCACACCGGAGCAATATCGAAACGCAGCATGGCGGGATCCTCAAGAGTGAATTTCGCACAAGTATATAATCATCAACTTATATTCTGCAAGCAGCACCCCCGCCGCAGCCGCATAAATACCATTTGCATTTGTGCGGACACCTCCTATTATTTCTATGTCATCAACAAAGGAGGTCGTCATGAAGCGTTTCCTCTCCGCTCTGCTGCTTTCCGCTGCCTTACTGCCACTGGCCGCCGGCGCCAGCACCCCGATCGACATCAATACCGCGGATGCCACCACCCTGGCGCAGATCAACGGCATCGGCCCAACCAAGGCCCAGGCCATCGTCGACTACCGCAACCAGCACGGTCCGTTCAAGAGCGCGGCCGAACTGGCCCGCGTTCCCGGCATCGGCGAGCGCACCGTCGAACGCATCGAGCCTCAGGTCACAGTCGGCGCACAGCGCCCCACCGCAAACCGACAATAAGGGCGGGGAGACAGCCGGGAGCGGGTCAGACCCCGCGCCCGGCCCCTCATCAGAGCCCTTCTTGCGCTGCGGGAGAGGCTCCCGGCCAGGCGTTCTCCGCCAGCACCGCACTCATCGGCATGCGCTGCGCCCACTCCTCGATCTCCAGCATCGGGCGCGGGTAGTAGGCCTCGACGTGGCCGATGCACAGTATCGCCACCGCCCTCGCCCCCTCCGGCATGGCCAGCAGCTCGGCAAGCCGCAGCGGATCGAACACCGACACCCAGCCCAACCCCAGCCCTTCGGCACGCGCCGCCAGCCACATGTTCTCGATCGCGCAGGCCACCGAGGCAAGATCCATCTCGGGCATCGTGCGGCGCCCGAAGACGTGCGCCTCGCGCCCCTCGGCAAGGGCGACGACGAGCACCTCGGCGGCATCCATCACCCCTTCGACCTTCAGGCGCATGAAAGCCTCCTCGCGCTCGCCGAGCGCACGTGCGGTGGCCAGGCGCTCCTCCTCGACCAGTGCATGCATGCGCGTGCGCAAGGCCTTGTCGGTAATGCGGATGAAGCGCCATGGCTGCATGTAGCCGACGCTGGGCGCATGGTGTGCGGCCCACAACAGACGCTGCAGGACTTCCGGCGCCACCGGAGTGGAAATGAAATGGCGCATGTCGCGCCGTTCGGCAATGGCCCGGTAAACCGCCGCGCGCTCGAGCGCGGAAAATGGTTCCGGTGCTACACCCTGTTCTTGCTTCAAGACTGCTCCTCCATCGTCGTCATCTGCCCGACACCCTTCCCCATACGCTGCCGTACGGAGATAATGCCCACCTTACAATAATGGTACGGGAGCACAGCATGCAGGATCCTCAGGCACTCTACTCCGCCCGGCGCATGACGCCGGCCGATGCCGTGGCACTTATCAAGGACGGTGACGCTGTCGTCGTCCCCACCGGCGTGGGCGAGGCACCGACCCTGCTCCACGCCCTCTCCGAGCGCCGCCACCACCTCCACGACGTCTCGGTGAGCCAGATCCTGCCGCTGCGCAAGTATGCCTACATCGATGCCAGCACCCGCGCCCGCGTCCGCCACGACGCCTATTTCTTCGGCGGCGCCACCCGCCCGGGCGGACACGAGGGCTGGGTGGACTTCGTCCCCGCCTATTTCTCCGAGCTGCCAATGCTCATCGAGCGCGGCCTCACCCCTGCGGACGTAGTGGTCAGCATGGCCTCGCCGATGGACGAACACGGCTACTTCTCCCTCTCCCTCGCTCCCGACTACACCATGGCAGCGGTCGCCAAGGCGCGCGTGGTACTGCTTGAGGTCAATCCGCACGTCCCCTTCGCCAACGGCAACTGCCACGTACACATCTCCCAGGTCAGCGCCGTGGTGGAAAGCGAGGAGGAGCTCTTCGAGGTCGGCCTGCCGGCCATCGGCCCGGTGCAGGAAGCCATCGGCCAGTACGTCGCCGACCTGATCGACGACGGCTCGACGCTGCAGATCGGCTACGGCGGCATCCCCGACGCGGTGGTCCAGCAGCTCAAGCACAAGCACGACCTCGGCATCCACACCGAGATGATCGGCGACGGCATCCTCTCGCTGGTCGAGGCCGGCGCGGTCACCAACCGCCGCAAGACCTTCATGCCCGGCAAGATGGTGGCCACCTTCGCCCTCGGCTCGCGGCGCCTGTACCGCTTCCTGCACCGCAATCCGATGCTCGAGATGCACCCGGTGGATTTCACCAACGACCCATGGATCGCCGCGCGCAACGACAGGCTGTGCGCGATCAACGCCACCCTGCAGATCGACCTGCTCGGCCAGTGCGGCTCGGAAAGCCTCGGCCACCTGCCCTACTCGGGCACCGGCGGACAGGTCGATTTCGTCCGCGCGGCAAACCGCTCCCGCGACGGCAAGGCCTTCATCGTGCTGCCCTCCACCGCCAAGGGCGACAGCATCTCGCGCATCGTGCCGACGCTGTCGCCGGGCACCCATGTGACCACCAGCAAGAACGACATCAACTACGTCGTCACCGAGTTCGGCGTCGCCCAACTGCGCGGCAAGACCGCCAAGCAGCGCGCCGAGGCGCTGATCGCCATCGCCCATCCGGATTTCCGTGGCGAACTGCGCGAAGCCGCGCGCCACCTCAAGCTGGGCTGAGCGCACGGCCGCTCAGGCGGAAAACAGCCGGGCAACGGCCTGCGGGGCGGACGGGAAGTAGAGATGCACGTAGGAGGCGGTGAGACGGCGCAGGCGGTATACCGCCTCGCCCTCGCCGCCGTCCGCACGCAGCGCGCGGACAAACGGCGCCAGTGCGGTTTCCGTGCGCGAGTAGTGGAAGGTATGGCCATTGATGCGCCCTTCGGGGAAGGCCACGCTCTGCATGCCGAGCGCGCACAGGCGCGCCTGCATGATCGCGCGCCCCGGCAACAGGCCGCCGAAGGCATGGTGCCTGCCGCTCTTGTCCACCACCTCGTCGAACAGGCTCATCATCCCGCCACACTCGGCCAGCAGGGGCTTGCCGGCCTCCACATGCGCACGCAGGGCAGCCCACAAGGCCCGGTTGGCGGCCAGCGCCTCACCATGCAACTCCGGATAGCCGCCGGGCAACCACACCGCGTCACAGGCCGGCAGGCCTTCTCCGGCCAGCGGCGAGAAGAAGGCAAGGCGTGCGCCCAGCGCCACGAGGGTGTCGACATTGGCCGGGTAGATGAAGCCATACGCCGCATCGCGCGCCACCGCGACGGTGCGCCCGGCCAGCAGCGCGGGAAGCGCTGCCTGCGCCTGGGCGGGGAAACCCACCGGCTCTGGCAGTTCGCCGGCACCGGTGGCAGCGAGCGCGTCGGCCATGCGATCGAGGCGTTCGAGCAGATCCGCTATCTCGGCGGCCTGCAGCAGGCCGAGATGGCGTTCCGGCAACGCCGCCCCTGCTTCGCGCGGCAGCGCGCCATACCAGCGCATGCCTGCGGGCAGGGCCGCACGCAGCATGTCGGCGTGACGTGTGCTGCCGGTCTGGTTGGCGAGCACGCCGGAAAACGGCAGCCCGGGGCGAAAATGCGCCAGCCCGTAGGCTAGCGCGCCAAAGGTCTGCGCCATCGCCCGCGCGTCGATCACCGCCATCACCGGGATGCCGAAACGGGCGGCGATGTCGGCCCCCGAGGGTTCGCCGTCGAAAAGCCCCATGACGCCCTCGACGAGGATCAGGTCGGCCTCGCCGGCGGCAGCGAAGAGGCGCCAGGCAGCATCTTCGGTCCCGCACATGCCGAGGTCGAGGTTGTACACCGGCGCACCGCTGGCCACCGCATGGATCTGCGGATCGAGAAAATCCGGCCCGCACTTGAACACCCTTACGCGCCGCCCCTGGCGCGCATGCAGGCGCGCCAGGGCGGCGGTCACCGTGGTCTTGCCCTGCCCCGAGGCCGGCGCGGCGACGAAGAGCGCCGGGCAACGCCGCAGCGCGCTCATCGGCGCCTCCCGTCATGCACCACCGTGCAGCCGGCGTGCGGCGCCCCCTGGGCCTCATCCGGCGCCCCAGGGGCAAACCACGCCAGACGCGGATAGAGTCCCACCACGCCGCCGACCACGGTGAGCGCCGGTGGCCGGATGCCGGCGGCGGCAACACGCGCGGCGAGCGATTCGAGATCGCCGACGGCGATGCGCTGGCGGGCGGTGGTGCCGCGTTCGATGACCGCCGCCGGGGTGCCCGCAGGCAGGCCATGCTCGATCAGACGGGCGCATATCTCCGCCAGCCGCGAGATGCCCATGTAGATCACCAGGGTCTGCGCCGGGCGCGCCAGCATCGGCCAGTCCAGCTCCAGTGCGCCATCCTTGAGGAAGCCGGTGGCAAAGACCACCGACTGGGCATGGTCGCGGTGAGTCAGGGGGATGCCGGCGTAGGCGGCAATGCCCGCCGCCGCGGTGACACCCGGCACGACCTCGACGGTGATGCCCGCCGTCACCAGCGCCTCCATCTCTTCGCCGCCGCGGCCGAAGATGAACGGGTCGCCGCCCTTCAGGCGGACCACGCGGCGCCCGCCCTGGGCGAGGCGGATCAGCAGGGCATTGATTTCGTCCTGCGGCAGGGTGTGGTCGGCAGCCTTCTTGCCGACGTAGATGCGCTCGGCCTCCGGCGGCGCGAGATCGACGACGAGCGGGCTGACGAGGTTGTCATAGACCACGGCATCAGCTCCTGCCACCAGGCGCGCGCCGCGCAGGGTGAGCAGTTCGGGGTCCCCGGGGCCGGCACCGACGAGGTAGACATGACCGCACTGGGGACCGGGACGGACCTTGGCAAGTTCGGGCAGGGGCATCACGACTTCTCTCTTTCCACGACCGGCGAGCGGACCGTTGCGGGACGGCGGCAGATCACCGGAGCTTATCCGCCAGTTCGGCAAAACCGGCCACCAGCCCCGTTCCAGGGTGGAAGAAATTCGCCCCGTCGAGGTGGATCACCGGCACCGGCAGCAAGCCGAGCAGGGCATTGCACTGCTCGGCATCCTTGCGATCGAGGGAGAAGACCACTTCCGGGTCGAGTACGTCAACGGCGCTGAGCAGATCCTCGATTTCCTCACCGGGACGGATGTGGCGCAGGCGCGGAGCGCTTTCCA
The DNA here is from genome assembly GCF_003034845.1 of Pseudothauera lacus. Lineage (GTDB taxonomy): Bacteria > Pseudomonadota > Gammaproteobacteria > Burkholderiales > Rhodocyclaceae > Pseudothauera > Pseudothauera lacus. Next base: position 115,257 of record NZ_PZKC01000005.1, on the reverse strand, counting down.
CCACCACGAAGCCTGCCGCTGCGAAGGCATCGCCGACGTAATGGCCGCGCCCGAAGGAGTAAGGCATCGCGCTGCACGCCGACAGCACCAGGGCACGTCGCCCCTGGCCGCCGACAGCCGCCGCCGCGGCCTGCCAGTCACGACGCCAGACTGCCAGGCGGGCATCGAGGTCAGCGACAGCGCTGGCCTCGCCGATCCGCCGCAGCATCGCTTCGGCATCGGCCAGTGAAGCAAAACCATCCACCTGCAGCAGGCGCGCGCCCGCAGGCACCACCTTCTGCATGGCTTCGGCGGCCGCCCAGTTGGAGGTCAGCACCAGTTGCGGATCGAGCACGGCAAGCGCCTCCGCATCGGGGTCCATCACCCCACCGGTACGCGGCAGATCGCGCGTGTCGTAGCGCGAGACGCCAACGATGCAGTGACCGCGCGCAAGCCAGTCGAGCGCAGCGGAGATGTAGGGTGACTGGCTGACGATACGCGGACAGTCGGCGGTGGCAAGGCCACTCAGCGCGGCCAGCAGGGCACCGGCAAGAAAGCGTGACAGGACAGGTATCAAGGGTTTCACTCCGGAATGAAGGTGGTGCGCCCGTCGACGTCGAAACGCCGCAACGGATGGCCGAAGGCTTCGCCAAGCAGGCCGGCCTGCAGCACTTCTTCGCGACTGCCGGCGCACACGCCACCGCGGCCGTCGAGCAAGATCACCTGATCGGCGTAACGGGCGGCAAGATTGATGTCGTGCAGCACCATCACCACCCCGCGCCCGGCCGCAGCGAGGCCGCGGATGAGATCGAGGATGGCGATCTGGTAATGCAGGTCGAGGTGATTGGTCGGCTCGTCGAGCAGCAGCAGCTGTGGCGCCTGCGCCAGCAGGGCAGCCACCGCCACGCGCTGGCGCTCTCCCCCGGACAGGGTAAGGACATCGCGCGTCGCCATCGCCCCCAGACCAACGCGTTCCAGCGCCTCGCGGGCGATGCGCTCGTCCTCGGGGCCTTCCCAGCCCCAGCGTCCGAGATGCGGATGGCGGCCGACCAGCACGGTTTCCAGCACCGTGGAGGAGAAGTGGTCCGGCTGCTGCTGGGCGAGCAGCCCGCGAAAGCGCGCCGCCGCGGCCGGCGACCACCCCGCATACGGCAGCCCACCGAGCAGCACGCTGCCGACCGTGGGTTCGCGCAGTCCGGCGAGGGTGTGCAGCAAGGTGGTCTTGCCCGCCCCGTTGGGCCCCAGCAGCACCAGGCATTGCCCGGGCAACAGTTGCAGACTGAATTCGCAGCACAGCCAGCGTTCGCCGACCTGCAGGGCGAGCGCGCGTGCTTCGAGCAAGGGTGCGGCACTCATCGCGGATGCCGGGCGAGCAGGAAGAGGAACACCGGCACGCCGATCAGCGCGGTCAGCACACCGACCGGCAACTGCATCGGTGACACCACCGTGCGCGCCGCGGTGTCGGCAAAGGTGAGCAACGCGCCGCCGGCGAGCATCGAGGCGGGCAGCAGCAGACGCTGATCGTTGCCGATCGCGAAACGCACCAGGTGCGGCACCACCAGGCCGACGAAGCCAACCGAACCGATCAGCGTGACCGACACCGCGGTAAGCAGCGAAGCCAGCACGTAGAGCAGATAGCGCAAACGCCCCACCGCCACCCCCAGCGCCCGTGCGGCCAGTTCGCCGCGTGCGAGCATGTTGAGATCGCGCGCAAAGGGCAGCGCCACGGCCAGCCCGAAGGCCATCACCCCCAGCGCCGGCCATGGATTGCGCGCCCCAGAGGCGTCGCCCATGAGCCAGAACAGCATCGAATGCACGCGGGTATCGGGGGCGATGGCAAGCATCAGCTTGACCACCGCACCGCAGCCGGCGGCCACGATGACCCCGGTGAGCAGCAGGCGCGTCTGCGTCCATGAGCCGTCGCCATGAGCAAGGCTGAATACCAGCAGCATCGCCCCCAGCGCACCGGCAAAGGCCGCCGCATCGACCACCAGCGGAGCCAGGCCAAGCAGCATCGCCCCCAGCGCGCCCACTGCCGCACCGCCGGAGATCCCCAGCACATAAGGGTCGGCAAGCGGATTGCGCAGCAACACCTGCATCAGCGCGCCGGCCATCGCCAGCATGCCGCCGCACACAAACACCGCCACCGCGCGCGGCAGGCGCAACTGGCGCACCACTTCGGCGGCCATGCCCTGCTCGCCACCGAACAGCGCCGCGACCACCTCGGCCGCCGAGATCGCCAGCTCGCCGGCGGACAGCGCCCACACCTGCGCCAGCGCGCCGAGGGCCAGCAGGCCGCCGATCACCAGCCAGGCGCGGCGGCGCCCCGCATGCAGGACGCCGCCGGTGAGCGCGCGCGGCAGGCCGCTCACGAGCCCTCAGCGCGGCGCATAACGCACGCCGACGAAGTAGCTGGCGCCAGGCGTGGCATAGCCGCGGGCAAGCTCGTAGTGCTTGTCGAAGATGTTGTTGGCACGCAGTTCAACCCGCCAGTCAGGATCGATACGGTAGTGTACATAGGCATCGACCAGACCAAAGCCTCCCATGCGCTGGGTATTGGCGGCGTTCTCGTAACGATGTCCCTGTCCGTTGATGTCGACGCCATAGGCCCAGGCACCGGCGCTGTAATCGAGCCGCAGGAAACCGGCCTTCCCGGCGCGACGGACGAGACGCCTGTCGGTGGCTTCGTTGCGTGCATCGAGCCAGTCAGCCCCCAGATGCACGGCGAGCCTGCCAAGACTGACCCGGTATCCCAGTTCCACGCCACGCAGACGCGCCTCATCGACGTTGACCGGCGGCCAGCCACTGATCAGGTCGCGCACCTTGTTGTCGTAGTAGGTCGCCTCCACGGCATGAACGCCACTATCCCAGCGCACACCGACTTCGCGGTTGAGGGCCTCTTCAGGCTTGAGCGCGGCATTGCCGCCGCCGAAGCCGGTGTTCGGGAAGTAAAGCTGGTTGAAGGTGGGCGCGTTGAAGGCGCTCGCCACGCTGGCGCGCACGCTCCACTCGGGACTGAAGCTGTAGCCCCAGGCCAGCAGGCCGGTGGTCTTCGCACCGAACTGGGAGTTGTCGTCACGGCGCACGTTGATCTGCAGGTCATGGGCACCGAGACGCGCCGACCAGCCCAGCAACCAGGCCTTCACGGTGCGCCGATCGACCACGTAGGCAGTGGTACCGTCGACCTCCGCCTTGTTGTAGTCATAGGCGGCCATCAGCCTGCCCACGGGCAGATCGATGTCGTGCTGCCAGGAGAACTGCGTCTGGGTGGTGTAGAACTCCGACGGCGCAGCGGCGGTGGCACGGTTGTCCAGACGGTCGCGGCTGCGTCCGGCGCGCACGGTGCTGCGCCAGCCCTCGGCAAGCTCGTTGATGGCGTACACGCCGAATGAATCCAGACGCTTGTCGAGGTAGGAATTGTAGGTCAGGTTGGTGTCGTACCAGTTGCGCCCTTCGGAACGATAGAGATTGAAGCCCACTTCGTCGCGCTGACGGAGGCCGAGCGCCGCCCCGGCACTGACGAAGCGGTTGCGGAAACCGTCGCGATCGGGGTCATGGACGCCACGCGAACGTGCGTCATAACCACGGGTGCGGTCCTCGCCAAGGCTGAGGTTGTAGCGCAGGCGGTCGACGCCACCGCTGAACGAAGCATTGAGCTGACGCGTGTCCTCGCTGCCATAGCCGGCAAACAGTTCGGGCTTGAATCCTGCGCTGCCCTTGCGGGTGAACACCTGCACCACGCCACCGATGGCCTCGGAGCCATACAGCGCACTGGCCGGCCCACGGAGGATCTCGATGCGTTCGATCATCGCCAGCGGAATGGCCTCCATGGTCGCCTGGCCGCTGGTCGCCGAACCAAGGCGCATGCCATCGACGAGCAACAACACATGGCGGGACTCGGTACCGCGGATGAACAGGCTGGCGTTGGAGCCGGCGCCGCCATTGCTCGCCACGCGCAGCCCCGGGACGGTGCGCAGCACATCGATCAGGGTCGAATGCCCGGCACGCTCGATCTGCTCGCGGTCGATGACCTCGACACTGGCGAGCACCTCGTCGGCGCGCTGCTGCTGGCGGGTGGCGGTCACCACGATGGTCTCGCCGACGGCGTCGGTAGACGCCAGGGCGGCAGAACACGGGAAGGCGGCAGCCACAGCGAGGGCAGCCGCACGGATACGGATGGTCATGGAAATACTCCTTGCGCCACGGCAAGCGTCCCCGCACGCCGCGGCCATCTACGAAAGGATGTGCGCAAGGATGAAGAATGAGCAGGTACACCGCGCCCGACACCGCCACCCCGCGGCACATCCGCCAGTGCGTTCGAGGCCGGTATCCGGGCTCGTGAACCGTGCCGCTGCGGCCGAAGACCGAGGCGGACCGGCGCATCGCCTTCCCGGGCGCGAAGGCCCAGTGGCTGCTTGATGCACCTTGTGCTCACTTACCGTTGCGGGGGCAGCACAGGCATTGCGGCGGAGGTCGCCGCGCACCTGTTTCCCGTTCAACCCCTTGGCGTGGACCGCCGCGGGGCACCTGAAACGCGTTGCACCCTGAACGGGTGCGGGGCGGATAATAGCGCGTTCGCAACCACTTGTGCAGCGCCACAGCGCCGGCCGCAACCCCCTTCATGACCATCGAGCTGATCCTCGGCGGCGCCCGCTCGGGCAAGAGCCGCCATGCCGAAAGGCGCGCGCAGGAATCCGGCGCCGCCGTCACCGTGATCGCCACCGCCGAAGCGCTGGACGAGGAGATGGCCGCGCGCATCCGCCGCCACCAGGCCGACCGCCCGGCCGCCTGGCGCACCGTGGAAGCACCGCGCGCATTGGCCGCCACGCTGCAGCGCGAAGCCGCCGCCGGGCGCTGCCTGATCGTCGATTGCCTCACCCTGTGGCTGACCAACCTGCTCGAAGGCGCCGAACAGCTGCCGCCGGGCGCCGACGCCGGCGCACTGCCGGCCTTGCGCGCCGAACGCGAGGCCCTGCTCGCCACCCTGCCGCAACTGCCCGGCCAGATCATCCTGGTGGCCAACGAGGTCGGCCTCGGTCTGGTGCCGGAGACCCCGCTCGGGCGCCTGTTCCGCGACGAGGCCGGACGGCTCAACCAGCAGGTCGCGCAGCTGGCCGACACCGTCACCTTCGTCGCCGCCGGCCTGCCGCTGGTCCTCAAGCAGGGTTAGACTTGGCGGATATCGCATCCGGGAGACATCCATGGCCCTGCCTGCCGAAACACCCCGCATGAGCACCGAGGAATTCCTTGCCTGGGAAGCCGAACAGCCCGAACGCTGGGAATTCGTCCACGGCGAAGCCTACGCCATGGCCGGCGGCTCGGACGTGCACAACACCATCTGCCTGAACACCGCCTTCGCCCTGCGCAACGCCCTGAGCGGCACACGCTGCAGCGTGTTCATGGGCGACGTGAAACTGCGCATCGCCGCCGACGGCAACATCTTCTACCCCGACGTCTTCGTCACCTGCGCGGAAGCCGACCGCGCCCGCCGCCAGGACAAGGGCGAACCGGCGCTGATCGCCGAGGTGCTGTCGCCGTCCACCGAAGCCTGTGACCGCGGCGACAAGTTCGCCGCCTACCGCCACGCCGCCAGTCTGGGGACGGTGCTCTTCCTCTCCCAGGAGCGCCCCCATGTGGAGTGCTACACGCGCACTCCGGAGGGCCACTGGCTGCTCACCGAAGCCGAGGGCACGGACGCCGCCATCGCCCTGCCGGCACTCGCCATCCACCTGCAACTCGCCGACCTCTACCGCGACCTGCCCGACCAGGAACCCCCTGCTGCATGAACTTCGCCATCCCCACCCCTGATACCGCCCTCACCCCCCGCCTGCAGCACAAGATCGATCACAAGACCAAACCGCCCGGCGCGCTCGGCCGCCTGGAGGCCCTCGCCCTGCAGATCGGCCTGCTGCAAGGCAGTGAAACCCCCGAACTGCGCCAGCCGCACATCATGGTGTTCGCCGGCGACCACGGCGCGGCGCGCGCCGGGGTATCCGCCTTTCCGCAGGATGTCACCTGGCAGATGGTGGAGAACTTCCTCGCCGGCGGTGCGGCGATCAACGTCTTCTGCCGCCAGATGGGGCTGGGCCTGACGGTGATCGACGCCGGGGTGAACCACGACTTCGGCCGCCGTCCGGGCCTGATCGACGCCAAGCTCGGCCCCGGCACCGCCAACTACCTGGAAGCGCCGGCGATGGACGTCGAAACGGTGCGCGCCGCCCTCGCCCGCGGCCGCGAACTGGCCCACGCGCTGGCCGCCAACGGCTGCAACTGCGTGGGCTTCGGCGAGATGGGGATCGGCAACACCGCCTCCGCCTCGCTGCTCACCCACTGCCTCACCGGGCAGGATCTGGCCACCGTCACCGGGCGCGGCACCGGCCTGGACGACGCCGGCCTGGCGCGCAAGCGCGCCCTGCTCGAACAGGCGCTCGCGCGCGGCGACCGCCCGACCGACCCGCTGCAGGTGCTGGCCGAATACGGCGGCTTCGAGATCGCCATGATGGCCGGCGCCATGCTGGGCGCGGCCGAGCGCGGCATGGTGCTGCTGATCGACGGCTTCATCGTCACCGCCGCGCTGCTCGCTGCCCATGCACTCAACCCGGCGCTGCTGCCCTACTGCGTGTTCGCCCACCGCTCGCAGGAAACCGGCCACCGCGTGCAGCTCGCCCACCTCAAGGCCGAGCCGCTGATGGACCTCGACCTGCGCCTGGGCGAAGGGACCGGCGCGGCACTGGCCTTCCCGCTGGTGCAGGCGGCGGTGAACTTCCTCGCCGAGATGGCGAGCTTCGAATCCGCCGGCGTCAGCGACCGCGAAACCTGATCCGGCGGCCATGCGCTACCAGCTCGAACTGTTCCTCACCGCCCTCGGCTTTTTCACCCGCATCCCGGTGCCCGCCTGGGTGCCGTGGTCACCAGAGCGCCTCAACCACGCGGCGCGCTACTTCCCGCTGGTCGGCTGGGTGGTGGGCGGGGTGGGTGCGGGCGCCTTCCTGGCATTGGCGCTGGTGCTGCCGGTGTCGCTGGCGGTGATCCTGTCGATGGCGGTCACCATCCGGCTCACCGGCGCCTTCCACGAGGACGGCTGGGCGGATACCTGCGACGGCCTCGGTGGCGGCTGGGACAAGGCGCAGGTGCTCACCATCATGAAGGACTCGCGCATCGGCAGCTACGGTACCGTGGGCATGGTGCTGATGCTGCTCGCCAAGGCCGCCGCGCTGGTGGAGCTGGCCGCGCACGGCCAGCTCGCTGTGGCCGCCGCGCTGCTCGCCGCGCATCCGCTGTCGCGCCTGGCCTCAACCAGCCTGATCCACTGGCTGCCCTATGTGCGCGAGGACGAAAGCTCGAAATCGAAACCCCTGGCGCGCGCCCTGCGCCCGGGCGAACTGGCCGCCGCCGCGCTGTTCGGTCTCGCCCCGCTCGCGCTGCTGGCGCCGCTCGAGGCACTCGGCGCACTGCTCGCCGTAGCCGCGCTCACCGTGTGGACAGCACGCATCTTCCTGCGCCGCCTCGGCGGCTATACCGGCGACCTGCTCGGCGCCGCCCAGCAGGGCACCGAGCTCGCCTGCTATCTCGGAATTCTCGCAGCATGGAACTACACCTGATCCGCCACCCCAAACCGGACATTCCACCCGGCGTGTGCTACGGCCAGCGCGACATCGGCCTGGCCGAACCCGCCGCCGCAGTCGCCGAACGCCTGCGCCCCTTGCTGCCTGCCGACTACGCGCTGCACGCCAGCCCGCTGATGCGCGCCCGCCTGCTGGCAGACGAACTGGGCGCCGCGCAACTCGACGAGCGGCTGAAGGAAATCCACTTCGGCGACTGGGAAGGCCAGCCCTTCGACAGCCTGGGCAGCGCGCTCGACGGATGGTCGCGCGACCCGCTGGGCTTCCGCGCCCCCGGCGGCGAATCCGCGCGCGAGATGAGCGCCCGCGTGCTGCACTGGCTCGACGCCCTCCTCGCCGCCGCCCCGCCGCAGCCCGTGGTGGTGGTCGCCCACGGTGGCCCGCTGCGCGTCATCGCCGGCCATCTCCTCGGCCTGCCGGCCGAGCGCTGGCTGGGACTGGACTTCGCCTGCGGCCAGGTCACCCGGCTGGACGTGGAAAGCTGGGGCGCAGTGCTGAAGTGGTTCAACCGGTAGGCGCAAGCGCTTGAATCCCACCGTGACCGAGCTACACTGTATTACAACGTAGCCAGACAGAGCCTTCGCCATGTCCGTGACCAGCATCCGCCTGAAGGAAGAGCTCGAAGCCCCTCTGGACGAGCTCTCCTCCCGCCTGCAACGCAGCCGCAACTGGCTGATCAACAAGGCGGTTGAGGACTTCATCGTTCGCGAAACGGAAGCCCAGGCCCGCTGGCTGGACACCCTGCCGGCGCTCGAATCCGTGCGCAGCGGGCAAACGGTGGCGGGCGAAGAGATCCACGCCTGGCTGCGCAGCTGGGGCTGCACGAACGAAAAGCCTGCCCCCTGACCGGGCTCCATGCGCATCCGCTATACCCGCGAGGCGATTCAGGATCTCCAGCGCCTGCGCGCCTTCATCGCCCAACACGACCCGCAAGCGGCGGCCCGCGCAGCCACCGATCTGGTGCGCCGGATCGAAGCACTGGCAGCCCATCCCCGCCTTGGCCGCCCGGTCGAACAGGCCCCTGCCCCGGACGTGTTGCGCGACCTGATCACCCCCCATCACGTCATCCGCTACCTGCTGCATGACGACACGCTTCACATCCTTCGCCTCTGGCATCAGCGCGAAAACCTGCCTGGCGGCATCTGAGCACAAACGCTGACCGATGCGCCGGCCCGCCTTCATGGGATAATTACCGACTTTCCATCCACAGGCTGCCGCACGCCTCATGCTGCCTCCCCTGCCCGATTTTTCCACCGGCCGCGTCGTCGTGGTCGGCGACGTGATGCTGGACCGCTACTGGCACGGCTCCACCAACCGCATCTCGCCCGAGGCCCCGGTGCCGGTGGTGAAGGTCGAGAACGACGAATTCCGTGCCGGCGGCGCCGGCAACGTGGCGCTCAACGCCGCCTCGCTGGGCGGGCGCGCCGAACTGGTCGGCCTGGTCGGGCGCGACGAGGCCGGCCGCCTGCTGCGCGAGAAGCTGGAAGCCGGCGGCGTCGCCTGCCGCCTGCTGGAAGCGCCGCAGCACCCCACCATCACCAAGCTGCGCATCATCAGCCGCCACCAGCAGCTGATCCGCCTGGATTTCGAGGACAACTTTGCGGTGCTCGAATCGGCCGGCATCGAGCAGGCTTTCGAGGCCGCACTGCCGGGTGGCGGCGCGGTGGTGCTCTCGGACTACGGCAAGGGCACGCTGGCCCAGGTCGGCAGCCTGATCCGGGTGGCGCGCGAACAGGACGTGGCGGTAGTGGTCGACCCGAAAGGCACGGATTTCGGCCGCTACTGCGGCGCCACGGTGATCACTCCGAACATGAGCGAGTTCGAGGCGGTGGTCGGCCACTGCGCCTCCGAGGCCCTCCTGCGCGAGCGCGGCGAGGCGCTGCGCGAAGCGCTGGACCTGGAAGCGCTGCTGGTGACCCGCTCCGAGCGCGGCATGACGCTGCTGCAGCGCAATCAGCCGCCGCTCGACCTGCCCACCCGCGCGCGCGACGTGTTCGACGTCACCGGCGCGGGCGACACCGTGGTCGCGGTGCTGGGCGCCGGCCTGGCCTGCGGCCTGTCGCTGGCCGACGCCACTGCGCTGGCCAACCTCGCCGCCGGGGTGGTGGTGGGCAAGCTGGGCACCGCCACGGTGAGCATGGAAGAACTGCGCGCGGCGGCGCGCGCCATCGAATCGAACGGAGAACAGGCATGATCATCGTCACCGGCGGCGCCGGCTTCATCGGCAGCAACATCGTTCAGGCGCTCAACGCGCGCGGCATCCGCGACATCCTGGTGGTGGACGACCTCTCCGACGGGCGCAAGTGCCTGAACCTGTCGGACGCCGACATCGCCGACTACCTGGACAAGGACGACTTCCTCGCCCGCATCAAGGCCGGCGAATCCTTCGGCAAGGTCGAGGCGGTGTTCCACGAAGGCGCCTGCTCCTCCACCACCGAGTGGGACGGCCGCTTCGTCATGAGCGTGAACTACGAATACACCAAGGCCCTGCTGGCCTGGTGCGTGGCGCAGGACGTGCGGCTTATCTACGCCTCCTCCGCCTCGGTGTATGGCATGGGCCCGGTGTTCCGCGAAGCGCGCGAGCACGAGCACCCGCTCAACATGTACGCCTACTCCAAGTTCCTCTTCGACTGCCACCTGCGCCCGCAGCTGGGCAAGTTGCCGGTCCAGGTCGCCGGGCTGCGCTACTTCAACGTCTACGGCCCGCGCGAACAGCACAAGGGCAGCATGGCCAGCGTGGCCTGGCACTTCAACGGCCAGCTGCGCGACGCCGGCCGGGTGCGCCTGTTCGAAGGCTCCGACGGCTACGGCCCGGGCGAGCAGCGGCGCGACTTCATCCATGTGGACGACGTGGTGGCGGTGAACCTGTGGCTGCTCGACAACCCGCAGGTCTCGGGCATCTTCAACGTCGGCACCGGCCGCGCGCAGAGCTTCAACGACGTGGCGCACGCGGCCATCAAGTGGTTCCGCGCACAGGGCAGCGAAACAAAGGAGCGCGGCGGCATCGACTACATCGCCTTCCCCGACCACCTCAAGGGGCGCTACCAGAGCTTCACCGAAGCCGACATGAGCGCGCTGCGCGCCGCCGGCTACGACCGCCCCTTCCTCAGCGTGGAAGAAGGCGTGCCGCGCTACCTCGACTGGCTGGCCGAGCGCGGGCTGTGACCATGGCGGCAGACAAGGCGCCGCGCCGCATCCTGGTGGTCGGCCCGTCCTGGGTCGGTGACATGGTGATGGCGCAGAGCCTGTTCAAGACCCTCAAGGCCGGCACGCCATGCGAGATCGACGTGCTCGCCCCGGGCTGGTCGCTGCCCATCCTGGAGCGCATGCCCGAGGTGCGCCGCGGCGTCGTCATGCCGCTGGGGCACGGCGAGTTCGGCCTCGGCAAACGCCGCGCGCTGGGCAAGGAACTGGCCTCGGAAGGCTACCAGCAGGCCATCGTCCTGCCGGGTTCGCTGAAGTCCGCGCTGGTGCCCTTCTTCGCCGGCATCCCGCGCCGCACCGGTTTCCGCGGCGAGATGCGCTACGGCCTGCTCAACGACATCCGCCCGCTCGACAAGGCCGCGCTGCCGATGACCGTGCAACGCTTCGTGGCGCTCGGCCGGGTGGCCGGCGCGCCGCTGCCCGAGCCCTTCCCGCGCCCCAAGCTGGCCCCGGACGTGGCCAACCAGGAACGCCTGCGCGCCGAACTCGGCCTCGCCGCCGAGCGCCCCGCGGTGGCCTTCATGCCCGGCGCCGAATACGGCCCCGCCAAGCAGTGGCCGCTTGCGCACTTCGCCGCCCTCGCCGAAGACCTCGCCCAGCAGGGTTTCCAGGTCTGGGTGCTGGGCTCGGCCAAGGACCGCGAGTTCGGCGACATCATCGCCGCCGGCATGGAAGAGTGGGTCATCAACCTGTGCGGGCGCACCCAGCTGGGCGACGCGGTGGATCTGCTCGCCATGGCGCAGGCCGCGGTGACCAACGACTCCGGGCTGATGCACGTCGCCGCCGCGCTCGACCGCCCGCTGGTGGCGATCTACGGCTCGTCCACGCCGGACCACACCCCGCCACTGGCCGAGCGCGTCGCCATCCGCTACCTGCGCCTGGAGTGTTCGCCCTGCTTCGAGCGCAGCTGTCCGCTCGGCCACACCCGCTGCCTGCACGAGATCACCCCGGCCAGCGTCATGGGCGCGCTCGCCCAGCTCGGCGTGGTGGCGCAGCCGCTGGTGACAAGGACGCGCTGAATGCGGGTGCTGCTGGTCAAGACCTCCTCCCTGGGCGACATCATCCACACCTTGCCGGCGCTCACCGACGCCGCGCGGGCGCTGCCCGGCATCCGCTTCGACTGGGTGGTGGAAGAAGCCGTCACCGAGATCCCGGCCTGGCATCCGGCGGTGGACCGCGTCATCCCGGTGGCCATCCGGCGCTGGCGCAAGGCGCCGTTCCGCGCGTGGACCAGCGGCGAATGGCGGCGCTTCACCCGCGAGCTGCTGGCGACCCGCCACGACCTCACCATTGACGCCCAGGGCCTGCTGAAGAGCGCCCTGCTGACCCGCTATGCCGCCACCCCGGTGCACGGTCTGGACCGCGCCTCGGCACGCGAACCGCTGGCGGCGCGCTTCTACACCCATTGCCACCACGTGCCGGGCGGACGCCACGCGGTGGAACGCACCCGCGAACTGTTCGCCCGCGCGCTCGGTTACCCCATTCCCACCGACCCCGGCAGCTACGGTCTGGAACGCAGCCGCGTACTGGCCGGCGCGCCGGATCAGGTCGCTGGCGCCGATCCGCGCCCCTACCTGCTGTTCCTGCACGGCACGACCTGGACCACCAAGCACTGGCCCGAGGCCTACTGGCGACGCCTGATCGAAACCGCCATTGCCGCCGGCTGGCCGGTACGCCTGCCCTGGGGCAACGAGGCCGAGCGCGCCCGCGCCGAGCGTCTGGCGGCCGGCCTGGCCGAGGTCACCGTGCTGCCGCGCCTCAATCTGGCCGGCATCGCCGCCCAACTGGCCGGCGCACGCGCCTGCGTGGCGGTGGACACCGGCCTCGGCCACCTCGCCGCCGCGCTGGACGTGCCGACGATCTCGCTGTTCGGCCCCACCAACCCCGGCTTCACCGGGGCCTGGGGCGCGCGCCAGGTCCACCTGGCCAGCGACTTTGCCTGCGCGCCCTGCCTCGCCAAGACCTGCGCCTACCAGCCCAGCGCCGCCGAGCGCGAGCGCTTCGACCTGGAACGCGACTGGCCACTGTGCTTCACCCGCGTGGACGCCGCACAGGTCTGGCAGCGCCTGCAAACCCTGCTCGACGAGGCCCACGCCTGATGCAGCTTGCCTTCTGCCTTTACAAGTACTTCCCCTTCGGCGGCCTGCAACGCGACTTCCTGCGCATCGCCCTGGCCTGCCAGGCGCGCGGCCACGACGTCCGCGTCTACGTGCTCGAATGGCAGGGCGAGGTGCCGCCCGGCTTCGAGCTGGTCAAGGTGCCGGTGAGCGCCATGACCAACCCCGGGCGCTACCGCAAGTTCACCGCCTGGATGCAGGACGACCTCGCCCGTCGCCCGGCCGACCGGGTGATCGGTTTCAACAAGATGCCCGGCCTGGACGTGTATTACGCCGCCGACCCGTGCTACGAGGACAAGGCGCAGACCCTGCGCAACCCGCTCTACCGCCTCAGCGGGCGCTACCGCCACTTTGCCGCATACGAGCGCGCGGTGTTCGCACCCGAGGCGCACACCGAGATCCTGATGATCTCCACCGTGCAGCAACCCCTCTTCGTCAAGCACTACGGCACCCCCGCACGGCGCTTCCACCTGCTGCCGCCAGGCATCGCCGCCGACCGCCGCGCGCCGCCCGACGCCGCCGAGATCCGCGCGGCCTTCCGCCGCGAGTTCGGCCTGCATGACGACGACCTGCTGCTGGTGCAGATCGGCTCCGGCTTCAAGACCAAGGGCCTGGACCGCAGCCTGCGCGCGCTGGCCGCGCTGCCGCCGGAACTCGCGCGCCGCACCCGGCTGATCGCCATCGGCCAGGACGACCCCAAGCCCTTCCGCATGCAGACCGCCGCACTCGGCCTCGGCGAGCGGGTGCAGATCCTCAAGGGGCGCAGCGACATCCCGCGCTTCCTGCTCGGCGCCGACCTGCTGATCCATCCGGCCTACAACGAAAACACCGGCACCGTGCTGCTGGAGGCGCTGGTCGCCGGCCTGCCGGTGCTGACCACCGCGGTCTGCGGCTACGCCCATTACATCAGCGATGCGGACGCCGGCGCGGTGGTGCCCAACCCCTTCGAGCAGGCCGCCCTGGACCGCCTGCTTGCGCAGATGCTCGCCGACGGCGCTGCGCGCCGGCGCTGGAGCGCCAACGGCCTGGCCTTCGCCGACAGCGCCGACCTCTACAGCCTGCCCGAGCGCGCCGCCGACGTGATCCTCAAGGGGCGCGGCGCGTGAGCGAGCTCTACCTCGCCCCGCCCTTCGACCGTCTGTGGGCCGGGCGCGACCCCTTCGTCGCGGTCGAAGCCCTGCAGGGCGAACTCTTCCGCGAACTGGAAGGCCGCCGTACGCTGCGCACTGAGGTCGAGGGCCGCGGCTATTTCGTCAAGATCCATCGCGGCGTGGGCTGGGGCGAGATCCTCAAGAATCTGGGCTCGCTGCGTGCTCCGGTGCTGGGCGCGGCCAACGAATGGCGCGCCATCGCCCGCCTGGAAGCGCTGGGCGTGGGCACCATGCGCGCGGTGGCCTACGGCGCGCGCGGCGCCAACCCGGCGCGCCGCCACTCCTTCATCGTCACCGAGGAACTCGCGCCGACGATCAGCCTGGAAGACTACTGCCGCGACTGGCCCACGCAGCCGCCGACGGTGGCGCTCAAGCGCGCGCTGCTCACCCGCGTCGCCGAGATGGCGCGCCGCATGCACGAAGGCGGGGTGAACCACCGCGACTTCTACCTCTGCCACTTCCTGCTCCACCTCGACCCGCCGCCCGCCCCCGAGCGCCTGCGCCTGTCGCTGATCGACCTGCACCGCGCCCAGGTGCGCGCCCGCACGCCGCGGCGCTGGCGCGACAAGGACCTGGCCGGGCTGTACTTTTCCGCGCTGCGCATCGGCCTCACCCGGCGCGACTGGCTGCGCTTCCTGCGCAGCTACTTCCCCGGCCCGCTGCGCGCCACGCTGGTGCGCGAGGCCAAACTGCTGGCCTGGCTGCGGCAGGAAGGCGAACGCCTGTCGGCGCGTTTCGAGCGCAAGTTCGGCGGGGCCGGCGCATGAGCTGGACCCTCACCGCCGCCTGCCCGCCGTCCGCGGCGCAGGCCTTTGCCTCGCTCGACGCGGTGTTCGCGCTGGCCGGCGAACGCATCGCCCGCGATCCGCTGAGCGAGGTCATCCGCGTCGAGGTCGATGGCCTGCGTTACTACGTCAAGCGCTACCACGGCGCCGGCAAGAATCCGCTGCGCCTGTGGTTCGGCCGCCCGCGCGTGCAGGCCGAATGGGAGAACCTGCTCGCCTTCCAGGCCTGGGGCATTCCCACCGCGCAGGTGGTCGGTTACGGCCTGGAGCGCCGTTGCGGCGCCTTCGCGCGCGGCGCGCTGATCACCGCGGAACTGCGCGGCACCGCCGACCTCGGCCATCTCGCCCGCAGCCAGGACGCCCGCTTGCGCGACCGCCGCTGGGTGGCCACGGTGTCCGCACAGGTGGCCGACGCGGCGCGCCGCATGCACGCCCAGCGCTTCGCCCACAACGACCTCAAGTGGCGCAACCTGCTGGTCGATGCCGACGCCCGCCTCTACCTGATCGACTGCCCGAGCGGCGAGTACTGGTCCGGCCCCTTCCTGCGCTACCGCATCGTCAAGGACCTGGCCTGCCTCGACAAGGTGGCCAAGTACCAGCTTTCGCGCACCCAGCGTCTGCGCTTCTACCTCGACTACGCGCAGCAGCCGCACCTGGACGCCGCCGACAAGCGCCGCATCCGCCACATCCTGCGTTTCTTCGCGGGGCGCGAATGAGTGCCGCGCCGCTGCTCGACACCGCCGCCCTGCGCGCCGCCGGACGCGCGCCGGCCACGCCCTTCCGGATACGACTGGCTGACGACCGCCTCGTGCAGATCGAGCGCCTGCTGCGCGTGCTCCCCGGCAAGCGCATCGTCGGCGCCGGCACGCTGGAGGGCGAAGCCGCCCTGATCAAGCTTTTCATCGCCCCCGGCAGCGCGCGCCACTGGCAGCGCGAGGTGGACGGCCTCGCCGCCCTGCAGGATGCCGCGCTGCCCACCCCCGCCGTGCTGACCGCCGCCCCGCTGGCCGGCGAGGGCCACGCCGTGCTCACCGCCTTTCTGGCCGCTGCCGACCCCCTCTCCGCGCTGTGGCAACGCAGCCCGGCCGACGACGCCCGCCTCGCCCTGCTCGCCCCCGCGCTGGCCCTGCTGCGCCGCGCACACGCCGCCGGGCTGGTGCAGAGTGACCTGCACCTGGGCAACTTCCTCGCCAGCGACGGGCAGTTGTGGATGATCGACGGCGACGCGGTGGAGCGCCCGCAAGCCCCCGGCGCGCCGCTCTCCGGCGCCGCCGCCACCGCCAACCTGGCCCTGCTGCTGGCGCAGTTCACCCCGCAATGGGATGAACAGGCGGCGCGCTGCCTGCACACCTACCTCGCCGCAGGCGACGGCCCGGCCGTCGCGCTGCCGCAACTGCTGCACGAGATCGAGCGCCAGCGCGCCGCCCGCCTCGCCGACTTCCTCGCCAAGAGCGGGCGCGAGTGCACGCTGTTCCAGGTGCGCCGCAGCGCCACCCGTTTCAGCGCGGTGCTGCGCGACCAAGCCGACGCCCTCGCCCCCCTGCTCGCCGATCCGGATGCGGCCATCGCCGGCGGCCGCCTGCTCAAGGACGGACGCACCTGCACCGTGGCGCAGGTCGAGATCGCCGGCCGCGCGCGGGTCGTCAAGCGCTACAACCTCAAACATCTGGGCCACGCCCTGTCGCGCTGCTGGCGCCACACCCGCGCCTGGCAGTCCTGGCGCGAAGGGCACCGTCTGCGCTTTCTCGGCATTGCCACGCCGGTGCCGCTGGCGCTGCTGGAAGCGCGCCTCGGTCCGCTGCGCGGACGCGCCTGGCTGGTCACCGAACACTGCCCCGGTGTCGACCTGCTCACCCATCTCGACCCGCAGCGCGAACCCCCTCCGGCGGAAGCCCGCGCGCTGCGCGAACTGTTCGCCGCGCTGCACCGTGCGCGCATCAGCCACGGCGACCTCAAGGCCACCAATCTGCTGTGGCACGACGGCGAGGTGGTGGTCATCGACCTCGACGCCATGCAGCAGCACGACAGCGCGGCCAGCCACGCCCGCGCCTGGGCCAGGGACCGCGCCCGCCTGCTGCGCAACTGGCCGGCCGGCAGCGCGCTGTGGCGATGGCTGGAGGCAAACCTGCCGCCGGCCTGAAACAGGCCACGTGGTAACATCCGCCGTCGACTTACCAGACTTCCCCGCCGATGCAAGCCGCCCCCCAGGCACCCGACACTCTGCCCAATTCGCTGCGCATCTACCTGCGCCTGCTCGGCTACGTCCGTCCCTACATCGGCCATTTCGCCATCAGCCTGCTCGGCTACATGATCTTCGCCTCCGCACAGCCGATGCTGGCGGGGATCATGAAGTACTTCGTGGACGGCCTCGCCGATCCCGCGGACGCCGTGCTGCGCGACATCCCACTCCTCGACGGCGTGCAGCTGATTTATGGCGTGCCGGTGATGCTGGTAGTGATCGCTGCCTGGCAGGGCCTCGGCTCCTTCCTTGGCAACTACTACCTTTCGCGCGTCTCCCTGGGGCTGGTTCATGACCTGCGCCGCGCACTCTTCGACAGCCTGCTCCACCTCCCCAACCGCTACTTCGACCAGCACAGCTCCGGCCACCTGATCTCGCGCATCACCTACAACGTCACCATGGTCACCAGCGCCGCCACCGACGCCATCAAGACCGTCGTGCGCGAGGGGCTGACGGTGATCTTCCTGCTCGCCTTCCTGTTGTGGATGAACTGGAAGCTGACCCTGGTGATGCTCGCCATCCTGCCGGTGATCGGCGTCATGGTGGGCAGCGCCAACCGCAAGTTCCGCAAGCAGAGCCGCAAGATCCAGGTCGCCATGGGCGATCTCACCCACGTTGCCGCAGAGACCATCCAGGGCTACCGCGTGGTGCGCAGCTTCGGCGGCGAAGACTACGAATCGGCGCGCTTCCGCGAGGCCAGCGCGGACAACATGCGCAAGCAGTTGCGCATGGTGAAGACCGGCGCCACCTTCACCCCCTCGCTGCAGCTGGTGACCTACACGGCGATGGCCACCTTGCTGTTCCTCGTCCTGCTGCTGCGCGGCGATGCGTCCGCCGGCGACCTGGTGGCCTACATCACCGCCGCAGGGCTGTTACCCAAACCCATTCGCCAGCTCTCCGAAGTCAGCGCCAACATCCAGAAGGGTCTCGCCGGCGCCGAGAGCATCTTCGCCCAACTCGACGAAACCCCGGAAACCGACCGCGGCACCGTCGAAAGGCCCCGTGTGGACGGGCGCATCGAGGTGCGCGGGCTGCGCTTCGCCTATCCCGGCAGCGACAAGGCGGTGCTCGACGGGCTCGACTTCAGCATCGCTCCCGGGCAGATGGTCGCCGTGGTCGGCCGCTCGGGCAGCGGCAAGTCCACTCTCGCCAGCCTGATCCCGCGCTTCTACCATCACGACGAAGGGCAGATCCTCGTCGACGGCGTGGACGTCGAGGACTACACCCTGCGCAACCTGCGCCGCCACATCGCCCTGGTCACCCAGCAGGTCACCCTGTTCAACGACACCATTGCCAACAACATCGCCTATGGCGACCTCGCCGGCGCACCACGTGCCGACATCGAACGCGCGGCCGAAGCCGCCTACGCGAGCGAGTTCATCGACCGCCTGCCGCAGGGCTTCGACACCCTGGTGGGCGAGAACGGCGTGCTGCTCTCCGGTGGCCAGCGCCAGCGCCTGGCGATCGCCCGCGCCATCCTCAAGGACGCCCCGGTGCTGATCCTCGACGAAGCCACCTCGGCGCTCGACACCGAGTCCGAACGCCACATCCAGGCCGCACTGGATCATGTGATGGAAGGGCGCACCACCCTGGTCATCGCCCACCGCCTGTCCACCATCGAGAAGGCCGACCTGATCATGGTCATGGACCACGGGCGCATCGTCGAACGCGGCACCCACGCCGAACTGCTCGCCGCCGGCGGCCATTACGCCCGCCTGCACGCCATGCAGTTCCGCGAAGACAGCCCCACGCCAAACCCCTGACCAAGGCTTCAAGTACAATGTTGCGCTTTGAACGCGGCGCAGCGACACCTTGGAACTGATTGACGAACAGCATTACCTCGCCCTGCGTGCGGGTGCCACCGTGCTGGAGCGCGACGGCTACGGCGACAAGGTGCTGCGTCTGACCGACGGCAGCTTCCTCAAGCTCTTTCGCCGCAAGCGCCTGATCTCCTCGGCGGCATGGTCGCCCTATGCGCAGCGCTTCGCCGACGCCGCCGCCGCCTTGCAGGCGCGGGCCATTCCCTGCCCGCAGGTGATCTGTGTATACCGCATCCCCGCCATCGGCCGCGATGCGGTGCATTACCACCCGCTTCCCGGCACCACCCTGCGCCAGCTCGTCCGTGACGGCCTCGATGCCGACGAGCGCGGGCGCCTGCGCAGCGCCTTCAACCACTTCGTACGCCGCCTCCACGATCTCGGCATCTACTTCCGCTCCCTGCATCTGGGCAACGTCGTGCTGACACCCGCAGGCTCCCTCGGTCTCATCGACATTTCCGACATCCGCGTCCACCGCCGCCCGCTGAGCCGTTTCTGGCGCGTCCGCAACCTGCGCCGCCTGCAGGGCATCGACGACGAGCGCGAGTGGCTCGACGAGTCCATCATCCTCGGCACCGACAGCGGGGCCACACGGTGCTGAGCGCCGCTGCACGCTTTGCCCTCGCAGTAGCCCGTGCCCTGTTGCGCGGCGGCTTCGCGCTGCGCGACGGCCATCTGCCCCCTGCCGCTCACGATATCCCCGAGGCCTTTACCAGCGTCGGCGTCGCCCCCGCTGCCGATCCCGCGCACGACGCCCGGCAGCTCGACCATCTCGCCCGCCTGGGCGTGCGCCGGGTGCGCCTCGACTTCACCTATGGCGATGCCGACGGCCCACCCGCACGCCTGCTCGGCAAGCTTGCCAGCGCCGGCTACCGCGTCAGCCTGCACCTCTTGCAACCCTTCGAGGAAGCGCGCCGGATGCCCGACGCCATGGCCGCGGAGCGCTGGCGCAGCTTCCTCGCCGACACCCTCGAGCGCTTCGGCGAGCTGGCCGACCACATCGAGGTCACCTCCACCGTCAACCGCAAGCGCTGGGCAGGTTACACGCTGGAAGGCCTGCTTGCTGCCTGGGGCATCGCCCACGAGGAGGTGCGCCGTCGCGGGCTGGTCCTCGCCGGCCCCAGCATCACCGACTTCGAACCGGTCTATAACGTCGGCCTGCTCGCCTTGCTGCGCGAGCGCGGGCAACTGCCCGACCTCCACACCGACAACCTCTTCGCCGAACGCGCCCTGCGCCCGGAACGCTGGGACCACAAGATCCTCGGCGAGCGCCTCGCCCCACTGATCCGCTTCAACCTGGTGAAGAAGGCACGCCTGCTGGCGCGCATCGGCGCCCAGGCCGGAGTGCCGCGGCTGGTATCACCCGCAGCATTCTGGACCCTGCCGCGCATCGAACGCCGCCTGCCCGACAGCGAACAGAAACAGGCCGACTACCTGACCCGCTACTTCGTCCTCTGCGCCGCCTCGGGTGCCCTCGAGCACGCCGGCTGGGGCCCGCTCGCCTGCCATCGCGAAGGTCTCGTCGACGACGGCCCCCAGCCCTACCCGAAGCTGGAGCGGATCACCCACTACGCCAGCGTAAGCGGCCCCGAGTACCGTCCGCGCCCGGCCTTCGACGCCCTCGCCGCCTTCAACCGCTTCATTCCCGGGACCCGCTACGAGGGCCGCCTGAGCCGTAACGCGGACATCGAAGTGCACGCCTTCAGTGCCCCCGGGCGCTGCCTTCATGTGGTGTGGACGCCAAACGCGCGCTGCGCCGCACTGCCCGACCTCTACGCCGCCAACGACCTCGCCGGCGCGCAGATCTTCGATCGCGACGGTACTGCGCTCAGCGGCCGCCCAGTGACCGTCAGCCGTCTCGCCACCCTGGCGGTGACCGAAAAACCGCTCTACCTGCTGTGGACAGGCGACCTCCGCCCCGCCGTCTCGGCCTGCGCCGCCCCCCTGCCCGGGGTCAGCGTCAACGCCCACGGCCCCGGCCACCTCTACTACCACCGCGCGGGCGACTGGCACGGCATGGTGCGCGCCGCCGACGGCGCCGCCGCCGACGCCCTCATCACCGCGCTGCACCCCGAAGCCATCGGCGCGCCGCAGCGCGAGGCCACCCTGCGCCACGCCCGCAATGCCATCTGGACGGTCGCCGATCCATGCCACAGCGGTGGCCGGCTGGTGGTCAAGCAACCGGTCAAGCACCACCTCCACAAGAAGCTCCTCGACCGCCTCAAGCCCTCCAAGGCGCGCCGCAGCTGGAACGGCGCCTGCGAACTGGAGCGCCGCGGGCTGGGCACCGCGGCACCGGTGGCATGGTTCGAGCAGCGCAGCGGCGACGACCTGACCCGCAACTGGTACGTCTGCGCCCACGTCGGCGGACAGCTGTCGATCGGCACCCTGTTCTCCGCCTACGCCCGTGGCGAATCCACCCACGCCGGCATCGCCGCCGGGCAGGCTTATGCCGCGCTGGCTGCTTTCCTGCTGCATATGCACGGCCGCGGCATCTTCTTCCGCGACCTCTCCGGCGGCAACATCCTGGTTTGCCCACAGGCCGACGGCGGACTGGCTTTCCAGCTCATCGACACCGCACGCATCCGCCTCTATCCACGCGGCGTGCCGCTGCGCCAGCGCATGGCCGACCTCGCACGCGCCTGCCACAAACTGCACCCGCCCGGGCGCGAGGCCTTCATGGCGCTCTACCTCGACGAACTCGGCCAGCGCTTCACCGCCCGCCGCCGGATGGCCTTTGCGCTCTATGACCTCAAGGCAGCGCTCAAGCGCCGTCTGCGCAAGACGGCGTTCTACAAGGCGCTGAAGCGCTGAGCTGCCACATCCCGCGGATGCCGGCGATGCCATGGGCACCGGCGGCGCGCGCCGCCGCCATGTCGGCATCGCCGAGGCCGCCGAGCGCGAGCACCGGCATGGGCAGCGCCGCGGCGAGCCGGGCGAAGCCCTCCCAGCCCAGTCCGCTGCGCCCGGGATGAGTGGGGGTGGGGCGTACCGCGCCGAGCAGCGCATAGTCGAGACCGAGTTCGGCGGCACGCAGGAGTTCGTCGCGGCCGTGGCAGGAAGCCCCCACCCAGGGTAGCGCGGGGCGCTGCGTCAGCGCCGTCAGCTGGTGCGCCGGCAGATGCACGCCATCGGCACCGCAGCACTGCGCCAGCGCCACATCGCCATTGACCACCACCAGCGCCCCGGCAGCGTGGGCGCGACGCACCACGGCAGCGGCAAAAGACTCGCGGGCCGGCGCAGAGAGCACCGGTTCGCGTACCTGGACGAGGCGCAGGCCGGCAGCCAGCGCGGCATCGAGGGCAGCGAGCTGGGCTTCGACGCCAATCTCGCCGGCATGGGTGATGCCCATCCGCCGCGGCAGACACAAGGCCTTCAGGATGGGTCCGTTGGCCGGCAGCATGGGGCCGACGGCGAGCGCATCGGCACACTGCCAGGCGAGCGCGCTATGGACGTGATCGTTGACCTCTCCCGACCACGCCGCGACCTCGAAGAAGTGCAGGCGCACATGGGCGTGCTCATAGTGGTGTTCGCGCATCAGCCAGGGGTAGAGGGTATGCGCGCGGATACCGAGTTCCTCGTCGAGCTCACGCACCAGGGCTGCGGCCGGGGTCTCGCCGGGCTCGACCTTGCCGCCCGGAAACTCCCAGTAGCCCGGGTAGAAGGTGCCGGGGGCGCGCTGGCCAAGCAGGAAGCTGCCATCGGCGCGGGTAATCACCCCCGCGGCGACATCGACGATCTTTTTCATCGCCCTACTCCCCGAGCCGTCCGGCGTAATCGCGGGCGAACTGCCAGGCCACCCGTCCTGAGCGCGAACCACGCATCAGCGCCCATTGCAGGGCCTCCTGGCGTGCACGCTCGATGGCCTTCGGCTTGAGCCCGAATTGCCCCAGCCAGTAGGCGACGATGGCGAGGTATTCGTCCTGGCTGAAGGGGTAGAAGGACACCCAGAGGCCGAAACGTTCGGACAACGAGATCTTCTCTTCGGTGGCCTCGCCGGGGTGGATCTCTCCATCCACGTGGCGGGCCTTGAGGTTCTCGTCGTGGTACTCGGGCATCAGGTGACGACGATTCGAGGTGGCGTACACCAGCACGTTGTCGGGCACCGCCGACACCGAGCCGTCGAGCACGCTCTTCAGCGCCTTGTAGGCCGCCTCGCCCTCCTCGAAGGAGAGGTCGTCGCAGAACAGGATGAAGCGCTCCGGACGGCCGTCGAGCAGTTCGACGATGTCCGGCAGATCGACCAGGTCGCTCTTGTCCACTTCGATCAGGCGCAGCCCGCGCTCACCGTACTCGCTGAGCAGCGCCTTCACCAGTGAGGACTTGCCGGTGCCGCGCGCACCGGTGAGAAGGACGTTGTTGGCGCGCCGGCCGGCGAGAAACTGCCGGGTATTGTCGTCGATGCGGCGCTTCTGCTCGTCTATGTCCTGCAGATCGGCAAGGCGGATGTCGTGCGGCCGGGCCACGGCCTGCAGCCACGCCCGGCCGTGGCGACGACGCCAGCGGAAGGCGGTGGCGACACCCCAGTCGGGGGCCGCGGGCAGGCCCGGCAGGGTCGCCTCGAAGCGTTCCAGCACGCACTCCGCGCGCGCCAGCAGGCGGTTCAGTTCATTCATCGTCATGCTTGTGTCCATCGTCGTCACGCGGCGGGGTGCGCCGCGCCCAGGCCAGCACGCCGAGGAGGAGCAGGGCTACGCCGAGTTCGAGAAATATCACCCACATCCAGGCCACTGTCCCTGATCGCCGTGCGCCCACGCCGGTATACTCGGGGGGCTCGCTCCGAGTGTAACCCGAAGCCTTCGCTCGATGACCGCCTCCCCCACCCTCTCCACCCTTTCCGCCAGCGCCATGCGCCTGGGCTCCGCCGCTGCGCTGGGCGCCGCGCTGCTGCTGCTCAGCGCCTGCGCCAGCACGCCGCCGCCGCCCGCGCCCCCACCGGCCTGCCCGGCGCCACAGCCCTGTCCGGCCTGCCCGCTGTGCCCGGCACCCCCGCCAGCGCCACCGGCAGCCACACTGACCCCCGCGGCGCCACTGCAAGCGGCCAGCTGGGCGGACATCGAGGGCTGGAGCGACGACAACCATGCCGCCGCCTGGCCTGCACTGCGCCAGTCGTGCACCGTGCTCGCCCGGCGTACGGAATGGGCCACCCTCTGCGGAGCAGCCGCCAGCCTCGGCGAACAGCCCTCGGCAGCGATTGCCCGGCAGTTCTTCGAAGACCGCTTCCAGCCCTGGCGGGTGGTCAACGCCGACGGCAGCCGCGAAGGCATGGTCACCGGCTACTACGAACCGCTGATCCGCGGCAGCCGCAACCCATCGCCGCGGCACCGCTGGCCGGTACATGGGGTGCCGGCGGACATGCTCACCATCGACCTCGGCGACGTTTACCCGGAGCTGCGCAACATGCGCCTGCGCGGCCGCATCGAGGGCAATCGCGTCGTGCCCTACCTGACCCGCGGCGAGGTCGAGGCGCGCGGCAGCGACCTGCCCGCGCCGGTGCTGCTGTGGGCGGAGGACCCCATCGACCTGTTCTTCCTGCAGGTACAGGGCTCCGGCCGCGTCGAACTGCCCGACGGCAGCCGGGTGCGCATCGGCTACGCCGACCAGAACGGCCACCCCTACGTTTCGATCGGACGCTGGCTGGTCTCGCAGGGCGAACTCACCCTGTCACAGGCCTCCATGGATGGCATCAAGGCCTGGGCGCGGCGCAACCCGCAGCGCCTTTCGGAGCTGCTCAACGCCAACCCCAGCTACGTCTTCTTCCGCGAACTGACCCAGGCCGACGGCGGCCCCATCGGCGCACTCGGCGTCCCGCTCAGCGACGAGCGCAGCATCGCCATCGATCCCCGCTACGTGCCGCTCGGTGCGCCGGTGTTCCTGGCCACCACCTACCCGCTGTCCGACCGTCCGCTGCGCCGCCTGATGCTGGCCCAGGATACCGGTGGTGCCATCAAGGGCGCCGTGCGCGCCGACTTTTTCTGGGGTTTCGGCCCTGAAGCCGGCGCACGCGCCGGGCGCATGCGTCAGCAGGGCAGCATGTGGGTACTGCTGCCGCGCGGCATGGCGCCGCCGGCTGTGCAGTAAGCCGCCGCGCGCTCAGCGCGCGGCGCCTGAAACGGCTGCTTCGAGCTGGGCGGGCGGCAGGTAGCCGCCGATGCGGGTGCCGTCGGCAAGGAACATCGTTGGTGTGCCGCTGATGCGCAGGCTCTGCCCGAGCGCAACGTTGCGATCCACCACGCTGCTGTCGCAACTGGCCGCGGCCGGCGCCTTGCCGTCGATGGTCCAGTCGTTCCAGGCCTTCGCACGGTCGCCCGCGCACCAGATGTTGCGCGACTTCTCGGTGGAGTCGGCACTCAGGATGGGGTACAGGAAGGTGTAGATGGTGACGTTGTCCATCTGCACCAGGTCCTTGGCGAGGCGGCGGCAGTATCCGCAGTTGGGATCCTCGAAAGTCACCAGCACGCGCTTGCCGTCGCCGCGGACCTGCTTGATCGCCTGATCGAGCGGGAGGATGCTGAAATCGATTGCGGCAAGCTCGTTGAGACGCGCCTGGGTGACGTTCTGGCGGCTGCGGGTATCGATGACGTGGCCGTCGATGATGAAACTCACCCGCGCATCGGTATAGATCAGCTCACCGTTGTCGAGCACCACTTCGTAGAGACCGCCGTAACTGGTGCGTTTCACCGACTCGACAACCGGCTGGCCAATGAAGGCCTCCATGGCCCTCTTGACGGCGTCTTCGGACGCCTGGGCGGCACTGGCGCCGAGCACGGCGGCGGCGATGATGGCAGGGCGGAACAGCTTGCGGGGCATGAAGGATCTCCGGAGTTCAGAAGCGCCCGTTGACCGCGTAGCGGATCAGGGCATTGCGTACGACAGGCAGGGCGTTGGTGAGGTTCAGTCCGGTGTTGCGCGCCGCTGCCAGCAGGGGGTTGCGGGTGTTGAAGAGGCGGTTCAGGGCGTGGGTGGTGTACTGCATCAGCAGGGGTTCTTCGGCACGCTCGCGGGCATAGGCGCGGAGGACGGCAAGTTCCCCTGGATCGCGCCACTGTGGCAGCCCGCCCAGCACGCCGGCAAGTGCGCGGGCGTCCTGAAAGCCGAGATTGATGCCATGACCGGAGAGCGGATGAATGGCGTGCGCGGCATCGCCAATGAGCGCCATGCGCGGCGCCACCGTGCGGGCCACGCGCATCAGGCGCAGCGCAAAGCCTTGCGCCGGGGTCAGCAGCTCGAAGGCGCCGAGGGCATGGTCGCCAGCCTGGGCGACGCGCTCGCACAAGGCTGCCGCATCAAGCGCCAGCAGCTCCTGAGCATGCGCGTCGGGGGTGGACCACACCATCGAGACGAGATTGCCGGGCAGCGGCAACCAGGCCAGGATGCCGTCGTCACGAAACCACTGGAAGGCGGTATTGCGGTGCGCCTGCCCGCAGCGGAAATTGGCCACCACGCCCATCTCCTGATAGGGCGTAAACCGGGCCTCGATCCCCGCCTGGCGGCGCACCCAGGAGTTGGCGCCGTCAGCGCCCACCACCAGGCGCGCGCGCAACCTGCGCCCGTCCTCCAGGGTCAGGGTGGCACCGCCGTCGTCGCAGGAAAGCGCCTGCGGCACCGCCGGACACAGCAGGGTGACGTTGTGCTGGCGCTTCAACGACTCCCACAGCTCACGCTGCATGAGCCCGGCTTCGAGAATCCACGCCAGCTCGCCCAGCCCGCTGTCGTAGGCGGAGAAATCCAGGCGCCCGCCGCCGTCGCCGAACACCGCCATGTCGTGCACCGCGCAGATGCGCGCAGCGTCCAGATGCTGCCAGACTCCCAGCGTGCGCAGGAAGTCCACGTTGGTCGGGCTGACCGCATACACCCGCGCATCCCAGCCGTCACTGCGCTGCGGCGGACGCGACTCGACAACCGCCACCGACAGCCGGCTGGCGCGCAGCGCGACTGCCAGGCTGGCGCCGGCCAGGCCGCCGCCGACGATGACGAGGTCGAAACTGTCATTCATGCGGCGAACCCGTCAAAGACCTTGCGCGCCGCCGCGACGGTAGCGGCGATCTCGGCCTCGCCATGCGCAGCGGAAACGAAGCCGGCCTCGAAGGCCGAGGGCGCGAAGTAATGCCCGGCGTCGAGCATGGCATGGAAGAAGCGGTTGAAACGCTCACGGTCGGAAGCCATCACGTCGGCAAACGACGCCGGCACCGCGGCGCTGAAATACACCCCGAACATGCCACCCAGCGCATCGGCGCTGAATGTGATGCCGGCCTCGCGTGCCGCATCCGCCAGACCGTCGACGAGCGCACGGGTACTGGCCGCCAGTTGCTCGTAGAAGCCGGGCGCGCGGGTCAGCTGCAGCGAAGCCAGCCCGGCAGCCACCGCCACCGGACTGCCCGACAGGGTGCCGGCCTGATACACCGGCCCCAGCGGCGCGACCTTCTCCATGATGTCGCGGCGCCCGCCGAAGGCGCCCACCGGCATGCCGCCGCCGATCACCTTGCCCAGCGTGGTGAGGTCCGGGGTGATGCCGTAGAGGCCCTGCACGCCCTGCGGGCCGACGCGGAAACCGGTCATCACCTCGTCGAAGATCAGCACCGCGCCGTACTCGGTGCACAGCCGGCGCAGCCCTTCGAGGAATCCGGGCGCGGGTTTCACCAGGTTCATGTTGCCGGCTACCGGCTCGACGATGATCGCGGCGATCTCGTCGCCGCGCGCCTTGAACCGCTGCTCGACACCGTCGAGGTCGTTGTAGTCGAGCACGACGGTGTGCCTGGCGAAGTCCGCCGGCACGCCGCCGGAGGACGGGTTGCCGAAAGTCAGCAGGCCGGAGCCAGCCTTCACCAGCAGGCTGTCGGCGTGGCCGTGGTAGCAGCCCTCGAACTTGACGATCGCATCGCGCCCGGTGAAGCCGCGCGCCAGGCGGATCGCGCTCATCGTCGCCTCGGTGCCGGAGCTGACCAGACGCACCATCTCCATCGACGGCAGCAGCTCGCACAGCAGTTCGGCCATGTCGACCTCGGATGCGGTCGGCGCACCGAAGGACAGCCCCTTCAGCGCCGCCTCGCGCACCGCCTCGACGATGGCCGGGTGCGCATGACCGGTGATCGCCGGCCCCCACGAGCCGACGTAGTCGATATAGGCCTTGCCGTCGGCGTCCCACACCCGCGCACCCTCGGCACGGGCGATGAAGCGCGGCGTGCCGCCCACCGAGCGGAAGGCCCGTACCGGCGAATTGACACCCCCCGGAATGGTTTTCTGGGCGCGCTGGAAAAGGGCTTCGTTTCGGCTGTTCATGGTTCCTGCTCTGCTTGCGGTAAAAGTCCGTCATTGTCGCCCCGCGGCGTGCGGGGGTCCACACCTGCCACGGCGGAGAAGAGCACTCCATAGGCCGCTGCGCGCGCGCTCGCATCGGCGGCGCCGAAGACGTCGCTGATCACCGCCAGCAGATCGGCGCCCGCATCGAGCAGCGTCGCGGCATTGGCGACGGTAATGCCGCCGATCGCCGCCACCGCCACGCCCAGTTCGTCGCGCGCACGCTGCAGCAGGGCCAGCGGCGCGCGTACCGCGGCAGGCTTGGTGGGCGAATCGAACATCGCCCCGAAAGCGACGTAATCGGCCCCCGCGCGTGCACCGGCCTCCGCCCGCCACCACTCGTCATAGCACGACACGCCAATGATCGCCGCGGCGCCGAGGCGCTCGCGCGCGCCAGCCACATCACCGTCGTCACGACCAAGATGGACGCCGTCGGCGCCGATGGCGTGGGCCAGTTCGACGCTGTCGTTGACCACCATCGGCACCCCGGCAGCACGGCACAACGCCAGCACCGCCGCCGCCTGAGCTTGCTGCCGCGCACCGGCGAGGGCCTTGTTGCGGTACTGCAGGAGCGCCGCGCCGCCCGCCAGCGCGGCACGCACGCGAGCATGCAGCCGGCTGTCGTCGGCATCGTCGGGAGTAATCAGATAGAGACCGCGCAAGCGCGGCTCAGTGCGCATCGTCATCCTGCGCACGGGCCCAGAAGAAGCGGTCCGGAACGGCCGGCCCCATGCCCGGGCGGAAGGCCGCCGCCAGCGCCTGCCAGGTGAACTCCTGCGCCTCGCGCACAGCCTCGGGCACGCTCATGCCGTGTGCCAGAGCCGCCGCCGCCGCCGCGGAGAGCGTCGCCCCGGCGCCGAGAAAAGGACCGGGCAGACGCTCCCAGGCATCGGTGCGCACCACCCCTGCACTGCCCAGCAACTGGTTGACCACCTGCGGCCCCGGCTGCCCGGCGCCGGTGATCAGCACATACTCGGTACCCAACGCCAGCAGCCGCGACGCAGCCTCCTGCGCAGAAAGCGGAAACTCGGCGTCATCCCCGCCGGGATCGTCCCCATCGTCCCAGTCGCCGGCAGCCAGGCGCAGCAGCTCGTCGCCACTGGCCACCAGCAGCTTGACCTGCGGCAACACCAACTCGACCAGCGCCGCCACCATGTCCTCGGCCTCGCCCTCGTCGACCGGGCCGCCAGCCAGCGCCGGCTCCAGCACCAGCGGCACATCGGGATAGTCGGAGAGTATCTCCGCCACCGCAGCGACGTTCTCGACGCTACCGCACATGCCCAGCTTGAAGGCCTGCACCGGGATGTCCTCGAGGACCACGCGAGCCTGCAGCATGAAGGCGTCGGCATCGAGCGCGACGAGCTCCTCGATGGCGCGGGTGTCGCGCACGCTCACCGCGGTCATCACCCCCAGCGGATGGCATCCCATGCTGCCGAGGGTGAGAATGTCCGACTGCAGCCCGCCGCCGCCGGTGGCATCGCCGGCAGCAAAACACAGGACCACGGGCGGGAAATCGGGCGGGGAGGTCGGCATGATGGCGACGCAAACCGCGCCAACACTGGCGCAGCGGGCGAAATGGGTTTAGATTTGGCGCATTTTACAGCCAATCCATTACCGCACTACGCCGCCCGATGGCCGACACCGAATACAAGACCTGGATGTGCCTGATCTGCGGCTTCATCTATGACGAAGCTGCAGGACTGCCCGCCGACGGCATCCTTCCCGGCACGCGCTGGGAAGACATCCCGCCGAACTGGACCTGCCCCGAGTGCGAAGCCCGCAAGGAAGACTTCGAGCTGGTCAGAATATGACGCCGGCGCAGCCGCTGACTGCCCGAATGATGTATGCTTTGCGTCGCGCCGGAATCGTGGCGCGGCGAAATAAACCGTGAGGAATGACACCATGGACCTGACCGGACTAAAGGTGATGGTGATTGACGACAGCAACACCATCCGGCGCAGCGCCGAGATCTTTCTCGGCCAGGCCGGCTGCCAGGTGCTGCTCGCCGAAGACGGTTTCGACGCCCTGTCGAAGATCACCGACCACCACCCCGACGTGATCTTCGTCGACATCATGATGCCGCGCCTGGACGGCTATCAGACCTGTGCGCTGATCAAGAAGAACACCCGCCTCGCCGCCACCCCGGTGATCATGCTGTCCTCCAAGGACGGCCTCTTCGACCGCGCCCGCGGACGCATGGTGGGCTCCGACGAATACCTCACCAAACCCTTCACCAAGGACAGCCTGCTCAAGGCGGTGGCCACCCACGCCCCGCGCCAGGCAAGCTGACCCACCGCAACCGGAGACAGGAATCCGCACGATGCCGATCAAGAAAATCCTCGTCGTTGACGACTCTCCCACCGAACGCCTGGCGATGACCGAACTGCTGGTCAAGAACGGCTACGAGGTCGCCACCGCGGACAGCGGCGAAGACGCCATCGTCAAGAGCAAGAGCGAGACGCCCGACCTCATCCTGATGGATGTGGTGATGCCGGGCATGAACGGCTACCAGGCCACCCGCACGATCTCCCGCGACGAAGCCACCCGCGCCATCCCCATCATCATGTGCACCAGCAAGGGGCTGGAAACCGACCGCATCTGGGGCATGCGCCAGGGCGCCTACGACTACCTGGTGAAGCCGGTCGACCAAGCCGAACTCCTCGGCCGCATCAAGGCCCTGGGCTGACGCAATGGCCAAGCGGATCAGTCTGCGCGAGTTTCAGGAAAACCTGTCGCGGCGGCTCGCCGCGGCCCAGAGCGGGCAGCGCCGTGCCCTGCTGGGCGTGCAGGCCGGCGACGAGAACTGGCTGGTCGACCTCGCCGCCACCGGCGAGATCCTCCCGGTGCCGGCGCTGGCCAGCGTTCCCCTGACCCGCCCCTGGTTCAACGGCGTGGTCAACGTTCGCGGCAGCCTCTACGGCGTGGTGGACTTCTCCGCCTTCCACGGCGGCGCTCCCATTCCCCCGGCGGGCCATGCCCGCCTGCTGCTGATCGGCGCCAAGCTCGGCGTCAACAGCGCCATCCTGGTATCGCGCGCGGTCGGCCTGCGCACCCCGGAAGACTTCGAGGCCGACCGCGGCGAGGCCGATCCCCGGCCCTGGGTAGCGCAGCGCCTGCGCGACACCCAGGACCGGCTGTGGCTCAAACTCGACGTACCGAAACTGCTTGCACAACCCGTATTTCTCGACGCTGGCATTGATTAACGCACGGGCCGCAACGGGCCCGACAGGCATACACCCCTTTGTGGCGGAGCACGCGACATGGCATTGAAGCTTCCCGAGCTTTCCTTCGGCAAGAAGAAAAAGGCGGCCCCGGCCGACATTCCGAGCGATACCACCATCCTCGAGTCCAGCGCGCCACCGCCGCGCAGCGCCGCCGCCGGCAGTGCAGCCCAGGGCGAGCGCCCGGTCACCGAGCGCATCCGCAACCTCGGGGTGATCTTCGCGCTGCTCGTCGTGGTCACCGCGGCCCTGCTGATCTACCAGGGCCGGCAGACCACCCATGCCACCACCTACGTGGCCGCAGCCGGTGAAATGCGCATGCTCTCGCAGCAGATCGCCAAGGCCGCCCAGCTCTCGCTGCAGGGCAACGCCGAGGCCTTCGGCGAACTGCGCCAGGCCAGCACGCGCTTCAGCACCCTGCTGCGCGCCCTCACCCAGGGCGGCGAGATCGACGGCACCGCCGTTCCTGCCAGCCCGGCCGGCACCCAGGATGCCATCCAGGCCCTTACCGAAGTCTGGCGCAAGACCGAGCAGGACACCGGCCAGCTCCTCAGCGAACAGCAGAACCTCATCACCCTCAACCAGTCGGTTGACACCATCAACGCCCAGAACGCCCTGCTCCTCGACCTTTCCGAGCAGGTCGCGGCGCTGAAGCTGCTCGCCGGCGCGGGCTCCCGCGACATCGCCACCGCCAACCGCGCGGTGATGCTCACCCAGCGCATGGCCAAGAACGCCAACGCCCTGCTGGTCGCCGACGCCATCGACCCGGAAGTGGCCTTCCTGCTCGGCAAGGACACCAACACCTTCCGCGAACACCTCGCCCAGCTCGTGCAGGCCGGCGGCGACGGCGAGACCCGCGCCCGTCTCGCCGAGCTCGAGCAGACCTCGCGCGAGACCCTCGAGGCGGTTTCCGGCATCCTCGGCAACATCCAGCTGCTGGTGCAGGCCAAGCAGGCCGGTTCGCGCATCTTCCGCGACTCCACCACCCTGCTCGACCGCACCAACGGCCTCGGCGACGCCTATGCGCAGACCTTCCGCGGTCTCAACCCGGCCACCCTGCTCGCCGTGCTCACCGCCCTTGCCGGCATCGCCGTGCTGCTGATGATGGCCAAGGCCTACAGCGACGACCTCGCCGGCCGCCGCGCCGAATCCGAACGCCAGCGTCTGGCCGCCGAGGGCGAGCGCAACCAGACCCAGCAGGCCATCCTGCGCCTGATGAACGAGATGGGCGACCTCGCCGACGGCGACCTCACCATCCGCGCCACGGTCTCCGAAGACATCACCGGCGCCATTGCCGACTCGGTGAACTACACCATTGAGGAACTCGGCGTGCTGGTAGGCCGCATCAACGACGCCGCCACCCGCGTGACCGCGGCCACCGAATCCGCCCAGCGCACCTCCACCGAGCTGCTTGCCGCCACCGAGAAACAGGCCCAGGAGCTGAAGGAGGCCGGCAGCACCGTCGAGCAGATGGCCGAGTCGATGAGCCAGTCCTCCGAGCGCGCGCTGCAGTCTGCCCAGGTGGCACGGCGCTCGCTGGAATCGGCGCGCAAGGGCGCCGACGCGGTGGAGAACACCATCCGTGGCATGAACGACATCCGCGAGCAGATCCAGGAAACCTCCAAGCGCATCAAGCGCCTCGGCGAATCCTCGCAGGAGATCGGCGAGATCGTCGAACTGATTTCCGACATTACCGAGCAGACCAACGTGCTGGCGCTCAACGCCGCCATCCAGGCCGCCTCGGCCGGTGAAGCGGGTCGCGGCTTCACCGTGGTTGCGGAAGAAGTGCAGCGCCTCGCGGAACGCTCCGCAGAGGCCACCAAGCAGATCGCGGCGATCGTGAAGACCATTCAGACCGACACCCAGGACGCCGTGGGCGCAATGGAAACCGCCACCCGCGACGTGGTCGAGGGCGCCCAGCTCTCCGACGCCGCCGGCCAGGCGCTCGCCGAGATCGGCCAGGTGTCGATGGAAGCCGCCCGCCTCATCGAACAGATCTCCACCGACACCCAGCGCCAGGCTGCCACCGCAACCACCGTTGCGGAAGCCATGAAAGGCATTCTGGGGGTCACCGAACAGACCACCCGCAGCACCCAGCAGACCGCCGTGTCGATCGGCGAACTGGCCGACCTCGCAGTGGAACTGAAGGGCTCGGTATCGGGCTTCAAGGTCTGACCGAACCAAGGCAAGAGACCCGCACATGACGCACCCCACCGAACTGGATCTCGGCCCGCTCACCTGGGTCAAAGGCGAGATCGACCTCTCCCTGGGTCGTGCAGCGGAAGCGCTGGACGAGGCTGCACAGGCGGAAGATGCGGGCAGCCGCATCCAGTTCGCCCAGAACCATCTCCACCAGGCGCGCGGGGCGCTGTCCATAGTCGGCCTCGACGGCCTGACCCACTTCGCCGATACCCTCGACCAGCTCCTCGGCAGCGCCGCACGCGCCGAAATCACTGTCGACGGTGCCCTGCTCAGCCTCGGCAGGCGCGCACTTGCCGCCATCGGCAACTATCTCGAAGAACTCGTCCACGGCGCCGCCGACCAGCCTTTGCGCCTGGCCGGCCTGTATGCCGAGTTGCTCGCTGCCCGTGGCAGCGAGGGCAGCGCCGCGGACCTCTTCTTCCCCGACCTGTCACTGCGCCCGAAGCGCCGCCCGCCGCCGCTCGACCTCGACGAACGCCGCTTGCGCCGCCGCCTGCGCCGCCTGCGCACGCACTACGAGCAAGGCCTGCTGGGCTGGCTGCGCAACCCTCAGGACAAGGCCGCGATCACCGCCATGCGCGAAGCGGTAACCGGCATCGAACAGGTTCTCCCGGGCGCCCCCGCGCGCGCGCTGTGGTGGGCCTCGCTGGCCCTGCTCGACGGCCTCGCCGCCGGCACGCTGGCCTCGGAACCGCCCATCCGCAAGCTCTGCGCCCAACTCGACGCCCAGCAGCGCCGCACCCTGGGCGGCTCCGCCGCGGTGCCCGACCGCCTGATGCGCGAACTGCTCTACCACGTCGCCTGCATACCCGCGAGCACGCCCCACCAGCAGGCCGTGCGGCGCACCTGGTACCTCGACGCCCTGATGCCCGAGCCCGGCGCCACGGTCAGCGATGCGCCGCTCGCGCCCCTGCTGCAGAGCCTGCGCACCCGGCTCGGACAGGCCAAGGAGACCTGGGACGAATTCACCACCGGCAGCGCCAGTGCGCTGCCGCGCTTTGAACAGCAACTGCACGACGCCCTCCAGGAAGCGCCGCAACTCGGCCGCCCGGCCTTCGTGCGCCTGCTCGACGGCCTCGACAGCTGCGTGCAATGGCTGCGCAAGGATCCCCTGCAGCTCAACGAAACGCTTTCCATGGAGGTCGCCACCGCCCTCCTGCTGGGCGAATCGGCCCTGGAGCGCGGCGGTCCCGACGCGGCCTTCTCCGGCCAGGTTGCCGACACCATCAAGCGCCTTGCCGCCTTCATCCGCGGCGAAGCACTGGAGGCCGCAGAAACCTCGGCAACCACCCTCGGTGCGCGGCGCAACCAGGAGCGTGACGCACTCGCCCAGTTGTCGCGCGAGATCCTCTCCAGCCTCGCCCACGTCGAACAGACCCTCGACGACTTCTTCCGCAACAACGACAAGCGCGCCCCGCTCGCCACCCTCGCCGGCCCCCTGCACCAGATCGAAGGGGCACTGACCCTGCTCGGCGACGACGAAGCCATCGCCCTCCTCCACGACGCCGCGGATACCATTGCCGGCTTCGCCGCCGACAGCGAAGCCCCGCCTGCCGGTGCCGCCGAAGACCTTGCCCACCGCCTCTCCGCCCTCGGCTTCTATATCGAGGCCCTGCAGCATGGGCCGGCGCGCCTGGCGCGCTTCCTCGACCCTGACGCCGAGGAGGTCATCGAGGAAGCTCCCGAGGAAGAAGAGGATTTCCTCGACCTCGCCGTACCCGCTGCGACCGGCCACACCGCCGCCGACACCCCCGCGGCGGAGGCTGCCGTCGCCCCTGCCCAGGCACCTGCCGACGCCTTCGCCGACGACGGCGAGGATGACGAGGACGACGGCGAAGGTCCCGCCCTGGTCGGCCTCGACCGCGACGACTTCGAGGCCGAGCCGGCCCCCGCGCCGCTCGACCTGCCCGCCCGGGCGCCCGACACGCAGCGCCTGATCGAGGCCAGCGAAGAAGAGATCGACGCCGAACTGCTGGAGATCTTCATCGAGGAGGCCCACGACGTGCTCGCCTCCATCGACGAGCACCTCGAGCTGTCGCGCACCGAACCCTCCAACACCGAATACCTCACCGCCATCCGCCGCGGCTTCCACACCCTCAAGGGCAGCGGCCGCATGGTCGGACTGCGCGAGTTCGGCGAAGCCGCGTGGGGACTCGAGCAGACCCTCAACCGCTGGCTGCAGTTCGAGTGGGCACCCACTCCCGCCCTTCACCACCTCGTCGACGCCGCCCATCAGACCTTCTCCGAATGGGTCGCGCAACTCGAAGGCGGTGGCGCGCACGGTTACGATGCCAGTGCCGTGCTGGGCGAAGCCGAGCGCCTGCGCAGCACCGAGGAACCGCTCAGCGAACCCGGCACCCTGCCTTCCGCAGCGCCGCCCGAAAGCCCGGCTGCGAGCTCCGCCGCCGTGCCGCCGGAGGAAGACCCGGCGCTGGTCGCCACCACACTGGCCTTCGACCTCGACCTCTCCGAGGACGGCGAAGTCCTGCCGGTCGCCCACGAGCAGCCCGACAGCGGCTTCCTGCCGGCCGAAACCTCGCTGGAGATCGAGGAGTTCCTCGACGAGGACGAGCCCCCCCCCTCCGCACCCGAGCCCGTGCCGGAGAGCATCGATTTCGACCTCTCCGGACCTGATGTCGCCCCCGCCACTGAACCCCCTGCCACCGAGCAGGCACCTGTGGCCGAGGCAGCGCCGGCAACGGCTGCGGAGAGCGACGAACTGGCTGCATTGCCGACGGCGACGGTCGACTTCGAGCTCGACTTCCCTGAACTCGACGCCAACCTGCCCGCAGCCGGGATCGAAACGGCGGAACCTTCCGAGCAGCCGGCAAGCGTTGCGGACGACCTCGGTGTGGATATCGCGCTGGCCGAAAGCGCCGCGCCGGCCGACGAACTGCCCGCCCTGGCGGAAGTCGACGAGTCCCCCATCGCACCGCCCGCAGACCCCGGAGTCGCCGAACACCCCAACGAACTGCCCGAGCTGCCCGCGAGCGCTGCCGCAGCGCCCACGGCAGCGGAGACCTCCGCTGCACGCGAAGCTGAGGCCGAAGACGGCGGCACCGATGAGCACCCCGAGCAGCCCGAAACCTCCTCTGCAGTCGGGATTGCAGCCGATGAAGCGGTCGACATGCCGCCGTCCGAGGGCGACTACGTGCGCATCGGCGACAGCGAGATCTCCCGGCCGCTGTTCGATCTCTACCTTGCCGAAGCCGCCCACCACATTTCCGTCCTGCACCAGGAATTCGACCGCCTGCAGGCCAATCCGACCTTGCCGCCGCCCGAGCCGGCGGTACGCGCCGCCCACACCCTGGCCGGCATTTCCGGCACTGCGCGCCTTGAGCCGCCGCATCTGCTCGGCCGCGCAATGGAGCACGCCCTGGCGCGCTGCCGCGACCAGCAACATGCCCCCAGTGGCGAGCAGACCGCCCTTCTGCGCAGCGCCCTCGACACCCTGGAGGCGATGGTCGCCGAGGTCGCAACGCGCAGCCTGCCGCTGCCGGTGCCTGAACTCGCCGAGCAGCTGGAAGCCATTGGCCGCTACCCGCTGAGCGAGGAGCCCGCGCTCAGCGCCGAAGTCCCCGCACCCGCAGCAACGCCCGCCGCCGAAGCGTCGGTGGTCGACACCGTGACCTCCGCGGCGGCGGCGCCGGTGGTCGAAAGCGAACCTGCGGCACCGGTGCACGACGAGATCGACGCCCAGCTCCTGCCCATCTTCCTGGAGGAAGGCGGTGAGCTGCTCACCGGCCTGCACGCCGCGCTGCGCGCCTGGCGCGCCGAACCCGGCAGCGCCGAGCACCCGCACAGCGTCGCCCGCCAGCTCCACACGCTGAAGGGCAGTGCGCGCATGACCGGGGCCATGAACCTCGGCGAACACGTGCACCAGATGGAGTCGCGCTTCGAGAGCCTGCGCAAGGGCGCCGCCGACCCCGGCGCCCTGATCGACGAACTGGTCGCCGGTCTCGACATCGTCGAACAGAGCATCGACATCCTCGCTGGCGGCGGCATCCCCGCTGCAGCGGAAGCCGCGCAAGGACCCGCCGAGGACACAACCGCCGCCGCACCGGCAACCGCCATCGAAGTCGCTGCCGAGCAGGAGGCCGCCGCCGGCAGCGCCATGCTGCGCGTGCGTGCCGACGCGGTCGACAGCTTCGTCAACCAGGCCGGCGAGATCGGCATTGCGCGTACCCGCATCGAAGGCGAACTGCGCACGCTGCGCCGCTCGCTGCTCGACCTCACCGAGAACGTCATCCGCCTGCGCAACCAGCTGCGCGAAGTGGAGATCCAGGCCGAAGTGCAGATGCAGTCGCGCATTGCCCAGGCCGAAAGCCACCATGCCGAGTTCGACCCCCTGGAGATGGACCGCTACACCCGTCTGCAGGAACTCACCCGGATGATGGCCGAGAGCGTCAACGACGTCACCACGGTGCAGCAGAACCTGCTGAAGAACCTCGACGGCGCCGACGTCGCCCTGCACAGCCAGGCACGCATGTCGCGCGAGCTGCAGCAGGCGCTGATGCAGGTGCGCATGGTGCCTTTCGACAGCCTCGCCGACCGCCTCTACCGCATCGTCCGCCAGAGCGCCAAGGAACTCGGCAAACGCGCCAACCTCGACCTGCGCGGCGGCCGTATCGAGCTTGACCGCGGCGTGCTGGAGCACATGGTCGCCCCGCTCGAGCACCTGCTGCGCAACTCGGTGGCCCACGGCATCGAGGACGCCGACAGAAGGCGCAGCGCCGGCAAGGACGAGATCGGCGAGATCACCCTGACGGTGAAGCAGGAAGGCAACGAAATCGCCATCGAGCTCGCCGACGACGGCGCCGGTCTCGACTTCGAGCGCATCGCCGAGCGCGCACGCGCCAACGGCCTGCTCGGTGCCGACGAACAGGCCGACGAGAAGCGCCTCACCAACCTCATCTTCGTCCCCGGATTCTCCACCGCGGGATCACTGTCGACGATCTCCGGACGCGGCGTCGGCATGGACGTGGTGAAATCGGAAACCGCTGCTGCCGGCGGACGCATCGACGTCTCCAGCGTTCCCGGCAGCGGCACCCGCTTCCGCATCTACCTGCCGCTCACCCTCGCCGTCACCCAGGCCCTGCTGGTGCGTGCCGGACAGCGCACCTACGCCATCCCGTCGAGCATGATTGCCCAGGTGCTGGAGCTCAAGGCCGCCCCGCTCGCGGCGCTGGTCGAAGCAGGCGGCACCGACTGGCAGGGCGAGCACTACAGCTACCGCTACCTCACCCGCCTGCTCGGCGACAGCCACGCGGAACCGGAGGTGCAACGCTTCAACTGGGTGCTGCTGCTGCGCGCCGGCGCCCAGACCCTGGCGCTGCACGTCGATGCGCTGCGCGGCAACCAGGAAATCGTGGTCAAGAATGCCGGTCCGCAGATCGCCCGCCTGGTCGGCGTTTCCGGAGCCACGGTACTCGGCGACGGCGAGATCGTCCTCATCCTCAACCCGGTGGCCCTGGCCAGCCGCAGCCTGGGCGGCAGCCCCGCCGAGGACGGCAGCCTCATCGGCGGCAGCCCGGCACCTGCAGCGGCGCGCATCCCCACCATCCTGGTGGTCGATGACTCGCTCACCGTGCGCAAGATCGCCAGCCGCCTCCTCGAACGCGAGGGCTACCAGGTGCTCACCGCCAAGGACGGCGTCGATGCGCTGGAGAAGCTGCTCGACACCGTGCCCGACGTCATCCTGTCGGACATCGAGATGCCACGCATGGACGGCTTCGACCTGGTACGCAACATCCGCGCCGACGAACGCACGCGCAAGGTGCCGGTGATCATGATCACCTCGCGGCTGGCAGAGAAGCACCGCCGCTACGCCGAGGAAGTAGGGGCCAACCACTATCTCGGCAAGCCGTATCAGGAAGAGGAGCTGCTCGCCCTGCTGGCCGGCTATACCGGACGCAGCTGAACGGCGGCACAGCAGCGCGGCGGGGCGCCGGCAACGGCGCCCCGCTTCCTTCAGTCTGCGCCCTTGACCACCCCGTAGCGCGCCAGGGTGCGCTGACGCGCCTGTGCATGATCGACCACCGGGGCCGGATAGTCGCGCCCGATGCGCACCCCGGCGGCGGCCTGGGCGCCGGCATCCATCAGCCAGGGGGCGTGGATGTGGCGGGCCGGCACAGCGGCCAGTTCGGGCAGGTAACGGCGGATGAAGCGCCCCTCGGGATCGAAGCGTTGCGACTGGGTAAGCGGATTGAAGATGCGGAACCACGGCTGCGCGTCACAGCCGGTGGACGCCGCCCACTGCCATCCGCCATTGTTGGCGGCAAGGTCGTAGTCGTTGAGCA
The DNA here is from genome assembly GCF_003034845.1 of Pseudothauera lacus. GTDB lineage: Bacteria > Pseudomonadota > Gammaproteobacteria > Burkholderiales > Rhodocyclaceae > Pseudothauera > Pseudothauera lacus. The sequence continues at coordinate 75,324 of NZ_PZKC01000005.1, read as the reverse complement.
GGCGGGCGAAATGGCGCTCGCCAAGGCGCCAGTCCAGCCCCAGATCCTTGCACAGGAAGGAGGCCGTGACCATGCGCAGGCGGTTGTGCATGTAGCCGCTCTGGGCGAGCTGGCGCATCCCCGCATCAACCAGCGGGTAGCCGGTGCGCCCTTCCTGCCACGCCTCCAGCAGTGCGGGGGCCTCGTCCCAGCGCACGGCATCGTACTGGGGGCGGAAACTGCGCGTCAGCACATGAGGGTGGTGCCACAGGATCATCTGGTAGAACTCGCGCCAGATCAGTTCGTTCAACCAGCAGCGCGCCCCCGCGCTGTCATGGGCGCGCGCCGCGGCAACCAGTTCGCGGATCGATACCGTCCCGAAGCGCAGGTGCACCGACAGATAGGACACCCCCCTGCGCGCCGGAAAGTCGCGCGCCTCCTGGTAGGCGCCGATGCGAGCGAGAAAATCGCCAAGCAGCCGGCGTCCCCCCTCCACGCCCGCAGGCAGGTCGAGCGCACCGAGGTTGGTGGCGGTGAAGCCGAGCTCGTCCAGCGCCGGCAGACGCTCCCCCGCCGGCAGCGGCGCCAGCCGCGCGGCCCGCGCGGCGACCGCGTGGGGGCGCAGGTCGTCGTCGCCGAGGCGCTTCAGCCAGGCCTTCGCATAGGGCGTGAAGACGCTGTAGGCCTGGCCACTGCCACTGAGCACCTCATCGCGCTCGAAGATCACCTGATCCTTGAAGTCGCCAAAGGCGATGCCCTGCCGCAGCAGTGCCGCGGCCACACGGCCGTCGCGCTCAAGTGCCGCAGGCTCGTAGTCGCGGTTGCACAGCACCGCCTGCGCACCGAGATCCACGGCCAGGCGCGGAATCTCCTCGGTGGCGAAACCATGGCGCACCAGCAGGCCGGCATGCGCCACCCCGGCGCCCTCGCCAAGGGACCGCAAGGCGGCATCGAGCGCCTCGACACTGCGCAGGATGAACTCCACCCGCCGGTCGGCACGCGTCTCCAGACCATCGAGAATCTCGCGGTCGAAGATGAAGGCGCAGTACACGCGCCCGAAGGCCGCCAGCGCATGGGCCAGGGCGGCATGATCGTGGGCGCGCAGATCGCGCCGGAACCAGACCAGGGCAGTTTTCTCGATTGTCTTCGACATCGCGCAGTACGGGGCAAGCTTCCACCGCCACCGTCATCAACAAGGGCGTAAAATGATGCCATGAGCGAGATCACAGCGAACCTCACGCATCACTTCCTGATCGCCATGCCCAACATGGTCGACCCCAATTTCGCCCGCACCCTGACCTACATCGCCGAGCACAACGATCAGGGCGCGCTCGGCATCATCGTCAACCGCCCCATCGACATGACCCTCGGTGCCCTCTTCGAGCGCGTCGAACTGCCGCTGCTCGCCGACGGCTTTGCCGAGCAGCCGGTGTACTTCGGCGGTCCGGTGCAGACCGACCGCGGCTTCGTGCTGCACCGGCCTGCCGGCGAATGGCATTCGACACTGCGCATCAGCGATGAGCTCGCCCTCACCAGCAGCCGTGACATCCTGCAGTCCATCGGCACCACCGGTGAACCCGCAGAGGTGCTGATCAGCCTGGGCTACGCCGGCTGGGCCGCCGGGCAGCTCGAACAGGAGCTCGCCGACAACGCCTGGCTGACCGTATCGGCAGACATGGCGGTGATCTTCGAGTTGCCGCCAGAAGAACGTCTGGCTGCGGCAATGCAGCGCCTGGGCATCGACTTTGCCAACCTCAGCGACGTTGCCGGGCATGCCTGAAGGCACGTTGCCAGCCCGCGGCACCCTGCTGGGTTTCGATTTCGGCACGGCGCGCATCGGCGTCGCCGTGGGCGAGATCGAAACCGGCCATGCCGCTCCCCTCACCACCATCGCCGAAGAGGCCAACGCCGCGCGTTTCGCCGCCATCGGCCGCCTGATCGACGAATGGCGACCGGTGGCGCTGGTGGTCGGCCTGCCCACTGCGCTGGACGGCAGCGCTCACGACATGAGCGCGCGTTGCCGGCGTTTTGCCAACCAGCTGCACGGCCGCTTCGGCCTGCCGGTCAGTGCGATCGACGAACGCCTGAGCTCGGCAGAAGCCGAAGAGCGCCTGCGCGAAGTCGGCATCGGTCGCTGGCAGGCACGCAAGCCTGTGCTCGACGCCGCCGCCGCACAGATCATCCTGCAACACTTCCTGGACGCACACCGACATGTCAAACCTTGATGCAGAAGCCCTCTGCGCGCAGCTCATCGAACAGATGCGCCCGCAGGTCAGTGCCGACACCGCCCTGGTCGGCATCCATACCGGCGGCGTGTGGCTTGCCGAACGCCTGCACCTGGCGCTCGGCCTGAAGCAGCCGCTGGGTGCCATCGACGTCTCCTTCTACCGCGACGACTACGGCTCCAAGGGCCTGCACCCGCAACCCCAGCGCACCGAGATTCCCTTCAACGTCGAGGGCGCGCACGTGATCATCGTCGACGACGTGCTGTACACCGGCCGCACCACCCGCGCTGCGCTCAACGAACTGTTCGACTTCGGCCGCCCGGCCTGCGTCGAGCTCGCCGTGCTGGTCGACCGCGGCGGACGCGAGCTGCCGATCGGCGCACGCTACTGCGCCCACACCCTGCCCCAACCCCTGCCCGCCTCGCAGAGCCTGCAACTGGAACGCGCCGAGGACGGTACCTTCGCCCTGAGGTTGATCGATGCGTGACCCCCAACTGAACAAGCACGGCGAACTGCAGCACCTGCTGACCCTGGACGGCCTGCCGCGCGAGATCCTCAACGCCATCCTCGACACCGCCGCGCCCTTCACCGAGGTCGCCGAACGCGAGGTCAAGAAGCTGCCGCTGTTGCGCGGCAAGAGCATCTTCAACCTGTTCTTCGAAAACTCGACGCGTACCCGCACCACCTTCGAGATCGCCGCCAAGCGCCTCTCCGCCGACGTCGTGAATCTCAACGTGTCGACCAGCTCCACCGCCAAGGGCGAGAGCCTGCTCGACACCGTGGACAACCTGTGCGCGATGCAGGCCGACATGTTCGTCGTCCGCCACGCCGCCAGCGGCGCCCCGGTGCTGATCGCCCAGCACCTGCAGAACACCGGGCGCGACCACATCCACGTCATCAACGCCGGCGACGGCCGTCATGCCCACCCCACCCAGGGGCTGCTGGACATGTACACCATCCGTCACTACAAGCGCGAGTTCACCAATCTCACCGTGGCCATTGTCGGCGACGTGCTGCACTCGCGCGTGGCGCGCAGCCAGATCGGTGCGCTGCGCACCCTGGGCGTGCCGGAGATCCGCGTCATCGGCCCCAAGACCCTGCTGCCCACCGCACTCGAACAGTTGGGCGTGCGCGTCTTCCACGACATGCGCGAGGGCCTGAAGGACGTGGACGTGGTGATGATGCTGCGCCTGCAGAACGAACGCATGAACGGCGCCCTGCTCCCCACCCCGCAGGAGTTCTACAAGGTCTGGGGGCTCACCGCGGAGAAGCTCGCGCTTGCCAGACCGGACGCCATTGTCATGCACCCGGGACCGATGAACCGCGGCGTGGAGATCGACTCCGCCGTGGCCGACGGCGCCCAGGCGGTGATCCTGCCGCAGGTCACCTTCGGCATCGCGGTGCGCATGGCGGTGATGAGCATGCTGGCCGGACAATAAGCAAGGACGCAGAACGCCAATGAGAATCCAGATTGCCAACGGCCGGGTGATCGACCCGGCAAACCAGCTCGACAGCGTCACCGACCTGTTCATCGCCGACGGCCGCATCCTCGCCCACGGCCGCGCACCGGACGGCTTCACCGCCGCGCGCGTGATCGACGCCAGTGGTCTGGTGGTGTGCCCCGGCCTGATCGACCTCGCCGCGCGCCTGCGCGAACCCGGCTTCGAGTACCGCGCCACGCTGGAATCCGAAATGGAAGCGGCGATGGCCGGCGGCGTCACCAGCCTGGCGATTCCGCCCGACACCGACCCCGCGCTGGACGAACCCGGCCTGGTCGAGATGCTGTGCTACCGTGCCAAGAAGCTCAACCGCGCGCACATCTACCCGGTCGGTGCGCTCACCATCGGCCTCAAGGGCGAGCGCCTGTCGGAGATGGCCGAACTGGTCGAGGCCGGCTGCGTGGCCTTCAGCCAGGCCAACGTGCCCATCGTGGACAACGCCGTGCTGATGCGCGCCCTGCAGTACGCCGCCACCTTCGACTTCCGCGTCTGGCTGCAGCCCATCGCCCCCTTCCTGTCGCGCGGCGGTTTTGCGCACGACGGCGAGTACGCCAGCCGCCTGGGCCTGCCGGGCATCCCGGTAGCCGCCGAAACCGTGGCCCTGTACACCTACCTGCAGCTGGCACAGGCCACCGGCGCACGCCTGCACATCACCCGCCTGTCCTCGGCCGCGGGCCTGCGCCTGATCGAGCAGGCGCGCGCCGACGGCATCGACGTGAGCTGCGACGTGTCGATCAACCACCTCCACCTGTGCGACCGCGACATCGGCCACTTCGACGCCAACTGCCACCTGGTGCCGCCGCTGCGCAGCGATACCGACCGCGACGCGCTGCGCGCCGCGCTCGCCGACGGGCGCATCAACGCGCTGTGCTCGGACCATACCCCGGTGGACGACGACGGCAAGCTCACCCCCTTCTCCGAATCCGAGGCGGGCGCCACCGGCCTGGAACTGCTGCTGCCGCTGACCCTGAAGTGGGCGCGGGAAGCCGGCGTTGCACTACCCACCGCGCTGGCGCGCATCACCACCGACGCCGCACGCATCGTCGGCATCACCAAGGCGGGCCACCTGGCCCCCGGCGCGCGTGCCGACGTCTGCGTGTTCGACCCTGCGGCGAGCAGCGCAATCAACCGCCAGACGCTCAGGAGCCAGGGCAAGAACACCCCCTTCCTCGGCCAGGAGCTGCCCGGACGGGTGCGCTACACCCTGGTCGAAGGCCAGGTGATGTTCGACAGCTGAAAGATGGGCTGCGGCGGGTTCACCCCAGCCGCCGCAGCCGCGTCAGCGCTTCGCCATCCACGCCTTCGATGCGCACGCGCTTGGCGCGCGCGCTCTCGCCGCTGATCAGCTGTACGGCGGCGCGCGGCACCTCGCAGTACGTTGCCAGAAAGGCGCACAGGGCGGCGTTGGCCTTGCCATCCACCGGTGGCGCGGCCAGGCGCAGCTTCATCGCCTCGCCGTGCGGGCCGGCGAACTCGGTATGGCGCGCATTGGGCTGCACGTGCAGGGCCAGCACGACGGCGTCGCCGACGAGCCGCAACCAGCCCATGCTCAGCCCGCCACCAGCAGCGGAATGAAGTTTGCGCGCAGGCTGGAGACCACCATCAGGACGATCTGCAGCACCAGCAAGAGCACCAGCGGCGACAGATCGACGTTGGCGATCATCGGCACGATGCGCCGGAAGGGCCGCAGGAAGGGCGCCGCAAAACCATGGAAGAGCGGCGCCGCGGGGGCATGCGGACTGACCCACGAAAGCACCGCGGAGATCAGCACCACCGCGAACACCAGGTAGATCGCCATGCGCAGCAGTTCGACCACGCCGAGCCCCCACAGACCGAGCAGCACCCCCGCCGCGCCACCGTCGAAGGGCACCCCGCGCAGGCTCAGTTCGATGAACACGTAGAGGGTCTGCGCCACCCAGGCGGGCAGCAGGCTGGCCAGGTCGAGTCCGAAGAGACCGGGCACCACCCGCCGCAGCGGACGCACCAGCCAGTCGGTAGTGCTGAGGACGAACTGCCCGACCTGGTTGCGGAAGGGCAGCCGCAGCCACTGCAGGAAGAAGCGCGCCAGCAGCATCACGGTGATGAAGCCGAGCACGACGTTGACGATCAGCAGGACGATGTTGCCGAGCATGACTCAGGCCTCCGGCGCGGCGCTGCCGCCAAGCTGCTCGCCCAGCTCGCGCCCGCGCGCGGCGGCGGCATGGACGGCGGCGACCAGCGCATCGTGCCAGCCGGCAGCAGCCAGGCTGTCGAGCGCGGCCGCAGTGGTGCCGCCCCTGGAGGTCACGCGTTCGCGCAGCACTGAGGCCGGTTCGGGGGAGGCGGCGGCAAGGCGCGCGGCGCCGAGGACGGTATCGACGGCGAGCTGGCGTGCACTGGCCTCGTCGAAGCCGAAATCGCGCCCGGCAGCCTGCAGGGCCTCGATGAAGTGGAAGACGTAGGCCGGCCCGCTGCCCGACAGCGCGGTCACCGCATCCATCTGCGCCTCGTCGCTGATCCACAGCGTGCTGCCCACCGCCGCCAGCACCCTGTCGGCAGCCGCGCGGCCCGCCTCATCGACCGCGGCGCCGGCATACAGCCCGGTCACGCCGGCGCCAATCAGGGCCGGGGTATTGGGCATGCAGCGCACCACACGGCGGTAGCCGCCCAGCCAACGTTCGAGGTCGGCAACGCGCAGGCCAGCGGCAATGCTCACCACCAGTTGCTGCTGCAGGCATCCGGCCAGTGGTGCCAGCGCCGCGCGCATCTGCTGCGGCTTGACCGCCAGCACGATGACCTCGCAGGCCAGCAGGCCATCACCAACCGTGGCCGCGGTGCGCACGCCGAAGCGGGCCGCGAGCCGCTCGCGGTTCTCGGCGAGGAGGTCGACGACCTCGATTGCTTCGCCGGAAAACCCCTTGTCGACCAGACCACCGATGAGTGCGGCGGCCATGTTGCCGCCACCGAGAAAACCGATCTTCATGCACTGACTCCGCAAAAGCGTGAAAGAGGGACAGGCCTCGCCGCAACCGCTGCGCTCACTGCGCACCCCGCTCACCGAAAATGGCCGTACCCACCCTGACGAGGGTGGCACCGGCGGCCACCGCGGCCTCAAGATCATGCGACATGCCCATCGACAGGGTATCGGTAACGATTCCGGCCGCGGCCAGTTCGCCCTGCAGACTGCGCAGCACGCCAAAGCGCGCCGCCAGCACGGCAGCATCGGCAGTGGGCTCGGGGATGCACATCAGCCCGCGCAGGCGCAGGCGCGGCAGCGCCGCCACCGCACGCGCCAGGGCGACCGCGGCGGCGGGGTCGACGCCGCTCTTGCTGAGCTCGCCGCTGACATTGACCTGCACGCAGACCTGCAGCGGCGGCAGGTGGACGTCGCGCTGGGCAGACAGACGCTCGGCAATCCTGAGCCGGTCGATGCTGTGCACCCAGTGGAAGTGCGCCGCCACCGCACGGGTCTTGTTGCTCTGCAGGGGGCCGATGAAATGCCATTCGAGGGTCGCATCGGCAAGTGCGGTGATCTTCTCGCAGCCTTCCTGAACGTAATTCTCACCAAACGCATGCTGTCCCGCAGCGGCCGCCTCGCGCACGGCTCCGGCACCCCAGGTCTTGCTCACCGCGAGCAGCCGCACCGTCTGCGGATCGCGTCCGCAGGCCCGCGCGGCGGCGGCGATGCGTGCGTGCACGGCTTGCAAGTTGGCGGAGATTGATGTCATATAGCGCTTGATCCGGCCCGGCTCTGAAGGCCCGGGCAGTATATCACCGGGGGCTTATCGCCCCCTTTCACTCCTCTTCCCGACACCACCCGCCTCCGCCATGGACATTACCGAACTGCTCGCCTTCTCGGTCAAGAACTCGGCCTCCGACCTGCACCTCTCCGCCGGGCTGCCACCGATGATCCGCGTGCATGGCGACGTGCGCCGCATCAACCTGCCGCCGATGGAGCACAAGGACGTACACGCGATGGTGTACGACATCATGAACGACTCCCAGCGCAAGCAGTTCGAGGAAACGCTGGAGTGCGACTTCTCCTTCGCGGTGCCCAACCTGGCGCGCTTCCGCGTCAACGCCTTCAACCAGAACCGCGGCGCCGGCGCAGTATTCCGGACCATTCCGTCGAAGGTGCTGACCCTCGAGCAGCTCAACGCGCCGAAGATCTTCAAGGAAATCGCCCATCAGCCGCGCGGCATCGTGCTGGTCACCGGCCCCACCGGCTCGGGCAAGTCGACCACGCTGGCAGCGATGGTGGACTACGTCAATGAAAACGAATACGGCCACATCCTCACCGTCGAGGATCCGATCGAATTCGTCCACGAGTCGAAGCGCTGCCTGGTCAACCAGCGTGAAGTGCATCGCGACACGATGTCCTTCTCCAACGCCCTGCGCGCCGCCCTCCGCGAGGATCCGGACGTCATCCTGGTGGGTGAGATGCGCGACCTGGAAACCATCCGCCTGGCGCTCACCGCGGCGGAAACCGGTCACCTGGTGTTCGGCACCCTGCACACCTCGTCGGCAGCGAAGACCATCGACCGTATCGTCGACGTCTTCCCCGCAGCGGAAAAGGACATGGTGCGCGCGATGCTTTCCGAATCGCTGCGCGCGGTGATCGCCCAGACCCTGCTGAAGACCAAGGACGGCAGCGGCCGCGTCGCCGCTCACGAGATACTCATCGGCACCCCGGCGATCCGCAACCTGATCCGCGAGAACAAGATCGCACAGATGTACTCTGCGATCCAGACCGGCCAGAACGTCGGCATGCAGACGCTCGACCAGTGCCTTGCCGACCTCGTCCGCCGCAACGTCGTGTCCGCCGCCGAAGCGAAGCTGCGTGCCGCGAACAAGGACAACTTCAACTGATCTCCGGGCCCCGCGCCCCGCACCCTGCACCGTAACGGTCGACCGCTACCGAGGAAGCCAACATGGAACGCGACCAGGCACTCAAGTTCATGCACGATCTGCTGCGCCTGATGGTGCAGAAGAAGGGCTCCGACCTTTTCATCACCGCGGGCTTCCCGCCGGCGATCAAGATCGACGGCAAGATCGTGCCGCAATCCAACCAGGCGCTGACGCCGCAGCACACCGCGGAACTGGCGCGCGCGATCATGAACGACCGCCAGGCCGCGGAGTTCGAATCCACCAAGGAATGCAACTTCGCCATCTCGCCGGCGGGGATCGGCCGCTTCCGCGCCAACGCCTACATCCAGCAGGGTCGCGTCGGCCTCGTGCTGCGCACCATCGCGATGAGCATCCCGACCTTCGAGGAGCTGGGCATGCCGGTGGTGCTGCGCGACATCGCGATGTCCAAACGCGGGCTGGTGATCTTCGTCGGCGGCACCGGCACCGGCAAGACCACCTCGCTGGCAGCGATGGTGGACTTCCGCAACGAGCACTCCTACGGCCACATCATCACCGTCGAAGACCCCATCGAGTACGTCCATCAGCACAAGAACTGCATCGTCTCGCAGCGTGAGATCGGCATCGACACCGAGTCCTGGGAGGATGCGCTGAAGAACACCCTGCGCCAGGCCCCGGACGTCATCCTGATGGGCGAGATCCGCGATCGCGAGACCATGGACTACGCCATCGCCTTTGCCGAGACCGGCCACCTCTGCCTGGCCACCCTGCACGCCAACAGCGCCAACCAGGCCCTCGACCGCATCATCAACTTCTTCCCCGAGGATCGCCGCCAGCAACTGCTGATGGACCTCTCGCTGAACCTGCGCGCACTGATCTCGCAGCGCCTGCTGCCGATGAAGGACCGCAAGGGTCGCGTGCCGGCAGTGGAGGTGATGCTCAACTCGCCGCTGATCGCCGACCTCATCTTCAAGGGCGAGGTGCCAGGGATCAAGGAAGTGATGAAGCGCTCGCGCGAACTGGGCATGCAGACCTTCGACCAGAGCCTGTTCGATCTCTATGAGCAGGAACTGATCACCTACGAGGATGCGTTGCGCAACGCCGACTCGGTGAATGACCTGCGCCTGCAGATCAAGCTCAACAGCCGCCTCGGCGAAAAGGACCTTTCCGCCGGCATCCAGCACCTCGACATCGTCTGAGGTGCCCCGGCGGCGCGAGCCGCCGCCCTTCAGGCCTCCGGGGCCTTGCGGCGCATGTAGCCGGCCACCATGCGGTATTCGAACAGGCGGCACTCGAGGGCGCCGTTGAACAGCGGTGTGCGTTTGGCAGCCTTCAACCCGATCAGCTTGGGCAGGGCCGGATCGCCCGAGAACAGGTAGCAGCGCCAGCCGCTCCAGCGCTGCTTGAGGGCATCGCCAAGGCGTGGATAGAAGGCGGCCAGCTCCTCGGCCTCGCCGATGCGCACGCCGTAGGGCGGATTGCACACCATCACCCCTTCTGCTGCCGGCGGCACGCGGTCGAGAACGTCTGCGCGATCAAGGTAGACGCACTCGGCCAGCCCCGCCGCCTCCAGATTCACGCGGCTGCGGCGGACCTGCTCGCCGACGATGTCGGAACCGTACAGTGCAAGGCGCCGCGGCGCCTGGCGGCGCCCTTCGGCAGCCTTGCGCAGCGCCGCCCAGGTGCTGCGGTCGAAGTTGCGCAGCCCCTCGAAGGCAAAGCCGCGCCCGAGGCCGGGGGCGATGTCGAGAGCGATCTGCGCCGCCTCGATGAGGAAAGTACCACTGCCGCACATCGGATCGATGAAGCTCTCCCCGGGCTGCCAGCCCGAAAGGCGCAGGATGCCGGCGGCCAGGTTCTCCTTCAGCGGCGCCTCCACGGCGGCCTGCTTGAAGCCGCGGCGATAGAGGGGATCGCCCGAAGTATCGAGATAGAGGGTGACGGTGTCGCGGGTCAGGAAGGCGTGCACGCGCACGTCCGGCGCCGCAGTGTCGATGCTCGGGCGTCGTCCGGCGACGGTACGGAAGTGGTCGCACACCGCGTCCTTGACGCGCAGGGTGACGAACTCCAGGCTTTTCAGTGGCGACTGCTTGGCCGTCACATAGACCCGCAGGGTGTCGTCCGGGGTGAACCACTTCGCCCAGGTCGGCCCGTAGGCGAGGCGGTAGATGTCCTCCTCGCTGCGATAACGCCCACTGACGATCCGCCACAGCACGCGGGTGGCAAGACGGCTTTCGAGGTTGACCCGGTAACAGCACGCCCAGTCGCCGGCAAAGGACACCCCGCCGGGCACCGCAGCGGCGTCGCGGGCGCCAAGCGCGTTGAGCTCATCGACGAGCAGGGTTTCAAGACCACGGGGACAGGGACAGAAGAACTGCTCGGACATGCGCGTACCACACTGGACAGGCCCGCCGCACAGGGCGGGCACAGGAGAGGACAGTCGGCCATTGTATAACGGCCGCCGCCACGCCACGGAGAGTAGAATCCCTGCCATGCACGACACCTTCAAGCTGCCGCCGATCAGCGGCCTCATCCTCGCCGGCGGTCGCGGCCAGCGCATGGGCAGCATCGACAAGGGGCTGGCCGACTACCGCGGTGCGCCGCTGGTTGCCACGGTGCTGGAGCGCCTGCGCCCGCAGGTCGCCGAGGTGCAGATCAGCGCCAACCGCAACCTCGACACCTACGCCAGCTTCGGCACTGCGGTATTTGCCGACCAGATCGGCGGTTTCGCCGGCCCGCTCGCCGGCATCCACGCCGGCCTCTGCCATGCCCGCCACGAACTCGTCGCCGTCGTACCCTGCGATTCGCCGCTGCTGCCCACGGACCTCGTCGTCCGCCTGTATCGCGCGTTGCAAGCCGCCACCGCGGAGATCGCCGTAGCCACCACCGACGGGCGCAGCCATCCGGTATTCTGCCTGTGCCGACGCGCTCTCGCTGCCGACCTGCAGGCCTATCTGCTGGCCGACGGGCGGCGGGTCGACGGCTGGCAGCGCAGCCGCCGTCGCGTCGAGGTGGCATTCGACGACGTCGCCGCCGCCTTTGCCAACCTCAACAGCGCCGAGGCGCTCAGAACGGCTTCAGAACCGCCAGGAACACCACCACGAACAGCACCACCACCGGCACCTCGTTGAAGACACGGAACCACACGTGGCTGCGGGTGTTGCGGTCGGCGGCGAAGTCGCGCAGGAGCTTGCCGCAGTAGAGGTGGTAGGCGATCAGGAACAGCACCAGGGTGGTCTTGGCATGCAGCCAGCCGCCGCCGAAGCCGTAGCCGAACCACAGCCACAGCCCGAGGGCGACGGCGAGGATGCCGAGCGGAGTCATGAAGCGGTAGAGCTTGAGCTCCATCAGCTTCAGGCGCTCGATGGTCGCCGCGTCGCTGACCATGGCGTGATTGACGAACAGGCGCGGCAGGTAGAACAACCCGGCGAACCAGGACACGACGAAGATGATGTGCAGGGACTTGATCACCAGCATGAGGGGGCTTGCTCCTTGTTGAGGGCGGCGGCGATTCCGTCGCCGACGGTGGGATGGCGCAGCGCCACGCGCAGTTCCCGGCGCATGCGCGTATTGTCGATGAGGCGCGATTCGGCCATGAAGGAAAGCGTCAGCGGCGACAGCACGGCGGCGATCTGCGCCCGCGGCAGGCGGGGCGGACGCGGCAGCGCGAAGCGGTCGGCGAGCAGGTCGTAATACTCGCCCATGCGCAGGCGGCTGTCGTCCACGACATTGAAAACCCGCCCGCCACGGGCACGGAAGAGCGCCGCACAGGCCAGCCTGGCAAGATCGTCGGCATGGATGTGGTTGGTAAGCACGTCGTCTTCCGCCGCCAGCACCGGATCGCCGCGCTGCAGGCGCGCCAGCGGCAGCCGGTCGGCGGCATAGATGCCCGGCGCGCGCAGGATGGCAAGCGCCGTGCCATGACGGCGGGCAAAGCGGCGCAGACGGCGTTCGGCATCGACGCGGCGGCGCGCACGCGCACTCAGCGGCCGCAGCGCACGGCACTCGTCGATGAAAGCACCGCCGCAGTCGCCATACACCCCGGTGGTGCTTATGTACACAAGACGCTGTGCTAGACTCCCCCGGCGCCCGAGCGCGGCGAGCAGATGGGCGGTACGTGGATCCTCGTCGCCGTGCTGCGGCGGCGGCGCAAAATGCAGCACGACGTCGGCAAGCCCGCCCAGCCGCCTCAGCGAGCGCCGCTCGTCGAGGTCGCCACGCACCGGCACCACGCCCAGCGCACGCAGCGCGCGCGCCGACTCCGCGCTGCGCGCCAGTGCAAAGACGCGAAAGCGCCGCAGCAGCCAGGGCAGGGCGCGCCGGGCAACATCGCCACAACCGACGATCAGTATCCTTTTCATCAGCCGATTATCACACGCCAGATGTCCTTCCAGATTTCCCTCCAGCCCGACGGCCAGCAGTTCCCCGCCACCGCCGACCAGAGCCTGCTCGATGCCGCCCTTGCCGCCGGCCTGCTGCTGCCCTATGGCTGCCGCGACGGCGCCTGTGGCGCCTGCAAGGGCAAGGTGCTGAGCGGCAGCTTCGAGCATGGCGCAATCTGTGCCGGCGCCCTCAGCGACGCCGACCGCGCCGCCGGCATGGCGCTCTTCTGCCGCGCCCAGGCGCGCTCGGACCTGGTGCTGGAGGCGCGCAACGTGCGCCGCGCCGACGACATCCCGGTGAAGAAGCTGCCCTGTCGCGTGCACAGCCTCAAGCGTGTCGCCGACGACGTCATGATCCTCGAACTGCGCCTGCCGGCGAGCGAGCGCTTTGCCTTCCGTGCCGGACAGTACATCGACCTGCTGCTCGCCGATGGCCGCCGCCGCAGCTTCTCCATCGCCAACGCCCCCCATGACGCCGAACTCCTGGAACTGCACATCCGTCTGGTTCCCGGTGGCCAATTCACGCCGCACGTCTTCGATGGCATGAAGGAGCGCGATATCCTGCGCTTCGAGGGGCCGCTGGGCAGCTTCACCCTCGACGAGCACGCTGACACCCCCATCGTGCTGCTCTGCGGCGGGACCGGTTTCGCCCCCATCAAGAGCATCGTCGAACACGCCCGCCACCTCGGCATCCGGCGGCCGATGGCGCTGTACTGGGGCGCACGCCAGGCCGACGGCCTGTACCTCGACGCTCTGGCCCGCGAATGGGCGGCGAGCATCCCCGACTTTCGCTATATTCCGGTACTCTCCGGCCTGAGTGATAATGACGGATGGCAGGGACGCCGCGGTCTCGTTCATGAGGCATTGATGGCCGACTTCCCCGACCTCTCCGCGCACCAGGTCTATGCCTGCGGTGCGCCGGCGATGATCGAGGCCGCGCGCGCCGACCTCAGTGGCCGCTGCGCCCTGCCTGCAGAGGCTTTCTTCGCAGACTCCTTTACCTTCTCGACCACCTGAACCCATGAGCCAGACCACCATCCTCACCCGCGAGCCTGTGGTCAACAAGAGCCGCGCAATCACCGCCAACCGGCTCATCGCCCATGGCCCCAACGTCGCCGCGGTGGTCGACACGCTCAACAGTCTCGCCGACGTCTGGCCCAGCCATCATCCTGTGTTCCTGTGCCTCGGCCGCCTGGTACCGACGCCGGAGTTGATGAACTGGCAGGCCCCGCCCAACGCGATGGTGGAAATCCCCGTCCAGGCCCTTGCCCATCCGCAGACCCAGGCCCTGCTGCCGCAACTGCAGGAGGCAGGCATCAGCACCTGCCTGACCTGGTACACCCCTGGCACGGCACTGCCGGCCAGCGCTGACTGGCGCTTCGTGCTGATGGACGCGCGCAAGGCTGCCGCGCCGGGCGATGCCCCGGGGCTCAGCCTGGCCTGGGGCCTGGCCGACGTACCGGCTTTCCGCGCCGCGGTCAGTGCCGGCTACGACGGCGCCTCGGGCTGGTTTTTCCTGCATGGCAACCCCCCGCCCAAGGAGCTCTCGCCGGCGCACGCCCAGATCGTCCGCCTGCTCAACCTGGTGCGCAACAACGCCGACATCAAGGACATCGAGGCCGTCCTCAAACAGGACGTGGCGCTGTCCTACAAGCTGCTGCGCTACATCAACTCCGCCGGTTTCGGGCTGATGTGCGAAATCCAGTCCTTCCGCCACGCGGTCAGCATCCTCGGCTACGACAACCTCAACAAGTGGCTGTCGCTGCTGCTGGTCACCGCCAGCCGCGATCCCGGCGCCCCGGCGATGATGCAGACCGCGATCGCGCGCGGGCGCTTCATGGAGGAAGTCGGCGGCGGCTTCTTCGACAAGTCCGAACGCGACAACCTCTTCATCACCGGCGCCTTCTCGCTGCTCAACGTGCTGCTCGGCACCTCCATGCAGGCGGTACTCGACGAGATGAACCTGCCTGCCACGGTCACCGAAGCCCTGCTCTACGAACAGGGCGAGTTCGCCCCCTTCCTGAAGCTCTCGCGGCTGTGCGAGAGCTTCGACGGCGCCGCACTGCTTAAAGCCGCCGAGGAGTTGCACCTGAGTCCGGAACAGCTCAACCGCTCGCACGTCCAGGCGCTGAGCTTCGCCGACAGTCTGCAGGGCTGAGTGCGGCGCAGCCATGGAACGGAATGGCCCGCTTCGGCGCCATTCGCACCGGAAAGTGAAACCGGTCACGGTGAACCTTCATCGCCGCACTCGCCCCCTCCGGCGGGCGGCGTTACAATTGCAACAGCATGTGACCGCCCTGACCCACTACGGAAGGACGCCCCGGTGTCGAGCACACCACCTCCCGCCGCAGCCGCCCTTCTCCCCGGAGACCTGAGCCTCCTGCTGCACCACCTCGACAGCGCGCCGCCGCAGTCGCAGGCGGCGGCCGAGGAGGCCATGCGCCACCCGCAGCTGTGCGTCGCCCTGCTGCGCGCAGCACCACTGCAGGGCGACGAAGCCGATCTGCGTGCAGCGCTCGCCCGTCGCCTGCAGGACGCCGGTGCCGACGTCCTGCGGGCCTGGCAGCTGCTCTCCGTGGACAGCCCCACGCTGTCCCAGGCTTGCCAGCGCCAGGCCCTGATGACCGCCGAATGCGCCCGCCACCTCGCCATCGAATCCGCCTATCCGCGCCCTGACGACGCCTTCCTGTGCGGCCTGCTGCGCGAACTCGGCCACTCCGGCAGCTCCACCCTGCGCGACGGCGCGATGAATGCGGCGGGACTGGCGCGCGCCTGCGGTGCAGCTCAACCGCTGATCGACGCCCTGGAGCTCGAAGCCGCCCTCGACGAGCACATCAGCAACGCCCACCCGCTCACTGCCCTGCTGTGGAGCGCGGTACGCCTCGGAGCCAGTGCCGAGGCAGCGGAAGATCCACGCCTCGGCGCACTGACTGCCTTGCCAGCCGGAACACTGCTGGCCCTGCGCACGGACGTCGCCTTCCTCGCCGGCAACCTGCCGACGGCACCTGCGGAAGCCCCGCCAGCCAGTGTCCAGATGCCTGCTGCGCTGCAGTACGCCGCCCTGCGCGGACTGCTGCGCGGCGCTCTTGGCGACTGCAACGGCGCCGCCGCCCTGCGCCGCCTGCGCTACGGCAGTGCCCTGGTGTTCGGCCTGCCGGCGCCCCTGCTGCTCACCACCGGCACCGACGGCCACCTGCTGCCACCGGCGCTCGACGACCATCCGGCTTCACGCTGGATCACCGAACTCGGCCTGCGTGGCGACGACGAGCGCAGCATCATTGCCCTCGCTGCGCGCAGTGGCACGGCAACGCGGATGCGCATCGGCGACGAAGCGCCGCGCTGCCCGCAGGACTGGCAACTCGCACGCTGGCTGCAGGCCCCGGGAATTGCCTGCCTGCCGCTCCCCCGCCTGGGCAGCGGCCCCTGCGTTGCCGTGCTGCCCCAGTACGGCGACTCGGCCCTGCCGACGCCTGGCGTGCAGGCCGCCTTTGCCGCCTTTGCCGCCCAGGCACTCTCGGTCCTTGAGCAGGAAACCTCGCGGCGGGCAGCACTGGAGGCGGTACGCAACGAACTGGAAAGCAGCCAGCGCGCGCGCGCGCGCGCGCTCATCCACGAGGCCAGCAACCCGCTGACGGTGATCCGCAGCTATCTTGGCCTGGTCGAACAACGCAACGCCGCAGACACGGCGCTGCTCGCCGAACTGGCGATCATCGGCGACGAACTCGACCGCGTTGCCGAGTTGGTGCAACGCTTTGCCTCGCCACCGGGCACCGGCGGCGAACACGGCGAAACCTGCGACCCCGGCGCCATCCTCGACGAGCTCGACCGCCTCTGCGCCAGCGCCCTGTTCGGCTGCCGCGACATCCGTTTCGATGTCCGCAAGCCCGCCACCCTGCCCCGCCTGGCGATGCCCGGCGGCGTGCTCCGGCAGATCCTCCTCAACCTCTACCGCAATGCCGCCGAAGCCCTGCCTCCCGGTGGGCGCTTCGCCGTCGCCGCTGCCGGTCCGCTGCTCGTCGACGGCCGCCAGTGTCTCGAACTGCGCCTGGTCGACAATGGCCCGGGCCTGCCGCCCGCCCGTATCGACGACCTCTTCGGCAAACACCCCAGCGACAAGGGGCGGGCCCACGCCGGCATCGGCCTGTCCATCGTCGGGGAACTGCTTGCGCAATGGCACGCCACCCTGGTGTGCCGCAGCCAACCCACCTTGGGTACAAGCTATCAGATTCTCATTCCGTTGGAAAATACACCCAAGAGTGCTACATTGCGTTAAATGTCATTGCTAATACTCTGGAAATATGCATTTAGTATCACCCAGAGAGTGCCCGCAACGCTTCCGCCCCGCCCGCCCCGGACGGTGCCGCGTCAGCGTTTTCTTCGCCTCCTTGTGAGCGGCCCCGGGTAATATGGTCATCTCGTCGGAACAGCCGTTCGCTCATCAGGCCGCGGAATCCGGCACAGCCCCCGATCTGCAGTGCCGGATTCTGGTGGTCGATGACGATACCGCCCTGCGCCGTTCCCTGCCGATCGCGCTCGCCCAGCCCGGGCGCCACTTCGACTGCTGCGCCAGCATCGCCGAAACACTGCGCCAGCTCGAGCACAACAGTTACGACCTGATCCTGCTCGACTACCGCCTGCCCGACGGCACCGGTCTCGACGTCCTCTCCTGGCTCGCCGCCAGCCAGCGCCAGGAGGCCGTGGTGATGATCAGCGGCGAGGACGCCATCGATGCCGCCATCGGCGCACTGCGCGCCGGCGCCGACGACTTCGTCCGCAAGCCCTATCATCTCGCGCAACTGCAGCGCACCGTCCACGGCGCCCTGCACAAGACCGCCCTGGAGCGCGCCAACCGCACCATGAGCGAACGCCTGCGCGCCTCCGAGCGCCTGCATCGCTACCTGGTGGAAAGTTCGCCAGACCTCATCTTCACCCTCGACGGCGAAGGCTGCTTCACCTACATCAACCCGCGCATCGAGAGCCTGCTCGGCTTCCGTGGCAACCAGCTGCTCAAACGCCCCTTCCTGCTGCTGGTGATGCCCGAGGACCAGGACCGCATGCACAGCCTGCTGCAGGATGTGCGCAATGGCCACAGCGAGCGTTTCGAGGTCGAGCTGCGCCTGCGCCGCAACCGCCTCTCACTCGACCAGGGCCTGCCGGAAACCGTCACCGTCGCTCTCGACGGCCTGCCGATGCCCGGTCGCGGCGACGAAGGCGCCCGTTCGCCGGGTCTCTACGGCGTGGCCCGCGACATCTCCGACCGCAAGCGCGCCGAGGAGATCATCACCCACCAGGCCTATCACGACCAGCTCACCGGCTTGCCCAACCGCCTGCTGTTCCGTGACCGCCTCGAGCTCGCGGTCACCCATGCGCAGCGCCAGAACAGCCCACTGGCGGTGATGTTCGTCGATATCGACCGTTTCAAGCTGGTCAACGACACCTGGGGGCATGCCGCCGGAGACACCCTGCTGCGCACCCTTGCCGAGCGGGTCTCCGGGGTACTGCGGCGCGGCGACACCCTGGCTCGCCTCGGTGGCGACGAGTTCACCATCCTGCTGCCCGACATCTCCCAGCCGCAGGATGCCGAGACCATCGCCCGCAAGATCCTCGACGTGCTGGCGGCGCCCTTTGCCCTTGGCAACGGCGAATTCCGCGCCACGGTGAGCATCGGCATCGCCATCCATCCGCGCGACGGCCACAGCGCCGAAGACCTCAGTCGCCACGCCGACGTCGCCATGTACAAGGTCAAGCGCTCAGGCAAGAACGGTTTCCGCTTCTTCGATGCCGGCCTCAACGCCCACCACCGCCAGCGCGTCTCCCTCGAGAACGACCTTCACAAGGCGCTCGAACGCCAGGAGTTCGAGCTCCACTACCAGCCCCAGATCAGCCTCAACCACCGCCGTGCGGTCGGCATGGAAGCCCTGCTGCGCTGGAATCACCCCACGCGCGGCATGGTCCCGCCGGCCACCTTCGTCCCGGTCGCCGAGGAGATGGGCATCATTGGCGACATCAGCCAGTGGGTGCTGGAGCGTGCCTGCGCACAACTGGGGGAATGGCGCAGCGCCGGACACGACACCCTGCGCATGTCGCTCAACCTCTCGCCGCACGACTTCGACCACCATGACCTGGTCGACAAGGTCATGGCCGCAGTCACCCGTCACCACATCCCCCCCGCGCTGCTTGAAGTCGAGATCACCGAGAGCATGATGATGCAGGACGCCGACGCCACCGCCACCAAGGTCCGCGAGCTGCGCAGCGCGGGCCTCGGGGTGGCGATCGACGACTTCGGCACCGGCTATTCCTCGCTGTCCTACCTGCAGAAGTTCCCGGTAAGCTGCCTGAAGATCGACCGCAGTTTCGTGCGCGAGCTCTCCGCCTCGGCGGTCAACCCCATCATCTCGGCGATCACCGGCATCGCCCGCGGCTTCGGCCTGCACCTGGTCGCAGAGGGCGTCGAACAGGAAGGTCAGGTCAGCGTGCTGCGCTCGCTGGGCTGCGACATCATGCAGGGCTACCTCTTCGCCCGCCCCGCCCCTGCCGCGGAAATAGAGCGCTGGCTGAACACCCAGCCACTGCCTGCGGCCCCCGGATGAAAGTGCAAATAAAAACCGGCCAACAGGCCGGTTTTTCGTTTTCGGCAACCGCCGACTTACTTCTTCAGGCTCATCACCCACTCGGCGAGCGCCTTGGCGTCGGCGTCGTTCACCTGCGGGTTGGGGGGCATGGGCACGGGCCCCCACACACCGGCACCACCCTTCTGGATCTTGCCAGCCAGCATGGCGACGGCGTCGGCCTGGCCAGCGTACTTGGCAGCCACGTCCTGGTAGGACGGGCCCACCAGCTTCTTGTCAGTCGCGTGACAGGCCATGCAGTTCTTGGCCTTGGCCAGATCGGCGGAAGCGAAGGCCGGGGCGGCGGACAGCAGGCCGGCGGCAACCGCGGCAGCGACGAAAACTTTCATGGTTTCTTCCTCGTGATGGTGGTTTTGAAACATCGGCGGATACTAAACTACTGCAGCCTGTTTTGCCTACCCGCTCAAGAACTTGTTGTGAAAGCGTACATCTGCTCACTCAACGCAAGGGGTGCGCGCAAGGTTGACACGACCTTGCACTATTGGCGTATTTCCATGGCGTCCCCCGGGTGCATCTGCGCCGTGCTCGCACGCCAGGGGTTGATGTCCAGTCCACCGCGGCGCGTGTAGCGTGCCCACACCAGCAGCGCTGCGGGACGGCAGCGCGAGAGCAGGTCGCAGTAGATGCGCTCCACGCACTGTTCGTGGAACTCGTTGTGCTGGCGGAAGGAGACGATGTAGCGCAGCAGTCCGGCGCGATCGATCAGCGCGCCACGATAGCGCACCCCCACCATGCCCCAGTCAGGTTGCCCGGTAACCAGGCAGTTGGACTTCAGCAGGTGGGAATAGAGGGTTTCCTCGACCTCGCCGCCCCCAGCCACGGTCGCCAGCAGTTCGGGGGCAGGCTGATAGGTGTCGATGTCGATGTCGAGCTCGTCGATGCAGACCCCGGCAGGGTAGGCGGCAGCACGCTGGGGCTGCGCCGACAGCGGAGTCAGGACAAGCTCCACCGGCGCACCGGCTGCGGCGGAGAGGTCGGTGCGGATAAGGGTGGCAATCTCCCCGGCGCTGGCAAAGCGGCTCTGGTTGAAGGCGTTCAGGTAGAGCTTCAGCGACTTCGATTCGATCAGTCGGGGCGACGTGGCCGGCACCTCGAAGCGCGCCAGCGCAACCACCGGTTTGCCGCGCGGGTTGAGCCACGACAGCTCATAGGCATTCCACAGATCGGCGCCCACAAAGGGCAGACGGCTGCCGTCGATGCCAAGTTCGTCGCGCTTGAGCTGGCGATCGATGGGAAACAGCAACTCCGGCGCGTAGGTGTCACGGTAGGCCACCGGCTGACCCAGCGGCGAGCGCTCGGCACCGTGAAGGATGGGAGAGGTCGGATTCATGGCGCGCGATTCTACCCGCCGGTTGCAGGCGCGCCCATTGCCGCTTCCCGCAACAAAGCGCGCACCCGGTTGCCGGGAGCAACAAAACTCAGCTCATCGAAGTACAGCCCGCCCGCCAGCGCTATACCGCGCCCATTGGGTGCTGCGGCACGCTGCGGGGCAACCCCCAGCCAGGGCTGCCAGTCGAAGCCCTCGCCGTCGTCGCCGACCTCGAAGCACCAGCCCTCGGGCAGGCGCCACACCGACACCCGTACCCGCCGTCCCGCCAATGCCGGCAGGGCGAGACGGCGCGCCACCTCGGCCTCCCACTCGCCCTTGCCCAGCAGTTCGGCCTTCAGTGCATGATCGATGCCGAGATTGCCGTGCTCGATGCCATTCACCAGCAACTCATGCAATCCGGCCTGCGCCCGCGCCGGCTCCGCACACAAGGCCGCGGCGCGATGGGCCGCGGCGGCCGCATCGGCAAGGGTGCGAACATTCAGGCTGAGCAAAGGCGGCTGCGCAAGGGGCAGCGCGGTTGGCAACACGGGTATCGGCGTCATGCGCCGATTGTGGCCTGCACCGCGCCCCGCCGCAACGCCCGCAAATGGTTTCAGCAGCCGCCAGCGCTGTCCCTGACCCCCAGCTTGCGCAGGATGTTCTCCAGCGGGCAGAGGCCGGTGAAACCACTCTGGAACAGGTTGAGGCCGACGAAGGCGGTGAACCAGAGGAAATGCTTGCTGACGAACAGCGGCGAGGCCTCGGCGCCAAGCGCCAGCGAGATCATCACGAAGGCGCCGGCGACGATGCGTACGTACTGGTTGGTGGTGAGCGTCATGCGGATTCTCCTTCCTGCAGGAAGCCGGCACGCTTGTGCATGGCGGCGTAATAGAGCACCGGGATGACCACCAGGGTAAGCACGGTGGACACCAGAATGCCGAAGATCAGACTGATCGCCAGGCCGTTGAAGATGGGATCGTCGAGGATGAAGAAGGCACCGATCATCGCCGCCAGCGCAGTCAGGCCGATGGGCTTGGCACGCACCGCCGCAGCCCGGATGACGGCCTCGGTGAATGCCACCCCTTCGCCAAGCTGCTGGTTGATGAAATCCACCAGCAGGATGGAGTTGCGCACGATGATCCCGGCCAGCGCAATCATGCCGATCATCGAGGTGGCGGTGAACTGCGCCCCGAACAGGGCGTGCCCGGGCATCACCCCGATGATGGTGAGCGGAATGGGCGCCATGATGATCAGCGGTACCAGATAGGAACGGAACTGCGCCACCACCAGCAGGTAGATCAGCACCAGCCCGACGGCATAGGCCGCCCCCATGTCGCGGAAGGTTTCATAGGTGACCTGCCATTCGCCGTCCCACTTGATGCTGTAGGCGGCATAGGGATCGACGGGGGCGCGGATGAACCACTCCTGCAGCGTCCCGGCGAGCCCCGGACCATCGAGCTGCAGATCCCGCAGGCGGCTGCGGATGTCGAACATGCCATACAGCGGAGAATCCAGCCGCCCTCCCATGTCACCGGTGACGTACACCACCGGCAGCAGGTCCTTGCGGTAGATGACCTGTTCGCGTTCGCTGGCGTGCACCTCGACGACTTCGGAAACGGACACCAGCGCACCGTCGCGCGCGCGCACCTTGAGGCGCAGCAACTCGCCGACGTCGGACTTGTGGCTGGGGGGGAGCTGGATGCGCACCGGGATCTCGTACTTGTTGTCACCGCCGTGGATGGGGGTGACGTTCTCGCCCGCCAGGGCCAGGCGCACCACCTCGACGATGTCGGCCTGCGCCACCCCCATGCGCGCGGCCTTGGCCTGATCAACGCGCAATACCAGTTTGGGAGCACTCTCATCCACGCCGTCGTCCACCCCGACGATGTCCGGCGTGGCCTCGAAGGCGGCACGCACCCGGCGCGCCACCTCCAGCTGGCCGGCGTAATCCGGTCCGTAGATCTCGGCGACGATGGGCGACATCACCGGCGGCCCCGGCGGCACCTCCACCACCTTGGCGTTGCCGCCGTTGCGCCGGGCGATCTCCATCACCCGCTCGCGCACCGATACGGCAATCTCGTGGCTCTGGCGGCTGCGCGCCGCCTTGTCACTGAGGTTGACCTGGATGTCACCCATCTCCGCTCCCGCGCGCAGGTAGTACTGGCGCACCAGGCCGTTGAAGTTGATCGGCGCTGCGGTACCCGCATAGGCCTGCCAGTCGGTCACCTCCGCGACCCCGGCGAGCTCGGCGCCGATCTCGTGGAGGACCCGTACGGTCTCCTCCAGCGGCGTGCCGACGGGCATGTCGAGAACCACCTGGAACTCCGACTTGTTGTCGAAGGGCAGCATCTTCAGCACCACCCACTGCACGGCCGGCAGGGCCACCGAAGCGAGGATCAGCGCCAGCACGCCCAGCCACAGCAGCGCGCGCGCGCGCGCGCCCCGTCCGGCGTCGAGCAGCGGCCCCATGAGGCGGCGGAAGAAGGCGTCGAGGCGACGGGTGATGCGGTCCTCGGTGGCGTGCGCATGATCGCCGGCACTGCCCTTGAGCAGGCGCAGGGCAAGCCAGGGGGTGACCACGAAGGCCACCGCGAGCGAGATGAACATGCCCATCGAGGCGTTGATCGGAATCGGGCTCATGTAAGGCCCCATCAGTCCGGTGACGAAGGCCATCGGCAGCAATGCCGCGATCACCGTGAAGGTCGCCAGGATGGTCGGCCCACCGACCTCGTCCACCGCCTTCGGGATCAGCCGCCACAACGGCGTGGCGGGCTCCAGCGTCTTCCAGCGGTGGATGTTCTCGACCACCACGATGGCGTCATCGACGAGGATGCCGATGGAGAAGATGAGGGCGAAAAGGCTCACCCGGTTGAGCGTGAAACCCCACGCCCAGGAGGCAAACAGGGTGGCTGCGAGGGTGAGGGTGACCGCCACGCCAACGATCAGCGCCTCACGCCGCCCGAGGGTCAGCAGCACCAGCAGCACCACCGCGGCGGTAGCGAACACCAGCTTGCCGATCAGCTGACTGGCCTTGTCGCTGGCCGTCTTGCCGTAGTTGCGCGTGACGGTGAACTCGACCCCCTCGGGGATCAGCGCGCCGCGCAGCGACTGCGCGCGGGCAACGAGGTCCGCGGCGACGTCGGCGGCGTTGGCGCCGGGCTTCTTGGACACCGCCAGGGTCACCGCCGGGAAGATCCCCTGCGGGCCTGCGGAGGCCGCACCGCTGCCGTACCAGACGTGGCGCACAGGCTGGTCGGGGCCATCGACGACCTCGGCGACATCGCGCAGAAACACTGCGCGTCCGGCACTGACACCGACCACCAGAGCACGCACGTCCTCGGCAGACTCCAGGTAGGTGCCGGTGCGCACCAGCACCTCGCGATTGTCGCGCACCAGCGTACCGGCCGGCTGGGAGGCATTGGCGAGCTGCAGGGCCGCCCGGATGTCCTGCGCAGTGACACCATGGGCGTTCATCCGTGCGCTGTCCATATCCACGCGCAGGACATGGTCGGGGCCGCCGATGGTGACCACGTCACGGGTACCGGGAATGCGCTTGAGCTCCAGCTCCAGGGCGCGGGCGACCTGCTGCAGCTCGAAGGCGCTGCGCTGCGTGTCGGCGGTCCACAGCGTCAGGCTGAGGATGGGTACGTCGTCGATGCCCTTCGGCTTGATGACCGGCTCGCCGACCCCGAGCTGCGGGCTGATCCAGTCGCGGTGCGAATGGATGGTGTCGTAGAGCTTGACCAGCGCATCCTGGTTGGGCACGCCGACCTCGAACTGCACCGTGATCACCGCCATGCCGGGGCGCGACACCGAGTACACATGCTCGACACCGGCAATGCGCGCCAGCACCTGCTCGGCCGGGCGCGCGACGAGCGCCTCGACGTCGCGTGCCGAGGCCCCCGGGAATGGCACCAGCACATTGGCCATGGTGACATCGATCTGCGGCTCTTCCTCCTTTGGCGTGATCAGGGTGGCAAAGATGCCGAGCAGCAGCAATACCAGCGCGATCAGCGGCGTCAGCGCATTGCGCTGGAAGGCGGCGGCGATGCGCCCGGACACGCCCAGCGGCACATCGCCCTGCGATTGCGGCGCACTCATCGGCGCTGCGTCGCGGCAAGGATGCCGGCCGCCACCGGGTCGAGGGCGACATGCTCACCGTCGTGCAGACCGGCGAGCACTTCGATACTGCCATCGCCGCGGCGCTGGCCGAGGCGCACCTGACGCAGGGTGAATACGCCATCCGCTGCAGCCACATACACCGCACTGAGCTCGCCACGACGCAGCACCGCTTGCTCCGGCACACGCAGACGTGCCGCTTCGGCAGCGAGGAAGTGCACGCGGGCAAACATCCCCGGCAGCACTCCGTCGCTGTGCACCGGCAGCTCGACGCGTACGCGCAGCGTATGGGTGCGCTGATCTGCCGCCGGCAGCACGGTAACCGCCGCGGCGTCGATCCAGCGTCCGCTGTCCGGCAACTCCACCCGCGCCCGCAGGGGGCCCGCACGCTCCAGGGCAGCCAGGCGCTGCTGCGGCAGGTCCACCAGCGCACGCATCTGCGCCGGGTCGTAGACGGTCATCAGCGCCATGCCGGGCTGCACCATCTCGCCGACCTCGATGCGGCGCTCGGCCACCCGTCCGTCGAAGGGCGCATGCAGGTGCGCGTGGCGGTGCGCTTCCCGGGCACGGACGAGATTGGCCCGAGCCACTGCAGTCGCTGCGGCGGCGCTGTCATGGGCGGCCACGGCCTGATCGAGCGCCGCCTGGCTGACAAATCGACGCTCATGGAGTTGGCGGCTGCGCGCCAAGGCGGCGCGCGCATCAGCCAGCGCAGCGTCGGCCTGCACCACCGCGGCAGCGGCGGCCGCTTCGGCGGCGGCCGCCTCTCCGGCGTCGATGCTGACCAGCAGGGCGCCGCTGCGCACGACATCACCGCCATCGGCACCCAGCGCCAGCACGCGCCCGGCAACCTGGGCGGCAACAACGACCTGGCGTACCGCCTCGACGGTGGCCTCGGCGGGCACCGTGTCGGCCGCAGCGTTTGCCTCCACGCGGTGCAGCGGAATCTCGGCACGCAGCGGCACGCTCGCACCGAACACCGCAATCAGCGCGATCAGGCGCAGCAGCGCCGGCAAGGGAAGGAAGGTTTTCATGTATATAAGTATATTCTTATGAATAGTCGCGTCAAGCCGCGGCAACCGTCACCCCCCGCATTATCACCATCTCCTAATCCCCTGTCAGGAAACCCTGACCCTTCATTGCAGCGCAGCACCACTATGCGCAAGCCATAGCGTCGACCATCATGAAGTCATGGCGCAGTATCCGTACTGGCCATTCCGCAAAGAAACGCCGGAGGCTTTGAAAATGAACACCTACAACAGCCCGACCCGCTCATCGACGCGAACTTCCACCTCCCTTGACGAGCTGCGTGTGCTGGCACGTACCCTGCTCGCCAAGGAACAGCGCCGCCGCCGCAAGCTTGCCACCGGACTGGCAAGCAGCGCCAGTCTCATCGCCCTCGCCGGCGGGGGACTCACCCAGACCGCCTTCGCCGGCAGTGTGACGCTGAGCAACACCCTGCCCTCCTTCATCCTGATGCTGCTCGTATTCGTCGTCGTTGGCGGTTTCCAGACCCTCAACTACCTTGAGCAGCACGCGCTTGACGTCGGCGACGAGCGCAACTTCCTCGAAGCGGCCCGCCAGTTGCTCTGGGAAGGCAAGCTCCCGGCAGCCACCAACGGCAGCCCCGAAGACCGCTTCATCGCGCGCGAAACCACCAAGATCATCGAAGCCGAACGTCAGGCCGTGGCGCTCGCGCCGGCACTGTGGGGATCGGGGCTGACCCCTTCACGCAAGCTCTGAGTCCTTTTGTGGCCTATGCTGGAATCAGGCAGGCGGACTTCCCGCCTGCCCCAGGAGACCGCCATGAGCTTCTTCGACTCCCCCATCGCCCGCTGCGAGCGGGTGCACGAAATGGTCCTGCTCGACGAAACCCAGGCCGAGTGTGCCCGCGAGCACCTATGCCCCCCGGGACAGGTCTGCCCGCTCGATCAGTGCTTCACCACGGTCAGCGGACTCGACCCCGAACACGCTGAGGTGGTCGACCAGCAACGCCGGCGCCGCCTCGGCGACTGAGGAGCAGCGCCGGCCGCAGCACCGCACTCACTGCTTTATGCGAGAATGCCGCGGGGATGAGTGCAGTGCACCATGCCCGCGGCAAGGCCATCCGGCGGCCGCAAACCGAAGTGGATATGCACGCGCCCCATGGATTGGCTGCAAGTCGTCGTACTGTCGGTGGTACAAGGCCTCACCGAGTTTCTCCCCATCTCCAGCTCCGCCCACCTGATCCTCGTCCCGGTGCTCACCGACTGGCCGGACCAGGGCCTGGCTTTCGACGTCGCGCTGCACATCGGCAGCCTCGCCGCAGTGGTGATCTATTTCCGCCGCGACCTCGCCGCAATGACAGCGAGCTGGACGCGCTCGCTCGCCACCCGCCAGCTCGACGCCGACGCGCGCCTGGCCTGGGCAGTGCTGCTGGGTACCATTCCGGTGGGGCTGGCCGGACTGGCCACCAAGGACATCGTCGAGACCTATCTGCGCTCGCCGGTGCTGCTCGCCGTCGGCCTGATCGCCTTCGGCCTGCTGCTGGGCTGGGCGGACTGGCGCCATCGCGGCAGCCGCAGCGAGCACCAGCTCACTTGGCGGGATATCGTGGTGGTGGGCTGCGCACAGGCGCTGGCGCTGTTTCCCGGCACCTCGCGCTCGGGCATCACCATCACCGCCGCGCTGATGACCGGCATGAGCCGCGAGGGCGCTTCGCGCTTCTCCTTCCTACTGTCGATTCCGGTCATCGTACTGGCCGGCGGACTGAAGACCCTCGAGCTGCTCAGCCTTGGCGAGCCGGTGGCCTGGGGGGTACTCGGCCTGGGGGCGATCCTCTCCGGCATCAGCGCCTACCTGTGCATTCACTACTTCCTCGCCTTCATCAAGCGCATCGGCATGCAGCCCTTCGTCGCCTACCGCCTGGTGCTCGGCGTGGTGCTGCTGTGGATCTACCTGTAAAGGCCGAAGCGCCTCGACGTGAGACTGGACCGGCCGCCCCCCCGCCTCTCCCCCCGACGCGGTCTCACTACCCCCATCATCACCCCCGTTGGCGCGCTGCGCGTCGCTGACGTGCGCGGGGAAGCGGCGCATCAGCCACAGCAGCAGCGGCAGGCCAAGCAGCGCCAGACCGGCGCACAGGGCGAAGAAGGTGGCCCAGTCGCCATCGAGCCGGTCCACCGCATAACCCGCCGAGGCCGACAGCCAGATGCGCGACAGATTGCCCAGCGAAGCCAGCAGCGCGTACTGGGTGGCGGTGTAGGCGACATTGCACAGCCCGGACAGATAGGCGACAAAGGCCACCGTGACCAGCCCGGTGGTGAAGCTGTCGGAGACCACCGCCACCGCCAGCATCCATTTCTGCTGGCCAACCATGGCCAGCGCGGTATAGGTCAGGTTGGTCGCCGCGGTGAGAAAGCCGGCGATGAACAGCGCACGCAGCACACCGATGCGCGCGGCCAACACGCCGCCGAGGAACACCCCCACCATGTTGGCGGCAAAGCCATACACCTTGGAAACCTCGGCGATGTCGCCGAGCGAGAAGCCCAGCTCGCGGTAGAACACACCGGACATGCGTCCGAGCATGGCGTCGCCGAACTTGAACACGAAAACGAAGACCAGCACCAGCAGCCAGCCATCGCGCCGCATGAACTCGGCAAAGGGCGCCACCACTGCGTTGTACAACCAGGCCGCGACCATCGCCCGAATGGCAGGCATGCTGCCGGCGAAGTGCACCCGCACCGCCTCCTCCGCGGCGGCCACCGCACGCGGCACCACACGCGCCGGCTCGGGGCTCAGCAGGATCGCCAGGATGCCCACCAGCACCGCCAGCGCCAGCACCTGATAGGCCGCCTGCCAGCCGAACTGCTGCGCCAGCAGCAGGCCGCCTGCGCCGCCGATCAGCGTGCCGCCCAGATGCCAGCCCCAGATCGCCACCGCCGAGCCGGCGCCGTACTGCTCGGGCTCCAGCGAATCGATGCGGTAGGCGTCGATCACGATGTCCTGGGTGGCGCTGGCAGTCGTGACCATCAGCGTCGCCACCGCCATCATCCACAGGTGCTGCGCCGGCGCGGAAAAGGACATCCACAGGATGGCAAACATCAACACGATCTGCGTCGCCAGCGCCCAGCCGCGCCGGCGCCCGAAGCGGTCGGTGAGGCCGGGCAGGCGCAAGCGGTCGATCAGCGGCGCCCACAGGAAGTTGATCGCGTAGGGTGTGGCGGCGAGCGCGAAGAGGCCGATGTCGGTGCGGCTCACGCCTTCGTCGCGCAGCCAGATCGACAGGTTGGAGAACACCAGTGGCGCCGGCAGGCCGCTGGAAAAGCCCAGCGCCAGCAGGGTCAGCATGCGACGGTTGAGATAGGTCGCAAAGGCCGCAGCCAGCCGGTCACGCATCAGAAGCGCTCGTCCTCGCGCAGGAAACGCCACTGCCCAAGGGGCAAGTCGGCCAGACGCACCTTGCCGATGCGCACCCGCTTCAGGCCCACCACCTTCAGCCCGACCAGCTCGCACATGCGGCGGATCTGGCGCTTGCGCCCTTCGCGCAGCACGAAGCGCAGCTGATCCGGATTGGCCCATTCGACCTGCGCCGGACGCAGCTTGCGGCCATCCAGTTCGAGGCCGTGGTTGAGCAGGGCCAGGCCTTCGTCGGAGAGCTCGCCCTCCACCCGCACCAGGTACTCCTTGTCGACCTTGGAGTCGTCGCCGATCAGCTGGCGGGCGATGCGCCCGTCCTGGGTCAGCACCAGCAGGCCGGTGGAATCGATGTCCAGCCGCCCGGCCGGCGCCAGGCCCTTGAGATGGCTGTAGTGGAAGTTCTGCGCCTCGCCGACGTCGAACTGGTTCTCAGCCTTGATCAACACCACCGCCGGCTCGTAGCCTGGCTCGGGCTGGCCGGAGACATAGCCCACCGGCTTGTGCAGCAGGATGGTGACGCGCGCCGCCTGCTGGTTGCGCGCCTCGGGCGCCAGGGTGATGTTGGCGCCCGGGTCGATGCGGGTACCGAGTTCGGTGATCCGTCGGCCATCGACGAACACCCAGCCGCGCTCGATCAGACCGTCGGCCTCGCGCCGCGAACACAGCCCGCGCTCGGCCATTACCTTGGACAGACGCACGCCCTCGGGCGCGCCCTCCGCAGTGGCGGCAGGGCTGCGCGGGACGGGCTGCGGACGTGGCGTGGTGGCGCGGGGCGGACGGTCGGTGGTGCGACGGACCACCTGGGTGCGTGCTTGGCGTTCGCCCGCAGGACGTGCGGCCTCGTCGCCCCGGCTCTCTCCTTCCGCCGCACTGCGGCGTTTCGGCCCGGCGCCCTGCTCGGCAGGAGCCTTGCGCGCAGCGCTGGCAGGCTTGCACGGAGCGGTGGCCGGCGCACGTACCGCCTTGGGCTGCCGCTCGCCAACGGAGGCCGCGGACGCCCCCTGAGCGCCGCGCGCTGGAGTTGGCCGGCGGGAGCGCTTCTCTACGGGTGGGGGGCTTGCGGCCTCCGGCGCGGCCTCGGCCGGCGCCTCAGGTTCGCGGGGGCGGACCTTGAGCGTGCCGGCGATGCGCGACGGTGCGGGTACGGGCGGGGTTCTGCGGGTGGTGTTCAAGGGCAACCTCGGGCTGACCGGACAAACGCCGGAGCAAACGCCCATTATCCCCGATCCTCAACCGCACAGGGTCAAAGCCGCTGCTCTCAGCCGCGTGGCGCGTGCTCCGCCTGTTCGCCATCACTGCTTTCCGGCACACCGTCGAAGGTGCTCCAGCCATGCTCGCGCCCGGTGGGCGGCAGGTCGGCGCGCAGTGCGACGTGCTCGTGCAGGTGAGCCTTGGCGATGAAGTGGGCGGAGATCGGCGCGGTGAGGAAGAGGAAGACGCTGATCAGCACCTCGTGGATCGACAGCGTGCCCTCGATGCCGAAGAAGAACAGCATCGAACCGGCCAGCGCACCGCCGACGCCCAGCGTGGTGGCCTTGGTCGGCCCGTGCAGGCGGGTGAGCAGGTCGGGCAGCTTGACCAGGCCGACCGAGCCCACCAGGGCGAAGATGCCACCGAGCACGATGAGCGCGGAAATCAGTACTTCGAGCACAAAAGTCATGACTGCCTCACTCGATGACGTCGCCGCGCAGGATGAAGCGGCAGTAGGCAACGGTGGAGATGAAACCGAACATGGCGAAGAGCAGCGCGGCCTCGAAGAACACCGTGGTGCGCTGCTGGATGCCGAACAGGATGATCAGCGCGATGACGTTGATCACCATGGTGTCCACCGCCAGCACGCGGTCCATCAGCGACGGTCCGCGCAGCAGGCGCCACAGGTTGAGCAGCACGGCGATCGACACCGCGACATAACCGAAGGTGAGGGCATGTTCGATCACGGAAAGATCTCCTTCAGACGGGACTCGTAGCGTTCCTTCATCTGCCGCACCGCCTCCTCGGCGTCGGGCGCGTCGAGGCAATGCACCAGCAGGCTGCGGCCGTCGGCCGAGAGGTCGCAGGACACCGTGCCCGGTGTCATGGTGATGGTGCCGGCGAGTACGGTGATGGCTTCTGGCGAGCGCAGTTCCAGCGGCACGGTAACCCAGCGCACGTTCAACTGGTCGACAGGGCGGAAGAGGATCAGGCGCGCGACCTCGATGTTCGCCACCACCACGTCCCAGGCCACCAGTGCCATATAGGACACCGCCTTGCCATAGGCCTTCACCGGTGGCCGCTCGGGCCAGAAATTGCTGGTGATGATGGGAATCACCACCCCGAGCAACGCGCCCATCACCAGGCCGCCGGCACTGAAACTGTTGAGCAGCAGCATCCACAGCGCGATCAGCACGACGGTCAGCAAGGGGTGCGGCAGCCAGCGCTGCAGGAAGCTGCGCTTGTCGATTTCGGCTTTGTCGGCCATCACTGCCCTCCCTTGGCGGTGCCCAGCACCGCTTCGATGTAGCCGCTGGGCGCAAAGATCTGCGCCGCGGCGAGTTCCAGCCAGGCATGCACGGGGCCAGCGGCCACCGTCAGCACCACCAGGGCAGCAAGCAGGCCGCCCACTGCAACGAAGGGCAGCACCGCCGCCGGACGGCGGCTGGCCGCCGCAGACGTTTCCAGCGCATGGCTTTTCCAGAACACCAGGCTGCCGCCGCGCGCGAAGCCGACGATGGCGATCAGCGAGGTGGACAGGATCAGCGCCCAGAACCACACCGCCTGCGAATGGCTGCGCACCGCGTCGAGCACCAGCAGCTTGCCGAGGAAGCCGGACAGCGGCGGCATGCCGGCCATGGCGATGGCGGCGGCAAAGAACAACCCGGCGATCAGTGTGCCCTGGGCAAAGCGCGGCGCCAGCGCGAGGCGGTCGCGCAGCATCCCGCGGCGCTCGGCGACCAGATCGACGACGAGGAACAGCGCCGCCGCCGCCAGCGTGGAATGCAGCAGGTAGTACAGCGCGGCACTGAGCGACTGCGGGGTGAACACCGACACCGTGGCGAGCAGCATGCCCATCGAGCCGATCACCGCAAAGCTGGCCATCTGGCCCAGGCTGCGCGCGGCGTACACGCCGGTCATGCCCATCACCAGGGTCAGCAGGCCGGCCGGCAGCAGCCAGGGCGCGGCCAGCCAGGCGGCCTCGCCGGCCTGCTCGCCGAAGGCCAGCACGTAGAGGCGGATGATGGAATAGGCCCCGACCTTGGTCATGATGGCAAACAGCGCCGCCACCGGCCCGGGGGCGTTGGCATAGGTACCGGGCAGCCAGAAGTGCAGCGGCACCAGCGCCGCCTTGACGCCGAACACCAGCAACAGGAGC
Organism: Pseudothauera lacus; assembly: GCF_003034845.1. Taxonomy (GTDB): domain Bacteria; phylum Pseudomonadota; class Gammaproteobacteria; order Burkholderiales; family Rhodocyclaceae; genus Pseudothauera; species Pseudothauera lacus. The sequence goes on along the minus strand of NZ_PZKC01000005.1, from coordinate 42,590 downwards.
ACCGCGCCGGTCTGCAGCAAGGCCTGGTCGGCGGGCGGCACCTGCGGCACCTTGAGCGCCAGGTCGGCCATGTTGAGCGTGCCGGTGACGCTGTAGATCAGCCCCACGGCGATGAGGAACAGCGAGGAACCGACCAGATTGGTGACCACGTACTGCACGCCGGCCTTCACCCGCAGCCCGCCGCCGCCATGCACCATGAGGCCGTAGGAGGCGATCAGCAGGATCTCGAAGAAGACGAAGAGATTGAAGAAGTCGCCGGTGAGGAAGGCACCATTGAGCCCCATCAACTGGAACTGGAAGAGCGGATGGAAGTGCTTGCCGCGCTCGTCCCAGCCGCCCACGGCGTAGAGCAGCACACCCAGGCCGAGCAGCGCGGTGAGCACCAGCATCAGCGCCGAGAGGCGGTCGAGCACCAGTACGATGCCGAAGGGCGCCACCCAGTCGCCCAGCGCATACACGCGGATGCTGCCGTCGCTCGCCATTCCCAGCAACACCAGGCCGACGATCAGCAGCAGCACGCAGGAGGCCACCGAGAACACCCGCGACAGCAGCGCGTCGTGGCGCGCGGCAACGACCAGCAGCGCACCGAGCACCGCCGGCAGCAGGATGGGCAGAATCAGCCAGTGGTTCATGCGCGCTCCTCGACAACGGACTGGCGCGGGCCATCGCCCTGCTTGCGGCCGAGCAGCTTCCAGTCGTCCTCGCGGGCCTCGGGCGAGGCCTCGCCGGGCAGGTCGACGTGGTCATTGCCGGTCTCGAAGTAGGCGCGCAGCGCCATCACCACGATCACCGCGGTCATGCCGAAGGAGATCACGATGGCGGTCAGCACCAGCGCCTGCGGCAATGGATCGGTATAGGCCACAGCCTCACCGCTGATCACCGGCGGCAGATTGACCGCCAGGCGGCCGGTGGCAAAGAGGAACAGGTTGGTGGCGTAGGTGAGCAGCGAGAGGCCGATGATCACCGGGAAGGTGCGGGCGCGCAGTACCAGGTAGATGCCGGCGGCGGTCATCGCGCCGATCGCGGTGGCAATGAGGAATTCCATCAGTGATGCTCCCTGTATGGCGCGGCGCTAGGATCGACGTCCATCGCCATCTTGTTGACCGGACGGTGCGCGGTCCACCGCCCCATGCGCGACAGATTGGCCAGCGCCAGCATCACCGCACCGACCACGGTGAGGAATACGCCGGCGTCGAAGGCCATTGCGCTGGCAAGCTCAAACTCGCCCACTACCGGCAGGTGCACGTGGGTGAAGGCCGAGGTGAGGAAAGGACGGTCGAGCACCATGGCGCCGACGCCGGTGGCCACCGCCACCAGCACCCCGCCGCCGATCATGGCGTGGTACTTCACCCGCACGCGCTGCGCCGCCCACGCGAAGCCGCTCGCCATGTACTGCATGATCAGCGCGATCGACACCACCAGCGCAGCGATGAAGCCGCCGCCGGGCTGGTTGTGGCCGCGCAGGAAGATGTAGGCGCCGACCAGCAGTGCCAGCGGCAGCATCACCCGGGTGGCCACCACCATGATGATCGGGTGGCGGTCGACCGACACCGGCAGGTCCGGCGTCCACGCGCTCAGACGGCGGCCGACGCGGCCGTGCAGCGCTCCGTCGAGGAGCGCGAAGATGGCCAACGCGGCGATGCCCAGCACGATGATCTCGCCAAAGGTGTCGAAGCCGCGGAAATCCACCAGGATCACGTTGACCACGTTGGTGCCGCCACCGCCGCTCACCGAGTTCTCCAGGTAGTAGTCGGACAGCGACACACCGTCGCGGGTCATCATCGCCCAACTCACCGCTGCCATGCCGCCGCCGGCCGCCAGCGCCAGTAGCGCGTCGCGCAGGTGGCGCAGCGGCTGGGCGCGCACCGTGCTGCTCACCGGACTTTCCTTGGGCAGGAAGTAGAGGGCGAGCAGGATCAGGATCACCGTAGTGACCTCCACCGATATCTGCGTCAGCGCGAGGTCCGGTGCGGAGAGGTAGATGAAGGCCACACACACGATCAGGCCCACGGTGCCCACCACCAGCACCGACAGCAGGCGCTTGCGGAAGAACACCACGGTGAGCATGCAGCCGCCGAGCAGCAACACCCAGGCTACCACCGCAACCGGCTGCATCGGCAGCAAGGCGCGCGTGCCGGCCTCATGCGGCGCACCGGAGAAGGCGACGAAACCGGCCAGTACCATGGCCGCGACGGCAAAGGCCAGGTAGCGCTGCAACGAACCGTTGTGCAGGCCGTGGGTGAAGCGCTGGGCGAGCGCCAGCGCGCCGCCCAGCGTGGCATCGAACATCGCCTTGGCTTCCGGGTGCGGTCCGGCCTGCCACAAGGCGCGCACCCGCGGGTAGGACAGGATGAGCAGCAGGCCGACCGCCACCGCCACCGCCGACATGCCCAGCGCCGGGGTGAAGCCGTGCCAGATCGACAGATGGAAGTCCGGCACCGGCCCGCCGATCACCGCAGCGGCGGTAGCGCGCACCAGGGTGCCGGCCATGGTCTCCGGGAACAGGCCGATCAGCACCACCAGCACCACCAGCAGCGCGGGCGGCAGCCACATGCCGGCCGGCGGATCGTGCGGCGGATGCGGATAGTCGTCGCGGCGGCGGCCGAAATATACGTGCAGGATGTAGCGGAAGGAATACGCCACCGAGAACAGCGCGCCGACCGTGGCCAGCAGCGGCACCAGCCAGCCCTGCCCGGCCCAGGCGGTATGCGCGGCCTCGTGCAGCATCATCTCCTTGGAGAGAAAGCCGTTGAGCAGCGGCAGGCCGGCCATCGAGGCCGCGGCCAGGGTGGCCAGGGTGGCCGAGATCGGCATCAGGAACACCAGCCCGCCGAGACGCCTGATGTCGCGCGTGCCGGCCTCGTGGTCCACGATGCCGGCGTTCATGAACAGCGCGGCCTTGAAGGTGGCGTGGTTGATGATGTGGAACACCCCGGCCACCGCCGCCATCGGCGTGCCGAAGCCGAACAGCATGGTCACCAGGCCGAGATGGCTGACCGTGGAGTAGGCCAGCAGGCCCTTGAGGTCGTCCTTGAAGAGCGCGATGAAGGCACCGATCACCATGGTCAGCAGGCCGGCCGTGGCCACCAGGTAGAACCACGCCTCGGTGCCGGCCAGCACCGGCCACATGCGCGCCATCAGGAAGAGGCCAGCCTTCACCATGGTGGCCGAGTGCAGATAGGCCGACACCGGGGTGGGCGCGGCCATCGCGTGCGGCAGCCAGAAATGGAAGGGAAACTGCGCGCTCTTGGTGAAGCAGCCGGCAAGGATCAGCACCAGCGCCGGCAGGTAGAGTTCCGATTCGCGGATCGCCTCGCCGTGCTGGAGGATCACCGAGAGGTCGTAGGAGCCGGCGATATGACCGAGGAGCAGCATCCCGGCGATCATCGCCAGCCCGCCGGCGCCGGTCACGGTGAGCGCCATGCGCGCGCCCTGGCGGCCTTCCGGCAGGTGCTTCCAGTAGCCGATGAGGAGGAAGGACGACAGGCTGGTGAGCTCCCAGAACACCAGCAGCAGCAGGATGTTGTCGGACAGCACGATGCCCACCATGGCGCCCTGGAAGAGCAGCAGGTAGCTGTAAAAGCTGCCCATCGGGTCTTCCTTGGCCAGATAGAAGCGGGCGTAGATGATGATCAGCAGGCCGATGCCGAGGATCAGCGTGGCGAACAGGAAACCGAGACCGTCGAGGAAGAAATTGACGTTCAGCCCCAGCCCCGGCAACCACTGCCAGCCGGCCTGCACGACCTCGCCGCGCAGCACCACCGCCGGGGCATGCACAAGCAGCAGGGCAAAGGCCAACAGGGTCGCGGTGCCGGTGGCGAGCGCGCAGGCGTTGCGCCCGGCGCGGATCATCAACGCCGGCAGCATCGCGCCGAGGAAGGGCAGGATGACGATGAGGGCAAGACTCATGGGCAGAGAATCCCGTCGGTATTCGGAGCGCACGGCTGCGCTGGCGCGGCCGCACAAGACAAGGCCCGGCTTGACCGGGCACTATGGCGCAAAAGTATATCGGCGACCCCTGATGGAGACCACCGAAATCGGCAGCCCTCACATCCGAGCCATGTAAATCCACAATATCACAGTGGTTATTGATCCTGTGACGGGGCATTTCTCCACCCATCACGCATTTCACTAGGCGAAATCAGGCCGGGCGGCTAACATTCGCACGTTACTCCGACCCGCAGGATCAAAGTGCCAGCCAGCAAGACCAGAGCGCCCGCGACAGGCGCCAGCGAAGCCAAGAACCCAATCCAGGTCATCGAGCGCATGATGAAGCTGCTTGACGCCCTCGCCCGCCATCCCGATCCCGCCGCTCTCAAGCAGCTTGCGCTGGACACCGGTCTGCACCCGTCGACCGCCCACCGCATCCTCGGCGCGATGACCCAGAGCGGCTTCGTCGAGCGCACCGAACCCGGCGTCTATCGGCTCGGCATCCGCCTGCTGGAACTGGGCAGCCTGGTCAAGTCGCGCATCTCGCTGCGTGAAACGGCGATGCCGTCGATGCTCAAGCTGCATGCCGCCACCGGTGAGAGCGTGAACCTCGGCATCCGCGACGGCGACCAGATCGTCTACGTCGAGCGCACATCCAGCGGGCGCTCTGCGGTGCGCGTGGTGCACATCGTCGGCGCACGCGCGCCGCTGCACACCACCGCCACCGGCAAGCTCTTCCTGGTCGAGGACGGCGCCGAGAAGGTGCGCGACTATGCCCGCCGCACCGGGCTGCCGGCGTCCACGCCGACGTCCATTGCCACCCTGCCGGCCCTCGAAAAGGAACTCGACAAGGTGCGCCGTCATGGTGTCGCCTTCGACCTCGACGAAGTGGAGACGGGGGTGCGCTGCATTGCTGCCGGCATCCGCGACGACGGTGGCGAGCTGGTCGCCGGCCTGTCGCTGTCAACCCCGTCGGAGCGCTTCAATCCGGACTGGGCGCCGCTGATCCGCGAAACCGCCGACGAGATCTCGCGCGCGCTCGGTTACGTCAGGCGTTAACCGCCGCCCGCCACGCCAGCCAGGGCGATGCGCTGCACGCCCACGCCCTGCAGCCACTCACGCAGCTTGTTGGCGTCGGTATTGCGCACCCAGCGGCTGTCGGCGTTCATCAGCACGATGATCACCGGCTCGCCCTCCATCCACGCCTGCATCACCAGGCAACGGCCGGCCTCGCGGATGAAACCGGTCTTCGACAGGCCGATCTGCCATTCCGGGCTGCGCACCAGGCTGTTGCTGTTGCCGTAGCGCAGGCTGCCCTTGCCGACGCGGACGTCGCGCTCATCGGCGGTAGAGAACTCGCGGATCAGGGGATAGGCCGCGGCGGCGGCCACCAGGCGGACGAGGTCACGCGGGCTGGAGACATTGCGCGGATCGAGGCCGGTGCTGTCGAAGAAGCGCGTGTCGTCAAGGCCGATCAGGCGCGCCTTGACGTTCATCGCGCGAATGAAGGCAACCTCCCCACCCGGGTAGTGGCGCGCCAGCGCAGAAGCGGCGCGGTTTTCCGACGACATCAGGGCGAGCAGCAGCATCTGCTCGCGGCTCAGGCGGGCGCCGATGGGCAGGCGCGAGCCGGTGCCCTTGAGGGTATCGATGTCGGCACGGGTGACGGTGAGCCCCTCGGAGAGACCGAGACCGGCGTCGAGCACCACCATCGCCGTCATCAGCTTGGTGATCGAGGCAATCGGCAGCACGCGGTCGGCACCGCGCTCGATGATCAGTTCGCCACTGTTCTGGTGGGCAATGGCAAAGGCCGTCGATCCCAGCGCGGGCAGCGAGCGTGCATCGATCCCGGGAATCGCCGCGGTGGTCCTGACCACTGCCGCGGCGGGGTCGGCCGCGACAGGCTGGGCGGCATGGAAGCAGCCCAGACTGAGCAGTGTGGAGAGCAGGGAACGGAGCTTCATGACCAGACCTGGGGAAGATGCGCTTTCCGTTATTCTTAATAAAAATAGGAAGATATCAAGTCTTTTTGAAGTTGATTCGCAGAAATGAATCACGAAAGACCGTCTTTCCTTCCCTTACGGAAAACATCCGCCACCCCATTGGGATGAACTCCCCCGCGCTCATAAGCGCAAAAAATCAACAACCTCCTGCCGGCGTGCGAGCGTGTCGCAATAGCCCAGCTCCATAAGCGCACGGGTGAAGCCGGGTTCGAAGAGGAGGTACGAAAGCAGCACCGATCCCTCGCGCCGCATCGCCCCGACACCGCCAAGCAGGGTGCGCAGCAGGGGCGGCAGAGTGCGGCGGTGGTGTCCGGCCATGGCATCCAGACGCTGCGACGGGGCGATCACCAGCGTCTCGATCGGTCGCAGGCCGATGCCCGCAGCCTCGCGCTGCGCCGGCGTAAGCGCACTGACGGTGGTGTTGATGCGCTCCAGGCGCTCGAGATCCATCGCCAGACTGTCGAGGAAGATGCTCGACAGCGCGTGACCGGCGATCTGTGCCGGCGACGGATAGCTCTCGGTGCGCTGACGCCCTTCCTCGGCGAGGCGGCCGGCGCCGATCACCAGGATGCGTTCGGCGCCCAGATGGATCGCCGGGCTGATCGGCGCCAGCTGGCGCATGGAGCCGTCACCGAAGTACTCGCGGTGGATGTGCACCGCTGGAAACAGGAAGGGGATGGCACTCGACGCCATCAGGTGATCGACGCCCAGTTGCGTGCGCATCCCCACGCGCTGCGCCCGCCGCCACGGCTGCACCCCGGCGGCGGCTTCGAAGAAGGCCAGACTCTCACCCGAGGTGTAGCCGGAGGCTGCCACGCTGAGCGCGTGCAGATGCCCGGCGGAGATCGCCCGCCCGATGGCGGAGAAATCGAGCACGCGCTCCAGCAGGGCGCGCAGCGGACTGTTGTCGAGCAGCGAACGCGGGGTCTGGCGCACTGCCCAGCCCAGGGTCAGCGCCGCCCCCCAGCGCAGGCCGGTGCCAAAGAGCGCCGCGGCGTCGGTACGGTAGATGCGCTCGACGTGAAAGTTGCGCCAGATCCACGCCAGTTTACGCACCGCAGCGTTGAAATCAGCGGAAAACACCGCCAGCGCAGCGGCATTGATGCCACCGGCGGAGGTGCCGCACAGAATGGGAAAGGGATTGCCCACGGCCTGCCCGCGCAGTTCGCGGATGGCACTCAGCACGCCGACCTGATAGGCCGCACGGGCTCCACCGCCGGTGAGCACCAGCGCCGTCCTGCCCCCCCCTGCCGTCATCGTCCTCGCCTCCCCGCCACGCCGCCGGCACATCCTAACCCGCCGGGATAGGTGCCGCCAGCGTGGCAGGGGCGGATCACTCCTGGTGGGCGGCCTCGACCACGGTCAGCGCAGTCATGTTGATGATCCGCCGCACCGTCGCCGAAGGGGTGAGGATATGCACCGGCTTGGAGGCACCGAGGAGGATGGGGCCGACGGTCATGCCCTCGCCTGCGGCGTTCTTGAGCAGGTTGAAGGCGATGTTGGCAGCATCCAGGGTCGGGAAGATGAGCAGGTTGGCATCCTCGCGCATCTTCGCATTGGGGAAGATCTGCAGGCGGTGCTTGGCGTCGAGGGCCGAATCCCCGTGCATCTCGCCTTCCACCGGCAGCTCCGGATGGCGCTCGTGCAGCATCTGGCGCGCCAGGCGCATCTTCTCGGCGGTCGGCGAATCGGCCGAGCCGAAGGACGAATGCGACAGCAGCGCCACCCGCGGCGCGACGCCGAAGCGCTGCATCTCCTCGGCAGCGAGGAGGGTCATCTCCACCACCTGCTCGGGCGTGGGGTCGTAGTTCACGTAGGTATCGGCGAGGAACAGCGTGCGCCCCGGCAGGCTGAGCAGATTCACCGTGTACAGGTTGTTGACCCCCTCGCGGCGGCCCAGCACGGTCTCGACGAACTCGCGGTGCAGGCGGTGCATGCCGTAGGTGCCGCAGATCAGCCCGTCGCCGTAGCCGAACTTGAGCAACAGGGTGCCGATCAAGGTCGTACGACGGCGCACTTCCTTCTTGGCGTACTCCACCGACACCCCGCGGCGCTCCATGAGGCCGTGGTAGTGCTGCCAGAGTTCGTTGAAGCGCGCATCGGCATCCGGATTGACGAGTTCGAAGTCGCGCTCCACCGTCATGCGCAGGCCGAAACGTTCGATGTTGTGGCGGATCACCTCGGGACGGCCGATGAGGATGGGGCGCGCCAGCCCCTCGTCGACCACCTGCTGCACCGCGCGCAGCACCTTCTCGGATTCGCCCTCGGAGAAGATCACCCGCTTCGGGTTGCGCCGTGCGGCAGCGAACACCGGCTTCATGATCAGGCCCGAATGCCAGACGAAGTTGTTGAGCTGACTGCGGTAGGCATCCCAGTCGCTGATCGGCCGCGTCGCTACCCCGGAGGCCATCGCCGCCTCGGCCACCGCCGGGGCGATCTTGACGATCAGGCGCGGATCGAAGGGCCGCGGGATGATGTAGTCGCGCCCGAAACCGCTGACCTTCTCGCCGTAGGCCGCGGCAACGATGTCGCTCTGCTCGACGCGCGCCAGCTCGGCAATCGCGCGCACCGCGGCAAGCTGCATCTCGTCGGTGATGGTGGTTGCCCCCACGTCCAGCGCACCGCGGAAGATGAACGGGAAGCACAATACGTTGTTGACCTGGTTGGGGTAGTCCGAGCGCCCGGTGGCGATGATGGCGTCGTCGCGCACCGCCTTGACCTCCTCCGGGAGGATTTCCGGAGTCGGGTTGGCAAGCGCCAGGATCAAGGGATTGGCAGCCATCTTCGCCACCATCTCGCCCTTCAGCACGCCGCCGGCGGAGAGCCCGAGGAACACATCGGCCCCCTCGATGATCTCGGCCAGCTTGCGCGCCTCGGTCTTCTTGGCGTAACGCGCCTTGATCGGGTCCATCAGGACGGTGCGGCCCTCATAGACCACACCCTCGATGTCGCTCACCCAGATGTTGTCCACCGGTACACCGAGCTTGACCAGCAGCCCCAGGCAGGCCAGCGCCGCGGCACCGGCCCCGGAGGTCACCACCTTGACCTTGTCGAGGGCCTTGCCCTGCATCTGCAGGCCGTTGAGGATGGCCGCACCGACGACGATGGCGGTGCCGTGCTGGTCGTCGTGAAAAACCGGGATCTTCATCCGCTCGCGCAGCTTCGACTCGATGTAGAAGCACTCCGGCGCCTTGATGTCCTCAAGGTTGATGCCGCCGAAGGTCGGCTCCAGTGCGGCGATCATGTCGATCAGCTTGTCGGCGTCGGGCTCGTTGATCTCCAGGTCGAAGACGTCGATGCCGGCGAACTTCTTGAACAGCACGCCCTTGCCTTCCATCACCGGTTTGGCCGCCAGCGGGCCGATGTTGCCCAGACCGAGCACAGCGGTACCGTTGGTGACCACGCCGATGAGGTTGGAACGCGCAGTCAACTCCGCAGCCTGGCCGGGATCCTCGACGATGGCGTCGCAGGCCGCCGCCACACCCGGCGAGTAAGCCAGCGAGAGGTCGCGCTGGTTGGTCAGCAGCTTGGTGGGGGTCACCGAAATCTTCCCCGGCCGCGGGTGGCGGTGGTAATCCAGTGCAGCAGCGCGTATCAGCTCATCCATGTGTGCTCCGTCCTTTGTCTGTTCTGTGGTTACGGAGGCGGTCGATTGCTACCCTTTTCGTCCGCTTCTGCTCCGTGGCATAATATTAGGCTTTCGCCGACTGCGGTTTACCCTAGTAATTTCCGCAACTGGCACTGCAGGCGCATTACAGCACGGCCTGCAGCCCGCCGGCCGCACGCTGTGCCGCCCGACCGACGGGGAAGGTTTCAGTACCCGCAACCTGGAGAGCACTTCGCCATGACCCAACGCTTTGCCGAGGCCGCCCTGGCCGCCGCCCCCGACTACGTCCGCCACCAAGGCCTGAAGCAGTGGGTCGCCGAGATCGCCGCGCTCACCGAGCCCGATCAGGTTGTGTGGTGCGACGGCTCGCAGGAGGAATACGACCGCCTGTGCGCCGAGATGGTCGAGTCCGGCATGCTGATCAAGCTCAACCCGGAAAAGCGCAAGAACTCCTTCCTCGCCTGGTCCGACCCCTCCGACGTCGCCCGCGTCGAAGACCGCACCTTCATCTGCTCGCAGAGCAAGGAAGACGCCGGCCCCACCAACAACTGGGAAGACCCGGCGGTGATGCGCGAGACGCTCAACGGCCTCTTCAAGGGCTGCATGCACGGCCGCACCATGTACGTGATCCCGTTCTCCATGGGTCCGCTGGGCAGCCCGATCGCCCACATCGGCGTGGAAATCTCCGACAGCCCCTACGTCGTCACCAACATGCGCATCATGACCCGCATGGGCAAGGGCGCCATCGAAGTGCTCGGCACCGATGGCGAGTTCGTGCCCTGCGTGCACACCGTCGGCGCCCCGCTCGCCCAGGGCGAGAAGGACAGCCGCTGGCCGTGCAACCCCGACACCAAGTACATCGTGCACTATCCCGAAACGCGCGAGATCTGGTCCTACGGCTCGGGCTACGGCGGCAACGCCCTGCTCGGCAAGAAGTGCTTCGCGCTGCGCATCGCCTCCACCATGGCGCGTGACGAAGGCTGGCTGGCCGAGCACATGCTGATCCTCGGCGTCGAATCTCCCGAGGGCGAGAAGAGCTACGTCGCCGCCGCCTTCCCGTCGGCCTGCGGCAAGACCAACTTCGCCATGCTGATCCCGCCGAAGACCTTCGACGGCTGGAAGATCACCACCGTCGGCGACGACATCGCCTGGATCAAGCCCGGCCCGGACGGCACCTTCCGCGCCATCAACCCCGAGTTCGGCTACTTCGGCGTCGCCCCCGGCACCTCCGAAAAGACCAACTACAACGCCATGGCGACGCTGAAGGAGAACATCATCTTCACCAACGTCGCACTGACCGACGACGGCGACGTGTGGTGGGAAGGGATGAGCAAGGAAGCCCCGGCCCACCTCGTCGACTGGCAGGGCAAGGACTGGACGCCCGAGATCGCCAGGGAAACCGGCCGCAAGGCCGCCCACCCCAACGCCCGCTTCACCGCCCCGGCAAGCCAGTGCCCGTCGATCGACCCGGCCTGGGAAGACCCCGCCGGCGTGCCGATCTCGGCCTTCATCTTCGGCGGCCGCCGCGCCACCACGGTGCCGCTGGTGTACCAGGCCTTCAACTGGAACTTCGGCGTCTACATGGCCGCCACCCTGGGCTCGGAAACCACCGCCGCCGCCTTCGGCGCGCAAGGCGTGGTGCGTCGCGACCCCTTCGCCATGCTGCCCTTCTGCGGCTACCACATGGGTGACTACTTCAACCACTGGCTGCGCATGGGTCATGTGATCGAGAACACCCCGAAGATCTTCTGCGTGAACTGGTTCCGCATGAACGAGAAGGGCGAATTCATGTGGCCCGGCTTCAGCGACAACATGCGCGTACTGAAGTGGATCGTCGACCGCGTCAAGGGCAAGGTCGCCGCCAAGGAAACCGCGCTGGGCTGGATGCCGCGCTTCGAGGATCTCGACTGGAGCGGTTGCGACCTCAGCCGCGAAGAGTTCGAGGCCCTCACCCAGATCGACGCCGATGCGTGGAAGACCGAGTTCGCCTCGCACAAGGAGTGGTTCGACAGGCTGCAGGACCGCCTGCCGCGCCAACTGGTGCTGAAGCGCGAACTGCTCGAACTGACGATGTCGGTCTGACCCCGCCTGCCGGCACAACGCCGGCACGCCCCGGAAGCGTCGGCCACGGCCGGCGCTTTTTGTTTTCCGCCCCATCTTCGAGGAGCGCAACGTGGCCTTCCGCCCCGCCCGCCGCATGGCCGACATCCAGCCCTTTCACGTCATGGAGTTGCTGCGCCGCGCGCGCGAACTGGAAGCCCAGGGCCGCGACATCATCCACATGGAAGTCGGCGAGCCCGACTTCCCCACACCGCAGCCCATCGTCGATGCTGCCTGCCGTTTCGTCGCCAGCGGCGCCGTGCATTACACCCCGGCTCTCGGCCTGCCGGCGCTGCGCGAAGCCATCGCGCGCTTCTACCATGAGCGCTTCGGTGCCGCCGTCGCCGCCGAGCGCATCATCGTCACCCCGGGCGCTTCCGGCGCGCTGATGCTGGCCCTCGCCGCAGCCACCGATCCCGGCGACGAGTGGCTGCTGCCCGACCCCGGCTACCCTTCCAACCGCCATCTGGTACGCAGCGTCGAAGGCCGTGCACGCGCCCTGCCGGTCAATGTGGCACAACGCTACCAGCCCACTCCCGAGCAGGTCGCCGCCGCCTGGCAGCCCGCCACCCGCGGACTCATGGTCGCCACCCCGGGCAATCCCACCGGCACCGTGCTCGACGCCGGCGAACTCGCCGCGCTGCATGCGGTGAGCCACGCCCGCGGCGGCATCCTGCTCGTCGACGAGATCTACCAGGGTCTCACTTACGGCCTGCCGGCCACCACCGTGCTGGCGCAGCCCGCACTCGCCGAAGCCGACGACCTGTTCGTGGTCAACAGCTTCTCCAAGTACTTCGGCATGACCGGATGGCGCCTCGGCTGGCTGGTGGTGCCACAGCGCTGGACCCGCGAGATCGAGAAACTCGCCCAGCACTTCTTCATCGCCGCCTCCACCCCCGCCCAGCACGCTGCCCTGGCAGCCTTCGAACCTGCCACGGTGGACATCCTCGAATCGCGGCGGGCAGAGTTCGCCGCGCGCCGCGACGTCCTCCTGCCGGCCCTGCACGAACTCGGCTTCGGCATTGCCAGCGAACCGCAGGGCGCCTTCTACATCTATGCGGACATCGGCACACTGGCAGCGGACAGTGCCACCCTCGCCCGCCGCCTGATCGAAGAGGCAGGCGTAGCCACCACCCCCGGCCTCGACTTCGGTGAGCACCTGCCACGCCGCCACCTGCGCCTGGCCTACACCACCCGCAGCGAACGCCTGCTCGAAGCCTGCGCACGCATGCGCACGGTGCTGGCGGGGTAAACGTCGGCAGCGCGCGCAGAGTCAGCAGGCGCGCCCTGCGTCCGCGTTCTCAGGCGTCGGCGCTCGCCGTCGCACTGCGCCCCGCTGCAGTCTGCAGGCGCTGCTTCATCGCCATCACCTTGCGGTAGTAGGCCGCGGTGGGATCGCTGCGGGCGCCGCCGTAGTATTGCAGCGCCGCCTGCAGGCTGCCATAGCGGCGCAGGCCTTCATCAATCACCAGGGTACCGACACGCACGTTGAGCATCGGATCGAAGAGCGCATCCTCGCCCGCTTCGTCGCCGATCTTGTCCATGTGGAAGCGGGGAATCACCTGCATCAGCCCCTGTGCGCCCACGTGGCTTTCGGCGAAGGGGTTGAAGCTCGACTCGACGGCAATCACCGCCACCACCAGCAGCGGGTCGACACCGATCTCGCGCGCACTCTCCTCCGCTGCAGCGAGCACCGGCTCCAGCGCCACCGCGGAGACGCGATAGCGGCGTGCGACGTAGTCGCGCACCCGCAGCATCTCGGCCGACAGTTCAAGGGCCGGAGCGGCATCGTCAAAGTAGGGGGCGGCATCAAGTGGCACCGCATGCGCTTCGGACAGTGCCGCATCGAGGGGATTGTGGGCGTCGCCATCGAGATGGCTGGCGGCAAAGATGGCCAGTGCCAGCATGCCGGCGCTGAGCAGCGCACCGTGCACCAGACGGGCGGCGAACGCCCCGGCGCCATGGGCGAAGCGGGTAAAGCGGGTTGTTGCCTGTTTCATGCGTCCTCCGTGCTGTGGCCACGCCCCCGCAAGGCACCCGCAGACCCGCCCCGGAGGGGCCGGATCGACACAATGGGTGCGAAGCCCGCCGCGGATGCTCAGCGGCGACAGGGCGATGGTCGTCAGTCGTGACTGATCCGCGCGCACAGGAGGCGGGCGGACCACCGCGGTACGGGCGGCGACTTGTCTGCCCGCCCACCGCGGGCTTGTGCCGCGGTGCAACCGTACCGGAAACCAGTGATTTGACTTGCTGCAATGCAGCAATTTCGGATGATATTGATTTATATCGCCTTTGTCAAACACACCGTTCTGGCAGCAAGCGCAGCCTGCAGGCGCTCCCAGTCGAAATGGGGGCCGGGATCGGTCTTCCGCCCCGGCGCGATGTCGGCATGACCGGCCATCGCCGCAACACCGCAGGCCTTGCGCAACAGTGCCAGCAGGCCCGCAAGGCGGTCGTACTGGCAATCCTCGAAAGGCCGGCTGTCACAGCCTTCGAGCTCGATGCCGAGGGAAAAGTCGTTGCAGCGCTCGCGCCCCTGCCAGCACGACGCCCCAGCATGCCACGCCCGCGCATGGACCGGCACGAACTGCAGCAGTTCCCCGTCACGGCGGATGAAGAAGTGTGCCGACACCCGCAGATCGCGCAGCCTCTCGTAGTAGGGATGGACGGTGCAGTCGAGACTGTTGGTGAACAACTCTTCCACCGCGCTGCCGCCGAACTCGTCGGGCGGCAGGCTGATGGCATGGATCACCACCAGATCGATCGCACCACCGGCCGGACGGGCGTCGCAGTTCGGCGACGGCACCCGGCGCGCGCCAGTGACCCAGCCATCGACGATGTCCCCCACTTCGACCTTCTTCATCCCGCCCCTCCGCTGATCGCCGCCACCCTCCGGCAGTCGCCATTATCCTGCGCCGCGCCCTTCCTGCCGAGTCCGCCCGGCTCAATCGCAATTCGGTAATATGCTCTCAGAGCCACAGATGCCAAGGAGACAGACCATGCCCACTTCGTCCGCCCGCCTCGACCGCCGCCGCTTCCTGCAATTCGGCGTCGCCGCCGCGGGCGCCTCCGCGACAGCCGCGCTGTGGCCGGCGGTGAGTGCCTTCGCCGATGACCTCGATGACTTCATCAAGGGTCCGCCAGTCCCCGACATTGCTCCCCGACAACTCTCCGAGCACGTCTGGATGATCTATGCTGAGGACGGCTTCCCCACCCCGGAGAACCAGGGGATGATGTGCAACGTCACCTTCGCCATCACCCGCAAGGGGGTGGTGATGCTCGACCCCGGCGGCTCGGTGCAGATCGGCGAAATGGTCATCCGGCAGATCCGCAGGCTCACCGAGCGCCCCGTGGTGGCGGTGTTCAACTCCCACTACCACGGCGACCACTGGCTGGCCAACCACGCCTTCGCGGAGGCCTACGGAACCGAGCTGCCGATCTACGCCCACCCCCACACGCGCACCGAGATCCTCGGCGTGCAGGGCAATCTGTGGCGCAGCCTGCTCGAGCGGTGGACCAACCAGGCCACCGCCGGCACCCGCATCGTCGCCCCCACGCACGAGGTCGCCCACGGCGCCGAGTTCGATTTCGGCGACCTCACCCTGCGCGTGCATCACTACGGCACCGCCCACACTCCCGGCGACATCTGCCTGGAAGCGGTCGAGGACCGCCTCACCTATGCCGGCGACGTCGCCATGGACCGCCGCATCGCCAACATGGACGACGGCTCCTACCCCGGCACGTTCCGTTACTACGATGCCCTCGAGGCCAACGCTGCATCGCGCATCTGGGTGCCCGGCCACGGACACGCCGGGGCCGGCGTTCTGGACTGGAACCGCAGCCTGTTCGAAGGAATCTGGGAGCGCTGCGTGGAAGCGGTGGAGAACGGCGACAGCATGGAGGCGGCGCGCGCAGCGGTGCTCGCCGACCCGCGCGTGGCCGGCAAGGCCGCGGAGACCCTGGGCTTCGAGGCCAACATCGGCAAGTACATCAGCCTCGCCTACCTGGAAGCGGAGAAGGAAGCCTTCTGAGAGCGCGGCGCCAGCCACCGACGCTTTTTCCCCACCTGCGCAGCGATTCCCGTACAATCCGCCGCTTGCCCGCAGCCACCAATCGCTGCACCGGCATCAATCCTCTTCACCCCGGCCGGCGCCATCCTTTGCCGGCCCTCGTCCCGCCAGCCCCGATTGGTGTCGCCCATTGCGCGCGACAGGCCGTCGCTGGAGCACATCCTTACATGTCGAACCAAAACGATTTCGCCAGCCTCGGGCTGGCCGAACCCCTGCTGCGCGCCATTTCGGAAGCCGGCTACACCACGCCCACGCCCATCCAGGCCCAGGCCATCCCGCAGGTCCTCGGCGGCGGCGACCTCCTCGCCGCCGCGCAGACCGGTACCGGCAAGACCGCCGGCTTCACCCTGCCGGTGCTCCACCGCCTGGCCGCCGAGCACGTCCATCCGCGTACCGCCGGACGGCCGCGCTGCCTCATCCTCACCCCGACGCGCGAACTCGCTGCGCAGGTCGAAGAGTCGGTGCAGACCTACGGCAAGCATCTGCCGCTGACCTCGATGGTGATGTTCGGCGGGGTCGGCATCAACCCGCAGATCGCCGCACTGAAGAAGCGCGTCGACATCCTCGTCGCCACCCCGGGGCGCCTGCTCGACCATGTCGGCCAGAAGACCCTCGATCTCTCGGGCGTCGACATCCTCGTCCTCGACGAGGCCGACCGCATGCTCGACATGGGCTTCATCCGCGACATCCGCAAGATCCTCGCGCTACTGCCGAAGAAGCGCCAGAACCTGCTGTTCTCCGCCACCTTCTCCGACGAAATCCGCGAGCTCGCCAACGGCCTGCTGCACAACCCGGGCTGCGTCGAGGTCGCGCGCCGCAACACCGCCTCCGAACTGGTCGACCAGTCGGTCTACGCCATCGGCCAGAAGCAGAAGCGCGAGCTCCTCGCCTGGTTGATCAAGCAGAATGCCTGGGAGCAGGTACTGGTGTTCACGCGCACCAAGCACGGCGCCAACAAGCTCGCCGAGTACCTCGGCAAGCACGGCATCCCGGCCGCCGCCATCCACGGCAACAAGAGTCAGTCGGCACGCACCCGCGCGCTGGCGGAGTTCAAGGACGGCAGCCTGCCGGTACTGGTCGCCACCGACATCGCCGCACGCGGTCTGGACATCGACCAGTTGCCGCAGGTGGTGAACTTCGAACTGCCCAACGTGCCGGAGGACTATGTGCACCGCATCGGCCGCACCGGGCGCGCGGGCGCCAGCGGCGCCGCGGTATCGCTGGTGGACGGCGAAGAGATGAAATTGCTGGCCGCCATCGAGCGCCTCATCAAACGCAGGATCGAGCGTGCCGTAGCCACCGGCTTCGTGCCTACCGGCGAGCCCGACAATGGCGATGAGCGTCCGCCGCGCAATGCCCCGCGCGCACGTCAGGACGGCAAGCGCCCCGCAGCCCAGGGCAAGCACGCCCGCCCGGCGCCGCGCGCCGAAGCTCACGGCACCCCGTCGCGCAACAAGCCGCGGACACCGGCAGCAAGCAGCGAAGGCGGTCACGGCCGCCAGCAACCTGTCCCTGCGCGCAGGCCCGACCATGCCGCGCCACGCCAGGCCCAGCGCGCCGCCCTGCTCGGCGCCAAGGGTGGCGGCGGCCGCTGAGCACGCCCCGCCCCAAAAGTACGGCCGGCGACCACGCCGGCCTTTTCATTTTGTTGCAACACATCCACGCCATGCTGCAGCAGAATCGGCATCACAGAAAAACCCCATGTCATACATTGACACTTCTGAAGCCCTTGCTGCAAGCGCTCCAGAACAGCCCGCAAGAATTCCGTAAGAGACTGAATCAGAACACCCAAACTCTATTGTGCAGTGCACCATAAAGGACTTGACATCAAGACCTGACTGCCTATAATCGAGACCATGATGCAGCGCAGCACGAAAACCCGGGCTTGCTGCATTGAAGCAAGTCCGCATTCAACCGAGGAGATCCACATGTTTGCTACCCCCGAACAGTTCGCCGCCAGCAACAAGGCCAACATCGAAACCCTGCTGACCCTGGCCAACACCGCCTTCGCCAGCGCCGAGCGCCTCGCCGCCCTGAACCTGAACACCGCCCGCTCCATCCTGGAAGACAGCGTTGCCAACACCAAGGCGCTGCTGACCGTGAAGGACGCGCAGGAATTCATCAACCTGCAGACCTCCCTGGCCCAGCCGCTGGTCGAGAAGGCCGTGGCCTACGCCCGCAACGTGTATGAAATCACCTCCCAGAGCCAGGAAGAAGTCTCCAAGCTGCTGGAAGGCCAGGTTGCCGAGCTGAACAAGGGTGTCGCCTCCGCGCTGGACAAGGCTGCCAAGTCCGCTCCCGCCGGTTCCGACGTCGCCGTGGCTGCCGTCAAGTCCGCCATCGCCGCCGCCAACAGCGCCTACGACAGCATGAGCAAGGCCGCCAAGCAGGTCGCCGAGATCGCCGAAGCCAACGTGGCCGCCGCGACCAACGCCACCGTGAAGGCCGTCAGCACCGGCACCAAGACCACCGCCAAGAAGGCCGCCTGATCAAAGGCGAGTCCCCTGACGGTAAAAGACCCCGCCTGATGGCGGGGTCTTTTTTTGTGCGCGCTGCGCCTGCGCCGGGCGGCGCATGATGCCATCAGCCTTCAGGAGCGCGGTGCGGCTTCCTCACCGGCGCCGCTGAGCACCTTCGCGACGCCACCGTTGGCGGCGTAATGATGAGGAAAGAGGCGCAGCATCTCGCCCTCGATCCATTCCTCCGCCTCACGGTTGATGGCCTCGACCTTGCGTCCCTTGACCTCGATCAGCGGGCCGATGCTGACGACAATCTCGCCCGGGCGCTTGAAGAAGGCATTGCGCCGCCAGAACTCGCCGGCGTTGTGGGCCACCGGCACCACCGGCACGCCGGCGCGGCGGGCAAGGAAGGCGCCACCAATCTTGTAGCGCCGCGTCGTTCCCGGCGCCACCCGGGTACCTTCGGGGAACACCGCCACCCAGTAGCCCTCGCCGAGGCGCGCCCGCCCCTGTTCGACCACCTGCGCAAGCGCATCCTTGCCGGCCTTGCGGTCGATGGCGATGCCGGGGATCTGCGCCAGCCCCCAGCCGAAAAAGGGAACCCGCAGCAGCTCGCGCTTGAGCACGTAGCACAGCGGCGGAAAGATCACCTGCAGGGCGATGGTCTCCCACGCCGACTGGTGCTTGGCAAGGATCACCGCCGGGCCGGCGGGGATGTTCTCGGCGCCGATGACGCGGTAGCGGATGCCCAGCAGATGCCAGATGAACCAATTCACCAGCGGCGCCCACGAGGTGATGATGCGGTGGCGCATGCGCGCAGGCAGCGGAAAGGTGAGGAAGCCGAACAGGGCGTAGGGCGGCGTCACCACCACCAGGACGATGGCAAAGAGAATGGAGCGAAGGACGAACACGTTGTCGGTATTCCGCGCTAGGTCAGGAGGGAACGGGCCGCGAGACCCCGTTCAGGCGATGAGGTCGGCGACCACCGTGGCCAGATCCGGGTAGATCAGCGTACCCGCCGGCAGTTCAGGATCCTCATGGGTCTTCTGGCCCTTGCCGGTGAGCACCAGATAGGGCTTGCAGCCCACCGCCACGCCAGCCTGCAGGTCGCGCAGGCTGTCGCCGACCACCGGCACGCCGGCCAGCGGAATGTTGAAGCGCTCAGAGATCTGCACCAGCATGCCCGGCCGCGGTTTGCGGCAATCGCAGGTGGAGTCCGCCGCGTGGGGGCAGAAGAAGATCGCATCGAGACGGCCGCCGACCTGGGCCAGACTCTTGACCATCTTCTCGTGGATGGCGTTGAGGGTATCCATGCCGAACAGGCCACGCCCGACACCGGACTGATTGGAAGCCACCACCACCCGCCAGCCCCACTGATTGAGGCGGGCGATGGCTTCCAGCGAGCCGGGGATGGGCTTCCACTCCTCGGGCGACTTGATGAACTGGTCGGAGTCGTAGTTGATGACGCCATCGCGGTCGAGGATGATCAGCTTCACGGCAGGGCCCTCAGGCGGACAGGCGGGAGATGTCGGCGACGCGGTTCATCAGCCCGGCGAGCTGGTTGAGCAGCGCCAGCCGGTTGGCGCGGGTGAGCGGCTCCTCGGCCATCACCATGACACCGTCGAAGAAGCGGTCGACGGCCTCGCGCAAACCGGCGAGCACGCACAGCGCCTCGGTGTAATTCTCGTTGTCGACATGAGAGCGCAGCAGCGGGGCGACCTCCACCACCTGATGGAAGAGCGCCTTCTCGGCCTCCTCCTGCAGCAGCGCGATGTCGGGCTCGCCGGGACTGACCGCGGCCTTCCTGAGAATGTTGACGATGCGCTTGTTGGCTGCGGCCAGGGCCTCGGCCTCGGGCAGCGCACGGAAGGCTTCCACGGCGGCGAGCTTGGCCGGCACCAGGTCGATGCGCGCGGGCTTGAGCGCCAGCACCGCGTCGATCACCGCAACGTCGCGGCCGCTCTCACGCAGGAGATGGCGGAGGCGTTCGAGCATGAACTCCTCGAGCTGCGCGGCGAAACCCTCGGCAGTGAGCAGGCCGGGCTTGAAGCCGGCTGCGGCGGCGGCGATCAGCGCCGGCAGCTCGAGCGGCAGCGGCGTCTCCATCAGGATGCGCAACACCCCCAGCGCCGCGCGGCGCAGCGCAAAGGGATCCTTGTCGCCGGTGGGCACCATGCCGATGCCGAAGAAGCCGACCAGCGCATCGAGCTTGTCGGCCAGCGCCACGGCGGCGGCAACATTGCCCGCGGGCAGGGCATCGCCGGCAAAGCGCGGCTGGTAGTGAGCCTGGATGGCGTCGGCGACCACTTCGCCCTCGCCGTCGGCGAGCGCGTAGTAGCGCCCCATGATGCCCTGCAGCTCGGGGAACTCGCCCACCATGTCGCTGACCAGGTCGGCCTTCGCCAGACGCGCGGCGCGGCTGGCCGCCGCCGCATCGGCGTGCAGGCGGGTGGCGATGGTGCCGGCGAGCGCTTCCAGACGCTCAACGCGTTCGAGCTGGCTGCCGAGCTTGTTGTGATAGACCACCGGCGCCAGGCGCGGCAGGCGGGCAGCGAGCTTCTGCTTCTTGTCCTGCTCGAAGAAGAAGCGCGCGTCGGACAGGCGCGGACGCACCACGCGCTGGTTGCCGGTGATGATGTTGGTGGGGTCCGCCGGGCGCATGTTGGAGACGATGAGGAAGCGGTTGAGCAGCTTGCCGTCGGTGTCGAAGAGGGGGAAATACTTCTGGTTGGCGCGCATCGTCAGGATCAGGCATTCCTGCGGCACGGCAAGGAACTCGGCTTCGAACTCGCCGACGAAGACCGTCGGCAGCTCCACCAGCGCGCTGACCTCGTCGAGCAGGTCGGCGTACTCGCCGAGCTGCGCACCCTGGCGGGCGGCTTCACCGCGCAACTGGCGGTCGATGTCGGCGCGGCGCTCGGCGAAGCACGGAATGACCTTGCCCTCGGCGAGCAGGGTAGGCTCGTAGGCCTCGGCGCTGGCGATGTCGATGTCGCCGCGGCTCATGAAGCGATGCCCGCGCGTCGTCCGCCCGGCGTCGAGATCGAGGACGCGACCCGGCACCACCTCGGCGCCATGCAGCAGGGTGAGCTTGTGCACCGGACGCACGAAGGTCGCATCGCCATCGCCCCAGCGCATCACCTTGGGAATGGGCAGGGCCTTCACCGCATCCTGGACGATGCCGGCGAGCACTTCGGCGAGTTTTGCGCCGGGAACCAGCGCAGTGTGGAACAGCGCTTCGGCCTTGCCGTCCATGCGGCGCTCGAAACCCGCCACAGCGTCGGCCGCAATACCCTTCGCCTCCATCTTCTTGAGCAGCGCGGGGGTGGGCCTGCCGTCGGCGTCCAGCGCCACCGATACCGGCATCAGCTTTTCGGTGACTTCCTTCGCCGCGCCTTCGGCGGCGACGTCGGCAACCGTTACCGCCAGGCGGCGCGGGCTGGCGTAGCAGCGGCTGACCGCCGCATCGGCGGCCAAGCCCTTGGCCTTGAGGCCTTCGACGATCTTCGCGGCGAAGGTCTCGCCCAGGCGCGGCAGGGCCTTGGGCGGCAGTTCCTCGGTGAGCAGTTCGACCAGCAGGGTCGCGCGATGGGTGGTGGCGCTCATCACACGGTCTCCTTGTTGTTCAGCATCGGGAAGCCGAGCGCTTCGCGGGATTCGAAATAGGCCTGCGCCACCGCGCGCGACAGGTTGCGGATGCGGCCGATATAGGCGGCGCGCTCGGTCACCGAAATGGCACCGCGGGCGTCGAGCATGTTGAAGGTGTGCGCACCCTTGAGCACCATCTCGTAGGCCGGCAGGGCGAGACCCGCTTCCATCAGGCGCCTGGCCTCGGACTCGTAGTTGCCGAACAGCGAGAAGAGGAAATCGACATTCGAGTGCTCGAAGTTGTACTTCGACTGCTCGACCTCGTTCTGGTGATAGACGTCGCCGTAGGTGACCTTCGAGCCGTCCGGATACACCGCCCAGGTCAGGTCATAGACGTTTTCCACGCCCTGCAGGTACATCGCCAGGCGCTCCAGGCCGTAGGTGATCTCACCGAGCACCGGTTTGCAATCCAGCCCGCCGACCTGCTGGAAGTAGGTGAACTGGGTCACCTCCATGCCGTCCAGCCACACTTCCCAGCCCAGTCCCCAGGCTCCCAGGGTGGGGTTCTCCCAGTCGTCCTCGACGAAGCGGATGTCGTGCACATTGGGGTCGATACCCAGCGCGCGCAGGCTGTCGAGGTAGAGCTCCTGGATGTTGAGCGGCGAGGGCTTGAGCACCACCTGATACTGGTAGTAGTGCTGCAGGCGGTTGGGATTCTCGCCATAGCGGCCGTCCTTGGGGCGGCGCGAAGGCTGCACGTAGGCGGCATTCCACGGCTCGGGGCCGATGGCGCGCAGGAAGGTGGCGGTGTGCGAGGTGCCCGCCCCCACTTCGAGGTCGTAGGGCTGGAGCAGCACGCAGCCGCGCTCGCCCCAGAATTGCTGGAGCGTCAGGATGACTTGCTGGAAGGTCGGTTTCTGAAGGGACATGGTCTCGGGCGGCGCCTGCCGCGCTGCGAACGCAAAGACGTCGATTTTACTGGCATTTGGCAGCGCGCGGGGTTCGCCCGTAGCGCAGCGCCAGCGCAGCGCCAGCGCGGCACCGAGCACGGCGAGCAGCACGGCAGCCCAGTCACCCCAGCGCGCATAGGGCGTGAGTCCCTGGTAGCCACGCACTTCGGCATGCAGGGCGCCAGCAGTAAACGGTGGCAGTACGGCCTGCACCTCGCCGTCGGGGAGGATCACCGCGGTCATCCCGGTGTTGGTGGCGCGCAGCATTGGCCGCCCGCTCTCCAGCGCGCGCATGCGGGCAATCTGCAGATGCTGCGGCTGGGCGAAGGAATCGCCGTACCAGGCCAGATTGGAGAGATTGAGCATCAGTGTGGCCGCCGGCAGCGCGTGCCGCAGCTCGGCACCGAAGAGGTCTTCGTAGCAGATGTTCACCGCCACCCGCTGCCCGCCGAGCTGCATCGGCGGCTGATTCGCCGGCCCGCGGCTCTGGTTCGACATCGGAATGTCGGCAAGGCGGTAGAACCAGCCGAACAGCGGCGGGCTGTACTCGCCGAAGGGCACCAGATGGCGCTTGGCGTACCACTGCGCGGGCGAGACCCCGATGCTGATCGCAGCGTTGTGGATGCGCCCGTCGCCATCGCGGGTGAACACCCCCAGCACGAGGTCACCGCCGGCGGCGCGCATGCGTGCCTGCAGGTGCTCCAGATAGCCTTCGGGGAGATGCTCGGCAAGCAGCGGCAAGGTGGTTTCGGGTAACACCACGAGTTCGGCCGGATTCTCCGCGACGAGGCGCAGATTGACCTCCAGCCAGTCCTGCAGGAGTTCGGGCTGCCACTTCAGCCCCTGTTCGATGTTGGTCTGCAGCAGCGCGACGCGCAGCGCCTCGCCGTGCGGTGTGCTCCATGCCACCCGCGCCAGCCCGCCGCCGAGCACCAGCACAGCGCCCAGCACGGCCACGGAGCGCCCCGCCCGCCGCAGCGTGCGCCAGGGCGTAAAGGCCAGCAGGGCGGCGACCAGCGCGACCACGCCGCCGGTACCGAGGACGCCGAGCAGCGGCACGAAACCGGCCAGCGGGCTGGGCGGAGTCTGGGTGTAGCCCACCGCCAGCCACGGAAAGCCGGTCAGCACCCAGCTGCGCAGCCACTCGCCGAGCAGCCACAGGGCGGCAAACAGGACTGCGGGGGCAAGGGTGCCGGCGGCCGGCCGCAGGCGCACGAAGAGCGCCCCGACGAGCGCCGGGAAGAGCGCCAGCAGGGCGCAGAAGAGCACGATGGCGAAGCCCGCCAGCGGCGCCGGCATGCCGCCGTAGCGGTTGAGGGCGACGTACAGCCAGGACACCCCGGCAAGAAAGGCACCCAGCCCCCAGAGGAAACCGAGCAGGAAACCGCCGCGCACGCGCTGCGCACGCCCGAGCGCCGCGGCGAGCACCGCCAGCGCCGGGAAGATGAGCACGAACAGCCCGAACGGCGCATAGGCCAGCACCGCGAGGGCGCCGGCAAGGAAGCTGGCCAGGGCGGCGAGCGGCATCAGTCGCCGACGGCCTCGGGCGGCGGCGCGCAGCGCTCCACCAGCAGGGTGTGCACACGGCGGCTGTCGGCGCGCAGCACCTGGATCTTCAGCCCTTCGACGACGATGCTCTCGCCGCGCTTGGGCAGGCGCCCGAGCTGACGGATGACCAGTCCGCCAACGGTGTCGTACTCTTCGTCGGACAGATGGGTGTCGAAGGCGGTGTTGAAATCGACGATCTCGGTGGTGGCCTTGACGCGGTAGCGCCCCTGCGCATCCAGGCGGATGCTGTCGCCGGCCTCGTCGAAGTCGTATTCGTCCTCGATGTCGCCGACGATCTGTTCGAGCACGTCCTCGATGGTCACCAGCCCGGCCACACCGCCGTATTCGTCGACGACGATGGCCATGTGGTTGCGGCTGACGCGGAACTCGCGCAACAGCACGTTGAGGCGCTTCGATTCGGGCACGAAGACCGCGGGGCGGAGCATGTCGCGCAGGTCGAATTCGCGCCCGGCGAAGTAGCGCAGCAGGTCCTTGGCGAGCAGGATGCCGGCGACGTCGTCCTTGCCATCGCCGACGGCGGGGAAGCGCGAGTGCGCGGTATCGATGACGAAACCGGCGATCTTGTCGATGGGATCGTCGAGATGGATGAGGTCCATCTGCGCACGGGGAATCATCACGTCGCGCACCTGCATGTCGGAGACCTGCAGGGCGCCCTCGATGATGGACAGGGCATCGGCATCGAGCAGATTGCGCTCGAAGGCCGAGTGAAGCAGCGCGAGGAGTTGTTCGCGATCTTCCGGCTCGCGCATCAGAAGTGCCGAAAGTCGCTCAAGTAATGAGGGCTTGCTAGGGGAACTGTCCATGTCGGGTGGTTGGTAAGGAGTCAGGGGTGCACAGCGTCAAGCACGAATCGTGCTGCCCTGTTCACCCCTGACGCCTCACGCGGGCACCGCCCCCTCAGGCATAGGGGTCGGCATGGCCGAGAGCGGCCAGGATCTCCGTTTCCAGCGCTTCCATGATGGCCGCTTCGGCCTCGTCTTCATGATCAAAACCCTGCAGATGCAGCATACCATGCACCACCAGGTGGGCGTAGTGCGCCTCCAGGTCCTTGCCCTGCGCAGCAGCTTCGCGCACCACCACGGGGACGCAAAGCACCAGATCGCCCGCCAGCGGGGCATCGCCGCCGTCCTCGCCATAGACGAAGGTGAGGACGTTGGTGGCGTAGTCCTTGCCGCGGTAGTCGCGGTTCAGCGCCCGCCCCTCGGCCTCGCCCACCAGCCGGATGGTGACCTCCGCATCACGGCGCAGCGCCGCCTGCGCCCAGCGCCGGAAGCGGTGCTTCTTGGGCGCCTGCGCCTTGTCGGCATCGTCGAGGGCCTTCTGCACGGTCAGTGCCAGATGGGGTTCGAGCGGTGCCGCGGGAAGTTCGCCAAGCGCCAGCGGCTGCATGTCGTGGTGCACGTCGACGCGCAGGGTGAGCAGATTGCACGCGCTCGGTTGCACGCTGATGACGGGCGTGCCCTCGTCGGAGATGGCCTCGACATCGACATCACCCCAGGCCATGTGGGGAAAGTCGAGCACCATGCGGCGGCCGCGGCCGAAATCGATCTCGATGCGCTCGGCAGCGATGCGGGTGCGCTTGCCGTCGGCGCCGAGAGCGACGACCCTGGGGTATTCAGGCTTCGCGGCCATCGCCGGCGTCCTCTTCCTTGCGGCGCGCGCGCGCCTCGCGCGCGGCCTGGTTGTCATAGGCCTCGACGATGCGCATCACCAGCGGGTGACGCACGACGTCTTCCTTGTGGAATTCAGTAAAGGCGATGCCGCGCACCTTTGCCAGCACCTCACGC
Source organism: Pseudothauera lacus (assembly GCF_003034845.1). Taxonomy (GTDB): domain Bacteria; phylum Pseudomonadota; class Gammaproteobacteria; order Burkholderiales; family Rhodocyclaceae; genus Pseudothauera; species Pseudothauera lacus. Next base: position 16,527 of record NZ_PZKC01000005.1, on the reverse strand, counting down.
GCCTCCAGCAGGCCACTCTTCGCGCCGCGGGGCAGATCGACCTGCGAGGGATCGCCGGTGACCACCGCCTTGGCGCCGAAACCGATGCGGGTGAGGAACATCTTCATCTGCTCGGGCGTGGTGTTCTGCGCCTCGTCGAGGATGATGAAGGCGTGATTGAGGGTACGCCCGCGCATGAAGGCCAGCGGCGCCACCTCGATGGCGCCGCGTTCGAAGAGCTTGCCTGCGCGATCGAAGCCCATCAGGTCGTACAAGGCGTCATACAGCGGGCGCAGATAGGGGTCGACCTTCTGCGCCAGATCGCCGGGCAGGAAACCCAGGCGCTCGCCGGCCTCGACCGCGGGACGGGTGAGGATGATGCGCTCGACCTTCTCGCGCTCGAAGGCATCCACTGCGCTGGCCACCGCCAGATAGGTCTTGCCGGTACCTGCCGGGCCGATGCCGAAGGTGATGTCGTGGTCCTGGATGTTGCACAGGTACTCCACCTGGCGCGGCGTGCGCCCGTGCAGCTCGTGCTTGCGGGTGAGCAGCACCGGCGCGGCGCTGCAGCCGGCCTCCGGCGCCTGGCCGCGGGCGACGATCTCGATCAGCGCCAGCTGCAGGTCATCCACCGACAGGTGATCGTCGGCGCGGGCATAGAAATGCTCCAGCGCCTCCACCGCACGCAGCCGCGCAGCATCCTCGCCACTCACCGTGAAACACTCGCCACGACGGGCGATGCCCACGTCCAGCGCCCGTTCGATCTGGCGCAGGTTCTCGTCGAGCGCGCCGCACAGGTTGGCCAGGCGCTCGTTATCGACCGGCTCCAGCACCACTTCGGTGGTCTGCGTCATTCAGGATTCCCGTACCAGGATCTCGCCGCGCAGGCTGTGCGGCAGCGCGGCGGTGATGGTGACATCGACGAACTGGCCGATCAGGCGGTCGCGATTCGGCGAGAGCGCAGGAAAGTTCACCACGCGGTTGTTCTCCGTGCGCCCGGCAAATTCGTCGGGGTCTTTCTTCGACGGCCCCTCGACCAGGATGCGCTGCACGCTGCCGACCATCGCCGCGCTGATCGCCTGCGCCTGGCTGTCGAGCTGCTTCTGCAGACGTGCCAGCCAGCGCAGCTTGGTCTCCTGCGGCACCGGGTCTTCCAGATCGGCCGCCGGGGTGCCGGGTCGCGCGCTATAGACGAAGCTGAACGAGGTGTCGAAGTTGAGCTCCTCCACCAGCTTCAGGGTCTTCTCGAAGTCCTCCTCGGTTTCGCCCGGAAAGCCGACGATGAAGTCCGAGGACAAGGACAGATCGGGGCGTGCCGCGCGCAGCTTGCGCACCACCGACTTGAACTCCAGCACCGAGTAGCCGCGCTTCATCGCCGCCAGCACGCGGTCGGAGCCCGACTGCACCGGCAGGTGCAGGTGGGAAACCAGCTTGGGGATCTTCTCGTAGGCCTCGAACACCCGTGGCGTCATCTCGCGCGGATGCGAGGTGGTGTAACGCAGGCGCTCGATGCCGGGGATCTCCGCCACGCATTCGAGCAGGAAGCCGAAGTCGCCGGTTTCCTCGCCCGCTTCGCGCGACAACACGCCGCGCCAGGCATTGACGTTCTGCCCCAGCAGGGTCACTTCCCTGACCCCCTGTGCCGCCAGCCCGGCCACCTCGGCGAGGATGTCGTCCAGCGGGCGCGAGACTTCCTCGCCGCGGGTATAGGGCACCACGCAGAAGGTGCAGTACTTGGAACAGCCTTCCATGATCGACACGAAGGCGCTCGCCCCTTCCACCCGCGCCGGCGGCATGGCGTCGAACTTCTCGATCTCCGGGAAGGAGATATCCACCTGCGAGCGCCCGGAAGCACGCCGCGCCTCGATCAGCTTGGGCAGGCGGTGCAGGGTCTGCGGGCCGAACACCACGTCCACATAGGGCGCGCGCGCGACGATGGCCTCGCCCTCCTGGCTCGCAACGCAGCCGCCCACGCCGATGATCAGTCCCGGCCTGGACTGCTTCAGGTGCTTCACGCGCCCGAGGTCGTGGAACACCTTTTCCTGCGCCTTCTCGCGCACCGAACAGGTGTTGAAGAGGATCACATCCGCCTCTTCCGGGTTGTCGGTCTTCTCCAGCCCTTCGGCCACACCGAGCACATCCGCCATCTTGTCGGAGTCGTACTCGTTCATCTGGCACCCGAAGGTGCGGATGTAAAGCTTCTTCATCTGCGCTCGCTGTTGACGCGGTAAATCATGAGCCGTTATATTAGCAGGCTTGTTGGTGATGTAGCTCAGACGGTTAGAGCGATGGATTCATAACCCATAGGTCGGCGGTTCGATTCCGCCCATCACCACCATCGAACACCCAGACGCCGCTGTCTTCCGACAGCGGCGTTTTCATTTTCTCCCGCCGCGGTACTCCTTTACCACCCGCCACCGCGGTCACACGCGCACACTGCCCTGCAGCGGCGGCGCGCGTCCATTGCGTCGCCCGCACACAACGAGGAGACGACGATGGGCAAGAAGATCCTGATGATCTGCGGTGATTTCTGCGAAGACTACGAAACCATGGTGCCTTTCCAGGCACTGCTGGCGGTGGGCCATGCGGTGCATGCGGTGTGCCCGGGCAAGAAGGCCGGCGAAACGATCGCCACGGCGATCCACGATTTCGAGGGCGACCAGACCTACAGCGAGAAGCGTGGGCACAACTTCAGCCTCAATGCGAGTTTTGCCGAGATCGACCCGGCCACCTACGACGCCCTGGTGATTCCGGGCGGACGCGGGCCGGAGTACCTGCGCATGAACGACGCGGTGGTGAACATGGTGCGTCACTTCTTCAGCGCCGACAAACCGGTGGCGGCGATCTGCCATGGCGCGCAGCTGCTGGCCGGTGCGCGCTTACTGGAAGGCAAGCGCTGCTCGGCCTATCCGGCCTGCCGCGCCGAGGTGGAGCTGGCCGGCGGCACCTACGCCGACATCCCCATCGACCAGGCGGTCACCGACGGCAAGCTGGTCACCGCGCCGGCCTGGCCGGCGCATCCGGCGTGGATCGCGCAGTTCCTCGCGGTGCTGGGCACACGCATCAGCCACTGAGCGCCGCACCCCGCCGGCTTGCCGTGCATTGAACGCGGCAGGCCGGCGGCGGGCTGTCTACAATCGAATGGTCGCCACCTGCCGGACCCCGCCATGTGCCAGATCTTCACCTCCGCCGACCCGGAGCTCTACACCTCGCGTGCGCGCTCGATCCGCCTGCATGGCGTGGCCACCAGCCTGCGCCTGGAAAACGTGTATTGGCAGGCACTGGAGGAGATCGGCCAGCGCGACGGTCTCAGCGTGCCGCAACTGGTCGCCCGCCTGCACGACGAGCTCGACGCAGCGGGCGCGCTGGGTAACCGCGCCAACTTCACTTCCTTCCTGCGGGTAACCTGCACCCGCTACCTGCAGCTGCAGCTCGCCGGGCTGATCCCCGCCGATGCCGGGGTGCCGATCCGCTCGCTGAATGCGCACGCGGTGCTGGCCGGTGAACGCGGCTGGCGCCCGGCCGTGCTGCGCGCCGGCGAACGGCGCCGGGCGAGCGCGTAAACCCCGCACATCCTCAGGCGAGCGCGGCAGCCTCGTCCTCGTCCAGTTCGTCACCGAGGAAGCCGCCGCTCTGGTGCGCCCACAGCCGGGCGTAGAGGCCGCCGCGCGCGAGCAGGCTGCGGTGGTCGCCCTCTTCGACGATGCGCCCGCCATCCATGACGATCAGACGGTCCATCGCCGCGATGGTGGACAGACGGTGGGCAATGGCCACCACCGTCTTGCCTTCCATCAGGCGGTACAGGCTGGCCTGGATGGCGGCCTCGACTTCCGAATCGAGCGCACTGGTGGCTTCGTCGAGCAGCAGGATGGGCGCGTCCTTGAGCATCACCCGGGCGATGGCGATGCGCTGACGCTGGCCGCCGGAGAGCTTCACGCCGCGCTCGCCGACATGCGCATCGTAGCCCTGGCGACCCTTGGGGTCGGTGAGGGTCTGGATGAAGTCGTGGGCCTCGGCGCGGTGTGCGGCGGCGATCATCTCTTCGTCGCGGGCATCCGGGCGGCCGTAGAGGATGTTGTCGCGCACCGAGCGGTGCAGCAGCGAGGTGTCCTGGGTGACCATGCCGATGGCCGCGCGCAGACTTTCCTGGGTGACGCCGGCGATGTCCTGGCCATCCACCAGGATGCGCCCACCCTCCAGGTCGTGAAAGCGCAGCAGCAGGTTCACCAAGGTGGACTTGCCGGCACCTGAACGCCCGACCAGGCCGATCTTCTCGCCCGGGCGGATGACCAGCGAGAAGTCCTTGATCACCCGCCGCGCCTCTTCGCCGGTGGCGCCATAGGCAAAATCGACCCCTTCGAAGCTCACTTCGCCGCGGCTCACCTGCAGCGGCCGGGCATCCGGCCGGTCGACCACCGCGTGCGGACGCGACAGGGTGTTGATGCCGTCCTGCACGGTACCGACATTCTCGAACAGCGAGGCCATCTCCCACATCACCCAGTGCGACATGCCGTTGAGGCGCAGCGCCATCGCGGTGGCGGCGGCCATCGCGCCCACCCCCACCTCGCCGCGCGTCCACAGCCACAGGGTGACGCCGGCGGTGGACAGGATGAGCAGCATGGAGAGGGTGTGGTTGACGATCTCGATGCCGCTAACCAGGCGCATCTGCCCGTGTACGGTGTGCATGAACTCCTTCATCGCCGAGCGCGCGTAGCCGGCCTCGCGACCGGCGTGGGAGAACAGCTTCACCGTGGCGATATTGGTATAGGCATCGGTGATGCGCCCGACCATCAGCGCGCGCGCATCGGCCTGGGCACGCGAGATCTTCGACAGGCGCGGCACGAACCAGCGCAGCGCGGCAACGTAGAGCGCCAGCCAGCCGAGGAAGGGCAGCAGCAGCCAGAGGTCGAAGCCGCCAACCACCACCACCATGGTGATGAAGTAGATGATCACGAACACCAGGATGTCGGTCATGATCAGGCAGGTGTCGCGCACTGCCAGCGCGGTCTGCATGACCTTGGCGGAGACCCGCCCGGCGAACTCGTCCTGGAAGAAGCTCATGCTCTGGCTGAGCAGCAGGCGGTGGTAGTTCCAGCGCAGGCGCATCGGGAAGTTGCCCGCCAGCGCCTGGTGCTTGAGCATGGTCTGCAGCGCCACCAGCGCGATGCTGCCGAGGATGATGGCCGACAGCAGCAGCAGCTTGCCACCGTGCGCGCTCCACAGCGTCGCCGGGTCGGCCGCACCGAGCCAGTCCACCACCCGCCCGAGCATGGCGAACAGCAGCGCCTCGAAGACGCCGATGGTGGCGGTGAGCAGGGTCATGCCGGCGATGAAGGGGCGCATGCCCTCGGTACCCGCCCACAGGAAGGCGAAGAAACCACGCGGGGGCGCTTGCGGCGCCCCCTCGGGATACGGATCGACGCGGTCTTCGAACCAGCGGAACACGGTGCAACTCCAGTGCGATGAGTGCCGCCAGGGCGGCAGGAACATTGAGCGCCGCGCGCTCAGCGCGGCGGATCGTAGGCTTCGATGCGGATGATCTGCAGCTGACGGCCGCGCTCGCGGGAAAAGCTGTAGCGCCCGACGACCGCAATGCGGCGGTCGAGGTGGGGGGCAATGAGTTCGGCCGGGTGCAGGCCCACCCGGTTCACGTACTCGTCCTCCAGCCAGTAGTGGCGCGGGGCATCGAAACTGCGCACGAGTCCGCGCAGACGCAGCACACGGCCGTCGTAGAGGGCGGGCTGGGCGGCCAGTTCGGCGAGGGCGACGTCTTCCGGCGCCTCACCGATGGCACATCCGCCCAGGGCAAGGACGAGGGCTGCCAGCAAGGCAAACGGACGCACGGCGACGTGGATCATCTGGCGCAGTATAAAACAGCACGGCCCGCAGGCGATGACGCCGCGGGCCGTGTTGCGTGCGGGCAGGCGCCACTCAGGCGGGCGCGCTGCTGCGGATCAGGTGATCGAAGGCCGACAGCGAGGCCTTGGCCCCTTCGCCCATGGCAATGATGATCTGCTTGTAGGGCACCGTGGTGCAGTCACCGGCAGCAAACACGCCGGGGACGTTGGTCTGACCCTTGGCATCGACGATGATCTCGCCGAAGCGCGACAGCTCCACCGTACCCTTGAGGAAATCGGTGTTGGGCAGCAGGCCGATCTGCACGAAGATGCCTTCGAGCTCGATGCGCTTTTCCTCGCCGCTGACGCGGTCCTTGTAGAGCAGGCCGTTGACCTTCTCGCCGCCGGTCACCTCGGTGGTCTGGGCGTTCTTGATCAGCGTCACATTGGGCAGGCTGGCGAGCTTCTTCTGCAGCACGGCGTCGGCGCGCAGGGTATCGGCAAATTCCAGCACGGTGACGTGGGCGACGATGCCGGCCAGATCGATGGCCGCCTCGATGCCGGAGTTGCCACCGCCGATCACCGCAACGCGCTTGCCCTTGAACAGCGGGCCGTCGCAGTGCGGGCAGTAGGCCACGCCCTTGCCGCGGAATTCCTTCTCGCCCGGCACGTTCATCTCGCGCCAGCGTGCGCCGGTGGCCAGGATGACGGTCTTGGCGCGCAGCGCGGCGCCGTTCTCCAGCTGCACTTCATGCAGTTCGCCCGGCACCAGCTTCACCGCGCGCTGCAGGTTCATCACATCCACCTCGTACTGCTTGACGTGTTCTTCGAGCGCCATGGCGAGCTTGGGCCCTTCGGTCTCCTTCACCGAGATGAAGTTCTCGATCGCCAGCGTGTCCATCACCTGGCCACCGAAGCGTTCGGCAAGCACGCCGGTGCGGATGCCCTTGCGCGCAGCGTAAATCGCCGCCGCGGCGCCGGCCGGCCCGCCGCCGACGACGAGCACGTCGAAGCTATCCTTGGCGGCGATCTTCTCGGCCGCGCGCCTGACCGCGCCGGTGTCGACCTTGGCGAGAATTTCCGCCAGTTCCATGCGCCCCTGGCCGAACTCTTCGCCGTTGAGGAAGACCGTCGGCACGGCCATGATCTTGCGCGCCTCGACTTCGCCCTGAAAGAGCGCGCCGTCCACCATGGTGTGCCGCACGCGCGGATTGAGCGCCGCCATCAGGTTGAGGGCCTGCACCACGTCCGGGCAGTTGTGGCAGGACAGCGAGACATAGGTCTCGAAGACGAACTCGCCGTCGAGGTTGCGGATCTGCTCGATGGTCTCGGCATCGACCTTCGGCGGGTGGCCGCCGACCTGCAGCAGGGCGAGGATCAGCGAGGTGAATTCGTGCCCCATCGGCAGGCCGGCAAAATGCACGCCGACGTCGGCGCCCTTGCGGTTGATGCGGAAGGAGGGCTTGCGCTCGTCGTCATCGCGGCGCTCGATGAGGGTGATCTTGCTGGACTGCTCGGCGATGTCTTCGAGCATCGCCAGCATTTCCCGAGACTTGTCACTGTCATCCAGCGAGGCCGTGATCTCGAGCGGCTGAGTGACTTTCTCCAGATAGGCTTTCAGTTGGGTCTTGATGTTGGCGTCGAGCATGACATGGGTCCCGTCGTGGTTATTCAGGCAAAAAAACAGCCGGCAGTGCCGGCTGGGTCTGCACATCGCGGCGGACGCCAGGCGCCCGCTGCGATGTCAGTGCGGCTGATGCCAAATAGATCAGATCTTGCCGACCAGGTCCAGCGACGGGGCCAGGGTGGCGTCGCCTTCCTTCCACTTCGCCGGGCACACTTCACCCGGGTGGGTGGCGACGTACTGGGCAGCCTTGACCTTGCGCAGCAGTTCCAGGGCATCGCGGCCGATACCGCCAGCGTTGATCTCGACGATCTGGATCTTGCCTTCCGGATCGATCACGAAGGTGCCACGCTCGGCCAGACCGGCAGCCTCGATCATGACGTCGAAGTTGCGGGTGATGACGCCGGTGGGGTCGCCGATCATCGGGAACTGGATCTTCTTGATGGTCTCGGAGGTGTCGTGCCAGGCCTTGTGGGTGAAGTGGGTGTCGGTGGACACGGCGTAGATCTCCACGCCCAGCTTCTGGAATTCAGCGTAGTTGTCGGCCAGGTCGCCCAGTTCGGTCGGGCACACGAAGGTGAAGTCGGCCGGATAGAAGAACACCACGGACCACTTGCCCTTGAGGTCTTCGCTGGAAACCGGAACGAACTTGCCGTTGTGGAAAGCGGTAGCGTTGAAAGGCTTGACTTCGGTATTGATGATAGACGCCATTTGCTGGTCCTCAGTGGGTTGATGGAAACTCGATGGGATGAATCTTACGACAAGGCAAAATATTGCTCTAATTGATTGTAGAGATACTATCGATTAACAATTCCAATCGCGACAACTTCGCCGCGGCTACGGAACCGTGCCCACGGTATGCCGCTCGAAGTCGCAGTTCAATATACACCACGCTTTTGCCAGGATCATGCAAGCACTCAAATCACTCGTCGAATCAAACACATTCCAGCGCTTCATCATCGCCGTGATCATCATCAACGCGGTCACCCTGGGGCTGGAGACCTCCACTTCGGCGATGGCCACAGCCGGCGGCGTGCTTTACCTGCTCGACCGCATCGCGCTGAGCATCTTCGTGATCGAGATCGTCCTCAAGCTACTGGTGTACCGGCAGAACTTCTTCCGCGACGGCTGGAACGTCTTCGACTTCCTCGTCGTCGGCGTCACCCTCGCCCCCACCGGCGAAGGCGTCGCGGTGCTGCGCGCGCTGCGCATCCTGCGCGCCTTGCGTCTGGTGTCGGTGGTGCCGTCGATGCGCAAGGTGGTCAATGCCCTGCTGAAGGCCATCCCCGGCATGACCTCGGTGCTGACCCTGCTGATGCTGGTGTTCTACGTCGCCGCGGTGATGAGCACCAAGCTGTTCGGCGAAGCCTTCCCGGAGTGGTTCGGCAGCATCGGCGCGTCCTTCTACACGCTCTTCCAGGTAATGACCCTGGAATCGTGGTCGATGGGCATCGTGCGCCCGGTGATGGAGGTCTATCCGCTGGCCTGGCTGTTCTTCATCGTCTTCATCCTGCTCACCACCTTTGCCGTGCTCAACCTCTTCATCGCCATCGTCGTCGATGCGATGACCGTGGTCGAGCACAAGGAGCAGGATCAGACCCGCGCCCTGGTGAGCGACGATCACGACGAACTGATGCACGAGCTGCGCGCCCTGCGCAGCGAGATCGCCGCGCTGCGCGGCGGCCCGGGCGAGGATCGGGGACGCGCGCGCTGATCAGCCCGGGCGGTCGCCGGCGAGGTGGCGGCGCACCGAGATGGCGCTGCCCATCCAGCCCAGCACCGCGGCAAAGCCGAGGATGGCGGCTGCTTCGGGGGCCTGCGGGCCGCTGAGCACGAACACCGTGCCGTAGGTCTCCGCCAGCCCCTGCACCGGCGCGCGCAGCGCCTGCACCACGGCCCACACCGTGCCCAGCGCCACCAGCCCGCCGAGCAGGCCCTGCAGACAGCCGAACCAGTAGAACGGGCGGCAGATGAAGAGATCGGTGGCGCCAAGCAGGCGGGAGACTTCGATCTCCGCGCGCTGAGTGAGGATCTGCAGGCGGATGGTGTTGAAGGTGACGATCACCAGCGCCACGCCGAGCAGGGCGGCGAGCACCAGCACGGCGGTCTTGCCCAGCCCGAGCAGGGCGTGCAGGCGCTTCACCCACTCGGAGTCGAGCTGCACGTGCGCCACCCCGGACAGTGCGCGCAGCTCACCGGCAAGGGCATCGAAGAGTTCGGGATCCTCGCCGAGCGGGACGACGATGAAGGCATCGGGCAGCGGGTTGCTCGCCAGCCCGCCGAGGACGTCGCCAAGGCCGGCGCGCTCGAGCTGGGCGAGGGCCTCGTCGCGGGGCACGAAACGGTGGCGGGCGACGCGCACATCGGCGTCGAGTTTCTGGCGCACCGCGCGCACCTGCGCGGCGGCGGCTTCGGGGGCCATGAAGACGCTGATCTCGGGCGCCCCGGAAACCCCGCGGGCAAGCCCGGCGATGTTGTCGAGGACCAGGTAGCCGCCGGCCGGCAGCGACAGCGCAATGCCCACCACCAGCGCCGACAGTGCCGTGCTCAGGGGTTGCGCAAGCAGGCGCGAGCACGCCTGGGCAAAGGCGCGCCAGTGCAGGTAGAACCAGTTGGTCATTCGCCGCCCTCCACCAGCAGGCCCTTGTGCAGCACCAGCCGGCGCGGCTGGCTGGCGGCGAACAGCGAGGCGTCGTGGGTGGAGATCACCACGGTGACCCCGGCGCTGTTGAAGGAGCGGAATAGATCGGCGATGTCGTGGGCGTAGGCCGGATCGAGATGGGCGGTCGGTTCGTCGGCGATGAGGATCGAGGGGCGGTTGACGATCGCCCTGGCGATCGCCACGCGCTGCTGCTCCCCCCCCGACAGCCCGGCGGGCATCTCGCGCTCGCGCCCGCCCAGGCCGACGCGTTCGAGTGCAGCGGCAACACGCTTGGCCGCATCGCGCGGCGGATGGCCGGTGATCACCAGCGGCAGCATGACGTTGTCGAAGACGCTGCGGTCGTAGAGCAGGCGCGACTCCTGCAGCACCAGGCCGATGTTGCGGCGCAGGTAGGGAATCGCCCGGCGGGCCATCGCCGAAACTTCCTGGCCGTTGATCAGCACGCGCCCGGCAGTGGGCCGCTCGATCACCGGGATGAGCTTCAGCAAGGTGCTCTTGCCGGCCCCGGAGTGGCCCGACAGCACCACCAGCTCGCCGTGGCGGATCTCGAAGCTGACGCCGGCCAGGGCGGTGTAGCCACCGGCATAGCGCTTGGCGACGGCCTCGAAAGTGATCATGCGTTGTCGTCGCCTGCGCTGCCGGACGGCGTGGCGAACAGCGCATCGACGAACTCGCGGGCGCGGAAGGGCTGCAGGTCGTCGATGCCTTCGCCGACGCCGATGAAGCGCAGCGGCTTCGGGCACTGGCGGGCGATGGCCGCCACCACGCCGCCCTTGGCGGTGCCGTCGAGCTTGGTCAGCACCAGCCCGGTGACACCGATGGCGGCGTCGAAGGCCTTTACCTGGGCGAGCGCGTTCTGGCCGATGTTGGCATCGAGCACGAGGATCGCTTCATGCGGGCCGCTGGGTTCCGCCTTGGCGATCACCCGGCGCACCTTGGCGATCTCTTCCATCAGGTGCAGCTGCGTCGGCAGCCGTCCGGCGGTATCGGCGAGCACCACATCAATGCCGCGCGCACGCGCGGCATTGATGGCATCGAAGATCACCGCAGCCGCATCGCCGCCATCCTGGGCGATGACAGTGACGTTGTTGCGCTCGCCCCAGGTCATCAGCTGCTCGCGCGCCGCGGCGCGGAAGGTGTCGCCGGCAGCGAGCAGCACGCTCTTGCCCTGAGCCTGGAAATACTTCGCCAGCTTGCCGATGGAGGTAGTCTTGCCGGCGCCGTTGACCCCCGCGATCATGATGATGAAGGGATGGTGGCCATCGACCTGCAGCGGCGCCTCCAGCGGCGCGACGATCTCGTGCAGGGCATCGGCGAGCGCGCCCTGGAGCTGGTCGGCGGTCTCCAGCTTGTCGCGCTTCCAGCGCCGGCGCAGTTCGTCGATCAGGTGGGTGGTGGCATCGACACCACAATCGGCCATCAGCAGGGTGGATTCGAGCTCTTCGAGCAGCTCCTCATCGATCCTGCGGCGGCCGAACAGGCTGGCCAGCCCGCCGCCGAGCTGCTGGCGGGTGCGCGACAGCCCCGCCTTCAGACGCTCTCCCCAGGACGGGCGCGCCGCGCCGTCGGGCGCAACGGCATCGGCCTGCGGCGTGGCGCTTTCGGAGGGGGCGGACTTCTTCAGGAAACCAAACATGGGCACTCGGGTCAGATGGGGCGTTTCGGGGGCCGGCGCGCGCCTGTGCGTCAATGAGGCTATCATGCGTCGCCGGACCGCAGCGCCCTGCCTCACGGGCAGGCGCAACCGCGCGAATTCTATCAGATGCAGGACATCCCCATGTTTCGACCACGCCTTCTCTCGCTGTGTGCGCTGCTCACCCTGGTGAGCGCCGCGGCCAGCGCCAACCCGTTTGAAACCGTGCTCGACAACGGCCTCAAGGTGATCGTCAAGGAGGACCGGCGCGCGCCCTCGGTGGTGCACATGCTGTGGTACCGCGCCGGCTCGATGGACGAACCCGACGGCGTCTCCGGCGTTGCCCACGTCCTCGAGCACATGATGTTCAAGGGCACCCGCGAGGTCGGCCCCGGAGAGTTCAACAAACGCGTCGCCGCCGTCGGCGGGCGCGACAACGCCTTCACCAGCCGCGACTACACCGCCTACTTCCAGCAGGTGCCGCCAAGCCAGCTGGGCACCATGATGGCGCTGGAGGCCGACCGCATGGTGAACCTGGTGATCACCGACGACGAGTTCGCCCGCGAGATCGAGGTGGTCAAGGAGGAGCGTCGCCTGCGCACCGACGACCGCCCGCGCGCACTGGTATTCGAACAGCTGATGGCCACCGCCTTCCAGTCCCACCCTTACCGCCGCCCGGTAATCGGCTGGATGCCCGACCTCAAGACCATGCAGGCAGACGATGCGCGCGCCTGGTACCGTGACTGGTACGCCCCCAACAATGCCTGGCTGGTGGTGGTGGGCGACGTCGACCACCAGGCGGTGTTCGAGCTCGCGCGCCAGCACTACGGCCCCATCCCCGCGCGCGAACTGCCGGCGCGGCGCATCGCCAGCGAACCGGCGCAACGCGGCCCCCGCCACACCATGGTGGAAGCGCCGGCGGAACTGCCCTATGTGGCGATGGCCTGGCACGCCCCGGCGCTGCGCGACCCCGCCGCCGACCGCGAGGCCTACGCCCTCGATGTCCTCGCCGCCATCCTCGCCGGCTACGACGGCGCCCGCCTGCCGCGCACGCTGGTGCGCGAACGCCGCCTGGCGGTGAGCGCCTCGGCCGGTTACGGCGGCAGCGGACGCGGCCCGGCGCTGTTCTACCTCGACGGCGCGCCCGCCCCCGGCCACCAGAAGGCCGAACTGGAAGCGGCCCTGCTCGAGGAGATCGCCCGCATCGCCGAACACGGGGTCAGCGCCGACGAATTGCGCCGCGTCAAGGCGCAGGCGGTGGCCGCGCAGGTATACAAGCGCGATTCGCTGATGGGCCAGGCCATGGAAATCGGTTTCCTCGAAGCCGCAGGACTGTCCTGGCGCGACGACGAGACCCTGCTCGAAGGCCTGCGCAGCGTCACCGCCGAGGAAGTGCAGGAGGTTGCCCGGCGCGTCTTCAGCGCACGCACGCAGAGCACCGCGCGCCTGCGCCCCCTGCCCATGGAACAACGCCCGCAGCGCGCGCTGCCGGGCCTTCGCCACTGAAGCTGCCGCCCCGCCATGACCACGAACCTGATCCACACCCTCACCCGCCCGCTGCTGTGCGCCGCGGCCGCCATGGCCGTCGCCAGCGCCCCCGCGCACGCCGGCATCGACATCCAGCACTGGCAGAACGGCAGTGGCGCGCGCGTGTTCTTCGTCGAAAGCCGCGCCCTGCCGATGGTCGACATCCAGATCGACTTCGCTGCCGGCGGCGCCTATGACCCACCCGCGCGCGCCGGCCTCGCCGGCTTCACCCGCAGCCTGCTCGACGCCGGTACCGCCGAGCTCGACGAGCAGGCCGTGGCCGACCGCATCGCCGACCTCGGCGCGCAGTTCGGCGGCGGCACCGACGACGACCGCGCCAGCCTGGCGCTGCGCAGCCTGTCATCGGCAGCGGAGCTCGACGCCGCGGTCGGTCTGGCCGCCACCCTGCTGGCCCGTCCGGCCTTCCCCGCGGCAGTGCTCGAACGCGAGCGCGAACGCGCCATCGCCGGCCTGCGCGAAGCCCTCACCCGCCCCGACGTGCTCGCCGCACGCGCCTTCACCGCGGCGGTGTTCGGCGACCACCCCTATGGCCTGCAGGGCACGCCGGAGAGCCTCGCGGCGATCACCCGCGACGAGCTGGCGGACTTTCACCGCCGCCACTACACCGCCGCACGCGCCACAGTAACCATCGTCGGCGACGTCGACCGTGCGCAGGCCGCGGACATCGCCACCCGCCTGCTTGCCGCGCTGCCCGCCGGCGAACCTGCCAGCGCCCTGCCCCAGCCCGTCCAGCCGGCGCGGCAGACGCTGCGCATCGCCCACCCCTCGGCGCAGGCCCACGTCGCCATCGGCCTGCCTGGGATGAGCCGCGAAGACCCCGACTACTACCCGCTGCTGGTGGGCAACTACGTCCTCGGCGGCGGCGGCTTCGTCTCCCGCCTGACCCGCGAGGTGCGCGAGAAACGCGGCTTTGCCTACAGCGTGTTCAGCTACTTTGCCCCGCGCGCGGTCGCCGGCCCCTTCCAGATCGGCCTGCAGACGCGCGGCGGCCAGGTGGAAGACGCCCTGGCGGTGGTCAACGACACCCTCGCCGCCTTCATTGCAGACGGCCCCAGCGAGGAGGAGATGGAGGCCGCCCGCGCCAACATCATCAACGGCTTCGGCCTGCGCCTCGACTCCAACCGCAAGATCCTCGACCACGTGGCGATGATCGGCTTCTACGGCCTGCCCCTCGACTGGCTCGACACCTACCCCGGCCATGTCGCCGCGGTCAGCGCCGAGGCGGTGCGCGACGCCTTCGCCCGCCGCGTGCGCAGCGAACACCTGATCACCGTGGTGGCCGGCGGCGACGGCGACGAGGCACGCCCTTGAGCCGTGTGCGCATCGTCGGCGGGCAGTGGCGCTCGCGCCTGCTGACGGTCACCGCAGCAAGCGGCCTCCGTCCGACCCCCGACCGCGTGCGCGAAACCCTGTTCAACTGGCTGGGCCAGGAACTCGACGGTCTCGACTGCCTCGATCTCTTTGCCGGCAGCGGCATCCTCGGCTTCGAGGCGGCCTCGCGCGGCGCCCGCCACGTCACCCTGGTCGAGCGCGACCCGCGCGCCTTCGCCACCCTCCAGCAGGCGGCGAAAGACCTTGCTGCCACACAGGTGGAGTTGGTTCGCGGCGATGCGGTAAAATTCCTCCAGTCTGCTTCACGCAAGTTCGACATCGTGTTCCTCGACCCGCCCTACAACCAGGGCTGGCTGGAGCGCATTGCACCCCTGCTGGCCGGGGTGCTGAAGCCGGGCGGATGGCTCTACGCCGAGTCCGAAGCACCGGTGACCAAGCTCGGCGGCTGGTCCGTGGTCAAGCACGGCAAGGCCGGACAGGTGCATTTTCATCTCTTGCAAGGGAGGCAGGAATGAGGGACGGCAAGGTGGTCTATCCGGGCACCTTCGATCCGCTCACGCGCGGACACGAAGACCTGGTCCGGCGAGCGGCCTTGCTGTTCGACCAGGTGATCGTGGCGGTGGCTCAGAGCGCCGGCAAGGCGCCGATCTTCACCCTTGAAGAACGGGTGGAACTGGCCAGCGAGGTACTGGCGCAGTTTCCCAACGTCACGGTCGTGGGGTTCGACGGTCTGCTGATGGACTTCCTGCGTGCGCAGAAGGCCCGGCTGATCCTGCGCGGTCTGCGCGCGGTGTCGGACTTCGAGTATGAGTTCCAGATGGCGGGCATGAACCGCAAGCTCTTCCCGGACGTGGAGACGGTCTTCCTCACGCCTGCGGACGAGTACATGTTCATCTCCGCCACCATGGTGCGCGAGATCGCCAGGTTGGGGGGCGATGTCAGCAAGTTTGTGCAGCCCGCGGTCAACGCACGGCTGCGCCAGAAGGTAAACCCACTGCAATAGAGAGGTAGTACGAAATGGCCTTGATGATCACCGACGAGTGCATCAACTGTGATGTCTGCGAACCTGAGTGCCCCAACGGCGCAATCTATCAGGGGGACGAAATCTACGAGATCGACCCCGACAAGTGCACCGAGTGCGTCGGTCACTTCGACGAACCCCAGTGCCAGCAGGTCTGCCCGGTTGACTGTATCCCGCTGAATCCCGATCACCAGGAAACCCGCGAACAGCTGATGGAGAAGTTCGTCCGCCTCACCGGCGGCGAAGGCTGATCCAGTCCCGCCAGATGCAGAAGGGCGAGCCCGTGGGCTCGCCCTTCTGCATTCCTGGGGAAGCACTGATTCACTCCCCACCGTTCGGGCTGAGCCCAGTCGAAGCCCGATTGTCAGCACTGCCAAATCGCCCTTCGACAGGCTTGAACGGAAGTGGGACCTTCCGGGCCATGACAATCGAACGCTGCTTCTTGAGAGCGCCCGAGGGAAACGCTCAGCTCAGCAAGGTGCCCTCAGGCTTTGCGCCGCGACGTGTTCGCAACAGGAGGCAGTGCCGTTATTGCCCGCGCACTTTGACATCTTCATATCCTGCATTATGATTTCACTCACTTGACATTATCCTGCCCCTCCCGCCGCCCATGCATTCCCTGTTTACCGCTTCCAGCCGCCTCTACGAACTGGAACTGTCGGCGCCGCAGGCCACCGTGCTGGTCGAAGCGTGGTGGGGGGTGGAAGCCCTCGACGAGGGCATGGAGCTGGTCGTCGACGTCCTCTCGCCGGACGCCTTCATTCCCCTCAAGTCCTTTCTCGGCGCCCGCGCCGTGCTGTGGACCGCGCAGGCCGACGGCCAGCGCAGCCGGCGCAGCGCCCTGGTGCGCGAAGCCTGGCGCCTGGACGCCGACGGCGGCTTCGCGCGCTA
>NZ_PZKC01000041.1 GCF_003034845.1 Pseudothauera lacus | reverse complement strand
CGTTGTGCGCCCAGCATGGGCGCGATTTTGGAGGTGGAAGTCCTCCCATAAGCTGACCACGGCAAATGAAGCGAAGCGCAACTGCATGAGGGTGACCGAGTGTGGGGAGGAAGCGTGGAGCGAAACCGCGGGCCGATGAACAAGAACCGGATACGAGGCGATGCCGAGCAGGGCGAGCGGGCAACGAACCGCAAAGCTCTCGTGGTCAAAGCGAGGTAGCGTAAATCCGGCGGTCGTGCGGGGAAGGATCGCGTTCTTACCTGGGGAGACCTCGCCTTATGGCTGAAAGGCCGACGTGGAGGCACGGAGCGAGGAGTCAGCAGCGGCCATAGTAGCTGCCAGTAGGGAGCGAAGGGCCAAAGGAATAGGAGAAGATGTCCTGTGGTTCTCGGAGATGGACGGTCTCAGATGTTCGCAAACGCGAAGCTCGCCGATACGGTGAATAGGGTGAAGCCCCAAACACTCCGGCAGCGAGGAACCAAATCCGGCGGATCAGAGACCAGCAGCTTCAGGCGGTGCTAAGGGATTCGTCCCTGCATGCCGACCTCAACTATTCCAACCGCCCGGTGCGG
>NZ_PZKC01000040.1 GCF_003034845.1 Pseudothauera lacus | reverse complement strand
CGACCGTCGCAAGGTCAGCGATGACATCGTTCCCATCGGACTTGATATGTGGCGATGTGCTGCCGACCAGGGTCACGGCAAGGCGGGGCAGATGCTAGGGATTCGCTTGAAGAACAACCAGCGCTATCCTGAGGCCCTACAGGCTTTTCAGTGGGGGGTCAAAGGAGGAAATCCCACAGCCGCACTCGCTCTTCTGGATGGGTTCGATGGCCCCACCCCTGACAATCAGCTCGACTACCTTGCCCAGCAAAAGGACCCCGAGCGCGTGCGCCGCTACGGCCTCATCCAGCGTTTCCTCTCCGACTACTCCTACCTCGACCCCAAGGTGCCCGATGTCGACGACATCGTGCCACTGCCCCCCGCGCCCCTGCCGCCCTGGGATGGCACCCTGCGCTGGAAGGTCGAGTTCGACGCCAACGTCCCCCCACCACTGCCCGAAGCCGCAGTGATCGATGACATGGCCCGCACCAAGGGGCTCGACCCGCGCACCGGCCGACCCGCCGGACAGTCGGACTGAGCGGCGTGCGGGCGGCCGGCGTGGTGCTCATCGGAGTCTGTTTGCTGGCCGCCTGCCAGGAGCCGCCTCCACCGCCCCGCCCCCCGGAACCGCCCGCCATGCAGGACCTTGCCGACATCCGCG